>CAWILG010000001.1:0-19536 GCA_963836765.1 uncultured Alphaproteobacteria bacterium
GACGCCAGCCCAGCCAGCGGGTACGGCCGGCCTTGCCGATCGAGATATTCATGTGATCGGGGTTGGAGACGGCGCCGATGGTGCCGCGGCAACGGCCGTGCACCAGGCGCTGCTCGCCCGAGTTCAGGCGCAGAATGACGTAGTCCTGGTCGCGGCCGACGATCTGCGCGTAGGTGCCGGCGGAACGCGCGATCTGGCCACCCTTGCCGATCTTCATCTCGATATTATGGATGATGGTGCCGACCGGCATGTTGCCGAGCGGCATCACGTTGCCGGGCTTGACGTCGACATAGTTGCCGGCAACCACGACATCGCCCGCGGCCAGCCGCTGCGGCGCCAGGATATAGGCCTGCTCGCCGTCCGTATACTTGATCAGCGCCAGGAACGCGGTGCGGTTCGGATCATATTCCAGCCGCTCCACGGTCGCGGGAACGTCGACCTTGTTGCGCTTGAAATCGACCAGACGGTAGGACTTCTTGTGGCCACCGCCGCGGAAGCGAACCGTGATGCGTCCGGTATTGTTCCGGCCGCCATTGCTGATCTTGCCCTCGGTCAACGCCTTGACGGGCTTGCCCTTGTAGAGCGCCGAACGATCGACCATCACCAGCTGGCGCTGGCCCGGCGTCGTCGGATTGTATGTTTTCAATGCCATCGCTGTAACGCCTTATAGTCCGGTCGTGACGTCGATGCGGTGGCCCTCTTCGAGGGTCACGATCGCCCGCTTCACGTCCGACTGCGAACCGAAATTGCCGCGGAACACCTTGGTCTTGCCCTTGCGCACCAGCGTGTTCACGCTCTTCACCTTGACGTCGAACAGCTTTTCGACGGCTTCCTTGATTTGCGGCTTGGTCGCCTTGCCGGCGACCTTGAACACGACCTTGTTGTGCTCGGACGCTACCGTCGCCTTTTCGGTCACGACCGGGGCGACGATGATGTCGTAATGGCGCGGATCGATATTCTTCATTTGAAGCGCGCCTCCAACGCATCCACCGCCGACTTGGTCAGCACCAGTTTATGGCGACGCAGAATGTCATAGACGTTGATGCCCTGGATCGGCAGCACGTCGATGTTCGGAATGTTGCGGGCCGCAACGGCAAACCCGTTGTGCAGCTCGGCGCCGTCGATGATCAGCGCATTGGTCAGGCCGAGACCCGAGAAATGTCCGATCAGCGCCTTGGTCTTCGCCGCCTCGAGCGTCGCCGATTCAATGACGATCAGGCCGCCGTCCTTGGCCTTGGCGGACAGGGCATGGCGAAGCGCCAGCGCCCGGACCTTCTTCGGCAAAGCAAAGGCGTGCGAGCGCACGACGGGACCGAATGCACGGCCACCGCCACGGAACTGCGGCACGCGGGCCGAACCGTGACGAGCACCGCCGGTGCCCTTCTGCTTGTACATCTTCTTGCCGGTACGCCACACATCGGCGCGACCCTGCGCCTTGTGGGTGCCGGCCTGACGCTTGGCGAGCTGCCAGTTGACGCAGCGCTGGATGATATCCTTGCGCGGCTCCAGGCCGAAGATCTCGTCAGAAAGCTGGACCGAGCCAGCTTCCTTACCTTCAAGGGTCGTGACTTTCAGTTCCATCTCACGCACCCTCCTGCTCGGCCGGCGCTTGCGCTGCCTGCTCGCCGCCAGCGACCTTGAACTTGCCGGGCTTCGGAGCTTCCTTCGGCAGCGGCTTCTTGACGGCGTCGCGCACCGAAATCCATCCGCCCTTGGAGCCGGGAACGGCGCCTTCGACCAGGATCAGACCGCGCTCGACGTCGGTCTGCACCACACGCAGATTGAGCGTGGTGATCCGATCGACACCCATGTGACCGGGCATCTTCTTGTTCTTGAAGGTCTTGCCGGGATCCTGACGTCCGCCGGTCGAACCGATCGAACGATGCGAAACCGAGACGCCGTGGGTGGCGCGCAGACCGCCGAAATTCCAGCGCTTCATGCCGCCGGCAAAACCCTTACCGACCGAGGTGCCGGTGACGTCGACGAACTGGCCGACCACGAAATGGTCCGCCTGAATTTCGGCGCCCACCGGGATCAGCGCGTCTTCCGACACGCGAAACTCGGTAACCTTCCGCTTGGGCTCGACCTTCGACACCGCAAACTGGCCGCGCTCTGCCTTCGGCAGATAGACGGTCTTGCGGGCGCCGGAACCGAGTTGCAGCGCGACGTAACCGTTCTTCTCGGTCGTGCGATGTCCCAGCACCTGGCAATTGCCCAGCTTCAGCACGGTCACAGGGATATGTTCACCGGTCTCCGTAAAGACCCGCGTCATCCCGACCTTTTGTGCGATCACTCCGGAGCGCATCGGCGTGCTTCCTGTTCTTTCTGTCCGCTAGATTCGGACGATCCAAAAAATCTTAGAGCTTGATCTCGACGTCGACACCTGCGGCCAAATCGAGCTTCATCAAAGCATCGACGGTCTGCGGGGTCGGGTCGACAATATCGAGAAGGCGCTTGTGAGTGCGCATCTCGAATTGCTCGCGGCTCTTCTTGTCGACGTGCGGCGAACGGTTGACGGTGAACTTCTCGATGCGGGTCGGCAGCGGAATGGGTCCGCGAACCTGGGCACCGGTACGTTTCGCCGTGTTCACGATCTCGCGGGTCGACGTATCGAGTATTCGATGGTCGAACGCCTTGAGCCGGATGCGAATATTTTGGCCGTTCATTGCCGTGCTTTCTTTCGTGGGTGGCGAGTAGCGAGTAGCGAATAGAAATTCCTATTCGCCACTCACCGTTCCCTATTCGCTTATTACTCGATGATGCTTGCGACGACGCCGGCGCCGACGGTGCGGCCACCTTCACGGATCGCGAAACGCAGCTTTTCTTCCATCGCGATCGGCACGATCAGGTGCACTTCCATCGCGATGTTGTCGCCCGGCATCACCATTTCGGTGCCTTCGGGCAGATGCACGACGCCGGTCACGTCGGTGGTGCGGAAGTAGAACTGCGGCCGGTAGTTGGTGAAGAACGGGGTGTGACGACCGCCCTCTTCCTTGGTCAGGATGTAAGCCTCGGCCTTGAACTTGGTGTGCGGCTTGACCGAACCCGGCTTGCACAGCACCTGGCCGCGCTCGACTTCCTCACGCTTGGTACCGCGCAGCAGCGCACCGATGTTGTCGCCGGCCTGGCCCTGATCCAAGAGCTTGCGGAACATCTCGACGCCGGTCACGATGGTCTTCTGCGTAGCGCGCAGACCGACGATTTCGATTTCCTCGCCGACCTTGACGATGCCGCGCTCGACACGACCGGTCACGACCGTACCGCGGCCGGAGATCGAGAACACGTCTTCCACCGGCATCAGGAACGGCTGGTCGATCGGACGCTCCGGCTGCGGAATGTAGGCGTCGACCGCCTTCATCAGCTCCAGGACGGCGTCGTGGCCAAGCTTCGGATCCTTGCCTTCGAGCGCGCACATCGCCGAACCCTTGATGATCGGAATGTCATCGCCGGGGAATTCGTACTTCGACAGCAGTTCGCGAACTTCCATCTCGACCAGTTCGAGCAGTTCCGGATCGTCGACCATGTCGCACTTGTTCAGGAACACGACGAGAGCGGGAACGCCGACCTGACGGGCGAGCAGGATGTGCTCGCGGGTCTGCGGCATCGGGCCGTCGGCGGCCGACACCACCAGGATCGCGCCGTCCATCTGCGCCGCACCGGTGATCATGTTCTTGACGTAGTCGGCGTGGCCCGGGCAATCGACGTGGGCGTAGTGCCGGTTCGCGGTTTCGTATTCGACGTGGGCGGTCGAGATCGTGATGCCGCGCGCCTTTTCTTCCGGCGCCTTGTCGATCTGGTCGTACGCCGTGAACGTCGCACCGCCGGTCTCGGCCAGCACCTTGGTAATCGCTGCGGTCAGCGATGTCTTGCCATGGTCGACGTGACCGATGGTTCCGATGTTGCAGTGCGGTTTATTACGTTCAAACTTAGCTTTGGCCATTTGACTCTCCGTTCAATCGTTAACTGCCGTCAACGACAATCAGGCAAACTTCTTTTGTACTTCTGCCGACACGTTCGCCGGCGCTTCAGCGTAGTGGTCGAATTGCATGGTGAAGGTCGCGCGTCCCTGGCTCATCGAGCGCAGGTTGTTCACGTACCCGAACATGTTCATGAGCGGCACCATCGCGTTGATGACGTTGGCGTTGCCGCGCATGTCTTGACCCTGGATCTGGCCGCGCCGCGAATTCAGGTCGCCGATGACGGATCCGGTATAGTCTTCCGGCGTCACGACCTCGACCTTCATGATCGGCTCGAGCAGAACAGACTTGCCCTTCGTCAGCGCTTCGCGGAACGCCGCGCGCGATGCGATTTCGAAGGCCAGCGCCGACAAGTCGACGTCGTGATACTTGCCGTCGACCAGCTGGACCTTGACGTCCACCACCGGGAAGCCGGCGACGACGCCGGAGCCCATGACGCTGTTGAGGCCCTTTTCGACGCCGGGGATGTATTCCTTCGGCACCGCGCCGCCGACGACCTTGGACTCGAACTCGTAGCCCTTGCCGGGCTCGTTCGGCTCAACGATGATCGACACTTCGGCGAACTGACCGGTACCGCCGGTCTGCTTCTTGTGGGTGTACTTGACCTCGGCGCGCTTGGTGACGCGCTCACGGAACGCCACCTGCGGCGCGCCGATATTGGCATCGACCTTGTAGGTACGGCGCAGGATGTCGACCTTGATGTCGAGATGGAGCTCGCCCATGCCCTTCAAGATGGTCTGGCCCGATTCCACATCGGTCGATACCCGGAACGACGGATCTTCCGCAGCGAGCTTCGCGAGTGCCACGCCGAGCTTTTCCTGGTCGGCCTTCGACTTCGGCTCGATCGCGATTTCGATCACCGGCTCCGGGAATTCCATCTTTTCGAGGATCACCGGCTTGTTGGGATCGCACAGCGTGTCACCGGTGCGCGCTTCCTTCAGGCCTGCCAGTGCAACGATGTCGCCGGCATAGGCTTCCTTGATGTCTTCGCGGTTGTTGGCATGCATCAAAAGCATGCGGCCGATACGCTCCTTGCGGTCGCGCGTCGAATTGATGACGCCGGTACCCGACAACAGCGTGCCGGAATAGATGCGGCAGAACGTGATGGTGCCGACGAACGGGTCGTCCATGATCTTGAACGCGAGCAGAGCCAGCGGCTCGCTGTCGTTCGGCAGGCGAACGACTTCGTTGCCGTCTTCATCGAGGCCCTTGATGGCGGGCACGTCGACCGGCGACGGCAGGTAGTCCACGACCGCGTCCAGCAAAGGCTGCACGCCCTTGTTCTTGAACGCCGAGCCGCACAGCACCGGGAAGAACGCGCCGGTCAGCACGGCCTTGCGAATCATGCGCTTCAAGGTCGCCTCATCCGGCTCCTTGCCGTCGAGGTAGGCGGCAAGAACCTCGTCGTCGAGCTCGACGGCGGCTTCCAGCAGCTTCTCGCGATATTCCTTGGCCTTCTCGACCATGTCCTCGGGAATATCGATGTCGACGAACTTGGCGTCGAGCTTCTCTTCTTCCCAGACCACGCCCTTCATGCGGACGAGATCGACCAGGCCCTTGAAGTTGTTCTCGGAGCCGATCGGAAGCTGGATCGCAATCGGCTTGGCGCCGAGGCGATCGACGATATCCTGCATGCACTTGTAGAAGTCGGCGCCGGTCTTATCCATCTTGTTGGCGAAGACGATGCGCGGAACGCGGTACTTGTCGCCCTGACGCCAGACGGTTTCGGTCTGCGGCTCAACGCCCTGGTTGGAATCGAGCACGCACACGGCGCCGTCGAGCACGCGCAGCGAACGCTCGACTTCGATGGTGAAGTCGACGTGGCCGGGGGTGTCGATGATGTTGAGGCGCTTGCCGCTCCAGAACGCGGTGGTCGCGGCCGACGTGATGGTGATGCCGCGCTCCTGCTCCTGCTCCATCCAGTCCATCGTCGCGGCACCTTCGTGCACTTCGCCGATCTTGTGGCTCTTGCCGGTGTAATACAGGATGCGCTCGGTGGTCGTGGTCTTGCCGGCATCGATATGCGCCATGATACCGAAATTGCGGTAGTTCTCTATGGCATGAACGCGGGGCATGGGCTGTTCCTCAGAATCCGTGTTTCGCCGTTACCAGCGATAGTGCGAGAAGGCGCGGTTGGCTTCCGCCATCCGGTGCACGTCTTCACGCTTCTTGACGGCGTTCCCGCGGTTGTTCGACGCGTCGAGCAACTCCGCCGAGAGGCGCTCGGTCATGGTCTTCTCGTTGCGCTCGCGCGCAGCCGTAATGATCCAGCGAATGCCCAGCGCCTGACGGCGCACGGAGCGAACTTCGACCGGCACCTGGTAGGTGGCGCCACCGACGCGGCGCGAACGCACTTCGATGGTCGGCATCACGTTTTCCAGCGCCTGCTCGAACACCGGCAGCGGGCCCTGCTTGGTCTTGGCCTCGATCATGGCGAGCGCGCCATAAACGATGCCTTCGGCGGCAGACTTCTTGCCGTCATACATGATCGAGTTCATGAACTTCGTGATGATGATGTTCCCGAACTTCGGGTCCGGGTTCACTTCACGCTTTTCAGCAGAATGGCGACGAGACATCTGGTCTGTTCCCGATTACTTCGGACGCTTCGCGCCGTACTTCGAACGGCGCTGCTTACGGTTCTTGACGCCCTGGGTATCGAGGACGCCGCGGAGAATGTGGTAACGCACGCCGGGCAAATCCTTGACGCGGCCGCCGCGGATCATGACCACCGAGTGCTCCTGAAGGTTATGGCCTTCACCCGGGATGTAGCCGATCACTTCGAAGCCGTTGGTCAGGCGCACCTTGGCGACCTTACGAAGTGCCGAGTTCGGCTTCTTCGGGGTCGTGGTGTAGACGCGCGTGCAAACGCCGCGCTTCTGCGGCGACTGCTGCAGCGCGGGCACCTTCTTGCGCGACTTCTGTACCGTGCGCGGATTTGCGATCAGCTGGTTGATCGTCGGCATGTCAGCCTTCACCCTTTAATTCGTGCAAAACCGAAAACGGCTTCGCAAATTCTTCTCGGGACTAGCCGTCCCGTTCGGCCGTCTCGCGCGGAAAACATCCACGCAAAACGAAATCGCGCCAACCACTCATCACTGAGCGGAAAGCGCTTCGACACCACAGAGGACCGCAAGCCAGAGCCAATCAGCGTTCGCTGTTCGGCCCGTCTTCGAGGTCATGCATCCGAGTTCACTCTCAAGAGAACGAGCTCAAGAGAACTAATATCGCCCTGGCATTGCCTAGCTATATGATCGACAGCGTTTGAGCGGCATTCGTCGAGGTTGGTGCCCGCCCGGTTCCGAAGAAGCCAGATGGGTGTTCCGTTCCGACGCTGGCGTTGCTCACCGCCTGTCGTGAAGTAGCGGCCTTTTATAAGCGGCGGGAAGCCAAGTCAAGGCGAAACGACAATAACAGAAAGGCCTCTGCCGCAACGGGATTCAGCACGCTCAAAAATTCGTTTCGCAGCAATATCCCGCATTTCCCAAGTAAGACGCGAATCCCCGAACACAAGTTCAAGCCCCGCCCGGTGGCCTGACGGTACGGGCGTCGGCCCAGCCACCGCCGCAGTCGTCAATAAAGGATGGATTGATTAATATTACCCGGGTGTTATTAAGCTTGGCGCGTCGCCGCACCCGGTTTCTTTGGACCCAACGCCCCGATCCGGCCCCGCAGCCGATCGCGCAAGTCCCGCAAGCGTTCGTATCCAAGGTGCCGCGCGACTTCCATCCGGTAATGCAGAGATTTCGCCGGACCAATGTTGAACAGCAGGTCGACCATGTTGCGTCGCCCAGCCCAAAGCTGGGCCATGAAACTGGTTTCCGCCGCACAGGAGTTGATCGCATCGACATCGGAGCCGGCAAACAACTCGTCGGTCACGCGATCGATCAGCAGCGTGCCGGGTGAATATTTGGCATAGTTGGCGTCGAAAGCCGTCTTCCAGGTGTAGGCCGTGGCGCCGCAATACATCAGCACCTGGGCTGCAACAGCCTCGCCGTTGACGCACAACAGCGCCACCGACGCATTCTGTCTGATGGCGAGGCGCTGCAGCAAATTCCTGACAAAGGCGGCATCCGCCGGATCGGACGTCAGCGCCGTCCCCTGAGCGCCCTTCCAGCTGGCTTTTTCCAGCCTGAGAAAGGTTTCGAAAGCCTCCGCCGCCGCCTCGGGCGTTCGCTCGTTGAGCACTTCGACCGCACCGAGCGCGGTCAGGCGATTCCAGTCCTGCCGCAGCTTCTTGCGCGTCGAGCCGGAGCGCTTGATGCCGAACTCGCGTGTTACGAACGGCCGCGCATGTTCGGCAAGCACCAACGGCACGATGCCACGCCCGGCCAGCAATTTGAGAATAGCGGGGTAGCTCGGACATTCGGCATCGAAGGACTTTACGCTAAGCACCTTCGGCAGCAACGGATCCTGTTCAATCGCCGCGAAAAACGCCGGGATCACCGCCTCGACAAACGCCGGATCGATCACGGGACTGGACAGGAAGGCGTAATTGTATGGCAGCGCGTCCAGCAGCGCCGGCCACAACGGCGCGACCTTGCGCACCTGCAGCGCCCAGACGCCGACCAGCCTGCGCGGCTCGGCGCCCTTCTCCCAGGCCAGCATCATCCGGATGTCGGCGAAACCCGTCTCGCAGGCCGCCGTCAGCGCGGCCGGATTCATGAAAACGTTCGACGACGCGCGCCGGACCAGATCGTCCCAATACGGGGCGATGGTCAGGTTTGGTGAATCGATCGTTACCAAAACCATCGAATGAGTGCCCTGCCGCGTCGTGCGATCGCGGCGGATCGTGTTCTTTCGAGATTGCTTTTCAGTTAAATCGTGCGGGTTTCGGCGCTCTTCCCGGCATCTCTTTCAAGCTTTGTTTGCATCTTGCGGCGCAGAGATAGGCCGATCGATTAGAGGCCCGGACATGCGGTACACGGATGTCGCCATCATCGGCGGCGGTCTCGCCGGCTCAACGGCGGCGGCGATGCTGGGACGCGCCGGGATCCCGGCTGTCCTGATCGATCCGCACCCGGTCTACCCGCCCGAACTGCGCTGCGAGAAAATCGGCGGCGAGCAGCTCGACCTGTTGCGCAAAACCGGTCTTGCCGAGCCGACCTTGCGGGCGACCACGCTCGACGGCGAAGTGTGGGAAGCCCGTTTCGGCTACGTTGTGGCCAAGAAGCCGAGCGACCAGCACGGCATCATGTACGACACGCTCGTCAACACCGTTCGTGCCCAAATCCCGCCCGGTGTGGAAACCGTTTTCGCCAAGGCCTCCAGCGTTACCAGCAGCGGCGAGCGGCAGAGAATACAACTCTCGAACGGCGATGAAATCTCGGCACGACTGGTCGTGCTCGCGAACGGACTGAATATCGGACTGCGCCACACGCTCGGCCTCACACGTCAGGTCGTCAGCCAATGCCATTCGGTGACCCTTGGCTTCGACGTCGAGCCGGCCGGGCGCACTGCTTTCGCGTTCCCGGCGCTGACCTACTGGCCGAAGCGCGCGCGCGCGCGGATGGCGTATCTTACGCTGTTTCCGATCGGCGGAAAAATGCGCGCCAATCTGATGGTCTACCGCGACATGACCGATCCGTGGTTCCAGCAATTCAGGCAGGCGCCGGAAGCGGCGATGCGCGCCATGATGCCCGGCCTCGCGCGCATGACGGGCGGATTCAAGGTGAGCGGGCCGGTCAAGATCCGGCCGGCCGATCTCTGCATCACCGAAGGCTATCGTCAACCAGGCATCGTGCTGGTCGGCGACGCCTTCTCTACCTCCTGCCCTGCGGCGGGAACCGGCACCACAAAGGTGTTCACCGATGTCGGGCGCCTGTGCAACGTCTACATCCCGGCATGGCTCTCGACCGACGGCATGGACGCGAAAAAGATTTCGCAATTCTATGAAGACCCCGAGAAGATCGACTGCGAGGCGCGGAGCCGCGCGAAAGCCTATCACCTGCGTTCGCTATCAACGGACCCCGGCCTGAAGTGGCGAGCGCAGCGCTGGGCTCGTTTCCTGGTCCGATTGGCGCAGGGAACACGACACGCGATCCGCAAACGGCGACTGGCCGGGTCGGCCGGCGCGCACCAAGCCGCAGGATCGGCCCGGCAACCGCAGCATGGCAAGCTGGCCTGAATCCGTCGGCGACGGTCTGGGCCCCTCCCGGTAAGGCTTTGTTTGCCATTCCCGGCGCAACAATAGCGGTTCCAGGCCGGGATTTCTCATGCGGTACACCGACATCGCGATTATCGGCGGCGGCCTTGCGGGCTCGACGGCGGCCGCCATGCTCGGACGTGCGGGAATTTCGGCGGTCCTGATCGATCCGCATGAAACCTATCCGTTCGACTTCCGCGTCGAAAAACTGAGTGGTGAGGAACAGATCGGGCGCTTTCAGAAGACGGGCATCGCCGATCAGGTGCTCCGCGCGGCGACCCATGACGGCGAAAACTGGATCGCCCGATTTGGCTACCTGCTCGACAAGAAGCCGAGCCGGCAGTTCGGCATCACCTACGACCAATTCATCCAGGCGATCCGCGCTGAAATCCTCACTCCGGCCGATCTGGTGTGTGCGAAGGTCACCGACGTTTCGACCAGCGCCGATCGACAGACGCTCACGCTGTCCAACGGCGAGACGATCTCGGCGCGGCTGGTGGTGCTGGCCAATGGATTGAATGTCGGGCTGCGCCGCAATCTCGGCATCGAACGCCAGACCATCAGCACCTATCACTCCATCTCGCTCGGATTCGACCTCCTGCCGGTCGGCCGCCCGGTTTTCGAATTTCCGGCGCTGACCTATTTTTCGGAGCGGCCGAGCGACCGGATCCCGTATCTGACACTGTTTCCGGTCGGCAGCCGGATGCGGGCCAATTTGTTCACCTATCGCGAGGCCGACGATCCCTGGCTGCGCGAGATGCGCCACAAACCGGTCGAGACCATGAATGCGGCGCTGCCGCGGCTGCGCCGAATCACCGGCGAATTCGCCGTTGCCGGCGACGTCAAGATCAGGCCCGCCGACATCTATGTCTCCACCGGTTATCGCCAGGCCGGCATCGTGCTGGTCGGTGACGCCTTCGCGACCACCTGCCCCGTCACCGGCACCGGGACCGACAAGGTGTTCACCGACGTCGCCCAGCTCTGCAATGTGCATATCCCCGCCTGGCTCGCCACCGAGGGCATGGCCGTGGGCAAAATCGCGTCGTTCTACGACGATCCGATCAAACAGGCCTGCGACGCCTGGTCATCGGCAAAGGCCTTCAGCTTCCGCAAGGTCACGATCGATACCGGACCCTACTGGCAAGCCCAGCGCTGGGCGCGCTTCCTGGCCTGGCTCGGCAAAGGCACCGTGCGGCGGGTTCGCGGCCGCATCAACGCGGCATCGACGCGCCGCGCTCATTCCTCGTCGTCATCGTCCTCGTCGTCATCATCATCGTCATCATCGCTGTCATCGTCCGCCTGATCGGCGACGGCGTGCGGCGCATGGCCCTGGTCGTCCCATAATTTGCGATAGACGCCGTTGGCGGCGAGCAATTTTGCGTGCGAGCCGCGTTCGATTGCCTTGCCGCCGGAGATCACGATGATCTCGTCCATATCGACCACCGAGGTCAGGCGATGGGTCGACCAGATCATGGTGCGTCCCTCCGCGACCTTCAGCAGCGTGCGATTGATCGCGGCCTCCGTGGTCTGGTCGAGCGCGGAGGTCGCTTCATCGAGCAGCAGCACCGACGGATTGCGGATGATCGCGCGCGCGATGGCGATGCGCTGGCGCTGGCCGCCCGACAGCGTATCGCCGCGCTCGCCGACCGGCGTGTCGTATTTCTGCGGCAGGCTCATGATGTAGCGGTGGATTTCGGCTTTTCGCGCCGCCTCCGTGACTTCCTCGTCGCTGGCGCCTTCCTTGCCGAGCCGGATGTTCTCGCGGATCGACATGTTGAACAGCATGTTCTCCTGGAACACCACCGCCATGCTCCGCCGCAGCAATTCGCGGGTCACGCGGCGGATATCGACGCCGTCGATGCTGACGCGCCCTTCATCCGGCACGTAGAGGCGCAGGATCAGATTGAGAAGCGTGCTCTTGCCGGAGCCGCTGGGGCCGACGATCGCGATGCTTTTTCCGGCATTGAGCTTGAGGCTGAGATTGTCGAGCACCGGCGTCTGGCTGCCTTCGTACTGGAAGGTGACGTGATCGAAAGTGATGTCGTTGGTGATGCGCGGCAGGTCGGGCGCCCCCGGCCGATCGGCGCCACGCGTCGGCTCGTCGAGCAGTTCCTCGATGTGACGCACCGCCGCCGCCGACTGGATCGACACCGGAATGAAATGCATGATGTGGGCGATGTTGTAGGACACCTCCCAGAACGCGCTCTCGAAGGTGACGAAAGTGCCGATGGTGATCTGGCCCTTGGTGGCGAGATAGGCGCCGATCGCCAGCACCACCAAGTGCAGCAATAGCACCGAGATGGTGACGGTGCGCTCCACCATGGTCGACAGGAACACCGCCGAGGCGGTTTTCAGGCGGACCTCCTGGTTGCGCATGGTGAACCAGCCGAGCGTCCGGCGCTGCAGGCTGAACGCCTTCACCACCGCCTGCGCCGCGACGTTCTCCTGCACCATGCCGAGCAGCGCGGATTCGTTGAGCTTCTGCTCGTAATTGGCCTGCACCGCCTTCGGCGTCAGGATCCGCGGCCCGATCAGGGTGATCGGAAACACCAGCAGCGACACCACCGCGAGCTGCCAGTTCAAAAACAGCATCAGGACGATGCCGGCGATCAGTTCGAAGCACGGCAGTGCCGCGCTGTTGGCAAAGCTCTTGATCGAGCCCTCGAAGGCGGAGAGGTCGATGGAGAAACGCGAGAGAATCTCGCCGCGCTTGGTGCGGGCAAAATAGGCCGACGGCAAATTCTGGACGTGCTCGAACAGCCGGTTTCGCACATCCGAAATGACGCTCGCCGCCAACCGCGCATCCCAGCGCTCGTACCAGACCGCGACGATCGAGGTGACGATGCCCGCGACCGCGAGCACGCCGAGGATGATGTAGAGGGCCTGGAAATCCTCCTCGCCGAGCGCGTCGTCGATCAGGAATTTCAGGCTGAGCGGCATGAAGACGTTGAACAGCGTCTCGACCAGGACGCCGAATTCCGACGCACGCCAGCAGCTTCTTGTAGTTGATCAGGAACGGTCTGACGAAGCCGTATGTCGTGGCCAGCGCGCCGGCGGCTTCCTTGGCGGTGAAGACGACGAGGTCCTCGTCATCATCATCGTCGTCCAGTTCCAGCTCGTCGTCTTCGTCATCCTCGTCGTCGTCATCATCGGGTGGCGACGACGCGGCGGCCTTGCCGGGCGGTACCGCGCCGGCGGAATCGGCCGCGAGCTTCTTCTCAAGCTCGGGATCATCCGCGACAGCAGGATCCCGATCATCCGAAGAAGGAGGCTTTGGCGCCATAAAACCAACCGATGCTGCACGGCCGGCTTGACCGCAAATCCAACGCGGTAGCGGATGACGCTACCGCGCCAATCCTATGCGATCAGGATCAATTCGGCAAAGCAATTGGCGGTGCCAGCGTCGCGGATTACTCGTCCGATTCGACCTTGTCAAAGAACGAATAGCGCAAGCTGTCGGAGTCGGCGTACCAGTGCCCCGGCCCCTTGTTGGCGGCAAGCGTCGCCGCCCACAACGCGTCGGTGGTGTCGCGGCGGTGCATCGAGAGGTCGAAGCCGTTACCGAAGAACAACTCCGACCATTCCCACCAGGTGCCGAGCTTCTTCACCCCGCGCAAGAGGTCGTAGCGGTCGATCAGCGCCGGCGCCATGTCTGAGGTGACCGATCCGAACACCAGGCCGGTCTTGACGACACGGTTCAGTTCGCGCACCGCGCGCACGGCCTGTTTTTCCGCGACATGGCACAGGCTGGTCTCGAACACGAAATCGAATTCGCTGTCCTTGAACGGCATATCCACGATCGAGCCGAGCTTGTTGAACTTCTTTAAGGCTTTCGGCGTCCTGGCGTGGATCGCGCGGTTGTTTTCGATGCCCCAGGCATCGATGCCGCGTTCGCGCAGCGCGCCCACCAGTTCGCCGCTGGCGGAGCCCGCGATCAAGAGCTTGTAACCCTTGGCCCGGTTCCAGACGATCTTGATCAAATCCGTCAGGTAAGCGGGATCGGTAAACCGGCTCCAGACCTCGCTGTAGGGACCGAGCCCGCGATAATTCTCGAAATAGTCGCGGTCGATCTTGTCGGACAGCGGCTTGCCGTCTTGCGCGCGCGTCCGGCGCAGCCGCATCATCTCGGTGACGATGATGTCGGTGGCGGCATCGGAGGAATCGAGCAGCCCGTTCAGCGTCGAATCGAACAGATAGTCGCCGACCACGACCAACCCGGGATGCGCCTTCGGCTCGGGGCGGTGATTGGTCATGACATCGCGCACCGGCATCCCGCCCGGCAGCGCGTTCACCGACGACAGCCAGCGATGGATCTTGCCTTCGAGGAAATGCGCGCGGGCATCGCCGAGCGAGGCCGGGAGCGATTTCAGCGCGGCGTCGATCAGTTCCTGATCGCTCAGATTGGCGAACGCCAGTGCGTCGGAGCCGGCGATCAGCCAGTTCAGCACGCCATGCTTGCCGACATCGTGGCGCGCGCCCTCGTTGTAGACGCAGCAGCCGCCGAACGCTTCCGACATGAACCAGGCGCCCGGGATCTTCTCGCCCCAGAACGGCTCGTCGAACAGGATCGAGACACGCAGATAATGCGCGGGCCGGTCGAAGTAAGCGACATGCTTGACCATCGACTTGCGCAGCTCTTCGCCGTCCCAGCGCATGGTGGCGAGCCACGAGTGCGGCAGGCACATCACGACGAGATCGAAATCCCGCGTCTCCGGCCCCTTGCCGTTCATCATGTTGAGCTGGTAGCGGCCGGTTGCGGTCTTGCCCACCTTGAGGACCCGGTGGTTGAGCTGGATATCCGCCTCGACCTCCGACTTCAGGCAATCGATCAGCTGCTCGTTGCCGTTCTGGATCGAGTACAGGCCGATATAGCCGTCGACGTCCATCACGAAGTTCTTCAGCGCATTCAGCCCGTTGGTGTTGTGGCTTTCGGTCGCAAGATCCGAACGCGCCATCACCTTGAAGAAGCGCTTGGCAATGGGATCGTCGACTTCCTTGTCGAGCAATTGCTCGCAGGTCATGTAGGCCCAGGGATGCTCGTTGTCGTGGGCGCCGACGCCCTCATAATATTCGATCGGCGTCACCATGTTGGCGCAACGCTTGCGGAACGCCTCGATCGCATCCGCGGTCCTGGCGCCATATTTGCGGCGCATGCCCGGCACGTCGTTCAGGAGTTCGCCGTCGAGCTGGACCTGTTCGGCATCCATCGGAATCGTCTGCAGGCCGAAATGCTGGATCAGTTCGCGCAGCGGATCGGGACCGGTCATCGAGTAATCATAGATCTCGGCAACGCCGGCCTCGTACATCGCCGGCGCGGAGTTGAATTTGCGCGTGACGATCTTGCCGCCGACGCGATTCGACGCCTCGTAGATCGTGATGCGGCAGAGGTCGCCGAGCTTCTTTTTCAGATACCAGGCGCTCATCAGCCCGCCGGGGCCGCCGCCAACGATTGCAAGATCAAGCATGTTTGTTCCGTCGTCTCCGGCCCCGCCGCGAAGCGCCCGGTCTAAGTCGTCCTAGCAAAAGCGCTTTTCACCCTGAAGGAAAGATGAACAAAGCAGGTTCCTGCATCGCAGCAATGAAAGAAAGCAGCAAAAAGGCCGGCGATAAGCCGGCCTTTCCGTATTTACCGTATTCTTCCGGACCAGTTTATTCCGCCGGCGGCAGCGCCAGCGGTTCCACTTCGGGAGCGGCCGGCACGATCGCCGCCTGCTTCTCGCGCTCGTCGAGGATCAGCTTGTCGCGCTTGACCGCGACTTCGCGGATCTTGGCCATCGAAGCGCCGGTGCCCGCCGGAATCAGCCGGCCGACAATGACGTTCTCCTTGAGGCCTTCCAGCGGGTCCACCTTGCCGTTGACGGCGGCTTCGGTGAGCACGCGGGTGGTCTCCTGGAACGAGGCCGCCGAGAAGAACGAGCGGGTCTGCAGGCTCGCCTTGGTGATGCCGAGCAGAACCGGCGTTCCCGTGGCGATCTTCTTGCCCTCTTCCTTGGCCTTGGCGTTGAGCACGTCGAACTCGATCTTGTCGACCTGTTCGCCCGAGATCATGTCGGTATCGCCCTGGTCGGTGACCTCCACCTTCTGCAGCATCTGACGGACAATCACCTCGATGTGCTTGTCGTTGATGAGCACGCCCTGCAACCGGTAGACCTCCTGGATTTCGTTGACCAGATAGGCAGCGAGTTCCTCGATGCCCTTGATCGCCAGGATGTCGTGCGGCGCCGGATTGCCTTCGACGATGAAATCGCCCTTTTCGACGATGTCGCCGTCCTGCAGATGGATGTGCTTGCCCTTCGGGATCAGGTATTCCCTGGTCTCCTCGGTCTTGTCCATCGGCTCGATCGAGATGCGGCGCTTGTTCTTGTAGTCGCGGCCAAAGCGGATGGTGCCCGCGATTTCCGCGATGATCGCCGCGTCCTTCGGCTTGCGGGCCTCGAACAGTTCGGCCACCCGCGGCAGACCGCCGGTGATGTCGCGGGTCTTGGCGCTCTCGGTCGAGATACGCGCCAGGATGTCGCCGGACTTGACCTTGGCGCCGACGTCGACCGACAAAATGGCGTCGACCGACAGCATGTAGCGGGCATCGCCGCCACGTGCGAGCTTCAGCACCTTGCCGTCCTTGCCCTTGACCACGATAGCCGGGCGCAAATCCGCCCCGCCCCGCGACGCGCGCCAGTCGATGACGACGCGCTTGGCGATACCGGTGGATTCGTCGAGCGTTTCCGAGATCGACTGGCCCTCGACCAGATCCTCGAACCCGATGGTGCCCTCGACCTCGGTGAGAACCGGACGTGAGTACGGATCCCATTCCGCGATGCGCTGGCCGCGCTTGACCATGTCGCCTTCATCGACGTGCACGCGCGCGCCGTACTGAATGCGGTGGGTCGCACGCTCGGTGCCGTCGGCATCGGTGATCGCAAACACCATGTTGCGGACCATCGCGACCAGATGACCTTCGCTGTTCCGTGCGATGGCCTTGTTCTTGATGGTCACCTTGCCGTCGAAGTTCGATTCCACGAACGACTGCTCGTTGATCTGCGCAGCACCACCGATGTGGAACGTGCGCATCGTCAGCTGCGTGCCGGGCTCGCCGATCGATTGCGCCGCGATGACGCCGACCGCCTCACCATGGTTGACCGGCGTGCCGCGGGCCAGATCGCGGCCGTAGCACTTGCCGCAGATGCCGTTGACGAGTTCGCAGGTCAGCGCCGAGCGGATCTTCACTTCCTGGATGCCGGCCTGCTGGATGGCGTCGACATGCGTCTCTTCCATCAGCGTGCCGCGCTTGACGACGACCTTGTTGGTCGCGGGATCGCGCAGATCCTCACCGTTGGTACGGCCGAGAATGCGCGACGCCAGCGACGCAACCACGGTGCCGGCATCGATGATGGCGCGCATCTTGATGCCGAGCTTGGTGCCGCAATCGTCCTGCGTGATGATGCAGTCCTGCGCGACGTCGACCAGACGGCGGGTCAGGTAGCCCGAGTTCGCGGTCTTCAACGCGGTGTCCGCGAGGCCCTTGCGGGCGCCGTGGGTCGAGTTGAAGTATTCGAGCACCGACAGACCTTCCTTGAAGTTGGAAATGATCGGCGTTTCGATGATCTCGCCAGACGGCTTGGCCATCAGGCCGCGCATACCGGCGAGCTGACGCATCTGCGCCGGCGAACCGCGCGCGCCCGAATGCGCCATCATGTAGATCGAGTTGATGTCGGCGTCGGCGCCCTTGGCGGTCTTCTTGGTCGAGGAGATTTCCTTCATCATCTCCTTGGCGATTTCTTCGGTCGCCTTCGACCAGGCGTCAACCACCTTGTTGTACTTCTCGCCATGGGTGATCAGGCCGTCATTGTACTGCTGCTCGAAATCCTTCGCCAGCGCACGCGTGGTATCGACGATCTTCCACTTCGAGTGCGGGACGACCATGTCGTCCTTGCCGAACGAGATGCCGGCCTTGAACGCGTTGTAGAAGCCGAGCGCCATGATGCGATCGCAGAAGATCACCGTCTCCTTCTGGCCGCAGTGACGATAGACCTGGTCGATCACGCCCGAGATTTCGCGCTTGGTCATCAGCTTGTTGATGATTTCGTACGAGATCTTCGACGATTTCGGCAGCACGTTGCCGAGCATGACGCGGCCCGCGGTGGTTTCGATCCAGCGCCGGGCCTGCTTGCCGTTCTCGTCGGAACCTTCCCAGCGATACCTGATCTTGGTGTGGAGGTGGATGACCTTCGAATGCAGGGCATGCTCGAGCTCGGCCATCTCGCCGAAGATCTTGCCCTCGCCGGGCAGGCCTTCGCGCATGATCGACAGGTAATACAGGCCAAGCACGATGTCCTGCGACGGCACGATGATCGGCTGGCCGTTCGCCGGATGCAGGATGTTGTTGGTCGACATCATCAGCACGCGCGCTTCCAGCTGCGCTTCCAGCGACAGCGGAACGTGCACGGCCATCTGGTCGCCGTCGAAGTCGGCGTTGAACGCCGCGCAAACCAGCGGATGCAGCTGGATCGCCTTGCCCTCGATCAGCACCGGCTCGAACGCCTGGATGCCCAGGCGATGCAGCGTCGGCGCGCGGTTCAAGAGCACGGGATGCTCGCGGATCACCTCGTCGAGGATGTCCCAGACCTCGGGACGCTCTTTTTCGACCAGCTTCTTGGCCTGCTTCACCGTGGTGGACAGACCCTTGGCGTCGAGCCGCGAATAGATGAACGGCTTGAACAGTTCGAGCGCCATCTTTTTCGGCAGGCCGCACTGATGCAGGCGCAGTTCGGGGCCGACCACGATCACCGAACGGCCGGAATAGTCGACGCGCTTGCCGAGCAGGTTCTGCCGGAAGCGGCCCTGCTTGCCCTTGAGCATGTCGGCCAGCGACTTCAGCGGGCGCTTGTTGGCGCCGGTGATGACGCGGCCACGGCGGCCGTTGTCGAACAACGCGTCGACGGCCTCCTGCAGCATGCGCTTTTCGTTGCGGATGATGATGTCGGGCGCGCGCAGCTCCATCAGCCGCTTCAGGCGGTTGTTGCGGTTGATGACGCGGCGGTAGAGGTCGTTGAGGTCCGAGGTCGCAAAGCGGCCGCCGTCGAGCGGCACCAGCGGACGCAGGTCCGGCGGGATCACCGGGACGACAGTCAGGATCATCCACTCCGGCTTGTTGCCGGAATAGCGGAAGGCCTCGACGATCTTCAGGCGCTTGGCGAGCTTCTTGTGCTTGATGTCGGATTCGGTCTCGTGCATTTCGGCACGCAGCGACACCTCGAGCTTTTCGAGCTCGAGACCCTTCAACAGCTCGCGGATCGCCTCGGCGCCGATCATGGCGGTGAACAAGTCCTGGCCGTATTCGTCCTGCGCCTTCAGGTACTCGTCTTCCGACAAGAGCTGACGGTCCTTGAGCGCGGTCAGACCCGGCTCGAGCACGACGTA
>CAWILG010000002.1:0-38604 GCA_963836765.1 uncultured Alphaproteobacteria bacterium
CCGCACCCCATGACCTGTCAGCAAAAAATCACCTTCGGCGAGATGCGCGCAGCATCACCGGATGACGCAACCAATGCCTTAAGATTAGATGAAACAGGCAATGCTCGTTGGCATTAGTTGCATTTTTGGAATCGCATCCCTGACGATGTCCGCAGCCAGATCATCGATCTGCTGGATCTCCCCGAGCTGTTACCGCGCGAGCCGCGGGATGCCGTCCGCCAGTCTCGAAAGGATACGTCGCCAGGCTCGAATTACATGCCCAGCGGCGCTCATTCCTGATCTGGGACGCTGAAATCCTCAGCCATCACCCCAAACGCACGGTTCGTGCCAAGGGAAGTGGCGCGCCGCCTTTCAAGTTGGCGCTGGACACGCCGATGCGCTCGCTACTTTAGTCCGATATTTTAGTAGTTGGCGTACTGGTGGGCGTGCGTGAGTTTCAGATGTCGATACTCAAGATCCTCGCCGGCCAGCCCGATGGCCGGGCCAGTCTTGACGTCGTCAAGCAGCACCTGGCTCTGTTCTACACCAGCGGATCAGAGTGGACCGGCCGCATGAAGCGTCTGGCTGAGCGGGCGCCAGACCTCGATATTTTCGGCCAGAAGCTGATCGCGCGTGAGCCGGGCGAGTGGCGTATCACGGACGCAGGCAGGGCGTTGCTTGCGGCGGTTGAGCAGCCACCTGCGACCGCATCTGAAGAACTTACGCTCGACGAGCTGATCGAGCATCTGCCGGCCAGCGAGTTCCCCCCACCGCCCCCACCGCCACAACGTCGCCTAGAAGATCACAAGCGTCGCCGCGGCATCCGACGCTGGATCGCACGAACGCGCAGGTCGGCGTAAGAGCGAACACCTGCATCGGCTCCTCGACCGGAAGTGACTAATATTGGGCGTCGAAGAATTGTGGCGGAAACCGTGACGACCTACCCGCAGAAGATCACCTTCGGCGAGATGCGCGAGAGGGGCGTGCGCGGCTGATCTATGTGCGCGCCATCACCGGGACTCGCGCACGCTCAGCTCTCAAAAGACGGCCCCGGTCATCACCCCGGGGCCGTCGTCAGGAGCCGCCGGGTGCCACGGTGCGACCTGTGGGTACCCAGCCCGGCGATAAGATCCGGGCGACCCCGCCGGCCACAATTGTCTCAAGAGGCATTGTCCCAAGTACAGTGCCGCCATGACCCCGACCCCGCAAAAGATCACCTTCGGCGAAAATGCGCGAGATGGGCGTGCGTGACGTGCTGCAACCATGCTGACCTTACGGCTGATCGGGTGCACATCGTAGTCTCCGCCGAGCCGCGCCCGCTGACGCGTTATTTTCTTGAAGCTGTCGCATCGATCTGCTCCAGTTCGGGGCGTTGCACGGGCTTGGCTGAGGGCTACAATGACCATCTCGAAAGACCGGATCGTCGCCGTGATCGCACGCCTGGCGGCCGCCTTCCCACAAACCTTCACGGCCGAAAAGCACCTGCCGCATCGGCCGCTGAAAATCGGCATCGCCGCCGACATTCGCGCCGCGCTTGCCGACCTATCCCGCTGCGCCCTGGGCACGGCGCTGGCCGCCTATACGAAACGCCTGATGTACCTGCAGGCGCTCACGGCTGGCGCGCCGCGCGTCGATCTTGCCGGCAATCCGGCAGGCGAGGTGACCGCCGCGGAGGCCGAGCATGCCGCCGTGGTGCTGGCCGGCATCATGGCCGCACGCAAGGCGCAACGTACTAAGCCGGTACCCGTGATCGCGGCGGCAGTGCACCACCCGTGGCGCCGCCGGCGGCCGGAGTTCCGGTCGTCGTGAAAAGGCGCCGGCCGGTGCTGGATCTGCGGCTGGGGCAGAGAACGTGATGGACGATGAACGTCATCTTTTCCTGCGCAAGGCCAACGACAGCCCGCCTCGTACCGGGTGAAGTACGACGGCGTCGAGGTCGGCTCGATCTCGGAAACCAGCAGCCACATGACCAGGCTCACCTTCTGGAGCTGGGGCGTCGACACCATGCCGCTAATGCATCACGGCGGGCGGCCGCCTAGCGGTCAAGCACTGACGCTTGCCGACGCGCAGGCAGCGTCTAGGGAGGCGTTCCTTAACTGGCTGGACGACCTTAAGCCCGGCGACTGGGAGCGTAACCGCGACTACAAAAAGTGAGAATGACGGCACGATGAAATTCATCGAATAATCCTGCCAACGCGGTGCCGAGATCCGGCCGAAGTTTGGGCAGGCCAAGATGGGCGCTTTGCCGCGCTCCGGGACCGGGCCTGATCTCGCCCTTACACGTGCTCGGCCGTCGGAATGGACGAATTATCCCTTAAAAACTGACGTATGTTGCAAATAATGCTTCCCGACGAGGATCTGGGAAGCATATGGGAAGCAACTCTGCGGCCGTGCCGAGCAAGTCCTTTAGCGATGCTCAAGCCCGATTCGCGGTGTTTACGCCGCGGGGCACGGTCCGCACGCGGAAAAGGCCCGGCCGGCGATCGGCAATTTCCCGACGCACCCCTGCCGAATTGCTGAATGACGGGCACACCACCCGCTCTCAGTTGCCTCAACGGGACTGCCGGCACACGTCGACGTCCGGCTTGATGCCCCGCCCCAGGATCAGCAACGGCCGCGCATCAGGTCTAGGTTGCGATCACCACAGGAATCATCAACCGTCGTTTACTCCGACTGGGAATGGACGCCCAAGGTGCAGACGGCAACCGCCTACCTCGAAACCCTCAATCTCGAGCAGCGGCGTGCGGTCGAGCATGGGGCTGCCGGAGGATTGCCGGCGCTGCCGCTGCCGGTCATTGCCGGAGCGGGATCAGGAAAGACCAACACCCTCCCCATCGGGTCGCCCATCTGATCGTTCAGGGTGCCGACCCCCGCCGGATCCCGTCGATGACGTTTTCGCGGCGCGCCGCCTCCGAGTGTCCAAGCGGGTCGAACGCATCGCGCGCAAGGTCTTGGGCGAGAAACGCCGGGATCATGACGGACGCGCTGACCTGGGCTGGCACCACCAGTTTCAACGCATTTCGCGCCAAATAACGGTGCAGCCGACTGCGCTTTCATGCTTCCCATTAGTTGTTTGCGGGTGCCCGCAGTTTCTCCATGGCCTGCTCGACTGAAAATGAACCGGGCCTTTGTCGAGGCGGAAATTCACAAAGCTCGCGAGGTGCTGCCCCACGATGCCCTGCGCGGGGACGATCACGAAGGCGTGCTCGATGAACCAGCGCACGTAATCGCCCGACTCATGCTGCGCCCGCTCGAACGGATCGGAGCGCAGATTGAACAGCATGGGCAAGCGAAGCTGAATCATCGGCTGCTGCCAGACGCTGAATCCTTCAGCTTTTTGCTCCAGGAAGACGGCCTTCCATTGTTCATATCGGAGGCCGGCAAGATTACCATCGTCGGTCCAATAGAAGAATTCGCGGCGCTTGTCCGGGCCTTTGCCCGAGAGCAGATCGCGCTGGTCGTAGCCGTCCAGGTGAACCTTGAAACTCTGGCCAGCCGCATCGTAGCCCTGCAGCAGCTTGTTCTTGACGTCTGGGCTCGCCGGCTGCCGCGACCAGGGTCGGTGCCCAATCCTCCGCGGAGAAGATCTCGTTGATCTCGGTCCGCGCCGGCACCAGTCCAGGCCAGCGCACCATCGCCGGGACGCGATACCCACCTTCCCAGTTGGTGTTCTTCTCGCCCTTGAACGGCGTCGTGCCGCCATCGGGCCATGTGAACGTTTCGGCTCCATTGTCGGTGGTGTAAATCACGATGGTATTATTGGCGATCCCTAGGAGCCCGTCCAGATAGGCGTTGCGACGGGCATCTATTGGCAGGTTAGCCGGCTCAGGCAGCCGTTGCGAGGGTGAACAGCTTCAGGACGTTGTGGGCGGTGCAGATCATGGCCCACTCGGCGCGCACTTTTTCGACGCCCCGCAACAGGAACTGGCGGAAGCCGCGGGCCTGTTTGATCTGTCCGAACACCGGTTCGACCACTTGCTTTCTCAATCGGTAGGGTGTTTCGAAGCCACCGTCGTCGATCTTCTTTCGCATCCGTTGGGTCAGCGGTCCGCCGATTTTTCCGTGCGCTGCTGTCGGGTGCTTGGCGCGTCCGGGCGCGACATAGCCGTCGACGCGATGTGCTTCGAGCGCTTCGAGATTGGATTCGCTGCAGTAGCCGGAGTCCGCCGAGGCCTGATCCGGCTTGCGGCCGAGATTGTTCTCGATGGCCTCGATCAGGGGCACCAACTGGCCCTGATCGTTGCCGCACTGCGTCAGTTCGTGCGCGACAATGATCTGGGCGCCCGCGTCGACGGCGGCCTGTGCATTATAGGCCTGAACGAAGCCATCCTTCGACTTCATGATGCGGCTTTCCGGATCGGTGAAGTTGCGTTGCGACTTGGGATCAGGTTGGTCCGATGGCGGCGCGGCCGGTTTGCCCGGCTTCTTGCGGCCTTCGGCTTGGCGCTGCTGTTCCTTTTTGGCATCGATGCGACGCTCTTCCTCCGCCGCCAGCCTGGCATCCGCCTCCAGCGCCGCCATCGCCTGCTGGATCTTCGCCAGCCGTTTCTGTTTGTCGCCGGCCCAATCCGGCATCTCGTCGCCGCGCTTGTCCTTACCGAAAGTCTCGTCCTCCTCGGCATCCGCCGCCTCGGCGGCCGCCAGCATGCGAGCGACCTCGGCTTTCAATTCCGCCTCGCGTTTCTTCATGCGCTCATAACTCATCGCTTTATGTTTCGACGCGTTGGCTTTGATCTTCGTGCCATCAAGCGCGACATGGCCGAGTTTGACCAGCCCTGCTGTCTCGCACAACTTCAGAACCTGCAGGAACAGTGCGCCGAGCGCCTTCAAGTGCCGCTTGCGGAAGTCGCTGATGGTGCGAAAATCCGGCGGATCGAGCGCCACAATCATCACAAAATCGTTCCGTTCGCGGCAGGCCTTCGCGATCCGCCGCGATGAATACAGCCCACTCGCATAGCCGTGCAGCAGAAGCGCCACCATCATGCGCGGGTCGAACGGCGGCTGCCCGAGCCCGCTCACATAGCTGCCCGTGATATCCTTGAGATCGAGGCTCTCCCGCACCAGTTCAACGATAAACCGTGAGACATGGCCTTTCGGCACGAAGTCCTGCACATTCGGCGGCAGAAGCAGCGTCTGATCGATATTCCAGCGGCGAAAATACTTGCTCATCGCCCAAGGTTGAATCAGACTCGCTCAGAATTGAACAGCCGCTATTCGGACAGGCTCTTAGATCAACGAAAGGTTTTGCCTAGGCGCGGCTGGTTCTTCCTTGATCCAGCGATGCTCTTGATATGCTGATGGGACGTTCGCTTGATCTAGCTCAATGCACCCTGTGGTCGTGCAGCGACCGTGGTGGCATGAAACCACCACCCGTCAAAAAGCGCGTGGGTAAAAAGCGCCAGCTATCGCGTACCGAACTGGCGCGTCGGATCATCACCGACTACGCCGACCAGCTCCGGGAGATCATCAGGAAACTTCGCCGTCGCCTGCATTGAGGGTGTGATGGGCGTTTAGCTACGCCGCTACCAACTGTGCCATGGGTGCAAACGGCAAACCTCGAACGATGGCGTCAGGTTTACTCTGGGCTCCCGCCAGTCGCTGCATACCGCACGGTTGCGGGCTGTTGTCTGGCCTTGGGGGCTGACCTTCGTTGTTCTGCGGCTGATTTTGGCTGGTCATTCGTTGGGTGCCCATTGGCCTGACTGACGACATTGGCAGCGGCAGGCATCCCTCTAGCCCTGACGACCGAACGCGAGCAAGTCCGTAACACTCCGGACACCGCACTTGGCGGTAGTAAAATGTTTCTGAGTTACGTCCGGCCGGCGGCCTCGACGAACGCCTGCACCGATCTCGGCACATCGCCATATTCCACAAGCCGCCTGCGCAGCTCGTCGGCAATGTCCAAGGTGACGTCGCGCGACCAGCCCTCGGATGTGTTGAAAGCGACGATGCGCACGGGATGGCGATACTGGCCGTCCATCAGGTTGCGGATCAGCGTGTCATGATCGGCGGCCTGCTCGTCGGTCTCGCGCCAGGCCCGGCCCAGCCGGGCGCCGAAATCCTCCAGCACCAGATAGGCGTCCGACCGTTCGGTTGTACGCATGACGCTACTCACCGCTACTGAACTGACGCTCAAGCTAATGGCGGCCAGCGCAGGCGGCAAGGCGGTTGGCGACTTAGCGCCCTTGCTTGCGGTCCTTCTTCGCAGCCTCAAGACCCAGTTCCACCAGCCTGCGGATGGCCTCCGACAGGTTCGGCAGGTCGGGTTCCTTCCGCCTCCAGTCATCGATTTTCTTCACCCATGCGGTGGGCGCGACCAAGTTCAGCCGCTGGATTTCATCGTCGAGCTTTGTGGGCATTTTGTAATCCGATTTATGTTGCTTATCACGCTCATTATATGTATAATGCGCATAACAGATCGGAACACAGCAAACAAGAGCGGAGCGAGCCGATGAAAGTCACTTTGTTTTTCGGGAGCCTGCTGGCGAACCAACTGTTGGCCGTCGTCACAGCCAGGTACCGGGCAGATTTGATCATGCCAATGCTTACGGCCTAGCCCTCAACACCCGGCGGACCTCGCGTCCTACCGGGGTTGCGGTGTCAGTTAAACACTGACACCGGAGCAAGAATATGAAGTCCATTGCTGATCTCCGCCACGACTGCGATGACGCGGTGGCTGTCGAACACGCCGATATGACTATCGACCAGATCGTGGCGCGCATCCGCTGGCTCGATGCGATGCTGACGGACCTGCAACGCGGAATGGCGGCCGAAGCGAACCGAGACGACTCGAACTCGTCGGCGATATTCCGCACCCACTAACGCTCACCCCCGGCGGACCTCGGTCCTACCGGGGCTGAGGTGTCAGGATAACCTGACACTGGAGCCAAGGCAATGAAGCGCATGATGACTGCCGCCACCGTCCTGCTGGGACTGTTGGTCGCGCTGCTCGTTATCACCGTTATGCCCGGATCATCGGTCTGGGACTGGAATATCGATGTGGGCATAAAAGTTTTCGCTTTTTACGTCGCGTACATCGTTTGGGCAGCGCTGACCGTCCTGCTGGTGAACATCTTCTTCACCCTGTGTGGCACTCGCGGGCAAGCTAAAGCCTAAACCCTCAACGCCCGGCGGTCGTCGGACCCACCGGGCTTGAGGTGTCAGGAAAGCCTGACACGGAGCAAGCCAATGAAAGTCACTTTGTTTTTCAGCAGCCTGATGGCCAACCATGTGCTGGCCATCGTCACTGTCAGGTACCGGGCAGATTTGATCATGCCCATGATGACAACCTGACACGGAGCGCTCGCGAGCAAGCCTAGCCCTCAACGCCCGGCGGCCCGTTCGGCCTCCCGGGGTTGAGGTGTCAGGGAATGGCCCCGATAACGGAGAAAGCAAGTGAGGATTGGTAACAAGGAAATCAAAAGTAGGCAGGGCGTCTGGCTGGTGGACGTCATTTGGGACGACGGTCGCAAGGCTACGCTGCCGACCGCCCACCGCCGCTTCTTCGACAGCGCGACCAAGCGCTACCAGCACAACAACGCCGATATGTCGAAGTACCCCGGCAAGTTGAAAGCTTGGAAAGAGGCAATCGTCAAGCACGGCGCAGTCGTGATGACCGACGACGACTGGACCGGGCGTGCTCCGAAACGGGACGGATATTCCGACGTGTTCGCCATTACCGATCTGCGACTGAACGACGACGGTTCTGATCACAGCTTCACGGTTACCCGGTGGCTGTAAAAGCAGTCGGTGACCTTACCCCCGGCGGCAGTAATGCCTACCGGGGTTGAGGTCGCGACGCCTTGCGATAAAGCCGCGACTTGCCGACCTGCACGACCTCGCCTGTGCTCTGTTCTACCAGCTTGCGCACCCACAGCCGCGTAAGCGCCTTGGATATCGCCGTCCTGTTCGTCGGCGTCGGCTCCCGGCCCAAGGCCTCGAGAATGTCCTTCGGCCGCGACCATCCTGTCCGTTCATCGAGGATGTCGAGAATGGCTTCCTGCAGCGGCGAAGTCCCTTTGCCCACAGTGCTTCCTTCTAATGGCTAACAATTGACATGGATATTGTTAGCCATTATAAGTGGCTGCCATGACAAGCGCAACACCGCGCCCGAACGGAGAAAGGAAAACGAAAACCTGGCACGTCCTGGCGTTTATTGTCGTCACCGCAACGCTCTACTACTACGCAAAAGTCCCGGTCCTGATCGCCGCCATCGTGTTCTTCGTGATGGGATGGTCATGATATTCTGCCGCCGCTTCCCACGTACGGCATGGTTCATCTATGGCTTCGTGGGCGGGATGTCTGGTCGCCGCGGTTACCGGCCGTGGTACTGAGCCACCCTCAAGATCGGAACCCGGATCGAGTTCTTCGTGGCCCATCCGAATGGCCGCAACGAACTGCGACGAACGCCCGCTGGACCAAGGTGGTGCCCCGTGAGGGGCGGCTGGCACATCATCAAGTTCGCCGACGGCGGCATGCTCTGCGTCCATGAGGACGGCTTCCGCGTGATCGACAACCGGTGAGATTCCGCGCGCCCGCGATGGTGCGCGGCCTTACTCGGAAAGTTTGCCCTTCATGGCCGCTTCAACTTCGTCGGCGAGGCGGCTGAAATGCTCATGCAGCTTGCTGTACATTTCCCGCTTGGTCGGATCGGTGGCGAGATCGCGGATCATGGCGGCCTCGGCAGCGTCATTCCGGAGCTTTTCGAGAGAGGCTCTATAGTCCTTCACGACCAACCCCGCTTGTCGGTTTTCCTGACTTGGCGACTGCCAATTTCAAACTAGGCCACTACCCCGGCCTTTAAGTCTTATCATCAGACCATGTTTGTTCACCGCACTCGCATTTGAACATGCGGACCGTGCGTCCATTGTGGGAATTGAGCATAGTCCGAACCAAGGCGGGCTTCTTGCCGCAATGGCTGCATGCTGGGACCGGATTGGGTTCGAAGCCTGAGAATACTTCGTTCTTGAAATCGCTAATCATGGTCGCCCCCGCCGTTAAGCACTCCACTAAGTGCTAAACTGAACAGTTGTTCCGTAGCGCGGGGGCAGAATTGCAAAGCGGCATGGAACAAAATCGGCAAGCGAATAGCGGTGATTGTCTGACAATGGCGACCCTCACGATGGCGGGCCCTCCAAGATGGTCGCCAAGGTACTGTGGCGGCCATGGAGGCGGCCACGCTGACGTGGAGTACTGTTTTGTTCGAGGTAACGATGGAAGGCCGGAACGGCTCGACCGCCGCGGTTTGCCGAAGCGTTCGTTCGGGCGGCGTTGCGGTTGGACCGGCCTGCTCTGCGGGCGTGGCTTCGGCGACGCGCCAAATATCAGCTCGCGCCTCCGGCTGATCCGGCTTCGGCCTGCTTCACGATCACGATGGCCGACGTGTTGCGGAAGGCGGACGATGCCATTGGTAGGACCATGCGGCAGGACGACTGCGGTAGGACAGCGTGTTACGGCATCCGAAAGCGTCGCGCCCAGCCTTCAGCGGCCCTGCGAGACCTCTCCTCCCGGGTCTCCTGCACCTTCAGCTGTTCCTCGCCGAACCGTTGGATCGCAGCAGAAACGCTCCGCTTGCTCACCCGATGGAAGTACAGAATTTCGCCGTGCATGCCCAAGCGCCGCTCATCCCATTGGCGCGGCCAGATGCCCGACCTTTTCATGCTGTGGACGGCTCGGCTGACGGCGACCCGGTGGCGTTTCTCGATGATGACGCCGGGATAGGCGGTCTGCGCCAAATCGCGGATAGTATAGGTCGCGTGCGGCGAAGCCGCCAGGGCGGCTTCGATGCTGCTTTGAACGTGACCGTTTCCCCGGCTCATACTGGCGCTCCCGCAAGATCATCGCGGTAACACTTAAACTTGGCCGATTTGAAATTATAATCGCCCAGAGCCGGTAGGCGGCACGTTTTCCACCGCAATCTGTAGCGGCTTGCCTCTCGACCGCCGCCCGGCGATCCTGTCGCGCCGCCATGACGCCCTATCCCCAAAAGATCACCTTCGCCGAACTCCGCGTGATGGACGTGGACGAGGTGCTGATCTATTGCGCCGACTTCCGCTGCGGCCATCACGTCGAACTCAGTGCCGACCTCTGGCCGGACCATGTCCGCCTGTCCGACATCGAGCCGAAGTTCATCTGTACCAAGTGTGGCCAGCGCGGGGCCGACGTTCGGCCGAAGTTCGGGCATGCGCGCATGGGGACCGGCGGATAGATGCCATCCATCGGCTTCATCGCACCGTGCCAGCCGTCGAAGGCAGAGCGACCGCCGTCCGGCCCGGAATGGGTGCACGAGATCAAGCACGACGGCTACCGGCTCATGGTGCACTGGGACGGCGACCGCGTCCGCTGCTTCACCAAGAACGGCCACGACTGGGCTGACCGCTTTCCCTCCATCGTCGAAGCCGCACGCGGCTTTACGAACACGACCTTCCTGATCGACGGCGAGGCCGTGATCACCTGCGACGACGGCACACGCCGGACTTCCCCACGCGATGGCACGATAGATCGCGCCGCGTCGCCGCCTGTGCGCTGGTGCGGCTGGGCCGGTGTGGCTCGGCGCTGGCGGCGCGCTGTAAGGGCCTTCCTGCGGGCCTTGGCGCGGCCCGTCTGCCCGTCGTCCACCGCTACCCTTGGTCGCCCGATGCTGCCTGCTGTCGCGCTGATGCCGTCGTCGGGCTGTCGCGACGTGACGCGCGAGCGCTGGCGATGGTGACGCGGTGGCGCTCCCGGTGCTGCTATTGCGGCGGTTTCAGAAATAGTTTTTGGCCCTCAAGCCATGCGGCCAACTGCGCTTTTATGATTTCTTCGGCGACGGCTTCAGTCTTATAGGGGCCTAGCCGCTCTTTGCCCGCTGCCCCACGTCACGGCGACATACCAAAGGCCGTCGGTGCCCTTTCGGGCATGTGAGATTAGTATGCCACTTTGGTCGTCCCGGACGTCGCGCACTGGTTGAGAAGACGGGAATTTGGAGATGGATCGACGGCAAGCAAGCCAACCGGGAGAGCATCTTGGTTTCGGCCTTCCATGGGTGCGTTAAGAAATCATTAACTTTCTTATTGTGCTCTGATGCCGGGCACGGTGGGCATTGTGGACTGGAGTAGCGCAATGGGACGCATGCAGCCTCACGCTCCTATTTCCTCTGCGTCGCGCCGCCGTCTCGCTGGATGGCTGGTCGGCTCGTCCCTGCGAGACGTCGAACGGGATTTGGTTCTGGAAACGCTCTCTCATACCCATGGGAACAGAACGGCGGCGGCGCACCTGCTTGGCGTCTCGGTGCGGACACTGCGGAACAAGATCGTCGAATATTCAGCAGAGGGTGTCTGCGTTCCTCGCCATGAGAGCCACGACGAGATCCTGGCGCAACCCTCCGTTCTGTTGTTTCGGCGGCGTAATCGGCAATCGCTATGATGATGAGGCGGATTAGGACATCGCTTGCGGGCTCGCACTGACGAAGTGATTGAGTGACCGTCCCGCTTCCACCGCAAAGCGGCCGCGTGTTCTTGCCGGCCGGCCCAGCGGTATTCGGTCGCGACGTTCCGCCCTTCGCTAAAGCCAAGCCGAATGGCCACTAACCTAGCTTGGCGGTCGGCATTCCGCCCATCGCGTGGCCGGAGAGCAACAGTCATCAGAAAAGGTAAAGTTGCATTCGCCTTCGCCACACACTTACGGCAATCCTGACAAAATTGTGTTCTGTGCTTTGCGAGTTGGATCAATATGGAGGTCAGCCATGAAGCGTCGTGCCGGTAGCAGTCGAGCCATGGACGTCGATGTCACGTGCCGTGAACTGTGGGATGGTTCCGATCATCGACTGCTATCCAGCGTCACCGTGAAGCGTCGAAAATCCTGGCTTCTCGCGGCCTCTGCGCTGGCGTCCTCGTCGCTGGGCATATCGGGACCGGCGCTGGCAGCGGACGAATGCGGGGCACTTGTTCTCCGGCGGCGTCACCTGCACTTCAACCCCGAACGTCCGCTGTGCCGTCGGCAACCCCTATCCCAACGGCATCATATACCTCGACCGCGACCCGGCGACTTGACCGTCAATCTTGGGAACGACGTCACGGTCACCCTCGGTACCGCGAGTGGCGGGAACTGCCGTCTCGGTAAGTAATTTGACTATCGGCGGCAACGTCATCGTGCATGATTTGGGGGCGACCATCACCGCCACTGTCCCTCCCTGCGCCGGCGCCGCTAACAGCGGAATACACGCGGCAGTCCGTGACCGGGAGCGCCATCGTTACGTCCTCGGGCACAATTACATTAGGCAATCCCGACGGCGAAAATGCGATATTCGCCGGTGCCACTGGTGAGCGGGACGGCGAGCGTAACGTATACCGGGCCCGGCTCAGGTCCCGGCTTAATTTCTGGCGGAAATGAATCGCAGGGCATCCAAGCGCTCAACTTCGGCAACGGCAACGCCATCATGAAGCTTCGGGGAATGTCGAGGTTTCGGGCCGCCAGAGTTCCAAGACAATGTCTACGGCTTGGTCGCTCATAGCGGTTTCGGAGCGGCGGGGGCCGGCGATGCGACCGTCACATTCCACAGCGGCACGATCAACGTGAGCGGAGGCTCCCCCCGTGGCATCCTCGCGTGGGTAGACGGCAACGGGTCGGCTACGGTCACCACCGACGCCGGCACCTTCATCAATATCACGATACCATGGTGGGAGCGCGGGTGTCTATCTCTTTTCGGGCACGGCCACCGAGGCGAACGGTCAGAAGTTAAGTGCGAACGTAGCATCGACAATCACGGGTATCGGAAGGAGAGCGCGCGGTATTAAAGCCTTTAGCAATGCAGATGCGCCAATTTTTGTGACCTACACCGGTCCGGGCATTACAACCACGGGACTGCGCGCCAACGGCATCAATGGTTTGTCTCGCAGCGGCAGCGTCAATATAATTTCAACCGGCCCAATCACGACAAACGGCTCCGGCGCATTCGGCATTCTCGCCGACAGCGGCACGATCGCTAGCAGCACGACATTTAACGGAGCGCCCGGAGCGGAGCCCATCGTGGTCACGCCGTTGGCTGGCCGCTGGGCGGGTCCATCGTGGTCACGACGTCGGGTCAGGGGTCGATCACAACGCAAGGCGCTGAATCTCACGGGATCTGGGCCACCTCGACGACCGGCACCGTGCAAGTAAATGCGACAAACGTGTCAACGACGGGACAGTTCAGCGCCGGCATCAATGCGGCCGGAGGCTGGCCGGGCGCACGACGGTCAACGTCGCGCAAGGCGCGTCGGTGATGGGCGGCTGGCAGGCTGACGTTACCGGCGTCGGCTCGACTCGCCGCGTCTGCCGGCCGCCGGCGTTATCCTGGGCTCGACCGGCGGCACCGCGACCCTGACCAATGATGGCAGCATCGGCGCCTTGTCCGATCGCGCGGTCGCCAGCAGTCCGCTCTTCCCCAGCAACAACACCAGCATCATCAACAACGGCACCATCACCGGCTTCGTGCAGCTCGTCGGCGGCAATAACAGCATCGTCAACAATGGCCTGTTCAACCTGAGGCACTTCGCCGACACCAATGGGGACGGCGTGCGCGATACGCTGCGGGTGGCCATAGCGGACCTCGGCACCGGCCCAAACAACAGCTTCACCAACAACGGAACGCTGGCGCTGCCCCGCAGTGACAGGCGCCACCGACGCTGGACAGCACGGGGCAGTATCTCCCGCTCGGGAACACCAACAACGCAATGGCGCTCGGCGGGCCGTTGCAGGGCCACTTGATCGGCGTAACGACGTTCACCAATTCGGGCACGATCGATCTGCAGAGCCAACCCCGTCGCTGGCGACGTGCTGGTGATCACCGGCGGGCGCGGCAGGCCTGGGGCGCACGGCGGCGGCACCTTCATCTCCAATGGCGGCACGCTGAAGCTCGACACGGTGCTCAACGAGGGCGGCGCCGCAACGCGCTCCGATACGTTGGTCGTAGACGGCACATCGGTTGGCGCCGGCGGCGCGACAAACATGTCGATCCGCAACGCCGGCGGCGCGGGTGCGCTGACCGTCGGCAACGGCATCCTGGTGGTGCAGGTGCTCGACCCCAAGCCGTTCGGCAGCCGGCGCTTTCACGCTCGTCCGTGGCGAGCTGCGCGGCGGCGCCTTCGACTATGATCTCTTCCATGGTGGCGTCGGCGGCAGCAATCCCAGCGACTGGTTCCTCCGCTCGGACCTTCATCGTCGCCGCCGGAACCGGTCGTGCCACCGGAGCCGCCGATACCGCTCGTGCCGATCGGGCCGGCGCTGCCGACCAATCCGCCGCCGGAGGTGCTGCCGCCGGGTGTCTTCCCGATCATCGGGCCGGAGATCGCGACCTACGGCGTGGTCCAGCCGATCGCCCGGCAATTGGGGATGACGACGCTCGGCACCTTGCATGAGCGTATCGGCGATACTTCGCTAGCCGCAATTACGGGGACGCCATGCGTAGCCGACGGCGACACGCGGGACGGGATCTGGCGCAAGGCGCCGGTGAAAGCGCCAACCGATTGCCTGTACGCCGGCTGGGGGCCCTCGGTCTGGGGCCGGGTCCTCGGCCAGCAGATCGACAACCATTACAGGGCGTTCGCCGATCCGCGCGCCTCCGGCCAGTTGCTGGGCTTTCAGAGCGGCATCGATCTGTGGCGCGGCGAATGGATACCGGGCCATCGCGATGCGGCGGGCATTTATGTCGGATATGCCAATGCCAATGTCGACGTGAGCGGTCTCGTCACCAACGAGGCGGCGACCGGCTATGTGCTTCGCCACACCGGCGGCCTCAATCTCGATGCCTGGTCGGGCGCGGCTTATTGGACGCATTACGGCCCGGGCGACTGGTACCTCGACGCGGTGGCGCAGGCGACGCACTATGAAGGCTCCGCATCCACTCAATTCGCCAGGCTTGGGACCACCGGCTTCGGCTTCCTCTCGTCGCTGGAGACGGGCTATCCGATCCATCTGCCGATGTTAGGACCGGGCTTCGTGCTGGAGCCGCAGGCGCAGATCGTCTGGCAACATGTGTCGTTCGACGACGCCAATGACGGCCTGGGTGCGGTCGCGCTGGGCACGACGTCAGGCGCCAGCGGGCGGATCGGCCTGCGCGGCAAATGGACCATCGTCAGCGACAGCGGGCAGGTGTGGCAGCCTTATGTGCGCGCCAATCTGTGGCGTGACTGGGGGGCGCAGGCGACGGCGACGTATTCCGGCGTCGATCTGGTGCCGCTGCTGGAGCAGGCCACGCGCCTGCAACTGGGCGGTGGCCTGAGCGTGAAGGTGAACACCAATGTCAGCTTCTACGCCAATGCCGACTACCAGTTCGCCGTCGGCAACACCGACGGCGGCAGGCGCGACGGCGTCCGCGGAGCCGCTGGTGTGCGATATACGTGGTGAAATTGACTTGCGGCTGAACTTTCGCCTGACAAGAGGTGGCAAGATGGTCCGTAAATCCCCACGGCAGGAAGCCGATGAATACGTTGACCGGCTGGCGGCTACCACCGATTGGCTCGGCATTCGGGTCGAGCACTACCCGATATGGACCGTGGCCGCGCTGGAACGCGAGATCGCTTTGATGAACAGGCTGACGCGGCCGTTCCGCGACCGCGAGGACGAGAAAGCCGCCGCGCTGTTGAAGCAGATCGACACACGGAACGCCCATTTGCGGAAACTGATCCAGCACTGGTCGAACGTGGCAGCGCAGCCGCACTCCCTTAGGTGATGGCAGGGCAAGCGAGCGGATGCGTTGTACCGCAGCGGGCCGTCGAAGACGTGGCTCAAGTCGAAGAACCCGGACAGCGAGGCGGTGCGGCGGGAGCGCGAGGAGGACTGGCGGTAAGCGGCGCAGCCACGATGCAGTGATCAGCCGCCGCGCTCAGTCCTCGTCGTCGCCCTCGTCGCCCAATCGGCAACGGGCGCTCACGGCGCGAGGGTGAATATAGGGCCCACCAGTAATGTGCGTCGAGATAATGCGGCGGTGTATCATCGGGCCGTGGATGAGACAGTGCGGCCGCGCTTTCCGAGTCGCTGCCTCGAAGCATGACGGTTTCGGCCATGTTCCTTTTGCCCAAATGACCCGGACAGTTCACGGGCATCGAGGCGATCAAGTTTGATTTGGGTCAATGATCACCGACCAAAATCCTGGCGCAACGCTCGGCCATTTCATCTTTTGATTTAAATCAATCGACGTCGTTACTCCCGCCGGTTGGATTGCAGCCCTTAGCTTTGCTACCGGGAGCACAAGCACATGCGATTCCTTAGAACGGCCTGCTGGATATGCGCTTTCCTTGGAATGCTGCACGTCAGCGTTCCGGCGCGAAGTCAGAGCCCCGATACGAACACCCCCGCGCCAGGCAGCCCGCCGGCCCAACCGCCGGCCGCCGCGGCCGCGCCGGTTTCCGATCAGCCCGCACTGAAGCCGGCCGAACTGGACGCACTGGTGGCCCCCATCGCGTTGTATCCGGATACTTTGCTGGCGAACGTGCTGATGGCATCGACCTATCCGCTCGAAGTGGTGCGCGCCGAGCGCTGGATGAACCTGAACAAAAAACTAAAGGACGATGCGCTCAAGGCCGCGGCGGAGAAGCAGCCATGGGACGCCAGCGTCCAGTCGCTGGTGGCAGCGCCTGCAGTCCTCCAGATGATGAGCGAACGTCTCGATTGGACGCAAAAGCTCGGCGAGGCGTTTTTGGCGCAAGAGAAGGACGTCATGGACGCGGTGCAGCGCATGCGCGCCATGGCCTACGACAGGAAGAAGCTCGAGACGACCAAGCAGCAGGTCGTGAGCGTGAAGCAGGAGCAGAGCCGGCAGGTCATCTACATTGAACCCTCTGAGCAGGAAAGCCTCTACGTTCCCTATTATGAGCCGCAGGTGGTTTACGGCGACTGGCCCTACAGCGACTATCCGGCATACCCCTATTACTGGGGTTATCCCGGCTACATCGCCGCCGGCGTGATCGCGACCGGTGTCGTGTTCGGCGCAGCCTACGCGCTCGGGCGATGGGCGCGGGGCGGATATTGGGGCGGCGGCGGTTACTGGGGCGGCAGCCGCGTCAATTGGGGCGGCGGAGCCATCAATGTCAATCGCGGCGCCCACGTCGAGCACTGGCAGCACAATCCGGCGCACCGCGGAGGCGCGCGCTACAACAATGCGGGCCTGCAGCAGAAGTTCGGTGGCGCCAATCGCGCCGGCGCCGGTATCCGCGCAGGCGCCGGCGTCGCTGCTGGCGTTGGCGCCGGCGTTGCCGCGCGGAAAGGGCTTGGGGCCGGCGCCCGAGGGGCCAACGTCGCCGATCGCGCCCGACGCGCAGGCGGGCCCGGCGGTCGTGGGCGAGTTGGCAATCGCCAGGCCGTGCAGCGGGCGGCTGTTGCAAGGAATGTGAGGTCGGGCAACCGCGCAGTTTCGAGGGCCGGAAATTTCAGGTCTGCTGCGGGCGTGCGTCATGGCGGCGGGGCGCGGTTCGCGGGTGGCGGCGGACACCGGGCTGCGGCGGTCCGGGGCGGCGGGGGCTTCCGTGGTGGTGGTGGCGGCGGTTTCCGGGGCGGCGGGGGCCGCGGTGGTGGGCGCCGCTCAGATATCATGCTGAAACACGATGTCGTGCTGCTGGGCCGGCTCGACAACGGTCTTGGTTACTACCGCTTCGCGTACAACGGCAGCGAGAAGGCCTATGTCGGGGTGATTGCGCAGGAGGTCAGAGTCGTGCGACCCGATGCAGTCGCTGTTGGTCGCGACGGTTATCTTCGGGTGTCGTACCAACGGCTCGGACTGCCTTTCCGATCCTATGACGATTGGGTCGCATCCGGTGGGCGGCTGCCGAAGCCTGCCGGCCCGCTGCACTGAGAAAGCCTCGCTGGCTGTCATTGGATCTGGAGATTGGGTTTAATCGGGACTGTCTTTTTTGAGCGAATTCACGTGACCAGAACCGCGAAGTCGTCGTCTCATTGGCCCGTTTCAAGCCATGCAAGGGCGTGATCTTTTTCGCTGAAGTCAAAGTGCCTGATGCTCGCCTGAACAAAGTGACTGGCGATGCGCGGCACGATCTTCAAGAACCTGCTGTCGGTGACGGCTGCTTTACGTTAAATTTGTCGATGATGATCGGCGACGAACTAAGATGCGATACGTGCCAGCCGGGAAGCGACTTCGCTTGGATCATGACATCGACAAGTTTTCCGTTCGTTGCGGTGCAGGGGTCGATCTCTTTTGCGAGTTGCTCGAAATCCGCTCGTTGAAGCGGGCCATCGGGAGTAATGAGAAGAATACGTCGATCGCGCAGCAATTCAAATCTGATCATTCTCTATTCACTCGTCGTCTTCCGGGTGCAACCCCGCATGGATAACAGCTCACCGCGCCAAACAGGCAGCTTCGACCGTCCCTCCCGAGTCTTCTGACAAGACCTTTGGGAGGTGATTACCCGCAACTCGATACATGCCCCAGCCGACGTTTCAGTCGCTCACTGGCCGCGAGCATGCTTCCTCCGGAACAAAGCTCTGTCTCGGCTAACTCCCGTCCTCTCTCGGTTCAGCCGGCGACGACAAGAACGATAATCGTGCCCCAAGTGGTCGGCAAGACGTTCGCGACTGGATAGGCCGGCGTATAGCCCAGCACCGCGACCGGGCTTCCCGATCGATCCTGGACTGCGGCCATCGACGCCGTCTGGGTCTGCCCACCGGCCAAAGCTCCGATCATGATCGGGATTAGTCCGCAGCGCGAAATGGCCGAAGGATAACCCAATGAGCTGCGGCAGAAGCGTAGGCTTCGATCCGGGCCATCTGGCTGGCCACCGCCGCGAACTGCGCTTGCGAACCAATCTCCAAACTATCGATCAAGAATTGACGCTGCGCAGCGATGAGAGCGGTGCGGCAACCGAACTCGTTGTCTGTCTTTCCATCAGCGAAGCGCCTCAAAAGCTTCTTCTGCTACGGCGACAGATGCAGAGCTTCCATGTCCCACGCTACTTCGGAACACACTCTACGTTGAAGGCAATAATGACCTGAGCTGGGTCCGCCTTACCCAAGCTCTTCAGGTCTTCCAAGCCACTTCTCAGCTTGGCTCCTGCCTCCTTCAAGCTGCCTTCGAGTTTTGACCTGGCCGTGTTGCAGCGCTCCTCGTTTTAAAATTCCTGGAAGACCACGGTGGGGAGGAGCCCCCGGCCACAATTGTCTCAAGAGGCATTGTCAACCTGGGCGCGCGGTCAATCGGTGGGGCGGGCGCTGCGCAAACAAAGACCGCCCGAAGGCCGGCCAATACGAGGCTTGGCGAGCCAGACGAACCTTTTGGCGCTCAATGCCGCTATCGAAGCGGCGCGCGCTGGTGAATTTGGCAAGGGCTTCGCTGTGGTAGCGTCCGAAGTCAAGGCTCTGGCGGGTTAATCGGCTCAGGCAGCGAACGATATTGCCGACAAGATCTTTGCTATTCAGGAATCATCAGCACACACTATGACGGCCATCGCCACTGTCGACACGATCATCCGAAAAACCTCATCACAGGCAGAATCCGCCGCTCAAGCCGTAAACCAACAGAGCTCCGCTATAGAAGAATCTCACAGCTGGTCTTGAGCAGACGTCGAATGCGTCCCAGCAAAGCGTCCAAGGCGCCGCGCGCGTTAGGGATTTTATTTTCTCGACAAAATCAGTCGCTCGATTGGTCAGACAGAACGCAACTCTCTCACCACAGAAAGTCAGCAACGGCAAGATGCGGATCGAGACATTCCTTAGGAACGTCAGAGCTGCTTAATATCTTCAGCGATTATCGAAAAACTCATCGAACGATCCGTTCAGTGGCTGCGAGGTTCGTGTTGGCGCGACAGACGACGACGCGATTCAAGTCACGTGCCCTGAGCAGACTTCTTGAGGCACTCGCAATTCAGCAAGGCCGGACGCGGCGGGCTCGCGACAGGAATTCGCGAGCCTTCAGCTAGTACCCGGAATCAGAGCTGAGTGATACGGCGGCCTTTGAAAGGGCGTTGACGGACCTTTTTCTTGGTCCAGACGAAGGGCTCGGCTTTGTCGTTGTAGGCGTTGACGTAGGCATCGATGTGTTCCTGGAGCTGCTTGAGGCTTGTGAAGGAGGTGCCGCTAAGTGACTGCCCCTGCAAGATCGAGAACCATACCTCGACCTGATTGAGCCAGGACGCGCTTGTCGGCGTGAAATGAAATTGCACGTTGGGGTGGGCCTTGAGCCAGGGCTATTCTTCTTATGGGTGTTGAGGTTGTCGAGGATGACGTGAAGCTTTCGGCCTGGAAAGGCCGCGGTGACGCTGTTCATGAAGTCGAGAAACTCGACGCGGCGACGACGTTTTGAATGCGTCGCGATGATCTTTCCGGTGGCGACCTCAAGCGCCGCAAACAGTGTTGTCGTGCCATGCCGCTTGTAATCGTGGCTTTGGCCGGTCAAGGCGCGGCCATTGGGCAACTTCAGATAACCCTGCGCTCGCTCCAAGGCCTGGATCGAAGGCTTCTCGTCCACGCATAGCACAATGGCCTTGGCGGGCGGGGCGACGTAGAGACCAACAACATCGGCGGCTTTGGCCGTAAAGTTCGGGTCGTTGCTCTCGCACCAGGACTTGCGAGCCGCGAGGTCAATCTTGTGGCTGCGCAGGAACCGCCAGACATATTGGACGTCAACATCGCCCAGCGCCTCGGCCAGCAGAGGGCCGGTCCAGCGCGCAAATCCTTGCGGGGCCGGCTTATCCAGCAGCTTCGAAAATCCGCTTGTCGGTGGCCTTCGTATAGATCGGCTGCTTGCCGGGCCGCGGCTTGTCTTGCAACCCTTCAAGGCCATGATCGGCATAGCGGTGCCGCCAAAGGCTGACAATCCGCGGCTGGACTTCGACTTCTTTGGCGATCGAGCGGGTGCTGCGCCCGGCCGCCCGCCAACAGGACTATCCGCGCCCGCTTCAAATCGCGCTGCAACGTCACCGGCGAGCGACAACACGCCTCAAGCACCTTGCGATCTTTCCGCGAAAGGTGGACTTCTCTTGCTTCGGGGATCATCCATATCTTGAAATCACAACTTACGATCCAAGAAAAGTGGGTACTAGGCCGTGAACCCATAAATCTACCGGGCGGACGGCTCGCCAGAGTCCGCCCCGATAGTGAGGAAATGCCGCAACGCAGCGAAATGACGCGATGTGCAGATCTCAGCAAAACGACGGCTTCTAAAGCGCAAAGCGGGCCAGTCGTGACTATTGAAGGCTTGGCTGGGGGACAAACGCTGTCGAATGGCCGGCGCTTTCTTGGAAGCTATGCTCCGTTTCCGTATTGACTGGCCGATGTGTGAGCCGACTTCTTCTAGATCTTCAAAAAGATGGGCTCAATCACCGCGTCGCCCGTAGTAGCTCCTCAGGAACCGATAACGTCGCGCCTTGACTTCATTGCCACTCGCCCTCGAACGCATCCACCGCAATGCCGCGATCGCAACGGGACGATGGCCATGGCATTTCTCCTCCGGCGCTTAGGCGAAAATAATTTGGCGATGTCACCGATCAGCGGGCGTTGAAACAGGCCGGGGCGTTGCCCGGGCATTAACCAATGACTGACACCCCAGGGTTATTAAGGCGTGGGTTTACATAGGATAGATCGCTCAAAGCGAATCAAAAAAAGGATACAATCGATGACACAAGTACCGCAGAAGCCTCTGGTCCCAAATAATACACTAATAGTGAAGACGCCCGAGGAGGGCAGAGCTTTAGCTGTCACGCTTGCCCGTAACTCAATCCACGCAATTCAGGGCGACTTAGAGACACTGAAAACCGGCCGTGCCCAATATGCCCACGATCCTAATGGGCTGATCGCAGCGAGTTCATGTTGTTGCGGTTGAGTTTGCGACCATTGCAGCGGCAAACAACTATTGGCGCTGATCCTCGTCAAGGGTGAGATCGGCCCGGACCTGTCAGTGCCACTCTTCCTCACGCTCGCGCCGCACCGCCTCGCTCTCCGGGTTCTTCGACTTCAGCCATGATCCTGCCTTGAGCGGCCGCCGCTTTGGTGGGTTGCCTACATCGACATCCTCGGAGGGATTATGCGGCGGCAGTCCATCAAGGCGCAGCCGCTTTGCCTTGCTGAGTATCGCCCAGCGCGGGCGCCGCAACCGGTTGGCAACCTGCCTCACCGAATGTGTGGGCCACAACGTGATGAGTTCGCGAAGCTCCTTGTCGGTCCAACGGGACATTGCGGCCTCGGTCGTGAAGGCCCCCAGCGCTACCTATCGTGCCTCAGATTCGCGCCGCGACTTCTGCAATCACATTTCGTCCACATGAAAGCTTTGCTGACGCTAACCGCTGCCCATCCTGGCCGGGCCGAACTTCGGCCTGATCTCGCCGCCGCGCTGGCAGCACTTGGTGCAGAAGAACTTCGGCTCGACGTCCGAGAGGCGCACATCATCGGCCCAGCAGTTAGCATTGCTCTCGATATGATGGCCGCAGCGACAGTCCCGGCAATAGATCAGGAATCTGGAGCCCGGCGCCGCGAAGCGGTTGTTCAGCGTGTTCCAGGGCATCGCCACCCGTGTCGGAGGGCTGTTCTCTCGCGCGCTGTCGCTGGTCAATCCTTTGAGCCGGCAGGGTGTGTTCGGTGTTGCCCGTCGCGTCGCGCGCGCAGCATCGTTCATGTCGCTTCCTGCCGCCGGCGCGCTCGGAGCTGTGGTCAAGGGCGCCAGCGATATCCGCGGCGAGGCCGGCCAGGCGATGGGCGAGGGGGCCGCGGCCGGGATCCCGCTCCTTGGTTTCTCCCGCCTCAAGAACCAGTTTGCCGCTGTCGGCGGCGAGGCCGGCGATGCGGTCGAAGTCGTCAACAAGCTCAACGAGGCGATCGCCGACGTTGCCGCCAATGGTGGCAACTCGAAATTCGCGCAGGCGTTCTCTGACGCTGGCCTCTCCGTGACCAATTTCGACGGCACGCTGAAGAGCGGCTATCAGGTTCTCCAGGAATACATGGCCGGTTTTGCCGACGCCGGCGCCACCGGGCCTGGCAAGCTCGAGGCGTTGCAGCGGTCGATCTCTCAGGTGGTCGGTGCCACCAAGGCGGCGCTGCCTCTAACCGCCCTGCTGAGTAAGGCCGCGTCCGGCGACCTCGACAAGATCAACGCGCAGATCGACCGCTTCGGCGTCGAGGTCGGGCCGCAGCAGGTCGCTGCGATGCAGGCGTTCACCGAGGGCATGTCGGCATTCAAGCAGCCGCTGCGCGGCATCGCGATCGAGCTGACGACGGTCGTTGGTCCGGAGCTCGGGCAGTGGTTCAACGGGCTCGCCAATTTGATCGCCGAGAACCGCGACACCATCGTTGGGCAGCCCGCAAATTCATTGGTGGCATCGTAACGGTCTCTTCTGAAATCATCTTCGTGCTCACCGGTATCGACAAGACGATCCAGCAGGGAGCGATCTTCGAAGGCGGCGCGACCGCAGGATACCAGTTCCGCTTCCCGTGGCTCATCACGCTGCGCGATTTCGCCGTCCAGGCCTGGGGTGTCCTGCAAGGCTTCTTCGGCTTCCTGGGCCGCGTCGGACCGTCGGCGCTGTCGATTCTATCGGCTGTGTTCGATCGCCTGGCGCCGGTCGGCGGCGCGATTGAGCGCGCATTCTACGATGCCGTCGAGTATGTCGCGCGCTTCGTCGAAGCCATGGGGCAGCTGGCGACAACCGGATCGCTGCCGCAGGAATCGCAATTCCATTGGGTCGTCACCCTCGGCGGCATTCTCCAGAGTATCGGCAGCTACGCGGCCTGGGCTTACCAGAAGATGTCGGCGTTCAACGACACGCTGAAGACCGATCCGCGCGCGGCTAGCCTCAAGAAGGGCGTCGTCGACATGCTGCGCGATGGCGCGCACTGGGCCGGCGAGCTCGCGATCAACATCAACCAGGTCTACCAGGGCCAGAAGCCCGACGCCGCATTCGCCTGGCTGCTGCCGGTGTCGGTCGCTCTCAAGGCGGTGGTCGGATGGGCGTCCGCCGCCGGCAACGCCGTGCTAGATTTCATCGGCGTGTTCTCCGGCAACGCCGAGGCGCTCGCCAACAACCCGGGCCTTGCTAAATTCCGGCAGAGCCTGCTCGAGGACGTGCTGCCGCGGCTACGGACGATGGCGACGGATGTGGTGGCGTTCCTGGTTGGTGTGGTGCCACCGATCTTCAACACGATCTCCGGCATCTTCGCGACGCTGAGGCCGTACGTCGACGGCATCGGCCCGTCGTTGCGCGACGCTAGCAAGTACGTCATCAGCCTGGTCGATGCGGTAGCGCGCTATTTCAGCGGCAAGGAGCAGGATAAAAATTTCAAATGGGTGAAGACGCTGCTCGACGATATCAAGGCAGTGATCGACTACATCTCTGGAATTCCCGACCTGCTGCAAAAAAAGTTCAGCGGACAGGAGATCGGGAAGGAATCCAAAGACTAATACAAGGGTCTGCTCTACATCGTCGAGGTGTTCAGTACGATTCGTTCGATTGCGCTCGGCGTCAACGAGGCCATCAAGAGCCTGACCGGCGGCGAGTTCAATGCTGTTCAGGCGACGCTGATCGCATTTTTCGGCGTCAAGCTGCTCAGTATTCTCGACACCGTGATAACGCGCGTCCTTAGCCTCAAGGGTCACCTCGGAGGGATCGCCGGAGGCCTTGGCGGCGGCTTGCTTGGCGTTGTCGGCGGCGGTCTCGGCCTGGCGGCGGCGTCAGCTGTCAACCCATTCTCCGGCGGCAAGGAAGGCGAGGGCGGCGGCGGCATCGGCAGCATGGTAGGTAGTCTGGTGTTTGACGCGGTGGCGATGGCGCTCGGCGGCAAGCTTGTCGGCGGCCTCGGCCGGAAGCTCCTGCCTGGCGTGTTGGGTCGCGCCGGCGCCGGCGCTGTCGCGGCGGAAGCGGGTGCTGTCGGCGCAGGGGCTGGAGGTGTTCTGGGCGGGACTGCTGCCGGCGGCGGATCCGTCGCAGCGAACGCCGTCGAGACCCTTGCCGGTGCGGCGGTGCCAGGCCTGCTCGCGCGCCTGGCACCAGTTGTTGCCACCGGCATTGCGGGACTGTTCGCCTCGCCCGTCAGCTCACCTGATAGAGCGCGGTCGCCATAGTCCACCCGGCGCCGACAGAAGCACCCGCCTGCGGCATCGTCGATATCAGCGCGTCGGGCGCAAACGTCGAGATCCCCGGTCCTGTCATACCGCCGTACGGCGGTAGATCGATGAAAGCCCGCAGCACCAGCTGCGCCGTGATATCTGTGTAGCCGGCCCAACGCTGGGTCCACGCCACCTTGAGCTTGGTGGTACTTGCAAATTGCGGATTGGCCGCATTGCGCCTCAGGTCGAAACCGACGCAATAGTCGGTGAGGTCATAGACCTGGCCGGCGTAGGTCGAGGCGAACCCGCCGGCAGGGCGCGAGGCATCGACATCGACCCAGGCGACCCGCGGCTTGAACCCGGCACCATGGCTGACGCGATCAACGACCGGCATCGACGGCGTCGCCACTGCATAGTCGGCGAGCGAAGGACCCAGCTCACGGTCATAGAACAGATGGTCGATGACGAAATTGGTCAGGCCGGAATTCTGCACGCCCATCGAGCCATTCACGGCCGCGGTCTGCAACAGGTCGAGTTCCCAGGTGTCGGGCCGGCATTCAATCTCGACGGTGACCTTGCCGCCCTCGTTGGCGAAACCGTCCGGCATGCTCTGGATTTTCCCACGCGCCAGACCCTTGATATGTCCTGGCGTGTCCTCGCGCCAGAAATAGACCCAGCGGTTGACGCTCGCGAGCAGGCCAGCGGCACCGGGGTTCTTGATTGTGAACGTCGCGCTGGCCGCCTCGCCGCGCAGCGTGTCGTGGATCGCCACGCGCTGCACCTGCCAGTCTTCGTGCCGGAGATCGCCGATCGTCAGGCCAACGATCGAGCCTCCGACTGATGACAATAATTTGCAGTAGAACCGTGGGCCGGCATAGGCATCGACCGTGATCGTTACCGCCGCAGCCGTTGCGGTGTTGCCGCTGTTGTCGACCACTTTGAAGACAATTCCGGAGAACACGCCGGCGACCGTCGGCGCGCCGGAAATAATCCCGGTCGAAGCGTTGAGATACACCCCGGGCGGCAGCGGACCTGAGCCGGAAGCGAGCGAGAACGTGTTGCCGCCGGTGCCGCCTTGACGTGAGCACAAGCGCATAGGCTAAACCGGTGGTACCGCGCGGGAACGCAGGCGCCCTGAGATCGATCGAGCTGGAAGAGATGACCGCAATATTGAACGGGGTGAGGAGAGCCTGTGAACCGTTGGCATCGGTGAGGCGTATCTTAATATTGTTGTACGGCCGGACCGTTGTCGGCGTTCCGGCATGCCCGGTCGTCGCATTGAGCGCGACCCCGGACGGGAGTATGCCGGAGCCTGCGTACCGCGAAAAGTGATATGGCGGCGTTCCGCCGGCAGCGACGAACGCGTAATCGAACGGAACGTTCCGCTCGATCGACGCCGGCGGAGGACCGGAGGTGGCAAAGTTGATCTCCAAAAGATCGACGACGCGGAGCGTCCATCCGAAGCTGACCCGTCTGCCGACGGCGTCGGTCAGTGTGACGGTCAGAGGATAGTCCCCGTTGGCGGACGGGGTACCGCTGAACGTTGCAGGCTCTGGCCGCTCGATTTCGACACGGTGCCGCCCGTGCTGGCGACCGCGGACAATCTGACAACTCGCCATCGGCAGCAAAGATTGCGCTGAAGAGGTACACAACTTCAACATCCGCGCGGTCGCACAATACTATCCAGCCCTGCACGATTTGGTCGTGCTGAAGATGGGCGGCGCCAGGATCGGACGTCCGATGACGCGGTAGTGGTCGTGCAGGTCGGCGAGCATCTGGCTGACCCGCGCGCGGGCCATCTCGAGATACGGGCTGGTCGGGCCAGCGTCGCCCGGGATCGCCTGGATTGCGGCTATCAGCTGCGCTGCGAGGTCGTTAATCTGGTCCATGGGTGTCGCTCCTAGTTCCGAGGAGCCGGTGCTCGGCCTCCGCAATCAAAATCTCGATCTCACGCACGCGGGCATAGATCCCGGGCGGCATCACGCCGATGTAGTACCGTGCCAGAATTTGCGACCGCTCCAGACGCAGAGCGCCGACCGCGGCGGGCCGACCATCAGCACGTCATAGGAAATCGGACGGCTATGCCGCTGGCGCATTGTCAGATGCCCCACCCCAGCCGCGGCGGCTTGATCGGATGCGCGGCGGGCGGCGTCGGCAGCGGGGTCAGAATCTGCGGGCGCAATGCCATGATGCGAAGCTCGCCGTAGTGTGCCTCTTCGATTTTCGCGCGCCATAAGACCGCACCCGCCGTGAAACACATTGACACCGTGAATGCCGCGAGGATTAGTGCCATCGTCCTATCGCACGTCGACACCGGCCTCACCGAGCAGCGATCCGACCCGCTTGAAATCCTCACCCCATTTCGGGTCAGCGAGATCCGGCTCGACTGCGATCAGCTCGACGATGCCGGCCTGCACAAGCGCGCGAGCACAATCCATGCACGGATACCAGGGCAGGTACGGATTGCCACCGCCGCGACGGGACCTGAGATCCAGTAATAGGAATCCACCGCCCATGTCGACGCTGATACGCCGCTGACTTTCGGTAGTAAATCACGCCGCTGACGGCGACCTGGGCGCCGGCGTCGTAATTGGTGTATGGCACCCACGGCACGATCGTCTCGGATGTCGCAAGCGAAAACTTGCTTCCGTCAAACGATCCTCCGGCGGTGTGCGGTATCATGCATATATAGATACGGCTCGCGTTCATCGTTTCCTGCTGCATCGCGCCCGGATAATTCTCGTTGCCGAGCACGATGTTGATGGGGACGCCGCCGTTGCGGTCGGTCAGCATGGCCATCGAGCCGCTTAGTGAGCGCGGCTACACGGCTGACATTGCCGGCGGCGGGGCGCGATCCGACACCTGATTAAAGGTTCGGTGCGTCGCCCGGATCATGTTCGTCCTCAGCCGGCACCGCTGCGACTTCCTGCGCCGCTGTGGCCGACAGCTTACGCTGCCGCTTCTCGTCGCGCAGGCTGAGGAACTCGAGGCGCTCGTCGGCCATCTCGAGGCGCTGGCGAACGTAGGCGACCTGTTCCGGGATCGGCGCGGGCACGTCGGCGACGGTCGACCACGCCGAGCGGCGCTTGCCGTAATGCTCGGTCTGGGTGTCGATGTCGATGTGACCCGCCATCGCCGCGATTTCCTCGCGAGAATAGATCGTCTTCATATTGGCGATGAACTGGTGCCGCAGGCTGTAGAGCGTGTAGTGCAGGCGCATGCGCGGGAACAGCGTCGCGCAGGTCTCGTGGAACAGCGCCGCGACAGCGCTCTGGCGCTGGGCATAGCGGCCCGACAAAACCCAGTCATGCGTGAGACGGGTCACGCGCTCGACCGCCCGCAGCGTCTCGGATGAGAAGTCCGACATGTCCAATGTGCGGTGCGCCGGCCGGCCTTCGCACGCCTTGGCATTGATCACGTGCAGCCAGATGCGCTCGCCGTGCCGGCAAGAGGCGTCCGGGCGGCGCTCGACCGCTGCCGTTGCCCATTCGCTGGGACGCAACCCGGTGCTGACGCCGGCGTCCATCCAGTCGCTCAGCCAGTTGACGACCTGGCTCTTCGACAGCTTGCGAATTGCACGCTTGATCTTGCGGAAGTGATCCTCGTCGATGCGCTTTGCGCGCAACGAAGCGCCGACGGCGTCGGGACCGCCCTTCACCTTGCGCGGCGACCGCCCTTCGTCTCTGCCGACCTGGTGGTCGGCAAAGAGGACGCCGATGGCCTGGTCGATATAGATCGTCGGCATGCACGTGATGACAGCGTTCGCGCTCCGGCGGTACAGCCGCCAGGTGTTGACCGAGAGGACCGGGCGAAGTGACAGCAGCCAGTTGACGAACTGGCGCGGATCGATGTCCTCTGGCGGGATCGAGAGATCAAGCTCGTGCCGGTAGCGAGCGAGCAACCCGTTGCCGCGCGCGCTGTAGTCCGACAGCGTCTCCGGCGTCGCCACGCGAAGCGGCCTAGTGCCGCTCAGCAGCTCCTCGCGCGCGGCTGGATCCATCTCGTCGACGTCAAGATTGGCCCGCCGCCAGCGCACGCGCGCGCTTGCGCTCTCCGCACGTGATGCCGCCGCCCGCGCCGCCACCTCGGCATAATCGGGGCCGGCAGGTTGTCGCAAGTTGCCAACATTGGAAGTGACTGCGATCTGTCGCAAGTTGCCAACATTGGATGTGATCGTTTCATCGATCTTGTCGGCGGCGAAGAGCTCGCCGGACGCGGCTTTGCTGTCTGAAACTACGTCTGGCAGCCAGGCGAGCGCCTGCGACCCGTCGATCGGGTGGCTGTCGGTCGGATCCTGGTAGCCGTAGTCCAATCCAGTCCCTCGCTCTGCCGTAAGCGCATCTAATCTAAGACTGGCGTCCAAGTGCTCCGTTGAGCGGCTTCGGGCCGGTCGGCGGGAGGTCCAGCGGCGCGTGCCCGTGAGCCCCACCCATTACATCCCCCCGAAAAAAACGTCTTCGGGGGGTCATGAATCATCTTCGTTGAAATCTAGTCGCCATGCCGGCAAGTCCAAAACGTGACATGCCACGTCTCGCGCTCACAATGTGTTCTACCGGTGGCTTACAGGCAGGACACATTGTGATCGCGATTTCGCGAGTCATCCGAATCGCTTAAGGAGGCGCGCCCAGCGCTGGTGTATTTGACGCAAAAAAAGACCGCCTGCCGGCCATCGCGCCGTGCAAGCGGTCAGTTGAACCGCGGAGAAGACTAACGCGGTGTCTCGAAAATCAGTCGGCGAGCTCGGGCACATCCTGAGGAGGCGCGTCATCATACTCGGCGTCGAGGTCGCGCACCGGCAGCACGCTCGCGGGCACGATCGGCGCCGGCGTCACGGGATGGCTACCGACTTCGACCGGCGGCAGGAACGACGGCCGGCGCGTCGCGCGCTGCGGCGCATCCGATGTCACACCGGCGGAATATGCGGCGACGCGCGCGGCGCGTGCCGCGGCCCAGACATTGATGCGCTCTTCCTCGGTGTAGTCCGGGTCCGGGTCGTCGCGATTCAAGCCGTTCAAGAAAGCCGGGCGGGCAGATGCCGGCGGGCGGACTGAGCCGCCGGTCGGCCGCTGGGATGCTGCTGTCGACGCGGACGGCGCCGTGCGCGGCGCCTCAGCCGCCTGCATGCGCAGGATCTCGCTGCGCGGCGGCACCCGCGTGTTCATGAGACCCAGCGACCCTGCCGGGTCGGGGTCCGCGCTTTCGGCCGGAGGCTCGGCCGCGGCGAGATCGCTGAGCTTGCGCGGCGTCGGTGCGGCGGAAGTCGGCTCTCCGGCGAGGTGCGACATCAGCGTGCTAGCCGCTGTCGTCGGTGCGGCAGGGCGGGCCGGCAGGCGGCTGCCGAAAGGGCGCGGCGGCAGGCGAGCAGGCGTGGACGCCGGCGGCGCCGTGGCCGCGACCGGCTTCGGCTGGATCATCGCGCGCGGCGGCAGTCCACCTGTGGACGGGCGGACGGCGGTGGACGGAGCGTTATCCACTGGCGTAGCGGCGGTGTCCGCCGGCTTGACTGCCGCCGGCGCGAAGCCGGCCAGCGCCTGCTTGCGGCTGTCTGATGCGGACTGCAGGCGGCCTGCGATCTCGACGAGCTGTTCGGCGGTCGCGTCAGTGAGGCTAGTGCCGTACGCACCGCGAAGCGCGGTGTTGACGTCAGCATAGCGCACGCCGGCATCGTCGGCTGCGCGCCAAAGATCGAGCAGAATAGAGACGTTCATGGCATATCGCTCCTTAGGGTCGGGGGCTTGGGAAAAACGTCACTCAGATCATTGCACAAGTAAAGGCCTCACTGCGCTTGCAGCTGCGGCAGATGCGCTGGCCGAAGCCGGCCGACCAGAACGGGCGGCGGCAGACCATGCACGGGCGCGTTTTCGACTCTTTGGCCGGCTGGTCGCGGACGATGCCGTGGCTGCGGATCAGGCTGCGGACTTCGCGAGCGGTGCACCCCATCGTCATCGCGATTTCGGTCGGCGTCAGGCGATCGTCGACGTAGAATTCAGCCAGGCGGGCGAGATTGGCGCTGTTCCATGTCACGGATTTGCGCGCCGGCCGGCGGCGGACGTAGCGGTGGATAGCAGAACCGACGCTGCCGGCGGTGCGGTCGAGCACATGCGCCATTCCGACATTGTCGACGCCGTTGGCATGCATTTCGATCAGACGATTGATTTCGTGATACGCCCAGGGACGCTGATTAAAAGCCATCTCAAGAATCTCCGATTAAGCGCGCAGGCGGGGGTGCTGGTGCGTCGACACGAAGCGCGCCATGTCACGGCGCAGGCTGAGCAGCTGCTTGCTGCTGTGCTCGAGCACCTCGACCAGGCGACGGTCGATGTTGGCGGCGCGGCCGCGGCCACACATCCAGCGGTCGATCGAGCGGCGGGAGACGTGCAGGTCGCGAGCGATAGCGGCGCGCCAGCGGCGACCGTACAGCGTTTCGCCGACATACCGCAGGCGATCACGGAAGCGCCCAGGAATTGACGGGCGCGGATGGGCGGCAGCAATCATGATTTTCGGACCTCCTTGATCGCGAGCAGGTTAACGAGGTGCTAAACGGCGCCTGTTTGATCCCGGTCAAGGGAGGGGTATCGCCGCTGCCGTTGGATGCCGGGACCGACAAGCGGAGCCAAGCCCCATGATCCTCTACCACTTCACGCGGATGGAGAACGTCGAAGCCATCCAGCGCGAGAGCCTGCGGGCACGGTCGCAGGCCACGCTCGATGGTTCCACCATTCTCGGCACTTTCTACAAGCCCGCCGTCTACCTGACCGACCAGCCGACACACCGACGCCGAAAATGCGTGCTTTCAGCAACAGGCCCCGCACCCTATCGTCGGCAAGCGATGGCTGCTGTTCGATACCGACGAGCCGCTTGCTGGGTTCACGATCCGCCTGCCGTCGCATGATCGCAACCTGAAACAGTACGAGCAGTGGCTCCGCGCCAACTACCACCGCGTCGATGGTCTGCCAGACCCCAGCAGCGACAACCTGTTCGGCAAGCGTGCGATGACCGAATGGTGGCTCTACTTCGGCAACATCCGACCATCGAAGATTGTCGAGTTCACAGTCGAGGAAGCCATCCCCTATCGGCCCGTTCGCCTGTGACGGCGCGCTCGCACCGTTGGCGATGCCACCCATCCCGGAAGCCTCTCCCCCGTAGAAAACCGAGTGTCCCGGCCTTCGCAGATCGAGTAATCGCAATGGTCATGCGATCACACGACGATGCCCAGCGACCTCCCGCGTGCGAGATGTGCCAGCGTGAAATGACGCTGCTCGGAAGATTGCCAGAGATTGGAATTCGCAAAGCTCTGCGCGTCTACAGCTGCCTGCCTTGCCAGCGCATCGACACAACGCACGACTGAGGCAGCGGTTGGCAAACTGGCGCGGCTTGCCCGGTGACTGATAGCCCTGCGCTAGCTGGCGCGCTGTAGGGCCTTCCTACGCCTCGACGCTGACAATCTTCTAAGGCGCTACGGCACGCTTCCATGTGGTTCGGAGCGTCATACCGTTTGGGGTTCGAGGGTTGTCGAATTTGAGTTCCTCTGAGGTTAGCAGAGTAATCGTTCCCTTCTGGTCGGGAATGGCCGCAACGTTGGCGTAGGTGCTGGCTGCGAGGTTGACCAACATCACGTTTGTATTTTCGTCAATCGAGTATGTGCCGTAATATGCAATGCTCGATGCTACGATGATTTGTGCCTCTTCGGGTGTTGCCTTGGCTCGGTCGTTAGCCGCAATCTTCGGAATTTCCGCGCGCGACTGGAAGAGCGAAAAATGGCCCTCGTTTGAGAAGATGATCACGCCCACTGGAGAAGAACCGAAGGGTTCTCCTTTTTTGCCGTCGTCCATCTCACTGGTAACAGCCACAAGGGTCCACGCGCCGACAATCTGTTCTTTAGCAGTTTTCTGCTGAGCAAATGCTGCACCGGACAGGGCGACGCTAAATCCGATGGCGACGAGAGCCATATTCATTTTATATATCCTTGGGTTGCGGATCGTCCGCTGCATCGACAAAAATCGTGCTGGATGGGCCCTCGAATTGCAATTGTACGATAGCTTCGTCGTCCAAGGTCCACACGAAATGCGCTTGCCCCGCAGGTACGATGGCGAATGTGCCGACCTTTCCGATTTCAGGATTTGACGTATCGAATTTTTCGCCTTCGCCGTAGTAAACCTTGCCGCTCAGGATTGTCTTATATTCAGCATATGGGTGCCTGTGCGGAGGTGTTTGTCGATTTGGTGGGAATTTAAAGCGCAAAACTGCTGTCCCGGCTTTGGTGGGATCGCCGTGCAGTACCGCCGCCTTTCCTCCCGCTACGAGGGGAACGTCAAACCATTTCAATTGGTCTTCGTGAACCGAATATGAATTGACTGGAGGGGATGACTTCTCCGTCATGGCATTTCCATCCAAATGATCAGGAAAACACGCTGAAACTATCATACAGACCGATGCGCGCAATCGGCCGGCGGGGTCACCTGCACGTTCCGCAATGCCTTATTCGATCACCTCGTCGGCTCTGGCGAGCAGGGTCGGCGGCACAATGATGCCAAGCGCCTTCGCGGTTTTCAGATTGATCACCAACTCGAACTTAGTCGGTTGTTCGACCGGCAGATCGGCAGGCTTCGCACCTTTGAAAATCTTATCGACAAAGCCCGCAGCACGACGAAAAACATCTCGAAGATCGGCCCCGTAAGTCAGAAGGAAGCCCGCCTCCGCCAACTCTTTTTGGATAGAGGCGGCTGGCAGCCGGTTTTTTAAAGCCATTTCTACAATCTGGTTCCGATAGTTGAACAGCACACTATCCCCCTGCATCACGAACGCTTGGACGCGCTCCCGCGCCATTATCGCAAACGCTTGTTCAAGTGCGTCCAACCCACGCGCTTCGACGGGAATAGTCGTCAACCCCAGCGTAGGGGCCCTCTTCATCATCTCCGTTAGCCGGTTCCGAGTGGCAGCAACGTCCGGATTGAACAGAACACCCACCCGCGAGAGTGTCGGTAGCGTTTCCTTCAGCATCTCAAACCGCTTGCCCAAAATCTCGCCGCCCGCATCCACGGCGAACCCGGTGACGTTACCGCCGGGGCGCGCCAGACTGATGACAAGCCCGGTGCTGACCGGATCGAGACCGACGACCATGACAATCGGGATGGTGGTGGTCGCCTTCATGGCCGCAGCTGTAATTGGGTTGGTGCCGCCGGAGACGATGATGTCCACGCCGAGCCGGACCAGGTCTGCCGCAAGCGCGGGCAGTCGTTCCATCGCGCCGTCAGCGAAGCGGTACTCTATAACGACGTTCCCGCCAACGCCGTAGCCGAGGTCACGCAGGCCCTCCTCGAACGCTTTGATGGAATAGGAGCGCTCGCCGGACCCGAGTGACAAATATCCAACTCGGTAGACCCGCCCAGCCGGTTGTTGCGCACGCGCGGCCAGCGGCCACGTCGCCGCCGTGCCGCCAACAAGGGTGATGAACTCGCGCCGTTGCATCTGTAACCCCCCAAGAAAACACCATCGACGCCTCAACCCTAGCACTTGCGATAGGGTGCCGGGTCAGAAAGGGCAGCCAATCGACCCAGAACGCTGCGACCCAATGTCCGAACTGGGATCCGGGGCCGTCGAATAGGGTCGCCAAGGTACTGTGGGGGCCATCGGCAAGGGCGGGACCGCCGAACCGCATTTAGTGAGGATATTTGTGGCGAGAATCCGTGGTTGCGTTACAGGGCGGCGGTGTCGCTATGCCAAGGTCTGCATCGCAGCGAATTGATGCGATGTGTCAAGGGCGCCTCCGCTTCCTGAAGTCAGGCGAACGCTCGCTCGAGCACTTCACAACGTCCGCAGCTATTCGATAACTTCGTCCGCCATCAGCAGCACTCGCTCGGGAATAATCAGGTTCATCGCTTTGGCGGTCCGCAGGTTGATGACGAAAAAAATTCGTCGGCTGCTCGATAGGCATGTCCGCTGGACTTCCGCCTTTGAGAATGCGGTCAACATAATGCGCTGCATTGACAAACAGGCTTTGCATGTCTGGACCGTAACTCATGAGGCCACCGAGTTTGGGGTAGGAATTCACTTGGTAGACTGAAGGCAATCCGTATTTGGCTGCAAGCGGTGGCACAGTCGGACGGATAGGATCTGCAAGAACGTAAACGATTTCGCAATTCGCCGCCTTCATGTCGGCAAAGGCCTTCTCTACGTCCTCAGGATTTGGGGCGACGAAACTTTCGGCGGCGATGCCAATCGCACCGGCGGCCTGAATGGCGAGCCTCGCGAGAGGCGGGTGTGTGGGATTGGCGGAAATGAGGATGCCGATCTTCTTTACGTCGGGGAAAACAATGCGAATGATGGCCAGCGTCTTGGTCGTAAGATCGCCAACCTATTGGCGACCCCGGTGATGTTGCCGCCGGGGCGGGCGGGTGCGGGGCCAGGAGCGGCGCTGTACAATGTAATCTCCGGGACCGGCGCCAACACAGTCGACGGCACGACGGCGGAAAGAGCCCCGGGTTCTCCGAGAGTCAATGATAGCGCGATTGCCGCCTCCGACTTTAATCAAATCGCAATCTCCATCGGCGCGCGCCGCGCGGGCCACCTGAACGGGTAGCCCGTCACGGTCGCGTTGCGGGTTCATTAAGCCGCGGGCTCTGCCACCACAGGGATCACGGCTAATGCCTCGGGGCACATCATGGCTTCATCGCACCCTGCGCACTAGTGTAGACCGCATAGAGCGATGACGACCCGCAGATATAAAGCCTGTTCCGCTGCTGACCGCCGAAGCACATGTTGGCGACCGTTTCCGGAATGTGGATCTTGCCAAGCAAATCGCCATCGGAAGTATAGCAGCGCACTCCATCTTCGCCCGGATCGCCCCAACCGACCGAGCACCAGACCCGGCCGTCGCGGTCGCAGCGCATCCCGTCGGTAATGCTGGGCTTGGGCATTTCCGCAAAGACTTTGCTGTTCGAAACCTTTCCAGACCCGATATCCACGTCGAACGAGCGGATATGGGACGGGTTGTCCGGCGCGTCAGTGAAGCCGGTGTCGATGACATAGAGCTTCTTCTCATCAGGCGAGAAGGCAATGCCATTGGGCTCCACGAAATCGTCGACGACGACCTTGATGTCACCAGATTTCGGATCGACCCGATAGACATTGTTCTTTGCCTGCTCCTTCTCGGCTTTGATGCCCTCATAATAGCCGCCGATGCCGTAGCCGGGATCGACGAACCAGATCGAACTGTCGGAGGCGACGACCAGGTCGTTCGGCGAGTTTAGTTTCTTGCCATTATATGAGTCGGCGATGATCGTAATCGAGCCGTCAAGTTCAGTGCGAGTGACCCGTCGGCCGCTATGCTCGCAGGTAAGCAGGCGTCCTTCCCGATCGATCGTGTTGCCGTTCGAGTTCATCGATGGCTGACGGAATACGCTGACGTGACCGTCATCCTCCGAAAAGCGCATCATGCGGTTGTTTGGAATGTCGCTGAATATTACTTGGCGCCAAGCCGGGATGTAGACGGGGCCCTCGGCCCAACGGAATCCAGTGGCGACGCGCTCGACCGCCATGGTGCCGGCGAAGGCCGGGAAACCGGTAGGCCCGAACGAAACGCCGGGCTTTTTCATGGATTCCAGACGAGAATCCGGATAGCGGGCCCCGGGTAGCGGTCCCAAGGGTAGCGGGGTTTGCAAGGTTGGCGCACCCGTTTGGCCGAATGGCGTTACGGTCGCCCCAGAGGCCGCCTTCACGGTCATGGCCGCCGCGGCAGCCGCCGTTGTCGTGAGAAATGCACGTCTGTTCATTGTTACCTCCCTAGAGATGCTGCTCCGAACTCCCACCGACTTGTACTCGCGGAGGGTCGTCCGGAGGTTGCGAACCGTAGCACGGACACACCTCGCGGAAGAGCCCCCTAAAGCCCTTGCTGCGTTGCCGAAGATTGTTCGTCACGGTCGAACTGGCCAAGATCGTTTCTTGATTTAGGTTCTTCATGCCTGCTCAGACTTCGGGTTGCCCCTCGCAGCGCCACCCAGGTCGGGTTGGCGTGACAAAAAAAGTCGATTAGGTCCGCTGTTGGGCCCGTAGCTGACCTGCCGGGCGCAGCCGGTGGAGAACCGCTTGTGACCCCGAAGCAGACTTTCTCCCTGGGCTGCTCGGGTGAATAAAATGCCCATATCGGCTCGGAGGCATAGGTGGTCATGGGCTACGACGAATTTGTAATCATCGCTCGGGTAGTTGGGGCTATAGGAATTGGTGCGTTAATCGGCTTCGAGCGATCATTTCACGGCCGTCCAGCTGGGTTCAGAACCCATGCGCTGGTCTGCATCGCCTCTGCGATCCTGATGATCGTTACAGTGTATCAAAATCGGTGGATGACCCTCGTCGAACACGACGCCATCCGAACCGATCCGACCCGCATGGCTCAAGGCATCATGACTGGCATTGGCTTCCTTGGCGCAGGAGTCATTTTCAAGGAAGGTCTAACAGTTCGGGGCCTCACGACGGCCGCTTCTATTTGGGTCACAGCGGCAATCGGCGTTCTAGTCGGCATCGGCTTCTGGTTTGCTGCTGTTGTGGGAACGGTGGCGACGCTGATGGTATTGTCCGTTTTCCGGCAGGATCATAGAAGCGCGACTGCCAAGCGAATTCTTATGCGCATCATATGCTTCGGTTTGCACGGAACGGGTGATGAGTGAGAGCGACGTTCACAAGATGATTGGAGATCATGGCTTCACCATCGCGACGGATCATCAGGCTGAGCGAGGGCGGCCAACAATTGGTATCGGATGGTCATCAGTTATCATCGAGCAAATGCCGAGAGACGATCGGCGCAGTTCTGCGCTCCCCGACGTGGTCGAATTTCGGTATCCACGCCAACCGACGACTGAGGTACGATTCAGGGCCGAACTCTTGCGCAATCCGATGATTGTGCGAATATGCTCTCGCGGCGGTACGCGCTGGCCAGCAATATTCTGCTTGTCCGGGCGAGGTTCCCCCTATCGGAGGCGGGCCAGCTCGCCGCGCGCGCGGCGAAATTCCTGTTGTGGCCCCGTAGCTGAAGATCGCTGGAATAGACGTGTCATGTCGGCTGTCGGAGGAAAACCGGCACGCTGTTTTCGCGCAAGGTTCCGTTCATGATCTCGATGTCAACATCGGCGACGCTTCGCGCCTGCAGGGCGGCCGCAGCCGCACCCGACACTCGGCGATGATGGACCGCGGCGTGCAACCGGGAAAGCTTGAACGTCCGAGCTGAAATAGTTGTTGTTGCAGCGCACTCGCGTTGATTGGATATGCCGCAGCGTTTGCAGTTGTGGTGTCGGTCATTATGGCGGTGTCACAGGCGGAAGCGCAAACCAGCCCGGCGCCGGCCGCTCCAATGACACCGCCCACTGAAACACCGCAGTCGGTATGCAGAGGCGACGTCAGGATCGACGGCATGGGCGGACAGGAACGGCGTCAGGATCGACGGACAGGGCGAACAGAGCGGCGTCAGGCGCGACGGACCGGGGCGCACGGAGCGGCGCGAACAGCGGCATGGCGGTGTCACCGAAGAAGTAGTCGCCGGTCCACCAGCACGTCGCCAGTGACCATCAAGGGCGCTACGGCTGTCCGCGGAAGCCTGACAGCGAGGTCCAGCTTTACGCCTTTGATTGTCTAGTGTG
>CAWILG010000003.1:0-158986 GCA_963836765.1 uncultured Alphaproteobacteria bacterium
TTGAAGCATCTTTGGCTGAACGGCCGAGACAACGGCGACGGTTACTTCGTCCTGAAGAGCGAAAATGTCCGTCAGGTCACGCTCGAACCTGTCCGCCCAAAGGTGCGCGCCTGTCACGGCATCGATCAACTGGCCTGTGATGCGAACCTTCCCCGCCGCCTTGCGCACAGACCCCTCGAGGACATAGCGCACGCCGAGCCTGCGCCCGACCTCCTTTATATCGACTGCTCGGCCCTTGAACGTAAAGCTCGAATTGCGAGCGATCACGAACAACCATTTGAACCGCGAGAGTGCGGTGATGATGTCCTCGACCATCCCGTCCGCAAAATATTCCTGCTCGGGATCCCCGGACATGTTCTGGAACGGCAGAACCGCGATGGAAGGCTTGTCGGGCAGCGCGGGGGAGGTCCCATCACCGAGTGACGAAACCTCCTGTAACGCAGACGGCGTCGCCTCGCCTTGCGGTCGAACCTCATAAGCCCGTATGGGCTCCTCGATGTTCTTGACGGTCTGCGAGCCGAGGTCCGTGAAACTCAGCGGCAGGATTTTCCGAACCTGATCATAGGTCACACCGGAGACACAGAGCCCACCGGCCTTCGCGAGTGTCTGCAGCCGCGCCGCGATGTTCACTCCATCACCGAACAGATCACCGGCCCGGACCATCACGTCTCCCACATGAACCCCGATGCGGAAGTTGATCTGACGGTTCTCAGGAAGCCCTGAGTTCGCTTTGCCCAAGGCACCCTGAGCCTCCATGGCGCACCGCACAGCATCCACAGCGCTTCCAAACTCCGCCAGCACACTGTCGCCTGCCGTGTTGGCTATGCGGCCTCCATGCGTTGCGATCAGCCCGTCCAGGATTTCCCGGCGCGCCGTGAGGGCATCAAGGGTAGCGACCTCATCGGCTCCCATGAGGCGGCTATAGCCCTCAACGTCAGCCGCGAAGATGGCCGCTAAGCGTCGCTTCGTTTCAATGAGCTCGGCCAAGGGTGACCTCAGTGCCTGCGGTTTCCACGGGTGTATCTTGGTACGCTGGAGCCAACGGGGTCAATCGCGTTTGGAGAGTTGCTCATCGCTTGAATGCGTGGGAGCCAACTACCCCTCCGGCACTCCGGCCACGCGCATGCTCTCGTAGATGCGCTCGCGTCCAGCGAGAAAAGTCGGATTGTCGCTCGGCAGGTTGGTGCGGAGGCGGCGGAGGGTGAAATCTGGATCGAGCGCAAGTCCGGCCTCTGCGGCGGCCCGCGCCTCGTCCAGCGAGCCGAGCAGCGCCAGGGCACTGGCGAGAAAAAAATGTGCCACGGGATAATTTCGATTGGCCTCGATGGTCCGGTGCAGCCAGGCGACCGCTTCTGCATCGGCGCTCAGCTGCAACTTGGCGACGCCGACGAACAACATCCACAGGAAGGCGAGGGTATCGCGGGGAGACAGGCGGAACGCCTCTTGGACATGGGCTTCGGTCTCCGCGCTGCGACCCATATAATACTTGGTCAGACCGATCCAGGCGTGAGCGCCGGCTAAATTTCGATCCAGCGCCAGTGCCTGCTGGCATTCCGCAACAGCTTGGGCCCCGCGGTTTGCATGAATCTTGACGATTCCTAGAAGCACGTGGGCCCGCGCGTGCTGTGGGGCAATCGACAGAGCCGTGATCAAGGCCCTCTCGGCCGCCGCAAAGCGCGCGGCCCGGTCATCGGTCAAATAGGTGGCGCCCGTTGTCACATCAACATTTGCCGTGCCGACAAGCGCCTCGATATTTTTGGGGTCGAGCGCCAGGGCACGTTCGAAAAAGCCGCGCGCTTGCGCCATGTATTCGGGGGTTATCCCCTTGTTCAACCAAGCCATACCCTGGAAATACAAATCCATCGCATCGGGATGTAGCGAATGCTCCGCCCGCCGCGCCTCGGCCTCCATGAGTTGGGTATTCAGCGTGTTGGCAAGCCTCGATACGATTTCATCTTGCATATCGAATAAGTCTGCGATGGGCTTATCGAACCGCTCGGCCCAAAGGTGATTACCGGTTTCGGCGTCAATAAGCTGTACGTTCACCCGAAGCCGGTTACCGCCACGTTGTACTGAGCCCTCAAGGATATAGCGAACGTTCAACTCGCGCCCGACCCGCTTCAACTCGACATGCTTTCCCTTGTAAGTGAAGGCGGTGTTGCGACCGATCACGAACTGATACGCGAGAGGTCTGTGGTCAGACTCTCAGTCACCCCATCCACGAAATAATCCTGCTCGGGGTCGCCGCCGATATTCGCGAACGGCAGCACCACGATGGACAGACGCGGCGCTGATGATAGGTTTGGTGTCGTGCTACCGGCCTGTGTCCGCACACCAAGTCCATCCCGGACCACGGCGTAGGCTCGTACTGGGCGGGCGATATTCTTTAGTTCCTGCTCGCCCAGATCGGCGAACTCGACCTCGACTTTGCCGTGAACCTGCTCATAAGCAGACGACGAGATACAGATGCCACCCGGTTCGGCGATGCCCTCAAGTCGTGCTGCGACATTGACGCCGTCACCAAGGATGTCCTCACCCTCGATCAGGATGTCCCCGAGGTTGATCCCGATCCTGAACAACATCCGGCGATCAGCGGGCACTCCTTCGTTCCGTTCTGCCATCACCGCCTGAAGAGCTACCGCGCACTCTACCGCATCGACTACTGAGAGAAACTCAAGCAACACGCCGTCCCCCATGGTCTTGACGAGACGGCCCCCGTGTTTCGCCACGAGAGCATCGGTGACCGCGCGGTGTTCGCGCAGGGTGCGGGCGGTGCCGACCTCATCGAGCCCCATGAGGCGTGAGTATCCCGCGACGTCAGCTGCGACTATGGCAGCGAGCCTGCGTCCGACCCGAACTTGTTGCTCGTGCTCCATGGTAAGCACGTTTCCTCTTGCGAGGCCATTTTGTACGGAGGGTGAGCTGAGAGGCAAGGTCTCATGGGGCGCGATTTGCAACAAGCAGCTACGCATGGGCCCCGCTCGGGCGGCCCCCTAAACGGCTTCGGCGAACCCTTGGACGTCTAAAGGCTCCGCCGCGGAGTTCACAGGGCCGCGTGGTCGCCACAGGGAAACGAGGGGATACACCGGGTTCATTCGGGCAACCCAGCGAGGCGCAATGGCGTAACGACCGCGTCGAGATCCTTCTGGTGACGATAGGGCAATCCCTGCGCCCAGCGACTGGCGGTCAGGTTCGGGTGGTTGGCCAGTATCTTCCTTACCATGATGCGCGCCTCGTCCTCGCTGCCGAGGCTCCAGAGCGCAGCCACAAGAACCGTTTGCGCGGTCAGCCAGCGTGGCTTCTCGATCAAAACGCGCGAGGCGATGTCTCGTGCCTCCACAAGGTCACCGAGGTGAAATCTTGCCCGCGCCTCGTCCACCATACTCTCGTTGCGACTAAGCGGACTAAGCCGTTGCGCTTGCTGTTCGTATTCGGCGGATTTCCGGAAATCGCCAGAATAGCCGTGAAACATACCCGCCATGTGATAGGCCCCCGAACTGCTGGGAGAGTGGCCAATCGCCTTCTCTCCGGCAGCTAAGGCCTCGTCATGGCGACGTTGAAACAGGCGCGTATAACCTAGCGCCACATTTGCCTCAACGCTGTCCGGGTCGACTGCCTGAGCACGAGCCGCGCACTCCAGTGCCGCTTCGTAGGTTGTCGCCTCGCCCATTTCCCAACCAAAGCGAACCTGGTCGGTCAACACGAACCCCAACAGGCCAAGCGCCGGTGTAAAGATAGGGTTGATCGCCAATGCTCGTCCTAACTCGCTGCGCGCTTGTGCATGAGTGTGCTTGGCGAAGTTGATGTATAGGGTTCGACCCTTGTTAAAATGCTCGTACACCAATGGGCTGCCAGAGCGTTTGCGCCACACCCGCGCATCCTCGCCAAGCGTCAACCGAACCTCGAGCGCGGCCACGATGTCCTGCGTTATCCGATCCTGAAGTTCGAACACATCGTCGAAGTCGCCCTCGAAACGGTCCGCCCATAGATGGCTGCCGTTCAGACTGTCGATCAGCTGTGCCGCCAATCTCACTCGATTACCTGCCTTGCGCACGCTCCCTTCCAGCACATACCGGACGCCAAGTGTTCGGCCGATTTCGCGTATGTCCTTTGTTTGCCCTTTGAATACAAAGCTCGAATTGCGAGCTATGACCATCAGCTCTTGGATCTTCGATAAGGTGGTCAGCACATCTTCAGCGATACCGTCGGCGAAATACTCCTGTTCTGGGTCACCGCTCATGTTCTGGAATGGCAGCACCGCAATGGATGGCTTATCGGGCAGCGGTAGCGACTTGGAAGCGTTCGCGAGCGCGGCAGCACTCGGAGTGTCGCCGAGCCTACCAGCGACGTAAGCCCTGATCGGCTCCTCGATGTTCTTGACCTGTTGAGGACCGAGGTCCGTGAACGACAACGGCAGAACCTTCTTGACCTGCTCGTAAGTGGCACCAGAGACACAGACGCTGCCCGGCTGCGCCAACGCCTGCAAACGCGCTGCGATGTTCACACCGTCACCAAATAGATCACCGCCGCGAACCATCACGTCGCCCACATGGACACCAATGCGGAAGCTGATGCGCTTGTCTGGTGATAGGTGGGAGTTTGTCTCGGCGAGAGCGGTCTGCGCATCCACCGCGCACTGCACGGCGTCGACGGCGCTCCCAAACTCAGCAAGGACGCTATCGCCCGCCGTATTGGCTATGCGGCCCCTGTGGTCCCCAATGAGCTTATCGAGGATCGCCCGACGCTCGGTGAGTCGCCTGAGAGTGCCTACCTCATCGGTGCCCATGAGGCGGCTGTAGCCCTCCACATCCGCTGCGAAGACTGCAACTAGCTTCCGGCTGACGTCCGCAAGCTCTGACATGCGTGCCCCAATGGCCACCTGCACCCCCCAGTCTGAGCTTGGGGGCGCGCCTTCGTCAACCGATGGGGCCTTGGTTTCCAAGGCTCGTCGCTGCGTTGACGCTCGAAGTCGTGCGGATCGCCCAAGGTTGCTCGGCCGCACCCGGGCGTCTCCTTGCCTAGTTTGGTTCTCATCCCGCGACCACCCAAGAACCCCAAGGTGCGCCCCAGCCGAGAACGGTGACAGCCAAGCAATCTATGAGGCCTTCGTACACCCGCCGGCCTTTCAGGTCCCAAAAGTGCCCTAGAGGCCACCCTTGCAGCACTGCCAACTGCGAAGCAGTGCTAACCTAGTGGTTCGGTCCCGGTAGACCACTTGGCCTGCGCCAATCTGATCGCAAGTTGTTCGGATTATTTGGGTCAACCAAGTCTTGTCTCAAAATGAAATCGCCCTTGGGAAAAACAATTGTCGGCGGAATTTTCCGAACATCGTTGATCGGCGTAAGCTTCGTATCAGCGGTCTGGGCAAAAACAATGGTTGGGCATGCTAAGGCAATAGATACGACTAGGGTCACTGCTATATTCATTGTCCTCGTCCTCGTACAAATCTGGATGCGCGATAGTCGTGCGCACTCTTGACTTGAATAGAGTACCATCGCTTCGGGTCAATCGCTACCGCCACGCGACGTCCGCACAACGTCCGCTATTCAACCGATGGCGACCACCGAGCCACCTATGAGCCCTGCGGGTCCAAGTAACCTTTGCTGTCCTCGGCTGCACAATCGGCCGCAGCGACCACTGAGGTACAGCGCTAGAGCGCGGGGACCATGCCTTCGGCCACCGCCGCCGCAACGAGCTGGTGCGCGTCCGTGATGCCTTCGTGCGCCGACCTCACGATGCGCTGAGCCATCTTCGCCTTGGTCGCAGGCGTACGTGACGTCACCGGGACGCGATCAGTTGCAGCGTCCAGAGCCCAACGCATGGTGGTGACTACGTCGGGTGCGAAGGGCGTTGTGGTGATCTGGGGCATCTTGGGTCCCTTGGGTTGCCCCAGCCGTGTAGTCGATCCGTGTGACGCGCTGGTGTCGTGCTGATCAACACGAGTTGAAGCACTTCGACCATCGCATCAGGTCCGAAAGTGCCAGAGATCATCTAATGCTAAGCCACGTTCGGGAAAGGGATTGGGATCGGCCCAGTCGGCTCTGGTTTTTTCGATGCAGCCGTTCCTCCCGAGACACTTTCAAGTTCTTCTGCGGTCAATTCAACGTCACTATTATTGCTGGTCTTGGTGAGATAGTCGGCGGATGAGATTTTCGGATCGACCTTGTCAGTGCTCATGGTCCGCTCCTCTTGGGGTGATGAGCTATCTGCAACAACCGCTTTGTTCGCTTTATGCCAAAAACGAAAACTCGCAGGCATGATCGAGACCATCCCGGCGAACGTATCGAGCAATCGGAATAACGGGCGGGCCCGACAACGCCGAGCCTTCCCAAGAGAGTAATCTCACGGAACTTATTTGGGTGACGGACCCGTCGCACAGTTTAAGAACAGGTTTGGCGATGCTTTATCAACCGTCTTTGTAAAGTGCATTCCACCAGAGGCCTTCGCCAGTTCCTGCTCGGTGAGTTCTGTCTTGGTATCCTCGGATAGCACTTCGGTGGGGTTCTTCGGATCAATCTTGTCGGTGATCATGACGTGCTCCTCTCTAGAAACTACCAAAAATTAGCACTTCAACGCCACCGTGTATGTGACGATCATCACCCACATCAACAGCCGCTTCCGGCGAGATGGCTAAGATTGGGCCGTGTACCAAATCACCAAGGCTCGCCCGAGGTTCGGCCATCCGTTACAATCGCTTGCCGATCCGCCCTAGGTTTCCAGATGGTGTGACCCGGGTCACAGCCTGCGCTGGGGCCGCCATGGTATAAGACTGCCGACCGTGGATGGCGGACGGCGTCCCGTGTCGCAACAAAGGGAGACAATCATGAGCAAGCATGACGAGAAGCTTGAGCAGAAATCGCCCTCAACGACTGAGATCAGCGGGGCGCTGGACGACAAGAATTCTCGAGAACGTGACCGGCGGCGACAATACGGTCGTTCTGCAACACGAACGTGTAACTGGCCAGACCAACGCGGGGCTCGGGCTGCGCAAGTCCGCAGGTGAGAGCAACGGAGCGGGATCAATGTTTTTGTGGTTCTGAACCCCCAAGAGCAGCACCGGCTCCGAAGACCATCCACAGGACTTCAACCCTGAGGCCGCCCCGCACCCGAGGCGACACTCGCGTGACCTCTCCGACAACCCGCAGACCCCGATGCCATTTGCTGGACTTGTGTAAGACGATTTATAGGACGTTCTAAAAAGGGGCCGGTGGCGAAGTGGCATCAAAATGGCGCGGCAGTGCCGGTTCATGGCAAGGGCGTTGCTCGGACGCAAGCCCGGTCGCCCACGAGGGCACGGCCTCGCCTTGTGGTAAGGGGCTAAGGGGGGTGAGGCCGTGCAGGCCACCGATACTAGCGTGTACAAGCAACCCGATAAATGAACCGGTGGTGCTAAAAATCGTTCCCGCGGCATTTTAATCGCCCCTACCGCCCATCGCGGTTCGCGACCTCCGCAGGAAAGCGGCCCCTGTTCTGGTCGTGAAACGGTCAGGACTTGCGCGCCTTTTCGGTGCAAACACCCCGCCTGCATGGCCCAATTTCGGAGACAACCATGCCAACGGCGAAAGTCCATGCGTTAACGATCCTTGGAGCGATTGATACGGCCCGGTCAGAGCTTGTCAGCAAGGCCGTAATCCTTACGGATGGGAAGGCCGGGACGGTGGAGGAGGTTTGGCTCGACGAGCCTCACGGTCTGCGTATCTCGGTCAGGGGCCACGAAGGGAAGTGGCCTGTCTCAACGATCAAATTCGTGCAGTCCTGATGGCGGGATGGTCAGCCCTGGGGGTATTCGCCCGATGTTCAGCCGAACGCCGATCCCCGTCATATTCGCCTGTCCGAAATGCGGCCTGCTTTACGTTGCCACGCAAGAACGCCGCCGGGACAAGAGCGCCGGGCGTTTTGACTGCACAGATTGCGGGGGGATGGTGCATTCATGGACTGGCGTTTACGATTATACGGTCTGGGAGCCGCTCGAAGTGAAGCCATCGGGTTAGGCGCGGGCGCAAGCAGCCCCCTCGGTCCCGATCGCCTATCTAGCAGAGGGTGGCCGCTTCAATCGCTCGGCGAGAGCATCTAACCGGATACGTAGCCGACCGATCTCCTTCAGGGCTTCATGACGCATTTTTCCGGGGGGGGGGGTAGCTTGCGAGCGGCCTCCAGAAGCTTCGCGACCATTTCCGTTAAGTCTTCCATGTCGCGCGAGAACCTTCCGACGTGGGAACGGGCAACGCCGCGCCGCCGGGACTGAACGCGGTCACGGCCGTTTGGCACCGAAGGCCGTCAGCGCGCGGTCCCTTAGAATGTCCGGATCACGCTCGCCTGATCTCGCCGCTTCGATGATGCGCCTGGCGATAATCTCGTAAACGCTGCTCGGCTGTCCGGTATCATGCAGGTCTTTACAGGCAGCATCGAACGCTTCGCCCATGGCCTTCGTTGCGAGGTCATCAAATACAGAGTCAGGTTCATCTTTGTCGATGAACCGTAGAATGGCCGTCATGATCTGCCCCCCTTACGAACATACCGGGCTGCGACCGCGCATGAAAGCCCCCCAATGGGGATCACCTCGGGCAGCAAACAAGGCATGGCCCCGCCTTTGTTGTGGGCTATGGGGACGTGATCTTCACAATGTTTCCCCCGCCGTACCCGATGCTACGCAAGCAGCCAAATGGTTCAATGCCACGTTGGGCTAACTTGCTTGTGTTCGTGGCTTACGCTCCGGCGGGCCATCCGCCCGGGTTAAACGGGCGTCGGTAACTGGCGTGGCAAGCCGCGAGGCGCGGAAACCAAATCATTGGCGCGCGAGAACAAGACTGCACGCGGTTGTTCAGGTAGCGGCATCACCGCCGGGGGGTATCCGCACTTCGCGGCCAACCAACATCATCTGGCAGAACCTGAACATGACCCGAGAGGACGTGCTTGTCTTGCTTTCGTTTGCTGGGTTTGTCGTCCTCTGCGGTGCGGCGATCTGGATGCTATTCATTTTCGGGTAGCCGGTTTTGCCGTTGATTTGTCCGTCATCGAACACCGGCACGATGATCGAGGTCGAAGCCTCGCTGACAGATACGCAACTCGCTGCGTCATCTCCGTTGTGCCCGGCACGCCATCCACCGCAATCTGTTGCGGCTTGCCTGTACATCGCGGCCCGGTGGAGTTTGTTTGCTATTTCTGCTCCCCGCGATATTCTGACAATCGGCTGGGGGGCCTCAGAATGTTCGATGTGTATCTGAACACTAAGCGTGATCTGTTGGTTGTGCGCAAGGGTTTGCCGATTCCTCTTCCTGACGCGTCAGGCAAATGGCGTAAGAAGAAAAAAGTAGCGAGCGTCAGCGAGGACATTAAGCTCGCCGTTCAGAGACAGGGCTTCTACATGCGCAAGCTAACGGACTTTAAGAAGCGTTAGTCCGCGAAGCACATGTGCAATCTCTACAGCATCACGACGAACCAAGCAGCAATCGCGGCGCCGTTCCGCGTCGTCAACCGCTATGTCGGCAACCTCGCGCCGATGCCGGGCGTGTTTCCGGATTATCCGGCTCCAGTGGTGCGCGCAACACCGACGCTGGCCGCGACCGTGCAGATTTGTCACACACGCCGGAAATGTGCGGTTATTCCCTCTGTGTTCGGTAGACTGTCATAATTAGGGCGATCACGAAGACGTACGTTTTCCGGTTCCGGGGGCGTAGTTGGGGATCGTGGAAGTGCCGAAATCAAAGATGCCAGCCGATCTGCGGACCGAAGCTGACAGGTTAGACAATCTTATGCATGCGCTGGCGGATCACTTCGGTCGCAAGGTCGTGCTGGTGTGGCCAGACGACAAGGAAGTAGTGGTTGAGCCCCGCCCTGAGTTAAGGCTAGACGGCTAAAGGCCGCCGCCACGCTCCGGCCGCAGCGAGCGCACAGTAGCAGACCCTATGGTCTCGCCGGGCGGCGGTTGTCCCTTCGGCTTCATCGAACGGTGCCAGCCGTCGACAGTCGACAGGTGGGAGCGCTACGCAGACCCCGTTGCCGCCCTATGCAGCGGCTCCATCAACGACTTCGCCGAGAATGGCTTTGTCAGATAGGCGAGGCACCCGGATTGATGCGCAGCCCTGCGAACGGCTGGGCTGTCGTTCCCGGTGATGTAGATGACCGGCACAGAAATGTTCGCTTCTTTGAGTCGTTGCCGAAGCTCGATACCTGAAACATCGCCCAGGTCGATGTCGAGAACGACGCAAATTACCCTGTCGAAATCGCCGTGATTTGCGAAGGCTTCCGCCGAGGGAAACAGCACGCTTTCGTAACCCAACTGCCGCAGCAGTCGCGCTACGCTCTTCAACATCATGGCGTCGTCATCGACGACAAAAACAAGGTTCCGCTCTGGCAAGCAGGCCACCTCGATGCTGAAAACCCGTCTTGGGTCAAATGCAATGCGCCATCGTTGTCTACAGCCGTCGGACGATGGCCTTGATCCATGTCAAGCGAGGCGGCAATCTTATTCAACGAACAACACCGATGCGGGTGGGCTATTTTTCACTTTCGGAATAATTAAAATCTGTTCGCAGTTCGAATGTGCCTAGACGAAACTCTTCGCCAGCCAATTCTTCATCGGTCCCAGCAGGCGGTGGCGTAGACGACCTAATCAGTGTGAATGCCGCATTCGGATAGGCCTTCCAGATCACCAAATCGGCAGCAGTGACGGTGAGCCATCCAAATCTGAACATGTATCGGCCAGGATCGGTAACCCGTCCAATCAGCGGCCAAGTGATCTTGTTTACGGTCAATTCAGGCGGCTTATCGATTTGTTTCGGTGGGAGTGTTTCTGGAAGATCTTCGATGGTCGTCTGAATAGTATCGATCTTAACGGCGGGATCGTCCGGGTTAGTGGGCCCACCGTCTTCACCATCAGGCCACACAAGAGAGGGGTCGAGCGTTGGCATTGCCTCTAGATCGTTAGGCTCGCGCTCGGCTTCCAAACTCATTGCAGGCGCTTTTGAGTTTTCCGGCTTGGGGCCAAGTATCACCTCGCCCAGCACGTTGGCGACCGGCTCAACTGGAACGGAATCGAGACCCAAGTGATCGCCGTTGAGCCATTGAGCTTCCTGCATTGCAGCCGGGACTGGATCAGGATCGGTCACGTCTTCCCCTTCGCCTCCAGCCCCAGTTCTACCCGCCGGCGGATGGCTTCAAAAGCCGACCGCAGCGCCATCAGCCCCGCGGGAGTAAGTCTGATTGCTGTGCGTTGCTTTTCACTCCGCTTCTCGATCCAACCATAATCAAGTATGCGGCTGAGCATCACTTCACCTGCCGGAACGGGCTCGTGCGCGACGATCTTCCAATCGTCCATAGACATTGCATCACTGTTCGCTGAGCCATGTTGGGGACTTCAGCCGGCCGAATTTTTGCCAGTCACTTCTTGGTCGCTTTCTCTCCGCCGACTTCTCTCCCGTGTCTTTCGAGACGATGTGCAGCATCGGTTCGATCATGCCACGGATAGCCGGGGACGAGTGTGCGGCTCTTTCTACGTATCAATCCACGCATCCGGCGCCCTCAAATGAGCGCCTGAGCATTCGTGCGCAGTAAGTCATTGGATTACCATCATATTCCCGCTGTTTGATGCTGGGGATATGCTGCGGATAACTCTGCGGATTTCCGGTGCGGATATGTTGCATATTTGGCGCACCCTGTAGAAAAATCGCTCCGCCACAAAATGGACGTTCACAAGCTGACTGACACTCAGGGGATGTCGAAGTAACTTTTTCACATTGCCATGGCCTTGCGTATCGGGGGCGTGTGATGAGTTTTCAGATTACAGTTTTGAAGGTCTTGGCCGGGCATCCCGGCGGACGGGCGTCGCTAGACGATCTCAGACGCGCGGTGGCAATTCTGGTTTCTAGCGGTTCAGACTGGACCAATCGGACGAAGCGCCTGGCAGCGCGCGCCCCTGGCCTCGATATCTTTACTCAAGCATTTGTTCTCCGCGATGAAGCAGGCTGGCAAATTACCCATGCCGGAAAAGCGTTTCTCGCGGCTCTTGAAGCGCCCATACAGATGGCGGCGCCAATCGACAAAGCCGCAGAACCTGCTCTGTCGCTCACTCCAATGCCGGCTTCGCCGGTAATTCAGCTCACCGGGACTAAGCCGCGCCGGAGGCGCCTCGGGAGAGCCGGCAGCGGCATTCTACCGTCGCTTAATGACGGCAATTCTCGGATGGTCAGGCCCGACGCGCGTGTCGTCCAACACTCACCACGCGCCGGGCCGTCTCTTCGCCCCGTCCAGTCGAGTGAGGCTCCGTCGCTCTTTCTTGACTATAGCCGTCAAATCGACCGATAGGCGACGGCCAGCGGACATTTTTCTGCCGTCACAAAAACAAAACGGTTCGGCAGTTTCTCAAGCGCGACGCGAATCGCTAGCAGAGGGGAGCGGCGTCAATGTTGCGGGAGCAAAGCATCGTCTACTATCCGGAAGAACTCGCGCTTTTGGGACATATCTTGGATCAAGCGCTTGAGTCGCTGCCGGTGGCAATGCGGACACCTTACAATCGAACGGAGATTGCAAAAAGCCTCCTGGCTTGTGTAGCTACTGGTGAACGCGACCCGATCAAACTCACACTGGCAGCCACAATAGATTTGAAAGTCTCTACTGCCGCGTGATGCAGGGGTATTTAATCCAGCGCGCTTTTAGGCGCCACTCGATATCCAAGCTGTGGCGCCTGCAAGCTTGGCAGTTGAATCTGGGCTCCAAATCAGACAGCCGAACTTGATCCGGCCAACGCCAGCGTCGATCTTGAACCAGCGCGCTTGTAGTCGGCGCAGTGAACGAGAAGGCCGCGAACTCACATGGAATGTACTTCGCCGATGGTGATTTTCTGAGCACGCTGCATGTTTTGATTGCTCACGAAATCAAAGCTCGCGGGTCACGCTTTTTCCTTGCGGTGGACTGTCAGACGGACTTAAGCTGCCTTCCTCGATTAAAACAGGGAGCGCGGACGTGGCGATAGGTACCGTGAAGTGGTTCAACCCGACGAAGGGATACGGGTTCATCCAACCCGACAGCGGCGGCAAGGATGTCTTCGTGCACATCTCGGCGGTCGAAAAGGCGGGACTGAGCAGTCTCAATGAGGGTGCCAAGGTGAGCTACGAAGAAGTGAGCAACCGCGGCAAGTCGTCCGCCGAAAATCTGAGAGTCAGCTAGACAAAGCAGCTGCTTAGGAGCCCGTGCCCATGCGCGCCGGCTCAAACATCGGCCTGACATCGGCGCCGCGGTGCCCGCACTCCTGACAGGTGAACTTCGGCTCAAGATCGGACAGCTGCACGTCATCCGGCCATCGGTCTGCGCTGATCGCGATCGAATGGCTGCAGCGATAATCTGCGCAATAGATCAAAAGGCCGCGCACGCCTGACTAGCGCATTTCCCCGGTGATTTTTGCGGGGCGGCACCGCGTGGCCCGCCGGTCATGCCAGTTGGGGCGCGATATTCATGGCCCAGGCGCGCCGCATTCGGTGGGCTATGCCATGCTACGGTTCCCGCTTCCGGCTAGCTTTGCTCGCGCGCTTGAGCGGCCGCTTTGCAACTTTCTTTTTACCGTAAGGCCGGTGACCGAGCGGAATGCTTAATCGTCGGCATTTCTGCTGCAACGAGCCGACCGTTCTGTTCATGAGCTTTGCAACCTGGACCGTTGGTGTCCTTGCTTTCGAATAGGCTCGCAGCGCAATGATATCCTTGGTGCTATAGGGTCTGGGCTTCCGCTTCATAACGTCCTCGCGTTTAATCGGGCTCTCTCCACCGGATCGCTCGATGACCTTTGTCTGTCAGCGCAAGAGTATCATCCTTCTTCTCGACGAGGCCCATTTCCGTCAGCCTCATCAGATCTTGAGGACTAACCGGTGAATATTTGGTGCGGTTGCCTTTGATGTCCCGGAGTGCCCAGCGTAGACGTATGGCGGTGTCTAGTGGCAGCGCCGCTCTCGGCCATGGTGCTACGTCAATCGTCTTTTCCAGTTTTGGATCGAGTATCTCGCGCGCGACGTTGACTACCGGCTCCCCCTCAAACGGGTTGGGTTCAGCCGGTTTTGTCGATAGTCGCTGAGCCTCCCGCATAGCCGCAGCGATTGGATCATCCTGATCTGTCACGGCTTGCCTTTTACCTTCAGCCCGACCTCGACCAACCGGCGGCATTCTGCACCGCATCCAGCCCGGTGACTAGCGGGGGACAGAAACAATCCTCCAACGTGCGGCGCTCCAAAGTGGTTTGGTAGGTTCAGCAAAATCGGACGCAACAGGTTTGTGGGTGTCGAAACTCGGACCAGTGATACACCGCATTTGCTGCAAGGAGACTGCATCAGCGGAGCCTGAGTTATGGGCGCAGGTTCTGCCGCCTCTTTGGCAACGGGATATGCCCAGCGATCGTTGTCTCATGGGTAGCGGCCGACGCCTGCGCATTCGGCGCTCGCCTTAGGATTGCCTCGGCGGCTCGCTGGAATGCAGCTGCCTGGTCTTCCGCACTTGGTCGCTCATCAATATTCGTCGGTATCCCCGGATCGGGACCTTTCATATCGGTCACGGTGGACGGGGTAACGAAATAGGTGAAACAACCTGCTGCGGCAGCGGCGACTAGAACGGCCGCAACAGCTAGTCGCAAGCTGATCATTTCTGCATCCTCAGTTCTACCAGCCGGCCGCTATTCTGCACCGCATCAGAATGTGATCTCGCCCAGCAACCTAAGATCGGGTTTTGGGCGTTTGACTGCGAAAGCAGCTTCGGTCCGCGCGATCTGTAGGCGGATACCATCTGCTCTCCTCTCAAAATAGATGCGCAATTCCGCTTCGCTCAGTCTCATCTGGTTGCGCAGTTCGCGACGATCGAATGTGCTGAGGGAAGGGTCGGCGAGCCGCCGCCAGGCGGCGTTAAGCCAAACCTGCAAAGCGTGTACCTGATCCAAGATCTCAGGCTCGGTCATTCCCGCCTGCCAAAATCTTAAAAGCGCACTGCCTCCGCAATCTAAAGCTGATTCTCGCAAAAGAGGCTAACCTTCGATGTTGCCGTGAGCCTGTACTCGATCGGCCGGAGGCGGATCTGCGGGCCATGCCTAGCGGGCCAAGGGAATGGTCAGGCCCGGCGCGTGTTCGTCCACTACTCACCGCGCGCCGGGCCTACGTTATTTGTGGGCGGGCTTTGGACGCTAGAAAACAATCGAGGGAACCTTCTTCAGAATTGCAAGTTCTGGTGTTGAGCCGGCATTTTTGTTGAAAGAGTTTAAGATGCCAAAGTCTCCTCGCAAGTCAGACGGCGATCTTCCAACGTCGAAGGCTCCAGCTCGCAAGCAAGCAATCGACTCCAATATTGTGCAGCTCAAGTCGGAACGTGAAGCTCAGCAGGGGGTAGATCCGGGACCGTCCGGCTTCGATTGGACAGAGTTGAAGCAACCGGGGTAATCAGGCGAGTTCTAGCTCACTGCCCGATATTTCTTGGCCGCCGCGTTGGCGGCCTCTCCGGCGTCCGCGCAATAGACGAGCAGCCGGCAAGGGCCTGAGGTCGGCATTTTCCCCAGGGTGATTTTCTGTTCGCGCTTCATGTTTGATTGCCAACTAAATCAAAACCCACCGGTTCACGCTGGCGGACCAGCTCGGTGTCGCCCATTTGGCGCACTTCACGGGGGATCGCTCAGCTAGGGACGATGTGTGATGTAACCGACAGACTGCACCGGGAAGAACGAGTATCCTGCGGCCGTGCCATCGGCGAACTCGCGTCATTCTGCCATGTCGGAAGGTGTACAGCGCTGCTACCAATTAGCTGAGGTGTGTAGGGACCGGGCGGCCCAAGCCCGTAACTCCATCGATGTGGAGGCGTGGCTAAAACTCGCTGAGGACTGGCTCGAACTCGCACGAGCCGACGGGCGAAGGGGCGTTAACCGCGCGCCTACCAGCGCTGCATCCGATTAACGGCGACCAGAAGATCCGGCCGCTCGAGTACTTCCACCAGTCTGTCCAAGATAATGCGCTCGTTATTCCGCGGCCTTGGTAATAAGTATTCTTCTAGAATGCTCTGCGCGTCACTAACGGCCTGAAGAGCTAGCTGTTCGTCCGTCATTGTACTCGCCTCCGCGGTGGGCAACCCGAACGAACGGACATGCGTCCAAACGTTCCATTTCGCTTAGACCTATAGGATAGGCCGCTAATCCACTGAAAAATAGAACTTGTCGGGCGGGCGAAGTGCGGCAGGCCATTCGTGGGGGCGCTTTTGGAAGAAATTTCCAAACCACTTTCCCAGGTCCACAGACCGCCGGAGCTGAGCGCTTCTTAAGACTTCTGCCAAATCAGCAACTTGAAATTGCTCGTCTTCGTGTTGCATGACCTTACCCCGCTGTTAAGCCATCGCGCCAGCTTGGACCGTTACGGTTGCAGGATTTCTTCGCCGAACCACAAAATGGCTTCGTAGCCTGACCTTTGTGTTTCGTCGGTAGCCGGCCATGAAGCAACTCCAGGAGATTGCAAGGTACACGGCTCGAATTTCTACCCGCTTCCCATGGCGGCCGCCTCAAACAGCGGCCTGATATCGGCGCCGTGATGGCGTTACTGGGCTGCGTGCACGACCTGAGTGGTTAGTTGAGTTGGGATACTGCGCCGGGCGTTCATGATACCTGGCTGGCTCGCCGGGCCGGGCTCGGGCTGGCTGTCGGCAGGCCGCCGAGCTTTATGCATCTTTCTGGAGAAACGCGATGACCCAAATCACCGGCACTGCCCTCATCAGGCAAGCACTCAGGATGAAGAACCGGAAAATCAATTTCGGCACCATGGCGCGCGATCTCGGTATGGTGACCTCGACGCTGGAGGATTTTGCGGAAAACCGGCTCCAGACGCTGCTGCCGGACAGTTTGCAGAAAATCACCAGCTACATCTGGAGCAACGGCACCACGCTCGACATCGAACGTGACCTGTTGGTGCCGAATTCGCCGCCAGCGAGCCCGCTCCGCACCGCGCTGCCGCCGCCGGCCGCGGGCAATCCGCATTACGCGGCGCCGCGGCAAGCGACATTGACGCCGGCAAAGCAGCCGGCGCCGAAGCCGGCGAAGCGGCAGGGCTGGTTGGGCGGATTTTTCTAAGGCGGGTTGGGCGCGTCAGCATCGGCCTAAATACTTAAGGAAATATCGGGGGCATGATCCAGATCAAAGCTGCCGTTCGACTGCCGCCAAAAATGGCGCATGGCACCAAGACAGTCCATCGTCGAAATTGTCGGGATCGGCACCGTCGTCCTCAGCGTGGCGTGATCGCCGTCATCCTATTTTCCATTTGGTGAACGCGGCGACGCGCAAGCTGGAAACCGCGAATGAAACTGGCCATCGAAGTTTTTTCGGAAACCTTTGCCGCGGTCGCCGCCATTCTTTGGTTCATGTCGGCGCGGGTCAGGCTCCGCAAGCCCGGCCTCGCAAGACGTGGCTTGGAAACCGGCCTCAATGATCCAAGATTGCTTCTGCGTTTGGTCTATGAACAAAGCCAATGGAGCGCATGGGCCGCAATAGCTGCGGGTCTTGCGGCGATTTTTGCGATTTGTGACGGCTTAATCCGATAGCGCTTGTCAGGTCGTCCCCGCATCGTAGGCGTTGAGGGCTTAGGCTTTGACTAGCTCGTGACTGCCTCATGGGCAGTGAAGATGTTCCCCAATAGGATGGCGCTTAGGAGCGCCCAAGCCATGTATGCGACGTAGACCGCGAGAACCTTTGCGCCCACGTCGATATCCAAATCCATTATGGACGATCCCGGCATCACGCTAATAATGAGCAGCGTGACCAACAGGGCCGACAGGGCCAACAGGTTAAGTGCGAATTTGCGGGCCATTTGTCGTACTCCGTTATCAGTTTTTCCTGACACCTCAACCCCGGTGAGCTTGCGCTGCCGGGGGTAAGGTCGTCGCTTACTTTTACAGCCACCGGCTAACCGTAAAGCTGTGGTTGGAACCGTGGTCATCCAGTTGCAGGTCGGTAATGGCGAACACGTCGGAATATCCGGTCCGTTTCGGCGTATCTCCGATCCAGTCGTCGTCGGTCATCACGACTGCGCCGTGCTTGACGATGGCCTCTTTCCAAGCCTTCAACTTGCCGGGGTATTTCAACATGCCGGTGTTGTTGTGCGCGTAGCGCTTGGTGGCGCAATCGAAGAAACGGTGGTGGGCGGTCGGCAGCGTAGCCTTGCGGCCGTCGTCCCAAAGGACATCTACACCCAGACGCCCTGTCTGCCCTTGATGACCTTGTTACCAATTCTCATTTGCTTGCTCCGTTGTCAGATTTTACTGACACCTCAACCCCGGTAGGCCTTAAGCCGCCGGGGATAAGGGTTAGTGGATACGGAAAATCGCCGAGCGCGGATCGTCCGGGTTCACTGCGGCCGCCATTTCGCCTTGCAGGACCGTCAGCATCTCGTCGAGCCAGCGGATACGCGCCACGATCTGTTCGACGGTCATATTAGCGTGTTCGACAGCCATATCCGCGTCGTCGCGATCATGGCGGGCGTCAGTCATAGGTTTCATGGTCTTGCTCCGGTGTCAGTTTTTAGTGACACCGCAACCCCGGTAGGCCGAAGGGCCGCCGGGCGTTGAGGGTTTAGGCTTGATCGCGAGTGCTCCGTGTCAGCCCGTAAGCATGGGCATGATCAAATCTGCTCGGTACCTGACAGTGACGACGGCCAACACGTGGTTGGCCATCAGGCTGCTAAAAAACAAAGCGACTTTCATGGGCTTGCTCCGGTGTCAGTGTTTCCTGACACCTCAACCCCGGTAGGACTGACGTCCGCCGGGGGTGAGGATGCTAATCAGGCCGCTTCTTCCAGATCGAGTACGGCGCTATAGAGATCGTCCGTCACAATGGTTTCCAGCAGATCGCTGACCAGTCGAACCTCGTTCACGCCCATCGACCGCGCCTTTTCACGTAGCGCGATCATGACGGTTTGGTTCAAATCCAGCTTCGCATCTGCCAGCGATAGGTTGCGACGTGGCGTGCGTCGCCCGCCTTGGCGCAACGAGATGCCGCGTCGCGAACATTGCACCTGCAACGAGGCTGGCGTGACGCCGAACAGCGCGGCAATTTGTGTCCGGTCCAGCCCTTGCTCAAGCAACGCCGGAACGCTGTCGTATTTTTCCTGAGTTAGTGCCTTGACGCCTTGCATGTTCGGCTCCTCCTTCCATTTACTCTGAGCGGTTTCGAATGCCGCACGCTCACTGGTAGGCCTCTAGATCGAGGCCCAGCACAGTTCGTTGCTTACGCCGCTCGTGCGACGAGGCTGTTTGCCAGTGCGACCATTTCGCCATGCGTCTTGACGTCGCCGACTTCCAAGCAGTGCTTGGCCAGACGCTTGGCGGCCATGGACAACGCAACGAAGCCGACCGGTTTGCTCAGCGCTGCTGCGATCTCGCGAGCGTCGTCCGCCTTCTGTCGGATGAACTCGCGCGGGTCCGGATCGGTTGACCGGGATGGCGCAGCGCCGTGCAGGTAATATTCCGCGAACGACTCGGCCTTGTCGGCGAGCATCCGGGCGACGGCATTCGCGGGGGCACCGAGCGCGGCATTAAGGCGAAACGGGGTCATCGATACCTCCTTCCTGTTCCCAAGCCCTTGCTTGGTTTTACGTATTGTGTTATGAACTGCATTATACATATCATAGTCAAATACGCAACAGAAATCGGATGACAAAATGCCACACAAACTGGACGACGAAATTCAGCGGCTAAACATGGTCGCGCCAGCCTCATGGGTGAAGAAGATCGAGGAATGGCGGCGGACGGAACCCGACTTGCCGAACCTGTCGGAGGCCGTCCGGAGATTGGTGGAACTGGGCCTTGAGAGCGCAAAGAAGGGCGGCAAACACGGCCGCTGAGCACGCCTACCTGCACGGGACGACCGAGGTCATTCTCATCAGGCGTGTTGATGGTGCTTGCGGCGGTGGCGGGGTGAAGGGGTCTATGCAGCACAAAGACCCGGTGAGCGGGGAGCCCTACCGGGCCTTTGACTCCGCTCGTCGGTTTTGGGGGATCAGGGGATCATCTGGTCAGCCATCACCCAACGAGACGCCGGTTGCACGCGACACAATATGCACCTGAGTCGTGAGTTCAAATTGCGGCGCGCCCGTGCGATGCCGAGTACGGCATTGACTGAGCCGGTCACCGCATCGAAGGAATTCAGTGTCCGCCCGCGTCGTGCTGTTGTACATCGCGCGGCCGACTTCGCTGCAATGTCTGCGACGGCAGCTCGCCGAACGTCCGCCGGTAAAACGCCGCAAACCGGCCCAGCTCATGGAAACCGTGCGCACGGGCGATGTCCGCGACCTTCAGTCCGGGGTCGGCCATCAACAGCGCCGCGTGCACCTCATCGAGACGCTTGCAGCGCAGATAGGTGATCGGCGGAATCCTCATGACGTTGTTGAAGGCGCGATGCAGCGAGCGCCGGCGTACCTTGAAGGTCTCGCAGATCTCGGCGATGAAGACTGGCCGGGAGCCCGCCGCGATCAGGTAGCGGTCGATCCTGCGCACCAACTTTCGCTGCGCCGTTATGCCCTGCACCGTCATACAGAACCCACCCGTTGCCATTGCGCCCACCGCCAGCCTGATACAAACTTTATGAGGCTTTATCGCGCCGTCAATTCTCGAAGTGACACCACGGGTGGACACCAGCCTCACCGCCTTGATTTATCGATGGTTTTTGCGTCCATACTCTCCCGCGCAGGAAAATAAATAGCCGCGCGCGCGATTAGCTGAATTCGAGTGGAGCGGCCTGGCGATGTCACGGCTCATCGGTCAAGTGGCGGATCAGCCCAACGTCACCGCGAGCACCAACGCAACCATCGTCGCGACGATCACGATGAAGGTTGCTGCCTCGCGGCCGGACATGAGCCACATGACGCGTTCAATACGGCGCAGACCATTCGATGTAGAACATGACCGCCATCATGGTCATCGCGCAGGCCGCGACCGCTGCCGTGCAGATCAGCGGCCACTCTTCGAGGATGGCGATGACGACCGCCCGCCCGTTATCCTTTGTCTTGTGCGCGAAGCGCCAGCCTGCCACACCCATTCGGAACCTCCGTTTGGCCCCCAGCAGGTGGTTTGCCTTTAGCAACACGAAGCGCTCGTATTTTGGCAGCCTGCAATTATCTAGTCGTCATGCTTAAAAATGTATTTAAACTTTGCATTCCCACCAAGGCGGTGAATGTGCCTGATCGGCCAGAGTGGATCCACGAAATCAAGCATGACGGTTATCGCCTGATCGTTCAGCGCGAGGGCAAGCGTGTGCGGCTGTTCACCCGCAACGGTCACGATTGGTCAGGCCGGTTTCCGCTCATCACCGAAGCCGCCTTGCGTAACCGCAATTGGTCGTTCGTGATCGACGGCGAGGCCGTGCTGCTGGGCGTTCGACGGCCGCAGCGATCTCAACGGGGCTGCATTCCCGCAAGCACGGCGACGAAATGCAGTTCTACGGCCTCGACATTCCGCTATCGATGCGCAAGACCAACCTGGCTCGGCTGCTCTCACGTCGCGTCGACGGCATCTTCGTATCCGACTTCGAACAGGGCGAGATCGGTCCAGACCTGTTCCGGCATGCCTGCCTAATGGGACTGGAGCAACTGGTGTCGAAGCTCAAGGATCGGCCGTATCGTCCCGGCCGATCGCCGCACTGGGTCAAAAACAAGAACCGGTAGCATCCCGCGTTCGGCAGGGTGACGGATCAGTTCTAGCCCACTAGATGGACACTGCCGGCGGCGTAACAGTGGTGTGCGGTGGATTTGTCGCCAACGGTCCGGTTGATTTAGATCAATACCCACTCTCCCGGATTTGGCGACCTGCAAGAGGGCAGTAAACCGGGAGCCTGAAATGGGTGAACGTTTGGAATCGAAGCGGGTCTGTCGTCGAAGCGCTCTTGCTCTTCTTGGATACGCAGCTGGGTTTGGACTCGTAGCCACGCCCGCAATCTTGGTGGTGTCAGATGCTGGCGCCCAGACGCCGGCCGCCACGCCCGCTACGCCTTCCACTGAGACGCCGAAGTCTGGCACGGAACGGCGTCAGGAACGACGTGCGGGCCGCGCAGAACGGCGTCAGGAACGACGCACGGGGCGTGCAGAACGGCGCCAAGCACGCCGCACGGGACGCACAGAGCGACGCGAAGAACGGCATGACGGTGCTGCCGAAGAGAAAAAGTAGTTCATGCGCCCAGCAGGGTACACCCCCGGAACCAATTAGGAGAAAGAACATGAAAAGATTAACGGTGCTTGGCGCGGCCCTCGGTGCAGCGATGTTGTGTTTGGCTCCCGTTTCGCTTCACCGGTCACCTGCAGGGTCTGTCGTTATCTCCGTCGACAAGGCGGACGCTCGTGTCGGTCGCCCGCTCACACCTGGCAGCGTTGCGGGGGTTCATAGGCGAGTGCATCGGCGCGCGTACTATGGAGCCGCGGTAGGTGCGGCTGCCGTCGGAGCTGCGGCCACGGGAGCCTACTATCACGGCCGACACTGCGGTTACTATCCATATCCCCCGTGCTATTGAGAGCGTCGGGCTGATAAAAACGCATCTACAAACTTGGTGCCGCCTCTCCTGCTGACCAAAGACGATTTCAGCAAAGGTGTGCAGAAGCGGGGCCGTTTGACCAGCATCGGCATCTAAACGCTATGCCTGCGTAAACCATCTGACCCATGCCCGCAGCGATGGCGCGGCCATAACGATGATGATGTGTGCCGAGCCTGGGTGTTCCAGCCCCGCAGAAATGTACATGGAGCGGTGTGGTTCTGCGAATCTCAGTTCGTCGGCGTCGGTGTGTGGCTGCAGCGATGGTCCCGGCAATAGATCAGCACGTCACGCTCGCCGGATGCGCGCATCTCGCCGAAGGTGATCTTTTGCGGATAGGGAGCCATGGCAGCGCACCGTACCAAAGGACAATGCACTTCGAGACAATTGTCGCTGACGTGGTCTCCGGGCTTGGATGGCCGGACTGGGTGCCCGGAATCACCCCAAGGGCACCCAGAGCTTACCAGCGCGCTCGGCCCCGGTCACTCTCTCCTCTGATCGGGGCCGTTGCTGTTCGACCCGTAGATCCGGGGCCGGACAAAAAGCTGGGAGCACGGCCCCGCCTTCGAGCCGGGGGCAAGGTGAGACGAGTGCCGTGCCGGGCCACGGATCAGCACAAAACATGGCCCGGCTGGAACAAGCCGCCGCTCTGCTGTTGGTTCCGACGCGCGGGCTGTGCTTCGGATGGGCCGGACGTCACAACCTCAATGCAGGCGACGGCGAAGTTTCTTGATGATCTCCCGCAGGTGGTCGGCGTACTCTTCGATAATCCGCAGGGCTTCCTCTGAGCGCGACAGTTTGGGCGGCGGCTCGTCCTTATCCACACCTGGTTTGTCGGGTGGTTTCATGTCGCATCGGTCGGCGCACGACCAGAGGGTGCATTGAGCTAGATCAAATGCGACCATCCGCCGCGATCAGGGGCCATTCCTCTTCTCTCTCCAGGCGGACCGCCTCGCTCGCTTGGTTCCTCGACTTAATCCATCGGTCGTTACCGCGAGTAGGAATAGGCCTCGCGACGTCCCGGTCGTCCGCAACCTGTGTGAAGTATCTTACCCGAGGGACTGAAGTGAAAGTGAATTCGGATCGCTTTGCCGTCGTAGCCTCGGTAATCGACCAGCACCCCGCAGTCGGTCAGTATCATATCGTGGAGAGTGAAGGTTGAATGTATCCTTCTCTCCAGTTTTGGCGCCCAGTAAGCCGCAATGGCTTCACGACCGGTCAGGCTCACTTGTTCGCAGTTGCATTCCAACGTCGCGCGCTCATCGTAGAGGTCGAGCAACTCATCGAGCTTTCCCAAGCGGCAGGCATCAAGCCAGTCTACGACGATGGCGAGAGGATCGAAGCTGTCCAGTGAAGTCGACATAAGGTCGCGCCTGATGCGGAGTTAAACGGCGGAAACGGGATTAGGGGCGCGTGTCGCCATCTGATGGTTTGTTTGCGGCAGGCGTTGCGCGCTCTACCTCGGTCGCTAACGTGTTCAAATGTGCTGCGAGCTTCGCGAAAAGCTCCCGCTTTTGCAGGACGGTCGCCAATTGACCGATGAGTGCAGATTCCACCGTTTGCTTACGTAGGGTTGCAGTTGACTCTGGTAGTCTTTCATCAGCAAGGCTCACCGGTGTTGTTCACATCATCCACTTGCGCGAAGAAATCGCGGACCATAGGCAGAGCGTCTTTGAGACTGTGGCAACAGCAGCTGTCGACAGACGTTTTTGCGCTGTGATCGTACAGTTCCAGCCAAAACAGTGGCGCGCTATCAAGACCAACCGCCGGACCCGCCAGCATCCGGATCTCATGGCTGCCAATCGAGGCGAGCGAAACCGATGCTTCCGGGCTATCCTCGGAAATGGAGCAGAGCCTGACGTAAGCTCTCGCAATTCTCAATTCGGTCGACCTCCATTCGGACGTGTTGCAATCTATCAAAGCTCAAGATCCTAAAAAGGCGTAGTGGGTACCTTGCACGCACAAATGCAGTCGCGGGAATGCCGCAGCACGAATTGTGCACTTCGATGGGTCGGAAGCAGACGGTTGTACCAGTAGCGCGACGTCAGAAATGCGCTTGCTACACGACGCCAATTATTTGGTAAGGCGCGCCAGAATTTACGGTCCAGCAATCGTCCATATCTCCCCGGCCGCTCGCCGTATTAAGTCTTGATCAAGAACCGGCAGCATCCGGCGTTTGCCCGCGTGCTGGAATGATGTTCCCCCTAACGTGAGTGCCTGACGATGACGGTCTGGATCTATGTCAACACCGGCAAGCAGGTTGGCGACAAAGACCACCTGAAGGTCTTCGCCAACGAGGACACCGCGGAAACCTGGCATGATCCCGAGGGCGTGGCGTTCGAGTATGAGGTTCTGGAGTGATTGCCGGGCATTGCCAGCTAACGATCGGGCGGCGGCGTGTTTCCCTGATCCTCCGCGCGTTTTAGCAATAGCGAAAGACGACTGTATATGGCTCCCGTGTTCGCTTCAACTTAGCGGCAATGGAGACAGACGTGCGGCCGGACTGGCCCAACTCAAGCAGCCTGTGGTCGTCCTCTTCGGTCCAAATCGTTTTGAATGCCATCAATCAAATCGACGTTTGTCGATGGAAGTAGTTCCTTCGGCGGCGCGCGGGGATCAGTTTCGGCTGAAGCAAGGAACGAACGCAAAGCGATCCTCTTGATGTCTATGGATCGATATTTCCTTGGCGTCATTTTCGCGAGTGTCATTCTGCTCATCGTCGCGTTCGCACTCGGAAACGGCCGGTTTGAAACAAGCCGCATCGACCGATACGGTGGTGCCGCGCATCACCCGAGGTGTGGGGTTTTGATAATGGCAATCTTGTTGCTGCCCACTGTACCCCGGACAATGTGCTTCAGGACAACTATCCCTGATTTGGTTCTAGAGGTTTAGATCGTCGAGTACCGAAGCCCATCCCGCCACATCGCAAAGCCCTCAGCACCTCCCGTTTCCAAGGCTGGGGCCGTCGCTTTTTTGACAACGGCCTCAAACGACATACACCAAAACGGAGGTTTGACGTGATCGACGTGGCCGGCATCGTGAGCATATTTTTCAGCATCAGTCTGATTGCCTACGTCGTACTGTTCTATTGGTGAATCAAGGTGAAGAACCGGGAGCACCATGCCTTCAGCCGGGTGATGGAGTAGTTCTAATTGGGGATTAATCTGGCAAACGTTCAAAAGTGAGCAGACCGGTCGGTTCGCCGTCGTTTGAATGACGGCTTTCGATTACCGAATTTATTTGCGATCGGTCCGGCCCGGTGGCTGGGCGTTTTCGTTAGCCGGATGATGGATCAGTTGGCTGGGCCGAGTAGGTTTGACGGCGACGCATCTCACATACGTGACGCTGCGCCGCAGCGAAATTTAATCCTCTCTTCGTACCGAACAGACAGGGCTGGGGCCGGCCTCTTTTCACTCCGAAGGGCGGCACGGCACCTAGCCGGTGCCCATCCTAGCCGATCTAAACTTTGGCCTGATATCGGCGCCGTGCTTGCCGCAAACCTGGCAGACGAACTTCGGTTCGATATCCGGCAGCCTGATATCGTCGGCCCAACCGTCCGCACTGGTCTCGACGTGCAGCGAGCATTGGCCCATAGAACAGTGCCGCATGGACCAAATGCCCCACAGGACAGCTTACAAAGCTTGATTGTCCGCAGTAGCAACTGGCCGTGGCCGCAATCATAGGAGCGTCACGTGCCCATCAGCCAAAAACGAGAACTAGAAATCGAGCGGGAACTCGCGGCCACTGTGCGCGAACTTGATCGCTATCTGCCGATGGAAAAACCGGGACGACCCAAAAAAGCAGTTCGTGTTGGCACCGCCGCTGCTACTTGATCTTGACGAGTGAGCCGCGCGCCGTGCCATGCGACGAGGGGTCGTCGGTGATCGCGGCGGTAACCAGCAAACATCGCGGACGCTGGACGCGCGCAGTTTGCCGAATGGATCTTGTGCGGTAGGTCGTCGCAACGCCCCTGGGGTTGAAATCGGGACACTGTACCTTGGGACAGTGTGCGTCGGGACAGTGTACGTCGGAACAATTGCCCCTGACTTGGTTCATGATTTTAGATAGCCGGGTAACGAGGTTCCCACATCATGGTTCAGGGAGGGATGCGTGGTCTAACATTGACACCGCTGCGTTGAAGTTTTGATCCGAAACTTATTTGGGAAATTTTCCGATGCATGAACGTCGAGCCCTTGAGCGCATTAAAATCAATCGGATGGCGCTGCTTCACGTTGACGGTATTCGCGGCTGTCATCCCTGCTTGGTGCTGAATTTCCACCGTGACGGAGCCATGCTTCATTCATCTACAAATCACACTGCCGCCTTCAAATTCGCCCTCTCATTGGATGGCTTCAAAACGACAAGGCATTGCAAGGTGGTATGGCGGAACGGAAATATTTGCGGCGTCAAGTTTGTCGACGGCGCCAACACCAAAGTCATCGGTTCAGGGCATGCCGCTTGCACCTCTCCAGATGCCTGATGATGTGGTCATCAAGGTCAGGGAGGCCGCGGAGCGGGCATGCACCGAGTGAATGGCGTGTGCATCGGAACGGCTGCCCACCGGCGCAAGCAGGTGCGCCAGGGGCGTGACGTGCTAACACGCGGGCGCGCGCGGACAGTCGAGTTTGACCATTGTAGGAAGGTCGTTCGGGCTGAGTGCTGGCCAAAATAATTTGGAATTGCCAGCGTCAAGTGAGACCTCTCTAGTTCGCCGGCAGCAATGCGCGCCCGGTGTTGTCCCGGTTGGGATTACGCTTGTCATACACCGGGGTACCTACGTTCTGCTGTTTGTCTTTTTTCGGTCATGTTTGAAAAATCGAGTGTTGCCTTTCGGGCACTGAAATTCCAGGTCGGAGCGAATACTCTGTGCCCTTTGGCTCATAGGGGGAAACTCGTGCCGGGGTTCGTGTATGTCGTTGATGACGATGCTGCGTTCCGGGCGGCAATCGAACGTCGGTTGAAGATGGTGGGCTACGAGGTCGCGAGCTACCCGTCGGCCCGGCAGTTTCTGGAGAACTTGCCCGGCGAAAGTGAACTGGGCTGCGTCCTCCTTGATGTGCGGATGCCGGGATTGAACGGACCCGAGCTACAGGGACGCCTCCGCGAGCTTGGCTCGACCTTGCCGATCGTTTTTCTCACCGGTCATTCTGATGTTTCAACCACGGTACGAACCATCAAGGCAGGTGCCGAGGATTTTCTGCTTAAACCCGTGTCTTCCGATGATCTTCTTCACGCGATCCAACGGGCTGTAGCGCGTCATGAAGTGGCGCGTGGCCTGAAGATTAAGCTGGATATGGTTCGCGCTCGTGTCGCGCGATTGACCCCGCGCGAGCGGGAAGTCTTTGAGCTTATCGTTCGCGGTCAGACCAACAAGCATGCCGCCAACACCTTGGGTTCGACGGAGCGCACGATCAAGGCCCATCGCCATAGGGTGATGGAGAAAATGCAGGTCCGGACCCTGCCGGAGCTGGTTTCTCTGGCCGAGCGGGTCGGTGTCTTGGGCAGCGCGTCCGGCAGCCAACAGACGGCCTAACAATTCTTCACAGTCTACGAACTGGTATTGGCCATCCGTACAATAGTATTTCGACAGTGGGGGGAGTATCGAATGATGTCTGCCGTACTCGGTTTGACCGGGTTCGCATTGTTTTCAGTCCATCGCCAAAGTTGCGTTGGCCCCACAGGCCAAGGACATAGCTTTTGCCACATCGAAATGTTGTCCTGGTCGCCGATGACGACCCTGGGATGTTGAGGAGCGTAGCGCGACTGCTGCGGCAGTCTGGCTACGCCAGCCTGCTGTTTCCGTCTGCGGAAGCTTTCGCAAACCACGGCGATTTCGGAAACGCGCTTTGCGTCCTTCTCGACATCAACCTGGGCAATGTTTCAGGCATCGACTTGAGGCATCGTCTCAAAGCAGCGAACATTTCTGTGCCGGTCATCTACATGACTGGAAACGACAACCCTGTCGTTCGTAAAGCCGCGCACCAATCCGGGTGCCTCGCCTATCTCACAAAGCCATTCTCGGCGAAGTTGCTGATCGAGCCGCTACACAGGGCGGCGGCGGAGTTTGCGTAGTGCTCGCGCCGTCGCGAGGGGCCATTGGGGCAGTGTACCCCAGAACAATGTCCTTTGATCCAATTGAGCAATCGGGTCGCAATATCTTGTTCGCGTAAAGCTTACGGGCTGACTTGCTTGGTCCACAGCCCAACCGTGCTATCGGGGTGAAAGCTCACTCCACCGACATCGCGATCTGCGCCTGCGCGTTTTCGCGTTCGGCGTTTTGTTGCAGCACCTCGACCTCGGTCAGCATGCGCTGCGCGATCGAATGCAAATCGTTTTAGTTGAATTCGAAATGGTCTGCATGGTTGTCCATTGCGTGGCCGGAGAGCATCAGCAATCAGAAAAACAAAACTGCAATCGCCATCGCCACACTTGCGGCCATCCTCGTAACGATTGTGTTCCTGTTGATTCGCAAGTTTGACTGGCGCCTGGAGATTTCGCACCCCTCGCGCCCCGCTGAGGTCCGACGCAGTCGCGGCCCATTTTAATTATTGGCATTGCCGATTGATTGGGGGCCGAGATGGAGTGCGAACCATTGTCGTCCATCGGACCGCGCCGCAGCGCGGCGTCATTGGCAGGCGCCGGCGTCAAATTTGTCTCGTTCAGATTGCTGGCGAGTACCGCGCTCAGTCTCACCGCGCGCATTGCCATTCCAGTCGTCGTTTTGAACGGTGTCTCTGCGGTGGCCTTTGCTCAAGATGCAACATGGGTAGGCGCCACTTCTGACTGGAACAGCCCGAGCAACTGGAACTCGAATAGCGTCCCAACCGGAACGGCTACATTCAATCCATCGTCGCCAACCACGATTACGTTCTCCGCTCCTTCAACTGCTGTCCAAAACCTGTCATTCAATGCGCCTGGCTATACTTTTTGGTCCCTGGTTCGCCCTCAATCTTTTCCATCACGGGCAGTGGGATCCAAGCCACTCCGGCGGATGCTCCGACTTTCGTCGGGGGGAATGTCGAGTTCAGAAACTCGAGCACGGCTGGCCCGGCGTTTATCGATCCCTTCGGTACAAACACCACAAATTTCTTTGACACAAGCAGGGCAGGCACCGCGACAATAAACGCCGGCGTTGCAGGCAGTACCAACGATTTCGACGGCGGTTTCATATTTTTCCGTGGGAACAGCACTGCTGATCACGCGAGGATCACTGCTTTTGGAGACTCGAACATTGAATTTCACGATGCGAGTAGTGCAGGTAACGCGACACTCATCGCAGGTAGTGCGACACGTCCCATCGGAGCGGATACCAATGGGTTCATTTTTTTCAACGGCACGAGCACCGCTGATCATGCAACGATCATTGTCAACGAATTTGCTGAACTGAGTTTCGCACCTGGCTTTTTCGGGGGCGGCACGGCTACGGCCGGTAATGCCAACATCACCAACAATGGAAACACGAACTTCTTCCAGGGGAGCAGTGCCGGTAATGCAACGATTACCACCAACGCCGGCGGGGTAACGAGCTTCTTCGGCAGCAGCACCGGCGGCAACGCGACGTTCATCACAAACGCAGGCGGCATCGTAGACATCTCGGGTCTGGGCACTTTTCCTGATAGCGGTGCGCCACCCGTGAGCGTGCCCGGGATGACAGCCGGCTCAATCGAGGGCGCGGGCAGTTACTTCCTCGGCTCCCAAACCCTCACTGTTGGCAGCAACAATCTCAGCACCACGGTCAGCGGAACCATCAGCGACGGCGGTGCGTCGGGCGGAACGGGCGGCTCGCTGGTCAGGGCTGTCGATAGCTAATTAAGTTGGCCGGTTTTGGTAGCACATCAAATGTCCGCTTCGTCTGCTTTTGTTCTCTGTGGGGGGGTGGGAAGTCGTAGACTTGTCCATGCCGTCACAGGCTGCCGCCGAGCGGATTTAAGCGGCAATCGGTATGTCCACGGTGCGCCTCTACGATCGTAGCGACCGAGACAACGCGGGCCGTGGAAGATGGCGTGGCTGCCGTCGTGGTATTGACGGACCTTGACCGCGCCTTGACAAAGTGCGCGCGCAAAGGACTTGCCGGGATCTGCAGTTTCAAACGGTTGAACGACACACAATTGTCGTTGCCGACCTGGCGCTCCTCCTGCACGCAAAGAATCTCGCCGAGATCGATACCCGCAACCGCGACGAAAGCGCTGCCGTCCTGCTCAGGCTTGATGGCAAAGCGGGCGTTGTGGGCCGGGAGATAGACATCACGAAGAAACAAATTGGCCGCACCGCCGTGGTGATCCCGGCCAATGCCAGCTCCTTGGTCAACCGGTCTTGCAGCGTATGAAAGACACGCTCGGAACGGCCCCGCGCTTGCGGAGATAGGCTGCGATATGTTCGACACCCAGATGCGCCAGCGCCCGGCCGACCTGGGTCAGTGCCGCGCGATCGACCGCACCGCCAGCCGTCGCCGTATGAAAGTAATGCGAGCCCCGATCGGTGTAGAGGCTCAACGGTAGGCCGTGCCGGCCAAACACTTCTTCAGCGCGCGGAGGTCGAGGCGGTACTTTCTTCCTCCACCAGGAACGCCGAATAGATCGCGCTCGTCGCGTCATCCAGGGCACGATCAGATCGAGCATCGGCTGCCCCGCAAGCCATTGATGCCGCGACCCGTCCTGATGCAGCAGCATGCCGGGCAACGGCCGACGCGGACGCTTGCGCCGATGCGCTCCGCGGCGCCGGGCCTTCTCCAAAAGCCCCTTCGACTGCAGGAAGGTCTTGGTCCAGGTGTAGCTCCAGTTGAAACGATGATCCTTCACCAAGTGCTCGTGAAAATGCTTCGCCGTGAAGCCGGCGTAGCGCGTGCGGTAAAGCGCTTCCACCTCGTCCGCACGGTCACCGGAACCCGCCTGCCGGAAGCCTTGCCCAGCCGCCGGTCCAGTAACCCCGCCTCGCCATCCTCTCGTAGCGCTGACACCAGCGCCGGAACGTTCGTTCCCCGACACAAAAGCTCCGCAGCCTCCAACTGGTTGAACTCCAAAGCCTCGTACCGACCTAAAATGCCAGAATTTGATCATTCGCACACCCTGAAGCGCTTCCGTCCGGCGCATCACATGCTCAAAGGGCAAAAATTACCGGACAGATGGGAATAAAGGAAAGGGAAGGTTGGCACCGGCACGCTCACGCTGTCAGGCGCAAACACCTATACTGGGCTGACCACCATCTTCGAAGGCGCCATCAACCTGACCGGCTCGCTGATGTCGCCGGTCAACGTCGAGGCGAGCGGAACCCTGGGCAGTACCGGAACGGTGTTTAACACCGTCACCAATGCGGGAATGGTGGCGCCCGGTTTCGGGCTTCCGGCAGCGCAATTCGGGACGCTGACCGTCAACAGCTACGTGGGCGCCGGCGGCACCCTTGCGCTGCGCACGTTCCTCGGCACCGACGGCTCGCCATCAGACCTGCTGACCATCAATGGGGGCACTGCCACGGGCAGCACGATTGTTCGAATTACCAATGCGGGCGGCCCCGGTGCCGAGACGGTGGCCAATGGCATCCAGGTTGTGCAGGCGATCAATGGCGCCACGACGGCGCCGGGTGCCTTCACGCTCTCCTGGCGAGGTGCGCGCCGGCGCCTTCGACTATCGTCTCTTCCGGGGTGGCCTCGACCCTAGCAGCAGTCCCAACGACTGGTTCCTCCGCCAATACCGTCACCGTGCGGACCGCCGGTCGAGCCGCCAACCTTGCCGACCAATCCGCCGCCGGGGGTGCTGCCGCCGGGTGTCTTTCCGATCATCGGGCCGGAGATCGCGACCTACGGCGTGGTCCAGCCGATCGCCCGGCAATTGGGGATGACGACGCTTGGCACCCTGCATGAGCGCACCGGCGATACGTCGCTAAACGCAATCGCGGGGACGCCGTGTCCAGCCGGCGGCGCCATGCCGGACGGGATGCCGAGCAAGGCCCCGGTGAAAGCACCGACCGATTGCCTGAACGCCGGCTGGGGTCCCTCGGTCTGGGGCCGGGTCCTCGGCCAGCAGATCGACAACCATTACTGGGCCTTCGCCGATCCGCGCGCCTCCGGCCAGGTGCTGGGCTTTCAGAGCGGCATCGATCTGTGGCACGGCGAATGGATACCGGGCCATCGCGATGCGGCGGGCGTCTACTTCGGCTTTGCCAATGCCAATGTGAACGTGAGCGGTCTCGTCACCAACGAGGCGGCGACCGCCTTTGTGTTGCGCAAGACCGGCGGCCTCAATCTCGATGCCTGGTCGGGCGGCGCTTATTGGACGCATTATGGTCCCGGCGACTGGTACCTCGACGCCGTGGCACAGGCGACGCACTATCAAGGCGCGGCGTCCACGCAATTTGCCAGGCTTGATACCTCCGGCTTCGGCTTCCTCTCGTCGCTGGAGACGGGCTATCCGGTCCGGCTGCCGGTGTTAGGACCGGGCTTCGTGCTGGAGCCGCAGGCGCAGATCGTCTGGCAACGTGTGTCGTTCGACGACGCCAATGACGGCCTGGGCGAGGTCGCGCTGGGCACGACGTCAGGCGCCAGCGGGCGGATCGGCCTGCGCGGCCGATGGACCATCGTCAGCGACAGCGGGCAGGTTTGGCAGCCCTATGTGCGCGCCAATCTCTGGCGAGACTGGGGGGCGCGGGCGACGGCGACTTATTCCGGCGTCGATCTGGTGCCGCTGCTGGAGCAGGCCACGCGCCTGCAACTCGGCGGTGGCCTGAGCGTGAAGGTGAACACGAATGTCAGCTTCTACGCCAATGCCGACTATCAGTTCGCGGTCGGTAATACCGATGGCGGCCAGCGCGACGGCATCCGCGGAGCCGCTGGCGTGCGATATAGTTGGTGAGACCGACCTGCGGCCAAGTTTCGTCCGCCATCGGAATGAGATCCGATCCCCGGTATCCTCCAGACCATCACCGCTGGGTTGGAAGGGCAGGTTTGCCCGCGCTGACGAGTGATCGAATGGAGGTGTCGTTTGCTGCGGTGCATGAGTCTCCTGTTGATGCTGTGGACGGCTCCTCCACCGGCACGAGAGTGCCACGGATGTGGGTGCTGTTAAGGCTCCCACGATTCAGAGGAGCGAGCCATGCAGACGATAACGACAGTCGGTTTAGACATCGCCAAGTCGGTTTTCCAGGTACACGGCGTTGATGCTGCGGGCCAGGTGGTCATCCCCCGCCAGTTAAAGCGGCGGTCCGTGCTGGCGTTCTTTCAGAAGCTGCCATCTTGCTTGGTTGGCATAGAGGCTTGCGCTTCGTCTCACCATTGGTCGCGCGAACTTCAGGCGGTCGGCCATACCGTTCGGCTGATGCCGCCGGCTTACGTGAAGCCCTATGTCAAACGACAGAAGAATGACATGGCTGACGCAGAGGCGATTTGCGAGGCGGTCGCCCGCGCCAATATGCGGTTCGTACCGACGAAGACGCTCGAACAGCAGAGCTGCCTGATGCTTCATCGCACTCGCCATCTGTTCATCCGCCAGCAGACCGCGTTGATTAATTCGGTCCGGGCCCACCTAGCCGAGTTCGGCATTGTCGCGCCAGTCGGTCGCAGAGGGGTCACGGAACTGCTTCATGTTGTTGCCGACCCGAGCGACAATCGGGTGTCTGAAGTTGCCCGCGCATGTCTTGCCGCGCTTGGCACCCAGCTGCTCGCTCTCAAGGAGCAGATTTTAGAGTTTGATCGGAAGATTTTGGCCTGGCACCGCTCGAACCAGACGAGCAAACGCCTTCATTACATTCCCGGCGTCGGGCCATTGCTGGCAACCGCCCTGGTTGCGAGTGTTGCCGACCCTAGAGCCTTCCGATCAGGGCGTAATTTCTCGGCGTGGATTGGGCTGGTTCCGAAGCAGCACTCCAGTGGAGGCAAGGATCGGCTCGGCAGCATCAGCAAACAGGGTGATCGGTATCTGCGGAGCCTGTTCGTGGTCGGTGCGCTCGCTGTCATCCGCTATGCCAAGATCCATGGTACCGGGCATCGGCCCTGGCTCACGGCGTTGTTGGTGCGCAACCCGGCCAAGGTCGCAGCCATCGCGCTTGCCAACAAGATTGCGCGAATGGCCTGGGCCATGATGGCTAAGGGTGAACGATACAGGAATCCCGTCGCGCTTGCGCGGTAAACGAGATCGCGCCGGGCAACCGGCGTGATGTGAAGGTTGGGAGGGCGAACAGCACGTAATGCAGAGCCGGTCGATCCGGCGATCAGGACAACCTACTTGTGCCATCGCATCACTATCGAATGCGTCTTGTTGACCGGGACCTGATCCGCGGAGGGCATTATGGCCAGCGGTCATGTGAACCGCATTAAAAGGCCGAACACATGGCTGCACCGACCAATGCTGCAAACGTGAAAAAGCTCTTGCCAATCCGGAGCCGTCCACACATGGCACTTTTCTGACATGCCGAGAGAGCCTGATCCGCTCACCGGGGGATTGTGTTGCAAAAGCCTTTTTGGGATGGCGAACAGAAAATCTTAGAGCCGATGATGCGTCTTACGCGCGGCGACGAGAGGGACCATATCGTTTCACCCAAAATCGATCACGGACCTCCGTAGTGGCGTTGAAGAGCGACGCAGCAGCAGAGAAGTTCAACGATCAGCTTTCGCGGGATTTTTTGGGTTGCTCGATTTTCGACTTTTGCAACGCGGGGTAATTCCGGGATCGAGCCAGACAAAGGCAAGGGAATCAGCTCTCCAGGAACGTATGAGGCCAGCCTCATGTGGCCTCGCAACGATGGAGAGCGGCAATGGAATGCTATGTCGGACTGGACGTGTCGCCAATCAATGCCCGCTGGCGAATTGCGGCGCGGTATCGATGGGCGCGACCGACCTCGACACCTCGAGCGCCCGGTGACCGAGGACAGGCCGTTATAGTTCGCTTCTGCAAATCACTGACGTTGCTGCGGTAAAGCGCATTTCGAGGGGCGATTATCGCCACTCCTCTTCGCGCTCCCGGCGCACCGCCTCGCTCGCCTATGAGACAAGAGGAAGCCTGATCCTAAACGTCGCGCCGCCGTGATCCCGATTTTTTGCCCATATCAACCCATTGTGCGCCTCCATAATGGTGCGCGCGATGGCCAGCCCCATGCCCATGCCGTCGGCCTTGCTGGTGAAAAATGGTTCGAGGACCTCTTTTAATTTGTCTTCGGGAATGCCATGGCCACGATCAGACACTGATAGCTGGGCACAGTTCTCGACGCGCGAGGTGCGAATGCTGATGATGCGATTTTCGGCAGGCGTATCCTTCATCGCGTCGATGCCGTTCGCGACAAGGTTCAGAATGACTTGTTGAAGTTGAATGCGGTCGCCGAGGATCGGAAGCGCATCCGGTGTGATCACACTAACCAGTTCGATCTTTCGCCCAACGGCTAGAACAAGTTCGACGGTCTCTCCAACGAGATCATTGAAGTCGAGGCGTTTCAGTTCAAAGGGTACTTTTTTCGCCAAACTGCGCATCCTCCGGATGACTTCGGCAGCGCGCCGGTCATCCCGCAAAATATCCTTCACTATATCCTTGAGTTCAGCGATGTCGGGGCTTGAAGAACTCAAGATCGCGTCCGCGGTTTCGGCATTGGTTAGAATAGCGCCGAGCGGTTGGTTGATTTCATGAGCAATTGAGGTGGTCAGTTCGCCAGCCGTGGCGATGCGGTTGACATGGACAAGTTCCGCCATGCGCTGCCGCGACTGCACTTCGGCAAGCTGACGCCGGTGATGCTCGCGTAGCAGACCCGCGATAAGCCCGCCTTGCAAGAGAACAACGGCAGTGATCAGTGCGATTTGCCACCAATAGCGCTCCCACACCGTTGGCTCCCGGAACAGGATTTCGCTCCCCGGCGGCAGGCGACTTTCGCTGACGTTCCATCGTTGCAGCGCTGGCCATTCAAAGATGAGTTGCGAAGGGACTTTGGCAACCGGGATATCCGATGCGCTTTCGCCAGCAAGGATGCGCATCGCGATGCGCCCTGCTTCCTGTCCAATCGGATTTGACTGAACGATGTAGCCACCAATGGCTCCCTTATTGAGGTAGGAGGAGGCGGTGACGACGACCGGTCGATTAGCCCACTGAACAATCTGGCTGGTCAATTCGGCAGGAACGTAGGAGACGCCATCGCTGGTGAAATAAATTCCGGTGTAGAGGACCACCGTATTGTCGGGAAGCACTGCAAGTCGTTTGGCGAGTTCGGCCAGCGGAAGGTCCATCAGATTGACAATTTCAACCTGTGCTGCAACAGCGGGCATTTCATTAATGAAATGACGAAAAAATGTTTGTCGTTCCAGAGGATCACCCACGATGGCGACCGCTTTGAGATTGGGCATGACGATCCGCGCAACCTTCACCATATCCTGCAATGCCAATTGCATGGTTGCGCCCGTCACGTTGTTCGGAAGCGTCCTGCGTGACATGGTGGCTTCATCGATGGCGGCGAAAACAACGGGCACCGCTGGCCAAAGTTGTTCGCGGCGACGCGCAATGAAATCAAGCGCCGATACTCCGAACACGATTACAGCATCGATGTGTCTTTCACGGTATTTGGCCTTTAGGAATTGGACGAAGTCATTTTCGTACTCGGGGCCGAAAAACCGATTTGCGTCGAGATGCTCGGAAAAGAATGAAATCGGCGACTTGCTGCCCGCGTTCATGGTCGATCTGATGGCGCTGGCCACCGCCGTATTGAACGGCAAGCCCGCTGAAGATTGATCAAGCACCAAGATCGCCGGCTGATGCGGCTCGGCTGCGAGCAGCCTTGGCGGCAACAATGCGATGGCCAGCGCGACTGCGAAGGTCCGCGCGCAAAAAGATCGCCATGACAGGGCCGCTGGCCAAAAACGCATCGGGCTCCCCAACGAGTATAAGCACCGTAGCGGCTCGACCAGATGATTAACAGGCAAAACGGGGCCGTTTCCGCCGTGCTGCGGCTGCTAACGATCAGAAGGCCCGTGTCCTTTGGGAAGGTGTGCCCCCCCGCGGGAGAGGCAAGCCGCTACAGCTTGCGGTGGATAGCGCGCCCGGCACAACGGCGGGGGACGCGCCGGTCAGTCCTGCTCTTCCAGCAGCGGCTCGCCGCACTTGTCTGCCATCTCAAGGCAGACCTTGGCGATCTCGGTGCGCACCTCGAACACGATCCGCTCGATGCTGCGCCGGATCGCAAGGTCACCACGCGGCGCGCAGCGCGCAGGCAGGCTCGACAATGCGGTCAGGGTGACACCGGCAATGTCGTCGATCAGTGCATCGACCTCGTCACGTCGTACCAACTCGCGCTTCTTCTCCATCAACCGCAGTTGCAACATCTCGGTCCTGACCGCGACGCGGGCCGCGTCGGCCTCCGCGCGCGGCGACCGCCGATGCTCGCGCCGCAAGTATCGCAGGTAGGCAACGCGGCTCTGGTCGAGCGGGAAGCCGTCACCTTGCCGCTGGATCACGCCATCAGCTTCGAGCTTGCCGATGTAGATTCGGCTGCAATCAAGGTGCTGCGACAATGCGGACGCGCTGACGGTCGCAGGCTTGCCGGATCGCCGTCGAGAACTGGCTTGGCGACGGATGGGCGATCAATAGCGGCGGTCTCGGTCATCAGCGTCATTCCTGTTGCGTCGCAGTAGGATAGCTCACTTTCGCTTTCGGAGGCATAGCGGAGTGCGCCGGGAGACCGGCAAGGAGTAGATGGTGCAAGTCCATCACGATGAAGGAGTAGCGAACCGCATCGACCCCGAAGTTATGCGCCAGTACCCGTGAGGGTATTGGTGAAGCGTTGACAGGGGAGCGCATAGGCCAGCCATTGAGCCGCGAAAGTACCCTCATCCCGGGTGCCGACGTCGTTCCGCTGACGGAAGGCAACACGGATGGGCGCGATAGTGCGAGCGCCCAGACGGCCCGGCGTGGTCGTAGACACTGGCATGTGCGGAAGCTCTTTGCTCGGGAACCGGGAGATCTCATGGTTGGCCAGCGTCAGCATGCGTGCTGCACTGGTCCGTGTCGGGAAGGCGAGGAGCCGTAGCCGATGATGTACGATCATGAGAAGTCTGACCCCGCCATAGTAGCTGTGAAACCGACGAACAAGGCTGGGCAACCGGCTGCGGAGTTGGTGGAGCCAAGGGCGGGGGCCGAGGGGAATGTGAGTCAGCAAAGCACGGGCCGGGCACAGTACCGGGAAACCGTGTCACAGGCGCTGAAGCGCATACGGCATTTCGTGAGAATATCACGACGCGCCGTTACAAACCCGAGGTGGGAGCCGTGTGCCCGAATTGGGCTCGCACGGATCTGTGCGGGGGGCGCGAGGTAACTCGCGTCCCTACCGCGAACCTGGCCGGGCCTGCCGGTCGCCCGATCCGGTCGCGAATGACCCCGAAGCGAACATCCCACCGATTAATCTCTGGCGGCATTCGTAAGCTGCTACACCGCACGCGCGTGAGTTGGCACGGCTCTTAGGAGGTGTGGGATGCGACGACGCGAGTTCGTTAAAGTTCTCGGTGGCGCGGCGACCGCGTGGCCTCTCGCCACGTGGGCGCAGCAGGGCGAGCGGGCGCGTCGTATTGCCGTGCTAAATGGTACGGCTCCGACCGGACAGAACCCTGCCTCCTATGCTGCTTTCCTGCGACGACTTGGCCAACTGGGCTGGACCGATGGCCGCAACGTCCGCATCGAATTACGTTGGGCCAACAGCGACCCGGAGCTGATGCGAAGTTATGGCACCGAGCTGGCTGGCCAGTCGCCTGATGTATTCCTCGTCCAAAGTAATCCGGCGCTCGCAATTTTGCGACCGCTGGCGGGCAGTACGCCAATCGTTTTCGTAAACGTTGCCGATCCCGTTGGCAGCGGCTTTGTAGCAAACTTGGCGCGGCCCGGCGGCAATATCACGGGCTTCACCAATTTCGAGCCTTCGATGGGCGGCAAGTGGCTCCAGACGCTTAAGCAGCTCGCGCCCGATGTTGACCATGCCGCCGCCCTCCTTCATCCCCAGACCCCGGCCCATCTTGCGTTCTGGAACGAAGCCGAAGCAGCGGCACCAAAACTGGGGATTAAGCTAGTGGCGGCAGGGGTCCACGATGCCGTTGAGGTCGAACGCGCGATAACCGCCGTCGCGGCCCAACCCAACGGCGGCCTCAACGTATATCCTCATACGGTTACCGAGGTTCATCTTCGACTCATTATCGAACTCGCAGCTAAGTACCGGCTGCCGGCGGTGTTCCCGTTTCGCTATCATGCCGAAGCGGGTGGATTGCTGTCGTATGGAGTTGATGCTCTGGATTTGGTGCCTCGCGCGGCCGACTATGTTGACCGCATTATGCGTGGCGCTAATCCCGGCGAGCTGCCAGTTCAGGCACCAACTAAATTCGAGCTCGTAATCAACCTCCAGACGGCAAAGACGCTTGGCTTCGATGTGTCGCCGTCGTTGCTCGCCCGCGCCGACAAGGTGATCGAATGAACGGGCCAATTTTTTTCGGTGCGCTGCGGAACTTAGTCGCTGTGACGGCATAGCGGACATTGAGTAGGACACACCGCTTTCCCTGTAACTGCAACCATGATTTTCTCGCACCAGATATTCTCGATAAGTCCGGTCCGGCGGTCCTCGCACCCTCCGACGCGCTTCACAGTACCTTGACGGCATGATGCGGAGGGTCGCCGTCTCTCGACGGTCCCCGCCCGCCGTCACCACGCCCGTCCAAGCGTCATGTCAGCCATCGCCAGCGCTCGCACGGCATCGGCTCGACCACGACGTGACGAGCGGACACTGCGGCTTTCAATTGTGATCGTCATCGCCATGCTGGTGCTGGTGGTGGCGTGACCGCCTGCGAAGTGGCGTGTAATTGTTGGGCTTATCGTTCCGCCTCGATGCGAAAGGCTGGCTTATGTCGGGTAACACGCTTACTATGTGGACGTTGTCTTCCGCTAAAGGCACCCGGTAGCTGAGAGTTCTTTGCGCTTCCGCCGTCCTCAGGAGCGCACTATGCAGAACTTTCTACTCAACAATCTCAGGGAAGCAGACTTCAAACGCCTTGAGCCATATTTCACGATCACGCCTTTCAAGCAGCAATCGGTCTTGTTTGAAGCGGGACGGGAACTGAAGCACGTCTACTTTCCGGCGAGCGCGGTGGTGTCTTTGGTCGTGATGCTCGGGTCAGGCGAAACGGTCGAGGTTGCCATGGTCGGCGCGGACGGCGTCGTCGGAGCATCGGCAGCGCTTGGCGGGCGCACGGCTCTCAGCCGCGGAGTTGTCCAGTTGTCCGGAGACATTGTCGTTTGCAGCATCGACGGATTGAAGTCGGCTGCATCGGACAGCCCCAAACTGCTGTCGCTGCTCATTCGTCATGAGCAGACCCTATATGCTCAGGCGCAACAGTCGGCAGCTTGTTTCGCTGCACACCGTGTTCAGGCACGTCTTTGCCGTTGGCTGCTGCGGGCGCGGGACCTGTCGGGCACCGACACTCTACATTTTACGCAAGAATATTTAGCGGAAATGCTGAGGGTCAGGCGAGGAAGCGTGAATGTCGTCGCGCGCACCCTACAGTCTGCCGGTCTGATCAAATTCACCCGCGGGAAAATCCAAATTCGCGATGCCAAAGCACTGCAGGACGCTGCGTGTGAATGCTACGAAACGGTGAAGCGCCATTACGCAGGACTGTTGGAACCTACCAAGTAAAGCGCCGTCCGCGACGGCGCAGCGCCGCAGGCGCGAGGCCATTAAGAAGGCCGCACAGCGCGCCGCCAGCGCCGCAAGCCCGGCCATCGCCTCCAACAGGCCCGCGGCGCGATCCGCCGGGCCATCGGGCGCAGCCCGACCGAAACGAGCCGTGTCGCAGGTAGCCCAAATCGTAGCCCAAACCGCCACAATCTCGGCTATCGATCACCGCCAAAACTGACATAAGCGCTTCATTGCAACGGGTTCTTTGGCAATTCCAAGGAAATCCAATCAGCTTTTGCAACACAATCCGGGGAAAAGCAGACATCCCGCCGCGAGGTTGTGACTTCCGTTTTAGAAGTAATTCGGGTGGTGCGCTTAAACGCACCACCCTAAATCATTTGATTGAGCCAGTCACGGCGGGCCTAGCGCTGATCGTCGTCGTGATTATGATCACCGTCGTCGTGGTGGTAGTGATAGTGCGGCTTGATCCGCCCCACGCATGCCGGCACGGGATCGGGAGCCGCCGCGTTCTCACCAGCCCTCGGTGCTGGAACGCCAGCGGCGGTTCCGGCCGCCACCAACCGAGTCACGATGTCCTGGGTGTCGTCGCAGATCAGGAAGCGATCCCTGACCAGCTTGTCGACCGCCAACACGACTTTGTTCCGATACACGTCGTAAGACGCGTACCGCTCCTGGACCGAAGGACGCGGATCGCCCGCGGTCGTTCGCGCCGCCGCCGTTGCGGCGAACGGGATGAACTGGCCGGTCGCCTCGCATCCGTCGTTGGCCCAGACACCCGAGCGCAGTCCCCAACCCGTGTAGGTCGCGAGCGGCACCAGTAATTCCGGCAAGCGAATGCCAGCAATGTCGTTGCCGTCACTGTCGGTCTTCGGCACGTAGCTCGGATAGATCGGACCGTTAAGCGGATTGTCCTCATAGGGTGGGGTAATGACCGGCGGATTGATGGTCGGGATGAAGGTTTGATAGAAGTTCGGCCCCAAGTTGAACCGATACCGGGTGGTTTTCAAACCGGTGTAGGTAACGTGGGGAATGCTCGGGAAACCGACGCTGCTCTGCGGCAGTGGCGGCACGAGGGTGCGGTCACGCAGTTTTGGCACCTGCGAATCCGGCGGTTCGGTTCCGCGGGTCGACCATTCGTCGAGCGCGGTCCACAGTGCTCGCTGCACCGGAGCGGAGTCGAGCGGGTTTTGAAACTGCTGGCACAACCCCTTTGATGTTGGATCGCCGGCGCCGCCATGCTGCTTGCTCGACAGCAGGTACAGTCGCGTCAGTGGATGATCCGGCAGGTCGAATTTTCCGGTCGGGTCGGTACTCATCAGCGAGCCGGCCTTCACCCAGAACTCGTTGGCCGAATAGAACTCGGTGGCCAGCGGACAGGTATTGGTCTGTTCGCATTTCTTGTAGCGCCAGTCGCTGGTGTTGGAAATCGGATCGAAGGTCGGCACGTTGGCGAACGGGTAGAGGCCCTCGAGATAGAGCAGTTCCTGTCGATTGCGGTTGGTGCGCTTAGTCTGCGACCACCGGTAGTTCATGTTGAGGCCGTCGCCGGCCGCGATCCACTGCATCATGCCGTCGAACACCTTCCTGTGGTGCTCGTCCTCGTTGAACCCGAGATGCACGAAGTCATTGAGGGTGCGGCCCGGCTGCGAGGACGTCTCAGTGTAGATGCGGTCGATATGACCTCCGAGCGGATTCTTCGTCCCGAGATCGTCGTGTGATTCAAACCGCAGGAACGAATTGAAGTCACGGATCGCCGCGAGTCCCAAGCCGTTGGGCGTCGGATCCTTGGCGATATAGGAAAATTCGTAGATGTCGTTGTTGATGAAATTTCCTGATGTCAGTTTGATCGCGGTGTTAGTGGCATCCGTATAGGCCCAGCCGGTGTTCGGGACGGGCACGGGGACGTCATCGAGATGGACGCGATGGGTCAATACGGCGTTGGGCGCTCCTTGCGCGGCTGAAGCGGCGGGATAGGCCAGCGTGAACGTGGCTGCGCCAGTTACGATGTACTCATATCCCGGACCGGTGATCGTGCTATTGCCGGGCCCATGAATCACCTGGAATGAGGCCGTCGACACGGGACCCGATGCCGGGATAGGACCACCGGCCAGCGGTGCGCCATTTAGCGCCGCGAGATTGTTTTCCCAACCGCTCCAAACCGTCGTGTAGCCGCGGGTCCAGAGAAAGGAATCGTCCAGAACCGCCGGGTCGGTAAGCGCCGCTGGATCGTTAGTGCCGGTCGGCGTGTTGTTCAGCGTTTGATAGGTCTTACCGCCGCGATTTGGCGGTTCATACATCATCTTGCGATTGCCTTTGTTGAAATCCAACGGCTGCAAAATGTAAAAATTGTGCTGGTAAACAACGTTGCCGCGGTTGTTTCGCGGCGCGAGCTGGATGTCCGTAATGATCGCATTTTGCGGATCGGTCGGGCTGACCTCGCCCGTCGCGATCCCTGTGATAAACTCGTACTGACCAACGCCGGCAAACGAATGACCGCCGAAGGCAACCCCTCTGCTCAAGATCTGAAGCTGTGTGGTGCGGGCTTGCGCGAAGGTCGTCGCACCGAGCAGGCTGCTGGCCAGAAGGGTGGCAACCCCGAGGCGAGATAGTCTTCGTTTCTTAAAGTCAGGTGCGCCCTTAACTGGCGCATCGCATACGATGTGAACCATGATTGAGCCTCCCTCTATTGTTTTCCGTCCTTTGGGGCATTGCCCGTTCGAAAGGTCTTGAACGGTCAAACCAACGTCGCTCCAACGTGCGCGTTGAAGCAGGGGGAAGGCTAACAGGCGACCAAAGGTCGCAGCAAGTACGGCCTTACTCCATAAGGGCAGCGAAGAGGAAGTGAGCAAGTGCAGCAACGAGGCCCATCGTCTGGCGTAAAACGTGCAGACCTCATCGAATGTGTTCATGAATTCGGATTGAAACGACCGCCTTACTAGCGGTTCGACCCAATCAACTTAGCATATCTGCATCGCGTCATGAGCAGGCCTTCGACACTTTCATTGAGGTCCTGAAACTGTCGCCCGGCCCTGAGCGCATCGACGCACTCAACAAGGCGCCCCGTCTCCGTACCGCCGACGATACCTACAGTTATCTCTTTCCAGCGGACTCTCCGCGCCCGAATTAGGACTTGGAAGAATGACGATGCTGCAGTGGCTATGACCAATGACTGGTACGAAAAGCTTCGCTGCCCAAAGTGCGGCAAGACCGGCATGGCCACGCTGTCTCAAGACGAGGGGCACATGCCAATCGTTGAGCTCGTCCCGGATGGCTTCAAGCTGGTTTTAAGCCAAAAGGGCCCCGACTTCCATTGCTGGACGTGCAATGTAGCGGCGTACCCATAACGTCCGTCGTTTTGAGATTTTCCAATTCAGCAGCCGGCAACCGCGGGCGCGAAGATTGCGCCGAAGGCTACCCTTTGGCGGAACGTTGTCCTCTTGGGAGGTTCGCGATTGCTTCCAATTGGCCACGCTGGTTTCTGAGGGAGCGCCGCCTCTTGGCTTCAGCCTCAGCGGCGGGAACTGCTGGCTGCGCCGTCCGAGCGGTCCTCAATCTCTTTGACGGCGACTGCCCCATGGGCGCGCCGGAATTTCCCCAATTCGTGACTGGCTGGGTCTCCATCGGTTTTGGGGTTTGTTTTCTCGCCATTAGCCATCGCTCCGGCTTGAATTTGGCAGGTTCATTTGCTTGGTAGGGGAAGGCCTTCCTTGCTCGATGGTCGCCAAGCGGGTCTCGATAGTGCGGACGGCATCGACCAATTCTTGCAGCGCATCAGCGGCCTCAGGAGGGAGCTCTGCTTGATCGCGGATTGCCTGTATGGCTCGCTCGGCTCGTTTCAGTTGGCTACTGGGCATGGGCGTCCTCGTCGTAGGGCGCGAACGCCCAGCTTCCTCTAACCGTCCTTCGACGCCGTTTTGACCTCGTTCCCGGGCCAACTCTCGCTCACGGGTTTGACCCGCACACGGCTGTTATCCTTCGCGCTGATCAAGGCGTGCGAACTGATCCGAACGAGTTTGAGATCGGCATCCGGTTGCCAATTCAGGGTCACGTCGAGATCACCGGGGAAGATGCTCCATGCGGTTCCGTGATCCAACTCGACGATATGACTCTCGGAATGCCTTTTGATTTTCACGCCTTCGCCCCCTTAGGCTCCAGAGATTTGAGATGGGCCAAGCCGCCGACCACTAGCCGCTGCTCGTCGGTCTCCCCTCCACATACGAGGCCGAAGATGTGCTCGGTGAGCGCCTTCCGTGCCTGCACAAGGTCTGCATGATCCCTGTCATTCAAGCGCTCGTAAACGGCCATTGCCCGCTCGATGGCGATTGGAGCAACAACGTCTTGAAGTTGATCAATCATCTTCAGATAAGGCGCGACATTGGCCATTGGTTCCTCGCGGGCAAAAAACCACCTAAGTCAGAGCGCGACGGTGTTTTGCGGATTACTTCGGCGAGATAGGCCCGCAGTCGGTATCAGCCCGGTCTGCCGAAGCCGGTATCTCGGCTCCGGTCTGCGCGTCAAAAACAAGTCCGCAAGCTATGCAGCGCAAGGTGAGATAGTTGACACCCGGGCGCAGTTCGACGGCGTTTTGAACCGTCGCCCGAGCACGACAACGAGGGCAACGGTCCCCCCTGATGTTCGTGCGCTCGTTCGCCATTAATAATCCACGCCTCTACGCGGAATGCCTGTGGCTGAAACGTTTTCTAACGGTGATGAGTTCCAATCCAATCCCGCCCTGCCGCTTCCCATACGTGCTTCCGCGCGGCATGCCGGAGAGCTTGTGAGCCCGGTCGCGGCTACGAATGCAGGCCGCAACGCGAGTGAACGTCGAGCAAGCATCTCGAAAAGGAAGATGTGTATGCCGACCCGACTGCCATATCTGGGAAGGCTGAAACCGCTGGCCGAGTTGAGCGAAGCGTACGGCCAGTTGCTACACCGGGGTATTGGCGGCGGCATGTACACAAGAAAAGCGTACGCAACACGGGAAGCCCCAAGGCGAGGTCAGCGATGACCAACCGAACGCCCGCGAGGGACAGGTCGGCCGCCATGGGGTGGCGGAGAGGTTCGTATTACCGCTGAGACCGGGTAACTCCGGTGGAGGGAAGGGACCTCAGTTCAAGACAGACGCAACAAGTGGTGAGGGATTTGGAGATTGGGCAACCTATCAACTCCGAAAACTGTTCAGAAACTACAGAAGGCGTTGCACGCGAAAGCGAAGGCAGAAGCCGGCTATCGCTTCTACGCGCTATACGACAAGATCAGCCGTGAGGACATCCTGGCCCATGCGTTTGCCCAGTGCCGTTCCAACAAGGGCGCACCGGGGGTCGACGGTCAGGACTTCGCGGACATTGAGGCGTATGGCGTCGAGCGGTGGCTTGGCGAACTGGCGCTTGCGCTCCGGGAGGAGAACTACCAACCGGATCCTATCAGAAGAGTGTTCATCCCGAAGGCCAACGGCAAGCTCAGGCCGCTGGGCATCTCGACCGTGCGGGATCGGGTCTGCATGACAGCAGCGATGCTGGTATTGGAGCCGATCTTCGAAGCCGCCCTTCCACCCGAACAGTACGCGTACCGTCCCGGGCGCAATGCCCAACAGGCGGTGGTCAAGGTGGACGGGCTGCTGTTCCGCGGCCATCCGGAAGTCGTTGATGCCGACCTCGCGGACTACTTCGGAAGCATTCCGCATACCGAACTTCTGAAGTCGGTAGCGCGCCGGATTGTTGATCGGCGCGTGCTGCATCTGATCAAGATGCGGCTGGAATGCCCCGTGGAAGAAACCGATGATCGAGGAAGGAAGACACACACGACCGAAGCCCGGGACAACCGGCGCGGCATTCCACAAGGCTCACCCATCTCACCGTTGCTGGCGAATATATACATGCGCCGGTTCGTACTGGGATGGAAGAAGCTCGGACTAGAGCAACGCCTCGGCAGTCGTATCGTAACCTACGCCGATGATCTTGTGATCCTGTGCAAGAAGGGCAATGCCGACCAGGCACTGCAGCAACTGCGCAAGATCATGAGCAAGCTGAAGCTCACGGTCAACGAGGAGAAGACGCGAATTTGCAGGGTCCCGGAAGGGGAGTTCGACTTCCTGGGCTACACGTTCGGACGGATGTTCTCAGAGAGAACCGGCCAGGCGCGCCTGGGTTACCGGCCATCGAAGAAGAGCATCAAGCGCATGGTTGAGAAAATCCACGCACTGACGGACCGAACGGGGACATGGCAAGAAACCACAATGCTGGTGGGCAAGGTGAACCGCACGCTGCGCGGATGGGCGAACTACTTCCAAGTAGGCACCGTCAGCAGGGCGTATCGGGCACTCGACAGCTACGCAGCGATGCGGTTGCGCCGGTGGTTGCAGTTCAAGCACAAAACCAGGCGTCGCAAGGGCGGGACCTATCCACTTCCGCATCTTTACGGGCACTTTGGGCTCGTACGCCTGAGCAGGCTTGGGCACGACGTGCCGTGGGTGAAGGCGTGAAGTTTTGTCCGAGAGCTGGATGCGGGAAATCTGCCTGTCCAGTTCGATGAGCGGGGTGTGAAAACGGGGACATGGTCGAACCAGTAAGGCACCGCCAAACGAAACGGGCGGAAACAGATATGTTCGAACCTAAAGCTACCGCGTCACACCTCGACTTTACACGAAACAGACCTCCAGCGATGTCCGACTTGAGTTCGCTTTCGAGGGCAAAGCGGACTATATGTGCTCGGAGCGAGTATTTCGACCTTTTGACCCAGGCTGTGTGAAAACGCGCCTCCGCGACAGATGCGCAGAATTGTTTTCTCAATTGCCTTCTTCCGAAAGAGGCTGCCTGTGCAATCGATTCCGATATCGACGAAATCGAGATGGAAATTCTACGCGCAAGTTGCGGATCGGAGTTTTCACACAGTCTGGACCCTTAACTGACGTTGAGGCTCAGCTTCGACGCTTTGATCTGCCTCAAGACCGCTGTTTCGGCAACGGTGTTAATTAGCTTTTGCTCTAACCAAAGGTCAGAGGATCGCGCCATGATCTTGCGTCGCTTAATAGCATGGTTTGGGTTTGGCAGGCTGCAACCGCCCGCGGCTGTCCCAAATGCGGATGCTGCGTTCGACCTTGACGAATTCGGGCGGCTGCTGAGCAGTGGCAAGCCTGGGGACCTCAAGAAGATCGCGCGGGCGATGACCCGGACGGATCGGGTGGCCTCAGTAGGGCGCGACTAACTCCGCCGCTATTTTAGTGATGGTGTCCGTTGTTCGGGGCACACCGGAAGCGGCGGTTCGGAGCCGTCAGGTCGCCTGTTGGCCCAGGCTGTGTGAAAACGCGCCTCCGCGACAGATGCGCATTGTTTTCTCAATTGCCTTCTTTCGAAAGAGGCTGCCAGTGCAATCGATTCCGATATCGACGAAATCGAGATGGAAATTCTACGCGCAAGTTGTGGATCGGAGTTTTCACACAGTCTGGACCCAACTGAGACATGGGCCTGACCAGCTTCTGAGGTCGATTGGGTGTAATTTCTATCTCAACCGCCCGGTCCCAAAGTGCTACGCTTGCGTATTGCAAAGTGTCGAATTCCCGGAGACTACATGCAGCGCTGCGAGTTTATCAGGCTTATCGGCGGAGCGACGGCGGCGTGGGTGCCCTCTGCACACGCGCAGCAGCCCGGCCAGATGCGGCGCATTGGCGTACTGATGAACAATGCTGAGAACGATACGGAAACGAAGGCGCAGCTATTTGCATTCCGGCAGGGGCTCCAACAGCTCGGATGGTCGGAAGATCGTAACGTCAGCATCGACATCCGTTTTGCGGCGGACAGACCGGATCAATATCAGGTGCTTGCAAAAGAATTGGTTGCCCTGCAACCCGACGTCATTTTTGGTTATACGACGCCGATTAACACTGCGCTCCAACGCGAGACTCGCACAATTCCCATTGTGTTCGCGCAAGTCTCTGATCCGATTGGCTCCGGACTGATTGCAAGCCTAGCGCGGCCAGAGGGCAATCTGACGGGATTCTTGCTGTACGAGAAGGGCATCACCGGTAAGTGGGCTGCAATGCTCAAAGAGATCGCGCCGCAGCTACGGCGCGCCGCTCTACTGGCGAACCCCAAAACCACCCCCTATGACTACTTCGTCCGATCGGCTGAGGCCACAGCACAATCCCTCGCGATCGAGCTTGTACCCAGTCCGGTCGAGAACGCTGCTGATATCGAGCGCGTCATTACGGCGTTTGCAGGCACGCCTGATGGCGGCTTGCTCGTTTTGCCGAGTGGCACGACCAGCTTGCACCGTGATCTCGTAGTTGAGCTGGCAGCGCGGTATCGCTTGCCGTCGGTTTATCCATTCCGTTTCTACATCACGGCCGGCGGACTCATGTCCTACAGTAGTGATCTCGTCGACCAGTCACGACAGGCGGCATCGTACGTCGACCGTATTCTTCGAGGAGCCAATCCCGCCGAACTTCCGGTACAGGCGCCGACCAAGTACGTAACGGTGGTTAACCTGAAAACAGCGAAGGCGCTCGGGCTAGGGAGTTGGCAATGACGGCAGATACAAGCTTTAGCGTTTTGACTGGTAATAATATCGAGACGCGCAGAGTAAAAGCGGGAGGTGTTATTTTCCGCGAAGGCGAGCAGGCTGACGAGCTTTTCGTTATCAAGAGCGGGTACGTGCGCATTCAAATCGGCAACAGAACAATCGCCGATCTAACGGTTGACAATATTTTTGGTGAAATGGCATTGATTGACAGCGAGCCTCGGAGCGCGACTGCCGTGGCGATCACCGACGTTGAGCTTGTTCCGATCTCGGAAAAGCAGTTTCTTTTTCTTGTAAGCCGAACCCCGTATTTCGCCCTCAAGGTCATGAGGGTCCTCGCACAACGACTAAGGATGACGAAAAGTCCCTTGAATGATATTTCGCGATGTCCGAGCTAAGTCCGCTTTCGGGGGTAAGAGCGGAAGTCGAATTTCGGGGCCGTCAGGTCAGCTTTTGACCCAGACTGTGTGAAAACCCCACCGATGCTATGATTCCCTTGCTGAATCGCGGGGGGAATGATGAAGGGTTTCGTTCAAGGGGTGGATCGCCAGCAGGCGACGCTGCTGCCGGAATACCTCGATGACTGGGTGGACGAGAGCAATCCTGTACGTGCGGTCGATGTGTTCGTCGATGCGTTGGAGCTCCGCGACCTCGGGTTCGATGGCGTCGATCCGGCGGCGACCGGCCGGCCCGGGTATCATCCTTCGGCGATGCTCAAGCTTTACATTTTCGGCTATCTCAACCGAGTCCAATCGAGCCGACGACTGGAGCGTGAGGCTGGCCGCAATCTGGAAGTGATGTGGCTGACGGGACGGCTCGTTCCGGATCACAAAACCATCGCCGATTTCCGCAAAGACAATGGCCCCGCCATCAAGAAGGTCTGTGCGCAATTTGTGGCCTTGTGCCGCAAGATGGGGCTGCTGGCGAAAGCGAGCGTTGCGATCGACGGCAGCAAGTTCAAGGCGGTGAACTCGCGCGACAACAACTTCACGAAGGGAAAGATGGAGCGGCGCCTGGCGCAGATCGAGGAGAGTGTTGCGCGTTATCTGAGCCAGCTCGACACCGCCGATCGCCAGACAGCTGCCGGTGAGGCGCCCTCGGAGGAGCTTGTGGCCAGGACCGCGCGGCTCAAGGAGAAGCTGATCAAGCTCGAAGAGGAGGTGAAGCGCCTCAAAGCGATTGAGAAAGTGATGCTTGCCGCGCCCGATCAGCAGGTCTCCTTCACCGATCCTGATTCCCGCTCGATGGCGACCAGCGGGCGCGGCTCCGGCATGGTCGGCTATAATGTGCAAGCGGCCGTCGATACGACGAACCATCTGATCGTCGCGCATGAGGTAACTAACGTCGGCACCGACAAGTCGCATCTTGCGAACATGGCCAACCAAGCGAAGGTGGCATTGGAGGCAGAAAACCTCGAAGCCTTCGCCGATCGCGGCTACTTCAAAGGCGAGGAGATCCTCGCATGCGATGAGGCTGGCATCACGGTCACGCTGCCAAAACCCCAGACATCGGAGGCGAAGTCAGAAGGTCGCTTCGGCAAGCAGGATTTTCGCTACGTGGCTGAGGAGGACATCTACGTTTGTCCTACCGGTGAGAAGCTCACCCACCACTTCACGAACGAGGAAAATGGATTGGTCCTGCACCACTACTGGACCAACGCGTGCCGCACCTGCGCGCTGAAGGCTCAGTGCACGAAGGGACCGCAACGTCGCATCAAGCGGTGGGAGGACGAGTATGTTGTTGATGCTGTGCAGGCGCGCCTGGACAGAAATCCGGATGCAATGCGTACTCGTCGCGAGACGGTCGAGCATCCGTTTGGCACGCTGAAGATGCGGATGGGGGCGACGCACTTTCTGATGAAGACGCTGCCCAAAGTGGCGACTGAGATGGCGTTGCACGTGCTCGCCTACAACCTCACGCGCGTGATGAACATCGTCGGTATCAAACCGTTCCTCGCGGCGATCCGGGCTTGAGGAGCGTGTCATGGCGTGCCGCCGTGAGACGGTTAGGGTCGCTCAGCATGGCCCGAGGCTGTGCCCGGATTGACGCCGGGCCCGATACAGCAAAAATAGGCTCAGCCGATCGCGTCCAGGTCCATCACGCCCGGTTAACTGCAGTTATTGGGGTACGAAAAACGTTTCCACACGGCCTGGACCCAATGCCGAAGTCGGCTCCAAGGGAACGGTGCGTCTGGTCGTCATCCACCCCGTGACGGCCGTTCATCCGGCGGATGGGTTGCCTCGCGGGTCAATACCTTGGTTCAAGGCGACGTAGTCGATCTCGCCCCGCGTCGTACCGATATCCATAAGCTCCCTGTCGCTTAGGTCGTACAGGATGACTCGCAACCGTTGAAGTTTGCGCCGTTCCTGAAACGCATCCCAATATGTCTTGAAAAAGCTGGAGAAGAGCCGGGTACATACGGCCGTCTGTCCCAGCCCTGTTGCACCATAGGTCGTGTTCATGGCGGCGTCTCCCAGACGTTGTTTCCACCGGACGAGCTTGCCAAGCCATGAGCAAGCGCGCTTGACAATCGGCTTACATTTTCCTCACTGGTGGTTTACTCTTGATGTCACCAACCGGCGCTAGAGCCTCGGTGATCGGAGGCCGTTTAAGGGATGGGCAGCTTGCGCTATCTCTTCGAGGAGTACGCATTCGACACTGACCGCCGCGAGCTGCATCGCGGGGCAGACGTCGTCTCCGTCGCGCCCCAGGTATTCGACCTGTTGGATTACCTGATCCGAAACAGGGAGCGCGTTGTCAGTAAAGACGACCTCATCAACGCGATTTGGGACGGCCGTGTCGTGACCGAAGCGGCGCTGACGACCCGGCTGAATGTCGCCCGGAGCGCCATCGGCGATACCGGCAAGGAACAGCGCCTCATTAAAACACTGCCGCGCAAGGGCTTTCGTTTCGTCGGGCCTGTGCGGGAAGAAGGGGGTAAGAGCGCGACTGTCCCCGACAACAGGGTAGAACCGGAAAAACTCACCCTCGCGCTCCCCAATAAACCCTCAATTGCAGTGCTGCCGTTCGAGAACATGTCCGATGATCCCGAGCAGGAGTATTTCGCGGACGGAATGGTTGAGGAGATCACGACGGCGCTCTCACGTTTCAAGTCGCTGTTCGTCATCGCGCGCAATTCGAGCTTTGTTTATAAGGGAAAAGCAGTAGACATTAAGCAGGTCGGACGCGAACTTGGTGTTCGCTACGTGCTGGAAGGAAGTGTGCGCAAGGCAGCAGGAAAAGTCCGCATTGCCGGCCAGTTGATTGATGCCACGACCGGGATACACGTCTGGGCCGATCAATTTGAAGATGACCTGAGAGATATCTTTGCTCTACAGGATCGGATGACCGAGAGTGTCGTCTCTGCCATTGAACCAAAAATATTTCAAGCCGAACTGGATTTCGCGGCGCGTCGACCGAATGACCTCAGCGCTTACGACCTTGCTCTTCGAGCATTCCCGCACTTCTACTCTTGGACCCGGGATGGATCGGCCGAGGCCCTTCGGCTTCTCTCCCGCGCATTGGAGATTAACCCTCGGTACGGCCTCGCTGCGGCCCTTGCAGGGAGCTGCCACCTCCTAAATGTCAGTCAGGCGTGGGCGGCCGATCCGAACTCGGAAACTGCAGAAGGAATGCGGCTTCTCCGATTGGCACTCAGTATCGACGGGAACAACGCTGATGCATTAAGCGTACTTGGCCGCGTAACCGCTTCCTTGTTTGGCGATTTCGACACTGGACGGGAGATGGTGGACCGTGCGGTCGCCTTTAACCCTAATCTGGCCCTCGCATGGGAGCAGCGAGGTTGGACTTACATAGCGGGGCAGCCTGAAGAGGCGATCCGGAGCTTTGAGCACTCCATTCGACTAAGCCCATTTGACCCGTCGCTATTTCTAAAGTTTACAGGGATGGGCATTGCATTCATCGGTCTTGGTTGTTTCGATGAGGCGGTTGCCTCGGCCAAGAAAGCTCTCCGACAGAACCAGACTTTTGCGATGGCCTATCGCTGCCTCGCGGCAGCTCTGGCGCATCTAGGGCGAGATGCAGAAGCCAAGAACGCGGTGGCCCAGCTCATTGAGATTGAGCCTCATTTCCGAATATCTGAATGGATGGCACGTGGCGGCCGATGGCAGGCTCAGATCTATATCGACGGTCTCCGCAAAGCAGGACTTGCAGAGTGACGCCCGTCCCGTCTCGCGGCACCAGCGATTTGATCGAGTGGGCCGCGACCGCTATTTCCGCTTCCACCACTGGAACAGAATGATGCTTTCACCAAAAAGGAGGTAGTGATGACCCGCCCTTTGATCGCTTTGGCTATCGTCTTGGCATGTAGTGCAGCCATTGCCGATGATATGAAAATGCCCCTCAACTCTCGTGACCTCGAATGGGGACCAGCACCTCCCACGTTGCCGAAGGGAGCGGAACTCGCCGTTCTCTCAGGAGACCCCTCCAAAGATGGTCTCTTTGTTATTCGCCTAAAAATGCCGAGCGGTTATAAATTTCCCGCGCATAATCATCCAACGGATGAATACGTTACGGTCATATCCGGCAACTTTCACGTCGGAATGGGCGACAAACTCGATGAGAAAAAAGCAATCGAGCTAACGGCGGGCGGATACGTCGAAGCACCTGCCAAAATGAACCACTACGGTTGGGTAAGCAGTCCCTCTGTCGTTCAAATTCAGGCGCAAGGGCCATTCGGAATAACTTACGTTAATCCAGCCGATGACCCGAGCAAGATGTAGCCTTCTTGGATTAGCACAAAGCGCGAAACCCGAGCCAGTCGAAGCCGACTCGGGTTCAGCAGCAAAGATGGCAAGCGGCCAAGGTTGTTCGCTTCCCAGAGCAGCGCTTCAAGGCACGGGCCGTGTGTCTCTGTCCGACTTGAGTCCCAATGCGCTCCAAAGCGGACATCGGCGAAAGCTCAGGCTTCGAGCCAGTAGGTTGAACCGAGGCGGCAGCCCGCCCCTTGGGTGACCAGCCACCCGCCCGTCAGATGATCCTCGATGTTGCTGGCGACCTCTTCACACACGGACGCCAACTCAAGCAGCTCGTTTTTGACAACCGGATCGTCGGCCTGCTCGGAGTCGCCGATAGGCGCGCGGTGGGAAAGCCATTTCCAAGGGGGGGCAGGATCAGGCCGATGAGGACAGGCAGAGCCGAGGTCCGGCGCAACCGCGAGCCGATCAGTCGGGCTTGCACCCCGCCCGGTGACGCGCGATCCCGGCATCGGCTTCGGCCTTGAATGCTCGCATTCCCTCCAGCCAGTCCTGATCGGGATGACTGACGAGCAGCCGGACCTCCAACGCGTCGAGACCGGCACGATAGGATTGCCACTCTTCCAACGACGCTAAAGGATCGGGCGGCTCGATGCGCGCGGGCACCCATGGCGCGCGCATCTTTTTCTTCTTCATCGAACCCAAACCCCCACCATCTGATTATAGGAAGCCGTGCAGCTTGCTGAAAATAAGGCGATGGATCAGGCGATCCGGGCCGTGGGCAGACTATCGCCACTTCTCCTCGCGCTCCCGGCGTACCGCCGCGCTGGCCGGGTTTTTTATCTTGACCCACGTCTTTGACAACCCGCTGCGGTACGGCGCATCCGTTCGCTTCGACACGATGCCCTCAAGGCCCAACCGGCAGACATGCGCGAACACGGACGCGCCGCTCGTCCTCAGGTGCGATCGCGCGCCGCTTGGTTCTGCCGATCAGCTTGGCGAGCCGCCGCTTGCGCTCGATCAGCGGCAGGTCGCGCAGGTCGTCGCCGTCTTGCTCGATCAGGTCGAACGCGAACAGCACCGCCTCATGGCCCCGGTGTCGGCTCCGCAGCGCGTGGAAGTCCGGCGTGCCGTCATCGCGGATGATCACCGCCTCGCCATCGATCAGGAATGATTGCGCCTTGATGCGCAGCGCAGCATCAACGATGGCCGGGAAGCGGTCGGCCCAGTCATGGCCGCCCTTGGTGAAGCAGCGGACCCGCTCGCCATCCCAGCGCACCATCAGCCGATAGCCGTCATGCTTGATTTCGTGAACCCACGATGAGCGGACCGGTGGCCGAGACACATTCGACGGCAGGCACGGTTCGATGAAGCCGGAGGGGTGCGGCACGATCATCGACCGCTAACGTTTGGCGGCACAACGTCCCTCAAGAAATCGGCTGGCGTCATCAGCAGCGCCTTAAAGTATCTCTGACTGTTTTGAGATGTCGAAACCCTTCATTTTCAAAACGACATGAACATCGCACAAAATTCCCTTGGTTAGGCGGCACGCCTCCTCGATTGTCGGCGGACTAATTTCTTCCAGCTTTTCGGGGGTAACGAAAGACAAAGTCCTGCTGCAATGGCGAGAGGAACTCGATGAACTTTATCGTCTGCGGGCTGAAGACGAGCCCGGTTTTCGCGCAAGCACCCATTGCCCGCGCGAGGTCGTGGCTTTTGTAGTCGCCGGGGCGCGGGTGCTGGTGCGCAATCAGGTAAGCCGCAAGAGCGTTCTCAACGGCGAACCCAATCAACAGATACACCGGCAGCCCCACGATGCTCAGCGGGTCCTTGCTATCGCGAATTTTTTCCGCCCCGCGTAGCAAGCCAACGGCATAGGAGAAGCGGAGGAGCGTTTGCTCGGCTATTGATCTTTCTTTCATCAAGCCGCCGCCTTATCCTCTTTGTCGGCCCCGCGCATGACGATCCTGAGCGCATCGTCTGACAGCGGACGCTGCGGTCATCCTATTTCAGTTTTTCCACCTTTGCCGGAAGGTCGGGATATCGGCCAATTCTGTAGGTTGCATTCTTGCACGTCAGAACCCAGACATCGTAGTCCGGTTTCGACAGCTTTGCATCGCGCGTAGCCTTCTGCGCTTCATCGCAAGCAAAGCCTTGGCTGCGGATTTGAGCAGCGAGATCGCTCGTAGCAGTTTGCGCTTTGGCAACGTGTCCGAAACGCTCGCCGTTCGACAACATGGCGAGAAAAAGAATAGCTAAGACCAAAAGAGATTTCATTGCGCGTTCCATCTTGCCTCCTTCTGCGTATTCATCGCTCGCCTGGCCACCATGTCGAAGCAGGATCGCTCGCCGTGATCTTGGTCGTGCTTAGCGTCACCAGATGGCTCCGCTTGTAGGCATAGCCCCGGACTTCGGAACACTGGCGGCAGCGCATGTAGCGTTCGAGTTCGTGGATGGGCGTTGCCTTCGGTCGCCGCACGATGTCGAGCGCAACGGTTTGGTGGGTGTCGCAGCCAAGGCAACGGACTTCGAGATAGCGGAAACCCGCGTTGAGAGCATCACCGAGCGCATGCGATGGCTGCGCCGGTCCCTGAAAGCCGAGCATGCGTTTATTCCACGCCTCGACGGCGAGCCGGTCGGCTTGCTTGCGTGCTTCCGTCGCGCGCCCTGCCGCCGCCCGGACTGATGCGCCGTAGATCGTCTCGCGTGACTTGGTGCCCATGCGAGAGAGGATCGCCGGGCGGCGCGGGAGAGGCAAGCCGCTACAGCTTGCGGTGGATAGCGTTACGGGCACAACGGAGGCTACGGCGAGGTTAGGTCTCAATGACCGTCATTGCGCCACGGCATCGTCTGCAGTGAGCAGCCTTCGGCGCTGCAGCATGGTCATCCCGGCGCTCGCTTTTAGTTGATCGAAATTTCCGCGCAGGTGCCAAGACAAATGAAAAGGAGACCTCAACGAGGCCACGCCCATGCTCGTCGAGAAATCCTGCACGATCAAGTCGAAGGAGCCTTGCGATGAAACGGCTTGCATTTCTAAGTTTTACTGTCGCTACGCTGATTGCGCCGGTCCAAGTTCAGGCCCAGCAGTTTGATCCCGCCAGAAACTGCGTCGCGTTCCCGCAGAAACCTAACCCGGATGCAGAACTGCAGTATTTGCTCTCACATCCGGGTACCCGTGTTTGTCCGGGAACGAACCCTGATCCGGCAGGACAGAGCGCTGTTTTGGAGCAAATCTCGAGGGACCGTGTAAACAATACCACAACCCAGATTTGTGCCATGAACGGTCGGCGTTGCTGATTAGTGGCGTGTCGGCGGCGCGGGCCCCATCACGAAGAACATCCGGCCGAGGTCGATCAGCCCTGTTCATCAAGCAGTGGCTCGTTGCGTTCGTCGGCTGCCTTCCTGCACGCCTCCGCGATCTCGCGCCTGATCTGCATCACCACCACGTCGATGTTGCGCCTTACCACTATGTCGCGGCTGCAGCGCGCCGCCATGCCCGATAGATGCGTCAGCACGGTGCCCGCAATACCGTCGATCAGTTCATCGACATCGGCTCGGCGGACCAGTTCGCAGCGCTTCTCCATCAGCCGCAACTGCGACATCTTGGTCTTGGCCGCGACATGGGCCGCGTCCGCTTCGCTGCGCGGCGATTGCTGCCGCGCGCGCCGCAGATATCGCAGGTAGGCAATGCGGCTCTGGTCCAGCGGGAAGCCGTCACCTTGCCGCTGGATCACGCCTTCGGCTTCGAGCTTCCCGAGTCATCGTGTTCATTCCTGTTGCGTCGCAGGAGGATACTCCAACTTGCCGCTGGCTCAACTCGGTCGCGATTGACCCTATACAGATATGGTTCATTGCTGGAATATGTTCGCAACGCTTGGTGTTTGCAGCCTTGGGGTGGATCATGAGGCGACGCGAAGTCATCCTCTTACTCGCGGGCACGACCCTTGCCAGTTCGACTGTTGCGCGCGCGCAGCAGCCCGAGCGGCCACGTCGGATCGGGATTGTTATGCTGTACCCCGAGAAGGACCCACAAGGGCAACTTCGTTCGGCTGCGTTTCAGCGGCAGCTTGAGAAGTTAGGCTGGACGGTTGGCGAAAATCTCCAGATCGATTTCAAGTGGGGTACAGGCGATGCCGATTGGGTGCGGTCTGCAACCGAAGATGTTCTAAGCCGGGAGCCGGACGTGGTGCTTGCAAATGGCGATGCGGCAATCCATGCGGCACAACAAGCGACCCGGACAGTACCCGTTATATTCATCGGCAGCGGTGATCCGGTAGGCGACGGTTTGATACAAAGCCTTGCCCGTCCGGGCGGCAATCTGACTGGTTTTGCGGTAATGGAGCCAAGTCTGGGTGCAAAGCTGCTTGGAATACTGAAGCAGGTCGCGCCGCACGTTACCCGCGTTGCCACCTTGGTGAACCCAGACAATGCCAACCACAAGCGAATTACCGGCCAGCTTATGGCCGCCGCTCCAAACTTTGGCGTCGAAATAGTCTCGGCAACCGGCCGTGAAGCAGCAGACATTGAAACCGCGATGAGCCAATGGGGACAGGGATTGAGCTATGGTGTCATCGTGCCGTCAGACCCCGCGACCAACTCCCGTCGCGGACTTGTCATCGAGCTGGCAGCGCGCTATCGGCTGCCAACAATTTACTCGCTACGAAGCGCCGTCGTCGATGGCGGCCTAATGTCCTATGGCGTCGATATCGTCGAGCTATTTCGCCAAGCTGCAATTTATGCCAATCGCATCGTCAAAGGTGAAAAGCCTGCCGAGCTGCCAGCGCAACTGCCGACAAAGTTTGAGCTGATCGCGAACTTGAAAACTGCCAAGGCGCAAGGCTTCAATATACCACCGCTGCTGCTGGCAACCGCCGACGAAGTGATCGAATAGAGGGCCATGTCCGTTCGTGGCAGATCACGTCATTTGGCTGCGCTGCGGAGCGTGGTTGCTATCGGGCATAGCGAACATTGAGTAGGACGCGCCGCCCTCGTAACTGCAACCACGGATTTTCTCGCACTGGATATCCTTGATAATCACGGTCGTGCGGTCCCGGCACCCTCCGACGCGCTCGGTAGTACCTTGGCGACCGTTGCCGCCGTTGCGGATGGACCGCCATCCTTCGACGGTCCCCGCCAGCCGTCGCGCATCACGTCATCACCGCGACCCGGTCCGAGCCGTCAACGATGGGGTGTCCGCTTTTGACGCATTGACTGCCCCACAATTAAAGATGAGGGTCCTGCTTTGATCACCAACGAAAGGTTGCGATCATGTCCAAGGCGTTAGCCTCATTAGTCGGATTATTGGCCCTTTTTCTTAGCGCAACGGTCAGTACGCAGGTCAAAGCTGATAGCGATTTTAAGGTCACATTGCTCGGCACCGGCACCCCGATCCCCGATCTGGATCGGTTTGGCCCAAGCACGCTCGTAGAAGCGGGAAACCAGAAATTGCTTTTTGACGCTGGGCGGGGCGCTACTATTCGTTTGCGACAAATCAACCCGTCGAAGGGCACGATCATGAGCAAGATCGATGCGCTCTTCCTTACCCATTATCATTCAGACCACACGTTGGGCATCCCCGATCTATGGCTCACGGGGTGGCTGGGGATGAGCCGGAAGGAGCCATTCCGGTTGATTGGCCCGGTTGGCGCAAAGTCGCTGATGGCTAACCTAGAAAGTGCTTACGCTCTCGACATCAAAATCCGGCTAGAGGACGAAAAGCTGCCGCCCGAGGGCATCGCAACCGTCGTGGAGGAATTCGAGAAGGACGGCGTCGTCTATGAGAGGGATGGCGTTAAGGTGATTGCTTTCACGGTCGATCACGGGGCGGCCATCAAGCCTGCCGTGGGCTATCGTATCGAATACAAAGGTCGCGCGGTGGTGATTTCAGGCGACACCCGCTATAACCAAAACGTCATAAAATATAGTACTGGCGTCGATCTGCTCATTCACGAGGTTTGTGTCGCACGACCTGAACTACTGTCAAATCCCTACATGAAGCGCGTCATCGACCACCATACTACTCCTCGCGAAGCTGGACAGGTGTTTTCGTTGGCCAAACCGAAGCTAGCGGTCTATTCGCATCTAGTCTTTCTCGGCAACGACAAGGTTCCTCGCGCGACCGTTGATGACATCGTGGCGGGAACGCGCGAAACTTATGACGGCCCACTGCAGGTTGGTGCGGACCTGATGTCCTTCGAAATTGGCGATACTGTCATCGTGAGCCAACGTAATCCCTAGGGGCATTGCGGACGGCATTACGTCATCGCGCCATCGTCAGCGCTTGGGTGGCGAGCATCACAGTGCGGACAGGCGAACGGGACGCAGCGCACACCGGGAGCGGCAGGCGACGGGCAGGCGCAGCCAGAACCGCAATAAACGGTCCTACAGCGCACCCAAAACCGTGATCCGCATCACGGTCGATCTCGATCTGTAGCCCTATTTTGCCGGATCGAGGGATCAGCCCTCCCAAACAACAGGAGAAAGCGATGACCATCAACAGCACATCGCCGCGTGAACTGACCGAAGACGAACTCAATCATGTCTCGGGCGGCTCGTTCAATTACGGCCACATCGAATGGACATACACCAAACAAAAGCCGGACGGCACTAGTGCAGGCAATGTAGCCGCCAAATGGAACGTGGCTCAAGGTGCCGCCGCCTGAACGGCAAGCCGAACGATGGATGGAGAAGATCATGACCAAGACCAACGACACTTGGAGGGTCGCCGCGCTCGAAGATCATCGCCCACTCGCGGATAGCGAGTTGGATGCGGTGAGCGGCGGCACCCGGGCCACACCGGCGCGCCAGCCCTCGACCCTACCGTCCGAAAGTGTCTCGTTGGAATACGGAGGCATCATCTTCAGTTACAGCTACCAGCGAGCCGACTGACGTTTTGCTCGACGCAGGCGTGGCCGTCGTCTGCGCGCTGCCTGCCGCCGCCGTGGCGTGGTGATGACGCGATGACTTGTGCCGTCTGCTATCGGTCGCCTAGCTACTTCCCGGCGCAAAATTAGGTGGACGTAGTCAGGGTTCAGAGTCGGCCGATCGGCGGAAAACTGCAAGGTCGAACGGATCGGCGCTTGACTTGTTTGGCCGCCATTGATTCATTCTTATGAATGATTCGTGAGCGAACCCTTAGAGCGCGCGACAAGCTCGTCGGCAAGCTGCCGGCCACCGGCGAGTTGCTGCGCGGTTCGTTGCTGGAGCGCACCGTCCGACATACCAAGGGCTGTCCTAAATGCGCTCGCGGCGAAGGGCACCAGGTGTTCGTGCTGACCGTGACATACGCCGGCGGGCGAACGCAGCAGTTCAGCGTGCGTCGCGAACGGGTCGCCGAGGTTCGCCGCTGGCTCGACAATTATCAGAAGCTGAAGCAGGCGATCGAGGAGATCTGCGAGCTCAATCATGAGCTGCTACGTCCAGAGCCGCATCGAAGGCGCGCGGGGCGGCGAGATGATTGAGATGCGGCGGGCGCAGCTCAGCTTCGGCGACGGGTTTATCACCGAGGAAGTGAGTGATCTGCGCGAAGACTGGATGGAGTATGCCGATCAGGCGCTGGCGGACGAAGAGATTGTGGCGGCGGTCTACGAAGCGCTGGCGAAGCGGCATCCCAAGAGCCGTAGCCGCGGCAGGCTCGGTACGCCGGCCGAGGTGGTGTTACGTCTGCTGGTCCTCAAGCACATCCGGAACCTGAGCTATGCCGCTTTGGAACGCGAGGTGCGCGCCAACCTCGTGTACCGAGACTTTACTCGAGTGGGCAGCGGGAAGATGCCGGACGCCAAGACCATGGGGCGATGGGGCGTGGCGGTCGGGCCACGGGCGCTCAGGCAGATCCACGATCGATTGGTGAAAATAGCGCAGCACAATGGTGTGGTTGCGGGGCGACGAATGCGCGTGGACACGACCGTGGTGGAAACCAACATCCACCATCCGACAGACAGCACGCTGTTGGGGGATGGAGTGCGGGTGCTGACCCGCACCATGAAGAAGATTACGGAGATCGCGGGCGCGGTCGGGACCAAACTGCGCGACCGCAGCCGGAGTGTGAAATTCCGGCTGTTCGAGATCGCGCGAATAGCGCGCGCCAAAGGTCCGCTCAATAGGGACCGGTTGCAGCAACGTTATCGCCGGTTACTCGATACGACGAGCCGGGTGGTGGGTCAGGCGAAGCGCTTCTCGAAGGAAATATCGGAACGAGTGAAGTGGTCCGCAGACGTTGTGCAGCAGATCGCATTGGAGGGTTTGCGCGAGGAGCTCGACAGGATGTTGCCGCTGGTTCGTCGGGTGATGCATCAGACGCGGGCGCGTATCGTCCATGGCGACACACACGTCGAAGGCAAGATTCTCAGCGTGTTCGAGCCCTCGACCGAGGTCATCCGCAAGGGCAAGGCCGGCAAGCCCAACGAGTTCGGCAAGATGATCAAGCTGCAAGAAGCGGAAAACCAGATCATCGTCGACTATGAAGTCTATGCTCGGCGACCCAATGATTCCGATCTCCTGATCCCAGCCATCGCAGCCCACCAGGCCAAGCTGGGGCGCGTGCCGCGACTGGTGGCGACTGATGCCGGGTTCTATTCCGCCAGGAATGAGGCGGCGGCGAAAGCGATGGGTGTCAAGCGTGTGTGCATTCCCAATCGCTCGAGCAAGAGTCCTGAGCGCAAACGCGAGCAGAAGAAGCGCTGGTTCCGCAACGGCCAGAAATGGCGCACCGGATGCGAGGGACGCATCAGTGTGGTCAAGCGGCGAAATGGCCTCGATCGTTGCCGATACAGGTCCGACGACGGAATGCAGCGTTGGGTCGGCCTCGGTGTGATCTCCGACAATCTCCTCAACATCGGTCGCGTCATGAGCGCGCGAGCTGCCCCGTAAGCCTCGCCCCCATTACTGCTCGCTTCAGACCCCCGCCGCCCACCCCGGCGGGTTTTTCTTTGCCGAACGCTGTTGACCAAAGGCTCGAAAGCATCAATTTTGCGCCGGGAAGTAGCTAGGCTCGCGACGGGCAGGCGCGCGGGGTATCCAACGCTGGACACCACTAGCGTCGAGCCGCAGCGGAAGCCGCACAGCGCGCCGCCAGCGCGGGCTTCACGACGCCGGCCACCCGCGCCGGCGCACAGGCAGCCACGCGCCGCGATCCGCCGGGCGCGAGGCCGACCGCCGCTGCAGCCAGGGCCACGAGCGTCACGCTGTTGCGATGACCGGGCCATCTATCGAATCGGAGGACATGCAGACGCCCAGCATCCTTTGAAACGAAAAGAGGCCGCCAACTGAGGCGGCCCGGAGCAACGATTTGCCACCGGCTAACGCGAGGGATAGTATTTTCCCGTTTAAAACGATGGAGGGAGATTCTTATGAAAACGATTACAGTGCTCGCTATATCTGCGTTTCTGAGTGTGACGATCGCATCTTCATTTTCGTCAGCATACGCCGCTGCTTTCGGCGCAATGAGCGGAAAGAGTGACTTTGCCACTCGCGGTTATAATCAAGGAACCAAGCAAAAGGCGGCGGTGAAGGGCGCAAAGACGACGAAAAATCCACATTAAATCTCGGTTTTTTGAACCTCGCAGGCCCCGGCACCGTCCGGGGCTTTTTTGCATTCGCGGCACATGATCCGCGTCGCGATTGTTCCTTGCATGGATAGGTGGTGGACAATTGTCGTGCTCGGTGCGGCGGACCATATGCAGTCGGACTCGCCCTGCGGATGCGCACAAAGTCCGGTGCTACTACCCCAATCCGGCAATATTTGAAACTTAAAGCAGTTGTCCGATTAGGCCAGAATATTCCGGCCAGCGAGGCCACTTATCAGCGCCGACGACTGTAAATCAGCCTCATGTCGTGGAGTTAGCAACGGGTACTCGCGTTACCAACAGGTGATCACTCAATCATCGTGCGGTTTCGGGCGAAACGCGCGGCATATCTCCATTGAGTTGTTTGTCGTGTCGGTCGCGGGTTCTTCGCTATTGATGACCCTGATGAGCCGCCCGCTCGCATCGAAGTACTGGGCGGAGCCGTCTGGGTATAAGCGCAACTCGGCCCACGCGGTCATGTCGCCGCGGTAGGTCTTTATCGTAGTGGATTCGCTATTCTTGATGACCCTGAAGAAGTCATCGTTCGAGCGCGATTGAGCCGACGCCTCGCTCATCAGAACGGCGAGCGTCAGCAGTGCCAGCAGGACCGGCTTGGTCATTGGGCGTCATCCGGTGATTGTCGCAACAATCAGTAAAGGAGCGTCAGGTTAATGAGTGAATAAACCCTCGCACGGGCGATCGCCAAAAAATGTCCGTACATAACAAGTTCTTGGCCGCTTCGAGCAGGACACGCATTCCCGTATGAGCTAACAGGCGGCGCGCTGTGAGGAAGTGCCGCACGGGCGGATGCATGCCCCTTATCCCGCTGCGACGCAACCAACACCATGGGGTAGGATTTCAATGCCTAACATGGAAGAAACCCTGCGGTGCGTAATCCAAGATTACGAGCGGCGATGGGCACGCACCCTGACTGTTTATTGACTTGCAGCGGCACTGCGGACGAACACTGACTAGTGTTCCATCCAGCGGCATCAGCGTGCAGTGACAGCGCAGATCACTGAGCGATCTTGTAAGCCTTGGCGCGTTTCCGTCGGGGCGGAGGCGCCGCCTTCATGGGGTGCCGGTTCAGCGCCACCGCGATCAGCGCATGCTTCAGGAAGTCGCGGCCCTTGGCCGCATCGGTCAGCACGGTGGCGGCAAGCACGACGCGCGGGTGATTGCGCTCACGGTCAGGGACCGTCTCGCCGAGATGCTTGATCGCCTCCCGCAAGCTAACGAGCTTTTTGCCGTCGGCCAGGATGATCGGAGCATCGAAGCGCGCGGACCACGGCCTCACTCCGCGCCGTCCGGCAACAGAACAATGCGCGTGCCGGATCGCGAATTCACAAGAGCGACGTGACTCTCAGGGCCGCGCCCGTTCTGTGCCCCTGGCGTACCCCCAAAATCACTTCGTGACCTTGGACAGAACTAACTGACTCAAATATTTGATAAATCAGTATTCCAAAAGGTTCGGCCCCAGTCTCCCAAACTGGGGGCCGTGGGGATCGTGCTATACCAGAACGGGGAGAATGTGCCCGATGAGCAATACCGGCTCTCAGTGGTACTACTGCGCACCATCAGCGTCCAGTGTCGGCTCATGGCGGCTGATTGATTGAGCGAGGCACGGACCGCGGTGACGCTCGGCATGACCATCCCGCCGTCCGTTGTCGCCTGCGCCGACGAGGTGATCGAGTAATCGGCGCATATCCCAGTTCATGGCACTCCTGAGATGTGCTGACTGGCCCCTAAACGATGTCCGTTTCCGGAAGAAGATCAGAGGCAATTGGCCAACGACCAAAATGACGCGATTGACGCCGATGTATGGTCCGGCCCTGCGTTGCAAGCGGTTTCGCCGGGCTGGCGGTGAGCGGCGACCCCTTGGACGTGTCCCAAAAACTGCATACGCTCAGGTTGAGGGCTTCGGCAGGAATGGCAATGAGGCGACACGACTTCTCCGGACTTATCGGCGGGGCGGCAGCGTGGCCCGTCGCGGCGCAGGCGCAAAAAGTGTTGCGGACGCCACCAATTGAGGCCGCCGCGCCTCAACGATGCTGGCGCGGGGCTCTGGCATGGTGTTTTGATCTTCGGAACGGTCCAAAAACGGGAAATATTTTTCTCGCTTCTGGCGTATCGTTTTTGCGATGCACAGGAGGCCGCTATGAAATCAGCAGGACCGCAGTGGGTTAATTTGGCGCTCCCAGAATCGCCAAGAATTGGGCCTTGGGCGAAAGCAGCTTTCGACAACGCCAAATCATTGAAAAAAATGAAATCTCGCGATCTCAAATCGATGTCGGTGGAGGAGCTTTGGTCCCTTCACGAACTTGTCTCTGCGGCATTGGCTAGCAAAATACAAGCCGAGACGACAAAGCTTGATCAGCGATTGCGCAAGCTCAGCCTGGCCACCGTGTCCCACAATGGCAAGAACATGAGACACGCGCGGCGCCCTTACCCGCCGGTTCATGCGAAATATAGAAATCCCGCGGAGCCGTCCGAGACTTGGGCAGGCCGCGGGAAAAGGCCCCGCTGGTTGTCCGCACAGCTTAAGTCCGGGAAACAGATCGACGATTTTCGGATCGATACGGCGACGGCGCAAGCTGCCGAATGAGCGTTCTTTTTCTGCGCTCGACCCGCCGCGATTGCAGGGCTAGTTCCGCTTTCCTGACCCTCTCGCGAAGTTCCTGCAATTCGTGAAATTGAGTGATCAGATTGGCTGTCGTGTCCACAACGACTGCAAAACGCTGAAGGGAACTCATCAAAAGACCCCCAAACTCACCCGAGTGGGCGTAGGAAACGCGCCCAATTGTATACCCGCCGCGATGCGCGTCTGTGATATGAATCAAGATAATCGAAATTTTTAAGTCGCCATGGCCCCGCGAAAGCTCAAAGCCAGAAGTAATACTATAGGTGTGCCCTCAAAGCGCAGCTTGTCCGGCATATTACCTAACCTACCAATCCGGTTTTCTGAGAGCCTGTTGGCAAACGCGAAGCCGCAATCGCTCACCGAAAGAGAAGTGCTATTCGAGGCTGGCGACGTCGCCGATGGTTGCTATCGGCTTGAGCAGGGCCTGCTCAAGGTCAGCATCACTTCGCCTCAAGGTGACGAGCGAATACTGACGATCCTTGGCCCGGGCTCGATCGTCGGAGAACTCGCGATCATCGACGGGCTGCCGAGATCGGCCACCGTGGTCGCGATCCGGGATTGCAAGTTGAACTTCATCAGCCGGGAAACATTCGTCAGATGCCTGCGAGAGTATCCCGAAATCTACAGCGATCTCGTCTCCACCCTGGTGTCACGCCTGCGCGAGGCCGATAAAGCGCTAGCAGCAGCAAGCTTCCTGACCGTCAAGGCCCGGGTCGCGCGGGCCCTGCTTGAACTCGCGGAGCATCTCGGTCGCGAGACGGAATCCGGACGAATTGTCATCCTCCACAAGATCAGGCAGAGCGATATCGCGGCAATGGCGGGCGTTGCGCGCGAAAACGTAAGTCGAACCCTGACCGAACTGAAGCGGCGCGGATTGATCGGTCAATCATCCAGCTACTATTTCATCAGCGACAAACGAAAGCTTCTGCGCGAGACCGAAGATATCGTGCGAGCTGATCTCAGGACGGATCGCATCTAGGCACGCGCTGGAGGTTGAAGGCAACAGCGAACACACGAAAGCCGCCCGTGAGGGCCTGGCGGGGCTCATCGCTGGGGCGGAATTGCCGGGATCAACTCAGTTGGCGGCTCTTTCTTTATAGGCCAATACTGTATGTCGCCTTTTGGCAGATATTGTTGCAGTAGTTGAACTATCTTTCGGCTTTTTGCCAAATAACCTTGTTAATTAAATATGTTATGCTGGTTCTAGGGTTGGTCGACGGGCTGAAATACGGCGATTTGGGCGACGATCTGGGCTACCTGCGACACGGCTCGTTTGGCCGGGCTACCGCGCGATGGCTCGGCTGATCGCGGCGCGTGGCCGCCTGTGCGCGGGCGCGGCCTGCCCACTGTCCGTGTAGCCCGGCGCTGGCGGCGCGCTGTAGCCCGTCCTAATCTAATGGCCTCGACGCTGGCGCGCTCGACGCTGGCGTGGCCCTCGTCTGCCGTCGTCGTGGGTGCTTGTCCGTTGTTGTCGTCGTCGGTCGAGGCGAAGGGGAAATAAGGAAATGTCAGAAATGCTGACAAATACGGCTTGACCGGGTTCCAATGGGAACCATAATCTGAGCCTGATTTAATCAGTTAATTGGGGGGATTAATGAAATCGGTTAAAATCGGCACACTAACGTTGTCACTAATTCTCTCGCTAGCAGCAGTTGGGCAAGCTTGGGCGGCACCGGTACTCCCCGCAAGCTCACTCAATAACTCGTTCATAAGCCTCAACACTTTTTCCGGGTACACAACGCAACAAGTTTTATCGCCGGGCCAACAGCAGGAAAGCAATGCAGACAGCCAAGTACAAAGCAATGTCGTGTTTGCACCGTCCCCTTTTCTAAGCGTTTCAGGCTCTACCGACTACGGACAGTCAATCGGTTTGCTGAATTTGACCTATTACTTTGAATTTGTCGGTCCTGCGAATATTCCGCTTTCGGTCTTTGTTAGCGCATCGGGAAGCATCGGCGGTACCACCACCGGTGGCGGCTCCATTGGATCATTTCAGTCGACCTTAGACATCGGAGGGCCGAACGTCACAATCTCAGAGACTGTTGGCGGATCCACACCTGGTTCATGGAGTTTAGGTCAGACTTATCAGTTTCAGACCAACACTCAATACTCTGTGCAGATGATCGCGGAAGGATCTGCAGGCGTTGGAATTCTTGGTGGGACCGCCAGTTTTTTTGCACAGGTCGATCCCATTTTTACAATTGATCCAGCGTTCGCAGCCGACTACTCGATTGTCTTAAGCGACGGAATTGGCAGTTCGGTTGCTGCTGTCCCCGAACCTTCCACATGGGCGATGATGATCCTCGGCTTCGCTGGCGTTGGCTTCATGGCGTATCGCCGGTCGCGCAAGGACAACGGTCTCGCGCTCGCTACGGCCTGATCAAGCTAGCACACCGCGCAGTGACAGAGAGCCGCCTTCGGGCGGCTTTTTCGTGTGTCGCGGTGACGCGCTCGACGCGTGGTGATGACGCGATACCGTAATGCTGTCCGGTTATTGGACGATGAGGTGACGAATGAAAGAGGCCGCCAACTGAGGCGGCCTTTACTTTTTGGATTTGAGACGCCGCTTCGACGCAGGTACCACCCGTCCTTGTGGAGGGGTTTCTCCTTCGATTTAAGGTAGCTCCTGGAGTGCCTGTTGAAATGCTTTGAGCGCTTCGGCCTGGTGTTTGTCTTCTGCCGCCTGCTGCGCTTGCTCGAGTGTCATCTTGTCGCCGCCAGACACCGCATCGAGCTCGTCGTCCGAGAGAGCGCGTGTTTCAACTTTCTGGGTATCCATGACCGTCTCCTGTTGGTTTCGACTAAGCGACCATTCCGCTTGTCTATGGGCAGGAGACTAGGCGCGGGCCGAACGAAGTACCGTGACCCACGTCACGCCCCAAAACAGGCCAGCACCCGAAACAGGTAACGCGCTGGCGGTGACCGTCCAACGATGGTGGACCCTCTGACGATGGCGGACCCTCCGCAGATGGTGACCGTCGCGATGGTCCGCAGGTACTGTGGAGAGGGAAATCCTCCGGGGGGCCCGCGCGACCTCACCCATTGAGGATATCCGTTGCGAGAAAATCCGTGGTTGCAGTTGCAGGGGAGCGGTGCGTCCTACTCAATGTCCGCCATGCCCCGATAGCGATCAAGCTCCCGCGCGGCGCCGGTTTAGAAGCGGTGAGCGCAGCAAATTCGCTCTACGTGCGGCCCTGCTTCTTCAATTTCTTTATCCGGTGCTTCTGATAGTCGATAACCTCTTTCGCATGCGGATTGGTGCGGGGCACGTGGACGTGCGTCAGAGACATGATCAGTGCCTCGCTTTTTCCTTCGGGGACGATGTGACACACGATCCCGCCTTCGTCTCCCGCATACGACAAATCTGACACGACTTGACGGGTTGGATTTGTGATGGCGAGATTTTCCGATTGAAGGTGCTTGACCACGGACGGCAGCACTTCGACTTCGAATGGTGCCGCCGCCTTTAGTGCGGTTAGCAGCCGAGCGGTTTTCTCCGGGTTGTCGAGCATCGGTGCCTCTCAATATCCGGAAATGCGAATCACACAATCGATGATGAATTGAAAATATGGCTCAACAGAGCCACTTCCTAAACGTATTTCCGCCGATGCACGCCGCCCCCTAAACCTTTCGGAGAATGCATTGTATCGGGTCAACCGGACATTTTGATAGGGGCTAAACCGGCTTCGCCACCACGACATGACAATCGCGACCGACCCAAGCTGCGGCCAAGTCCGGCCATGTCCGCTATGCCGAAAGCGGAAGTGAGCTATCCTACCGCGACGCAACCGGAACGAACACAATGGCTGAGACCGTCGCCATGGATCGCCCGCCCGTCGCCGAGCCCGCGACCGTCAGCGCGTCGGCACTGGCGCTGCACCTCGATTGCAGCCGGACCTACATCGGCAAGCTCGAAGCCGAAGGCGTGATCCAGAGGCAAGGTAACGGTTTCCCGCTCGACCGGAGCCGCGTTGCCTATGTGAGATACTTGCGGCGCGAGCGGCAGCAATCGCCGCGCAGCGAGGCGGACGCGGCCCATGTCGCGGTCAAGACCGAGATGCTGCAACTGCGCCTGATGGAGAAGAAGCGCGAACTGATGAGCCGTGATGCGCACGAAGCCATGATCGACCAAATGGCTGGCCTTGTATTGACGAAGCTCGGCGGCTGGCCTGCGCGCATTGCCGGTGCAGACCTTGGCCTGCGACGTAGGGCCGAAGCCGTGCTGCGCGAACTGCGCACCGAGATTGCCGAAGCCTGCACCAAGCTGGCGGACGAACAGGGTGAGCCGCCGCTGGGTGAACAGGATTGACGACGGATGTTTGCTTTGCTCCGGTGTGCGGACATCGTCAGGCTGTCTCGGCATGTCCGAAAAGTGCCAACGGACTAAACCGCTCCCGCGGTAGGGCACTGCGGCGGGCGTCAGGGCCATTGGGATAGCGCAACGGGGCGTCCTGTCTTGAGATCGAGGGGTTTCGACAACCTCACTCAAGACAGGAGCATCCCCATGACCGACGAGGCCATGAGCCCTTTGCGGCGGCGCATGATCGAAGACATGACGATCCGCAGGTTAGCGCCAAAGACCAAAGGCTACATCCGCACCATCAAGGATTTTGCTGCGTTCCTCGGCCGATCGCCGGACACGGCGAGCTTCGAGGACGTCCGACGCTTTCAGCTGCATCTAGCGGCGAACGGCGCGCACATCTCCATCCTCAATCACACTGTGGCTGCGTTGCGGTTCTTCTTCAGGGTCACGCTTAGGCGCTCCGACATCATCGAGCACACCACGTTCCTCCACAAGCCCCGCAAGCTTCCGGTCGTGCTCAGTCCGGAGGAAGTGGCGCGGCTGCTGGAGGCGGCGCCGGGGCTCAAATACAAGGCGGCGCTGAGTGTGGCTTACGGCGCGGGTTTGCGCGCCGCCGAGGTGATCTCGCTGAAGATCGGCGACATCGACAGCAAGCGCATGGTCATCCGCGTCGAGCAAGGCAAAGGCCGTAAAGACCGCTACGTGATGCTGTCTCCACATCTGCTCGAACTGCTGCGCGCCTGGTGGAGGGCGGCACGACCGCAGGGCTGGCTGTTTCCCGGGGCGCGATCGTGTGCAGCCCGATGACGACGCGCCAGCTCAATCGCGCCTGTCATGCAGCAGCCCAAAGGGCCGAGATCGACATGCGGGTCTCAATGCACACCTTGCGGCACAGCTTCGCCACCCACCTGTCTGGAACAGAACATCGATATCAGAGTGATCCAGGTCTTGTTCGGAACGGCGACATACTGCCCACGAACACCTGGTTGAAGGGCTGATCTACTACCGATTTCATCCACGATTCGGCGAGACCGTGCTGATCAGTCGGCAGCTCGAGTACCGAGGTGTCGAACTGGTAGTCGTCTTGCAGCCGGACCGCTCGCTCGCTTGCATTCCGGCGTGGATGACACGGGAGGCTGCCGCTCAATACGTGCTTTGTGAGAAGCCCCGTTTCTCCGTTGATATCTTGCGATCCCTGCGCGCCGCAGCCGATGCGCTCCTAGGCTCTCTCCAGTCCGAATCAAAGATGGAGGAAGCCGATAATGCCGCGCCAAGCCAAAAACCTCCAACCGAGCCTATTCGAGGACGAGGCGCCTCGCGTGGTTTTGGCGGCCGCACCAATGGGCGATCTGGCCGCTCTGGTGGAAGCGCTGCTGCGCGAGATCGCGACCGCCCTGGCAAACGTGGAGAGCGGCGATGAGCAAGATCACGACTGAGCATCTTGCGCGCGGCGCCTATGTTTACATCCGACAGTCGACGGCCGATCAGCTGACGCATAATCAGGAGAGCCGACGCCGGCAATATGGTCTCGTGGATCGAGCCCGTCAGCTCGGCTGGACCACGGTCGAGGTCATCGACGATGATCTTGGCCGTTCGGGCGGCGGCATCGTTCGGCCGGGCTTCGAGCGCTTGCTGGCTGCAATCTGCGAAGCCCGCGTTGGCGCTGTGCTCGCGATCGAGGTATCGCGACTGGCGCGCAACGGCCGTGACTGGCACACGTTGATTGAGTTCTGTGGATTAGTCGGAACGATCATCGTCGACGAGGACGGAATTACGATCCTCGGCATCCCAATGATCGGCTGTTGCTTGGGATGAAAGGGACGATGAGCGAACTTGAGCTGTCGCTGTTTCGCCAGCGTTCGCAGGAAGCGTTGAAGCAGAAGGCGCGCCGCGGTGCGCTAGTCCTCGGTGTTGCTGCCGGCTATGTCAAAGTCGGGCGCGACCGGATCGAGAAGAATCCCGACCAGCGCGTCCGGGATGCATTGCAGATCGTCTTCGCAAAATTTGCCGAGTTCCAGAGCGCACGTCAGGTCCACATCTGGCTTCGCGATGAAGGCATCGAGTTGCCCGTGAAGTCGCGCGCTGGCGAGGCGCGCGGTGTCGTCTGGAGGTTGCCAGCCTACAATATCGTGCACAACATTCTGACCAATCCGATTTATGCTGGCGCCTATGCCTTCGGGCGCACGACGAGCAAGGTGAGCGTCGAGCAGGGGCGCAAGCGCGTGAGGCGTGGCGTGCATCGGCCGATGGGCGAATGGGATGTACTGATCAAGGATCATCATGAGGCCTACATCACCTGGGAGGAGTTCGAGAGGAACCAGCGCGTGATCGCCAACAACGCCACCGGCAAAGGCAGCGCCACCGTCAAGGGAGCGGTTCGGCGCGGAGAGCTGTTGCTGCCCGGACTCCTGCGCTGTGGTCATTGCGGCCGCAAACTGCATGTGTCCTACAGCGGCAAGCTCGGCCGCTACAGCTGCTACGGCGCTCGCACAAATCACGGCACGGCGCGCTGCATCTCGATCAGCGGCTTAAGCATCGATGCTGCCGTTGGCGCGGAAGTGCTGCGTATCCTGAAGCCGCTCGGCACTGATGCCGCCGTCAAGGCGATCGAGACCCAGACGTGCGAGACATCGGCTGCGCAAAGGCAGCTTGAGCTGTCGCTTCAACAGGCGCGCTACGAGGCCGCGCATGCTCGTCGGCAATACGATGCAGTCGACCCCGCCAATCGCTTAGTGGCCGGCGAGCTGGAGCGCCGCTGGAACGAGGCATTGCAGGCCATCCACCGAATAGAAGGCGAGATCGCTGCAATTGTCGCGGCCAAGCCCCCACCGCTGGGCGAAAGGGAGCGACAGCAACTCATGCAGCTCGGCGCCGACCTCGAGCTGGCCTGGTCGCATCCAGGCGCCACAGCCGTTACGCGCAAGCGGATATTGCGCACGGCGCTCAACGAGATCGTGGTGCGCAAGGAAGGCGCAGGCATCAACATGGTTCTTCACTGGCAGGGTGGCGATCACACTGCCCTACAAGTCAAGCTGAGATTGAATGCTGCCGGTCGACCCTATTGGCCGCTGCGTGAAGATACGATCGCGCTGGTGCGCGAGCTGGCGCGTTTGATGCCGGATCGACAGATCGCACGCCTCCTCAATCGTTCCGGCAAGCCGACGGGGTATGGCAACGGATGGACGGAGCAGCGCGTGCGCGGCTTCCGCAAACACCACGACATTGAGGTTTACCGGGACGACGAATGGGCTGAGCGCGCCGAGATCACGCTCGATGCGGCCGCACAGATCATTGGCGTTGCCAAGATGACGGCGCTGCGTATGATTCGAACAGGCGATCTCAATGGACGGCAGGCCTGCAAGGGTGCGCCCTGGGTCATCAAGGCGGAGGATGTGGCTGCAGTCGGTGCTCGGAAGCGGTCAACAGGGCCGGTAACACCAAATCCCGCGCAGCAGACCCTTAAGTTTCAATGAGATAGCAAGAGGCGGATTATGAATCACGACTGTTGGGACATGCCAAGCTCGACACCACCGCGCTCTATACGCGTGTCGCCACCAAGACCATCCGCGAGATCATGAGCCCGCTCGATCGCATTACAGCCAAGCTCAGGGAGGGCGCCGAACCGCCCGCCTGAAGCGCGCGCGCGTGTCGCGTCCATCGCTGGAGGTCGCGGACATCTTCCGCCGCCACGGCCCGGCATGGCGCCGGGCCAATGCCGGCCATATGAGCCTCGGCCAACTCAAGGTGATGTCGGCGATCGAGAGCTGCCGCACAGCGGCCCTCGGCGGGCATGTCGCGCGCTGCGAGAACTGCGCGCACAGCCAGATCTCGTACAACTATTGCCGCAACCGGCACTGCCCGAAGTGCCAGGGCGCGGCAGCAAAGGACTGGCTGGCGGCGCGCGAGACCGACCTGCTGCCGGTGCCGTACTATCATGTCGTGTTCACGCTGCCGGCGCTCGTTGCCGACATCGCCTACCCGAACAAGGCCGTCGTCTACGATATCCTGTTTAAGGCATCTGCCGAGACCCTGATCACGATCGCGGCCGACCCAAAACACCTCGGCGCCCGCGTCGGCATCACCTCGGTCCTCCATACCTGGGGGTCCGCCATGACCCACCATCCGCATGTGCACATGATCGTGCCGGGCGGCGGCATCTCACCCGACGGCTCGCGCTGGGTGTCCTGCCGACCTGGTTTCTTCCTGCCGGTGCGCGTGCTCTCGCGTCTGTTCCGCCGGCTGTTCCTCAAGGCGCTCTTGGCGGCTCATGCGGCCGGTCGCCTCAACTTCTTCGGCAAACATGCGCATCTCGCCGATGCGCAATCCTTCGCGGCCTTTCTGGCGCCGCTGTGCAAGGCCGAGTGGGTCGTCTACTCAAAGCGGCCGTTCGGCGGGCCCGAGGCGGTGCTAGCCTATCTCTCGCGCTACACCCACCGTGTCGCCATCGCCAACAGTCGTCTGACCGCCCTCGACGAGCGAGGTGTCACCTTCAATTGGAAGGATTATCGGATCAAGGGCCGCGATCGATACAAGCGCATGACGCTCGCCACCGGCGAGTTCATCCGCCGCTTCCTCATCCACGTGCTGCCACGCGGCTTCCACCGCATCCGCCACTATGGCCTGTTCGCCAAAAACTCTTGCGCCGACAACATCGCCCGCGCGCGTGACCTGCTCGCCGTTTCAAAACCTCAGGGCAAGCCAACCGGTGCCGCCGTCGATCCCAGCAAGCCGACTTGTCCATGCTGCGGCGGTCGCATGATCACCATCGAGGTCTTTACGCGCGGTGCGACGCCACGGCATCGGCCGACAGCTCCAACGATCGCAATCAGGATCGACACCTCATGACCGCATCACAATCCCGCAAATCTGCTCGTCACGCTCGCCGGCTCTCAACCGGCCACGGCAGAGCGCGCTCAGATATCCAGCTCTCGTCTCAAATCATCCGCCAATTCACAGCCTTCGACGCCACCCGCCGCTCAATCATGAGCCGCTTCACCGTCGGCCAACTTGCTCAATCGGATTGGCTCCAGTCACACACCTCATCCGCGGCACTCAAATCCCCATAGCGCACGCCGCACCACCCACCTATCCCTTCCCGCGGTTTCCTTGTATGGGCTTTGTCAAGGAGGCGTTTCAATAGGCGATAGGTCGGCGCATCTTTTTTCCTTTGTCAGTTTCTTTGTTCGATCTGAGAGCCCGTTTCTTCGTCCCGACCTGCACCTCGCTTGCCGCTGGCGCGCACAGAAGCTGTCAAGGTTGGCCGTCGCACCAACCCTTTCCGACAAGCTCCGCCGTTGCCAGGCCACACCTTGACAGCTTCGAGCACGACGGCACGCTTGGTGCGATCGGGATGACGATCAGAGGGGAGCCCGCGTTCGGGCGCGATCAATCGCGCCACAACCTTGTATCCGGTGGGTCCAAGGACCCGAACCATGATGCAGTCATGCGCATCGGCAGCGAAGCTCCGAGGCGGCGGACCCATTCTCCATTTCGGCATTGAAGCCAAGGAAACACGTCGGGACCCCGCCACCTCGAACCGTCATCGGCGACCCGTCACCAGCGGGCGGACAAGGCCGAAATTGTTGGATGCCTTCGGCGACTTCCGCTCATGATACCGGGCGCAGAACGACGCCGTCCGGCACCACGCCCTCCCGCACGAGACGCCACAGGCCGATCAGTAGCTTGCGCGCCAAGGCCACGATCATGGTCTTGCGAGTGCTGCGGGCGTTCTCGGTGCGGGCTCGAAACCACTGCGCCAAGGTGCTGTCCTTCTGGAACATGAGAAATCGCCACGCCAATTGGATCATGCCTCGTCGAACCCGAGCGTTGCCGGAACGGGCCAGCCCTTTCTCCCGGCGTTTTCTGCCGCTCTCGTCGGGCGAGCCCGTGAGGCCGGCATAACGCGCTATGGCCCGTCGGTCGCGCATGTTTCGTGACAGCACTTCCTGCACCAGCATGTCGGCCGTCTCGATACCGACCCCGATCACCCGTGCCAACAAGCGCACCATTGCGTGTGGTCCATCACCGGGCGCCTGTTCGAGACGTTCAAGGCGAGTATCCTCGATCTGCCGTATCTGATCACTGACGAGCCGTCGGCGCGCCATGTCGCGACGCAGCTCAGCCAGCGTGTTGGGCGGGATCGGCTCGCCCTCGGGTGTGCGCAGGCCGTCAAGGCGTTCGACGGCCTTCTTTAACTTGGGATTGAAGCCGCGGATGCCGAGCCGAACCAACGCTGCTTTCATTCGGTTGACGATCCGACTTTGCTCTCCGACAAGGCTCTCGCGCTCACGGTTGGGTCGTTTGGCATCTTCGTCCTTGATTGTCGGGATCGCGACCATCTTGCAGTGATCACGCTCGCCCCGCAGCCAGCCGAGAAAGGCGCGTTTGAGCAACTCGGTGTCGAGACGATCGGTCTTGGCGCGCCGGTGCTCGCGCGATACGGCTACGCTCGATGCGTGGATGATGTGGGCCTCGATGTCGCGCGCCCTGAGCCAACGCGCCAGCCAGAAGCCATCACGGCCGGCCTCGAAGGCGACCGCGATGCGTTCGATCCTGTGTCCTGACTTCTGCGCCTCTTCTCGCCAGCGATTGAGCAGCTTCAGCAAGGTGCTCTCGTCGACCTCGAGCTTCTTCAATGGCTGGCGCTCGATGCCAGGCACAATCCCCGCAACGAGCCAGCTCGAAAGGCTCATCTCGATCACGGCGATCAGCGTGCCATCCGGTTTGAGAGGCGTGAGGGATCGGCTCAGGTCGTTCAACTTCTGCATGGGGTTGCTCTCCATCGGTTTCCATCAACGTCGACGGATGCAATATCCTCGCCGACGCCCCCCCATAGCATCTCCCTTGGAGGTTTGCGGACGCCGGCCCCGTGCGCGCGCCGCCACCTTCATGGGGCCGGCATCCGAAAACCTTCACAAAGGGCGACATCCGCCGTCTTGGGCTAGGGCCAATGTCCGAGTTGGGGTCAAAAGCTGCCCTGACAGTCCCGAAGTCCAACTTCTGCTTTCCCCCCCGAAAGCGGACTCAAGTCGGACATCGCGCCACGTCCGAAAAGTGCCAAACAGCGGAAGTCGGCCAAAGAAAAAACCGCCCGAAGGCGGTTTCTCAATTCAACTGATGATCGTGGATCAGGCGGCCATCAATGCTGGCTTTGACTTTCGACGATAGGCCATGAAGCCGATGCCAGCGAACCCGAGGATCATCATTGCCCATGTCGAGGGTTCGGGGACGCTGGATACGGTAAGGTCGCCGAACAGACCGTGCATTTCACCGTCGGGACCAGCAGTAAAATAGATCGCCATCGGATCGCTTCCAACGCCGCCGTTGCCGGGAGTCAATGCCCAAAGACCGTCGATGACTAACGGGGTGCCATGGCTATCGAATAGACTCCCAAGCGGGAGACCCGTGATGGGATCATAAGCGTTGATCGTGCCGTCACCGAAATTGCCAACAAGTAGATCGCCTGCGAGCGAACCGAAGCTGGTTGGCGCTATAGTCAATCCCCAAGGTGAATTCAAAGCTCCGTTCGACACCAAGCGTCTAACAAGATTACCGTTCAGATCGAAGACATCGACATACCCGTGTCCCGCACCTGGGACATCGTCGTGCTTGGCCGCGTCCTGCAGCGCATAGGTCACATATAGGCTGCCATTCAAAACTTGAACATTGAACGGCGCGTAGCCTGCGGGGATTGTTGAATCAGTGAAACTCTTTACTAAAACGAACGACGAGTTAAACGCGTCAACTTGGCCGCTACGAAAGTCCGCGGCAAACAGCGTAGGGCCGGCTGCACCGACGCCGAGTGCAAGGCCCTTGTAGACGGCTCCACTTGACGGCGGGACCGCTGTGATCGCGGTTGTACCCGCACCTCCATTCCAGCCGGCAATCGCGCCGTTTTCAGTAGCGAACATGAACACGGCATTCGACCCATTAGACAGGGCGAAACCGGTGGTCGAATTGAATACCTGTCCCGTTGGTGCAGAGGTTCCCGCAGGGGGGATTGTAACGACCAGCCCCTGCTTCACACCGGTGCCTCGATAGAGTGTGGCGAGACCAGGGCCGTTGTCGGAAACCCAAAAAGGGCTAGTCGGAGCAAACGATATACCCCAGGGATTGACGAGATCGGGGTCGGTCATCGCGGCAACGCCCGGTTGGTCGGACACCAAATTGGTCTGGTCAACCATTACCGCTGCGCTCGCTGGTACAGCCAAGACTAAGGGTGCTTGTGTCGCAAGCGCACATAGAGCGATGCAAGATATAAATCGGAGAAACCCATTTTTCATGACGGTCTCCTTTAATTTATGATCTGCCCCACCGTTATTCTAATGACGTTTCGTTTGGTACGCCAGACCCGTTGGCCCAACTCTATTGGGGCATTACGGGAAGTCGACCGGCCACTCGTTAGTCGGCTTTCACAGACTATGGATGCGCGAATGAGGCGGGAGCACAGAACGTCCATTCTGGGTCATTCGCGACCGGGTCGAGCCAGCAGCAAGTCCGGCCATGTCCGGCACCCCAATAACGGACATAGAGCGGCCACGGTGGTTTGTCCGAGTTGTGCCGATTGTGTTGAAAAACTCGAAAATCGCAGGGCTTCGAAAATCTCGCAAATGTAGCGCATCGGCGATTTCAGCCGCAGCAAGGCTCGGTAGAATCGATACGAGGGTCAGCGATCGTTTTTGCGGTAACTGATGTGGTCCCCCAACTCGCAGCGAGAGAGACGCACCAGCGGTCTTGAGAATTTTCAGTCATCAGCGAAAAGGGAGTTTTTCAACACAATCTGCCATAAGCAGACACGGCAGATGCTATTCGATGACCCTATCGGCGCGGGCGAGCAAAGACGGAGGCACGTCGATGCCCTGCGTGTTCGCGGTCTTGAGATTGATCACTAGCTCGAATTTAGTCGGCGTCTGGACCGGTAATTCACCGGGATTCGCCCCGCGCAAAATGCGATCGACATAATCGGCACCGCGCGGTATCAAATCCAGAGCATCAACTCCGTACGACAACAATCCACCCGCTTCGGCATGATGGCGGAACGGATAGATCGTCGGCAACCGGTACTTGTTTGCGAGTTCGATAATGAGTTGAAGATGAGCCTCGGTGACGACATGAGGGCATACGACAAGACCGCCTCTGGGTTGCGCTGCGACGCCGGTAATAGCACGCTCGACCTCGTCGGCGTTATGGACGCCTGCCGCCACCACGCTAATCCCGAGCTTCGGCGCGGCTGCTTCGGCTTCGCGCCAAAGCCCAACATTGGCAGGGGTCTCTGGATGAAAGAGGGCGGCTGCGTGCGCAACGTCAGGCGCGGCCTGCTTGAGCGTCTCCAGCCATTTGCTACCCATCGAAGGCTCGAAATTCGAAAAGCCGGTGATATTGCCGCCGGGCCGCGCGAGGCCCGCGACGAAGCCGCTGGCAACAGGATCGGCGACCTGCACGAAGACTATTGGCGTATCGCCCGCCAGCGGCCGCAAAGCCGCCAACGCCGGGTTGCTCAGGACCAGAAATACATCGGGCGAGTGACCGGCCAATTCCGCGCCGAAACTTCGCATCAGCGCGGGGTCGCCATTGGCCCAACGTACTTCAATCTGAAGGTGGCGGCCCTCGGTCCAACCGAGTTCGCCCAGCCGTCGCACGAAAGCGGCATAGGCGGCCGCAGTCTGCCCGATTGGCGCGGAACCGATTAGCACGGCGACACGGCGCACCCGCTCGGGCTGCTGTGCGCTTGTTTCTAGCGGCCACACAATCCGTAACGTCGTCAGGCTGCCGAGCAGAGCTACGAATTGCCGCCGCCTCATCGGATTTCTCCCAAGGCTGCTGAGGGAACACACACTAGTGTTCTGTCACTGACATTTGAATCCCAATTTGTCGCGAACATGATTCACTTGCGGGCATGGGAAACGACTTGATTGTACTTGATCGCAAGGCTCGCAGGGAACTGGAGCAACTGCTCACCGATGGAAACACGGCTCAGAAGATCGCCAAGCGAGCGAGGATCGTGCTGATGACGGCGGACGGTCATGGCGTCGTGGCGATTATGCGTGAGGTCGGGGTTTCGAAGACCACCGTCTGGCGCTGGCAGGACTATTTTGCCGAGGCCGGCGTCGATGGTCTGATCAAAGGCCGCTCCAAGCCGCCTGGCCGAAAGCCGCTCAGCGCTGCCATGAAGCTCAAGGTCGTCGAGAAGACCGTGAAGGAGCGTCCCGCCAATGCCACGCACTGGAGCGTGCGATCGATGGCGGAAGAAATGGGCATCAGCCACACGAGCGTGCAGCGCATCTGGGCCGAACACGGCCTCAAGCCGCATCTCGTGCGCAGCTTCAAGATCTCCAACGACCCCGACTTCGTCGCGAAGGTCGAGGACATCGTCGGCCTTTACGTCGATCCGCCGGAGAAGGCACTGGTGCTTTCCGTCGATGAGAAGAGCCAAATCCAGGCACTCGACCGCACGCAGCCGGGTTTGCCCTTGAAAAAGGGCCGTGCCGGCACGATGACCCATGATTACAAGCGCAACGGCACCACAACACTCTTCGCGGCACTCGATGTGGCGGCCGGTACCTTCATCGGCGAATGTCTGGCGCGTCATCGGGCAGACGAGTTCCTGTCGTTTCTGAAAACAATCGACCGCGAGACGCCCGCACATCTCGATCTGCATCTGATCCTCGACAACTACGCCACCCACAAGACGCCGGCCGTGAAGCGCTGGTTGGCGCGACACAAACGCTTCACACTGCACTTCACGCCGACATCCTGTTCCTGGCTCAACCTCGTCGAGCGGCTCTTCGCCGAAATCACTCGCCAGCGCATCCGGCGAGGAACCTTCAACGACGTCACCGAACTCAAGACCGCGATTGACGAGTGGATCGAGCATCGAAACCAAAACCCAAAGCCCTTCAAGTGGACCGCCAGCGCCAAATCCATCCTCGCAAAGCACCGCCGAGCCAAAAAAGCGCTCGCCATCGCAAAACGCGGGATGCAAATGAATGAGTCAGAACACTAGCACATCATGGTGCTCCGACCGCCTCAAAATGAGCTGCCGATGCCCGCTTCGGGTCATAGGAGACTCATGCACTGCACAAAATGACAATCCTATTCGATCACCTCATCGGCTTCGACAAGTAGCGTCGCGGGTACCGTGAAGCCGAGTGCGCTGGCAGTCCTGAGGTTGATCACAAGCTCGAACTTGGTTGGCTGCACGACCGGCAACTCCGAAGGTTTCTCGCCCTTAAGTATTCTGCCGACATAGATGCCAATGTTACGATTGGCGTCGGTCAGGCTCGTGCCGTAGCTGATCAGTCCGCCGGACACCGCGGACTCCCTCCAATCGTAGACGGTCGGCAGCCGATAGCGCGCCGCCAGCTGGATTAATTGTTCGCGCCGACTGCTGAAGAAGCTATCGGTGCCAACCAGAAGAGCATCGGCCTTCTGTTCAGCCAACGTTTACAAACACGGTATCGAAGTCGTGTTCATCGCTTGCCGTGACAACCCGGATTTGCAAGCCAATCGCCTCTGCTGCCGCCTGAATCTTCTTCACTTGAATAGCAGCGGTTGTGGTGGTCGGTTTGACGAGAAATCCAATCACAATAGCCGCCGGCGCCAGATCGTGAAGCAGTTGCAAACGCTTTGCGACTATCTCGGCGTTGAATATTCTGATCCCCGTGGCGTTGCCGCCCGGATGGTTGAAACTGACGACAAGTCCGTCCTCGATCGGGTCGTCGGCGGTCATAAAGACGATGGGGGTCGTCCCGGCGACAGCCTTGGCTGCCAGCGCGGCATTATTGTTGCCAGCGTAAATCACTGCTACTTTCTGATTGATCAGATCAGCGGCCAAGGCCGGGAGACGATCGCTGTGACCCTCACCCCAACGGTACTCAATTGCGACGTTCTGGCCTTCGACATCGCCCGCCTCTTTTAGCCCTCGGCGGAATGCGGCAACAAAGGGTGCTGAACCACTCTGCGCCTCGCTATAGAGAAGCCCAATCGTCGGCAATTTTGCCGGTTGCTGCGCGTGCGCGGCGAGCGGCCACGCAACTGCCGCGCCACCAACAAGGGTGATGAACTCGCGCCGTTTCATTGCCTTCCTCAGGGCTCAATACCGGACGTCGTATCGGCTCAAGTTAGCACACCGGAAGAGGCCGGTGTGAGTTCTTACCCAGTCGTTGAGCAGCCGAAATGTCCGAAGTGGGTCAAAAGCTGCCCTGACGGCCCCGAAACGCGATTTCCGCTGTTCCCGAAACCGGACATCGACCGCCGAGTCCGCCGTCCGCCAGCGTCAACGCCGTGAACCTGGAAAACCGACTTGGCGATGTCTAAACCGATTGACGTTATCGTCTGCATGACTCGCTCCTCAAAATCGTGGGAGCCTTAACAGCGCCCACATCCATGGCACCGATGTGCCGGCGGAGGAGCCGTCCACAGCATCAGACTCTGACATCAGGCCGCTTCACTCGATCACCCGGTCCGCGCCGAGCGCGCGATTGGCGCGCGTTGGTCGGCGAAGATCGAGGGCGAGGGGAACAGCGCATGAGTTCAGGCGCACACTCTAATCGTTGAAGCTCGACAGGTCGCGCGGCTCGAGCCCGACGGACTTGCAATAGCCGAGGTAGCGCTCCATGGCCGTCCGCCATGTCTCGACCGCGAGGACTTGGTCTTTGTCGTCCAGAAAGACGAGTTCGCCCTTCACGATATTGAAGGCGATGACGTCTTCGGTGCCGGGCAGGGCCTCTGGCGTGTGCCGGGAGGAAGCGGTTTCGTAGACGACGCTGCCGGGCCGGGCGATCCAGTCGTGCTCCTTGTATTTCCAGGCGCCCTGGACGGTGTAGACGACAACCGTTCCGGTGTGGTGGTGGCGGGGCAGCTCGGCCCCCGCGGGAGCTTTCAACAAGACGACGACCTCGCCCTGCACCGGATCGATCTTGAAATACTTGATATGGACCTTGTCGCTGTAGGGCGCGAAGGGGACCCACGGCGTGTCGCCGTCGTTGAGGCAGCTGGTGCTGATGGCTTCGAATTTCATCGGTGACTCCTGTTGGTTTTCGGTTCGGTGGGTGGAATGGAAGGAGGCGGCCGCGCGCCTTCCGTGCGGGTTTTTCATGCCGCCCGTTTAGTTCTTCACCGCGGCACGGTCTTGGCACTTCGCGACACATAGTTTACATTTCACGACATGCCGCTCTCGCTGCCTGTTCGTGTCCGCGCCCGCGCCTTGACTGGATTTGGCGAATTGGTGAGCCGCCATGGCGGAGACGTGACGGCGATGCTGGCCTGGGCCGGCCTTGATCCGCAGGTGTTGAGCACGCCGGATACGACAGTTTCCTTTGCGCAGGCGGCGGCGCTGCTCGACCACGGCGCAGAGGTGCTCAATCTGCCGGATTTCGGCCTTCGGCTTGCGGCATACCAGGATATTTCGGTCTTGGGGCCGGTTGCGCTCATCGCGCAACACGCCGCCAATGTGCGCGAAGCGGTTGACGGTATCGCGCGTCATTTGCCCTATCACACGCCCGGCGCGCGGCTGAGCCTGCACGTCGACGCCGCCGATGGCTCGGCCGAATTGCGCTACGAGTTGCGTGGCGATGACGCCGCGCCGAGTCGCCAGGTGGTGGAACTAGCCTATGTGATCGCCTGCAAGTTCCTTCGCCTGGTCACGCAAGACGAGGGCGCCGGCTGGCAGGTGAGCTTCCGCCATTCCCCCGGCTTGAGTCTGACGCGCTATCGCAAGGCCTTTGGCTGCGTCGTGACATTCGATCAGCCCCACGACGCCCTGAGCTTTCCGTCACGATTGCTCGATGTGGCGATCGACCCGGCCAACGCCGAACTGCGCCGCAACGCCGAACGGTACGTCAGTTATGTGATGCGGCGTTTCCCGCTCGACATCGGGAGCCAGACGGCGGCGCTCGCCGAACGTCAGCTAGGGGTGGGCAGTTGCAGTCTGGCCCTGATCGCGCGCGAGCTTGGGCTCCACGAGCGCACCCTGCAGCGCAGGTTGAGCGAACAGGGCCTGCATTTCGAGGAGATCGTCGACCGGCTGCGACGCGAGCGCGCCAGCGAATATCTGCCGTATTCGGCGATTCCGCTGGCGCAGGTCGCCGCATTGGTAGGCTACAGCGATCAGACCGCCTTTATCCGCGCCTGCAGGCGATGGTTCGGAGAGAGCCCCCGGACGTTGCGGCGAGGCGGCTTGGGGAATACGATGATACTTGAGGGAACCCCGAGGGTGAGACGGTGCTGATCAGATCCATGAAAATGCGGCTGATGTCTCAGATGGGTCAAAAGCTGCCCTGACGGCCCAGAAGTCCGACTTCAGGTTTACCCCCGAAAGCGGACTCAACTCGGACGTCTCGGCATGTCCGAAAAGTGCTACAATCGGACTCATGCAGTGCAGCAATGAAATCTCTATTCAATCACGTCGTCGGCGCGGCCTAACAAGGGCAGCGGAACGGTGATGCCAAGCGCTAGGGCCGATTTTGCGTTGATGAACAGTTCGAGTTTGGTGCCCTGCTGGACCGGCAGATCGGCCGGCTTTTCACCCTTGAGAATGCGAGCGACGTAAACGCCGGTCAGCCGGTAAGAGTCGAGGGGATTGCCGCCATAGCTCGCCAGTCCACCGGCTGCGGTGAACGAACGTTTAAGACGGCGGGCATCGCGTGGCGCGCCGCGATTTCGCCGAGCCTTGCGCTTCTGCTGGTAAAGAGCGGATCGGCGCCGACGACGAGTCCACCCGCGCCAAGCTCAGTGAGCTTGGCAAAGACCCCCTCGAAATCACCTTCGTTGCGGGCATACAGCACACGAAGCGTGACGGAGAAGCTGTGAGCCGCGGCCGTGGCTCCGTTGGTTTCGACTTCCATTAGCGTGGGATTGGCCGGATTGACGAGGAGGCCCACGACATTGGCCTTTGGCACGAGTTCGTGCAGCAATTCTAGCCTCTTCGGAGTGACGAGTGCATTGAGTTGCGTAACGCCCGTGATGTTCTCGCTTGGTTTGAGGTTTGTGACGAGGCCGAGTTGGATCGGATCAAAACCGGTCTCGAAGACGATCGGAATGGTCGTTTTCGCGGCCTTCGCCGCTAGCGCGGCCGGTGTGCTGGTCGCGGCAATCACGGTCGCCTTGTTCTCTATAAGCTCGGCCATCAAGGCCGGCAATCGATCGGAATGGTTCTCCGCCCAACGGTATTCGATCTTCACGTTGCGGCCATCGACGTAGCCGGCTTGGGCGAGCCCGTCGAGAAAGGCCGCAAGCCACCGCGCCACATCTCGACTCTACCAAAAGCCGAAAAACTCAATGCGAGCATATGTTTTCCGCTGTGCCCCCAACAACGGACATAGAGCGACCACGGCGGCATGTCCGTTCGGTGCCATTTTCGACCAAAGTGCGGCGCATCAAAATGAGAAAGCTTGCGCGTTGTGACACGACAGGACCAAACTTGAGCGTTTCAAAAGCCGCACCGTTTTGCGGCGCGCTGTTGATCCCCTGTACGGCAAGTCCCCGTTTTTGGTCGGTTTTAACGGAAGCGACTAGGACTTGGGCTTTGCGCCAAACAGTTGGCACCAGCCGTTCGGGCTGATGTCACCTTGGACGAACTTACACGCATTCGGAGGTTGGAAGTTGACGCAGCCGTCGCAGTGCTGGTCGCCCTTCGGCGTGGTCTGATATTTGGCGTCCAACTGGCTCAATTTAACCTGCGCCGCCGCTTGCGAGACCATCGTAGCGACTGTGGCCGCGCCGAGTGAAAGCGCCGCGTGGGAGAGCAGCACCCGGCGTGAGATACGTTGGCAATTATCCATTATCGACTCCCGGAAGATGTGTGCCGTCGAGACGATGGTTCCACGGGCTGAGGCAAAGGCAGCATCTGCTGCCGCTCTATCGCTTCACCTGTGCGCGTACTCAGTGAAAACGTAATCGCGGCTCTTAACCAACGAATGGCAGGCGAGCCCGCAGCTCGCGTCGTGTCCCTGCGGCGGTGTATCGGCCTCGGTTGCGGGCGTAAACGTATCGGATGCCGCGTCGTAATCGAAGGAGCCCCACCCCCATCCGCCGCTGTCCGCGAACCTCTTGCTGTCCTTCACCATGAAATCGGCGTTAGCTTGGGTACCTAGAACCCTCGGCCGGCCAGGATACGCTTCTTGTGTTTTGGGGCTCCAATGAATCTTCGCCATCTTTGCCCCATCCGGGAACGGCTTGCCGTTGCCGGGCACGCCGGCCCGAAGAGCGTCCATCATAACTGGATCCCCAAAAATCGCGGCAAACTTGCCGTTGTTGTCGCTCATTGAGATGAGAGGCCAGTCTTCGTACCCCTTGAACTCCGAGAATGCGAGGCCGCCCGAAACTTGCACGGTGTACTTGTCCGCGGAGATAGCCCCGCCTGCGAGGACAGCAACCCCTGCCGCAATGATGGTCGCAATCGCTGTTGTTGAAATCCTCGACATTGCTCACTCCTTCGCTTGGGTTTGCAAGTTAAGCTGAGCGCTCTGCTTGGCTGCGGGAGCGCCAATCATTGGCAAGAGTCAAAGACCTTCCGACGTCGCTGCGACCCGGACGCTGGCGGAAAGCGGCAATTCCCTCGACGAAATGCGTCGTCGCATCCTCTTCCCGCGCCTCGAGACCACTCCGATGATAGCGAACTAAACTTGGGTTTTCGACTGCTAAAACATAAGTGAACGATAATTGTGCAAAGCAGAAAAGCGCAACGCCAGACGCAACACAGGCGTTAAATCTCTCCGCTGGGGTCTCAAATTGCAAGGTCTCACGGGGGCGTTCGTTGAGCTGACGAGCCACTTTGTTCAGATAAGCTTGCGAGTGTACCGACAGGTCGGTGCCCCTGGGAAAGTACTGTCTGAGGAGACCATTGGTGTTTTCATTCGAACCGCGCTGCCACGGGCTTTGCGGATCGCAAAAATAAACGTCGATGTTGGTCGCCAACGTAAATTGTCGATGATCCGCAAGTTCCTTGCCACGGTCCCAGGTCAGCGACTTATAGAGTTCGCTTGGTAGCTTTCTTGCCTGCTTGATGAGCGCGGATACGACCGACTGGGTATCCTTGTTGGCCACCTTTGCCAGCATCACGTAGCGGGTATGACGTTCGACCAAGGTCGCGATATAGCTGTTCTTCGACCCAGACAGGAGATCGCCTTCCCAATGGCCAGGCACCGCCCGATCTTCAACCGTTGCTGGTCGCTGACGGATCGAGACGGGATCCTTGATTTGCCCCCGGCCATCGCCATTGAGACCCGCCTGTTTTGATCGCCGGATCGTGCGCTTCGATCGAAGATGGCAAAGCAGCTCTTTCTTAAGCACCCCGCGGGCTTGAACAAATAGACTGCGATAGATCGTCTCGTGGGACACCTGATAACACCCGCCTTCAAGATGGGCTCTTTTAAGCCAGCCGGCTATCTGCTCGGGCGCCCAATTTAATCTCAGCTTGCGGGCCACCGCCTGTCGCAACCAAGCATTCGTGGCCAGCTTACAACGTTTCGGGCGACGGGCTCGGGCCCAGGCCTTGTCATCCGCCAAAGCTGCTCGGTAGCCATCATAGCCGCCATTCCGGCTGATTTCCCGGCTCACCGTCGAGGGCGAGCGGCCTAGCAACCCCGCCATCGATCTTGCGGATCGATGTACCGCAATGCCTCTCGATATCTCTTCACGTTCCGAGAGCGTCAGCGCCAACCGCGAGCGACGCCGAGCGGGCGGACGAATTCCACCGTGCGGTGAGATCTGGAAATAAATAGACGACGACTGCTTACCAAACGCTCGTCCAATCGCCTTGAGCAACTCGCCGCGCTGCCAGCGATCCCATAACTCCGTCTTCTCGGCCGTTGTAAACCCTCGACGAAATCCCTGTTCCATCGCCACACTCCATCTTTTCTCTTTAGATAAAGTGTTGCGTCGACCGGTTGAGACCACCCCTGAAAGCGGACTAAGTCGGACATTGTGTGAGGTCCGGTTGGTGCGGATATTGTTCTCTAATTCCGGGTCTGGGTGTCAAGCTCTCCAACGATCATCCTTGCCGAGCCCACTGTTCTCTTCGCGGTAGGGGTGAGCCCTCCGCATGATGGCGTAAGGTGACGCTGGCGGTTCAATGTTGCAATCGCGGTCGGCCTTTCGGACGCGCGCACAAAATCGGACGAACTCGCCATCGCCATCGTCCCGGCAGGGACGTCTTTTCCCGCCGTTTGGCGGGATCTCGGTATTCTACTCGCTAGGCAGCAATCTCCTGCTTCGACCAGTTGAACTCAGTCCCGTCGATCCACATGCGATGCAGAATGACCGCGAGCTTGCGCGCGACCGCTACCTTGGCTTTGCGGAGCCCGTTGCGCTTGGCGAGCCTAACCCCCCAGGCCTTCACGGCGGACCATTTCGGGACGCGGGTCAGCAGAACCCCGGCTGCTTCAAACAGGTAACTTCGTAGCATGGCGTCACCGCATTTAGAGATTCGGCCCGACCAATCGACCTCTCCGGACGCATGGCGTCTACTGGTGAGCCCAACGTAAGCACCTACGCTTCTCGACCGCGCAAATCGTGCCGGATCGTCAATCGTTACCTTGAAGGCGAGCGCGGTAATCGGGCCGACACCAGGGACGGTCATAAACCGGCGAACCTGCGCATCATGGCGAGCCAGTTTCATAACCGTGCGGTCAAGCTCGCTGACCTGCTGCCCCACGGCATTGCGCGCTTCGAGCAACGGTCTGATCGCAGCTATCAGCTCAGGACGGCCCTCGATCAACTCCTCGGCTCGCACGGCAAAGACATTGAACTTGGCACGGCCGATGACGAGACCGAGGTTCTTCAGAAGGCCGCGGACATGGTTCTCGAGATCGCGCTTGATCTTGACCAGCAGCGCCCGGCTGGCCAGCAGCGCCCTGACCGAGTGGCTGTCGATATCCTTGACGTGCACCTCCTTGAACCAGCCGGTCTGCATGATGCGAGCAATCCCGATAGCATCGTTGCGGTCGCTCTTGTTGATCTGCATCCTGAGCACGGCCTTGGCATGGCGTGCATCGATGCAGATCACCGGCAGGCCAAGCCGCTTAAGCTCAGTCCATAGCCAGGTGGACGTCGGTCCGGTCTCGAGGCCGATCCGTATCGCGCCCGGCGCCTTTGACCTCACGTAAACTGAGATCGCCTCAGGATTTGAATCGACCACACCCTCTCGCACGACCGACCCCGTCCGATCCACCACGCAGATCGATGTCTGCTTCAACGATACGTCCAGTCCGACATAGTATTCCATTGTCGCTCTCCATCGTTGCGAGGCCACATGAGGCAGGCCTCATACGTTCCTGGAGAGCTGATTCCCTTGCCGTTTGTCTGGCTCGATCCCGGAATTACCCCATGTTGCAAAAGTCTTTTCCGGGTGACCGCCGAAATTTTCAGGACCGTTGATGCGCTTCGCGCGCTGCGATGTGAGGGACCACATCGTTTCGCACAAAACGATCACGGAGCTTCGTATTGGCGTTACGGAATACTGCGGTTGCGGAGTCAGCTAAAGATCGACATTTGCGAGATTTTCGGCGCCGTTCGATTTTCGACTTTTGCAACAAACGTCGATCGGCATTTCAGTGAGAGCCTAAAAACGCCTCTAATATCAATCGCTTCCGCGTGATTTCGAGTGCGCGATTTTGACGACTGTTGCGGCTGAGACATACACTCCAGACATACATTGAGCACAGACTTTGCACAGGAAAGATCGCAGGGGTTCTGGCTTGGGTTGCAACCTCCTTCTTTTCAAGCACTGATCCCTCTTAGGGACGAGCACTGATGTATCTTGCGGGTCGGGCGTGTCCCCGAATGCGCGATGGGACAGACACACCCGCCACGGGGCTTCTCTGCGCGTCCGCGACAACGCTTGTCCCGCATCGTGATGCTGTTCGCTGTGTTGTCGTCGTCGCTCGTCAAGGCACCGGATCTATTCGATCACCTCATCGGCGCGGGCGAGCAGCAGTGGCGGTATTGTCAGGCCGATTTCCTTCGCCGTCTTCAGATTTAGTTTCAGGATGAACTTCGTGGGCTGCTGGACGGGCAAGTCGGCAGGACTTGCGCCCTTGAATATCCTGTCGATGTAGACGGCTGTTTGCACGATCAGACTGCCGACGTCCGGGCCGTAGCTTGCGAGTCCCCCTTGGCTGACGAGAACCTCGTTCTGGAAGACAGCTGGAAGCCGGGCATGGGCGGCAAGTGTCGCTGTGCGGGGACGCACCGGATCGTTCAGGACGAGTAGTGCATCGCATTGCGCGCGAGCAATGGTCTGAAACGCCTGATCGAGGTCCTCTTCGTTTGCTGCAGTGACCGGCACAATTTCGAGACCGAGATTGTGAGCTGCGGTTTCCGCCAGACCGTACTGCGTGGGATGCGTGCTGTTCGACGACATCAGGACCGCCATCCGCCTTGCTTGGGGCAAGAGTTCTCGAAGGAGTTCCACCGTCTTCGGCGTGTAATCGCCAGACATGTTCGCAAGCCCAGTGATGTTGCCGCCCGGTTGCGCGAGGCTCTTGATGAACCCCGAGCCGACCGGGTCCGTTGCCGGGCCCATGATGATGGGGATGGTGGTCGTCGCTCGTTGGGCTGCGGCGATGGCTGGCGTGGCGATTGCCAGCATCGCATCTGGCTTGAGTTCGATAAGCTCATGCACGAGCTGGGGCAATCGACTGTAGTCGCCCTCAGCGTAACGGCGATCCACGACCAGATTTTCGCCCTCGACGTAGCCGAGTTCACCCATCCGTTGCAGCCAATCGCGATAGATCGACGAGCCCCCAGCCGTGGCCACTCCCGGATTGAGATAGGCGACACGCCAAATCTTGCCGCTATGTTGCGCAGACGCGCTACGCACGACGCAGGAGCAAATCAATCCAGCGAGAAATATCCGGCGCCTCATTCGAATTGCCTCGCAGTCTCAGCAATGCTCGTCGCCGGGTCGACCTCTGTCCAGCACCGCAACAACAGAAGCCGAAAAAATGTCCAGAGACAACGGCCCTCAGGTCTGTTGTGGGTCAAAAAGCGAAATTCGGAAGTGACCAGCGCGCGTCTGGTTTGGCACCGTAAAAGCGGACATCCCATCGTTGATGGCTCGCACCGTGTCGCGGTCATGACGTGATGCGCGCGACGGCTGGCGGTGATCGTCGAACGATGGCGACCCTGCGCCATCGGTCGTCGGCGTGCATCAGCGGGACCTGCAGGGGTGCTCCCCATCGCCGCTGGGGTACTGTGAAGCAGAGAGGAGGAAGGGGTGACCGCCGCACTCCATGCATCCAATATATTTCACCCGGACGTTATCCAGATTGCGTTGCGGAGGCTTCCTCCGGTTTATTTGAGCGGTCGGCCCGGCGCTTCGCGCGCCGAGTTCATGAGAAGTGCGATGTCGGCCTTCGAGATTGCGAAGCGGGCCGGATCGACCGGCGCGGCGAGCGGAGGTTCGATCAGCCGCCGCATGAGCCAAGCGCGGAATTCCTGCCGCTCAAGCCGCAGCGCCGCCTTCAGGCCCGCTTGGAAAAACCGCTCGCGCTGCTGCGGGTTGAGCCCGGCCCTGCACGGTGCGCTCATACAGATCAGCGCGCAGCATCTCGCGACCTTTCAAAACGAGAACTCGGCAAATGAACCTCCAAAAATCGAAACTTGCAAATATGCTGGCCGCGACACAAATTTCAGCGCACGACGTGGCTGTGAGGTCGGTTCTGCGTGAGGGTGCGGCGGTGACGCGGTGGCGCTCTGGTGCGCCCCTTTTCCAGCGGCCAGTTCTGCCTTCATCAGGCTTGCTCTCACGGATCGATTGCGGTTGGATAGCGGCGGGTCTGGGGGGAGCAGCAATATGAATGGTGACGACGATTGGAAAGTCGCGGAAGCGGGCTTTGGAAAAGGCTCGCTGTTTGCCCGGCGGAGCCGAACGCATTGAAGTGCTAAAGCAAGCTGGCCAACTTCGGTTTGAGGCGGACGGAAATCGTTAGAAAAGCGAAATCCGGCACATGGTCCACCAAGCCGCCTCGCGAAACCGACCGGGTAAGGACTTATGCAATCCCGATCAGGATAGATGCGAAGGACCCGATGCGAAACAAAAAAGGGCGTCTCTTTTTATGGTCTCTCGCATTGGCCGTCCGTGCTACGTTGGCCACAGCAATTTGTCTCGGAAGCTCATCCCTCTGTGAAGCAGCAGCGGGCTCCAAGCATGTATTGATATTGAGTTCGTTTAGCCCTCAGTCCGATCCTTGGAACGGCTTTGTTCGGACGTTCCGCTCAGAGTTAGACCGGCAGTCGCCGAACGTGGTAGATTTTGTGTACCAGTCGCTCGGAAATCCAACAGCGAGTAATGAACGGTCGGAAGCGCTCTTTGTGGACTATCTCGACGCTCTTTACCCGGATCATCCGTTCGACCTGATCGTCGCCATCGCTGCTCCGGCAGCGAACTTCGTCCAGCGGCATCGGCAGCGTCTTTTTCCAAAAACCCCAATGATCATTACAGCGGTGGAGAACCGGCGGGTCCAGTACGATAAGTTAACCGAAATGGATACCGTTGTGGCTACCGCGATTGATGCCCATGCTATTGTTGAAAACATCCTGCGCGTCCTCCCGCTCACAAAGACGATTGCAATTGTGAATGGCGGTTTCTCGGCCAACGAGAGGTTCTGGTTGGGAGAAGTGCGGCGCGAGCTTGCACCACTGGCCGACCGAACTGAACTTAAATGGTATAGTGAATTGTCATTGGAAGACATCCTCAAAGATGTAGCGAACCTTCCGCCTCACAGTGCAATCTATTGGGGTCTAATGAATGTCGATGCGGCAGGTGTTGTATACGAAACATCCGCTGTGTTGAAAAAGCTATCCTCATTAGCCAATGCGCCGATTTTTACCTACGACGACGCATTTTTTGGAGAGGGGATAGTTGGAGGTCCAATGCAATCCATTGCGGAAAGGAGTAGGATAGCTGCTGCGGTTGCCGTTCGGATCTTTGACGCTGAGAAGGCAGGTGACATCAAAACCTCGCCCATCAACCTCGCATCACCAAAATTCGATTGGCGACAAATGCAGAGGTGGGAAATCGCCGAGAGCAACCTGCCGCCGGGCAGCGCAATCTACTTCCGGGAGCCACCGGTGTGGGAGAAGTATTCGTGGCAAATCGCGCTGACCACTGCGGTTATTCTCTTGCAAGGCGCGCTGATCGCGGCCCTGCTGCGCGAGCATCGTCGGCGTCAATTGGCCGAAGTGCTGTCGCGGCAGCGCATGGCTGAACTGGCCCACGTCAACCGCTTTTCCACGGCTGGCGAACTTACCGCTTCCATTGCGCATGAAATTAACCAGCCGCTTGGGAGTATTCTGACCAATGCCGAAACCGCACAGGCGATCTTGAAGTCTCAGAGCCACGACATCGCTGAACGGCCCGACATCATTGAACTCAAGGATATTGTAAACGATATTTTGCAGGATGACCGGCGCGCTACCGAAGTCATCCGGAGAATGCGCAGCCTTCTGAAAAAGGCACCGTTTGAACAGAAACAATTCGACCTCAACGAAGTCGTGCGAGAGACGATCAGGTTTTTTTCGGCGCTGGCGGTTGGCCGGAAATTCCAACTGGTCAGCGGGATCACGCCGGATGCGCTTCCGGTTCTCGGCGACCGCATTCAACTTCAACAGGTGATCTTGAACCTTGTCGTGAACGGGATCGACGCGATGAAGGATACGCCGATCGAAGACCGCATCATCAGCATCCGGACTTCTCGCGTCGAAAAGTTTGCCCAGCTATCCGTGTCGGATCGCGGACCGGGCATTCCCGAAGACAAACTTAAAGAAGTCTTCGAACCGTTCTTCACCAGCAAGGTGGAAGGTATGGGCATGGGGCTGTCCATAGCGCGCACCATTGTGGAAGCGCACAACGGGCGGATATGGGCAGAAAATCGGGATAGCGGTGGCGCGACGTTCCGGATCAGGCTTCCTCTTGTCTCATAGAGGAGCGGTGCGCCGAGCGCTCGGCCAAAATCTCGGCGAGCGATCCGCCCTCGACGTGGTGGCCGGGCGAGCGGTGAGACTGATGGGACCGAAGCCAATAGTTTCTGTTGCCGACGCGCCTGCGGGAACGGAAAGGCTTGAAGCCGAATGGATCAACATAGCCGTTCCAGACGTAGGCGGTTTGATCGCTGCCGTGGCACGACCTAACGGCATCGGACCTTTTCCGAGTGTCTTGCTTCTGCACGGCAGCCACGGTTTCGCGCACGAATATGTTCGGCTCGCGCAGGACCTCGCCAGTGGTGGACTGCTGAGCGTGGCTGCCTGTTGGTTTCGCGAAGGCAGCGGTGCCGGAACTCGTTTTATCACCCCGATTGTATGGCCGAACGCGCCTCCGCGCCCCGATCCTCTGAGCCATGAGGCCACGCAAACGGTAAGCGCGCTGGTGCAGGCGGTGCGAAGCCTGACGGATGTGCGGCCCGAAAGCATCGGTCTTTTTGGACATTCGCGAGGTGGCGGCGCGGCGTTGAACTACATGCTTCGGTCGAGTGATGTGCAGGCTGGTGTCCTCAGTTCATCCCGCTACCCTCAGCAACTTACCCACCTCACCGCCGGGATGAAGGCGCCTGTGTTGATGTTGCATGGTACAGCGGATCATCCGGCAGACGGCGGAACTGAGTTCACAAAAGTAGAAATGGCGCGCAGCTTTGAGCAGGCTTTGCGCGCTGCTGGAAAGACCGTCGAAGCCGTTTATTACGAGGGAGGCCGCCACAACGATATTTTCGATAGCTCGGCGAGGTATCACGACGAACTCCAACGCTCGATGGCGTTCTTCAAGCACCATCTGACGCTCCGTGTCGGGACGCCATAACCATGTGCAACCTCTACAGCATCACCACGAACCAAGCGGCCATCGCGGCGCTGTTCCGCGTCGTCAACCGTTATGTAGGCAACCTCGCACCGATGCCGGGCGTGTTTCCAGATTACCCGGCTCCGGTGGTGCGCAACACCGAGACCGGGCGCGAGCTTTCGATGATGCGGTGGGGCATGGCGCCGCCGCCGAAGTTCGGCGGCCCGCCGGTCACCAACATCCGAAACACGTCGTCACCGCACTGGCGCGGCTGGCTGAAGCCGGAGAACCGGTGCTTGGTCCCGGCCAACAGCTTCGCCGAGTACGCGCCGGAGCCGAACCCGGAGACGAAGAAAAAGGACGTGGTGTGGTTCGCTCTTAACGATGACCGGCCTCTGTTCGCTTTCGCGGGCATCTGGACTGAGTTCAACGGTGATCGCGGCACGAAGTCGAAGCCGGTGCCGGGACCGCATCAGGTCTACGGCTTCCTTACGACATCGCCGAACGCGGTGGTCGAGCCGATCCATCCGAAGGCGATGCCCGTGATCCTGACCACCGACGAGGAGCGCGATGTCTGGATGCGTGCGCCGTGGGATGAGGCGAAGGCGTTGCAGCGACCGTTGCCGGATGATGCGATCAGGATCGTCATGCGCGGGGCCGACAAAGAGGACCGCGCGGCGGCAGCATGATCGTGCGCCGTCCATCCGGCTTCATCGAACCGCGCCTACCGTCGAAAGGCATCTCGCCGTCGATGTCGAAAAGCGCGACGCCGCAGCCTTCGGCGGCACAAAACGCCTCGCTCATCCCGGCGTCATTCCCTTCGCCTTGATGATCGCAATCGCGTCGGGCGATTTGAGATAGGCGATCAGCGCCTTTGCGGCATCGCCTTCCTTTGTTTCGGAAGCAGGCGCGGCCGTGAACACCACGTTCTGCTGCACGTCGGCCGGGAACGGACCGACCACGTCGAGCCCGGGCGCGATCAGCACGTTCATCAGGAACAGAGCGAGTTCCGCCTCGCCCTTGGCGACGACCGCGACCACCTCCGCCGGTGTCGGCTGTGCCTTCATCTTGGCCTTCATCGGCTCGGTGATGCCAAGGCGATCAAATACCTTCGCGATCGAATAGCCGGTCGCGCTGGCCGGGATCGAGGCGACCGATTGCGCCTTGAGCAGCGTCGCCTTGAACGCGTCCGGCGTGGATATATCAGGCTTCGCCGCGCCCGCTCGCACTGCGACGCCGAGGCCGACCCGCGCGACATCGAGCGTTGGACCGGCCGCGAACTTGGCGCGTGCCGCCGCATCCTGTGTCACCTCGACGGGCACAATGCCGACATCGAACGGCTTCCCGGATGTTGCTTCCTTAATCAGGTTCGGCGTCGTGCCGAAAAAGATATCGAGTTTGTGGCCGGAGACCTGCTCAAACTTCGGCTTCACCTCGGCCCACACCGCAGTCATCGCGCCACCCGCGAGTACGCGCAGTTCAGCCGCCTGCGCGCCATGCGCGAGCCCCATCGCAGCACCGATCAGCACAACGGAAAGTTTGTTCATCAGTCCCCCCAGTTTGACGCGGTAACCAAGCGCATCGGCTCAGTTTGGCAAACCGCAGCGGGCCAAGCAAGGTGTGGGTCAAGGCGAAGAACCCGGCCAGCGCGGCGGTACGCCGGGAGCGCGAGGAGAAGTGGCGATAGTCTGCCCACGGCCCGGATCGCTTGATCCATCGTCTTATTTTCAGGAAGCTGCACGGCTGCCTATAATCAGACGGTGGGGGTCTGGGTTCGATGAAGAAGAAAAAGATGCGCGCACCATGGGTGCCTGCGCGCATCGAGCCGCCCGATCCTTTAGCGTCGTTGGAAGAGTGGCAATCCTATCGTGCCAGTCTCGACGCGTTGGAGGTCCGGCTGCTCGTCAGTCAGCCCGATCAGGACTGGCTGGAGGGAATGCGAGCATTCGAGGCCGAGGCCGATGCCGGGATCGCGCGTCACCGGGCGGCGGGGTGCAAGCCCGACTGATCGGCTCGCGGTTGCGCCGGACCTCGGCTCTGCCTGTCCTCATCGGCCTGATCCTGCCCCCTTGGAAATGGCCTTTCCCACTGCGCGCCTATCGGCAACTTGCCGAGCAGGCCGACGATCCGGCTGTCAAAACCGAGATGCTTGAGTTGGCGTCCGTGTGTGAAGAGGTCGCCAATAACATCGAGGATCATCTGACGGGTGGGTAGCCGGTCACCCACGCCGTGGGCTGCCGCCTCGGTTCAACCTTACTTGCTCGAAGCCTGTTGCTTTCGCTGATGTCCGGCTCGGAGCGCATTACGGACTTAAGTCGGACCTCGCGGCAGGTCCGTTTGGTGCCGATACTGTTGAAAAAGCCGTTTCGGGCTGGCGACCGAAAATTCTCAGAGCCGCTGCTGCGCCTGGCGCGCGGCGGCGTGAGGGACCATATTGCTCTATCCAAAATCGATCACGGACCTCCGTAGTGGCGTTGAAAAGCGACGCAGCAGCGGAGAAGTCTAAAGATCGACTTTCGCGAGATTTTTTGGGTTGTTCGATTTTCGACTTTTTCAACAATATCCGCCAACAGGCGACATTGGTTGCCTGCGGCTAAGCGATACCTCCGAGTATTCCTGCTAACTCATCGGGCCTGTTGTTTGCGACCATATGATTGGTAGCTATCTCGTGGTACTGCCAAGCAGGTGACCCCTTCGCGTGACGGGCAGCCCGCCAGAACGCTTCGTTGCCGATGTCGTTTTCGGGAGCCTGTATCGCTTTGATGTAGGTTCTCGTGAACGGAAAGAACTCGAGCGGTTGTGAAAGGAAAACGGGCTCCGTGAGGCTCCCTTGCGGATGAGTTGTCCGGCGCGCACCCATCCACTCCGCCTCCACGGGACTGTCGAACTCGCGCACGGGGCCTGTCAAAAGCCAGTCCTGACCAAGCTCAATCTTCGTACGGCTCTCTCGCCCGAGATGCGTCGCGACGGTCTCCCCGTTGCTCGGGACGAATGCATCCAGATAAACAAGATGCGAAACGCGCTCCGAGATGTGCTCCAAGGCACCTGTGACGACAAAGCCACCGTATGAGAAACCCATCAGAACGATCTCGGTTAGATCCTCGTACAGGATGTGGTTGACCACGTCGCGGATGTGCGTACCGAGACCAATCAGCGGGCTAGAAAGATGAATGCGCTCACCAACGCCGGTCAAACAGGGCGTGAAGACTTCGTGCTGACTGGAACGAAGCAATCGACGCACATGTCTAAAGCCATGTGAGCCACCCCACGCACCGTGTACCAAGACAAATGTAGTCATCCCAATGCCCCCGAACTGGCTCTGCGCGGTGATCTAAGTGGACGGATGCTAGGGCACAGAAATCGAGTGCGCAATGTCGCTTGTGGAAAGCTGCCCTGACCGCCCCGAAACGCGACTTCCGCTGTTCCCCCGAAACCGGACATAGACCGCCGGGTCGGCATGTCCGAAAAGTGCCATGGGACTAAACCGCTCGCGCGGTAGGGCACTGCGGCGGGCGTCAGGGCCATTGGGATAGCGCAACGGGGCGTCCTGTCTTGAGATCGAGGGGTTTCGACAACCTCACTCAAGACAGGAGCATCCCCATGACCGACGAGGCCATGAGCCCTTTGCGGCGGCGCATGATCGAAGACATGACGATCCGCAGGTTAGCGCCAAAGACCCAACAAGGCTACATCCGCACCATCAAGGATTTTGCTGCGTTCCTCGGCCGATCGCCGGACACGGCGAGCTTCGAGGACGTCCGACGCTTTCAGCTGCATCTAGCGGCGAACGGCGCGCACATCTCCATCCTCAATCACACTGTGGCTGCGTTGCGGTTCTTCTTCAGGGTCACGCTTAGGCGCTCCGACATCATCGAGCACACCACGTTCCTCCACAAGCCCCGCAAGCTTCCGGTCGTGCTCAGTCCGGAGGAAGTGGCGCGGCTGCTGGAGGCGGCGCCGGGGCTCAAATACAAGGCGGCGCTGAGTGTGGCTTACGGCGCGGGTTTGCGCGCCGCCGAGGTGATCTCGCTGAAGATCGGCGACATCGACAGCAAGCGCATGGTGATCCGCGTCGAACAAGGCAAAGGCCATAAAGACCGCTACGTGATGCTGTCTCCGCATCTGCTCGAACTGTTGCGCGCCTGGTGGAGACGCGGCACGACCACAGGGGTGGCTGTTTCCCGGAATGAACCCGGTCAACCCGATGTCGACCCGCCAGCTCAGTCGCGCCTGCGATACCGCGGCCCAAATGGCCGAGATCGGCAAGCAGGCGTCTCCCGCACACCTTGCGGCACAGCTTTGCGACGCATCTTCTGGAGCAAAACACCGATATCAGGGTGATCCAGGTCTTGTTGGGACATGCCAAGCTCGACACCACCGCGCTCTATACGCGTGTCGCCACCAAGATCATCAGCGAGATCATGAGCCCGCTGGATCGCATTACAGCCAAGCTCAGGGAGAGCGTCGAACCGCCCGCCTGACGCGCGTCGTGTCGCGTCCATCGCTGGAGGTCGCGGATATCTTCCGCCGCCACGGCCCGGCATGGCGCCGGGCCAATGCCGGCCATGTCAGCCTCGACCAACTCAAGGTGATGTCGGCAATCGAGAGCTGCCGCACAGTAGCCCTCGGCGGCCATGTCGCGCGCTGCGAGGACTGCGCCTATACCACCATCGCGTACAACTCCTGCCGCAACCGGCACTGCCCGAAGTGCCAGGGCGCCGCCGCGAAGGAATGGCTCGCCGAACGCGAGGCCGACTTGTTGCCGGTGCCGTACTATCACGTGGTGTTCACGCTCCCAGCGCCGATTGCCGACATCGCCTACCAGAACAAGGCCGTCGTCTACGATCTTTTATTCAGAGCCTCGGCCGAGACGATGCTGACGATCGCCGCCGACCCCAAGCATCTCGGTGCTCGCATCGGCATCACCTCCGTGCTGCACACCTGGGGCTCGGCGATGACCCACCACCCGCATGTGCACATGATCGTGCCGGGCGGCGGCATCTCACCCGACGGCTCGCGCTGGGTGTCCTGCCGACCTGGTTTCTTCCTGCCGGTGCGCGTGCTCTCGCGTCTGTTCCGCCGGCTGTTCCTCAAGGCGCTCTTGGCGGCTCATGCGGCCGGTCGCCTCAACTTCTTCGGCAAACATGCGCATCTCGCCGATGCGCAATCCTTCGCGGCCTTTCTGGCGCCGCTGTGCAAGGCCGAGTGGGTCGTCTACTCAAAGCGGCCGTTCGGCGGGCCCGAGGCGGTGCTAGCCTATCTCTCGCGCTACACCCACCGTGTCGCCATCGCCAACAGTCGTCTGACCGCCCTCGACGAGCGAGGTGTCACCTTCAATTGGAAGGATTATCGGATCAAGGGCCGCGATCGATACAAGCGCATGACGCTCGCCACCGGCGAGTTCATCCGCCGCTTCCTCATCCACGTGCTGCCACGCGGCTTCCACCGCATCCGCCACTATGGCCTGTTCGCCAAAGGCTCTTGCGCCGACAACATCGCCCGCGCGCGTGACCTGCTCGCCGTTTCAAAACCTCAGGGCAAGCCAACCGGTGCCGCCGTCGATCCCAGCAAGCCGACTTGTCCATGCTGCGGCGGTCGCATGATCACCATCGAGGTCTTTACGCGCGGTGCGACGCCACGGCATCGGCCGACAGCTCCAACGATCGCAATCAGGATCGACACCTCATGACCGCATCACAATCCCGCAAATCTGCTCGTCACGCTCGCCGGCTCTCAACCGGCCACGGCAGAGCGCGCTCAGATATCCAGCTCTCGTCTCAAATCATCCGCCAATTCACAGCCTTCGACGCCACCCGCCGCTCAATCATGAGCCGCTTCACCGTCGGCCAACTTGCTCAATCGGATTGGCTCCAGTCACACACCTCATCCGCGGCACTCAAATCCCCATAGCGCACGCCGCACCACCCACCTATCCCTTCCCGCGGTTTCCTTGTATGGGGCTTTTTTTTGTCAAGGAGTTTGCCAGAGCGTCAAATCTTTTGTCCTTCGTCAGTTTCTTTGTCAGTTTCTTTGTTCGATCTCAAAGCCCGTTTCTTCGTCCCGACCCGCGGTTCGCTGACGTCGTCGCGCGCAGGAGCTGTCAAGGTTGGCCGTCGCACCAACCCTTTCCGACAAGCTCCGCCGTTGCCAGGCCACACCTTGACAGCTTCGAGCACGACGGCACGCTTGGTGCGATCGGGATGACGATTAGAGGGGAGCCCGCTTTCGGGCGCGGATCAGTCGCGCCACAACCTTGTATCCGGTGGGTCCAAGGACCCGAACCATGATGCAGTCATGCGCATCGGCAGCGAAGCTCCGAGGCGGCGGACCCATTCTCCATTTCGGCATTGAAAGCCAAGGAAACACGTCGGGACCCCGCCACCTCGAACCGTCATCGGCGACCCGTCACCAGCGGGCGGACCGGGCCGAAATTGTTGGGTGCCTTCGGCGACTTCCGCTCATGATGCCGGGCGCAGAACGACGCCGTCCGGCACCACGCCCTCCCGCACGAGACGCCACAGGGCGATCAGTAGCTTGCGCGCCAAGGCCACGATCATGGTCTTGCGAGTGCTGCGGGCGTTCTCGGTGCGGGCTCGAAACCACTGCGCCAAGGTGCTGTCCTTCTGGAACATGAGAAATCGCCACGCCAATTGGATCATGCCTCGTCGAACCCGAGCGTTGCCGGAACGGGCCAGCCCTTTCTCCCGGCGTTTTCTGCCGCTCTCGTCGGGCGAGCCCGTGAGGCCGGCATAACGCGCTATGGCCCGTCGGTCGCGCATGCTTCGCGACAGTACCTCCTGCACCAGCATGTCGGCCGTCTCGACACCAACCCCGATCACCCGCGCCAACAGGCGCACCATTGCGTGTGATCCATCACTGGGCGCTTGCTTGAGACGCTCCAGGCGAGCGTCCTCGATCTGCCTTATCTGATCACTGACGAGCCGCCGGCGCACCATGTCGCGACGCAGCTCAGCCAGGGTGTTGGGCGGGATCGGCTCGCCCTCGGGTGTGCGCAGGCCGTCAAGGCGTTCGGCGGCCTTCTTTAACTTGGGATTGAAGCCGCGGATGCCGAGCCGAACCAACGCTGCTTTCATTCGGTTGACGATCCGACTTTGCTCTCCGACAAGGCTCTCGCGCTCACGGTTGGGTCGTTTGGCATCTTCGTCCTTGATTGTCGGGATCGCGACCATCTTGCAGTGATCACGCTCGCCCCGCAGCCAGCCGAGAAAGGCGCGTTTGAGCAACTCGGTGTCGAGACGATCGGTCTTGGCGCGCCGGTGCTCGCGCGATACGGCTACGCTCGATGCGTGGATGATGTGGGCCTCGATGTCGCGCGCCCTGAGCCAACGCGCCAGCCAGAAGCCATCACGGCCGGCCTCGAAGGCGACCGCGATGCGTTCGATCCTGTGTCCTGACTTCTGCGCCTCTTCTCGCCAGCGATTGAGCAGCTTCAGCAAGGTGCTCTCGTCGACCTCGAGCTTCTTCAATGGCTGGCGCTCGATGCCAGGCACAATCCCCGCAACGAGCCAGCTCGAAAGGCTCATCTCGATCACGGCGATCAGCGTGCCATCCGGTTTGAGAGGCGTGAGGGATCGGCTCAGGTCGTTCAACTTCTGCATGGGGTTGCTCTCCATCGGTTCCCATCAACGTCGACGGATGCAATATCCTCGCCGACGCCCGCCCCATAGCATCTCCCTTGGAGGTTTGCGGACGCCGGCCCCGTGCGCGCGCCGCCACCTTCACGGGGCCGGCATCCGAAAACCTTCACAACACGGAAGTGTCGCCCCTCAACTGGGTCGGCCAAACACGCGGTCGATCAAAGTCCACAAAGATATGCGATATAAATGACCGCAAAGGTGCCATCTACGATTGCGACGGCTGTCATCCCCGGCGTGCGCCTCATGGGTCCGAAAAAGATCAATGCGCCCATGGCAAGCTTTTCGATAGCGGCCGCTATCAAAACCGGCGAGCGCAGCGGGATCACAAATGCGCTGTGCACAATCAACGCGCCAATCACAAAGACGAGCACTCCCCAATGTCTGACAAAGAACAGCGTCGCCGGGGGATTTATTTCGGTTCCGAACCCTAACCGCAAAAACAGGTGAGAAACAAGAAACGCGGTGAGACCGCCACCAACTGTGATCATCCCAGAAACAACGAGTATCCATCCGATGGACGATGTCAGCATCTAACCCTCTTCCCGGAAGTGCTCGAAACTAGGGCAAACTGTATCAATGGCGCTCGATGTCGCATATGGGTCCACTCTCCGGAACGGACGTTGCGAGCTGCCGCTCAATCAATCAGTCAATTCAAAGTGAAGTTCAAAGAAGTGGTCACGGTCAGAGTGTCCGCCCGCGGGGCGCCCGCCCCTTGATCTGAAGTGCATCGAAATCGCCGCGCGCACGGCGAAGGTCGTCGAGTTCTTCTGTTAACCGAACATTAACTCTGGGGCACAAAGCTCGGAAGTGACGCGAGCGGAGGACTCAGACCCATGTCTAGGACCGCCGAATGGGACGATCTGACCAGGTTCGAGCAGCGCTTGATGATTAAGCTTTTCGGCGGTGGCTCGGTACGAAAGGAAAACCCCACAGTCGTGGACGAACTACGCGCTCGAGGCTTCGTCGACGAGAACAATGAACTCGCGTTGCGAGGATTGTTCGTTCTGACGCTTGCGATGCGCCGCCAGCAAGCGGACGCGCTTGCGCGGATCGGGCTCGCGGCGTAGGGCGGCTTCACCTCGGCAAAATGCTTTTGATCGCAACTTCGACCACGGCGCTGTAACGACCATCGTTCATCCGGACGTCCACTGCCCAAAGGACGCCAGCTGCGATGCATGCCGTAAGCAATCCCTTCATCTCTTTTATCCTTCCTCACTTGAAATGCGCGAAGAACGCCTGATTCCTTGGGCTAAAATGGGGCTCTTGGGAAAAACGGCCTGAGTTCCCTGAAGGGAACTCATGGAGCTTTCTCAGGCCGCAAACCGAGGCGGCATCGAAAGTAAAACGCCGCCTGAGCGGAATATGGTCGCTCAGTACGGCGTTGGTATTTTCGAGGTCGGGCGCTGAAATCCCGGCGACATATGTGAGGCATTAATCGTGCCACGGTTCTGAGACATGCCAAGCAGCCCGGTCGCGCTCCCCCGCCGAACGCGCGCTGGCGCCGATCAGACACAGCCAGGACGCGGACCAGCGGCCGTCCTGGGGCCATCATGCGACACATCATTGCGTCAATCCTCGGCCGGAAAATGCCGTATCGCAAATTCAATCTGACCGTCAGGAAGTTGGCGCCATTTTTCGATGATCGGTGTGAGGCCGCTCCGGGGCGCCTGATCGATGATTTCGCGGGCTTTGCGGCGGGCGGATTCCAGCGGCAGCGTGAATCGCTCTCGCTGATCGCCAGACATTTGATCTGCCAAATCACGAGGGCGAACGAGCATGCCGGAACTCCAAACTGGGTCAACGCAGGGCGGTCACGAACATCCGACCGTCGAACTGGAGCATGGACAATGGAGCAGGGGTTTTTGTCCCCGCTGTCCACTGAGCGACCAGTCGATGAACGGCGCTATTGGAGGCATGGCCCATCAAAGCGCCGTCGACGTAATGAGCAAACTGATCTGATGAAATCTTTTCAATCCGGGTACAACGCCAGGTAATTTCGGCTATTCGGCGCGCATCCGAAAAACCATAACGCGGCGGCTCCGCGACCGGTAACCTCGGATTAACTGTTCGGGGTCACCCTCATCAAGACCTTCTGGTGGTCACAGCTTGAGTCGAAAAAGCCGTCGCTCGTATCCACAGCGGCGGCTTTTTTATAGTCGGGGGCCCAATGGACTATCATGCATTCACGAGCGGTAGTCTCACCCTGATGTATGAGGCGGTGCGCGGCGCCCTGGCTTCCGACGATGCGCAGGAGCAGCGCGGCGAGGATCCAAGGTTTCGCGTTCGCGATACACCGGACTGGAAGAAGCACGCAGCCGACCTGGAGGCTGAAATGCTCAGGCGCGGGATGCTTTTCAGCATCATCGAGTGGCACGAGGGCCAGGAAAAGCTCCCGTTCGAATGATCACATGTGACGTTTTAAGGGTTTCCCAAACCAGAATTAATGTCACCCCCGACGGGGAGAGAGCATTCGCGTGACCCGCTGGCTCGCAATGACGGTTAGAGTTGTCGTGGCTGTTTGAAAGTTGAACTCAGAGATACCAGGCAAGGACTGCCTTGAGCAGCGCGTTCTCGATCACCGGCAGCGCGACCACCTGATGCATTCCGGCCGCGCGGGCCAGCGACGCCGCCGCCGATTCATCGAGCTTCAGATGTTCGTTGAGGGCGGGCATGCCGGTCGCCCAGGCGCCGCCGATGCTGCCTTCGCCTTTTCCGATCGTCTTCGAAGCGTAGAGCGATGCGAGATCGGCATTCTTGCTGCAATCGCCGGAGTGAAAGATCAGCGCCGACCGCGTTTGGTTCGGCACCCAGATCTCAAAGCGCTTTGCGATCGGGGTTGCCTGCGCCGACAGCAATGTCATGACCCAGGTCTGGTCGTTGCCGGTGGTGTAGGGGATACCGACGCCGCAATTGATGCCGATTTCGGAGGCTTCCTCCCAGCGCAAAAATCCCTTGGCATTGTGCAAGTCCTTGATGATCAAGGGCATGCCGGCCTTCCAGGTCCGGCCGGGCAGGCCAAACCCCCGCGGGAATTTGGTGTGCCGGGAATTGAACTCGAACATGTCAGCGGTGCCGTAATAGCCGTCGACGAGTCCCATCTCGTGGGACGCTTCAGCATCGTTGTGCCAGAGTTCGATGGCGCCGACGTGCGTTTCGTCGTCGCCGCAAAACAGCACCATCACGGCCATCAGGAATTCTCCGGCAAAAATTGGCAGCGCGACCCCGCAGGTCAATCCGGCCTCGATCGCCTCGTCGGTGCGCTTGAAATAGGAGTTGGCGAATTTTGTCAGGATGACGGGATGGCCGCTAGCCCATGCCTTGCCGGGCAACCCTTCATCATAGGCAAACAGCGCATTTTCGCTGACCGCCTTGAATTCCGAAAACTCCGCGCTGCCAAGACTGCCGCCGAATTCGAGCCGCGTGCGCGTCCGGTCCGGCACCCACAATTCAACGACGCGAATGAAGGTCTTCATCGGCACGGACCTGATCGTCTCACCGATGACAAGCATCGGCGATTTCGCGACAGTGCGTGCGATCAAATTAAAGGCAGCCCGCGCCCAAAGATCGTGCGCTAGCTGCCGGCATGACGAGTGACGGCGTTGGCGCCATCAGCGCAGATCGGGGACGTCAACGAGGCGGCCGGAACCTCAGTTCCGGTACGACGGATCGGTGCGGTCGAGCTTGCGCAGCAGCGCCGGCCAGGCGAGGCCGCCATTTCGCGCGGGCCGATCGGGGCGCGACCGCATCTTGTCGAAAGTCTCTTCCAGCACGTCTTGTGGAGGGTAGGTCAGTTTGGTGTTGCAGGACAGCGCCATGACCTGCACCTGGCAGGCGCGCTCGAGACGCCACAGCACGTTGAACGCCGCGGGCACGGTGCGGCCGACGACAAGCAGGCCGTGGTTGCGCAGGATCATGGCTTCGTGGTCGCCGAGGTCGCGGACCAGGCGCGCGCGCTCCTCGACGTCGTCGGCGATGCCTTCGAAATCATGATAGGCGATGTGCAGAAACCGCATCGCGGTCTGCGCCAGCGGCAGCAGGCCGCATTCCATCGCCGAGACCGCCATGCCGGCCGGCGTGTGCGTGTGCGCCACGCAATCCATATCGTGCTTGGCCATGTGAATGGCGCTGTGAATGACGAAGCCGGCGAGGTTGACGTTGTAGTCGGTTGCGTTCAGCAGCGTGTTGCCCTCGACGTCGACCTTGATCAGGCACGACGCGTCGATTTCCTCGTACAGCATCCCGTAGGGGTTGATCAGGAACTGGTCCGTCGTTCCCGGCACCCGGCAGGAGATATGGTTGGCGATCATCTCGGTCATCCCGTAGATCTCGGTGAGGCGGTAGCAGGCCGCGAGATCGACCCGCGCTTGCCATTCCTCGGGGCTCACCTGTTCGCGGACCGATTTGACGACCTTGATGGCGGGAGCGCTGACGGGAGGGTTCATGACGTTTCTCCACTGGGACGGATTATTGGGCCGGGTGGGCCCCGATCGTTGGGGAGCAGGATACCTGCAAAATTCGCTGCGCCGCAAGGCGGCCCCCGCGGGCTTTATTGCAGGTCTGGCGGGCGAAATCCGAATGCGCCGTTGGCGTCAATCCGCGCTGATGCCAGTATGGTTTGATGGATAAAGCCATGACCGAAGGACGCTATCGCCTGATCGGATCAACCGCGTCGCCCTACGCCATCAAACTGCGCGCGCTGTTGCGCTACCGGAGGATTCCCTTCGACTGGGTCATCATGACCAAGGCACTGCGGAAGGCGACCGGGCATCTGCGCCCGAACCTGATCCCGGTGCTGCAATATCCCGATGGCACGTTTCGTGGAGAGACCACGACGCTGGCCTACGATCTGGAAGCACGTCATCGGGGACGTTCTGTCATTCCCCAGGACAAGGCGGTCGCGTTCGTCTGCGACCTGCTGGAGGACCTCGCCGACGAATGGGCGGTAAAGCCGCTGTTCCTGTACCGCTGGTGGGACCCGGAGGATCAGGCCTATGTCTCGCGCTGGGCGGGCGAGGAGTGGTCGGTGTCGGAGGCTGCGACCGGCAGCGCTGAAGAGATCGAGCAATTCCGCCAGCGGCAGATTTCACGCATGGTCATCCTCGGTGCGACCGCGGAAAACAAGCCGCTGCTCGAGGAAAGCTACCTGCGAATGCTGGCCGCGTTCGAGCCGCATGTCGGGATGAGCAATTATCTGTTTGGCAGCCGGCCGTCGCTACCCGATTTTGCCTGGTTCGGCCAACTTAGCGAAATGGCCACCGATCCGACGCCGATGCGGATCATGCGGGAGAAGGCGCCGTTCACCGATCACTGGGTGCGGCGGCTGGATGATGCCTCCGGTGTCGAAGGCGAGTGGTATCCGCGCGAGCGTGCGTTCGCCGGAATGGCCGAAGCGTTGCTCAAGATTGCCGGCGAGCTTTATCTCCCGTTCCTGGTCGTGAATGCCGAAGCCTTTACGAAAGGCGTCGAACGGCTGGAGATCAGCGTCTGGGGTTTGCCATACACACTGGCGCCGTTCAAATATCAGGTCAAATGCCTGCAACAGCTGCGCGAAAAATTTGCTGCGCTGGGTGTGGAAGACCGCGCGGCGCTGAAGCCCGTGCTGGAGCGTACCGGCTGCTGGGCGCCTCTGGTGGCCAGTTGAAAGCTCAGCCCTTTGGAAAATCCTTGCGCATCGCGATCTCGGCGGCGTCGCCGGGCGACAGCACCTTGTCGTCGAATGCCGGCTGGCGTTCCGTAAAAATGTCGTAGAGCGAGATCTGCTTGATCGGCTTGGACAGCAATTCCCTGATGCAGTCCGCCAGCGTACCGTTGTAGACGAGATACGGCGTCTTGCTGGCGACCCGCTCATTCCCAAGCGAAGGCCACTTTTTCAAGTCGGCGGGCGCGTCATAGGCGATCGGGAGGCTTTCTCTGAACATGCCCCGGTTCCGGCGTTTCAACCATCCGGCAGGGTAGCCAAGGATTGTAAAAAGATTCCAAACGCCGCAGGCGGGCTCACGCCCGGTGACGGCTCCCCAGCGCGGTCGCGATGGATTCCGGATTTTTGATGCGTTCGATCAGCATGTCGATGCGGTCGCCGCCCCAGAACAGTTCGCCGTTGAACACCATCGTCGGCACGCCGAATACACCAAGCGTCTCCGCTTCGTCGATGATGCGGTCATGCTCGGTCCGCGCCGGGCCGTGGACGTATGCCTCGAACGCACTCGCTGAGCCGCCGACTGAGGCGATCACGCCGGAAATATCACTGAGCTCGTCGATTTCGAGGTCGTGGCTCCAGAAGCGGCGGAACACCGTGTCGTGGTAGGGCCGGAACAGGCCATGACGTTGCGCGAACAGCATGCCGGCGCTGGAATAGAAGGCGTCATAGATGCGCCGGGGGCCTTTCATGGTGAGGCCCTGGGCGTTGGCATAGCGCCGCGCGTCCATATAGGCGTAACGCACCTTGCGCCAGAAATGCGGCGTGCGCTCTTCCACCGTTCCCATGAATTCGGCGACGCGCAGCGTATAGGGCAGCCATTCCAGTTCGACGCCGAATTTTTCCTCCAGCTCGAACAGCCGCTTGTTGGCAACAAACGCGTAAGGACTCTTGTAGTCGATGTAGATGCGCACGTGCGGTTTGGCCATTGCCGTTCCTCGTTCCGATCGGACGATCCTTTCCGATCCGAACGATGGATGCAATCTGCGAGGTTTCATCGATGGCGGGAATGCGATCGGCCAAACGAATGGGCCCCGGTGCATTCAAGCATCGCGGGGCCCTACATCTTCGTTTTAGGCGAAGGATATCTGATAGAGATCAGTTCGTTCTCAGAACCGAAAAACGCGTGGCCTTTGCGTTCCGATCCCGCGGATATGATGTTTGGATTGTGGGCGGCGCAAACGGGGCGAGCAGCTGCAGATCACCTCAACTTGCGCCGAGACCTTGCCGTTGAGCAAGGTCACTGGCTTGAGCCGGTGGCGTCATGCTCCTCTCCAAGTGTGGTCCCCACGGACAATAGCCCGTGTCCGCTGCCTGACGTTCGATCATATGATCGGGGGCGCCAATACCCTCGAAGCGGGGAGCCAGATGCTCCGCTACCCCGATGGGCGCAACGCCGAAATGCTGCGGCAGATATTGTCGTGTGTCAAGTTACGTTGGATGAAACGTGATTGAGTTCCATCAACCGCCTCGATATCCACATCTGGAACAGACGACCGATTGAGATCAAGCTCTCGTCTGGCGATACTGGTTGAAGTCGGGATCGCGGGTCATTTTCCAGTAATCCACGAACCGCCACGGCATCGCCGAGAAAACCCGGCCCTGGCTGTTGCGATAGTAGGTCGTCATGCCTGGATGCGTCCAGATCAACTGCTCATGCTCGGCGTCGACATCGCGGATGTATCGATCATGCGCATCGTGGCGAACGTCGATCGCGGCGATACCCTGTTCGATCATCTCGACAAGGCAGGCCGAGATGTAGCGGCTCTGGCACTCCGACTGAAAGATCACGCTGCCGCCATGCGCCGGGCCGGAATTCGGGCCGAGCATCAGGAAGAAGTTCGGAAAGTCCGGCACGGTGAGGCCGAGATAGGCGGTTGGATTGTCGTTGGCCCAGGCAGCCTTGAGATTCTTGCCGTCGCGTCCGCTGATGTTGAGGCGCGCTGCCATTTCCGAGACCTTGAAGCCGGTCGAGATCACGATGATGTCGGCGGCGCGCAATTTGCCGTCCGAGGCAACGATGCCGTCGCGCGCGAAATGGTCGATCCTGTCGGTGACCAGTTCGACATTCGGCTTGGTCAGCGTCTTGAACCAGTTGTTGTCGAGCAGGATGCGCTTGCCGTAGGGCGGATAGGTCGGCACGCATTTTGCGATCAGGTCGGGGCGATCCTTCAGCTCAGACAGGATGAAGTCGGTCAGTTCCTCGCGGTGCCGGTCGTTGCCCTTGTTGACGGCGCGGTCGGGGTGCGGCCAGTACGGGTCCTTGCGAAGGAACGGCAGCAGGCCGTCGCCGTAGCGCCAGAACATGTTGAAGCGATACCACTGCACGTAAAACGGCAGATGCGCGAGCAGCCACTGCGCGCCCTCGGTGATCGGATCCGAATAGCCGGCGACTGGCCGCGCCCATTGCGCGGTGCGCTGATAGACGGTGACCGACGCCGCGCGGTCGGAGATGGCAGGCACCAGCTGCATCGCGGTCGCACCGGTGCCGATGACAGCGATATGCTTGCCGTCGAGCCGGATGTCATCCGACCACAGCGAGGAGTGCAGCGTCATGCCGCCAAAATCTTCCTCACCCTCGAAATGCGCGGGCGAGGGATCGTTGAGCTGGCCGATGGCACTGACCAGCGTGGTCGATTTAAAAGTCTCCTCGCCGGATTTGGTCTTCAGCGTCGAAATCCAGCGGCGCGTTTTTTCATCCCAGCGCGAGGCGATCAGTTCCGTGTTGAGGCGGATATGGCTGCGGATGTCGTACTCGAGCGCGACCTTCTTCAGGTAGTCGAGCAGTTCCTGACGCTGCGCGAAATAACGCGTCCACGGGTTTCGGGCACCGAAGGAGAACGAATAGGAATGGTTCGGCGTATCGACACCGCAGCCGGGGTAGCGGTTGACGTACCAGGTACCGCCAAGCTCGTCGTTTTTCTCAACGATGGTGTAGGGTATCCCGAGCCGGCCGAGTGCAACGCCGAGCGCAATGGCGCAGACGCCGGCGCCGACGATCAGTGCATGCTGTTGTGCCAGCGCCTCATTGGGCGGACGCTTTGTCCATCGCGCGTCGCGCGGAATAAAATTCATCTCCTCGCGCATCAGCGGCGCATATTCCGGCGCGACGCGTTCGCCGAGCGTAGCGCTCATCATTCTGAGCATCAATTCGTTGCCCGGATCGGTAATCACGGGCCTGGGCTCGCCGTCCGCAAACAGTTTCAGCACTGCAGCGCGGATTTCGTCCTGGATCTCCGGCGGCAAACCGGCCTGGGGATCTGGAATCAGGCGGACGTCGCGCCTCGGCTTGTAGGGCGGCTCCAGCCAGCGCTCGTCGCCAGTCATGTGAACCAGCACCATCAGCAGCACGCGGATGTCGCCTTCGGCGATCGCCGACGACAGATCGAGTTTCTTGCGCGGTATCTCGACGTTCATATCCGTTCCCTTTTAATCCCCCGGAGCTTCCGGCAAACCGCCGTAGGCGGCCCATGTGGTGCCGACGATAAATCCGGCATCGACCGGCAGATTGATGCCGGTGACGCCACTGCTCATTGGCGAGAGCAACCAGACGATCGCCTGTGCCACTTCGATAGGTTCGACCAAACGATTCATGGCCGTGGGGCGCGCGAGCAGATCCTTGTTCAGCGCGCCCGAGGCGATGCCGGCTTCCAGCGCCGCGGTGCGGGTAAACCCGGGCGAGACCGCGTTGACGCGCACGCCGGCGCGGCCCCATTCGGCCGCGAGCGTCTGCGTGATCTGGATGACGCCGGCTTTTGCGGCGGTGTAGGCGTGGATCGGACCGGACGTCATGCCGGCGACCGAGGCGACATTGACAATGGCGCCATGCCGCCGCTGTGCCATCCGCACGCCGACGCTGCGGGCGACCAGGAACGTGCCGCGCAGGTCGATATTGACCTCACGATCCCATTGCTCCATCCGCACGCGTTCGATCGGATGCATCTTGCCGAATACACCGGCGGCGTTGACGAGGCCCGTGATCGGACCGTGCGCGGCCTCGATATCGGCGATGCCGGCAACGACGGCGTTTTCGTTCGCGACATCGAACGGGGCAGGCCAAAGGATCGTCTGCGTTCCCGCAAGCGGCTCCGGCGCGATATCCGATATCACCACGCGCCGGCCTTGCTCGGCCAGCAACGTCGCCGTCGCGGCGCCGATGCCGCGGCAGCCGCCAGCGATGAAGACGATGCCGTCAGCGGTCATGGCTGTTTCCCTTGTCGGGTACATTGAACAGCCCATGCGTCATCAGTTTTTGATAGGCCGTGATGACGTGATCGGGCACGGCGGTGACGGCGCCATCGGAATAGGAGTAACGCCGGCTGAGATAGCCGCGCGCGCCCATCAACATCTGAACGATCGCTTCGAATTCCTCGTCGCTAAAACCCTCGATGGTGCCGGCAAGCCGCGCGCGTTTGAGAATGCGGACATAGGCGGTCGAAATATTGTCGAAATGTTTCTGGTAGCCGACCGGCGCAAAGAATTCGGCCTCGTTGAGAATGCGCAGGAATTCCGGCACCTCGCGGATGAAGTCGAAGAAGGCGCTGAAGCGCTCGATTTCCTGCCGCGCGGTTTGCTGCGTCCCGGTCCGCTCGCGAATAAACCGCACCATGTCGATGCCGATCTTCGGCAGCAATTGATCCAGCAGTTCCTGGCGGTTTTCAAAATGGTTGTAGAACGTGCCCTGGGCGACGCCGGCCGCTTCGGTGATGCGGGCAACCGAGGCCTCGGCATAACCGTATTTGCCGACGACCTTGGTTGCGGCGTCGAATATCTTGCGCTTGGTCCATGCGTTGCGCTCGACGCGATTGAGCTTTGTGACCTTGCCGGATGCAGTTTGCGATGTTTGCGTCATGCGGTGGCCTCGAGTTCGGCGCGCAGCACGCGCTTGAGCACCTTGCCGGATGGGTTGCGCGGCAGGCTGTCGCGGATGATCAACTGCTTCGGAATCTTGAAGCCGGCGAGTTTTGCGCGGCAGTGGTCGGTGAGCGCAGAGAGTTCCAGCGCGCCGCGCTCCGCCAGCACCACGATCGCAACCGGCTTTTCCCCCCAGCGTTCATCCGGCAGGCCGATGACGGCAACTTCGCGCACTTGCGGCAGTTCGTAGATGACACGTTCGACCTCGGAGGAGGCGATGTTCTCTCCGCCGGAGATGATCATGTCTTTCTTGCGGTCGGTGAGATAGAGGAAGCCGTCTTGATCGAGATAGCCGACGTCGCCGCTGCGAAACCAGTCGCCGAAAAAGGCGGCGGCGGTTTTCTCAGGGTCTCTCCAGTAGCCCTGCGTAACCTTCGGTCCGCGCAGGCAGATCTCGCCGTTCTCGCCGGGCGCGAGGCGATTGCCCGCATCGTCGCGGATTTCGATCGTGACATGGGCGATGGCACGGCCGGTCGAGCCGATCTTTTCGATCTCGCGGCCGGCCTCCATAAAAGTGTCGCCGCCGCAGGTTTCCGTCAGCCCGTAAGCGTCGATGTAGCGGGCATTTGCGAAATAGTCGGAGAAGGCGCGGATACGTACCTCCGGCGTCTTCTCGCCGCCGCCGATCGCCCATCGCAAGCTGGAGACGTCGTAGCGTTGACGCGCTGGGCAGGTGAGGATCGCCGTGGTCATGACAGGCGCGAACCAGGCCGCGGTGAGCTTCTCGGCTTCGATCGCGGCCAGTGCCTGCTCCGGCTCGAAATTGCGGTGGATGGAGAGCATGCCACCGTGCCAGAGCACGGCGATCCCCGGCAGATCGAGCGCGCCGACGTGATAGAGCGGCCCGACCACCAGCAATCGCGTATCTGCGTTCAGCCCCAGCACCAGCGCCTGATCGGCCGATTTCCAGTAGCTGTTCTCGTAAGTCAGCATCACCCCTTTGGGGCGATCCGTGGTGCCGGACGTGTACATCAACCGCATCAGGTCGCGCGGCTGCCGCGGGTACATCGGTGCGGGCGCGATATCCGGCGCGAGCCGCGTGACGCTGGATTGCGCGGCTTCGTCGAGCAGCACGACCGCCACGCCGCCTGCCGCGATACCCTCGAATTCTTCGTCCGCGATCAGAATGCGCGCACCGGAATTGCCGACGATGTAGCCGACCTCGTTGGCGGAGAGGCGAAAATTGATCGGCAGAAACACCGCACCGATGTGGCTGGTCGCAAACACCAGTTCGAGAAACGCGGCGCTGTTCTTCATCAGGACGGCAACGATATCGCCGGCGCCGATTCCGCGCGACGCCAGCCAGCCGCCCACCCTGCGGATGCGCTGGTCGAAACCCGCATAGGAAATGTCCTCGCCGCGGTATTTCAGCGCACAACGGTTCGGGGTCCGCCGGGCATGAAACGCGATAAAGCTCGAAAGATTGATCATTCGCCGCTCAAAGGGCCGGTTTCCGGCCTCGTCTCTCCCTAGATGAACTATGACTCGTAATTCATATTTGGCTTGACGTCACCCCCCTTGCTCTGAAAACATTGTGGGCACGGAGACGAAACGATCTCCGACAGGGAATTTGGCAACGCCAACCCGACAGGGAGGGGAAAATGAAGAGAACCCGCAAACCGGGCGTCAGCCGCCGCTCGAACTCTAGCGCTGATGGGCGCCGGTGCAGCGACCTTCGCGATGCCATGGGTGGCACGCGCCGAAGCCAAGACCATCAAGATCGGCATGCCGACTATTCTGTCCGGCCGCGTGGCGCAGCTCGGCACGTCGTCGCGTAATGCTGTGATGCTGGAAGTCGAAAAGGTCAACACCGCCGGCGGCCTGGCCGGCCGGCAGATCGAAATGGTGATCCGCGACTCCAAAGGGCAGCCGCAGGAAGCCGCGCGCGTTGCCCGCGAATTGGTCAACACCGACGGATGCGAGCTTCTGATCGATGCCGAAGCCTCCTCGGGCGCCTTCGCGGTACACGAAGTCGCGCGCGATCTCGGCGTGTTTTGTGTTCACACCAATTCGGAAACCTCGGCATTAACAGCCGATCCGAAGCAGCACATCCCGAACGCCTTCCGCACCGCGCGCCAGGGCGTCCACAACTCGATCGTCGGCGGCAGCTATGCCGCGGCCATCGCGAAAACCAAGGGCCTGAAGAAATGGGCGACCTGCGCGCCCGACTATGCCTACGGCCGCGATACCACCGGTGAGTTCACGCTGTATCTGAAGCGCTTTGCGCCTGATGTCGAGATCATCAGCGAGTCCTGGCCAAAGCTGTTCCAGCCGGACTACACCGAGGTTGTGACAAAGATCCTGCAGGCGAAACCTCAGGCGCTGTATTCCTGCCTGTGGGGCGGCGATCTCACCTCCTATATCGATCAGGCCAACATCTACGCAATGTTCAGCCAGATGGAAGTGTTTGCCGTCAACATGGCCGATTACACCGCACTCACGGTGGTCAAGAACCTGCCGAAGGGCATTCACTCCGGCAACCGCTACATCAAGACCTACCCGGCGACCGCGGAGAACGCCGCGTGGGGCGACGCCTACAAGGCGAAATACAATGAATACCCGACCAACTGGTCGTGGGAGAATGCAACGGCAATCATGCTGATCGCTGAAGCGTCAAAGAAGGCCAATTCGGCCGATGGCAAGAAGATTGCCGAGGCGATGCGCGGGCTGACCATCAAGTCGCCGTTTGGCGCCGATGGTACCGTGACGATGCGGGGCGAAGACCAGACCCTGATCGGTTACGCGATCGGTTGGGGCACAACGATCCCGCAAGAGCCTTACGTGCCGGAGGTCAAGGCCGGCGACTGGAAGACCATTCTCGAACTCGAAGCCGAGTGGAAGAAGAGCAAGGGCTACGCCTGACGGACCGGTGAGCGCGGAGGCGGCGAGAACTGCCTCTGCTCAACGCCGAATAATTTCTCGCGCACCGATCATCGCAGCCCGCTGTAACGGACATATTCCTTGGATATCGACGCGCTCACCGGCTGTCTCGCCAGTTCCGCCTGCCTGGTGACGCAAACCACCAGCGGCTTCATCATCGGCATGCTGCTGTTTCTCGTCGCCGTCGGGCTGACGCTGATCTTCGGCGTCCTCAAGGTCGTCAATTTCAGCCACGGCGCCTTCTACATGTTCGGCGCCTATTTCGCGATGACGGCCTATCAGCTCTCGGGCAGCTTTGCGCTGGCAATGTTTTGCGGCGCCGCCGGCACCGCGCTGCTCGGCCTGATCTTCGAGCGCGTGTTCATGAGCCGGGTCTATGGCGCCGACGTCCTGATGCAGCTTCTGGTCTGTTACGCCTTTGTCCTGATCTTCGACGACGTCGTGCGGATGGTATGGGGACCGGAATTCAAGTCGATGGGGATGCCGGCGGCGTTTCAGGTGATGCCGCTGTTCATCGCCGGCGGCGTGGTGCCGCCATACTATCTTTTGCTGATCGGGGTTGCCCTGACGATGGCCCTCATCCTGGGACTCGGCCTCGCGCGCACCCGGCTCGGAAAGGTGATCCGGGCGGCGGCGCATAATCCGGGGATGGTCTCGGCGCTCGGCATCAATACCGGCCTGATCTATGGCGGGGTGTTTGCACTGGGCGGCATGCTGGCGGGCCTTGCCGGCGCACTCGCCGCACCGGTGCGCTCGCTGACCCCTGGCATGGGATTCTCGGTGCTGATCGAATCCTTCATCGTCACCGTGATCGGCGGGATGGGCTCGATCCTGGGTGCGCTGATCGGCGCGCTGCTGATTGGCATGATCCGTTCCTTCGGCTCGCTCGGCTTTCCCTTGTTCACCGAAGGCCTGATGTACCTGTTCATGGTGATCGTGCTGGTGATCCGGCCCACGGGCCTGTTCGGCAAGGAGGTCGCATGACCGAGTTGCAGGCCGAACGGACCGGCGAGGCTCTCGGCGTTCCACGCATCGAAGCCAGGTCACAGCGCTCGCGCTACCTCGATGTCTTGATTGCGCTCGTGGCTTTTGGCGTGCTGGCGGTTCTGCCGCTGTTCTTCGGCAGCAAGGCGCTGCTGGATTTTGTGATCCGCTGTTCTGCGTTCGGGTTGTTCGCGACCTCGCTCAATCTCCTGGTCGGCTACACCGGCATGATCTCGTTCGGGCACGGCATGTTCTTCGGTCTCGGCGCCTATGGTTTTGGCCTGATCATGCAGCGCACGGGTGTACCGGTCCCGGTCGCCGTCGTCGCAACGCTGGTCATCACGGCCGTCATCGCGACTGTCATCGGCGCGATCTGCGTGCGGCTGAAGGAAATCTATTTTGCCTTCGTTACCCTGGCGTTCCAGATGCTGATCCACTCGACGATCCTGTCCTGGGCGTCGCTGACCGGCGGCGACCAGGGCCTGCGCGGCGGCATCCCGCGCCCGGTCTTCCTCGGCATCGACCTGTCGAACCATGTGCATCTGTATGTCACAAGCTGCGCGCTTTTGGTGACCGGGCTGCTGTTGATGCGCCAGATCGCGCAATCGCCGTTCGGCTATACCTTGCGCATGATTCGCGACAACGCGAGCCGTGCGAGCTTTATCGGCATCGACGTCTGGCGCGCCAGGCTCACGATCTTCGTCCTCGCGGCACTGTTTGCCGCCACCGGGGGCATCGTCATGGCGCTGTTCGTATCCGGCGCCTATCCCGAATTCGCCTACTGGACGATTTCGGGCGAAGGCATCTTCATCAACATGCTCGGCGGCGTCACGACGTTCCTGGGCCCCATGGTCGGCACTGTTTTGCTGCTGATCCTCAATGATACCGTCACCCGCCTGACCGAGTATTACGGCATCGTGCTCGGTATCGTGATCCTGTTCTTCGCCATCGGCCTGCGCAAGGGCCTGATGGATTTCGTGGTCGAATGGTATGGGCAACGCCGCAATAGAGCCGGGGAGCGCGTCTAGCCATGCTGGAGATCCGCGGGCTTTCCAAGTCCTTCGGCGGCGTCAAGGCGACGGACAACGTCACGCTCGACTTTGCCGAGGGTTCGCTGACCGCCGTGATCGGCCCCAATGGCGCGGGCAAGAGCACGTTCTTCAATTTGATCACCGGCGCGCTGCGACCGGACTCCGGCCAGATCCTGCTCAACGGCGTCGATCTGGCGGGGCGAACGCCGCCCGAAATCGTCCGCCACGGCATCGGCCGGGCCTTTCAGGTGGCGAGCATTTTTCCCTCGCTCACCGTCCATGAGACGATGCTGGCGGCGGTATGCGCCGATCAGCGGCGCGCCAGCGTGCTGCACCGGCGCTTTCCGCTCGCCGAGACTCGCGACCGCGCCGAACAGGCGATGGCACTGCTCGGTCTGGCCAGCAAGCGCAACCGTACCGCGGCGACGCTGTCGCACGGCGACCAGAAACTGCTCGATATCGCGCTTGCGCTCGTGCTCGAGCCAAAAGTGCTGCTGCTGGATGAGCCGACCGCCGGCATGGGTACCGAAGAACGCTGGCGCATGATCGACAAGGTCAGGGAACTCTGGGAGAGGCAGAAGATCACCGTTGTGTTCATCGAGCACGACATGGATATCGTGTTCAAGATCGCGCCCGAGATCGTCGTGTTGTGCTACGGCCGGATTCTCGCTACCGGCACGCCCGAGGCGATCCGGCGCAACGAAGCGGTCATCAAGGCCTATCTCGGTACCGAACATCATGCCGAGGTCGCGATATGAGCGCGCAGCCGGTCGTGCAGGTCGAGGATCTCGACGTCTATTACGGCACCAGCCAGATCCTGTTCGGGGTCGGCCTCTCGGTGCGGCAGGGCGAGACCATGGCGCTGCTCGGACGCAACGGCGCCGGCAAATCGACCACCATGAAGGCCATCATGGGTCTGGCGCCGGCGCGCCGCGGCAAGGTTACCTTGCGCGGCCGGGTGGTGTCCGGGCTCAAGCCCCATCACATCGCCCGCGCCGGCCTCGGCTTTGTGCCGGAGGACCGCCAGATCTTTCCCGAGCATACGGTGGAGGACAATCTGGTCATCGGCCAGAAGAAGGGTCCCGATGGTCAGGACGAATGGTCGATCCGGCGCATTTATGACGTGTTCCCGCTGCTGGAGCCGTTGCGATACCGGATCGCAGGCAGGCTATCCGGCGGCGAGCAGCAGATGCTGGCGATCGCGCGCACGCTGATGGGCAATCCGGCGCTGCTGCTGCTGGACGAGCCGAGCGAGGGTCTGGCGCCGATCATCGTGCAACGGATCGGCGAATTGCTGCGGCAGCTCCGCGGCACCGGTGCCACCGTGCTGATCGCCGAGCAGAACATGCATTTTTGCCTTGGCCTTGCGAGCCACGCGACGGTTATCGACAAGGGCCAGATCGTCTACACATCCGGGATCGAAGAGCTGAAAGCCAATGACAACATTCGTCAGCGCTACCTCGCGCTGTAGCGTCAGCCAGCAGGTCCCGGAGAGTAAATGCTAGTTCAACGGAAGCTACCGCCGACGCACGACGCGCCCTATCGCGGCCTGCGCGTGCTCGATTTCGGGCAGGGTATCGCGTCGCCCTATTGCGCGATGTTGCTCGGCGTTTACGGGGCCGATGTGATCAAGGTCGAGCCGCCCGAGGGCGACTGGTCGCGCTATCTCGGAACGACCTACGGCAGCCATACCACGCTGTCCGCGGTCTACAACCGCGGCAAGCGCAGCCTGTGCCTCGATATGAAGCACAAGGACGGGATCGCGATCGCTCAACGGCTCGCAAGAGATTGCGATGTCCTGATCGAGGGTTTTCGGCCCGGCGTCGCCGCCCGGCTGGGGATCGGCTACGAGGACCTCGCGCGCGACAATCCAGGCCTGATCTATCTCTCGGTCAGCGCCTTTGGCCAGAGTGGGCCCTATTCGAAGCGGCCGGGTTCGGATTCCGTCGCACAGGCGTTTTCCGGCCTGGTGTCGATCAATGTCGGCAATGACAAGACCCCGCACCGGGTCGGCACCACGATCTCGGATGTCGTGACCGGCGTTTATGCCTTCCAGGCCATTGCTACGACGCTGTTTGCCCGCGCGACCGTGGGCACCGGCCGCTGGATCGACGTCAATCTCTGCCAATCGACCGCGGCGTTGCTCGGCCACAAGGTCGCCGAGCATATGCTGGAAGGCGGCGCGCCGCGTGCGCTCAATGTGCCGGCGGGCTCCTACCAGACGCAGGACGGCTGGATGATGGTGACGCTCGTGAACGAGCCGCAATACAGGCGCCTGTGCGCGGCCATCGATCGCGACGATCTCGCGGATGATCCACGCTTTGCGGATTTCGCCAGCAGGGCGGATTCGGCCGATATTTTGATCTCGCAGCTGCGCGAGGTGTTTCCGAGCCAGCCGACGGCGGCCTGGCTTGCGCGGTTGCGCGCGGCTGACATCATTGCGGAGCGTATCCTCAATCCCGGTGAATGGTTGCGTAATGCGCACGTCGAAGCAACCAGGGCCGCGGTTTGCCAGAATACGCCCGGCGTTGGCCCGGTCTATTCGCCGCGGACGCCGGGTATTGCGAGCCTTTCGGAAGATGGGCTGTGCCCGGCGCCGGATGTTGGACAGGATAGTTATGCGGTACTCATGGAAGCTGGTTTCGAGCTCGGCGCCATCGACGATCTGGTCAAGGCCGGTGCCGTGCGTCAGGCCAGGGGAGGCGGTGCATCATGAGCGCTGAACTTGTTCGCTATTCCGTTTCGGACGGCATTGCCGAAATCATGCTCGATCGGGCGCCGGTCAATGCGCTCAGCATGGCGCTGATCGACGCGTTGCTGGCGGCGCTGGCAAGGGCGAGGGATGACGAGACCGTGCGCGCCGTCATCATCGGCAGCGCACACAAGGTGTTTTGCGCCGGGCTCGATCTGGACATCGTGCGCGGCAAACCGGGCATCGAGACCAAGAAATTCCTCGAGCGGCTGTATTTCGCGCTGAACGACACCCAGTACCGGATGGGCAAGCCGACCATCGCCGCAATCGACGGCGCGGTGCGGGCCGGCGGCATGACGATCGCGATTTCCTGCGATATGATCATTGCCGGCGATGCCTCGACCTTTGGCTATCCCGAGATCGACGTCGGGCTCATTCCGGCCATCCACTTCGTGCAATTGCCGCGCCTGGTCGGCAAGCATCAGGCGTTCGGCCCGTTGTTCCTCGGCGAGCCCTTCGATGCCGCGACCGCGTTTCGCATGGGGCTGCTCAGCGAAGTCGTGCTGAAGGGAACCGCACTCGATCGTGCCCGCGAGATTGCGCGGCGGCTCACCGCCAAGTCGCCGGTCGTCATGAAGATCGGCCGCGATGCCTTCATGCGTGCGGTCGATGCTGATTTTCGGCGGTCGGTCGAGAATGCGGCCGAGAGTTTCGCGCTCGTGGCGACCACAGAAGATTGCCAGGAAGGTTTGAACGCGTTCGTCGAGAAGCGAACGCCTAACTACAAGGGACGATGATGGCAGGGTTATATTTCGAGGAGTTCGAGGTCGGCCGGGAATTTCACCATGAATTCTCCAGGACCGTCACCGAGATGGACAATACGTTGTTCAGCCTGCTGACCATGAATCCGCAGCCGCTGCATCTCGACGCTCATTTTGCGGAAAATACCGAGTTCGGCCAGCGGCTGTTCAACAGCCTTTATACGCTTGGCATCATGATCGGCATGAGCGTATACGACACCACCCTGGGCACGACCGTCGGCAATCTCGGCATGACCGACGTCAAATTCCCAAAGCCCGTGTTCCACGGCGATACGCTGAAGGCGCATACCAAGATCATCTCCAAGCGCGCCTCCAAGTCGCGGCCGACGCAGGGCCTCGTCGAGTTCGAGCACACCATGACCAATCAGCGCGGCGAGGTGGTGGCGAGTTGCCGCCGGACCGGCCTGATGCATTGCAAACCTGGGGCATAATGATGCGCTCGTTCCTGTTCGTTCCCGGCGACAGCCTCCGGAAGTTCGAAAACGCCAAGAAAACTGCGGCCGATGCGCTGATCCTCGATCTTGAGGATTCGATCGCGCCAGAGGAGAAAGTCGGCGCGCGGCGTACGGTGCGCGAGATGCTCGACGCGCGCAATCCGGGCCAGAAAATCTACATCCGCGTCAACGCGCTCGACACCGGCATGACGCTTGGCGATCTCGCCGTGGTCATGCCTGGCCGGCCCGATGGCATCGTGCTGCCGAAATGCGCAGGCGCCACCGACGTCAATCGCCTGTCTCTGTATCTCGATGCTTTCGAGGCCGCTTCCGATATCGAGGCGGGAACGACGCGGATCGTCACCGTCGCGACCGAGACGGCCCGTGCTGTCCTGAAATTGCTCGACTTCGAGAACATGAGCCCGCGACTGTGGGGCATGATGTGGGGCGCGGAAGACCTTGCGGCGTCGCTCGGCGCATCGCGCAATCGCTCCAACGGTAGTTTTCACAGTCCGTTCGTGCTTGCGCGTGACCTCTGCCTGATCGCTGCGGCCGCCGCCGGCGTCGTCGCCATCGATACCATCGCCACCGATATCAATGATCTCGAAGCCTTACGGGAGGAATCGATCGCCGCGCGCCAGGATGGCTTTCTGGCCAAGGCGGTGATCCATCCCAAACATGTCGACGTCGTCAATGCCGCGTTCATGCCGACGGATGAGGAGATTGCGTGGTCGGAGCGGATCGTCAAAGCGTTCAATGACAATCCGACATCCGGCGTGGTGAAGATCGACGGCAAGATGATCGACAAGCCGCACCTGCGTGCGGCGGAGAAGATTTTGGCGTTGCGCCAGCGGTAGGCTCGGAACGGTGGCTACAAATGCGGATTGATGAATGCGCCCTCGGCGGCGAGCATCTGGATCTCACCACCCGAATACCCCGCCTCCCTCAAAACTTCTTCGCCGTGCTCGCCAAGGCGCGGCGGGTATTGCCGGATTGACGGCGGCGTCTTGCTCCAGGTCGCCGCGGGTCCGGCCACGCGCAACGTGCCCTCCGTCGGATGTTCCACGGACTGAATGAGCCCGACCTTGGCGAGGTGAGGGTCGTCGATCAGGCTGTCGAGATCATGCAGCGGCGCATGGGGAATGTCGGCCTCTGCAAAAAAGTTCATCCATTCGGCGGTGGTACGGGTCTTCATCATCTGCGAGAACCAGTCGTAGACGAAATCGTAATTCCGGGTTCGCGCCGAGATGCTGTTCAGGCGCGGGTCGCGTTCGGCGGCGTTGTCGCCAATCTTGTCGAAGAAGGCGCTCCATTGCTTGTCGCTATAGACGAGCGCGCAGATATAACCGTCGCTGGTCTGATAAGGGCGCCGGTCGGGTGACAGCAGCCGCGAATAACCGGGCGGGCCGATCGGCGGCTCAAAACTTCGTCCGGCCATGTGATCGCCGAGCACGAACTGCGCCATGGTTTCGAACATCGGGATCTCGATCGCCTGTCCTTCGCCGCTGCGCTCGCGATGGAACAGGGCTGCCAGGATCGCGTGGGTGGCGTTCAGTCCGACAATCCGGTCGGCCATCGTGGCCGGCGAATAGCGGGGTTCGCCGGTGATCTTTCCGGTCAGCGACGGCAACGCCGTCAATCCCTGGATCAGATCGTCATAGGCCGGCCGCCCGGCATAGGGGCCTTGTTCGCCGAAGCCGTGCAGGCTGGCGTAGACCAGTCGTGGGTTGATCGCGAGCAGATCGTCGGCGCCGAGCTTTAAGCGCGCCATCGCCGCCGGGCGCACATTGTGAACGAACACGTCGGCGGAGGCGGCAAGCCGCAGCAGCGCCGCGCGGCCGCCGGGTTTCTTCAAGTCGAGCACGATCGAGCGCTTGTTGCGATTGCCCTGCAGGTACATCGCGCCCATCCCGGGATGGCGCATCGGCGCGGCGTGGCGCATCACATCGCCGTCGGGACTCTCGACCTTGATGACGTCGGCGCCGTAGTCGCCGAGGATCATGGTCGCGTAAGGCCCCATCATGACGCTGGTCAGGTCGATGATCTTGACGCCGGCGAGCGGCCCCGCAGGCGCAGAAGCATTCGGGTCCTTTACGGAAGGCCCGGTCAATGGCTTGCGCCCAAGGCCTCGGTGAAGGCCTTGAACACCTCCGTGCCGGGCTTGCCACGTTTGTCGAGGTCCTTCACCCAGTCTTCCGCGACGTTCTTGAAGGCGGCGTCGAAGACTTTTTTGTCATCGGGACCGAAATTGATGACCTTCATGCCCTGGGATTTGATCTTCTCGGTGGCGGCCTTCTCGCCGTCCTCGAAGCGCTTGCAGCTTTCCCGCGTGGTCTGCTCGCCGGCCTCGATCAACGCCTTGCGGACGTTCTCCGGCAGCGACTTGAATTTCGCTTCGCCCATCGAATAGGTCAGGATAGCGGTTCCGAAGTTCAATCCCTCTGTGCCCGATTTCAGCATCTTGCCGAATTCGTAGGACACCGAACTCTGATACGAGAAGATCAAGCCGTCGAGCGTACCGCGGGTGAGCAATTCATAGATCTCTGGCGCTGCCATGCGAACGGGCACACCGCCGATCGAACGCATCATCAGGTCCATCGCGCCACCGGTGGTGCGGACCTTCAGGCCTTCGAGGTCTTTCGCAGTCTTGATCTCGCGGCTGGTCGCAAGCTGGAACTGATAGGCTGGCAGCGCGATGGTCACCAGCGGCCGCAACTGGTTCGGTGCGAACTCCCTGGTCTCCAGCACGCCGCCATTATGGGAAATCTTGTAGAAGGCGAGCGAGCCCTGACATTCGGTATCAAAAATGCCCGGAAGCTCGGCGACCGCGGTCAGCGGAAATTTGTCCGACGAATAGGACGGTACGATATAGGAAATGTCGGCGACGCCGATGGCTGTGAGTTGCGCCATGTCCTTGGCCTTGCCGAGCTGCTCGGACGGAAAATGCGCAAAGGTCACCTGTCCATTGGTCGCCTTGGTGACCAGTTCCATGAATGGCTTTGCCACCAGTTCGTGAATGACGTGGCCGCTCGGCAGGCTGTCGGCCAGGCGCAGCGTGATCTTTTCCTGCGCGAATGACGATGAAGCGGAGGCCGCCAGCAGACCGGCGGCAAAGCCGGTCACCCGAAGATCGAAACTCATTTATTCACTCCCTTGGGACCGCGTTTATCCCGACGGCCTCTTAGTGTTGCATGTGGTTGGGCAGCCAAAGAATAATGTTGGGAAACGCCACGAAAATAGCGATGGCAAAGAGGTGGGCGATGAAGTGCGGGAACGTGCCGTGGAACACTTCGCCGACCGGTCGCCCGGCATAGCGGGCCACGATGAAGCAGTTCAGACCGATCGGCGGGGTGATCATGCCGACTTCGGCGGTGACGATCTTGATGACGCCGAACCAGATCGGGTCGAAGCCGAGCGACTTGATCAGCGGCAGGACGATCGGAACCGTCAGCACCAGGATCGCGATCTGGTCCATGAACGAGCCGAGCACGATGTAGCCGCATAGGATCAGCGTGATGATGACCCAGCGCGAGACATCCAGCGCGCCGACCCACCCCACGATATTTTGCGTGACCTGCGTCAGCGTGAAGAAATACCCGAAGATGTGCGCGCACATGATGATCAGCACGATCATGCAGGTACCCTGGGCTGCATGCCTCAACGTCACGTAAAGTGACGTCGCGTTGATCTTGCCCTTCCAGCAGGCCAGGCAGAACGCGCCGAACGCGCCGAAAGCGGAAGCCTCGGTCGGCGTCGCGACGCCGAGATAGATCGTCCCCGTCACGATCGAAAACAGGATGACCATCGGGCTGACCTGCCAAAGCAGGCTGAAGCGCTCCGACCACGGCACCGATTTGATGGTCGGCGCGCGCGAGGGATCCAGCCACACCAAAAGATAGATCGTGCCCATGATGATCATGGTGACGAAGATCGCGGGGATGATGCCGCTGATCAGCAATTTGCCGATGTTCACTTCCGCGAGCAGGCCGAAAATGACCAGCGCCACGCTGGTCGGCAGCAGCATCGCGAGTGTTCCGGAGATGGCGACGACGCCGGCTGCCATCTTCGGCTCGTAGCCTTGCCGGATCATCGCGGGCAGGCTGGTCGAGGACAGCGTCGCGGCCGAAGCGGTGCTGGTGCCGCAGATCGAGCCAAAGCCGGCGCCCGCAAGTGCGGTCGCCATTCCGAGCCCGCCCGGGATTCTGCCGACCCAGGCTGCGGCAGTTTTGAACAGATCGTCGGCGACGCCCGACAGCAGAACGAGATCCGCCATCAGCAGGAACATCGAAATCGTGATCAGTTCGTAGGACGTCACCGCCGACAGCGGCGTGGTCTGCAGTACGCCCATCAGGATCGGGAGACCGCCCGTCATATAGAGGCCGAGCCCGCCGGAAAATGCCATCGCGAATGCGACCGGCGTGCCAATCGCAAGCAGGCCGAACAGCAGAGCAAGAACAAGAACGGGTATCATTCGAAGCCTCCGGCCTTCTCAGTGCCGTGGCCGGATATGGCCGGCAGTGGCAGCAGGTCCTCACCGGTCAGCAGGCTAGCGATGTTGGCGACCAGATGTACGGCGAGCCGCAGCGCAAGGATGCCGGCTCCGATCGGGACGAGGCCGGCCGAGGCCCATGTCGGCCACGGGATCGCGCCGGCCAGCACGTCGCCGGAGGTGAAGTTGTCGAGCGCGCGCTGATAGCCCAGCCAGGTGATCGGAATGAAGATCGCAAGGCCGACCAGATTCGAGATGATGATGCACAGACGTTGAATGATCGCAGAAAACCGCGGCAACAGGATATCAACACTGATGTGCCCGTTGACGGCGTAGGTGCCCGACAGCGACAGGAAAAACACACCGGCCATGATGTAAAGCGAGATCAGATCATAGGCCCAGGAGAACGGGCGGTTGAACACGTAGCGCATCACCACGTCGCTGAAGACGATGATCATGATCGCAAACATGAACACTGCGGCGATCGTCGATGTCACCCTCTCGATGGCGGTCAAAGCCCGCAGGCTTGCCTTGATCAATTTGGTCTCCGTTCAATGCGGGAGGTCACGTGAGGAATTACCTGGCCGGCACGGCGGCAACGGCCGCATCAAATTCCTTCAAGGCATCGCTGCCGCGTTTTCCGCGCCCGTCCAGTCCGGCCGCCCAGGTGGCGGCAACGCCCTTCATCAATTCCTTGAATTTTGCACCGACCTCGGGCTGCAATGTTTCAAAATGGATGCCTGCCGCTTCCATCGACTTTTTGGTCTCGTTGTCCGCCTTCTGTACTTCCTGGCAGGCGGTGGGAATGATCTCTTCGGCGGCATCGACCATCGCCTTCTGAATTTCAGGCGACAGTTTCTTCCAGGCGCTGTCGCTGATCGAATAGGCCACGACGAAGCTCGCGAAGCCGACCCCGTCGGTCGAATATTTGACGAGCTTGTCGGCGCCATAGGCGACGACGCTCTCGAGCGGAAACAGCAGGCCGTCCATGGTGCCGCGTGACAGCAATTCGTAGGCATCGGGCGCGGCCATGCGCACCGGGACGGCGCCAATGGCGCGCAAGGTGAGATCCTGCGCGCCACCGGTCGAACGCAGTTTCAACCCGGCGACATCGCTGACATCCTTCACCGGCTGCTTGACGGTCAGGATGCGATATTGCGGCAAACTTATCGCCAGCAGCAGGTGGATATTGTTGGCGGTATAATCCTGCTCCGCAATGACGCCGTTTCGCGCCAGCTTCCAGTAGGCCATCGTGCCCTGGCAGGAATGCTCGAAGGCTCCGGGCAGCATCGCCACTTCCGAGACCGGCATCTTGTCTGAAACGTAGGCCGGCCCGATGTAACCGATATCGGCGACGCCGGTCTGCGTCAGCTTGAGCATGTCGGCGGCCTTGCCGAGTTGCTGGGCCGGATAGTGCTCGAAGATGACCGCGTTGTTGGTGCGCTTCTGAACCTGTTCCATCCAGGGTTCGAGCAACAGCTTGACGAGATAATGGCCCTTCGGAAACAAGTCCGCCACGCGCAGTTTGACCGGCTCTGCGGCCCCGGCCAGCCTTGTCGATGCGACCAGAAAACCGAAGACGGCAAGCGCCCGTCGAAACCCCGTCATATCTCTTCCCATGGAATTGTTTATCGTTGGAAATAGCTGCGCATAAACGAAAATAGTCGTCAAGGATGGCTATGGCTGAGCATGGCAGATGCCACAACCGGGAAGCGCAGGGTGCCATGCGCCGCCGGCAAGCCCGGGCGAATTGACTTTGCGCCGCCACAGGCTGCAAATGCGGCCGACTAACAGACCTCGAGGAAAACCCATGGTAGACGCGCTGATCATCGACGCATGCAGGACGCCGCGCGGTATTGGCAAGGCGGGCAAGGGCGCACTGTCCAGCATTCATCCACAGCAAGTCGGCGCGACGGTATTGCGTGCGCTCGCGGAGCGCACCGGCATCGATACCGCCGACGTCGACGACATCATCTGGGGCACCAGTTCGCAGCGCGGCCCGCAGAGCGGCGACCTCGGCCGGATGTCGGCGCTCGATGCCGGCTATGACGTGCGCGCCAGCGGCGTCACGCTGGACCGTTTCTGCGGTTCCGGCATTACCAGCGTCAACATGGCGGCCAACTCGATCATGTCGGGATCGGAGGATCTCGTGATCGCCGGCGGTACCGAGATGATGTCGATGGAAGGTCGCCGCGGCGAGGGGCCGTTCATGATGGACGCCGGCAATCTTCGCTTGCGCGCCCGTCACCCGCAGTCGCATCAGGGCGTCTGCGCCGACGCGGTGGCGACGCTGGAGGGTATTACGCGGCAAGACGTCGATGCATTGGGCCTGGAAAGCCAGAAGCGGGCAGCCGCCGCCATCAAGGGCGGACATTTCAACAAGAGCCTTGTTCCGGTTCATCGCGAGGATGGCAGCCTTGCGCTCGACCGCGAGGAATATCCGCGCCCGCAGACCACCCTCGAAGGGCTTGCCGGATTGAAGCCCGCATTCACCGCAGTGGCGGACTATCCGCTCGACGACAAGGGCACGACCTATCGCAACCTCATTCTGGAAAAATATCCCGATCTCGACATCAATTTCATGCATCACGCCGGTAACTCCTCCGGCGTCGTCGACGGCTCGGCGGCAATCCTGCTGGCGTCACCGGGTTACGCCAAGGCGCATGGCCTGAAGCCGCGCGCGCGCGTTGTGGCGATGGCGAACATGGGGGATTCGCCGACCCTGATGCTGAACGCTCCGGTGCCGGCGGCGCGCAAGGTTCTGGCCAAGGCAGGCCTCACGCTCGACGATATTGACCTGTTCGAGATCAACGAGGCGTTTGCGGTTGTCGCCGAAAAGTTCATCCGGGATCTCAAGCTCGACCGCGACAAGGTCAACGTCAATGGCGGCTCGATCGCGCTCGGCCATCCGATCGGCGCGACCGGCTCGATCCTGATCGGCACGGTGCTCGATGAACTGGAGCGGCGCGACCTCAGGCGCGGCCTGGTGACGATGTGTGCCGCCGGCGGCATGGCGCCGGCCATCATCATCGAGCGGGTCCAGGGCTTATAGAGTCTCGGCCGGCACTGCAGTTCGAACGCGACACCCTTGTCCGACGGCAGTAGCCGGATCGATCCGCCGTGGCTGGTCATGACGGCCTGCACGATCGCGAGCCCCATTCCGGTGCCGCCGCCGATTTCAATTCATGGGTGAGGTGCGACGAGAAGATCGCGATATAGTCCGATCGCCGCGACAATTGCTCGGCCATGTCGAGGAAACTTTGCGACAGTTGGGCAAACTCGCGCGTGCCGTAATGCGCGAGCGGTTGAAAGGCGTTGCGATCGCCGCAGCTGATGCGCACGGCGCGGTCGACCAGTTCGCGCATCGGTCGCGTGATGGTCCGCGAAAAGACCAGGCCGATAATGATGGTCGCAAAAATCACGGCTAATCCAGCCAGAACGAATTTGCCGCGCTCCTGATAAAGATGATCGAAGATATTGCTCGGCATTCGCGACGTGTAGATCACGTCCGCAACGCGGTTGTTGACGATCACGGGCATCGCCGAAACGATGGCGCGCAATTCTACCGGATTTTTGCCTGCGCCTCGGACGCGTTCCGTCACGAAAGGTAGCAATGCTGCGAGACAGCGAGGCGCGGTTGAAACATGCTTTTCCGGTGGATTAGCTCGCACCGCTCAGTCTCGCGATTGTTTCAGGCCGCCGATTTCAATTCCTGGGCCAGAAAATCGACCAGCGCACGCACTTTGGTTGAAGGCCGCGGACCACCTGGAAATACCGCGTGCACATCTACGGGTGAGAGCTTGTAGCTGCGCAACAGCGGCACCAGCGCACCTGCCCTTGTTTCGGGACCGGCCATAACGTTCGATACCATCGCGATCCCCAGCCCGGCCATCACACTGGCGAACACGCCGGGGCCCGAATTGGTGTGGATGCGCCCGCGCACGTCGACCGACATCTCCGCGCCGTTGCGGCTGAACGACCAGCTGTCCCGGCCGAAATTACCGGGACCGAAGATGCAGTCGTGCGAGGCAAGATCGGCTGGAGTCTTCGGCGTGCCACGAGCGGCGAGATAGGAGGGCGAGGCCACCAACATTCGCTGCAGCGTGTCCAGCTTGCGGGCGCCGAACACGGAATCGTCGAGATCACCAAGGCGAATGGCGATGTCGGCGCCCTCGGCGACCAGGTCCTGGCGCTGATCGGCGACCGACAATTCGACGCGCAGCATTGGGTGGATCGACAGGAACTTCGGCAGCCGCGGAATGATCTCGCGCGTGCCGTAGACGACGGGTATCGCAAGGCGAATGGTTCCGCGCAGGGAATCCACGCCGCGCGCGGCGTCTTCGGCATCCTCGATTTCGGCGAGGATTTCGCGGGCGCGGTCCAGGAACAGCGCGCCGGCGTCCGTCACGGTGATGCGCCGGGTTGTGCGCAACAGCAGCGTGACGCCGAGCCGGGCCTCCAGCTCGCCGATGATGCGCGACACCGACGGCTGCGACAGGCCAAGCTCGCGGGCGGCCCGGGAAAAGCTGCCGCTCTCCGCGGCGCGCACAAAGACCGCCAATTCCTGCAATCGGTCACTCATTCATATCTCGGATAAATGTTGTCCATATTTACCGTATACCCCTTTTCCAGCAAATGAACCAGATTTTGCGGGCCAACCCAACCAATGGAGACTCCCATGGCCCTGCAAGTCCGCCTCGATGCTTTCAAAGCCGATTTCGTATCTGGCCGCTGGCTGCGCCAGCCGACCCAAGAGGTGCTGGACACGATGAGCCGCGGCACCGCTGAACTGATTGCAACCGGTCAGGCGCAACGCGCCAGCAGGGCCGGCGAGGTTGCGCCGGAGTTCATCCTCAACAATCCCGACGGCAAGCCGGTGTCCTCGCGTGAACTGCTCGCCAGGGGGCCGCTGGTGATTTCGTTCTATCGCGGCGTCTGGTGCCCCTATTGTAATCTGGAACTGCAGGCGTTGCAGGCCGCACTGCCTGACATCGCCGGCCGCGGCGCCAGCCTCGTCGCGATCTCGCCGCAGACCGCGCCAAACAGCCGCAAGTCGCAGCGCGAGAACAAACTGGACTTCCCGATCCTGAGCGACGTCAGGAGCGAGGTCGCCAACGCCTTCGGTATCCGCTTCGCGCTGCCCGATTACCTGGTCGAACTCTACAAGGGCTTCAAGAACGATCTGCCGGTCTTCAACGACGATCCATCCTGGGTATTGCCGATGCCGGCGCGTTACGTGATCGGCACTGACGGCATCATCGCTTACGCCGAAGTCAACCCGGACTACACCCAGCGGCCCGATCCGTCGGAGCTGCTGCCCGTTCTGGATCGCCTGAAAGCAAGCAAGGCGGCCTGATCCAAACGACCGGTGCGGCGTCCGCGCCGGTCAATCAAAATCGAGAATTTCAACACCGGCGCGCGTTCGTCGAACGGTTTCGCGCGCCCAGAACAAAGGAACCATGTCATGTCCAAGCTCAATGGAAAGATTGCCGTCGTCACCGGCGGATCGAGCGGCATCGGCCTTGCCGCGGCGAAGAAGTTCGTCGAGGAGGGCGCCTATGTGTTCATCGTTGGACGCCGCCAGAGCGAGCTCGACAAGGCGAAGGCCGAGATCGGCAGGAACGTTAGCGCGATACAGGCCGATGTCGCCAATCTCGACGATCTCGATCGGCTTTATGGCCGGGTAAGGGACGAGAAAGGTGCGGTCGATATCGTCGTCGCCAGCGCGGGCTTTGTCGAGCGCGTGTCCACCCAGGATGTCACGCCCGCGCATTTCGACAAGACGTTCGGGATCAATGCTCGCGGCGTCTATTTCACCGTGCAGAAGGCGCTGCCCTTGATGCGCAAGGGCGGGTCGATCGTGCTGGTATCCTCCCTCCTGCATCTGAAAGGCCTGCCTGAACATGGGACCTATGCGGCGACCAAGGCCGCATTGCGTTCCTTTGCGCGGACCTGGGCGATGGAGCTGAAGGACCGCGGCATCCGCGCCAACACGCTGTCGCCGGGGGCGATTGATACGCCCATCATCGACGGCCAGTTCAAGACCAGGGAGGAGGCCGACGGCGCGCGGGCGTTCTTCTCCTCGATCACGCCGCTCGGTCGCATCGGCCGCCCCGAAGAGATGGCGTCGGCCATTCTGTTTCTGGCGTCCGACGACAGCAGCTATAGTACCGGTATCGACCTGGTCGCCGATGGTGGTATCACTCAGGTCTAGCTAGGGGAGCGTTTTCGAGCGAAGTGGATACCGGTTCGCGTGAAGAAAACGCGTCAAACAAGCCTCAGAACCTCGGTTATGATGCAATCATAACCGAGGTTCGGCGCCAGCGGCCGGCGGGACGGAGATCCCGCAACCGCCGGCCGTCGGGAAGCGCGATGGACGGGGTGATGCAATGCAGTTTGGCATCTTCGATCAGAACGACCACGGGCCATACACGCTCAGCGAACAATACGAAAACCGGCTGCAACTGATCGAGTTTTATGACCAGGCCGGATTTCGCGCCTATCACATGAGCGAGCATCATTCGACGCCGCTCAATCTGACGCCGTCGCCGAGCGTGTTCCTGGCGGCGGTCGCGCAGCGCACCAAACGGCTACGGCTCGGCGCGCTGGTCTATGTGCTGCCGGCGCATCACCCGCTGCGGCTCGCCGAAGAGGTCTGCATGCTCGATCACCTGAGCCAGGGCCGGATCGAGGTCGGCATCGGCCGCGGCGCGTCGCCGCACGAACTGCAATATTTCGGCGTCGATCCGGACCAGGCGCAGGCGATGTATGTCGAGGCCTATACCGTCATCATGCAGGCGCTGACGCAGACCGAGGTGAATTTCGAAGGCAAGCACTACGTATTCGAAAATGTGCCGATCGATATGAAGCCGGCGCAGCTTCCGCACCCGCCGCTATGGTACGCGGTCCCGGTACCGGAGGGAGCCGCATGGCCGGCGCAGCACAAGATCAATATCGTCTGCGGCGGGCCGTTGCCGCGGGTGCGCGAGATCACCGACCGCTATCGCGCTGAATGGGTGGCTGCCGGAAATTCCCCCAGTGAATTACCCTTGCTCGGGATCAACCGTTTCGTCGTCGCTGCCGATACCGATCGCGAGGCGATAGAACTCGGCCGCCGCGCCTGGCCGGCGTTCTACGCCAGCTTCATGAAGCTGTGGAAGAAGCATGGCACCCAGCCACGCTATGCCCGAATACCCGAGGATTTCGATACGGTCGTGCAGAACGGCGGCGCGATCGCGGGATCACCGGCCACGATCCGCGAACAGGTGAGGAAGATGGCCGAAGAGGCCGGCGCGAATTATTTCATCAGCCAGTTTTCCTTTGGCGATCTCAAGCATGACGAAGTGTTGCATTCCGCCGGCATCTTCACGCGCGAGGTGCTGCCGGCAGTGCGGGAACGGGCGGCGCAGGCGATTTGAGGAAATTCAACACTTAGGGGGTAATGCCGGAGCGCGGGACCGCTTTCGTCGCGGTCTGCAGCTTCCATGTCGAAAAATCGCGGCCGCTCGATACCGTCCTCAGGACCGCGCGCCAAGCGCGGATTTATAGTCCTGCCGCCGCGACCACGACACATAGTAAGCGACGGCGGTCATCATCAAAATTCCGACGGCGCTGACGAAAACCTGCATGGCGAGCGAATTCGGCCCGGTGATCAGGATGAAGTGCGCGGCAAACGACAGAAAGACGCCGGCGCAGAACACCGCCAGCCATTCTTCGCCGCATTTGATCAGCGGTTGCAGGACCGGCCACTGAAATCCGCGCCAACCTCTCGGCACCACCAGGGTAAAGAGGAAGGCCATGGCAAGCAGATGCAGCACCCTGTAAGGCGCCAGATTCTCCCTGTCGTTGGGCAGGAACGTACCGAGCAGGGAATCCGGAATCATTTCGGCCAACGCCGGCAGCTTCCCGGCAAAGGTGACCGCGAGCGCGAACAAAAGATAGAGCAATGCCGCGATGCGCAGCGCCGGAAGCGACTGCAACGATCCGATCAAGCGGGCGAGCCTGGCGCCGCTCAACGCAAACCAGGCACCCAAGACGAACAGCAATTGCCAGCTAAGCGGATTGAACGTCCAGTCTCCATCCGGAAACGACAACAGGTTCCAGTCGAATATGCGCGCCGCGGCATAGAGCGCGACCGACCCCGCCAGCGTCACGGTCGGCCAGCGCAGCATGCCGATCAAGACGATCGGCAGGAAAGCCATCAGCACGATGAACAGCTGCAAGACGTCCAGATTGAGCGGCGTGGCCTGTAGCATGATGCCGCGAATCAAGGTGCGAATCGGGTGGTCGATGAATCCCGCAATGTTGAATTCGCCGATGATGTCGGGCGCGCCGGTCTGTGCTGCGACATAGCCGATCAGGTCGACATAGATCACGAACAACACGACATAGGCCGCGTAAAGCTGCCATAGCCGCTTGAAGATGCGGGTTGCGCCCACCACGGAGCCCCGTTCCACCATTTTTTTGGCGTAGATGATCGCCGCGGCATAACCGCCGACGAATACGAACAGGTCGGTCGCGCCGCTAAATCCGAAATTCCGCAAGGTCAGCGAACTGACCGCGTTGTGCGGAATGTGATCCACAAACAGAAACCAGTTCGCGATGCCAAGCAGCAGCAGGATTCGGAGATCGCCATCGCGTGCCGCGATCTCAGTCTTCACACATTGATTCATTGATATTGAAACTTCACAAGCCCGGAGAGACGAATCGCCAATACCGTGACGATACGCGCGATCCGAGTAGACTTCGCGTCCGTATTATCTAGTTTGCGCGCCGACGGATTGAAACCACTGGCGATCACGTTTTCGAAATCATGACGTGATCGATTCCGGGAACATTGGCGCGTCCGCCGGCTCATGCTTGCGAAGACCTTCGCGGCCGCGTCGGCCCTAGTCGATCATCACGACGAAATACTGCATGCCTGCGATCTGGGGCATTCCGGGCATCGAATTAGGTCGATCGCATTATTTCTGAAAAACAGAAGATAGCCCGGTAAAAAATTCGGAAAAATCGAAAATTTTGTCGACCCAGCCGTTAGCCGCCCCGGGGTGACCGGTCGAATCAGGCCGGCCAGGCGGGACGGTCCCTATTTCTCTGGTGCGCGCCCGGCGTGCGCCTTGGCGGCCTTGCGCGTTCGCGCCGCCGCCCGGGTCCGCAGCCGCTCGATCTGGCCTCTGGGCAGCAAGACGCAAATCTCGCCGATCCACTCCAGCTTCACGCCGCTGATCGGCTTGGCATTGAAGCTCGTGAGGTTGACCAGCGTCGCCGACTTTCCGCGCTCGATCGTCTTCAGATAACGTTCCCCGGTTTTCAGGCGCACCGCCGCTTCTTCGCCGTAGAAGCTCGACAGCGGATGACGCTGCTTGCGATAGACCACGATAACATCGCCGTTTTCGTATTTCGGCAGTATGGAATCGCCAGCCACCTCAAAGGCGATCATCTCTTCGGCAATCGCAAAGGGCAGTTCAACCTCGCCCAGGCCCTCCGGCGGCACTTGTTCATGTTCCGGCTCGATCGACGCGCCAGCGCCGACGCGACCCATGATCGGCACCGAATTCAGTTCGAGATACTCCATGATGGGTGCGATCTCGGATGCCTTGATCAGCCGTATCCCGGACAAGATTTCTGAAACCGCGCCCGGGCGAACGCCCATCGCAGTCGCTAGGCCGCCCTTGGTCTTGCCCGGCTTCTCCAGTCCCCACTCGATCAATCTGACGTCCAGCATGACCATTCCTTGTTCGATGGCGGCAATGATAGCGATTCCGATTATCCGAAATCAAGCTTGACCTTTTATTTCGGAATATCAGGAATTGTTGGGGCGTCGGGCGACGCCAGGAAAGCAGGCAGGAATGATGGAAGCGACACACTGTGTGCCCGAGAACTCGGACGCGCTGCGGAAATTTCTTGGCCTGGGCATGACATTTTCGGAGATTGGCAAAGCGATCAACTCGAAATTCAAAACCAGCTATTCGCATAATGCCACGCTCGGGCGCGCCAAGCGATTGGGGCTCGGTCGGCCAGCCCGGCCGGAATCGCTCGCCGCGCTGGGAATGTCTCGATCGATTGGCGCTGATCTACGGGTTTGCGACGGCGAATCGCGTTCCCTCCAAACCCTTCCGGTGTTGAAGCCGAGTGGGTGGGCACAACGCCGTAAATCGCACTACCTGCAACCGATGCGCGTAATGACTTCCCCATACCTGCAAAGAAGACGGCTTCGCCGGCGACCGGGCGACTGGTCGCAGCGTTCATGCTTGACGCAGGAGCCCGAGACAGATGGGACTCGCGAGCCCACAAAATATGCTCTAGGAAGGATGAATAACGAAGAGTCCGCCAGCTGCGTGCGGGACAACTGCGAATGAGAGTATGGCATTCACATTTTCTGGGCTGGTCAATACTCGCACGCATGTGGACGAAGCTACGCTCGCGAATGCGGTTGCAAGGGGCTCGTTCGCTGACCACACGGCGCTGGCTTGTGCCTGCCGGCCCGCAATGCAGCGGCGCAAAGCCGTAGTCGCCTTCATCGATGCCGCGCTGCCTGACTGGAAAACACTGGTCGCGGGCATTCGTTCGACCGGGCCTGACATCGAGATCGAACTGCTTGATGTGGCCCGCAGCGGTCTGGAGCAGATAGGGGCGTGGGCCGCCGTCCACCGCGGCTATGACGCCATTCACATTCTGTCACATGGCGCCGAAGGGCGCCTTTATTTTGGCAGTGAATCCGTCCACAGCCCGGTAACGCTGGCGGTGGTCGGCCGGGCCCTGAAGCCGGGCGGCGATCTGCTGCTCTATGGCTGCAATCTTGCTAAAGGCGCCGAAGGACAGCGCTTTATTGCGGATCTCGCGTCACTTACCGGCGCGACCGTCGCGGCCTCGACCGATTTCACCGGTTCGTCGGTGCTCGGCGGAAATTGGCATCTTGCGGGGCGCACGGGCGTGTTGGATACGGCCGCGTTGCGCATCGACGACTATGCGGGCCTTCTCAATCTCGACAGCGTATTGACGAGTTCCGTCGCTGACCGTCACGCTCGATCGCCCGAGCGTAGACCCGGACAACAGCCATTATACCGCACAGTCGGTGGTCGGGCTTCCCGGCGGCGGCAGCGCCGTCTCGTGGCTCGATCCGACTGGCAGCAGTCATACCGGCTTTATTGAGTTCCTGTCGCCAACGGGTAGCGTCGTCTCGACGGTCTCGCTGTCGGCCGCGCTGTTTACGCAGCTTTCATCGGGCGGCAGCGAGCTTACTGCGCTCTCGAATGGCGATGTCGCCTTCACCTATGAGGGGGTGGATGGCAAAGGCTATCTGAGCATCATCGGATCGGGTGGGGTTGCCGTCAATCCGTTCCTTGTGGCGTCAGCCGGCAACACCATCGGGCAGCCGACGCAACTGTCGAACGGCGACATAGCGCTTCCCAGCGTCGTGGGCACGAATCTTCATATCGATTTTTATTCGACACAGGCCGGTTCGTTGGGAAATGCCGTCGGCACGGAAGTGCAGATTGCCAATGCTCAGCTGATCGGCGCGCCAAGCTCCAACAACATCGTCGGCAACGACAGCGGCAGCTTTGCCGTCATCTACAATTCAACGTCGGACTCCCTGACTCACCTCGCTCTTTATACAAATGCCGGCACGAGCCCGACGGCCACGATCTCGTTCGGCGGCAACGCCCTTCTGACGCAGGCGGTGGCTCTCAGCGGCGGCGATTTTGCGGTGCTGACGTCTGATGAAAATTACGCGAATTTCAAGGTGCAAATCTATTCTGCCAGTGGCGGCACGGTCGGCAATGCCGTTAGTCTGTCCGGCATAAGCGGCGATATTTTCATCAGCGCCGATCTGACGCCCGGTCAGCAGGGCTTCAACGTTTTCAGCGATAACAGTGACGACGGAAACGTCTATGCCGTCCGGTTCGATAATGCCGGGAATATCGTGGCAGGCGGGACGCAGAGTTCGCAGGGCAACATCACGTCGTTCGAGAATTCGGGTAATGGCGTCGAAGTTTATCACGGCGCCTATTTCCTGTCCGATGCGGCCGGGGGGCATTCAGCCGGCGCGGTCAACCTGTACCTTAACCAGTCAATCAGTGCGCCCGTCCTCCAGACCTTTGAACTCGCGGCCCCGACGGTTTCGTCAATCACCGCGGTAGGCAGCAGCCCGAACCACGCCAGTTCCGAACAGTTCACCGTCACCTTTTCGGCAAGCGTCACCGGCGTTGTCGCCGGCGATTTCACGCTGACCACGGCCAACACGCCCGGTGGCGCCGCGCTTGCCACCACGGGCATCAGTTCGATCACCGGCAGCGGCACGACATATATCGTGACGGTCGGCGGCGTGACCGGCGATGGCACGCTGCGGCTGGATCTGAAGGCCAACAGCACCGGCATCACCGATGCCTCGGGTATCAGTGCAGCGTCGGCCTTCACCGGCGGGGACGTCTACACGATCGAGCATACGCCGCCGAGCGTGTCGCCGATTGTTGCCACCGGCACCAATCCAAACAACGCCAATAGCGACACGTATACCGTCACCTTCTCCGAAGCCGTCACCGGCGTCGATGCCTCCGACTTCACGGCGACGGTCGGCGGCACCGTGACGAAGAGCGGGATCACGGTTACGCCCATCAGCGCCACCGCCTACACGGTGACGATCAGCGGGGTCGCCGGCGACGGCACGTTGCGGCTGGACTTGAACAGTTCGGGGACCGGCATCACGGACGCCGCCGGCAACACCGCCGGCGGCTTTGCAAGCGGCGACGTCTACACCATCGAGCACACGCCGCCTGCCGTGACTTCGGTTGGCGTCCCCGCCAATGCCACCTATATCGCTGGGCAGAATCTCGACTTTGTCGCCCATTTCAGCGAAGCGGTGACGGTGACGGGTACGCCCGAGATCGCGTTCACGCTGGACACCGGCGGTATCGTCGACGCCCAATATATCAGTGGCAGCGGGACCTCGACGCTCACCTTCCGTTATGCCGTCACCGGCGGCGAAGCCGATACCAACGGCGTCGCGGTGGGCAGTGATATCCTCCTCAACGGTGGCACCGTGAAGGATGCCGCGACCAATGCCGCCGTGCTGACCTTGAACAGTGTGGCGTCGACGGCCGGCGTATTGGTCGATTCGATCCCGCCTGCGGTGAGTTCCGTGGCGGTGCCGGCCGATGGAACCTACGGCACCGGGCAGAGTTTGACGTTCACCGTAAATTTCAGCGAGAACGTTCTGGTCACGACCGGCGGCGGGACGCCCTATATCGACGTGACGCTCGATACCGGCACCGTGCATGCCGTTTACACCGGCGGATCCGGCACCAACCAGCTGACGTTTTCCTATGCGGTGGCAAGCGGTAACGATGACACCAATGGTGTCGCCGTCGGCAGTTCGATCGTTCTCAATGGCGGAACGATCAAGGATGCCGCCACCAACGCAGCGGTACTGACGCTCAACAGCGTCGCCTCCACCGCAGGTGTGCTCGTCGACGCGATCCCGCCGACGGTGACCGCGATCAATACCGTCGACGGCAGCCCCAACAATCTGAACACCGAACACTTCACGGTGACGTTCTCGGCCCCCGTCAACGGCGTCGATGCCAGCGATTTCACCGTGGTCGGCACCGGCACGGCGTCCGGCGTGGTCACCTCGGTCACCGGCAGCGGCGCCACCTGGACCGTGGCCGTCGGCAGTGTCAGTGGTGACGGCACGCTGCGGCTGGACCTGAACAATTCCGGCGATCCCATCACCGATGGTTTCGGCAATACGCTGACGGCGGCGCATACCGGCGACCAGAGCTATACGATCCAGCACACCCCGCCTGCCGTCACCTCCGTCACTATTCCGGCGAGCGGAACATATGCCGCGGCGCAAGACCTCGACTTTACGGCCACCTTCAGCGAAGCGGTTGTTGTTACCGGCACACCGCGTATCGCGCTGACACTGGATACCGGCGGCACGGTGTACGCCACCTATCTGTCGGGCAGCGGCACCAACACGCTGAGGTTCGAGCATGTGGTATCGCCTGGTGAGCAGGACCTGACCGGGATCACCAACGCGCCGGTGATCGATCTCAATGGCGGCACGATCAAGGACGCGGCGGGCAACGCGGCCAGTGGCGCCAGCTTGAATTTGACCGGCGAACCCTCGACGGCGGGAGTCGATGTCGACGCGATCGTTCCGACCGTCTCATCGGTCAGCGTTCCATCCAACGGCACTTACGGGGTGTCACAGGATCTCGATTTCACCGTTGACTTCACCAAGACGGTTACAGTCAACGCCGGCGGCGGCATCCCTTATATCGATGTGACGCTGAATACCGGCGGCACGGTACATGCTGACTATATCAGTGGTAGTGGTACCAGCGATCTGGTGTTCCGGTACGTGATCCCGAGCGGCGAGCTCGACACTGACGGCGTCACCGTCGGAGCGAACCTGGTTCTCAACGGCAGCACGATTCAGGACGCCCACGGCAACGACACCGCGACAGCCCTTAACAATGTGGCTTCCACGGCCGGAGTTTTGGTCGATTCAATTCTGCCCACCGTGACGTCGATCCACACGGTCGAGAGCAGTACGAACAATCTGAATACCGAACACTTCACGGTGACGTTCTCGACCGACGTCTCCCTCAATCCACCCGATACCACCGATTTTTCGCTGCACCCGGGCAGCGTCGCGGGCACGATCGCCTCGGTGACCGCCGTCAGCGGCAACACCTACACCGTGGCCGTGACGGGCGTGAGCGGAGATGGCATTCTTGGCCTCGATTTCACTACGTCGGGCAGCACCGTCACCGATGCATTCGACAATCCTGTCACATCAGCCCATACCGGCGATCAGAGCTATACGATCGATCACACTGCGCCGGTCGCGACATCGGTGACAGCCGCAGCCGACAACGGTCACACCGATGTCGGTATCGGGCATGCCGTTACCATCACCGTCGACGCCGGCGAGGTCGTTGTAGTTTCCGGCACGCCGACGCTTTCGCTCGATGACGGGGGTACCGCGACCTACACCCATTGCAGCGGTACGGCTGCACTTACCTTCAGCTACACGGTGGCGGCGGGCGACAACATCGCCGATCTCCACGTCGTCGGCTATACTGGTACGATTCACGATGTGGCTGGCAACAGTCTGATGCCGGTCAGCGGCGATCTCGGCCTCCAGATCGATGGCACGGCGCCGGCGGCGCCGACGCTGGCGCTGCAGAGCGATACCGGCATTTCCGGCACCGACCACATCACCAGTAATCCGGCGCTCGCCTATTCGGCGCTCGCGGTGGGTGACTCGTTTCTCTACAAGGCCGACGGCGGCAGTTTTTCAGCAACGGCGCCAGTCTTCGCAACCGACCACTCGGCCGATGGCGTGCACACGGTCTCGGTCGAGGAGGTCGACGCCGCCGGCAATGCGAGCGCCGCCACAACTCTCACCTTCACGCTCGATACCACGGCGCCGCATCTGACCGGAATTACCGCGTCGCCCGGCAGCGGCAGTGTCTTCGCTGGTTCGACGGTCGCGTTGACGGTGGGCTTCAGCGAAGCCGTCGATGTCACCGGCGGTACGCCGACATTGACGCTGAACGACGGCGCGTCCGCGGTCTACGACGCCGCGGCGACGGCTTTGCTCGGTGATGCATCGAAGCTTGTCTTCGACTATCTGGTGTCGGCGAGCGATCCTCTGACGACTTCGTTGGCGGTCACCGGCCTTGTCGCACACGGCGCCACTGTTAACGATCTGGCCGGCAATCACGCCGACCTTTCCAGCGTCACCGCGGCCTTCGCCTTGATGGTCAACGCGTCCACAGTTCCGGCGTATACGATCGGCAGCTTGACGAGACCGGCGCTGGAATTGGATGCGACCGGCCACATCATCCTCGATGCTGCGGCCTCGAACTTCGCATCAACCTACGGAACCAAGGCGCTTTACGCCGGCTTGCCGCCGTCGACGCCGTATCCGCCCGTGGCGGATACGCATTCCGACTTCCATCTGGTCTGATCTGAAGCCGTTTCGGCGGCAGCTTCCGCCGCTGCGGCTAATCCAGGCCGGCGCGGCGAAAGCCTTCCAGATAATGCTCGCGATCGGAGTCGAGCTTCCATGGCAACTGGGTTGAGATCCAGGCAAGCGAGATATTGGGTTGCGCCCGCCGCAGTTCCCCGAGCGCGGCTTTGGCGACGTCGATCTGGCCGGCCATGCCGGCTGCGACCGTCAGCACCCGGTAGGCGCCGGTGAGATCGCCGCGCTGACGGGTCGCTTCGCGCGCCAGCGCGATCGCCTCGGAATAGTTTCTCCCGACGAACTGGGCATAGGCGGCGACGCCATAGTAGATCGCTGAAGAGGGATCGCGCGGACTGAGACGGATGGCGCGTTGGGTCGCTACATAGGCGTCCTGCCAGCGTCCGGAATAGCACAGCGCCAGGCCGTAATAACCCTGGGCCAGCGAAAAGTTCGGGTTGAGCTGCAGCGCCAGTTCGAACTCGGCGAGCGAGTCGTCGAGACGGCGCGTTGAAAAATAAACGCTGCCGAGTGCGGTATGGGCCCACGCGTCCTCGCTGTCGGCGGCGATCGCGGCAAGTGCGGCGCGCTCGGCGATGGGCGCTGCGGTCGCGAGATCCACCCAGCCGAGATGGACGCCGAACATGTGGTTGGTGGCGAACAGCGCCAGCGCCTGTCCGTAGTTCGGATCGATCGCGATCGCCCTTTCCAGCAAGCTTTGAGCCGCCGCGCTGTCGCACCGCGTCACCCGCCAGTGATGCGACAACGCCCGCATCACGAGGTCCCACGCGTCGACGCTGTTGGGCGGTTTGCGGCGACTGCGAAAATCCTCCGCGACGTAGATCTGCGGCTCGATCGCCGTGACAATGGCATCCGTAATCTCATCCTGGACTGCAAATACGTCGACCAGGTCCCGGTCGTAACGTTCCGCCCAGATGTGGCTGCCGGTCGCGGTGTCGTTGAGCTGTGCTGTGATGCGCACGCGGTCGCCGCTCCGTCTCACGCTGCCCTCGACGACGTAGCGAACGCCAAGCTCGGCGGCGACCTGCTTCAAGTGCACCGCCTTGCCCTTGTAGGTGAATGAAGAGTTGCGGGCGATCACGAAGAACCAGCGCAATTTCGACAGTGCAGTGATGATATCCTCGCTGATCCCGTCGGAAAAATACTCCTGCTCCTGGTCGCCGCTCATGTTGTCGAACGGCAGGACGGCAATCGCTGGCCGATCCGGCAACTGCAACGGCGGGCGCAGCTTGTTGATGTCTTCCGGTGGCGCGGTTGCCGGCTGATCGCTGTCCGGTTGCCCGTTCACGGCGCCCACGAAGCGAAGACCCTTTCGTGGAATGGTCCGGATCAGTTTCTGCTCTTTGCCGTTGTCGCCGATCGCGTTTCGCGCGGCGTTGATGCGGCTGTCAAGCGTCGAGTCCGACACGATCCGGCCGCTCCAGACCAGCTCGATCAGATCATCCCGGCTGACGACGTGGTCGCGGTGCTCCAACAGATGCACCAGCAGGTCAAACACCTGTGGTTGCATCGGAACCAGCTCGCCGCCGCGGCGCAACTCGCGAAGGGCGGTGTCGAGAACATGATCTTCGAAGTTAAATTTCACGTGCAAAGTCGCATCTTTTCTCAAGAAACAATCAAGCCCGTCTCATGAAGAGATCAAGCGTCAGGCAAAGTCTTGTGGTCGTGTTTCCGGCATTCTGCACAAACCAAAGTTGTAATCTCATTGCCCCTACAGGAGTCAATTTTATGACCGAAACCCGAGCCATTGGTCCGGCCGTGCCGGGAAACTGGGTAGCAAGATTCACTGCATTTTTGTTCGGCGCTGTGTCCTATCTCACATTTCTGGTCACGATTCTGTATGCCATCGGCTTCGTGTCTGGCCTTGCGGTGCCGAAAGCCATTGATACCGGCGCGAAATCGCCGGCTCTAGAAGCGCTCGCCATCAATCTTGCGCTAATGTCGTTGTTCGCTGTCCAGCACAGCGTTATGGCGCGTAAACAGTTTAAACACTGGTGGACGCGATTTATTCCAAAATCCGTGGAGCGTAGCACCTATGTGCTGTTGGCAAGCTTGACGCTGCTTTTGCTGTTCTGGCAGTGGCGTCCGCTGCCGGCCATCGTCTGGCACGTCGAAGAGCCCGAAATGGCGTTGGCGATCGCTGGATTGTCGTTCCTCGGCTGGGTGATCGTGTTCACCAGCACCTTCCTGATCAATCATTTCGAACTGTTCGGATTGCATCAGGTTGCCAACAATCTCGCTGGCCGGAACATGCCCGTGCCGATCTTCCGGACGCCGCTGTTCTACAATTTGGTGCGACATCCGATCTATCTCGGCTTCATCATCGCGTTCTGGGCAGCGCCGACCATGAGTGTCGGGCATTTGCTGTTCGCGTCGGTGACGACAGCCTACATCTTCGTCGGCATTCTGCTGGAAGAGCGCGATCTCGTCGACATGTTCGGTGACGAATATCGCCGCTACAGGCAGCGGGTATCGATGCTGCTGCCGTGGCGTAAATCGATCTGACCATTTCTTAATCGTCCATCATTCTCAATCGTTCATAGGGAGACCTGGATCTTGAAACATACTGGGAGTTGCTTTTGCGGCGCGGTCGAATTGCAGGTCACCGGGGCACCGGAGGGCATGGGATACTGCCATTGCGGTTCCTGCCGCTCGTGGTCGGGTGGACCGGTGAACGCCTTCACCTTGTGGAAGCCGGAGGCGGTGCAGGTTACCTCGGGCTCGCAGCACGTCGCGACGTTCGAAAAGACAGCGACGAGCCAGCGCAAATACTGCTCAAAATGCGGCGGGCATCTGATGACCAATCATCCGGCGCTCGGGCTCGTCGACGTTTTCGCCGCGACAGTTCCAACGCTTGCTTTCACGCCCGGCGTTCACGTCAATTATGCCGAGACGGTGCTGCCGATGCGCGACGGTCTGCCCAAGCTGAAAGACTTTCCGGCGGAGTTGGGAGGTTCGGGTGAAATGATCACCGAATAGGGAAATCGGTTTCCGCCAACGACGCCGACGCGGCGAGCACCATTCGCCGCGCTTTGGCTGATCAATCCCCGCCGCTCGATTTCTGGGTGAGACCAGAATCGGGCGGCGCTGTTTCGGGGTGAACCTTCGGGGGGGGCGGCCCGGGACTGCGGGCGCGGTGCATAGAGAAAGCGGCGCCGTAGCCCTTCGCAAGTTCACTGCTGGTGCCGATGATGCCAGGAGCATCCGCATCCCCATCCACCGGGCCATCTCCAGTTGCGCAGTTGCCCGGCACAACCGAGCTTTCCAAGATTTAATCAAACACGCTTGAACGCCGTATTTTCTGCCGACCACTAAAACCTGGGGGAAGGAAAGTCGGCTGACGCCCATGAAAGCCTTTCAGGTAGCATTATCGCTGCGGGTTCGCGTCATGCTGCTCGCAGTGCTTCTTTGCATCGTTGCGGCTGCTGCCGTTGCCTCGATCTGGCTTTACCTGCGACCGGCGACGTTGACGATCGCCGTCGGTTCTTCCGATGGCGAAGCAAGGAAAGCTGCTTCCATTATTGCCGGCCGTGTTGCCACCACCGGTTCGTCTGTCAGGCTAAAAGTAGAGAATACAGGCGATGTGCTCGACGCGGCCTAGGCGTTCGCTAGCGGTACCGCCGATCTCGCCGTCGTGCGGGCAGACGTCGGGGATCTCTCGCAGGCGAGAACCGTCGCCGTCATGGCGCGCCGCGTCGTCATGATCGTCGCGCCACCGGGCTCGGCCATCACCAGCATTGCCAAATTGCGAGGTCACAGCGTTGGGGTTGTCGGAGGCGAAATCAATCACGGCGTCGTCGATGTGCTGAAGAAGCAATATGACCTCGGCCACGCCAATGTTGTCTTCAAGGATATTGCGGCCGCGGATGCTCGCCGCGCCGTACAGTCGAAGGAAGTCAGTGCGCTCTTGCTGGCGGTGCCGCTGACCGAGAAACATCTGTCATTCGTGCGCGGGTTATTTCCCGAGAGCCCCGGTTCGTCACCGGTCCTAATTCCGATCAATTCAGCCGGAGCCATTGCTGAAGTGAAGGGCCCATATGAAAGCTACGATATTCCGAAGGGGACGCTGCGAGGCGCGCCTGCGGCCCCCGATGACGACGTCACGACATTGAGGGTTGCCTACTACCTTGTGGCGAACAGGCATCTCAATTCCAGTCTGGTCGCCGACCTTGCCAGGAAGATCATGGGCGTTCGACGGGATATGGCCGGCGAGCAGCCGCTGCTTTCGGGCATAGCCGCACCGGACACCGACCCGGATGCCTACATCTCCGCGCATTCCGGAGCGGCGGCCTATTATAACGGCACCCAGCAGAGCTTCATGGACCGGTACGGCAACGCCATCTACCTGACGCCGATGGTGCTCGGCGCGCTGGTCTCCATATGCGCCGCGGCGTGGCGATTCCTGGGGCTTCAGTGCGCTGCGATGGCGCAACCGGCGCTGGACAGGCTTTGCGCCTTCCCGGCGCGGATACGTAAGATCGATCAGGAAGACGAGCTGGCGGCGGTTGAGGATGAAATCGATGCCATCCTTCGCGCCCAGCTGGTTGGCGCCGAATCCGGAAAAAGGGACGGCGTGCCGGAATTGCCGGCGTTGATTGCCGCCGCGCAGCGTGCCGACAACCTGATCCATCATCGACGTGCGCTGCTGGATGCCGGGGCAGCTCGAATCGCACCGATTGCATAGCAGACGCGTTCGCAGCGCTTCAAAGCGATATTGACTGGTCGATGTCGTGCGGCAATAACCTATCTCCAAACGCCAGAGGAAACGCCTGATATGACCCGACCGCAATTGCCGGAGCGCACGCCGCGCGCAAAGGGCGAACCGACTGCCCTGGATGGTCTGCTGGTCGTGGATTTTACCCGTGTCGTCGCGGGGCCCGCCTGTACGCAAACGCTCGCGGATTTCGGTGCCGAGGTTATCAAGATCGAAAACCCGGATGGTGGTGACGACACACGCGCCTATGAACATGCCGAAATCGGTGGCGAGAGCGCGGCTTTCCTCAGTCTCAATCGCAACAAGCGCGGTATTGCGCTGGACTTCACCAACCCGGCAGCGCTGGAGGTTGCGCGTGAACTTATCGCGAAGGCGGATGTGGTGGTGGAGAATTTCTCCGGCGGCGTGATGAAGAAATTCGGCCTCGACTATGCGTCCGTCGCGCCGGCCAATCCGCGCCTGGTGTATTGCTCGATCTCGGCCTATGGCCGCAAGGGCGCGTACGCCCTGCGCCCGGGGTTCGATCCGGTCACACAGGCCGAAAGCGGCTTCATGTCGCTGAATGGCTTTCCCGACGGAGAGCCGGTGCGGACCGGCCCGCCGATTGTCGACATGGCGACGGGAATGTCGGCCTGCAACGCCATTCTGCTGGCGCTGATTGCCCGCGATCGGCTGGGCCGCGGCCAGCAGGTCGAGGTCGCATTGATCGACACCGCCGTGGCAATGACCGGATTTTATGGCATGGCCTATCTAATCAGCGGCGCAAACCCGGGGCGCTTTGGCAATTCGCCGAATGGCTCACCCACCGTCGGCGTCTACCAGGCGTCCGATGGGCCGCTCTACATGGCCTGTGCCAACGACCGGCTGTATCGCCGGCTGGTCACGGAAGTGCTGGAACGGCCCGATCTCGTCACCGATCCTGATTTTGCTCACCGGAAAAACCGGACGGCCAACCGGGACAGGTTGCGCGCCATCATTGCCGGGGTCTTTGCCGGCGACAAGCTTGAAAACTGGATGGCGAAGATGAAGAAGGCCAACATACCGGTTGGCTATCTGCGCACCGTGGAGGAGGGGTTCAATGCGCCGGAAGTTCGCGATCGCCATCGCCTGAGCCAGATCCCGCATCCGACCGCTGGCGCCGTTCCCAACATCGAGACGCCGCTCAATATGAGTTTGACGCCCACTATCGATCCCATTGCCGCGCCGCTACTCGGCGAGCATACCAAAGATGTGCTGCGCAAGACGCTCGGTTACGACGATCGCCGCATCGCGGCATTGGCCGAGGCGGGCGCGTTCGGAAAGACCGGCAATACCGGCTGACCGAGCGCTCGTCGGTAGAGTAGCGCTAGAGCGTTTCACGGTTTGATTGAAGCGTATCCAGCGTTTGCGAAGTAGTTACTGCATTCACGGGCTTCGATTGTGCTGACGAGGCTTCCGATGTGGCGCCAAAGGTCTTCGATGGTGCGTTTTTGGGCTGCTCGCATCCAGTGTTTGATTTTGGCAAAGGCCTGCTCGATCGGATTGAGGTCGGGTGAGTAAGGCGGCAGATACCAGAGCCTTGCGCCAGCGGTCCTGATCATGCGCCGCAGCTCGGCGGACTTGTGACTGCCGAGATTGTCCATGATGACGATGTCCCCCGGCTTCAGCGTTGGCAAAAGCACTTGCGCAACATAGGCGCGGAAGCACTCGCCATTGATCGGTCCGTCGAACACGCAAGGTGCCGTGAAGTTGTCGCATCGCAGCGCGCCGAGGAACGTCATCGTGCGCCAGTGGCCGTGCGGCGCGAAGCCGCGCAGACGCTCGCCTTTTGGCGCCCACCCTCGCAACGGTGCCATATTGGTCTTGATCCAGGTCTCGTCGATGAAGACCAGGCGTTGCGGATCCAGGCTGGCCTGCCACGTTCGCCAGCGCCGCCGTCTGCGGGCGACATCGGAACGGCCCTGTTCAAGAGCGAACAGCGTTTTTTTTGAACCGCAGGCCCCTCCCGGCGCAGGAATAGCCAGACCGCGTTGTGCTAGACCTTGACCCCGCGCTCCGCCAATTCGTCCTTCAGGGCGTGCAGCGTCAGATGCGGCGTCTGGTTCAGCCGCTTCACGATGAACGCCCGATGTGGATCAAGCATCGGCTTGCGGTGACCGCCCATCTTGCCGGGCTCAAAAGAGCCTGTCGAACGATAGCGCTGCGACCACTTCACCACCGGCGACACCGCAACATTGAACCGCGACGCCACCGACCGGCAGCTCTCGCCGTTTGAGACCGCCGTAACCACACGCTTGCGCAAATCATTGGAAAGAGGTCGGACCATCAGATGCTGGCCTCCAGCCCAGCCAGCATCTTGAATCATATTCGCCAAAGAACCGGAATCCCTCCCGATTCAAATAATCCGTGAACCGCTCTAGCGAAAAGCGGGTCGCCAATCTCTTCACCACCGTCGGCGGCACGCGCTCGAACGCATGTTCGTCGACTGGCGGCGGCGGTGTCTGCGCGGAGCAGTCGTCCGCGGGGATCGCGAAAAGGAGAAGCAGCAAGAAGAGCGTCTTTCGACCATCAACTCCGAATTTCCTTACATTGGAGATTGAGCGCTTTTGCAATAGCTCCTTTCCTTTAGCAAGGATGGCGTCAACATCGAGGTCTTTGACGCGGCCAGCCGCTCTGTCCGCCAGTCCTTTACATATTTCTCGCCACAGCAGGTCGCGCTCAGGCGTCGAGAGTGCGGGCGTCAGTTTCTGGGTGTCGGACACGTCAGTCTATCTCCTGCGATGAAGAAAGGCACAACATATCATAGCTGTGCCAAAAGCCACTCGCTTGCGCCATACATCGGGTCAAAAGGCGAAATACTCGGTCCGAGCACATATAGTCCGCTATGCCCCTGAAACCGGACTCAAGTCGGACATCTCGGCATGTCTCAAAAGTGCCAAACGGCGACATCGCGAAATGAAATAGCGCAAAGAAAAAGCCGCCCGAAGGCGGCTCTCAATTCAAATCCGCCGATAGTGGATCAGGCGGCCATCAATGCTGGCTTTGACTTCCGTCGATAGGCCATGAAACCAATGCCCGCGAAGCCGAGGATCATCATTGCCCAAGTGGTAGGTTCGGGGACCGCGGCCACGCCATATTCCACCAGCGACGTCCCCGGGAATTGTCCGCCGTTGGTCGTTGCAATATCGACCCGGGTGATGTTGCCGAGGCCGGAGAGCCCAAAGAAGAGGGGCGCCGTCTCGCTGCCGACCGTGGGGGTGCCGGAATAGACGAGGTCGGCGCCGTCATAGGCCATCACCGAGAGCTGCCCCGTGCCGTCATAATATTGCGACAGAAGCGCGCCCCATTCGGCGCTCGGCGCGAAGGTCATGCTGAAGCTTCCGCCAAACCTGTCAGAATAAAGATTTGGCGTGGGAGGAGAGAAGAACGTATTGGTGCCGGCGATGGCCAAGCTGACGCCACTGAATGTAACTCCGCCGTAGGACGAAGCGGGAAAGAAATTGAAATTGATGGGGCTCACCAGGTCCGGGAAGGTGACCTGCGTCAGGCTGGGGAAAGCGGCGTCGAAGGCCGACTGAGATGTCCATGTCGTCGCGGTCGCCGACCCCACATTGGCTGTAAAGGCAACAGCGCTCACCGCTGCCAAGAACTTTAACGATCTGCTCAAGTATGCAAGCCCCTAATTTAATTTCAATTGCTAACAAGTTCCCCCAACATCAACAAGACGTTAATGAAACAAATCGTTTCTACAGTTTGTGGGCCACATTGGCAATTGTGGGCGACATCGGCACCTCAAATATTTCAAATTAAATAGCCAGATACCAAGGGCTGGCGCGTGGCACAGTGTCCGAAGTGGCCAGACTGTGTGAAAACTCCGATCCGCAACTTGCGCGTAGAATTTCCATCTCGATTTCGTCGATATCGGAATCGATTGCACTGGCAGCCTCTTTCGGAAGAAGGCAATTGAGAAAACAATTCTGCGCATCCGTCGCGGAGGCGCGTTTTCACACAGCCTGGGTCAGAAGCTGAAAAGCTCAATGGGAGTATATGTTTTCCGCTCTGCCCAACAACGGACATAGAGCAACCACGGCGGTATGTCCGAGTTGTGCGCCACGAACGGACATCCGGCACGCTTCCCAATCGCTCGAGAACGCGGTCATATGGCGTCCGGGGACACTTGGCGTTTTGGGGCGGGGTGTCCGCTTGCACGGGGGAGAATGCGCGTGAAAGAACTCGCTGGAAAGACTGTGTTCGTGACCGGTGCAGCGTCAGGCATTGGACTGGGGATCGCGACCGCCTTCGCCCAAGCGGGGGCGAAAGTCATGCTTTGCGACATTGAAGAAGCGGCTCTGTCCGCAGCGCTCAACCAACTGAGGCTCACCAACGTCGATGTCGACGGCGTGAAGGCCGACGTTTCACTCAAAGCCGAACTCGTGGCGGCCGCCGAAGCCACGACTGCCCGCTATGGCAAGGTGCATATCCTCGTCAACAACGCGGGCGTCGGCGGCGGTGGGCCTTATGGCGCCTGGACCGACGCGGCGTGGGATTGGACCATGGGCGTCAACCTGATGGCGACCATTTGGGGGATCGAGATTTTCGGTCCGTTGATCGAGGAGCATGGCGAGGGTGGACACATCGTCTCTACGGCCTCGATCGCTGGCCTTATTTCAGGGGAGAGCAATGCATACAACGTTTCCAAGTATGGCGTTGTCGCGCTGTCCGAGGGCCTGCGGCGTGAACTCGCGCCCCGCGGGATTGGCGTATCGGTGCTGTGTCCAGGGTTTATCCGCACTCAAATCGTGGACTCAAGACGCAATCTCCCCAAGCGCTTCGAGGGGGCGGTCCGTGCCTTGCCGACTTCGGGCCCACGTGCCCTGCAGATCAATATGGTCCGGGCACGCATCTCTCAGGGCATAGATCCCATCTATGCCGGTGAACTCGTCCGCGAAGGCGTCGAAAAGGACTGGCCATATATCTTCACCGACCTCGAATTTGAGCCGATGATCGAAGCGCGCTTCGCCGCAATCAAGCAAGGCTTTGACAACATCCGCGGGCGCAACCCGAAACGTTGAGCGCGCAGCCCCTCCACCAGCCTTAGCGGCTAAAACGAATATTCGGATAGGGCTGAAACCGGCTTCAAACCGTTGCGCAGCGGACCGCCAATGTCTCAGTTGGGTCCAGACTGTGTGAAAACTCCGATCCGCAACCTGCGCGTAGAATTTCCGTCTCGATTTCGTGGCGGGTTCAACTGGTCAGCGCAACACTCTAATCTTTCATCTAGGATGGAGTGTGGAAATGAAACAGCGACGTCGCATTTATTACTCGGCAGCCCAACGGTCTGAGATCTGGGATCGCTGGCAGGCTGGGGAGCCGATGAGCGCGATTGGGCGCCGGTTTGACCGGGAGTCCTCTTCTGTCTTCTCGGTGATCTCGCCAACGGGCGGAATTCGTCCTCCGGATCGACGCCGTTCCAAGCAAACACTCAGTCTTTCTGAACGAGAGGAAATCTCTCGATGGCTCAGCATGCGCTACTCATTTCGGTCGATAGCGACCCACTTGGGACGATCTGCGTCAACCATCAGCCGTGAAGTCCAGCGCAATGGCGGGTCGGACCGCTATCGGGCAGCCCCGTCCGATCAGGCTGCCTGGGATCGAGCGCGGCGTCCCAAGCTTTGCAAGCTGGCTTGCCGTCCGTTCTTGAGGCGGACAGTATCGACCTTGCTGCGGCGTCAATGGTCCCCTCAGCAAGTTGCCGGCTGGCTCAAGCGCACATATCCGAGGGAGCCTCGAAAGCAGGTGTCACACGAGACGATCTATCGCAGCCTGTTCATTCAGGCGCGCGGCGTGCTGAAAAAGGAACTTCTTGAGCACCTGAGGGCGAGGCGCACGGTCCGCCGATCCAGGCACGCCAGCATGAAACGAAACGGGCTCGGCCAGATCAAGAATGCCGTATCCATCAGCGAGCGACCGCCGTCGGTTGAAGATCGTGCGGTGCCGGGTCATTGGGAGGGCGACCTGATCGGTGGATCGGGGAATAGTTATGTCGCAACGCTTGTCGAGCGCCATTCGCGCTACGTGATGCTGGTCAAGGTTGCGAACAAGGATACCGAAAGCGTTGTCTCGGCACTGATCAAGCAATCGCAGCGATTGCCCAGCGAACTTTACCGGTCGCTGACCTGGGACAGAGGCAAGGAGCTCGCAGACTATCAACGCCTGACATTGGCCACCGAGGTCGAGGTCTACTTTTGTGATCCACGATCTCCCTGGCAACGCGGGTCGAACGAAAACACCAACAGATTGCTGCGTCAGTATCTTCCGCGTGGCACCGATCTGTCCTTGCACAGCCAGGCCAGGCTCAGTGCCATTGCAAGGCAGCTCAATGAAAGGCCGAGAAAGACCTTGCTCTATCAGACGCCGGCTGAGAAGTTCGCAGAATGTGTTGCAGCGATCGGTTGAACTCGCCGTCCATTTTCGGACTTCGATGTACGCAACGGCAAGGTCTGCTTTGCCCCTGATGAACGGACATCGTCAGTCCGTCCTCTCAGGTGCTCGCATCAATCCACATTTGGCTAGTGCGGGTTTTCGAGGCTGAACGTTTCCGACTGCTCGTCATAGGCGAACAGCTCCGCGTAACGCTCCCATGACACGATGGTCTTGAGCGTTTCGTCCGCGTAGTCCTCGGACATGTAATCTTCCAGCTCGTTGCGGAAGCGCGCCGCCGGGGCCGCGTGCGATGGCCGCTCGTCGAGCACGCGGCGGATCAGGCCCATCACCGGCACATGGCTGACGAGATGCTCGGCGAACAGTTTTTTGCGGGCATCGGTGTCGAGATGTGCGAAGCGCTTGCCGGCATCGGTCAGCATCAGATCGCCCTCGCTCAATTGCGCAAACCGCAACAATTGCAGCGCCTCGCCGAGATGAAATATCTCGTCCGCCTCGAGCTGCAAATGACCGGCGAGGACCGGCAAATCGGCGTGCCCGTTGTAGGGTGGTCCCGCGAGCGTCTCGATCAGGCCCGAAAGCACGTTGGACGAGACGTGGTTGAGGATCATCCCGACGCCGCTGCCGGGGATGCCCTCGACGGCCGGGGTCCTGGCCTCGGCACGCTGCGTCATGCGGGCATAGATGCTGTCGACCAGCTGCCGGAATGTCGGATCGAGGCGATTGCGCGGATGCGGCAGGTCGACCTTGATCTCGGCCGCGACGCGGCCGGGATTGGACAGAAGACGAGAATGCGGTCGCACATCAACACCGCTTCCTCGATGTTGTGCGTCACCATCAGCACCGACTTGATCGGCAGCCGGCCTTCGATCCAGAGATCGACCAGGTCGGTGCGCAGAGTCTCTGCGGTCAGCACGTCGAGCGCGGAGAACGGCTCGTCCATCAAGAGCAGGTCCGGATGAACCACCAGCGCCCGCGCGAATCCGACGCGCTCGCGCATGCCGCCCGACAATTCCTTAGGGTAGGCGAACTCGAAGCCGTCGAGACCGATCAGGTCGATTGCAGCCAGCGCGCGCGTGCGGCGTTCGACGCTGTCAATTCCCAGCGCCTCCAATCCCAGTTCGACATTCTGCAGAACCGTCAGCCAGGGAAACAGCGCAAACGACTGGAACACCATCGAGACGCCGTTCGGCGGTCCGACGATGGTTTCGCCGCGGCATTTCGCTTCGCCCGAGGACGGCGTGATCAGGCCGGCGATAATCCGCAGCAGCGTCGACTTGCCCGAGCCGGAACGGCCGAGCAGGCCGACGATTTCGCCGGAATGAAGCGTCAGGTCGACATTTTCGAGGACCAGCAATTCCTCGCCGCTGCCTTTCGGAAATGACCGGCAGACGCCGCGGATGTCGAGCAGGCTGGTCTGGTTGACTTGATCGAGCATGCGCTTCTCCTGATCAGCCGAGGCGAAGACGGCGCTCTGCAAAGGCATAGAGCGGCCTCCAGAACAGCCGGTTGAAGAGCGTCACCAGCACGCACATGATGGCGATGCCGAGGACAACCCGGGGGAAATCGCCGGCCTCGGTCGCCGTCGCGATATAGGCGCCAAGGCCGGTGGCCGTCAGATGGGTGTCGCCCCAGCTTGCGACCTCGGCGACGATGGCGGCATTCCATGACCCGCCTGACGCTGTGATCGCGCCGGTGATGTAGTACGGAAAAATTCCGGGCAGGATGACCTTGATCCACCAGCGCCATCCCTTCAGGTGGAAGCTGCCGGCGGCTTCCCGAAGATCAGTCGGGAATGCGCTGGCGCCCGCAATGACGTTGAACAGGATATACCATTGGGTACCGAGGATCATCAGCGGGCTGAGCCAGATGTTGGTGTTGAGGCCGTAGCGAACGATCATCACCACGAACACCGGAAAGGCGAGGTTGGCGGGAAACGCCGCCAGGAACTGCGCCAGCGGCTGGATTCGCTCGGCCAATTTCGGCCGAAGCCCGATCCAAACTCCGACCGGCACCCATACGAGGGTTGCGAGCGCAATCAGCACGATCACCCGCGCTAGCGTGATGAACCCGTATCCGATGGCGCTGGCGACGTCCGACGGGGTCAGCGTCGCGGATAGATATTGATAGATCCGCCAGGCGGCGTAGCCGGTGCATCCAATGACGATGGCGAGCCAGACCGCATCGACGACGCGCGACGGCTGGTCCCGCTTCGTTGGCGTTCTCAACCGGCCGGGCAGCCCGATGTGCAAATTCGAGATCGCCTTGTTGAGTGCCGCGAACGGGTAAGTCAGGACGCGAAGCGCGCGGGTCCGTCGAAACAGGTCGAGCATCCAGGATGTCGGCGCGTTCGCCGAGGCGGTCTGCTCGAAGCGGAATTTGTCGGCCCAGGCCACGATGGGGCGAAACAGCAACTGGTCATAGGCGAGGATGACCAGAAACATGGTCAGGATGGCGTAGCCGATCGCGGCGAGATTTTGCTGCTGGATGGCGAGCGCGACATAGGAGCCGACGCCCGGCAGCGTCACCGTGGTATTGCCGACCGTGATCGCTTCGGACGCCACCACGAAGAACCATCCGCCGGACATCGACATCATCGTATTCCAGATCAGGCCCGGCATGGCGAAGGGAACGTCGAGCCGCCAGAAACGCTGCCATCCGCTGAGATGAAAGCTTTGCGACGCCTCGTCCAGGTCCTTAGGCACGTGCGCATCGACTGGTACAGGCTGAACGTCATGTTCCAGGCCTGGCTGGTGAAGATCACGAACACGCAGGCGAGTTCGGCGCCGAACACCTGGCCCGGGAACAGATTGAGGAAGAACACCACGGTGAAGGTGAGAAAGCCCAGGATCGGCACCGACTGCAGGATGTCGAGCAGCGGGATCAGCACCATCTCGGCGCGGCGGCTCTTGGCGGCAAGGGCCGCATAGATGAAGGTGAAGACGATCGAGCAGACGATGGCCAGCAGCATCCATGGTCGTGCGCAGCGCATAGGCCGGCAGGTGGGCCGGATCGAGCGTAACCGGATCGACATCGAGCGCCGACAAGGGAAGGGCGGTCTGCTCGCCGCCATAGACGATGAGCACCATGGCGCCGATGACGAGCACCAGCGCGACGGCGTCCCAGACATTGGGCCGCAGCGCCTGCCCGATCTCGGCGACAGCATCTCTTGAAGGGTCATCACGGCCGCCTCGTCCGGAGTTCGTTATCGCCACCCTGTCCGCGGCGACGGCACGGCCATCGCGCACGGGTCCGCTCGAGCCCGGATGCGCGAACGAGATCCTTCCCGGACCGGATGCTGCAATTCATCGTGTCAATTTTTCCGGCGCAGGCATCACAGCAACCCTGTCGTCGCGCCACCCGCAAGGAAATGAGGCCAACAATATCCTCCGTCCGGGGCAGCCGGTGATCGTGTCAAAAGCCGTAGCCAGGGGAGCCGTCGCTGGCACTCATGCGAATGGTTCGCAGTTGCAATGGGCGCTCCGGCGATTTCAGCAACGTCAATTCCGATTTCGTTAACCTCCCAACCCCTAGGCCTATCCATACAAAACCGACCGTCAAATGAATATGACAGAGCTCTGAATTTCCCCTCCGCAGCCTGTCTCGAAGGCCGCAACGATTGGCTTCGACCGCACCGGCATGACGTTCGGCGCGCCAACATAGTGTGCCGTTTCCTTGGGCAATCACTGGATTTTCGGTGATCGCGATAGCCACGCTTAATTCTTTAGCGGTAAAAATTGCCAGATTTTAAAACCGGAAATGCCCCTCACATGCGTAGTTTCATTCGCCTGATTGACCGTTTCCGCCGGGATAAACGCGCCAATGTCGCGATGATTTTCGGGATCGCGGCTGTGCCGCTGCTCACCGCGATCGGCTGCGCGGTCGACCACTCGATGGCGACCAGAATGAGGGCGAAGATGCAATCCGCGGCCGACGCCGCCAGCGTTCCTCGCTTTCCCAGAAATCGGCCGGGTTTACCGCCGCCGCCGCCATGACGGCCAAGGGCTCGGTTACTGCCGGCGTCACCGAGGCCAATAACGTCTTTGACGGCAATCTGGGCACGATCACCGGTTATTCAAACCTCACCCGTACCAGCGTCGTCAAAAACCGGCATCAAGATCACTTCCAACGTCTCGTTCAGTGCCGACGTGCCGACGATATTCATGAAGGTGGTCGGGTTGCAAAAGGTGACGGTGACCGGCGTCTCGAAATCGAGCGCTTCGCTGCCGCCCTATCTCGATTTTTATCTGATGCTGGACGTTTCGGAATTGATGGGCCTGCCGTCGACCAATGCCGAGCAGACGCGGCTTGCCGCCATCAACCCGGATATGAATACGCAATATCCCGGCGGCTGCACCCTGGCCTGCCACTTCACGGTCTCGAATTCGTGCGGCAACAGCAGTCAGAAATACCCCACGAACAACGAATGTCTGGGCTATTGGATATCGCGGGTCAGCCCGACCGCGTATGCGAGCCTCGTCGCCAGCTCCACCGCGTGGAACGCGGCGGGGACTTCCAGAGTGTCGAAGCCGGTTCCTGGCTTGCCGAATTCGATGATTTCCGGCCTGCCGAATTCGCTGCTTACCGGCGACCCGAACAGCCTGAG
>CAWILG010000004.1:0-284089 GCA_963836765.1 uncultured Alphaproteobacteria bacterium
CGCGGTAGGGACGCGATGCGCTTCCCTGTCAACGCTTCGCCGATGCCCTCGCGAATTGCGTGGTTCGCTACTCCTTCATCGTGATGGACTTGCACCATCTACTCCTTGCCGGTCTCCCGGCGCACTCTGCTTCACCCCCGAAAGATGGTGTAATCGGCCGGCCCAGCTTGTGGATAGCTGAAGATTTTGGGTGCTGCGCTTCAGGCTGATGGTGAAAACGAGGTCCTTGGTGACGACCTCAAGCATCAGAAGGAGAAGCGCAGCATGGACCATTTTGGTGGATTGGACGTATCGGTCAAGGAAACCAGCATCTGCATTGTGGATGACACGGGCAGGATCGTGAAGGAAGTGAAGGTAGCGAGCGAACCTGCAGCCCTGCTGAAGGTTCTGGGGAACCCCACCTACCGCTTCAAGCGGATCGGACTGGAAGCCGGGCCGCTGTCGCAATGGCTGTTCAGCGCTCTCGCCGAAGCCGAGTTACCGGTGATCTGTGTCGAGACGCGGCACATGCGGGCGGTGCTGAAGGCGCAGATCAACAAGACCGACCGCAACGACGCGCGCGGCATCGCTCAGATGATCCGGGTGGGACTGTACCGTCCGGTGCATGTGAAGACGCTCCGCAGTCAGAAACTGCGAATGCTGCTGACCCATCGCAAGCTTCTGCAGTCGAAGGCCATCGCCATCGAGAACGATCTGCGAGGTACTTTGCGCAACTTCGGCCTCAAGGTCGGAATGGTTGGCAAGGTGAGGTTCGAGGCCCGCATCCAGGAGCTTGTCGAGAATATCCCCGACTTGGCGGTACTGGTGGAGCCGCTGCTCATCGTCCGGCGGGTGCTCCGTGAACAGATCGTCATCCTGCACCGTCGCTTGCTGGCTATCGTCCGGGAGGATGAGGTATGCCGGCGCCTGATGACGACCCCGGGTGTCGGCCCCGTGGTGGCGCTGACCTATCGCGCCACCGTCGATGTGCCAGCCCGGTTCCGCAAATCCAAGTCAGTCGGGGCGGTGTTTGGGCTGACGTGCTCCAGGTATCAATCGGGTGAGATCGATTGGAGCGGTAAAATATCGCGCTGCGGCGACGAGATGATGCGCACGATGCTCTACGAAGCAGCTCAAAGCATGATGCATTCAAAAAAATGGTCATGGCTCAAAGCGTGGGCCATGCAGATCGCGAGGCGCCGCGGGATGAAAAAGGCGATCGTGGCTCTGGCTCGCCGGCTGGCCGTGATCATGCACCGCATCTGGGTTGACGGCACCGAGTTCCGGTGGACCCGGGAGCAAGCCGCGGCAGCAGCATGAAAACCGTTCAGCATCAAACCCGATAGGAGAAAACTAGAGCTCCGCCAACCGGTGGAAGGATGTCCCTCGCGGGACGATGGATGAGGTGAGTTCGTATGTCCGCTTGGACCTGCCGTCACACTGACGGCAAGGTCGTCCAAAAGATTGTTCCGCCTCGTCCTCGGATCCCATGGTGGAAGGGCCCAGGTGCCGATTCCGAAGAGAAGCAAGAGCCCGCGAGCGACATCAACACCGCATTGGTGGATAGTCTGAAAGTGCTTGACCCCAAAGGGCCGATTAGAGAAGCGGACATTCGGACGGATGAGACAGTTCCAAGAGTCTACCCGCGAGCGACATCAACCCGCGTGGTCGGGTGGTGCCGTAACGTTGTAGTCTACGCGATCAACTGCTGAACCAAAGCCGTGAAATCGAAGAAGTTCCAATGACAGTCTGCGGCATTGCCGCGGTCGATTTAGGACAAGACCGTTCACGGTGAGGATGCGGACGGTAGCGGCCTCGCTGACGAGCCGTGGTCGTGTTGCCGCGCGATCAAAGCGCGTGCGACGAAACGTAGCACTGCATTAATGCTCGAAAATCGCACGCCGCCTCCCAAAGGCGACATCATCAGTTTCGCCACAAGCAGACATCGGCACCTGATCGATCACCTCGCTAGCGCGCAGCAGGAACGATCCGAGCGCGTCGTTGACGACGTAAAGTGCATCCAGCGCGACCACTAAGCGATGAGCGGCACCACATGCCGCAGCGGCGGTGAGGCCCCGCTCGGCCCGCGGGTGCGGCCACTCCTGCCAACCACTCAACGGAAATTTACTGGTGCGCCCGTTCGGCGTCGGCGGTCGCGGTCCCCATGTATTTCGATTGGAAATGAGCAACCCGCTCGCGCCACATTCCGACGAACGCCTCCGACGTCAGCTTCTCCACCGATTTCCACGCCCCTTTGACGGCCGGAAGCGTATTGCCCCAGATCGCGCGCCTGCACCATTTTTCGCCCTTCTCCCTGCCTTCGCTGGTGGCGCACATCGATTTCCAGGCGATGCGATTGGGTTGGCTGAGGTGCTCCGCGGCGCCTTCCCAGCCCTGCTGATGGATCAGGTAGAGATCGTTCAAGTCCGGCTTCCTGTGCGTCACCCACTCGAACAGAATGCCTTCGGTGATGATCTTGTAGGCCGCCGCAACGGCATTATCGCGGGGATTGAGAATGTCTCCGGAGCCGAATTTGCCGAACTCGTATTTGCTCAGCTGGAACAGCCCGATATACGACCCGGTGCGTTGCTTGGGGTCGAAACCGGACTCGACCTTGGCCACCGCCTTCATGAAAGTGAAATCCAGACCGAAAGCGTCGGACGCGCGCTTGATCTCTTCCACCGGCGTTCCGACCGGGATGTCCTTGAACGAACGCAAGACGATCGCAGCCGGCTTCTCGGCTGGCGGCAGTTCGGACCAGACATAACAAATGAGATACCGGAAATCCTGCGGCCCCGAGTTGGAGGCACCGCCGGATGCACCGCACGTTGTCGGCGCCAGTTGCGCGGCATCACGGTGGCCCGGGTCCACCGATTTCTGCACAGGCGGTAAATCGGCCGACAGCGTCTGCGACGGATCGGGCAACGCGGCCACGACGATCGATTCCGGCTTATCCGAGGCCGCCGTCGTGTCGGTGGCCGGCCCCGCCGCGGGTTCGGCGGCCGTCGCCACTTCGGCGCTAGCGACAGCGGCGTTCGCGACAATGGCGTTGGCCATTGCGATTGCCTGCGGTTCATCTGCGAGCCTGGCGTTGGCGGCGAGAGAGGCTGCGCGGTCCTCGATTGGCACTGCGCCGGAGTTCTCGATACTGGCCGTAGCGAAGCCAGGAAGCCGGGCGACGACCCAGACTGCGAGAACGACCGTTCCGCACAACGCCGCCGCCATTATCGCAAATCGCCGCGTATTCATGATGCCGTCGCCTCCATAGGCTCCACCGGAGCCGTGTAGAAAAGCCAAGCATGCGAAGAGGCTCATTCTTGGGATCAATGTGGGTCGCGCAATGGCGCAAACGGCCGCTCGTCAATTTTTCCAAACCATGTTGCCCGATTGCAACGCGTCGATCGCAAGCAATTGCGCCCGTCTCAACGGCAACTCACACCGTAATTGTGAGTACGGTCCAATTTTTGACCTACTGCGACCAGATTTGGAGGAGAGGCTTGGTGCATTGTCGGAATGACGCATCAGGCGTCGGCTTCGCGCATCGTCTCGAAACGATGGAATCGCGCCTATGGGACTGGGCGTTGTTCGTTAAGGGATTACCAGCAATGCAGCGCGCTATAAGAACGGCTGTATTCGCCATTCTCATGCTCCCTACGGGGATCGGACACGCTCAATTTCTGTTTGGACCCCAACACACGTTCTGGCCAAGCCAATACGCTCCGTACAAACACAAGTACCACCACCGCCAGACAAACTCTGAAACGGCGAAGAACATTCGGCCCGAGCCCCTTCCGAAGGGCCCGCTCCAGATCATCATCTCGATCGCAGACCAACGGGTCTCGCTTTTTGACAACGGGGCCCTGATCGCACGCTCTTCGGTGTCCACGGGAACTCAGGGGCATCCTACGCCGCTCGGCGTGTTCAGCGTGATCAGCAAACAACGATGGCACCGTTCAAATATTTATAGCGCTGCCCCCATGCCCTACATGCAACGCATCACCTGGTCAGGGATAGCGTTGCACGCCGGTGTCGTGCCTGGGCATCCGGCGTCACACGGCTGCATCCGTTTGAAAAATGACTTTGCCGTTCGACTCTGGCATCTCACGAAGCGCGGCACGCGCGTGATCATTGCGCACGGTGATGTCCAGCCGGTCGAGACAACCAATCCGCATCTTTTTCAACCGAAAGCCGCGCCCGGTTCGTCGGAATTCCAGACTGCCACCGTCGCAACCAAGAGCATCGGTACAGCCGCGGCAACGCAGGGATCACTGGTGTCAAACGCTGAGACTCCGGAAGCCGCCAGTCTCCAGGTGCCGGGCTCGGCTCCCGCTGCAAGCGCGCCCAAAAAGATCGTCCCGATCTCCATCTTCGTCAGTCGTAAGTTGAGCAAGCTGTTCGTGCGTCAGGGTTTCACGCCGTTGTTTGATGTCCCGGTCAAGATCGAAAATCCGGAGGAGTCGCTGGGAACGCACGTGTTTACCGCAATGGAATTCCAGAACGAGGGAACGGCTATTCGCTGGACCGTCGTGTCGATTCCGGACGAATTTCCTCGCATCGAGGGTGCCACGAAAGAGCGCGAAGCGCCCGTGAAGCAAACCGCCCTATCGGTACCGTCGCCCGATCAGGCCAACGCTGTCCTCAACCGCATCGAAATACCGCAGGATACGGTTGAGAGGATCTCTAAACTTCTGACGCCGGCCTCTTCATTGATTATTTCCGACAACGGATTTAGCCATGAGACGGGAAAAGACACGGATTTCATCGTGGTAACGCATTAATGCGGCGGCGCAACCCACCAACACACGGTGCCGCTGCGCAACCCGCTGGAATTGTTCGACCGCAATTCTGGTGCAAAATTCTTGATGTCTGCACCTAAGCCAAAGCAGCTCGAGGTCCGTTCTGGGTCGGTCAAAAGCTGCCCTGACGGCCCCGAAATCCGACTTCCATTTTACCCCTGAAAGCGGACTCAAGTCGGACATCGTGTGAGGTCCGGTTGGTGCCAAAGAACGAACCCGCTCACGCGGGAGGTGCTGGCGGCGCGGTCGGGGGGTACGTCTTCGGCGGTAACTATTTGAACGAGCACAGGTGACGGGCGGTCGCTCCGTCTTGAGGATCGGGGGTTCACAAACTCCAACCTCAAGACAGGAGCTCCCAATGAGCGAGAAGCCCATCAACCCGCTGCGCCGGCGCATGATCGAAGACATGACGGTGCGCAACTTCGTCGAGAAGACGCGCAATGACTATATCCGACGCGTCAGGACTTTCACAGCCTTTCTCGGCCGCGCGCCAGATACGGCCACGCCTGAAGATCTTCGCCTTTTCCAGCTACACCAGACACAGACCGGCGCCCGGGCACCAAGCATCAATGGCTCGGTTGTGGCGTTGCGTTTCTTCTTCACCGTAACGCTCGACCGCCCCGAGCTGGCAAGGTACCTCACCTTCGTGCGGGAGCCGCGCAGGATCCCGGTAATCTTGAGCCTGGAGGAGATCGCACGGCTGCTGGAGGCGGCCCCCGGGCCGAAGTACAAGGCCGCGCTGAGCGCCGCTTATGGCGCTGGACTGCGGGTTTCCGAAGTCGTGGCGCTGAAGGTGTCGGACATCGATTCCGAGCGGATGCTGCTGCGCATCGAGCAGGGCAAGGGGCGCAAGGATCGTTTTGCAATGCTTTCCCCGCTGCTATTGGAGCTACTGCGCGATTGGTATCGTATCGCCCGGCCCACGGTCTGGCTGTTTCCGGGCCGTGATCCGCTGCTGCCGCTGACGACGCGGCAATTCAATCGCGTCGTTCATGTCGCGGCCGATCGGGCGGGGATCAAAAAGCGAGTGTCGCCTCATACATTGCGACACAGCTTTGCCACCCACCTGCTCGAAGAGAAGACCGATGTCCGTTTGATTCAGGTTTTACTCGGGCATGCCAGGGTGGACACCACCGCGCTTTACGCACAGGTGGCCACCAACGTGATCCGCGCGGTCATGAGCCCGTTGGATCGGCTCACGCCGCTGACACCGGAGGACAAGCCGCCGGCATAAGCCACGGCGATCATGGCTCGCCCCGCCCTTCAGATCGCGGATATCTTTCGCGACTACGGGCCCGCCTGGCGTAAAGCTAATGCAGGTCACGTCAGCCTTGGCCAGTTGAAGGTGATGTCGGCGATCGAGAGCTGCCGCACGGTGGCTCTCGGCGGCCATGTCATGCGTTGCGAGGACTGTGCTCACACGCAGATCGCCTATAACAGCTGCCGTAATAGACATTGCCCCAAGTGCCAGGGCTCGCAGGCGCTGGCATGGATGAAGCAGCGCAAGTCAGAACTGCTGGACGTCCCTTACTTTCACGTCGTGTTCACGCTGCCGGCGCGGATTGCCGCAATCGCCTACCAGAACAAGGCCGTCGTCTACAATCTACTGTTCAAAGCTTCCTCACAGACAATGCGCACGATTGCAGACGATCCCAAGCACCTCGGCGCCAAGATCGGCTTCACCTCGGTGCTCCACACCTGGGGCTCCGCGATGACCCATCATCCACACGTCCACATGATCGTGCCGGGTGGTGGGATATCGCTCGACGGCACCCGCTGGGTCGGCTGCCGCCCAAACTTTCTCTTGCCGGTAAAGGTCCTGTCCCGACTGTTCCGCCGCTTGATGCTTCAGATGCTGCTCGCCGCACACGAGACCGGCCGCTTGCAGTTCTTCGCCGACCACGCCCAACTCGCTTGCAAAGCCGCGTTCAAGGCCTATCTCGCGCCGCTGCATCGGACCAAGTGGTTCGTCTATAGCAAAAGGCCATTCGCCGGACCCGAGCAGGTACTCGCCTATCTGTCCCGCTACACCCACCGGGTCGCGATCTCCAGCAGCCGCCTTATAGCCGCCAACGCGACCGGCGTCACGTTCAGCTACAAAGACTATCGGATCGAGGGATCCGGCCGCTACAAGAGCATGACGCTTAACCCGGGCGAGTTCATCCGCCGATTTCTCATCCACGTCTTGCCGAACGGTTTCCACCGCATCAGGCACTGCGGGCTGTTGGCGAGTGGGACCAAGGCCGAGACCATCGCGCGAGCGCGTGAACTGATCGATGCGGTACGCCCTGCGCAAAAAGCGCAGAAGCAGCAGGCTCCCGATAGCGCCACGGCAAACGACCAGACCACCCATCCGTGCCCGTGTTGCGGCGGGCGCATGAACATCATCGAGACCTTCAACCGCGGTTCGACACCTCAATACAGACCGCCGCCGCCAACCGTGATCAGGATCGATACGTCATGATCACATGGCCAACCTCACAGATTGAAAATCCCGTTCTTGATCGCCGGCCCTCGATCCGTAACGGCGGTGTTTGCGCAAATATGCTTTTACGAAGTCACACTCGCCATCGATCTTGCTGGCTTATCCCAGATTCACCTACCTGCGACCGACCCATCATGCGCCGCTACGTCGTCAGCCAGCACACTCATCAGTGTCGGTTGCCAGCACGCACTTCCGTCGTACACAAAAATCCATAGCGCAGCGCTCGCCGCGCCACCGCCTGACATTTCCCGCGGGTTCCTTCCTTGGCGGCTTTCGGACGCCGGCCTCGGTCCAAGCCGCAGCGCCGCGATCGGCCGGCATCCGAAACCCTCAACAAATTCGGAAGTTCCCGACTTTGTGACCCCGTTGCTCTCCACTCGCGAAAGCTGCCTAGGAGCCGACGTTACCTCTCTTCGGCTCGGGGTCAGACACGACGACAAAACCTACTAATGAGCGCTGGCAATTGCCGAAATCACCGCTCAGAGTAAAATTGATCGATATCCGACGAATACCGACGGCTTTGCGTGGGGGATGATGCGATGGCGTCCAGCGGTGCAGATTTTTCGACGATGCTAAACCGCATTCTTGATACGGCGGCGGACAATCTCAGGATCGCAAAGATCCTGGTTCAAATGGGTCTCGATCCCAACAACATCACCTACGACGCTCTGTTCAACCGGATGGGGGAAATAGTGCTGGCCAACATCACACTCGCCAACATGTTCGCTTTGGTCGGCGCGATCTTCTTCGTGGCTACCTTGCTGATGCAGACAATGGTGCCGCTGCGTGTCGCAAACATGGCCGGCTGCGCGTTCTTCGCGACCTCTGGCGCGCTCTCCGGAAACGTCGCCAATTTTCTCCTGTATCTGCTGTTGCTGCCGATCAATGCCGTTCGCCTCCGTCAGATGCTCAAGCTCGTCAAGAAGGCGCGGAACGCGACGCAGGGTGATATGTCGATGGAATGGCTTAAGCCGTTCATGACCGAACGCAGATATCGCCGGGGCGACAGATTATTCAGGAAGGGTGACGCAGCTACCGAAATGTTCTTGACGGTCACAGGGAAGTTTCTGGTCACGGAAATCGGTGTCGAGCTTCCGCCAGGACGTCTCATGGGAGAATTTGGCTTCCTTACGCCCAATAATCGACGAACCGGGGCGGTCGAGTGCATAGAGGACGGACAAGTCCTGACCATAACTTATGAAAGGCTGCTCGAAATCTATTTTCAAAATCCGCAATTCGGCTACTACTTCCTCGTCCTGACCAGTCGACGCCTCCTAGAAAACATTGCACGGCTGGAAGGAATTATCGCGCAAGAGAAATCTGCGCGGCAGACTGCCATCCCCGGCGACATAGCTTAACATTGGCTCTTGATGGTTCCACCTTTGGTAACGGGGCAAGGCTCAGGCGACCGTATCTTAGCTGCTAAAGCGGACGCGTCGATAGCTGAAACCTGCATCCAGAGAGTTGCCGTTGGGCGCGGCCAATGTCTCAGTGGGTCATTCTCGACCGAATTGGGCTGTCTGCGCCATGTCCGGTCTTCCCCCGATAGCGACCGAATAGCGGACATCGCTGGAGGTCCGGTTCGTGCCAACGAACGAACCCGCTCACGCGGGAGGTGCTGGCGGCGCGGTCGGGGGGTACGTCTTCGGCGGTAACTATTTGAACGAGCACAGGTGACGGGCGGTCGCTCCGTCTTGAGGATCGAGGGGTTCACAAACTCCAACCTCAAGACAGGAGCTCCCAATGAGCGAGAAGCCCATCAACCCGCTGCGCCGGCGCATGATCGAAGACATGACGGTGCGCAACTTCGTCGAGAAGACGCGCAATGACTATATCCGACGCGTCAGGACTTTCACAGCCTTTCTCGGCCGCGCGCCAGATACGGCCACGCCTGAAGATCTTCGCCTTTTCCAGCTACACCAGACACAGACCGGCGCCCGGGCACCAAGCATCAATGGCTCGGTTGTGGCGTTGCGTTTCTTCTTCACCGTAACGCTCGACCGCCCCGAGCTGGCAAGGTACCTCACCTTCGTGCGGGAGCCGCGCAGGATCCCGGTAATCTTGAGCCTGGAGGAGATCGCACGGCTGCTGGAGGCGGCCCCCGGGCCGAAGTACAAGGCCGCGCTGAGCGCCGCTTATGGCGCTGGACTGCGGGTTTCCGAAGTCGTGGCGCTGAAGGTGTCGGACATCGATTCCGAGCGGATGCTGCTGCGCATCGAGCAGGGCAAGGGGCGCAAGGATCGTTTTGCAATGCTTTCCCCGCTGCTATTGGAGCTACTGCGCGATTGGTATCGTATCGCCCGGCCCACGGTCTGGCTGTTTCCGGGCCGTGATCCGCTGCTGCCGCTGACGACGCGGCAATTCAATCGCGTCGTTCATGTCGCGGCCGATCGGGCGGGGATCAAAAAGCGAGTGTCGCCTCATACATTGCGACACAGCTTTGCCACCCACCTGCTCGAAGAGAAGACCGATGTCCGTTTGATTCAGGTTTTACTCGGGCATGCCAGGGTGGACACCACCGCGCTTTACGCACAGGTGGCCACCAACGTGATCCGCGCGGTCATGAGCCCGTTGGATCGGCTCACGCCGCTGACACCGGAGGACAAGCCGCCGGCATAAGCCACGGCGATCATGGCTCGCCCCGCCCTTCAGATCGCGGATATCTTTCGCGACTACGGGCCCGCCTGGCGTAAAGCTAATGCAGGTCACGTCAGCCTTGGCCAGTTGAAGGTGATGTCGGCGATCGAGAGCTGCCGCACGGTGGCTCTCGGCGGCCATGTCATGCGCTGCGAGGACTGTGCTCACACGCAGATCGCCTATAACAGCTGCCGTAATAGACATTGCCCCAAGTGCCAGGGCTCGCAGGCGCTGGCATGGATGAAGCAGCGCAAGTCAGAACTGCTGGACGTCCCTTACTTTCACGTCGTGTTCACGCTGCCGGCGCGGATTGCCGCAATCGCCTACCAGAACAAGGCCGTCGTCTACAATCTACTGTTCAAAGCTTCCTCACAGACAATGCGCACGATTGCAGACGATCCCAAGCACCTCGGCGCCAAGATCGGCTTCACCTCGGTGCTCCACACCTGGGGCTCCGCGATGACCCATCATCCACACGTCCACATGATCGTGCCGGGTGGTGGGATATCGCTCGACGGCACCCGCTGGGTCGGCTGCCGCCCAAACTTTCTCTTGCCGGTAAAGGTCCTGTCCCGACTGTTCCGCCGCTTGATGCTTCAGATGCTGCTCGCCGCACACGAGACCGGCCGCTTGCAGTTCTTCGCCGACCACGCCCAACTCGCTTGCAAAGCCGCGTTCAAGGCCTATCTCGCGCCGCTGCATCGGACCAAGTGGTTCGTCTATAGCAAAAGGCCATTCGCCGGACCCGAGCAGGTACTCGCCTATCTGTCCCGCTACACCCACCGGGTCGCGATCTCCAGCAGCCGCCTTATCGCCGCCAACGCGACCGGCGTCACGTTCAGCTACAAAGACTATCGGATCGAGGGACCCGGCCGCTACAAGAGCATGACGCTTAACCCGGGCGAGTTCATCCGCCGATTTCTCATCCACGTCTTGCCGAACGGTTTCCACCGCATCAGGCACTGCGGGCTGTTGGCGAGTGGGACCAAGGCCGAGACCATCGCGCGAGCGCGTGAACTGATCGATGCGGTACGCCCTGCGCAAAAAGCGCAGAAGCAGCAGGCTCCCGATAGCGCCACGGCAAACGACCAGACCACCCATCCGTGCCCGTGTTGCGGCGGGCGCATGAACATCATCGAGACCTTCAACCGCGGTTCGACACCTCAATACAGACCGCCGCCGCCAACCGTGATCAGGATCGATACGTCATGATCACATGGCCAACCTCACAGATTGAAAATCCCGTTCTTGATCGCCGGCCCTCGATCCGTAACGGCGGTGTTTGCGCAAATATGCTTTTACGAAGTCACACTCGCCATCGATCTTGCTGGCTTATCCCAAATTCACCTACCTGCGACCGACCCATCATGCGCCGCTACGTCGTCAGCCAGCACACTCATCAGTGTCGGTTGCCAGCACGCACTTCCGTCGTACACAAAAATCCATAGCGCAGCGCTCGCCGCGCCACCGCCTGACATTTCCCGCGGGTTCCTTCCTTGGCGGCTTTCGGACGCCGGCCTCGGTCCAAGCCGCAGCGCCGCGATCGGCCGGCATCCGAAACCCTCAACAAACGCTGAAGTCTGGCGACCTATTCGATCACCTCGTCGGCTGTGGCAAGAAGGGCCGATGGCACCTCGATGCCGAGCGCCTTCGCAGTTTTGCGATTCACTGCCAGTTCAAATTTGGTGGGCTGCTCTACCGGGAGATCAGATGGTTTTGCTCCCTTGAGGATCTTGTCGGCGTAGATCGCCGTACGGCGATTCAGTTCCGGGACACTTGCCCCATAGGAAATCAGGCCGCCGACTTCGACAAACTCCCGGGCATTATACATGGCGGGCAGCCGGTATTGCGCGGCCAGGTCGACGATACGCCTTCTTGCCACATAGAGCATGGGGCTTGGAAACTCGAATAGGGCATCGGCGTGCCCTCTTGCCAAATCGGAGAACGCGCGATCGAGTTCATCCGGACTGCGAGCTTCGACCAGTTGCAACCGCAGACCCAGACCGCCGGCGATCTCCGTTACCTGTTTCATCATACCTGATGTTGTTTGCTCACTGAACGCACCGGGGTGCCAGAGCACGGCGATCTCCGACAGTGCAGGCATTAGCTCCTTCAACAAGACAAGACGCTTGGGGACAAGTTCCGGCCCAAGGAAGGTGGTGCCGGTAAGATTGCCGCCGGGACGCGACAAGCTCGCCACCAATCCGTCTCGCACGGGATCGCCCATGGAGCCGACGACGATCGGGATGATAGAAGTTGCATGCTGCGCGGCACGACCGGCTGGCGTTGCGAACGCAATGATCACATCGACTTTGAGGCGGACATCGTTTTTCGCGATGTCACTTGACGCCGTTAAGACATCGGGGCTGTCTTTTTGGCTCGACGAGAGAAGCACTCCAACCACTTGCCCAGTGCCGCGGGGTCAGGGCACTAGCTAGACTACTTCCCGGCGCAAAATTAGGTGGACGTAGTCAGGGTTCAGAGTCGGCCGATCGGCGGAAAACTGCAAGGTCGAACGGATCGGCGCTTGACTTGTTTGGCCGCCATTGATTCATTCTTATGAATGATTCGTGAGCGAACCCTTAGAGCGCGCGACAAGCTCGTCGGCAAGCTGCCGGCCACCGGCGAGTTGCTGCGCGGTTCGTTGCTGGAGCGCACCGTCCGACATACCAAGGGCTGTCCTAAATGCGCTCGCGGCGAAGGGCACCAGGTGTTCGTGCTGACCGTGACATACGCCGGCGGGCGAACGCAGCAGTTCAGCGTGCGTCGCGAACGGGTCGCCGAGGTTCGCCGCTGGCTCGACAATTATCAGAAGCTGAAGCAGGCGATCGAGGAGATCTGCGAGCTCAATCATGAGCTGCTACGTCCAGAGCCGCATCGAAGGCGCGCGGGGCGGCGAGATGATTGAGATGCGGCGGGCGCAGCTCAGCTTCGGCGACGGGTTTATCACCGAGGAAGTGAGTGATCTGCGCGAAGACTGGATGGAGTATGCCGATCAGGCGCTGGCGGACGAAGAGATTGTGGCGGCGGTCTACGAAGCGCTGGCGAAGCGGCATCCCAAGAGCCGTAGCCGCGGCAGGCTCGGTACGCCGGCCGAGGTGGTGTTACGTCTGCTGGTCCTCAAGCACATCCGGAACCTGAGCTATGCCGCTTTGGAACGCGAGGTGCGCGCCAACCTCGTGTACCGAGACTTTACTCGAGTGGGCAGCGGGAAGATGCCGGACGCCAAGACCATCGGGCGATGGGGCGTGGCGGTCGGGCCACGGGCGCTCAGGCAGATCCACGATCGATTGGTGAAAATAGCGCAGCACAATGGTGTGGTTGCGGGGCGACGAATGCGCGTGGACACGACCGTGGTGGAAACCAACATCCACCATCCGACAGACAGCACGCTGTTGGGGGATGGAGTGCGGGTGCTGACCCGCACCATGAAGAAGATTACGGAGATCGCGGGCGCGGTCGGGACCAAACTGCGCGACCGCAGCCGGAGTGTGAAATTCCGGCTGTTCGAGATCGCGCGAATAGCGCGCGCCAAAGGTCCGCTCAATAGGGACCGGTTGCAGCAACGTTATCGCCGGTTACTCGATACGACGAGCCGGGTGGTGGGTCAGGCGAAGCGCTTCTCGAAGGAAATATCGGAACGAGTGAAGTGGTCCGCAGACGTTGTGCAGCAGATCGCATTGGAGGGTTTGCGCGAGGAGCTCGACAGGATGTTGCCGCTGGTTCGTCGGGTGATGCATCAGACGCGGGCGCGTATCGTCCATGGCGACACACACGTCGAAGGCAAGATTCTCAGCGTGTTCGAGCCCTCGACCGAGGTCATCCGCAAGGGCAAGGCCGGCAAGCCCAACGAGTTCGGCAAGATGATCAAGCTGCAAGAAGCGGAAAACCAGATCATCGTCGACTATGAAGTCTATGCTCGGCGACCCAATGATTCCGATCTCCTGATCCCAGCCATCGCAGCCCACCAGGCCAAGCTGGGGCGCGTGCCGCGACTGGTGGCGACTGATGCCGGGTTCTATTCCGCCAGGAATGAGGCGGCGGCGAAAGCGATGGGTGTCAAGCGTGTGTGCATTCCCAATCGCTCGAGCAGAGTCCTGAGCGCAAACGCGAGCAGAAGAAGCGCTGGTTCCGCAACGGCCAGAAATGGCGCACCGGATGCGAGGGACGCATCAGTGTGGTCAAGCGGCGAAATGGCCTCGATCGTTGCCGATACAGGTCCGACGACGGAATGCAGCGTTGGGTCGGCCTCGGTGTGATCTCCGACAATCTCCTCAACATCGGTCGCGTCATGAGCGCGCGAGCTGCCCCGTAAGCCTCGCCCCCATTACTGCTCGCTTCAGACCCCCGCCGCCCACCCCGGCGGGTTTTTCTTTGCCGAACGCTGTTGACCAAAGGCTCGAAAGCATCAATTTTGCGCCGGGAAGTAGACTAGTCCTCCCCTCCGTTTAGCCTTTCACTTTTTGCCCGGCATGATAGCATTTTGCCGTCTTGGGGGGATGGGCGGTTGAAGGCAATCACCGCAATAGCGGCCAATAAGTTGGGCAAGTTTATTGCCAAAGATTTTCGCCGTGTTTTTGGTCCAGCACACGACGATATGGCGGAGCGTTTAGGCTCCTTGGCGCGTAGTACGATTGAATGTCTTGCCAGAAGCGACGCTCTCTACCACAACTACGAACACACGTTACAAGTCACGATGGTCGGGCGGGACATTCTAGAGGGAATGACGCTTTCACAACGAATAGAACCCACTGATTACAGTCATCTGATCGTCGCCTGCCTATTGCATGATATCGGCTACATGCGCGGCGTTCTGAGCGGCGACACGGAAACCGAATTTGTAGTGGACGAGAGCGGAAAGAGAGTTACGCTTCCTCGTGGCTCATCTGACGCAGCGCTGGCGCCTTATCACGTCGATCGATCGAAGATCTTTGCCTTTGAGCGCCTTGGAAAGTCACCCGCCATCGACGCGTCTCGAGTAGCCGCTGCCATTGAAATGACGCGCTTTCCTGCGCGTGGGGATCGCTCTGACGACAACACAGAGCCCAAACTAGTCCAGGCTGCTGATCTCATAGGCCAGCTTGGCGATCCGATGTATTCACGGAAGGCAAACGCGCTGTACGGTGAGTTTGAAGAGATGGGTATGAACCTACAGCTAGGATACTCGTCACCAGCTGATATTATTGATAAGTACCCGGCCTTCTTTTGGAATAGCGTTTCAACTCACATCGAGGATGGAATAAAATATCTGAATATGACGGTCTCGGGTCGCCAATGGATAGCAAATCTGCACCATCACATTTTGTGTGCGGAGCATTCACATCGCTTCATGGGGCCCCAGCGCTGAAATTCAGCAACCACGACAAAATTGTCCTTGACCTTGCGTTCCCAGCATTATTTACGGCGCCCACGGTATGATGCTGCGCGGGTCAAAACCGGAAGAGGCGCGCTTCCACACTACTTCTGCTTTACCCCCAACAACGGACATCAACCGGGTTCTAAGACGCAGCTCGGCCAAGCATAGTGCCGATCAAAAACAGTAGGCCCGTTTCAAGGTATCACCCTTCCACGCCGCCGCAGGTTAAGCACTTCGACTTTGACGCTGCATCAATCAAGAATATGCGTGCGTTTGGCGGCGGCAAGAGACGTCACAATCACTGCTTCATCGTCTCGTTCGCAATCACCCTCCGAACATCGGATTGCGGAATTCCGAACTGCTTAGCAATTTTCGGTGGTGTGACGCCTGCCTTGAAGGCAGCGCGAACTGCATTTTGTTTGCCGATTGTCAAAGTTACGGCAGTCAATTCCGTCCGCTTACTTTCAGTCTTTGACGGTGGCGGTTTCTTACCGCGCCGCTGTTGTTCTATCGTTACCGCAACGAGCAACTGCTCGAGTTCTTGGTCGCTGAGGTGCTTGATCGCAGCTGGCAGATCGCTAGGCAGGACATGCCGAGAGGATGCTGCGGAATTTTCGATAGGGGGTGTTGTTGGAGTTGGCGTCAGTGCAGCCTGTTCTCGAGGTGGTTCCGTCGAGAAGAGGTTAGGTATCATCGGTGTAATTCGCCCGCTGCGCATGTAGTTATTTTGCCGCCCTCGTCGCGAAGGGGCAATAGATTTGGCAAGCCCGGGAGGGGTCGCCAGCCGATCCCGCTATCAAGTGGCCGTAGCCAAGCGGCATCCGCCGCCAGACTCCGCCATGCCGGCGATGCCATTTCTTGGACGTTAGTTAAAAGGTATGACCGTTTCTAGGGACCACCCCCACCCCCTGGGCGGCGGCGAGTGACACGTCCCTTTCGGCAATTCGGGTCGCCGTGGATGGGGATCAGCGTGCACGCCCGTCAAACCTTAATACCTTCTTAACGGCCCTTTTTGACCCCTGGATATTTCTGAGGTGGGTCTCGCGCGCGAGCGAGGGGGTGGCCTGTCCATGCCCCCCGGGGGGTAGATTTTGCGCCTTTCGCCCTGATCCAACTTGGAAGCGCCTGCCCGACGCGGCTATGGCACGCGGCCCCATCGTGGCCGCGCCAGCCATAACGCGAGGCGAGCCATGAAACGTGACCTCTACGCTGAGGTATCAGCGCGCATTGTTGCAGAGTTAGAAGCCGGCGCCGCCCCTTGGGTTAAGCCATGGTCGGCAACCCCCGGGGCGAATACCCCGTGCAATGCCGTGTCCAATCGACCTTACTCAGGATGCAATGTCGTTCTGTTGTGGATGGCGCGGGCGGCCGGCTATCGCACGCCGCGCTTTCTCACCTTCAGGCAGGCCTTGGAGTTAGGGGGCAACGTCCGCAAGGGCGAGCACGGCACCAAGGTCTTTTTCGTCAAGCGACTTCAAGTTCGAGACGAAGGCGCGGACGACAGTTCCTCAACGCGGCTGATCCCAATGATGCGTGAGTACACCGTTTTCAACGTCGACCAGTGCGAGAACCTTCCCGACAGCATCAGCAAGGGCAAGCCAATCCGTGTTCGTAATCCCGACACGCGCGACGAGCTTGCCGACGACTTCCTGCACTCAACTGGCGCGGACATCCGGGAGGGGCACGGTGAGGCCTACTATGTGCCGAGCCGTGATTTCATCTCGATGCCGGCATTTGCCGGGTTCAAGGGAGCGGATCACTTCTACAACGTAGCATTCCATGAATTGACGCATTGGTCGGGCCATAAGTCGCGGATGGATCGGGATTTGAAGAACCGGTTCGGCTCACGAAGCTACGCGGCCGAGGAGCTCGTCGCGGAATTGGGCGCCGCGTTCCTGTGTGCGGAATTTGGCTTTGACGGGGACGTTCGCAGTGCAGGCTATATCGGCAACTGGATTGAGCTTCTGAACGCTGACAAGCGGGCATTCTTTACAGCGTGCAGCCATGCCTCCAAGGCTGCGGACTATCTGCGCGGCTTGGCGCTTGCCGAACCCGCGGAAAGGGCGGCGTGATGGCACCGCTGACCCTCGCGCCCACGCCCGGACAACGCGCACGCCGCGAGCCGCTCTTTGACGTCCACCCGCAGAGCGGCGCCACCATCGAGGTGTTCTACGCCGACCGCACCATGGAGACGTTCGGCAGATGCGGCGCGGGATGGTATTGGTGGTCTCGCCGTCGCGGCTGTTCGCCAGATGGACCGGCGACCGGTCCGTTTGTCACGAGCTTCACGGCGTATCGGCACGCGTTGAACCTTGTTGCACCGATCGTTCAGCGGTGATGTGCCCCTCTCCCGCGAGGTCACGACCATCGGCCCCGCCATAATTTGATCGCTCGCGAGCGATTTAGCGGTCCCTGTCGGCCAACCCCGCACCGGCATCGCGGACACCTTGCGGACACATGCATCTGGATCACGTAGCTATTCAAGCTAAGTACTTGAAAAGATTGGTGCCGCAAACAGGACTCGAACCTGTGACCCCGTCATTACGAATGACGTGCTCTACCAACTGAGCTATTGCGGCGGACCAAACGCAGCGTCCGGGAACGGCCCGAAAACGCGTGCCACCTGATATCGGGCACGGCCCCGATTGGCAAGAAAAAGGGGGCGCTTTTGTTTTGACGCGTTTTCCTGGCGCGAACCGGTACCCACTTCGCTTGAAAACGCTACGATTCCCCGCCCCAGCGGGACAAAAACCCGCGCCACCCGCCGGCCTGGGCTTTCGGCGGGCCGATTTGTTCCGAAAACTCATCTTGTGTGCCGTCCTCCGCGATTCCGGGGTCGTCGGGGGCGCGGATGATCGGAATTACCGCCGGAATGCTCGATGGGGTCGCCTTGGGGAGATCCTGGCGGGCGCGGAACAAGGGGGCGGCGGTCACCGGAGCCGGTTCGGCGGGCGGGGGTGCCGGCGCGGGCTCGGGCACCACCACGGCCGGGGCCGGTTCGGCGGCGGCGGGCGGTGGCGCATTGTCCTGCTCGGCAGCGGGCGCTGGCTCTACCGGGGTCGCGGCCGGCTCGCTTGCCGCTTCGCGCGGCGGCTCGACGCGTCGCGGCGCCGGTGCGGCCAGCATCGCCTCCTCGAAGGGCGATGATTCGATCGTGCTGCCCTTGTCAGACGGCAAGGCCGCCACCGGCGTCTGCCATTGGAAGGCGTCGAGGCGTCCGGTGACCGGCGAGACCGGCCGCCAGCGATCGCTGACATAGCCATCCGCGGTCCAGGCCGGATCGTGCAGCGCGCGCACGGCGCGCAGGGTCCATGCCCGGGCGCGGCCGCTGTCGCCATGTTCGGTGCGCTCGATCTCCGCCATCAACAGCGCCACCCGCTGCGTCGGTGCCGCGACGAACGGCGCCAGCGCCGCGCGCGCCTTGGCGAATTCCGTTGCATCGATCGCGGCGCGCGCGATCGCCAGCGCTCCCTCGATATGGCCGGGCGCTTTCGCGGCCAGCGTCTCGACCCGGACCAGCCGCTGCCGCGCGGAATCGCCGAGTTTTACATGCGCATAGGCGTCCGCAAGATCGGGATGCGGCTGCGCCAGCCAGGCGGCTTCGACGATACGCATCGAACGGCGCACCTGATGCGCCTCGCTCTCGAACTTGCTCGCCAGCACCGCCGCCGGCACCAGCGTCGGCGCCAGTTTGATCGCCTCCGTCGCGCTCTCGCGCGACAGATCGCGGTCGACATTGTGCAGTTCCAGCGCACGCGCTGTCAGCAACACGCCGCGTTGCCGCCGGTAGGTCGCCTTGTCGAGCAGTCCGGACGACTGATTGTTGTCGAGAATGGTCAGCGCGCCGGTCCAGTCGCCCTTGGCGCAGCAGAAGCCGAGCACGGCATGCGACGCCCAGGACGACGACGGCGCGAGTTTTAAGGCTTCCTCGGCGATCATGACGGCGGCGACCGGATCGTCGGCGCGCTGCGCCTCGATGAACAGGCCGCGCAAGCCCAACAGCCTGGTATCCTCGCGTTCGGCCATGGCGCGGAAGGCGCGCTGGGCGCCGTCGCGGTCGCCGTCGAGCTGCGCCGATTGGGCGTGCAGCAGCAACGCCAGCGGATCGTGGCTTGCGTGTTTCCGCGCGACTTCGGCATGCGCGCGGGCAGCACTCGAATCGCCATGTCCGATCGCCAGCAAGCCTTGCGTGATTGCGTGGCGGCCGCGGGCGTGCCGCCGCTCGCGCCGGCCGCGCCGGATGCGCTCCGGCGTGCGCCAGAGCATAAGCAATATCGTCCAGGCAAGAATCGCCGCGACAATGACAATGCCGAGCAACATCACGAATACGGGCAACGAGGGTCGAGCGCCCCAACTGCCCCAGGACATCACGACCTCGCCGGGCTGATCGGCCACCCATGCCGCACCCGCGCCTGCGAGCGCGATCAGCACCAGAAACAGAATGATCCGGACCATCGGAATCCTTATTGCGCCGGTTTGGTGAACGCAGCCATTGCGTCAGCCGCGAATTGACGGGATGCGGCCAGCGCCGCGTCGCGGGCATCGGCCTTGTCCAGCCATGATTGGGCATCGGCGCGATCGGCCGGCGCGAGCGTCATCAGCTCACGCCTGGCCTCATTGGAATCGTTTCGCAGCGCGGCCTTGGTCGCCCGCGCCAGCACGGCGCCGCGATCGCTGCCGACGGTATCGGTGCGCTCGATGCGCACCAGTTTGGCGGCACCGGCCTGCAGACGCTCGACGATGCTCGAACCGGTCGTGGCATTGTCCGGCTGCGCCGTCGCCGACAATTTCGGCACCAGCGCCAGCAATTCGCCGCTGAGTTTCGCGGCACTCGGCACGCCCTTGGCCGCAAACTCGTCGAGCGGATTCAGCGCCTTGGCGTCGGGGTCCAGCGATTTTGCCGCCGCCAGCGCCGGCGCATAGGGATCGCCGCTGCGAACGAGGACATCGAGCAGGGCGGCCGCCACGACGCGGCGAAGCGTCACATCATCGGCGGGCTTTGCATCGGCCGCCTTGGTCTCGGCGATCCTGCTGCCTAGCTGCGCAATCTCCGCGGTTTGCGCCCGCATTGCGCCTTCGATCCTGGCGATGCGGTCGTTGGTAACAGGAAGATCCGGCGACGCAGCGCCGGCGCGCGGCGCAGCCTTCACGTCATTGACGGCGGCGGCCAGTTTTTCGCCTTGCGCACGGGATGTTGCGAGATCGCCGCGCAGCGCGGCCAGCGATTTTTCCAGGGAGTCTACGCGCGCCGCGGCGGCTGGATCGTCGGCGGGCTTGCCGGCTTTGGACTCGAGCCCGGCGATGCGGGCGGTGAGATCGTCGATCGCAGCGGCGTTGAGTTGTGGCGCGGCGGGGGAGGCCGGCTGGACCGCGGGCCATCCCAGCATCCCGCCGACGCCGATCACCAGCGCGGCCGCGACGGCGCCGGACACCGGTGCGACGATCCAGGGAGAAACGGGAGCAGGGGGAACAGGCGCAGAAGGCGGCGGCGAATCCGGCGCTGGCGAAGCGGCCTCGGGTGCGGGCTCGGCCGGCGCATCGGCGGCGGCCGGCTGGGTTTCGCTCGACACTTCGGTGGCCTCGAGATCGATGGTGGGTGGCGCGCGCCGGGGCCGGCCCGAATCGGGCGGCGATGCAGTGTCTTCGGGCCTGTCATCGACCATCGCAGCGGTTTCCTGTGGCAGTTGGACGCCGTAACTCTAGCAGAATCGGCACGTCGGTTTTCGGCAAATCGTTTTTCGGAAGGTCGTTTTAGAGCATGATCGTCGAAACTGGCACCGGATTTGGGGCAAGATCATGCGCAAATAGACCAATTGCGCCCGATCAGGGCCGTAAAGCGCGGCCCAAGGCCTCGAACAGGGCATTTTCGTCCGCCGACGCGGCCGCCGTGACCTGGGTGGCGCCGGCGTCGCGCAGGATGGAGGCGACGGCTGCGGAAATGCAGTATTGCGGCAGCGCCAGGGCCGATATTTCGACGCCGCCGGTCCGCGCCGCGTCGAGAAATGCGCGGGCGCTGCGGCGCGAATAATGCAGCACCGCCTCGACCTCATTCGCGACGAAAGCGTCACATACCTCGCGCGGCAGGCTGGACACCGGAATCATCCGATAGGTGGTGTGGGTGACGACGGTAAAACCGTTTTCGCCCAACTCGCCGGCGAGATCGCGGGCGAGATCGGCGCCCGCCAGATACAAAAGCGTGCTGCCGCGCTTCAGACGTTTCGCCTTCAGCGCTGCCAGCACCAGATCGCGCAATGCCGAAGCGTCGCCCTTGGCCGCAATCACCTGACCGAATCCGGCGCCGCGCGCCGCTGCCGCGGTATGTTCGCCGACCGCAAACAGCGGCAGATCGAGCAACCGGCTATCTTTGAGTTGGGGCTCGATCGCGCGCAAGGCGTTGGCGCTGGTGACGATGACGCCATCATAGCGCGCGTCCGCATCGTCCTGGAACGCAACGGCTGCGAATCGCAGCATCGGCGCCTGCAACACCTCAAAACCCCTGGCACGCAGGGCGCCGGCGGTCGCCTCGTCATCCGGATGCGGGCGCGTCACCAGAACGGCCATGGCTCAGGTCTCCGCCAACAAAACTTCAGTCCCACCGGACGATTGCACTTTGCGACCTCGTAATGCTACCGGTTTACGGAAGCGTTGCTTCAACCGATAGCACAAGGGCCGAAATTGGGTAACGACACGCCGATGCTGGTGCTGGGTATCGAGACCACCTGCGACGAAACCGCGGCTGCCGTGGTCGAGCGCCAGAGCGACGGCAGCGGCAAAATCCTGTCCAACATCGTGCACTCGCAGACCTCCGAGCACGCCCGCTTCGGCGGCGTGGTGCCGGAGATCGCCGCGCGCGCCCATGTCGATCTGCTCGACGGCATCGTCGGCAGTGCCATGAAGGAAGCGGGCCTGGGCTTTGCGCAATTGTCCGCGGTGGCTGCTGCCGCGGGTCCCGGCCTGATCGGCGGCGTGATCGTCGGTCTCACCACCGCGAAAGCGATCGCGATGGTGCATGATACGCCGCTGATCGCGGTGAATCATCTCGAGGCCCACGCGCTGACGCCGCGGCTGACTTGCGCGCTGGCGTTTCCCTATTGCCTGTTCCTGGCCTCCGGCGGTCACACCCAGATCGTGGCAGTGGTCGGCGTCGGCAACTATGTCCGGCTCGGCACCACCGTCGACGACGCCATGGGAGAAGCCTTCGACAAGGTCGCAAAAATGCTGTCGCTGCCCTATCCCGGCGGACCGGAAGTCGAGCGTGCCGCGAGCGGCGGCGACGCCAAGCGCTTCACCTTCCCGCGGCCGATGCTCGGCCGCCCGGACGCGAATTTTTCGCTGTCGGGATTGAAGACCGCGGTGCGTAACGAGGCTTCCAGGCTGCAGCCGCTGGAGCCGCAAGACATCAGCGATCTCTGCGCCGGCTTTCAGGCCGCGGTGCTGGAATCGACCGCCGACCGGTTGAGCGTTGGCCTAAAGCTGTTTCACGAACAGTTCGGGCCGCCGCGCGCGCTGGTCGCCGCCGGCGGTGTTGCCGCCAATCACGCCATCCGCGGCGCCTTGCAGGACGTCGCCGCCAAGGCCGAGACCACATTGATCATTCCGCCGCCGGCCTTGTGCACTGATAATGGCGCGATGATCGCCTGGGCCGGGGCCGAGCGGATGGCGCTCGGAATGACCGATACGATGGACGCGCCGCCGCGCGCGCGCTGGCTGCTCGACGCCAACGCCACGGCGCCGGCGGGTTATGGCAATACACGGGCCGGATTTTAACGGGAGATCTGGCGCATGGCGTACGAATCGGTGGGCGTCATCGGTGCCGGCGCCTGGGGCACTGCGCTGGCCGGTGTCGCCGCGCGCGCCGGACGCAAGGTCGTGCTGTTTGCGCGCAATGCCGAAATCGCCGCGCGGATGAAATCCGGGCATGCCAATCCGCGCCTGCCGGACATGCGCCTCGACGAGCGTATCGAGATCACCAACCGGATCGCGGCCGCCGCCAGCGCCGAAATCATCCTGATCGCCACGCCCGCACAAAACCTGCGCGAGGCGGCGGCCGCACTGGCGCCGCTGCTGAAGCAGGCAACGCCGGTGATCGCCTGCGCCAAGGGCATCGAACGCGGCACCCACAAATTCATGACCGAGGTGATCGCGGAAGCAGCCCCCGGCGCGACGCCTGCGATCCTGTCGGGGCCGAGCTTTGCCGAAGACGTGGCGCGCGGGCTTCCCACGGCGGTGACGCTGGCGGCGCAGGATGAAGCGCTGGCAAGCGCACTAGTGCAGGCGCTGGGCTCGCCGACATTCCGGCCCTATCACACGTCAGACGTCCGCGGCGTCGAGATCGGCGGCGCCGCGAAGAACGTGCTGGCGATCGCGGCGGGAATCGTTGCGGGCCGAAAGCTCGGCGCGTCGGCGCTGGCGGCGTTGACCACGCGTGGGTTCAGCGAACTGGCCCGACTCGGGCGCGCCTGCGGCGCCCGCGGCGAGACGCTAGCGGGCCTGTCGGGACTAGGCGACCTGATATTGACCTGCTCCAGTCCGCAATCGCGCAACTTTGCGCTCGGCATCGCGCTCGGGCGTGGCGAACGGCCGGCGCGCGGCAAGCTCGCCGAAGGCGAATTCACGGCACCGGTGCTGGTCGAACTGGCGGCTTCGCAAAATGTCGATATGCCGGTATCACAGGCCGTCGCGGCGATCTTGAGCGGCAAGATCACGATCGACGCCGCGATCGAAGGCCTGCTGACGCGGCCGTTCAAGGCGGAGGAGTGACGATGAACTATTGGCTGGTGAAATCCGAACCGTCGACCTGGTCGTGGGATCAGCAAGTCGCAAAGGGCGCCAAGGGCGAGGCCTGGACCGGCGTGCGCAATTTCACCGCGCGGCAGAATCTCGTCAGCATGAAGAAGGGCGACCGCGCCTTCTTCTATCATTCCAACGAGGGCAAGGAGATCGTCGGGATCGCGGAGATCATCAAGGAGGCCTATCCTGATCCGACCGACAAGACCGGCAAATTCGTCTGCGTCGACATCAAGGCCGACAAGCCCTTGAAGACGCCGGTGACGATGGCCGCGATCAAGGCCGACACAAAACTCGCCGCTATGGCGCTGGTTAAATATTCGCGGCTGTCGGTGCAGCCGGTCACGGCCGAAGAATGGAAGATGGTCTGCAAGATGGGCGGGCTGTAGGGTACTATGGCACCGACATTTCTAGCGAACAGAATACGTCTGACCCTCCCGGCACGGAAAATTTAAGCAATTCGTGGTTCTGTCCCCGACCGAACGGCCAGCAGACCGGCGGGAGGAACAGGTTTGAAATCGGGTGCCAGCAGCCTGAGCCCGACACCGCTCGACGACACGTCGCGCGTGTCCATGACGCCCGCTCTCGAAGCCGAGACGGAGCGGCTGCTGTCACAGCGCACGCGCGACATCCGGTTTTCTCCCGAGATGGTTCGCGCCTATCGCAAAAAGGATTGGCCGCAACGAAGCAAGATCGCGCGCGCCTGGATGGTCTGGGTCGCACTGATCAGCGTGGCTTTCGTGCCGATCAGCTACCTTCTGGCACCGAACTTCCTTTCGCTCACAACCGTCATCAGCGGGCTGCTGGTTCCGGCGCTGCACCGCTGTGCCTATCTGGTCTGGCGAAAGCCCCGCAGCGCCGCCGTCGAAGGGCTGTCGCTGCTGCTCCTGATGAACTGCACCATGATCGCTTACGGCTCGCTCGCCGTCGCGGCCGGCGGCACCGACTATGAGCGCTTCCTCACCTGCATCCTGTACGTGAACACGATCGCGATCGCGGTGTTCAATGTCGATTATGTCTGGACGCTGTCCCTGATGATCTGCTCCACGGGGATGTTTTTTGGCTTCGAACTATTCAATCCCGCGATCGACATCGAGGAAGCGATCGGGACGTCGGTGTTCTATGCGATGGGAATTTTCGCGGCGACGGTCGCGCGGAAGACCCAGTCGATCCTCGGCCAAAAGGCCTTTCTGTTGTCCTTGCGCAACCAGTATCGCAGCGACGCGCTGACACACGCCAATCATCAGCTGGAAATACTGGCGACATGCGACCCGCTCACCGGGCTCGGCAACCGCCGTTCGGCGACCGATCACATCGATCGGCTGTGGCGCGACCCGGCGATCCCGAAAGCCTGCATCGCGTTCATCATGGCCGATATCGATCTGTTCAAGCAACTGAACGATACCGCAGGGCATGCCGCCGGCGACGAGTGCATCAGGCGCGTCGCGAAGACGATCGAGGAATCGGTGCGGGTGGGTGAAGACGCCGTGTTTCGCTATGGCGGCGAGGAATTCCTGGTCGTGCTCGCCCAGGCTTCGTCCGATCTCGCCTGGACGATCGCCGAACGCATCCGCAGCTCGGTGGAAGCGCTCGCCATCGTCAATCCCGGAATCCATCCAGTGGACCGTTCCGCCAGTGTGGTGACCATCAGCCTGGGCGTCGCGTTCGCACAGGAAGATGCCGCACCGGAGATCGTCGCAAAATGGGCCGACGACGCACTTTACGACGCCAAGCGTTGCGGCCGGAACCTGGTGTTCCTGTCGAATGCGCACGCCGGCGACACACGTCATTCACAGCATGTCGTACAGCCCCTGACTGCGGAAGAATGGAAGATGGCCTGAAAGATCGGCGGAGTGCAGCTCTACAACCCGTCATTGCCGGGCTTGACCCACGGCTGTCCGGTTTAAATTTGGTGGACAAGGCGCATGGCATTGATTCTTCTGTGTTCCAAGCGTTTGGCGACGTTTTGGGACACGGAGAAGGATCAAGCCATGCAGACCACAATAGTGTATTCCACAGCGTTTTGAAGCAGGTTCCGTGGCGCCGCTTCGATCAGCTTGTGGATGAGCACGGGGCCGACAAGCATGTTCGCACCCTGACGACAAAGAGCCAATTCATCGCGCTGATGTACGCACAATTGTCGGGGGCGCAGAGCCTGCGTGAGATCGAGGCCGGTCTGCAGAGCCACGCCACCAGGCTCTACCATTTGGGCAGCGATGAGGTGTCGCGCTCGACGCTTGCGGATGCCAATGCACAGCGGCCCTGGCAGGTGTTCAGCGGTCTGTTCGCTCATTTGGTCGGGCAGCTCACGCGTGGGCTCAAGCGCAAGACCGGCGAAGCGGTGCACCTGATCGATTCGAGCAGCCTTCGTCTGAGCGCGCTGAGCAAAGACTGGGCGAGGTTCTCGGCAGGCGTCTGCGGCGCCAAGATGCACATCGTCTACGACCCCGACGCCATTTGCCCGATCTATGCCGCCGTCACGCCGGCCAACATCAATGACATCACTGCCGCCAAGGTCATGCCGATCGAGGCCGGGGCCACCTACGTGTTCGACCTCGGCTATTATGACTACTGCTGGTGGGCCAAACTCCACGCCGCGGACTGCCGGATCGTGACCCGGCTCAAGAGCAACACCAAGCTCCGCGTGGTCCACAAGAATGCAGTCGCGGCAGGCTCAAATATTCTTTCCGACCGCATCGGCCATCTGCCGCAACGTATGGCACGCAACCGTCAAAACCCGTTCCAGGATCCCGTCCGCGAGATCCGCGTGCGCATCGACACCGGAAAGATCCTGCGCATCCTCACCAATGACCTCGATCTACCGGCAACCGACGTCGCCGATCTCTATAAACGTCGTTGGCAGATTGAGCTGTTCTTTCGTTGGGTCAAGCAGACACTCAAAATCAAGCAGTTCGTTGGACGCTCCGAAAATGCCGTGCGCATTCAGATCGCAGTAGCCCTGATCGCCTTCCTATTGCTGCGCCTGGCACACACCGCCCAGCGAGCTGTTCAAGGCCTGCTCACCTTCACCCGCCTGGTGCGCGCAAACCTCATGCACAGACGACCGATCAACCGGCTGCTCCTTCCGCCACTTCCGATCATCAAAGATCAGCGACAGTTGAGCCTCAGCCTATGCTAAATTTAAACCGGACAGCCGTGGGCTTGACCAGGCAATCCATCACACTTTCAAAAGCATTCTTTCAAGATGGATACGCGGGTCAAGCCCGCGCATGACAGCGCTGCTTAAGCCGCCGCTGCCGTCACCACCTGCGCCAGGAGCGCCTCGCGCTTTGACTGCGAGCGGTAGCCCTTCATCGTCGCGGCAAAACGCTCGAGGATACCGTCTTCGAAGGCGGTGACGATGGTGTCGTGGACGTAGCTCTTGCGGCAGATCGCGGGCGTATTGGAGAGTTCATCGGCAGCGGCGCGCACGGCGTCCAGCACCTGCTTCTTGCGGCCGCGGGCACTTGCCGCCGGCGAAATCCGCGACAGCGATTCCAGCACCACCGCCGACGCCATCAGGGTGCGGAAATCCTTCAGCGATATCTTGATGCCGGCGATCTCGCGCAGGAACGCATTCACCGTCGTGGTGCTCACGGTACGAACGGTCCCGGAATTATCCCGGTACTGGAACATCCGCTTGCCCGGGACGTCGCGCAAAATGCCAATGGCGCGCACCAGCTTGGCGGCGTCGCATTCCTTGCGCACGGCCTTGCCGCCCTTGGCCTTGAACGTCAGCACGAAGCTGTCGTCTTCCAGCGTGACGTTGGATTTCAACAGCGTGGTGGCGCCGCGGGTGCCGTTGAGGCGGGCATAGGATTCGTTGCCGGGACGGATTGCGGTGCGCGCGATCAATTCGATCACGGCCGAGAGCGCAAACTCCCGGGTCGGCTGGTCGCCGGACAGATGCATCGAGACGTTACGGCGGATCTTCGGCAGCGCGGCGACCAGGCGCGCCAGCCGGTGCGCCTTGCGCTGCTCGCGAACTTTTTCCCAATCGGCATGGTAGCGGTACTGCAGCCGGCCCGCGGCATCGCGGCCGACCGCCTGCAGATGCGAACTGGGGTCGGGGGAATAGCGCACCTCCCGATAGGCCGGCGGCACCGCCATCCGGTTCAGCCGGCGGATGATGCCGACATGGCGGATCGCCGTGCCGTTGGCGCGAATGAATGAATAGTTCTTGCCGCGCTTGATGCGGCGGATGGTCAGCTCGTTCTGGTCGCCGAGCTTGAGCCCGAGTTCGCTGGCCAGCGCCTCGACCGAGGTTTTGGCGATCTGGGGCTTCGCAGCGGAGGCCTTTGGCAGTTGCCCGAGCGCTTCCGCCAGAGCCACGGCAGGATCGGCGGAAACGGGCCGCGTAGCCTCGAAATTCAGCTGATCCATCATGACTGTCGTCGCCTGCTCCGCCTGTTCTTCCGGTAATGCCTGTTGTTGTGGCTTGGTTCCGGCAGGACCGCCTGGCCCCGGCAACGCCATTTAGGGGGTAACCCGCGTCATTGCGAGTCACGATTCGACCATTAACGGTTACTGGATACCGGTCATGGGAGCCATTCGCGCGATAACGTTGATTTTTGACGTGGGTCAAAACGCGATCGTGATGGCCAGGGTCCGGTAAAACCGCGCCTCTGAGGGCCGAACCGACCAAGGTCGGAGACGTTTCCGCCTTGTCCGGGGAACGCCCGGCGACGCATAATCGTCGTAACAATCAAGACGGCTTGCGGCCGTCGCTGATATGGCGCCGCAACGAGTGGAGGGGATGATGTCCGAGAAAATCTATGACGTATCAGCGGATTGGGCCAAGCGCGCCCTGATCGACGACGCCAAGTACCGAGAAATGTATGCCCGCTCGGTGTCGGATCCCAATGCCTTCTGGGGCGAACAGGCCAAGCGCATCGACTGGATGAAGCCCTTCCACAAGGTCGAGAACGTCTCCTTCGCCCCCGGCAACATTTCGATCAAATGGTTCGAGGACGGGGTTCTGAATGTGGCCTGGAACTGCATCGACCGCCATCTCGCCAAGCGCGGCGACCAGACCGCGATCATCTGGGAGGGCGACGACCCCTCGCAGTCGAAGCACATCACCTATCGGCAACTGCACGACGAAGTCTGCCGGATCGCCAACATCCTGCGCACCCGCAACGTCAAGCGAGGCGACCGGGTTACGATCTATCTGCCGATGATTCCGGAAGCGGCCTACGCGATGCTGGCCTGCGCGCGGATCGGCGCCGTCCATTCCGTGGTGTTCGCCGGTTTCTCGCCCGACAGCCTCGCCCAGCGCATCACCGACTGCCAGTCCAAGGTGGTCATCACCGCCGACGAGGGCCTGCGCGGCGGCAAGAAAGTGCCGCTGAAGGCCAATGTCGATGCCGCGATCGCCAAGATGGCTGACAAGAGCGGCGGCGTCGACTGGGTCGTGGTGGTCAAGCGCACCGGTGGGGCCGTCGATATGAATCCGACCCGCGACCTCTGGTATCACGACGCCGCCAAGATGGTGACGACCGAATGCCCCTGCGAACACATGCACGCGGAAGACCCGCTGTTCATTCTCTATACGTCGGGTTCGACCGGCCAGCCCAAGGGCGTGCTGCACACCTCGGCCGGCTATCTGGTGTTCGCGTCGATAACGCATCAATACGTGTTCGATTATCACGACGGCGACGTCTACTGGTGCACCGCCGACGTCGGCTGGGTCACCGGCCACAGCTACATCCTCTATGGGCCGCTGGCCAACGGCGCCACCACGCTGATGTTCGAGGGCGTGCCGAATTACCCCGATAATTCCCGGTTCTGGAACGTCGTCGACAAACACAAGGTCAACATCTTCTACACCGCGCCGACCGCGATCCGCGCGCTGATGCAGGGCGGCGACGAGCCGGTCAAGAAGACCTCGCGCAAATCGCTGCGATTGCTGGGCTCGGTCGGCGAGCCGATCAATCCGGAAGCCTGGGAATGGTACCATCGCGTGGTCGGCGACGAGCGCTGCCCTATCGTCGATACCTGGTGGCAGACCGAAACCGGCGGCATTTTGATCACGCCGCTGCCGGGGGCGACCAAACTCAAACCCGGCTCGGCGACGCGGCCGTTCTTCGGCGTGGTGCCCGAGATCGTCGATTCCGACGGCAAGGTGCTGGACGGCGAAACCTCGGGCAACCTTTGCATCGCAAAGTCCTGGCCAGGCCAGATGCGCACGGTCTATGGCGATCACGCCCGTTTCGAGCAGACCTACTTCTCGACCTACAAGGGCAAATATTTTACCGGGGACGGCTGCCGCCGCGACGCCGACGGCTATTACTGGATCACCGGCCGCGTCGATGACGTCATCAACGTTTCCGGCCACCGCATGGGTACTGCCGAAGTCGAAAGCTCGCTGGTGGCGCATGAGGCGGTGTCGGAGGCCGCCGTGGTCGGTTATCCCCACGACATCAAGGGCCAGGGCATCTACGCCTATGTCACCTTGATGAACGGCAAGGAGCCGACCGAAGCGTTGCGCAAGGAACTGGTGGCATGGGTGCGCAAGGAGATCGGCCCGATCGCCTCGCCGGATCTCATTCAATTCGCGCCCGGCCTGCCCAAGACTCGCTCCGGCAAGATCATGCGCCGCATCCTGCGCAAGATCGCGGAGGATGAACCCTCCAGCCTCGGCGACACCTCGACCCTGGCCGATCCCGCCGTAGTCGATGATCTCGTGCAGAACCGGCAGAACAAGAAGGGGGCCGCGGTCTAGAACCCGGTCGGTCCCTACAAGGTTCACACATCGGCCGCATCAGAACCGGCACTCGCGTTTTCTGTGCCAGGCGTCTCCGGCCTCACGGATTTCTGCCGTGAGCGCCCATCCATGCACATGCCCTCCGTGCCACAGTGAGTGAAATGTGGCGCCGCTGCCGGGGACACGGTCCCGGCCGCATCGATGATGCGCGCCCGCGTCGATTGGTTGCAGCTTCCAGCGAAGCACAACCCGCGTTAGCGATTGTTTCGCGCAATCTCGCGTTGTATCATTGAGGCCTCTCCCGCCTTAACCCAGAGGAGAATGATCATGGCCGACGGCCGCAAAGTTTTTTCAGACAGTGTTACTCCGCTCCCCGCCGTAGACGGCGTCACCCCCCACGGCCTGATGGTGGCCGCCGCCAAACCGGAAAACAACAAGGAGACGATGAAGGTCGTCTTCTCGCTCGCAATCCCCGCCGACGCACAAGCCAGGCTGCAACAGATGGTCGCGGACGGGAAAGTGGCGTCGCCGAAGGATATCGCCAAGAATTTCTCGGCCGATCCTGCCGACGCCAAGGCCCTTGCGTCCTGGCTGAAATCCGAGGGCTTCCAGGTCGACAGGATTTCCGCGGACCGGACCAGCCTTTATGCGCATGGCACGGTCGACCAGATCCAGAAGAGCCTCAACGTCAACATGGTGCGCGTCACCAAGGACGGCATCACCTACACGGCGGCGCAAAATGCCCCCAGCCTGCCGGCGGATGTCGGCAAGAGCGTCAGCGCGATCGTCGGACTGCAACCGTTCCGGCGCGCGCACAAACAGTTCCGCATCTGCACGCCGCAAAGCGGCGTGACCGCGCCGCTTCGCCACACCAAACGCCCCGCGGCCAAGAAGACCACAAAGGCCGGCGGCAAGGCCAAGAAGGGCAACGCCGCGGCATCCGCCGCAACCGCTTCCGTTCAGGACGGCTATCTCGTGTCGGAAATATTGAAGGCCTATAACGCCAACGGGCTTTCGGTCACCGGCAAGGGCCAGACCATCGCGATCCTGATCGACACGTTTCCGGCGACCGCCGACCTGACGGCATTCTGGAAGCTCAACGGACTGAAGACCACGATCAAGCAAATCGAGATGATCAACGTCAACGGCGTCAGCATGCCGCCGCAGGAAGGCGAGGAAACCCTCGATGCGCAGTGGACCTCGGGCATCGCGCCCGGGGCCAAGATCAGGATCTATGCCAGCGGCACGCTGTCATTCGCCGATCTCGACAGCGCGCTTGATCGCATCATCACCGACCTCGCCACCGAGCCCGGAATGCGCCAGCTCTCGATCAGCCTGGGGCTAGGCGAAACATTCATGGCCCCCGACGAGATCAAGGCCCAGTCGCAAAAATTCCTGCGATTGGCGGCGTCCGGGGTCAACGTTTTCGTCGCCAGCGGCGATGCCGGTTCGAACCCCGACGTGACCGGGCACAGTGCGGGCGGCCCCACCCAGGTCGAATACGAAGCGGCGGACATCAACGTGATTGCCGTCGGCGGCACCACCCTCAACCTTGCCCCCGACGGCAGCGTCGACAGCGAGTCCGGCTGGGTCGGCAGCGGCGGCGGGCGCAGTGGCCTGTTCAACCGTCAGCCCTGGCAGAAGGGACCGGGCGTGCCTTCCGGCACCGAACGCCTGGTGCCGGACGTCAGCCTGGCCGCCGATCCGAATACCGGAGCCTGCGTGATCCTGCATGGCGTCCGGCGGCAGATCGGCGGAACGAGCTGGAGTACGCCGGTGTGGGCCGGGTTCTGCGCCCTGATCAACGAAGCGCGGGCCAACGCCAACAAGCCGGCGCTCACCTTCCTGCCTCCGCAGATCTACAAATTGTCGGGCAGCGCCAATTTCCGCGATGTCACCGATGGCAGCAACGGCGCGTTCAATGCCGGCCCCGGCTACGACATGGTGACCGGCCTCGGCGTGCCCAACGTGAAGCAGCTGGTGACGACGCTCGGATAACACAGCGCCTCTCCGGGATTGAGTCGATCGCCGCGCGGCGGGAGCCTGGCTCCTGCCGCCGGCCGCTTCCCGCCTAGAGCCTTTTCCGTTTCGATTGAATCGAAACGGAGCTCTAGATTCTTGATTTGACGCGTTTTCTTAACGCGAACCGGTCGCCACTTCGCTTGAAAACGCTCTAGAATGCTCACGCAATCGTCAGGACATCCGCCTCTCGCCGCACGTTTCCTGACGAGTGTTGTTTTCAAGTCATTTACTTTAATTCGAACATTTCCTCTTCTCCTCCCATCGAAACGGGTCTCGGACCGGGCGTGGAAACCACCCGGTTAATACACGCGCTTAATATTGCGTGGTGAGACGGCAAACCGGCATTGGCTCTGGTTTTGCGTGACATTTGGGGGCCCCGACAGGGGCGGTTGGGAAACTGGAGAGACTGATGTCGATGAGGATTGCGGTGGCACTGGCTGCCACCATCGGGGCTGCTGTGCTGATGTCTTCCGCGGCCGAAGCCCGGCCCGAAATGGTCGGCGTTCACGGCGACTACACACCGGGCACGATCGTGGTGAAGACCAACGAGCGCAGGCTTTATCTCATTCTCGATTCCGGCCACGCCATGCGCTATCCGGTCGGCGTCGGCAAGTCCGGCAAGCAGTGGGCGGGCACCACGCAGATCGACGGCAAATATCGCAACCCGGCCTGGTCTCCCCCGAGGGAAGTCAAGCACGACAGGCCGAACATGCCGGACGTGATCCCCGGCGGATCGCCGCACAACCCGATGGGCGTCGCCGCGATGACCCTGGCCGGCGGCGAATACGCCATCCACGGCACCAACATGCCGGGTTCGGTCGGCGGCTTCGTGTCCTATGGCTGCATCCGCATGCTCAACACCGATATCACCGACCTCTATCAGCGCGTCTCGGTCGGCACGACTGTGACGGTCACGCGCTGATCTGCGAGGATCGCACCGAATACAAAAAGCCGCGCTGATGCGCGGCTTTTTCGGTTGGCGGCTCTTTTGTTCTCCGGCGTTTATCGGCTGGCCCCAGTGCACCAGCCGCTGCGGCGTCCGCCAGTGTAACTGCGGGCATGACCGGCAACCAGCAGCGCGGCTGAAACGTTCCCGGTCCTCCTGGTGGCGACGTCGGCAACGACGCGGCCCTGATATTTGTCCGGGCCGATATTGAAAATCGCGACATCGCCCTCGCCGAGCAGGCCGCGCAGCGCATCGCTCGCCGCCTCGGCCATCTGCAGTTCCTGCGGACAGGCCGCCTTCAGCTCCGGCGCATCGATGCCGCGCAGCCGGACCCGCGTGGTCAGGTCGAGACCGGGCGAGACATGCACCCGCGCCTCGAACGTATCGCCATCGATGGTCCGGATCACATCGACGGGGTGGCGGACATCCGGATTTCCGGCGCGCCGCCAGATCAATTCCGAATCCTGTCCCGGTAGGCCAGTGGCCGAATGCGGGAGCGGCCGATGGATCATCCAGTGCCGCACCGGCAGCATGGTCCCCGCGAGCACGAACACCCAGGGCAGCGCTGTCGAAAACCGGCGCCGCCAGGGCCCCCGGCTCAAGACCGGGCGATGAGCATTTATTCTCTCGTATGGGGACATATTCCCAGACTACGGCTGAGTCGCGCCGGCGGCAAGAACAATTCGCGCTCAGAAATCCGAGGCGATGCCTTTGCGCTCCCAGTCGCCGTAGCGGGTCGGCTCCGGGCCGCTCGGGCCCTGAAACTCCTGCTGCGCCGGTTTTGCATTTGCTTCCGCTGCCTTGCGCCGCGCTTCGGCCTCGGCGAGCGCGCGCTGTGCGGCCGGCGGCAGCGGCTTGCGTTCCCCTGTTGGAGGCGAGGATGGATCGTCGGTCATCTCACACTTTCCGGCGGCACCATGGATATCTCAGTTAAGGACGCCGAGCTCACATCACAATCGTGAAATAGTCGTGGCGATTCTTACATTTGGCATATTCGCATGCCAAAGCTGTTTTTCATTTCAATGGCATGCGCCGAAACCCTGCTCAGCACCTTTCCGAGATATTTCCGCGTCATGCCTCCCTCAAGATTTGCAGTTCCTGCCGAAGTGCCCGGTCTCGCGGCGCGGCGAATCGCCGCCGACATTCTCGACGGCGTGCTGCATAAACACCGTACCCTCGACGACCAGCTCGATGGCGCCGGCGCCCATCCCGGCCTGAAGACGCTGGCCGATCGCGACCGCGCGCTGATGCGACGTCTGGTCGCGACGATCTTGCGGCGGCTCGGCACGCTCGGTCATGTGCTGTCGCGGCTGCTCAACCGCGGCATCCCGACCGATGCGCCGCGCGCGCAGAGCGCGCTTTTGATCGGGGCTGCGCAGATTCTCTGGATGGATGTGCCCGATCACGCCGCCGTCGATCTCTCGGTGCGGCTGGTGCAGTCGGACCGCAGGGCCGCCAAATATGCCGGGCTCGTCAATGCGGTGCTGCGCCGTTGCGCGCGCGAGGGGCAGCCGCTGATCGATGAAGTCAAGGCGCAGACGCTGGATATTCCGCCGTGGCTGCTGGCGCGCTGGATCGCGCATTATGGCGAGGCCACCGCGCGCGAGATGGCGCTCGCGATCGGCCACGAGCCATCGCTCGACATCACCGTAAAATCCGACCCGCCGCAATGGGCAACCCGGCTGCACGGCGAAACGCTGTCGACCGGAACCGTGCGCACTCTGCTGCAGGGATCGGTGACGATGTTGCCGGGTTTTACCGAGGGGCACTGGTGGGTGCAGGACGCCGCTGCCGCGTTGCCGGCGCGGTTGTTCGGCGACGTCAGCGGCCGGACCATCGTCGATCTCTGTGCTGCCCCCGGCGGCAAGACCGCGCAATTGGCGCTCGGCGGCGCCCGCGTCGTCGCGGTCGACCGTTCGCCGGCGCGGATGGCGCGGCTGCGCGACAATTTTGCGCGATTGTCGCTGGAGGCCGAGACGGTCGTGACCGATGCGGCCGAGTGGTCGAGTGGCGGCGGTTTCGACGGTATCCTGATCGACGCGCCCTGCACCTCGACCGGCACCATCCGCCGCCATCCCGACGTGGCCTGGCTGCGCCAGGAAGCCGACATCGCGGCGCTGACCGCATTGCAGAAGCGATTGCTGCAGAAGGCCGTCACGCTGCTCAAACCGGGCGGAACGCTGGTCTATTGCACCTGTTCGCTGGAACCGGAAGAAGGCGAGCAGGCAATCGCGTCGCTGCTGGCCAGCGAGCCTTCGGTGCGCCGCGCGCCGGTCGAGGGCGGCGAGGTCGCGGGCCTGGCCGAGATCATCACGGCGGACGGCGACCTGCGCACGCTGCCCTGCCATTTGCCCCACGCCGACCCACGGCTCGGCGGGCTGGATGGATTTTACGCCGCACGGCTGGTTAAATCCTGATTTTAAACCGGAATTTTGCAATGCCCGGGTGATTCGCGGGCTTTCAAGGTGGTGTCTTGTCGGCGTTTCCGGATTAAAAGGATTCGCCAGAATATCCTCCTCCCCCAAGGTTAGGCGTGTCGGTCGCTCAACGCAGACGCATCTCGACGCTGATCGCAGGCCGCTTTGCGCGGAGCGTGCTCGCGCGCGCCGGCGGCAGCACGGTGGCGCTGACGCGGCTGTGGCCGGGCCGTACCGATCGCCTGATCATCGCGCCGCACGATCTGCGCACCGCGGACGCCACCCGGGCTGCCGAAATCTACGCCGGCCGCTTCGTGTTTGCCGGCAAGATCGTGACCTGCCATGGCCGCTCGATCTTCGATCTCGAGCCGCCCTCGGAAGACTGGGAAGTCGCGCTGCTCGGTTTTGGCTGGTTGCGGCATTTGCGCGCGGCCGACACCGCGCTGACCCGCGCCAATGCGCGCTCGCTGGTCGACGACTGGATATCGAACCCGGCGCGCAAGCGGCCGCTGGAGCGGCGCGCCGACGTGCTGGCGCGGCGCGTGATCTCGCTGCTGTCGCAGGCGCCCCTGGTGCTTGGCGATACCGACGGCAAATTCTACCGGAAATATCTGCGCGGGCTGGCGCGCGAAATCCGCTATCTGCGCTTTGCGATCTTCGACATCGCCGACGGCGTGCCGCGGCTGCAGGTCCTGATCGCGCTGTGCTACGCCTCGCTGTGCCTCGCCAACCAGGCGCGGAATATCCGCTCCGCGACCAAAAAACTTTCCGACGAGTTGCTGCGCCAGATCCTTCCCGATGGCGGCCACATCTCGCGCAATCCCGGCGCGCTGGTCGAATTGCTCAGCGACCTCTTACCGCTGCGCCAGACCTTTGCCGCGCGCAATATCGCGCCGCCGCCGGCGCTGCTCAACGCGATCGACCGCATGATGCCGATGCTGCGCTTCTTCCGTCACGGCGACGGCAGCTTTGCGCTGTTCAACGGCATGAGCAACGCGCCGTCCGATCTGGTGGCGACCCTGCTCGCCTATGACGACACCCATGGCGTGCCGATGGCGCACATGCCCCATACCGGTTTTCAGCGCCTCGATGCCGGGGCGATGACCGTCATCATGGACACCGGCCCGCCGCCGCCGCCGAGCGTCAGCCAGGACGCCCATGCCGGCTGCCTGTCGTTCGAACTGTCCTCCGGGCCGAGCCGGATCGTGATCAATTGCGGGATGCCGTCGACCGGCCGCGACAATTGGCGCGCCTTTGCGCGCGGCACGGCGGCGCATTCGACCCTGACCTATCACGAGACGTCGTCCTGCCGGTTCGTCGAACAGTCGGCGATGAAGCGGCTGCTGCAAGGCGCGCCGATCGTCAGCGGTCCCGCCACCGTCGAGAGCTATCGCGAAGTGGTGGCGAATGGCGATCTGTTGACCACCTCGCATGACGGATATCTGCCGCGGTTCGGCGTCGTGCATCGCCGGGTGCTGATGGCCGCCCTTGACGGTACCCGGCTCGACGGCGAGGACACGCTGTCGCCGGCGCCGGGGGCGCGCATCAAGGGCAACGAGACCGACTTTGCGGTGCGGTTTCACCTGCACCCCTCGGTGAAGGCAAGCCGCCTCAGCGACGCGCGCGGCGTGATGCTGGTGCTGCCCAACCGCGACGTCTGGACCTTCGAGGCGCTCGACGACAAGGTCGATCTGGAAGACAGCGTATTCCTGGCCGGCAATGACGGCCCCCGCCGCACCGCCCAGATCGTGATCCGGCAGGATTCGCGGGCGGCGTCCTCGATCCGCTGGAGTTTTGTGCGCTCGAGCACATCGGCGGCGGCAACGACCGCAAGGCGCAACGCGCGGCGCGAGCCGGAATTGCCGTTGTAAGAGCCAGCGTCTGGTTGACAAATGTAAGCTAATTGCTTACATTTATTGTGTGATCCGGACCTTCAAGAGCAAAGCCCTTTCGGAACTCTGGACAAAGGGCAAGAGTTCGAAGATCGATGCAAAGATGCACAAACGCATTTTTGCAAGGCTCGACCGTCTGGATGTCGCCGTACGAGCTGAGGAAATGAACGTCCCAGGCTTCGATTTTCATTCTTTGCACGGGGTCGACCCAAGACGCTATTCGGTCCACGTCAATGGCCCTTGGTGCATCACCTTCGAGTTCGAGGATGGCGAAGCCTGCCGCGTCGATTTCGAGCAATATCACTAAAGGAGCAAACATGGTCTATGCGGCAAAGCGTGGCAAAACCCGCTGCCCTACTCATCCCGGGGCGCTGCTACGCGATGAGATCCTTCCGGCCACCGGCCGGACCAAATCGGAAATAGCCGGACTGCTCGGGATTTCGCGTCAGCATCTCTACGACATCCTGCAGGAAAAAAAGCCGGTTTCCCCGGCTGTAGCGGTCCGGCTCGGCAAGCTTTTCGGCGATGGCGCGGGAATTTGGACGCGGATGCAGGGCGCCTACGATACCTGGCATGCCGAGCGAACCGAGGATGTCAGCCACATCCCGACCATCAAGGCAAAGGCCGCTTAGGACGAAGCCGCTCCGGACCCTCCGACCCCGCATTTTTCAGGGGGCCGGAAGATTTCCACACCTAGCGCTTTCCCGGCCTTTTCCGGTTTCTTGCCGGTTTCTTGGCCGCCAAAACCGTGCTACCCGGCTGGCTTACCAGCCAGGAACATCCTTTCATGACAGACCATCCGCGCCGCGTGACCCGGGCTCTATTGTCCGTTTCCGACAAGACCGGGCTGATCGAATTTGCCCGCGCGCTGGCCGGCCATGGCGTCGAGCTGGTCTCCACCGGCGGCACCTCGAAGGCGATCGCCGCGGCCGGGCTGAAGGTCAGGGATGTCTCCGAACTGACCGGTTTTCCCGAGATGATGGATGGCCGGGTCAAGACCCTGCATCCAAAAGTGCATGGCGGCCTGCTCGCGATCCGCGACAACAAGGAACATGCCGACGCGATGAAGGCGCACGGCATTGCGCCGATCGATTTGCTGGTGGTCAACCTCTACCCGTTCGAGGCGACCGTCGACAAAGGCGCCGGCTACGAGGACTGCATCGAGAAGATCGATATCGGCGGACCGGCGATGATCCGCGCCGCGGCGAAGAATCATGACGACGTCGCGGTCGTGGTCGAGGCCAGCGATTATCAGGCCGTGCTCGACGAACTCGCCGCCAACAAGGGCGCCACCTCGCTCGGGCTGCGCCGCCGCCTCGCCGCCAACGCCTATGCCCGCACCGCCGCCTATGATGCTGCGATCTCGAACTGGTTTGCGCGCGAGCTAAAGAACGATGCGCCGGATTTCCGCGCCTTCGGCGGCCGGCTGATCCAGTCGCTGCGCTACGGCGAGAACCCGCACCAGACCGCGGCCTTCTATGCTACGCCGGACAAGCGGCCGGGCGTCGCCACCGCGCGGCAATTGCAGGGCCGCGAGCTCTCCTACAACAACATCAACGACACCGATGCGGCCTATGAATGCATCGGCGAGTTCGACGCCAAGCGCACCGCCGCCTGCGTCATCGTCAAGCACGCCAATCCCTGCGGCGTCGCCGAGGGCAGCGATCTGCTCTCGGCCTATCGCAAGGCGCTGGCCTGCGATTCGACCTCGGCCTATGGCGGCATCGTGGCGCTCAACCGCACGCTCGATGCGGATGCCGCCCGCGCCATCACCGAAATCTTCACCGAAGTGATCATCGCGCCCGACGCGACCGAGGAAGCCATCGCCATCATCGCCGGCCGCCGGAATCTGCGGTTGCTGCTGGCCGGCGGATTGCCCGACCCACGCACCGTGGGCCTGACCGCCAAGACGGTCGCCGGCGGCATGCTGGTACAGAGCCGCGATAACGCCGTGGTCGACGACATGACGCTGAAGGTCGCGACCAGGCGCGCGCCGTCGGACGCCGAATTGCGCGATCTCAAATTCGCCTTCCGCGTCGCCAAGCACGTCAAGTCGAACACGATCATCTATGCGAAAGATCTCGCCACCGTCGGCATCGGCGCCGGCCAGATGAGCCGCGTCGACTCCGCCCGCATCGCCGCGCGCAAGGCGCTGGACGCCGCAGCCGAACTAAAACTCGCCGAACCGCTGACAAAAGGCTCCGTAGTCGCCTCCGACGCCTTCTTCCCCTTCGCCGACGGCATGCTGGCCTGCATCGAAGCCGGCGCAACGGCAGTGATCCAGCCCGGCGGCTCCGTGCGCGACGACGAAGTGATCAAAGCCGCCGACGACCACGGCATCGCCATGGTGTTCACCGGCGTGCGGCATTTTAGGCATTAGCCGTATTCGTCATTCCGGGGCGCGCGTAGCGCAGGCCCGGAATCCATAACCACGATAATGAGTATGGATTCCGGGCCTGCGCCAAGAGGCGCATCCCGGAATGACGGCGGTGAGTTTACTCACGCCTCCCTGACCCTCGCCAGCAGCGCCAGTCCCGCGACGAAAAACACCACCAGCACCGCCATGCCTGCCTTCTGGCTGGCGGTGACGGCCGTGATCGCACCGATCAGGAGCGGGCCGATGAAGGAGGTGACTTTTCCGGTCAGCGCGAACAGTCCGAAATATTGCGCGATGCGATCTTTCGGCGCGAGGCGAATCAAAAGCGTGCGTGATGCCGCCTGCAGCGGACCGCCGGCGGCGCCGATCAGGCATCCGAGCACGAGATAGGCGCGCTCGGCGGCGCCGGAAAACAGCGGAGCACCCGGCGCGGGTGGCGCCACTTTCACAAACAGGATCGAATCCTTGTCGACCAATAGAATTGCAGTGATCGCCAGCAACAGGATCAGCATGCTGCCCATGATCACCCGCTTCGGCCCGAGCCTGTCGTCGAGCTTGCCGCCGAGCCAGGCGCCAAAAGTGCCGGCGATGGCGAGAATAATTCCGAACGTGCCAATCTGGATCGTGTGCCAGCCAAACGTGCCGGCAGCATAGATGCCGCCGAACGCGAACAGCGAGACCAGCCCGTCGGTATAGATCATGTTGGCAAGCAGAAAGGTCGCCATCGATTTCTGCTGCGGCAACTCGCCGAGCGTCTGCTTCAGCTCGATCAATCCCTCGCGCAGCGCCTCGCGTGGCGGATGTTTGGCGGGATAATCCGGCGTCAGCAAAAACATCGGCAGCACGAAGATGATGAACCAGATCCCGGTCAAGGGACCGGTGATGCGGTCGCCCTGATGCGTGACGGGGTCAAGGCCGAACAGCGGCATAAATCCAAACAAGGTTCGCCCGGTTTCCGGGCTGGCGGCGAGGAATCCGAGCACCAGGATCAGGCTGATGATGCCGCCGACATAGCCGGTGGCCCAGCCGGTGCCAGACAGCCGGCCGATCTTTTCAGGCGGCACCAGCGTCGGCATCATCGCGTTGTTGAACACCGTGGCGAATTCGGCCCCGACGCTGGCGATCGAGTAGGACAGCAGCAGCATTGGAATGACGCTGGGATCGCCGGGCTTGCCGATCCACATCAGGCAGGAGCCGATCACCAGGAGCGCGCCAAATCCCGCGATCCACGGCTTGCGGCGGCCGCTGGCATCCGCGATCGCGCCCAGCACCGGCGACAACAGCGCAATCGCAAGCCCCGCAGCCGCGGTGGCAAATCCCCACAACGCCTGTCCGCTCGCCGGGTCCGGCGCCACGAAGCTGGCGAAGTAAGGCGCGAAGATAAACGTGCTGATCAGCGTGAAATAGGGCTGCGCGGCCCAATCGAAGAAGATCCAGCTGATGACGGCGGCGCGGCGCGGATATTGTTGCGGGATCTCCGCGTGAATTGCCCCCGAAGCCGTGACCGCCATGCCAAAAAATATCCCTTTGAGGTCACGAGAAGGCGTTTTGCCTGTCGCGATGGAACCCATATAGCATCCAGCGACGACATTTGCGTCGTTGCGTAGCGCCACTCCGGCTCCAACTGCGGCGGATTTTTGATGAAGTTTCTTGCAGGGCGATGGCGTCAAATAATCGTGGTCACCGCATTGCTGTTTGCGAACTGGCCGATTGCCGACGCGCAGGAACGCCGCCGCGACTTCTACGCGCCCGCGCTGCTGGAATCCATTCATGCCGTTCCCGCCGAGTTCGGCATGGTGGTGGCGCAGGAGAAACTCGGTGCGCAGATCGGCGCCGACATCCTGCGGCAGGGCGGCAATGCCGTCGATGCTGCGGTCGCCACCGGCTTTGCGATGGCGGTGAGTTATCCGCGCGCCGGAAATATCGGCGGCGGCGGTTTCATGCTGATCCACTCGGCCGAGCGCAACGAGGATGTCGCGATCGATTATCGCGAGACCGCACCGGCGGCGACCACGCCGGATATCTTCCTCGGTGCCGAAGGCAAGCCCGATACCGACAAGTCGCGCAATTCCGCACTCGGCATCGGCGTGCCCGGCACCGTTGCCGGACTGGCGCTGGCGCTGGACAAATACGGCTCCGGCCGTTTCACGCTGGCGCAGATCATCAAGCCCGCGATCGATCTCGCGCGCGACGGCTTTGTCGTCGCCGATGACACCGCCGACACCTTGCCGGACCTGTATCGCCGCACGGCGCGCTGGCCGAATTCGGCCAAGACCTTTTCCCATGTCGACGGTAGTCCGCTGCATGACGGCGATCGGCTGATCCAGAGCGATCTCGCGGCGACGCTTTCAGCGATCGCCGAGCAGGGTCCGCGTGGATTTTACGAGGGGCCGGTCGCCGGGAAACTCGTCAAATCGGTCAGGGACGCCGGCGGCATCATGACGCTGGACGATCTCAAATCCTACGAGGCAGTGATCCGCGCGCCGGTACGCGGCAGCTATCGCGGCTTTGGCATCGTGTCGATGCCGCTGCCGTCATCCGGCGGCACCGTGCTGCTGGAATCGCTGAATATCCTCGAAGGGTTTCCGCTTGGCGACATCAAGCAGGGTTCCGCGCCCTCCTTGCATCTGATGATCGAGGCGATGAAGCGCGCCTATGCCGATCGCGCGCGCTATCTCGGCGATCCCGCTTTCGTCAACGCGCCGACGAATATCCTGCTCGCCAAGGATTACGCGGCCAAACAACGCGCCAGCATCGATCCCTCCCGCGCGACGCCATGGACCGATATGATTGCCGCGACGCCGCCGCACGAAGGCAGCAACACCACGCATTATTCGATCGTCAACTCCAGAGGCAACGCGGTCAGCAACACCTACACGCTGAACTTTCCCTATGGCGTCGGCTTGGTCGCTGACGGCACCGGCGTGCTACTCAACAACGAGCTCGACGATTTCACCGCCGCACCCGGCGCATCCAACGCCTTCGGCCTGGTCGGGTTCGAGGCCAATCTGCCCGGTCCGGGAAAACGGCCGCTGTCCTCGATGTCGCCGACCATCGTGCTGAAGGACGGCAAGCCGGTGCTGGTGACGGGCACGCCGGGCGGCAGCCGCATCATCTCGGCGGTGCTTCAGATCGTCGTCGATGTGCTCGACTACAAGATGGATGTCGCAGCGGCGGTAGCCGCACCTCGCGTACACCATCAATGGATGCCGGATGTCGTCCGGGTCGAGCATGGCTTCACCGGGGACGTGTTGGATGAGTTAAAGGCAAAAGGCCATCAGGTGATCGAACCGCTGGGTCAGACCTCGGCCAATTCGATCGCGGTGACGCCGAGCGGATTGCTCGGCGCGCCCGATCCGCGGACCCGGGGATCGGAGGCGGCGGGGCAATAGACCCATCGGGGGGATCGGCGTAGATATGCGTTGCCCCGCTCAAACCGGCGGCGGGGGTGCGCGCAACGCCGGCTAAAAGTTCTCCGGGGGAACATGATGACCACAGCCGAACCGTCGGGCGCGATCGAAGTCGCCCCGATCGAAGACACCAGCCTTCTCGCCTTTTACCGCGACATGAACCTGCCGGAGCGGCGGACGTTCTGGGCCTGCGCTTCGGGCTGGGCGCTCGACGGCATGGATTTCATGATCTATCCGCTGGTGATCGGCACCATCATCGCGCTGTGGAAGGTCGATCCCGGCACCGCCGGACTTGCCGGCACGGTGACGCTATTGGCTTCCGCCGTCGGCGGTTGGCTCGGCGGCTATCTCGCCGACCGCATCGGGCGAGTGAGGACACTGCAGTTCACCATCCTCTGGTTCTCGTTCTTCTCGCTGGTCTGCGCGGTGGTGCAGAATTTCGATCAGCTTCTGATCGCGCGGGCGCTGCTGGGCCTCGGCTTCGGCGGCGAATGGGCGGCGGGTGCGGTGCTGATGGGCGAAGCGATCCGGCCGCAATATCGCGGACGCGCGGTGGGGTCGGTGCAGTCGGGCTGGGCGGTCGGCTGGGGCCTTGCGGTGCTGGCGCAGGCGGTGCTGTTCTCGTATCTGCCGGCCGAGAGCGCATGGCGCTGGATGTTCGTGATCGGCGCGCTGCCGGCGCTGATGGTGTTTTATCTCCGGCGCTACGTTACCGAGCCCGAGATTGCCGCCGCCACCCGCATCAAGCAAACCGCCGAAGGCGACCATCCGGCACTGTGGGAGATTTTCAACGGCCCGATCCTGAAGACCACGATACTGGCGTCGCTGATGGCAACGGGTTGTCAGGGCGGCTATTACGCCATCACCTTCTGGGTGCCGCGGTTTCTCACCACCGAACGAAACCTCTCGATCGTCAGTTCGACCGGCTATCTCTCGGCGCTGATCATCGGCTCGTTCATCGGCTACCTCGTCGGCGCCTGGCTTGCCGACCGCATCGGGCGGCGCAATCTGTTCCTGACCTTCTCGCTCGGCGCCATCGCAGTGGTGCTGCTCTATACCCAGCTGCCGCTGAGCAATGAGTTGCTGTGGGTGCTGGGTTTTCCGCTCGGCTTCTTCGCGTCGGGTTATTTCTCCGGCGTCGGCGCCTTCCTCACCGAACTCTATCCGACCAGGCTGCGCGGATCGGGCCAGGGCTTTTGCTACAATTTCGGCCGCGGCATCGGCGCGCTGTTTCCATTCCTGGTCGGCTGGCTCTCGACCTCGACGACACTGGCCGACGCCATCGCGATCTTTGCCGTCGCCGCCTACGGCGTGTTCTTCCTCGCCGCCTTTGCGCTGCCGGAAACTCGCGGAAGGGTGCTGCACGCGGATGCTTAGGTGACCGATGCAACGTCAGTGCGCCCCCTCTCCATCCAACTCGGGTTTACCCGAGTTGGACACTTTAATTTGTTGAAGTCGGATATATCCGACTTCAATGGGGAGAGGTGGAGGAAATCACCACATTATCCGGCGGCGGGAGGGGCGTGTGGGCTGGCGAAAATGGATCGGCGTCGGGCTGATGCTTGCGGTGCCGCTGGCAGCCGGCATCATCTTCCGTCCCGATCGCGCCATCCGCGTCGCCACCGGCGTCGTCGCGCATAACGTCTGCTCCAAGACCTTTGTCTCCGGCCTCGACCCGCAAACCGTCTTTACGGAGACAATTGCGCGCGACGGCCTTCGCCGCTTACGGCATTTGCTGCGATTTCAGGTTGATCGCGCCGCCAGAACCGTCGATGCGTCGGTGGCCGGGCTGTTGGCCAGCCACGCCGTCTTTCATGACGGACTGGGATGCGTGCTGCTGCACGGCTCCGAGCCCTACATCCTGAAGAGCGATATCGATGCGCTCAAGGTCCCAAAATCGCCGCCGCTGCTGGCGGAGATCGCCGGCCCGGATGTCGTGCAGCCGTTTGACCCCGCACTGAAGGCCGCGCTCGATCATGGCTTCGAGGAGCCGGCCGAACCGCCGTTCCGCCGAACAAAGGCGGTGGTCGTGGTGCACGACGGCAAGGTGATTGCGGAGCGTTACGCCGCCGGTATCGGCGTCGACACGCCGCTCCTGGGTTTTTCCATGACCAAGTCGGTGATCTCAGCGCTGATCGGCATCATGACGCAGCAGGGCCTCACCAGCCCTTCGCTGCCGGCGCCGGTTCCGGAATGGCGCGGCGCATCCGATCCGCGCCGCGAGATCGAGGGCGAGCATTTGCTGCGCATGACCACCGGGTTGGCGCTGGATGAAACCAACTCGGGCTTCGATCCGTCCAGCCAGATGATCTTTCTCCGCGACGACATGGCCGGCTTTGCCGTCGGCGCCGCAGCGATCGCGCCGCCCGGCACACGATGGCATTACAGCAGCGCCACCACGCAGATTCTGGCGCGCGCGATCCGCGACGCCGTTGGCAGGCCTGAACGGACGCTGACATTTGCGTGGCGCGAATTGTTCAATCCGCTCGGCATGCGCAACGTCACGCTCGAATTCGATGGCTCGGGCACGCTGCAGGGATCGACCTACATGCTGGCGAGCGCCAGGGATTGGGCGAAATTTGGACTGCTCTATCTGGGTAACGGCGTGGTCGGCGGAAAACGCATCCTGCATGAGGACTGGGTGGATTTTTCCGCCGCCGCCACGCTCGACACCGATTATGGCGCCGGCTTCTGGACCAACCGCAGCGAGCATCCGAGTGCCAAAGGCCGCGTGCGCGCGGGCATTCCGCGCGACGCGTTCTTTGCGTCAGGCGATCTCGGCCAGCGCATCGTGATCATACCCTCGCAGCATCTGGTCGTGGTGCGGCTCGGCGACAGCGTCGATCCCACCGGCGACATGGGCGGGCTTGCGCGATTGGTGAAGGAAGTCATCGCGGCGGTGCAACGGTGAATCCGTCATTGCGAGCGAAGCGAAGCAATCCATCTTGCCGCGCAAAGAAAGAATGGATTGCTTCGTCGCTTCGCACCTCGCAATGACGAGCTAGGGAAGATGGTTACCGCCCGACCGTGTACGGCCCGCCCTTTTCCAGCGCCCGCGCATAGGCCGGCCGGGCATGAATCCGGTCGAGGAACGCCATCGCCTTGGGATGGCCGACCTCGAGACCGCCACGCGCGGCGGCGGCCTCCAGCGGGAAACTCATCTGGATGTCGGCGCCGGAGAATTCGGCGCCGGCGAACCATTCGGTCTTGCCGAGCTCGCTTTCCCAATACGCCATGTGCTGTTTGAGCTGCGGATTGACCAAAGTCGTCAGCGCCTGATTGGAAACCTTGCGAACCAGCGGCCGCAGCAGCGCCGGGGCGCGCTTCGGCATCAGCGTGAATAGCAGTTTCAGCAGCAGCGGCGGCATCGCCGAGCCTTCCGCGTAATGCAGCCAATAGGTGTAGCGCAGCCGCTCCGGCGTATTCGGCGGCGGGATCAGGCGGCCATTGCCGTAGGTGCCGATGATGTATTCGGCGATCGCGCCCAACTCGGCGATGGTGTTGCCGTTGTCGGTGATGACGGGCGATTTGCCGAGCGGATGAATGTCGCGCAGCTCTTTCGGCGCCCGCATGTCGGGCTGGCGTTGATAGCGGACGACTTCGTAGGGAACGCCGAGTTCTTCGAGCAGCCACAGCACACGCTGCGAGCGCGAATTGTTGAGATGATGAACCGTCAGCATCGATGTCCCCCCCCCCCCGATTATCAGCGCGTTGCGCGGGGGCTTGGTGCCAGCCGGGGGCGGGAAAGTCGAGACGCCCCGGCGGGACCCATATATTTACCCGGGTGATATTGACTTATAAATTTATCCGGGTAAATTTAGACCAGACAAAATTGAGGTTCACCCGATGATCGAGAGGCCCCGCCCCCAGTTTACCGCCTTCACCGGCGAGCAACGCCTGGTCACCGGTCCGCTCGCCGAAGTCGCCCTCACGGTCATGAAGGCGTCCGGAAAGGGCGCCGCCCAACCGGTCGCGATCTTTGATGACGCAACCGGCCGACCGATCGATCTCGACCTCCGCGGCAGCGAACGCGACATCGTCGCGCGCCTGCCGCAACCTCACGCGGATCCGGACCCAGCCGGCGATCCAGCGGCCGCAGCTGAGCCGCGCGGGCGCGGGCGGCCCAAACTCGGCGTCGTCGCCCGCGAGGTAACGCTGTTGCCGCGGCACTGGGAATGGCTCGGCTCGCAGCCCGGCGGGGCATCGGTGGCGTTGCGAAAACTCGTTGAGCAAGCGCGGCGCGCCAGCGGCGACCTCGATCGCGCCCGCGCCGCACGGGACGCGGCCTATCATTTCATGTCCGCGATGGCCGGCAATCTCGTGGGCTTCGAGGAAGCCTCGCGGGCGTTGTTTGCAGATGACCGGCGACGGTTTACCGGGCTGATTGCCGGCTGGCCCGGCGATATCCGCGACCACATCGTCAAACTCGCCTTCAGCGATCGCGCGGAACCGACATAGCTTCTCGCCGCCGCGCAGCCCATCGGTGAAACCACCTGCGTTCACAGTATTACGGGCATCATAATACTGTGGACGCGCCGCACCCGTTGCGCCACAATAAAGCAAAGACATCCGGGAGACCGCCTTGAGCACCAAACCGCAATTTTTGTTCGATTTCGGCAGCCCCAACGCCTTCCTCAGCCATGAGGCGATCCCGGCGATCGAAGCGCGCACCGGCACGAAATTCGAATATGTCCCGATCCTGCTCGGCGGTATCTTCAAAGCCACCAACAACAAGTCGCCGGCCGAGACGCTGGCCGGCATCAAGAACAAGCGCGAGTTTCACGCGCTGGAGACCGAACGCTTCGTCAAGCGCTTCAACGTCAAGCCCTACGTCATGAATCCCTTCTTCCCGGTCAACACGCTGAACCTGATGCGCGCCGCGGTCGCCGCCCAGCTCGAAGGCGTCTACGAAAAATATATCGACGCTGCGTTTCATCACATGTGGGTCGAGCCGAAGAAAATGGACGACCCGGAAGTGGCGGCGAAAGCGCTGGCGTCGTCCGGCCTCGACGCCGCAAAGCTGCTGGCCCGCTCGCAGGATCCCGACGTGAAGGCAAAACTGATCGAGAACACGCAGGTCGCCGTCGAGCGCGGCGCCTTCGGCTCGCCGACGTTCTTCGTCGGCAAGGAAATGTTCTTCGGCAAGGAACAGCTGCGCGAAGTCGAGGAACTGGTTTCGCAGAAATAATCACCGCCGTCATTGCGAGCGAAGCGAAGCAATCCATCTCACCACAAAAAGAAAGCATGGATTGCTTCGTCGGGCCCGTCATTTTTTTGGTGCTGCGGCGTGATTCATTGCGTGGATCGATTCGGAGCACGTGATGGACATTCGTATTCGGCAAGCGGAACGTCGGCAGGCTGGTTTTGAGCTGGTCGATCTTGAGAGCCTGGTGGTTGACGACCACTCGGTACGAGCGGTGTGGTCCTTCGTGGAAGGCTTGGACCTTCAGTCGTTCTACGATCGCATCAAGGCGCGTGGCGAGATACCTGGTCGGCCTGCGACCGACCCGCGCATTCTGCTTGCGCTTTGGCTGTATGCGACAGCCGACGGGATTGGGTCGGCCCGCGCGCTGGCGCGGCTGTGCGAGCATCATACGATCTATCGCTGGATCTGCGGCGGGGTCGGGGTGAACCACACGATGCTGTCGGAGTTCCGTCTGGAGAGCGGCGAGTTCCTCGATCGCCTTCTGACGAGCAGTCTGGCGGCTTTGATGAAGGAAGGCCTGATCACACTGGACGAGGTCATCACCGACGGTACCAAGGTCAGGGCCGCGGCAAGCCGCTCGTCGATGCGGCGAAGGCAAACCCTGGTGGAATTGGAAGAAAAGGCCCGGATCAGGGTTGCCGAGTTGAAGCAGGAATTGGAGGCCGATGCTGCGGCGGGCGAGCGGCGGCTGTCGAAGCGTCGCCTCTCTGCAGCCGAAGACCGCGCCCGTCGTGTTGCGGCAGCGTTGGCGAAACATCCTGCAGCAACGCCGAAGGACGAGAAAGACCAGAACGAGGGGGGCGATCCCCCGCTGGCCGGCGGCGGCAAGAGCGGCAAGAAACCCAAGGAAGAGCGTGTCTCGACGACTGATCCGGACGCGCCATTGATGCGGATGGCGGACGGTGCCGTGCGGGTCGCCTATAACGTGCAAGTGGCGAGCGCCTGCGGCTTCGTGGTCGCGATCGAGCCGGTCCAGCGGCGTAATGATCGAGGTCTTGCGCCGGCAGTGGTGGCGCAGGTCCAACAGCGTTGTGCAAGCTGCCGACCCGCCTGCTGGCCGACACCGGCGCGATGACCGCCGCCGACATCGCGACGCTTGCGCAAACTCACCCCTCCATGCAGGTGTTCAGTCCGCCACCGGCCTGCAAGACGTCCTCCAAACCAGCAAGCAAGGCGCGATACGAACGCAACCGCGCAGCCGAACCGCAATGCCTGAGGGAGTGGCGCGCCCGCATGGACAGTGAAGAAGGCCAAGCGGTCTACAAACGGCGCAGCAACACCGAACACGCCCATGCCCGCCTGAAGAACCGCGGCTTTGAGCGCATGCCCCTGCGTGGCTTGGCCAAAGTCCGCATCGCATGTTGGCTTCATGCCGTGACCCACAACCTTATGTGGGCCATTAGCTGCCGCCGCGCGCTGAAGACGGCCTGATCCACCTCCCATCACATGCCGCACGAGCCGCACATCCCGTCCAATCCCATTGCAGTTCGCCGCCACAGGCGAAATACTTACAGCCCCGTCGCTTTGCTCCTCGCAATGACGAAGCATGGAGCATCAAATGCAAAAGCGGAACGCAACCTGCGCGGTGATCGGCGCCGGCGACTACATCGGCGCCGAGATCGCCAGGAAATTCGCCGCCGAAGGATTTACCGTGTTCGCCGGCCGGCGCGACGGCGCCAAGCTGGAGCCGCTGGTCAAGGAGATCGAGGCCGCCGGCGGATCGATCGTGGCGCGCGCGCTCGATGCCCGGAAGGAGGACGAGATCACCGCCTTCCTCAACGACGCCGATGCGCACGCGCCGCTGGAAGTCTGCATCTTCAATGTCGGCGCCAACGTCAATTTCCCGATCCTGGAAACCACCGACCGCGTGTTCCGAAAAGTCTGGGAAATGGCCTGCTGGGCCGGTTTTCCGGCGGGGCGCGAATCGGCGCGGCTGATGCTGCCGCACGGCCAGGGCCATATCTTCTTCACCGGCGCCACCGCGTCGTTGCGCGGCGGCAGCGGCTTTGCGGCGTTCGCCAGCGCGAAATTCGGGCTGCGCGCCGTGGCGCAATCGATGGCCCGCGAGCTTGGACCCAGGAACATCCATGTCGCGCACCTGATCATCGATTCCGGCGTCGACACCGCCTGGGTGCGCGAACGCCGCGAAAAACTCTGGGGCAAGGAAGCGCTCGACAATCCGGACCTGCTGATGCCGCCGGCATCGGTTGCGGCATCCTACTGGCAATTGTACCAACAGCCGCGCAGCGCCTGGACGTTTGAACTCGAGATTCGGCCGTTCGGGGAGAAGTGGTAAAGGGGCGAATAGCGAACAGCGAATGGCGGGGTAGCGAATATGGCCCTTCTCTATTCGCCATTCGCCACTCACCATTCACCCGCTTAAAGAACAACAAAAGGAAACCAGACAATGCGCATTCTCGTGGTCGGCGCCGGCGCCATCGGCGGATATTTTGGCGGCAGGTTGCTGCAGGCCGGGCGTGACGTGACGTTTCTGGTCCGGCCAAAGCGCGCCGCCGAGCTCGCCGGTGCGGGCCTCGCGATCAAGAGTCCCAATGGCGACGTGACGTTGAAAAATCCACCGACGGTGCAGGCCGACAAGCTTGCCGAAAAATTCGATGTCGTGCTGCTGAGCTGCAAGGCGTTCGACCTCGACGATGCCATCAAGTCGTTCGCTCCCGCCGTCGGTTCGCAGACTTCGATCATCCCGCTGCTCAACGGCATGCTGCATCTCAACGTGCTCGACGGCAAATTCGGCAAGGAGTGCGTGCTCGGCGGCCTCTGCGCCATTGCCGCGACGCTCAACGAGGCGCGCGAGGTGGTTCAGCTGGCGCCGATGCAGTCGCTCAATTTCGGCGAGCGCGGCGGCGGCATGTCGGATCGGGTTCGCGCCATTGCGGAGGTTTTTTCCAGCATTACTGGTGCTGCGGCGAGCGAACACGTCATGCAGGACATGTGGGAGAAATGGGTATTCCTCGCCTCGCTGGCGGCGTCGACCTGCCTGATGCGCACCTCGGTCGGCAATATCCTGGCGGCGACCGGCGGCAAGGATTTTCTGCTCGGCATGCTTGATGAGTGCAGCGCGATTTCCGCCGCCGAAGGTTTTGCGCCGGGCGGACCGTTCTTCCAGCGCACCCGCGGCCTGTTGACTGCGGAAGGTTCGCCGATGACGGCGTCGATGTTCCGCGACGTCAAGGCGGGCTTGCCGGTCGAGGCCGATCACGTGATCGGCGATCTCGTCGCCCGCGCCGACGCCGCCAAAATCCCGGTGCCAAAACTGCGCATCGCCTACACGCATCTCAAGGCATATGAGAAGCAGCGGGGGTAGTTATTCGATGTCGTCCCGGCGAAGGCCGGGACGACAATGGCTAGAGATGCGCCAGATAATGCGCCAGCGCCTCGATCTCTTCTTCGCTCAGCGGATAGGCGACATCGGCCATCGCGGCCTGGCCGCCGCCGGATCGCACGCCCGATTTGTAGTCATGCAGCGCTTTCAACAGATATTCCTCGCGCTGGCCGGCGATGCGCGCGACGGCTTTGGTCCCGGCATAGCTGTCGGTGTGGCATGAGGCGCAGCGGCGTCCCGCGGCGGCCTGCTTGCCCTTCTCGGACAGATCGGGATTGTCGTCCTTCGGGCCGTTCGGCGGCGTCAGCGATGAAAAGTAAGCGCCGAGATTGCGGATATCCTCGTTGTTGATCTGCTCGACGACCGGCTGCATCTGCTCGTTCTTGCGGCTGCCGGCACGAAAATACACCAACTGCCACTGGATGAACTGATCCTGCTGGCCGGCCAGCGAGGGAATATTGTCCATTTGCGAAATGCCGTTGTCGCCGTGACAGCCGGCGCACAGCTCGGCCTTTTCCTTGCCGGCGGCGACATCGGCGGCGTGGGCCAACGAAGTGCAGGCGAAGCCGACCAGTAACGCCCCAACCAATGCTATCCGCATTTCCATTCCTCTCCATCGTCATGCCGGGACAAGCCCACGGCTGTCCGGTTTAAATTTAGCATAGGCTGAGGCTCAACTGTCGCTGATCTTTGATGATCGGAAGTGGCGGAAGGAGCAGCCGGTTGATCGGTCGTCTGTGCATGAGGTTTGCGCGCACCAGGCGGGTGAAGGTGAGCAGGCCTTGAACAGCTCGCTGGGCGGTGTGTGCCAGGCGCAGCAATAGGAAGGCGATCAGGGCTACTGCGATCTGAATGCGCACGGCATTTTCGGAGCGTCCAACGAACTGCTTGATTTTGAGTGTCTGCTTGACCCAACGAAAGAACAGCTCAATCTGCCAACGACGTTTATAGAGATCGGCGACGTCGGTTGCCGGTAGATCGAGGTCATTGGTGAGGATGCGCAGGATCTTTCCGGTGTCGATGCGCACGCGGATCTCGCGGACGGGATCCTGGAACGGGTTTTGACGGTTGCGTGCCATACGTTGCGGCAGATGGCCGATGCGGTCGGAAAGAATATTTGAGCCTGCCGCGACTGCATTCTTGTGGACCACGCGGAGCTTGGTGTTGCTCTTGAGCCGGGTCACGATCCGGCAGTCCGCGGCGTGGAGTTTGGCCCACCAGCAGTAGTCATAATAGCCGAGGTCGAACACGTAGGTGGCCCCGGCCTCGATCGGCATGACCTTGGCGGCAGTGATGTCATTGATGTTGGCCGGCGTGACGGCGGCATAGATCGGGCAAACGGCGTCGGGGTCGTAGACGATGTGCATCTTGGCGCCGCAGACGCCTGCCGAGAACCTCGCCCAGTCTTTGCTCAGCGCGCTCAGACGAAGGCTGCTCGAATCGATCAGGTGCACCGCTTCGCCGGTCTTGCGCTTGAGCCCACGCGTGAGCTGCCCGACCAAATGAGCGAACAGACCGCTGAACACCTGCCAGGGCCGCTGTGCATTGGCATCCGCAAGCGTCGAGCGCGACACCTCATCGCTGCCCAAATGGTAGAGCCTGGTGGCGTGGCTCTGCAGACCGGCCTCGATCTCACGCAGGCTCTGCGCCCCCGACAATTGTGCGTACATCAGCGCGATGAATTGGCTCTTTGTCGTCAGGGTGCGAACATGCTTGTCGGCCCCGTGCTCATCCACAAGCTGATCGAAGCGGCGCCACGGAACCTGCTTCAAAACGCTGTGGAATACACTATTGTGGTCTGCATGGCTTGATCCTTCTCCGTGTCCCAAAACGTCGCCAAACGCTTGGAACACAGAAGAATCAATGCCATGCGCCTTGTCCACCAAATTTAAACCGGACAGCCGTGGGTCAAGCCCGGGCAATGACGGTCGCTAAAAACAACAGAGGCTGCGGTCACTCGTTCCCGAGCAACCGCAGCCTCTGATCGCAAAGCCCTTACTTCTTGTAGCTAATGCGGTAGATCGCACCTGCCCAGTCGTCGGCGACGAGGATCGAGCCGTCCTTGTCGAGGATGATGTCGTCGGGGCGGCCGAGATAGCCCTGGTCGCCTTCGAGCCAGCCGGAGGCAAACACTTCCTGTTTGGCATTTTTGCCGTCCGGGCCGACCATCACGCGCACGATCCGCGCGCCCTGGTACTTATGCCGGTTCCATGAGCCATGTTCGGCGATCAGGATGTTGTTCTTGTACTCGGCCGGGAATTGGTTGCCGGTATAGAACTTCATGCCGAGCGGAGCCACATGCGCACCGAGATTGAGCACCGGCGGGCTGAACTCCGAGCACTTGTGACCCATCGCGAACTTCGGATCCGGCAGATCGCCCTGATGGCAATAGGGATAGCCGAAATGCTCGCCGATCTTCGAGATCATGTTCAACTTGTCTGAAGGCAGATCGTCGCTGACCCAATCGCGGGCGTTTTCGGTGAACCAGTATTTGCCCGAGCGCGGATCGACGTCGCCGCCGACGCTGTTGCGGACGCCGAGCGCATAGATTTCGGCATTGCCGGTCTTGGGATCGACGCGGCGGATCTGCGACACGCTGGTCGGGGGAATGCCGACGTTGAAGGGAGGTCCGAACGGGATGTAGAACCGGCCTTCGCTGTCCGCGGCCAGATATTTCCAGCCATGCGCGGCGTAGGACGGCATGTCGTCATACACCACCTTGCCGTCGCCGAGCTTGTCGAGATTGGCTTCGGCGTTGTCGTACCGGATCAGCTTGTCGACCGCGATGACGTAGAGCGCGCCGTCGCGATAGGCGAGGCCGGTCGGCATGTTGAGGCCCTTGAGGATGGTCTTGACCTCTTTCTTGCCGCCATTGTCGGTGATCGCGTAGACGTTGCCGAGGCCGAACGAGCCGACGAACAGCGTGCCCTTGTCGCCCCAGGCCATCTGCCGCGCCGCCAGCACGTTGGAGGCATAGACCTCGATCTTGAAGCCCGGCGGCAGCTTGATCTTCTTCATCAGTGTCGCGAGTTCGGCGTCGGAGGAGCCGGTCGGCGGCCCGGACGGCGGCGCCAGGCCCTTCTGGGCCTCGGTCTCATCGCCGAGGAACCAGTCGTCCGGCGGATGGGTCCAGAATTCCTTGGTGCCGGACTCGTATTTCTTCAGCGGTTTTTGCTGTGCGTTGGCCTGGTTGGCCCCCGCGAGCAGCGCGATCGCCGCGAGCGCAAGAATAGATCGATTGAATGCCGATTTCATCGCGTCACTCCCTAAGCAGCCAAAAAGCTGCGCTTGTTATTGATTGAACGCCCCGGAAGACGATTGGTGGTCTGGGTGAAGTGGATCAGACCGTAAAATGGTAGCACATCCCAAGCGGGAGAGAAGCGCGCCCTGCGCGGCCCTGTCCGGTCAAAACAAATAGAGAAAAAATTTCTTTGACCGCGTCGGCTTTGAGACGATTTTGCGGCGGCAGGTTGTAGCGGGCTGCGCTGCACCGCAATATTCGCTCGGAGCTAACGCCTGCTACGATCGCGTGCTTGGCCCAAGTGGGCGGGCTGCCACACAGGAGCTGACCGTTGCGCATTTTCGTTCTCGGTGGGACGGGTTCGATCGGCTCGGCGGTGGTGCGCGAACTGGTCGCGCGATGCGTTGGGCGTGGTGCACGGCGAAGCCGTGCGATGGCCGCTCGTGCATTGCGAGGATCTTGTCGGTCCTATGCGCTGGCGCTCGAGCGTGCGCCGGCGGGATCGAGTTACATGGGCGCGGCGATCGAGGGTTTTCCGATCGGCCGCATCGCGCGCGTCTTCGCCAAACGATTTGGTACGCGCGAGCAAAATCGCCGGATCATTTCCACCGACACAATCGCCGCCGAACTCGGCTGGCGGCCTAGGCATCTCGATCCGGAAGGTGAGATCGCGCAGCTTGCTTGACTGCTGGGCGGCGTCACGCACACCCAAAAAACGAAAAGCCCGCTTGTCAGCGGGTCTTCGTCAAACTCTGCCAATTCCCAAGAAGACCTGGAAGAAAATCTGGAGCGGGCGAAGGGGCTCGAACCCTCGACCCCGACCTTGGCAAGGTCGTGCTCTACCACTGAGCTACACCCGCATCAGAGATGGCGGCGATCGCTCGCCGGCAACGGCAGAGCTATGCCAAATGCGGCCCGTGAATGCAACAGTTCACGCACGGTCCGAACCCGTCCAAATAGTGCGGGTTTCTTAACAAATAGGGGCGAATCGGCCCGAAACCACGCCCAATCGGCCGAATATTCCGCTTTCAGCGTCCCGCCGGGGGAACCCCGGTCATGCCGCCAGCGTATCGCGCAGCGATTCGAGCCATTTTTCGAACGAACCCGCCAGGGTCCCGGTCAATTGGTCGCGCTGGCCGGCATCGCAATCGAAGGTCGCCCACCACTCGACGAAGGCCCGATCGCCATCGACAATCGGCGTAATCCTCAAGGTCGCCTGATAGCCGGTCAGCGGCAGCGTCGGCTCGCCTGCGAATTCGTAGGTCTGGGACCGCTCGACGTCGGACTGCGCCAATAGCCGCTGGCGGATGCGGCGCTGCTGATAGAGTACATTCCTGACCGCGCCCACGGTATCGCCGGATTTGCCGTCCTCGATCTCGCTCTCGCCTGCGCCGCCGACCCAGACCGGATAATTGTTGAAATCGCGGACAATTTTCCAGAGCTCGGGGGCGGGATGTTCGAACACCGTGCTGTAATAGGCTTTTGCCATCTCAAATCCCCTCATCGGCTGCGTTGCCGGCCATGATGGGACGCCGGGTTGCCGAAACCCACCCGATCTCCGACGGAACAGGGCTCGTCAATCACCGGCAATCCGATTGAAATTTGCGCTCAAACCGCCATCTACCGGGTGAGAACTTCCCGCCGGGCCATGCTAGAAGAGGCCCGATTTTTCGAGACATCAGGGCGAGGACACCGTGACCATAGTTGAGCAGGGCGGCGCCGCGGTGCCGCAGGCAGCACCCGATCTGATCAAGGAGACGACCACCCAGACCTTCGTCAAGGACGTCATCGAGGAGTCGAAGCGCCAGCCGGTGCTGATCGACTTCTGGGCGCCCTGGTGCGGTCCCTGCCGTCAGTTGACACCGACGCTCGAAAAGGCGGTGCGCGCGGCCAAGGGCAAGGTCAAGCTGGTCAAGATGAATATCGACGAGCATCCGGCGATCCCGGGCCAGATGGGAATCCAGTCGATCCCGGCCGTGATCGCCTTCGTCAACGGCCAGCCCGCCGATGGTTTCATGGGCGCGGTGCCGGAGAGCCAGGTCAACGCCTTCATCGACAAGCTGACCAAGGGCGTCGCGGCGCCGGGCGAACCGAACATCGCCGAAGTTCTGCGGGAAGCGGAGACGGTGCTGGCGGAGGGCGATCCCGCTGCCGCGGCGCAGATCTACGCCGAAGTGCTCGCCTTCGACGCCACCAACATCCCGGCAATGGCAGGGCTTGCGAAATGCTACGTGTCGACGGGCGCGATCGAGCAGGCCAGGCAGACCATCGCAATGGTGCCGGAATCCAAGCGCAACGACGCCGCCGTCAAGGCGGTGCAGGCCTCGATCGAACTTGCCGAGCAGGCCCAGGCGGTCGGTCCGGTGACCGAGCTGGAACAGAAAGTCGCCGCAAACCCGCTCGATCATCAGGCGAGGTTCGATCTGGCGACCGCGCTCAATGCCCAGGGCAACCGCGCCGAGGCAACCAACCAGTTGCTCGAGATCGTCAAACGCGATCGCAAATGGAACGAGGATGGCGCGCGAAAACAGCTGGTACAGTTCTTCGAGGCGTGGGGCGGCGCCGACGAAGCGACCGTGGACGGACGCAAGCGGCTGTCAACGATCCTGTTTTCTTAGACGGCGCAGGCGCCAGAGCGTTTCCGAGCGAAAGCCTGCCCTAGACTTGATCCGGGGTGGATTACCAGTTCGCATAGCAATCAAGGTTCTGCAGATTGCGTAGACGTATCTGCGGTGAGAAACGCGTCGAAACAAGAGTCTAGTGCGGGGCCGCAAATGCCGATCAATGCCGAATACCGCGGACCCGGCGAGCTTCCCGAAATCATCCCGGTATTTCCGTTGCCCGGCGCGCTGTTGTTGCCGCGCGGCCAGATGCCGCTCAATATTTTTGAGCCGCGCTACCTGGCGATGGTCGACGACGCGCTGCGCGACGGCCACCGGCTGATCGGGATGATCCAGCCCGACGTATCCCATAGCCGCGACGAGGCCCGGCCGGAGCTGTTCCGCGTCGGCTGCGTTGGCCGCATCACCCAACTCGCCGAATCCGGCGACGGCCGCTACATCCTCGAACTCACCGGCATCGTACGCTTCAAGGTGATCGAGGAATTGAGCGTGCTGACGGCGTACCGGCAATGCAAGGTCGATTTCTTTTCCTTCGCCGACGATTTCGTCGCGCGCAAAGGCGAGGAGGCAGTCGACCGCCAGGCCCTGCTCGCGGTGCTGACGGATTTTCTGAAAGCCAACAATCTGAAGGTCGATTGGGAAGGCATCGAGAGTGCGCCGAACGAGGCGCTGGTCAACGCGCTGGCGATGATGTCGCCCTATGGCCCCGCGGAAAAACAGGCGATGCTGGAAGCGCCCGACCTGAAGACCCGCGCCGAAATCCTGATCGCGGTGACCGAGATGGATCTCGCCAAGAAGCGCACCAGCGGCGACACCGGGCTGCAATAGGGTTTTTGGCCGTGCCGCGTCGCGACGACTGTCATACATAACCAACAGGGCATGCTTTGCGTTCCAGAGCGATGGCGCTCGGGGGAACCGTGAGAGCGCCGGCATCGTTCGCCGTATGCCTTTCGGGCTTCCGGCTTGACTCACACATATCCCGGCAGTTATACGTTTATCCATAGCCGAGGGGTTATCGATTCAAAATGCCGAACGCCCAAAATATGCTTTTCAGAACGCTGGCCGATCCGACCCGGCGGGCTCTCTTCGAGCGGCTGTGCCGCGAAGGGGAGCAGACCGTGGGGGCCCTGACAGCCCAGTCCGGGGTCTCGCAACCGGCGGTCTCAAAACATCTCGGGGTTTTGCGACAGGCCGGACTGGTGCGCGACCGCCATGAAGGACGGCAGACCCATTATAGCGCGCAGCTTGGCGCGCTTGCCCCGCTGATCGACTGGACCAGCCAGATGGCCGGCTTCTGGCAAAACCGGTTCGACCATCTCGAAGACCTGCTCAAGAGGATGGACCAATGAGCAATACCACGACCAAAACCCGCTCCGTCATCGTCGAACGGGAGATCGCTTTTCCGGCGGAAAAAATCTGGCGGGCGCTCACGCAACCCCATTTGATCCAGGAGTGGCTGATGAAGAGCGACTTCATGCCCGTGGTGGACCACCGTTTCAATTTTCGCGGAGACTGGGGCGCCGTCGACTGTCAGGTCCTGGCCGTCGAGCCGAACAAGACGCTGTCCTACACGTGGGATGCCATGGGTCTCGAGAGCGTCGTCACCTGGACTCTCACCCCAACGCCAACAGGCACCCATTTGCGCATGGAACAGTCGGGCTTCGGGCCGGGTCAGGGACAGGCCTATCAGGGCGCCAAGTCCGGCTGGCAGAAATTCTTCGAAAGCCTCGAACGCGTGGTGGGAGGCCTCGCGTGAGCCGCGCCCTTGCCTCGCGCTACCAGCCGGTGCTGGTCGCGCTGCACTGGTTGATTGCGCTGCTGATCATCGGCCTGCTGTGTCTCGGCTTCTTCGTGCTGGCGGATATGCCGAACACCGATCCGAAGAAACTCGATATTCTGGTGTGGCACATGTCGGGCGGCATGTCCGTGCTCGTCCTGATGATCCTGCGCCTGCTCATCCGGCGGTGGAGCGCTCGTCCGGCACCGGCGACGGCCGGTTCGCCGTTGCTCGACCGGCTCGCCTCGATTGCGCACGGCAACCTGTATCTGATCGTGTTTTTGATGATCGCCAGTGGATGGACCACCGGGTGGTTCATCAGCGACGCGTTCGCACCCCATGGCGAACTGCCCAGTTCGTTCGCCGTGCTGCCCACATTCCGGGTCCATGCGGCTCTCGCAGCGTTGCTGGCCGTTCTGATCGCGGCCCATGTGGTGGCCGCGTTCTATCATCAGTTCGTGCTGAAAGACGCCCTGTTCCGCCGCATGTGGTTCGGGCGACGCACGATCATTCCCGTAGAGAAATGATATGAGCCTCCCCGGACGTTAGAAGGATCCAATGATTCCATCGGAAAAAATCGACCAGCTGATCGCAAAACTCGAGGATTGGCGCGGCAAGACGCTGGCCAACATCCGCAAGAGCATCCTTGGCGCTGACCGGGAGATATCGGAGGAATGGAAGTGGATGGGAAGCCCGGTGTGGTCTCGCGACGGCATCATCGCGGTCGGCAACGCCCACAAGGGCAAGGTAAAGCTTACTTTTATGTACGGGGCGATGATCGCCGATCCCGACAAGCTCTTCAACGCGGGCCTCGAAGGCAATGCGAGGCGCGCGATCGATTTTCTCGAGGGCGACAAGATCAATGAGCGTGCGCTGAAAAATCTCGTCCGAGCCGCGATCGATTACAATCAGAGCAAAGTGAAGAAGGCGCCGGCGAAAGCCCGCAAGAGCAAGAAGGGATGAAGCGACGGCTTGGTTACGTCGACCCGGGCTCTCGCCATGCGTCGACCGTTTGGTGACCAGCGGCTAGTAGCCCGCCGCCGCGAGCACGACCACCGCGCCGAGCGCCTTCCAGCCAAAGCCGCGGCCACGCGACCACCAGGCATTGGCGGCGGCGGCGAAGGCGTAGACCGCGATGATGATGACGACGATCCAGTGCCGCGCGCTCTCCGATCCCATCGAGGGCGCCGCGATCAGCAGCACCCCGCCGCCGATCCAGGCCACCGTGCCGGCCTGCCAGACCAGCCGGATCAGGGTTTTCAAGCGCTCCGGCTCGATCGTCGCCTTGGCGAACACTTTGGTTTCGCCAAGCGCGCCGTGAATGAGCGCAACGACGATTCCGGCAACGCCGGCGCATTGCAGGATCAGATCGCGCATCGAAATGCCTCCATACAGTACTGTATGGTAATGCCGCAGCGGCTGGCGTCTGTCAATACACTTGTGTATGGTACCTTGTCGCAGGGAACCCATGAAGACCGATCAACTCTCCGCCAGGGACTGGCTCGATCAGGGCCTGAAAACGCTCGCCCGCAGCGGTTTTACGGCGCTCAAGGCCGAGCCGCTGGCGAAGGCGATGGGGGTGTCGCGCGGCAGTTTCTACTGGCACTTTGCCGACATCGGCGCGTTCCATGCCGCGATCCTGCGGCATTGGCGCGAGGTTGCCGCCGAAGCGATCATCGCCAATGTCGAGGCGGCCTCGAAACATGAAAACCCGCTGACGCTTACTGCTGCGCCGGGTGTTCGGCGAGCGGCTGGCGCTGGAGAACGCGGTCCGCACCTGGGCCAGCGTCGATCCCGGCGCGCGCGCCGCGGTGCAGGCGATCGACCAGCGCCGCCTCGGCTATGTCGAAAGCCTGTTGCGGCAATCGGGGCTGCCGGCCGAAATCGCCCGCGCCCGGGCGCAAATCCTCTATTGGGCGTTTCTCGGCTTTGCGCTCTCGGACCGGCCGTTGCCGAAGGCGAGACAACAGGCCGTGCTCGACGAAATGCTGCGGATGGCCTCTGCCTGAGCGCGGTTACGCCTTGCGGCCATGTATGCTACAGCGACCGCGGCCAAGCCGGAGACTGCGCATGAATTCCTCGCCCGAACGCCTCGAAGGACCGTCGACCCAAAGCTGCTGGAGATCCTGGTCTGCCCGATCACCAAGGGCCCGCTGGAATTCGACGCGGCGAGGCAGGAACTGATCTCGCGCTCGGCCAAACTCGCCTACCCGATCCGCGACGGCATCCCGATCATGCTGCCGGAAGAGGCGAGGAAGATCGATTAGGAAGACCGCGGAATTCTCCTCGTCATTGCGAGCGAAGCGAAGCAATCCATAGCGCGGCATAACGGATGGATGGATTGCTTCGTCGCTAACGCTCCTCGCAATGACGGTTCGCGAACACCGCGGCGCTACAACGCCTCGCCCTTCAGCAGCCGCGGCACTTCGCCGGACAGTCCCGCGGCCTGGCGGATGAACAGGCTCTTCAGCGGCGGCGCGCGGTCGACCAGTCCAAGGCCGATATCGCGCACGGTGCGCAGCAGCGTCGATTCGTTGGAGAACAGAAAGTTCAGCGAGTTGGTGGCAAGCCCCATCGCCATGGTGTCGAACCGCCGCCAGCGCTGATAGCGGTCGAGCACGTCGGCTTGTCCGAGATCCATGCCGAGCCGCGCGGCATCGACCACCACTTCAGCCAGGGCCGCGACATCCTTCAGGCCCATGTTGAGCCCCTGGCCCGCGATCGGGTGAATCACATGCGCGGCGTCGCCGACCAGCGCCAGCCGTTCGGCGATGAAAGAGCGCGCGACGAAATAGCCGAGCGGAAACGCGCGCGGTTTGTCGAGCGCCTTGATCTCGCCGAGATGCAGGCCAAAGCGCTGTTCGAGCTCGCCGTGAAATTCGTCGTCGCTGAGGGCGATGATGCGCGCAGCTTCGCTTGCGGTTCTCGGTCCACACCAGCGACGAGCGCTTTCCGGTCAGCGGCAGGATCGCGAACGGCCCTGCGGGCAGAAAATGTTCTTCGGCGCGGCCGTGATGATCGCGCTCATGGCCGACGGTGACGACGATGCCGGATTGATCGTAATCCCAGCCATGGGTCGCGATGCCTGCGCGCTCGCGCAGTTTTGAGCGCGCGCCGTCGGCGGCGACCAGCAGGCTCGCCTCGATCACGGTGCCGTCGGCCAGCGTCACGTCGACGCCATCGGCGCGCGAATCGAACGTCGTGACCGGCGTGGCGCGAAGTTCAATTCCCTCCGCCTCGGCGCGCACCACCAGCGCATCGATCAGATGACGGTTCTCGACCATGTGGGCAAAGGGTTCGCCGGGCTCGACATGGCCGGCAAAGGTCAGGAACACCGGGCGCGTGGCGTCCTCCAGCTTGGAATCGGTAACGACCATGTCGAGTGATCGGCTGCGCATTGGCTGCGACCTGGTCCCAGACGCCGATCGCCTCGAACAACCGTCGGCAGGCGGCGACGATGGCGGTGGCGCGCGGATCGCGGCTCGGCCGCGTCGCCAGCGCCGGATCGGCCACGATCACCGGAATATCGGCGACCGAGGCCCTGACGCAGCGCCAGCGCCAGCGCCAGCCCGGCAAACGCGCCGCCGCAGATCACAATGCTTCGCTGTGCCGGCATGCTGTTCCCTTACGCGCGTAACGCCCTCAGACTATGCTTGCTACCTGATAATAGCTGGGCGAAACAGGGCCAAGAAACAAGGGCTGTTAACCCTCAACCCGTCATTCCGGGATGCGCCCGCCTGGCGCAGGCCCGGAATCCATACTCATTATCGTGGTTATGGATTCCGGGCTCGTTCGCTTCGCTCACGCCCCGGAATGACGACTATTGTTGCCGCCAAAATCGAAAGCATTGTCATGTCCAACGGCCTGATTGACCTGATTTCCATCCTCGATCTCGAGCCGATCGAGGTGAACATGTTCCGCGGCAACAGCCCGAAGACGAGCTGGCAGCGGGTGTTCGGCGGCCAGGTGATCGGTCAGGCGATGGTGGCGGCATGCCGCACCGTCGAGGGCCGCCTGCCGCATTCGCTGCATTGCTATTTCATCCTGCCCGGCGATCCGCAGATCCCGATCATCTACCAGGTCGAGCGCCTGCGCGACGGCAAGAGCTATTCGACCCGCCGCGTCACCGCGATCCAGCACGGCAACGCCATCTTCTCGATCATGGTGTCGTTCCACGCCGAGGAGGAAGGCACTTCAACCATCAGGACAAGATGCCGGACGTGCCGCCGCCGGAAAAACTCACCGCCGAGGAAGTGGCAAAGCAGCCGATGTTCAAGGAGATGCCGGATTTCATCCGCCGCTATTACGAATCGGATCGCCCGATCGAATTGCGCCCGGTCGAACTCGGCCGCTATTTCGGCCAGAAGATCGACGACGGTCGCATCAATGTCTGGATCCGGACCGCGGCGAAACTGCCCGACGATCCGGCGCTGCATATGTGCGCGCTGGCCTATGCGTCCGACTTCTCGCTGCTCGACGCTGTCATGGCGCGCTACGGCCGCACGCTGTTCGACAAGCGCATGATGCCGGCGAGCCTCGATCACGCGATGTGGTTTCACCGGCCGTTCCGCGCCGACGAATGGCTGCTCTACGCGCAGGATTCGCCGAGCGCGCAAGGCGGCCGCGGGCTGACCCGCGGCCTGATCTTCAAGCCCGACGGCACGCTGGTGGCGTCGGTGGCGCAGGAAGGCTCGGTGCGCGAACGCAGGTGATTGCGTTCGGCGCTGCCGTCCGCTAGCCGCGTTCGGACCAGCGCGAATTGCGACGCGTACCATGTCGCATACCAGCGCAGCACCCACGGGATCGGAATCAGGAAGCGCGCAGCCGATGCTGAACACCAGCGTGCGCCAGAGCACTTCCAGTCCCGACGCGTTGAAGATGATCTCGCGCCGGGTGCCGCTGATGTTGCGGCAGATCCATCGCATCCAGGCCGTGATCACCCAGGCCCAGCCGATGATGGTGATGAAGGACAGGAACATCAGCACGTACCAGCCGAGATAGGTCACCACGCTGCCGTTAAAGGCGATCGGCAGCGGCTGGCCGTTCGAACTGAGATTGCCGGCGATCCAGCGCAGGATCATCCAGGACAGAAACGCCTCAACCAGGATGGCGACGAGCGGCAGGTAATTGTTGAGTTGCCCGGCATAGCTCATCAGCGCCAGCGCGACGAACACGTACCAGATGTCGCCGACCTTGCCGTTGAAAGCGAAGTTGGGCCGCCCGGGCACCGAGGTCCTGGAAGCCATCCAGCCGATAGTAGCTGGTCGCAACCCACGGTGCGGGAATGACCAGCAAAAAGCCGATGACATAGACAAGGGTGCGGCCGAGCAGCGGCCAGAGCGGCAGGTCGATCGACAACGCGCCGCCGCTATAGCCGTTGCCGTAGCCGCCGCCCATCGGCGGCGGGCCGCCGGCTTGCGGAATCGACCGGCGGCCCCGAGCCGCCGGGGACCAGGCCCGGAATGTCGCCCGCCCGCTGCCAGCCGCTCATCCCCTCGGTCCAGACCAGCGTATCGGCCGTGACCGCCCCCCTGGCGATCAGATCGCGCAGCTGAGCTTCCGGAAAAGGCCCCTGTTGCTGGCCGTCGGCGGCATAAAACCAGGATCGGTCTGCCATCTGTTCTCATTCCCTTGAGGTGACGTGGCGAAAAGCAGCCAGCGGGACCGCGGGCTGGGTGAGGAAAACCGCATTCTGGCGGACGCCCGGGTTCCCGTACAGTGAGCTGACGTCACAAGGTTGGAATGTTTTCCGCTTCAACCTGCAACTTTTTTGTGCCATTTGCCCGGAAAGATGCCAAGTTCGCGCCGGCGGAAAACGCCGCCGCGCCATCCAAGAGACCTGTAGGGAAAGAAGGCCTGACCATGAAACTCGTCGTCGCGATCATCAAACCCTTCAAGCTTGACGAGGTGCGCCAGGCCCTGACGGCCATCGGCGTCACCGGCATGACCGTTACCGAGGTCAAGGGCTATGGCCGCCAGAAGGGCCACACCGAAATCTATCGCGGCGCCGAATATGTCGTGAATTTCCTGCCCAAGCTGCGAATCGAGATCGCGGTGTCGTCCGATATCGCCGCCAAGGCGGTCGAGGTCATCACCGCCAATGCGCGCACCGGCCAGATCGGCGACGGCAAGATCTTCGTGACGCCGATCGATCACGCCTTGCGCATCCGTACCGGCGAAACCGACAGCGACGCGCTGTAAGCGCTTTCACAATTTCAAAACGCGCCCGGCAACGACGCCGGCGCCGCCGAAACGACACAACAGACCGGGGAAATTCCATGGGGGCACCAGTTCGTGCAGCGAAGTTCGCTGCGCTCGTCACGCTTGCGGCGGGCTTGTCGCCGGCAACGCCGGCCTTCGCCGAAACCTCGACCATCAACACCGCTGACACCGCATGGATGATCGTCGCCACCGCGCTGGTGCTGATGATGACGATCCCTGGCCTCGCGCTGTTCTATTCCGGCATGGTGCGCAAGAAGAACGTGCTGGCGACGATGGCGCAGAGCCTCGCAGCGGTCGCGATCGTCTCGATCCTCTGGGTGACGTTCGGCTATTCGCTGACCTTCGTCGGCGACGGCCCCTGGCTTGGCACGCTCGATCGCTGGTTTCTCGCCGGGATGACAATGGAGAGCGTCAATCCGCTGGCGAAGTCGATCCCGGAATCGCTGTTCATGCTCTACCAGATGACGTTTGCGATCATCACGGTGGCGCTGGTGGCGGGCTCGGTCGCCGACCGGATGCGGTTCTCGGCCTTTCTGCTGTTCTCGATCGGCTGGTTCATGTTCGTCTATGTGCCGCTCGCGCATTGGGTGTGGGGCGGCGGCTTCCTCGCCACCATGGGCGTGCTGGATTTTGCCGGCGGTCTCGTCGTGCATCTTTCCGCCGGCGTCGGCGGACTGGTCGCGGCCAAGGTAATGGGCCGCCGTCACGGCTATGGCAGCGATAATCTGTCGCCGTTCGATCTGTCGCTCGCGGTGATGGGCACCGGGTTGTTGTGGGTCGGCTGGTTCGGTTTCAACGGCGGATCGGCGCTGGCGGCCAACTCACGCGCGGTGATGGCGATCATCGCGACCCATCTGGCGGCCTGCGCCGGCGCGCTGACCTGGGGTGCGATCGAATGGGCGACGCGACGCAAACCGTCAGTGCTCGGCATGATTTCCGGCGCGGTCGCGGGCCTCGGCACCATCACGCCGGCGTCCGGTTTCGTCGCACCCTGGCACGGCATCATCATCGGCATCGCCGCCGGCCTGGTCTGCTTCTGGGCCTGCACCTGGCTCAAGCACCGCTTCAATTACGACGATTCGCTCGACGTGTTCGGCGTCCACGGCGTCGGCGGCATGACCGGAACCCTGCTCGCCGGCGTGTTCGCGGTCAGCGCCATCGGCGGAACCTCGGGCCTGCTCGAGGGCCACCCGCAGCAGGTCCTGATCCAGCTCTACGGCATCGCCGTCACGCTGGTCTGGTCCGGCGGCGTCACCTACGTGCTGCTCAAGCTGGTGAGCGCGTTCGTACCGTTGCGGGTCTCGCTGCAGCAGGAGCTGGAAGGCCTCGATATTTCGCAGCACGGCGAAGCACTGCAATAAAATCCCCATCTGGATACCGTTGCTCTGCCCTTGCGCTGAGCAACATTATGTCGGGAGTCTGTCCTGCCTCTGATTTGAGCAGGAGTGATTACGCTTTGGGCGCGACCGAATAGCGCAGGTGCGTGCTTTTCCCGCAAAGCGCGAAAAGGTCCGGATTCATAGTCCGTTAGGCAATTCCTCCGATCTGGCACGGCATTTGATTCTATGGGTCCTGGCTGTGCCCGCGTAGTGAACTTCTCCGCGTGGTGAACCTCAGTCGAGAGTGAAACGCCCGGTCGTGTCTGGACCGGGCCCAAGCGGGGATAGGACCCATGAAAATTGTTATGGCGATCATCAAGCCATTCAAGCTCGAAGAAGTCCGTGACGCCCTGACCGCCATTGGCGTTCACGGTCTAACGGTGACGGAAGTCAAGGGATATGGCCGGCAGAAGGGCCATACGGAAATCTATCGCGGCGCTGAATACGCCGTGAGTTTCCTGCCCAAGATCAAGATCGAGGTGGCTGTCGCCTCGGACCAGGTCGACAAGACCATCGAAGCCATCACCTCGGCTGCCAAAACCGGACAGATCGGCGACGGCAAGATCTTCGTCATCAACCTCGACCATGCGGTTCGCATCCGCACCGGTGAGGCGGATGCCGCGGCCCTCTGATTTCGCGCTCAACCATACACTCAGGAGTAAAACAAATGACGTTCAAGCGTCCCTATAGCGCGGGATTGGCGGCCCTCGCAGTCGGCCTGTTCGCCGCGACCGCTGCCTACGCGGAACCAACCGTCAACAAGGGCGACAACGCCTGGATGCTGACATCGACGGTGCTGGTGCTGTTGATGACGATCCCGGGCCTTGCGCTGTTCTACGGCGGCCTCGTCCGTTCCAAGAACATGCTCTCGGTACTGATGCAGGTTTTCTACACCGTCTGCATGGTCACCGTTCTCTGGGCTCTCTACGGCTACAGCCTCGCCTTCACCGGCGGTTCCGACTTCATCGGCGGCTTCTCGAAAGCCTTCCTGATGGGCGTGACCACGGATTCGAAAGCGGCGACGTTCAGCGTCGACGCCAACATCTCGGAGCTCGTGTACGTCTGCTTCCAGATGACGTTTGCGGCGATCACCCCCGCCCTCATCGTCGGCGCCTTCGCCGAACGCATGAAGTTCGCGGCGATCGCATTGTTCATCCCGCTCTGGGTCACCCTGATCTACTTCCCGATCGCACACATGGTTTGGTACTGGGCCGGACCGGACGCGATCTCGGATGCAGTCAAGGCGCTCGCGGCTGCGGCTGACGGTGCGGCGAAAACCGCAGCGCAGGCCAAACTCGATGAAGTCAACGCCGACGCCGGCTGGGTCTTCAAGAAGGGCGCGATCGACTTCGCGGGCGGCACCGTGGTGCACATCAACGCCGGCATCGCCGGTCTGGTTGGCGCGCTCCTGATCGGCAAGCGCACCGGCTACGGCAAGGACCTAATGGCTCCGCACTCGCTGACCATGACCATGATCGGCGCCTCGCTGCTCTGGGTCGGCTGGTTCGGCTTCAACGCCGGATCGAACCTCGAAGCCAATGGTGGTGCTGCACTCGCCATGACCAACTCCTTCGTTGCAACCGCAGCGGCGGCGTTGTCCTGGATGTTCGCGGAATGGATCGTCAAGGGCCATCCCTCCGTCCTCGGCGCGTTGTCGGGTGCGGTTGCCGGCCTGGTCGCGGTCACGCCCGCGGCCGGTTATTCCGGTCCGATGGGCGCGATCGTGCTCGGTCTCGTCGTCGGCGTCGTCTGCCTGTTCTTCTGCACCGTGGTGAAGAATGCACTGGGCTATGACGACTCGCTCGACGTGTTCGGCGTCCACTGCATCGGCGGCATCGTCGGCGCGCTCGGCACCGGCATCCTGGTGAATCCGGCCCTCGGTGGCACGGGCATCATGGACTACACCGCCGGCAAGATCGCCGACTACGACTTCGTTGCGCAGATGACCTCGCAGGTCTGGGGCGTCTGCACCACGCTGGTGTGGTCGGGCATCGGTTCGGCGATCCTCTACAAGGTCGTCGACGTCATCGTTGGCCTGCGCGTGAACGTGGAGACCGAACGCGAGGGTCTCGACGTCACCGAACACACGGAGCGCGCCTACAACATGTGAGTTCTCCCGGGGCGTGGCCTCCCCGGAGGCCGCGCCCACAACTCCGGTTTGGGCACATACCCGGCAATGCCCCGACCGTTGAGGGGCTCCAGCGCAAGCTGGGGCCCCTTTCTTTTTGGCTCATCACGAAAAATGGGATTGCAAAATCCGGCACGCGGCGTCGAAATACCGGCAACAACAACAGGGAGGACGTCATGAAACTCGAAGGCGGATGCTATTGCGGCAAAGTGCGCTACGAGGCCGAGGGCGAGCCGATGATGAAGGCGCAATGCCATTGCCGCGAATGCCAATATATCTCCGGCGGTGCGACCAATTTGTTCGTGCTGATGCCGATCGCCGGCTTCAAATACACCAAGGAAGCCCCCAAACAGTTCACACGCAGCGACCTGGAGCGCCCCGTAACGCGGGAATTCTGCGCCGAATGCGGCACCCACGTCGTGACACGCCCGCCGGGCCTGCCCGCCATCGTTCTGAAGGTCGGCACGCTCGACGATCCCAGCCTGTTCGGCAGCCCGCAGATCGCGATCTACACCGTCGACAAGCAGCCGTATCACCACGTGCCCGAGGGCATGCCGGCGTTCGAAAGATTGCCGCAGCGGTAGGGAGCACCGCGTAGGATGGGTGGAGCGCAGCGATACCATCCTGCAGGTGCAATTGGCGGGTAAACGCAGCCGCTGGCATTGCTGCCTCCGAGACAAGTTCCACACGGAACAAACCAGCAAAATCGACGCTGGCGCCGATGGTTAATCGCGTCTTAACCTCGCCGTATCTATGGTGGTTTGATTGGTTTCCGGTCGATCCCGAGTCCCCCTCGACCCCTTTGAAAGTGCTGGCGCTTCAGACATGGCAATGACCGCCTCTTCCGGCGTGGCGCAGGGCGCCGGCAGTGTTCAGCCTGCCGGTCAGGCCGAGCGTTCACCCTTTGCGCGGACGACCGAATTGCTGGCGCCCTATATGCCCGGTAAGCCCTTGATTACGTTGTCGTTGGGCGAGCCGCAGCACCCGGTGCCTGATTTCGTCGGCCCAGTACTGGCAAAGCATATCGCCGATTTCGGCCGCTATCCGCTGGCCAGGGGCATCGAGCCGTTCCGCCGGGCCGCCGCGAACTGGCTGTCGACCCGGTTCCAGCTGCCGCGGCCGGTCGATCCCGAGCACGAAATCCTGGTCCTGAACGGCAGTCGCGAGGGGTTGTTTTTCGCCGCCAGCACCGCCGCGCGCTATGTCGGCCCGCGCAAGGGCCGGCCGGCGATCCTGATGCCGAACCCGTTCTATCCGGCCTATGGCGCCGGCGCCCGCGCCGCGGGCTGCGAACTGATCTATCTGCCGACCACGGTCGCCAACGGATTCTTGCCGGATCTCGATGCGCTCGACGACGCCACGCTGGCGCGCACCGTTGCGTTCTTCATCGCCTCGCCCGCCAACCCGCAAGGCTCCGTCGCCTCGCGGGATTATTTTACGCGCCTGAAGAAACTCGCCGATCGCTTCGGTTTCATGATCCTGAGCGACGAATGCTATTCGGAAATCTACACCAGAGAGGCGCCGGGCAGTGCGCTGGAATGCGCGGGGCCCGATTTCACTCATGTGGTCGCGTTCCAGTCGCTGTCAAAACGTTCGAACCTGCCGGGCATGCGCGTCGGCTTTGCCGCCGGCGACAAGAATTTTCTGGCTGCGTTTCACGAGCTGCGCAATGTCGCCGCACCGCAGGTGCCGGTGCCGCTGCAGCACGTCGCGGTCGCGGCCTATAGCGACGAGGCGCATGTCGAGGAGAACCGCCGGCTCTACCGGATCAAGTTCGATTTCGCCGACCAGATCCTCGGCAGTCGCTACGGCTATGTCAGACCCGCCGGCGGTTTTTGCGTCTGGCTCGATGTTTCCGCGCGAGGCGGCGACGAAGCGGCAGCGGTGAGACTCTACCGCGATGCCGGCGTCCGCGTGATCCCCGGAAGCTATCTGTCGCGACCGCAAAACGATGGCCTCAATCCCGGCGACGGCTATATCCGGCTCGCGCTGGTTTCCGACAGTGAATCAACAGCCGAGGCATTGCACCGGCTGGTCGAAACTCTGGATTAGGATTTATGGCTTCAGAATCGGAGCGCGCTTCTTCCTTCACCTCTCCCTTTGGGAGAGGTCGGATCGCTCTTGCGATCCGGGTGAGGGGTTCTGCTGTACCGATAGACCGTATCCCCTCACCCCAACCCTCTCCCATCGAAGTCGGATCTATCCGACCTCGACAAATCAAGATGTCCAACTCGGGTAAACCCGAGTTGGAGGGGAGAGGGAGCAGACCGTCATCGTCGCTACAGCATCAATCCATTTTCCCAAGCTGCAATCGCAGGGCCCCATGAGCATGCCAGCGATCGAACGTGTCATTCCCCTGGTCAGCCAATTGCCGGCCTCCATCCGCGACGCACTGGCGCGGCGCCTGCGCGAATTGACCGGCCTCAGCCTGATCGCACTGTCCGGCGTGGCCGCTGCCGCGCTGATGACGTGGTCGGTGCAGGATCCGAGCCTCAGCCACGCCACCTCGCGCGCGATCCGCAACATCGTTGGTTATCCCGGTGCGATCGGCGCCGATCTGCTGATGCAGATTCTCGGCCTCGGCGCGATCATGCTGATCCTCCCCATTGCGGTGTGGGGCTGGCGCATGCTGACCCATCGCACCTTCGACCGCGAAGCGTTGCGGCTGGGATGCTGGATTCTCACGACCGTGATCGCTGCAGGGTTTGCCAGCTGCTGGCCGCATGGCGGCGCATGGCCGCTGCCGACCGGCCTTGGCGGCGTCGTCGGCGATGCGCTGGTGCGGGCGCCTGCAGTGGTGTTCGGCCCGGCCGGTTTCGTCTATCGGCTGGTGCTCGGAATCATTCTCTTCGCGGCGATGTCGGGGACGTTCCTGTTCGCATGCGGCTGGGGCTCGCGCCCGCAGGACGAGGAGCTGACGCAGATCGCGGACGACGACGCGCCGTTTGAGGAAGAAGGCGACCGCGGCTCGGTCTCGCTGGGCTGGGTGTTTCATGCCGTCATGAGCGCGAAAGCGCGGCTGGCATGGCTGATGGCTACGATGTATCGCTCGCTGGTCGCAAGCGCGCCGCCGCCGCGCGCGGTCTCGTTCGAACGTCAGGAGCCCAATCTCGGCGGCCGCAGCGCGCCGTCACTGGCCCCGCAAACGGACGAGGATTTCGAGGACGAAGCGGAAGAGGACGAGGAAATCCCAGCCGCCCGCGCACCGCGCAAGAAAACCCCGCGTGCGCCGGCGCGCAAATCCTCCGACAAGTTCGAACTGCCGTCGGTCTCGGTGCTGACGGCGCCAAAGGCTTCCGACCGGCAACCCCTGAGCAAGGCCGAACTGGAAACCAATTCGCGCGCGCTGGAAAGCGTGCTCGGGGATTTCGGCGTCCGCGGCGAAATCGTCAAGGCCAATCCCGGCCCGGTGGTGACGCTGTACGAACTCGAGCCCGCGCCCGGCATCAAATCATCGCGCGTCATCGGCCTCGCCGACGACATCGCGCGTTCGATGAGCGCGCTGTCGGCCCGCGTCGCCGTCGTCCCCGGTCGCAATGCGATCGGCATCGAATTGCCGAACGCGCATCGCGAAAAGGTTTATTTGCGCGAGTTGCTGTCGGTGAAAGACGACTCGATGGCAAAACTTCCGCTTTGCCTCGGCAAGAACATCGGCGGCGAATCCATCATCATCGATCTCGCGCGCACGCCGCACATGCTGATCGCTGGCACCACCGGCTCCGGCAAATCGGTCGCGATCAACACCATGATCCTCAGCCTGGTCTACCGCTTGCGGCCGGACCAGTGCCGCCTGATCATGGTCGATCCGAAAATGCTCGAACTCTCCGTCTATGACGGCATCCCGCATCTCTTGACGCCTGTCGTGACCGACCCGAAGAAGGCCGTGGTCGCGCTGAAATGGGCGGTGCGCGAGATGGAAGAGCGCTACAAGAAAATGTCCAAGCTCGGCGTCCGCAACATCGACGGCTACAATCAGCGCCTGGTCGAAGCCAGGGGCAAGGGCGAGGAACTGACGCGCACGGTGCATACCGGCTTCGACAAGGAAACCGGCAAGGCGATCTACGAGGAAGAGAAGCTCGACCTCGATCCGTTGCCCTACATCGTCATCATCGTCGACGAAATGGCCGACCTGATGATGGTCGCCGGCAAGGACATCGAAGGCGCGGTGCAGCGCCTCGCGCAGATGGCGCGTGCCGCCGGCCTGCACGTGATCCTCGCTACCCAGCGCCCCTCGGTCGACGTCATCACCGGCACCATCAAGGCGAATTTTCCGACCCGCATCTCGTTCCAGGTCACCTCGAAGATCGACAGCCGAACGATTTTGGGCGAGATGGGCGCCGAGCAACTGCTCGGCCAGGGCGACATGCTCTATATGGCCGGCGGCGGCCGCATCAGCCGCGTGCACGGCCCCTTCGTTTCCGACGAGGAAGTCGAGAAGGTGGTGCGCCATCTCAAGACGCAAGGCCAGCCGGAATATCTCGAGGCGGTTACCGCGGAAGAGCCGACCGACGAGGACGGCGCGGTATTCGACTCCACCGGCATGGGTGGCGATGGCGGCGGCGCCGATCTGTTTTCGCAGGCGGTTGCGATCGTCAAGCGCGACCGCAAGGCCTCGACATCCTACATTCAACGCCGGCTGCAAATCGGATATAACCGCGCAGCTTCATTGATGGAGCGGATGGAACTGGAAGGCATCGTCGGCCAGGCCAATCACGCCGGAAAACGCGAGATCCTGGTCGAGGAAGAAGAAGGCCGCTTCTGAAGTCCTGTCTGAGCGAGTGCTGCATTTTCACGGAAAAACGATACCTGTTTTGGTCCAAAGCGCGATAAAATAGCCGTCGAAGCGGGGCAATGCCTCGAATAGAGGTCTGAAATACCGAATGACAAAACAATCTACCCGTCGCGGCATCCATCACGGATTGGCGCTGTTGATATCCGCGTCGCTGGCCGGCCTCGCGATGCCCGCGTCCGCGCAGAACGTTCCCGTTCCAAAGCCGGCGCCGAAGGCCCGCGATAGCGGCGTGCAGATGAGTGCGCAGGGTGGGCCGAAGGCGCCGCTCACGACGGGTACGACGCCGCAGGCGCCGCCAAACCCGGTGATTCCCGATCCGCACCGCAATGTCCCCGCCAGCATCTTTTCCAGTTTCGACGCCAACCAGAAGGCGCAAGCCGCCAAGGTCAGCACCTATCTGTCGTCGCTGCAGACGCTGGTCGGAAATTTCGTCCAGGTCGGACCCGACGGCACCAAGACCAAGGGCGATTTCTACATCCAGAAGCCGGGCAAGGTGCGTTTCGAATATGACGAACCGACGCCGATCGCGATCATCGCCGACGGCTCGTCGCTGGCGGTGCGCGACCGCAAACTCGCGACCCAGGACATCTATCCGCTGTCGCAGACGCCGCTGCGGTTTCTGCTGTCGGATCGCATCGATCTGATGAAGGACACCAACGTCGTCAACGTCACCGCGGACGATGTCTTCGTCAGCGTCACCATCGAAGAGAAGCAGGCATTGATCGGCACCAGCCGGCTGATGCTGATGATCGGCGCCAAGGACGGCCAGCTCAAGCAATGGACCGTCACCGACCCGCAGGGCTACGACACCACGGTCGCGGTCTACAATCTGGACACCTCGAAGAAGGTCGATCCCAGCCTGTTCAAGATCGACTTCACCACTTATCCGACCTCGCCGGGCTGATTCCAGGTCTCAATATCCAGGGACGCCGTCATGCCCGGGCTTCCACGTCTTTGCTACAACAAAAAGACGTGGATGGCCGGGACAAGCCCGGCCATGACGAAGCGGAAAGCCTGCTACACCGTTCTCATGCGCTTCTCCCTGACAACGTGGAATATCAACTCGGTGCGCCTGCGCATCGATCTCGTCGCCAAATTCCTGAAATCGGTGCGGCCGGACGTGCTGTGCTTGCAGGAAACCAAATGCATCGACGATGCCTTCCCGCTGAAGCGCTTCAAGCGCCTCGGCTACGAGCACGTCGCGTTGAACGGGCAGAAGGGCTATCACGGCGTCGCGATCGTCTCGAAGCTGCCGTTCGAGACGACCAACATCCGCACCTTCTGCGACAACATCGATTCGCGTCACATCTCGGTGTCGTTCGGCGAGAAGGCGCAGCTTGCAAGGCCGCTGGTGCTGCACAATTTCTACGTTCCGGCCGGCGGCGATATTCCCGATCCCGCGCTCAATCCGAAGTTCGACCACAAGCTGAAATTTCTCGACGAGATGAAGGCCTGCGAGCCGCTGCATCCGCGCGGCGACGACCGGCATATCCTGGTCGGCGATCTCAACGTGGCGCCGCACGAGAACGACGTCTGGTCGCACAAGCAATTGTTGAAAGTCGTGTCGCACACCCCGATCGAGACCGAGAAACTTTTGGCCGCCCAGGCTCACGGCGAATGGTTCGACGTCGCCCGGGAGCGCATTCCGCTTTCGGAAAAGGTCTACACCTGGTGGAGCTACCGCGCCGCCGACTGGACCGCTGGCGACCGCGGCCGCCGGCTCGACCACATCTGGGTTTCGCGCGCGCTGAAGGACGGCGTCAGCGAATTCAGGATCACGCGGGATGCGCGCGGCTGGGAGCGGCCGTCCGACCATGTGCCGGTGACGGTGACACTGGAGGTGTGATTGGGGTCAGGTGCTGAGCTTGGCGCCGGCCATCAAGATGTCGCTGGCAAGCTGGCTGGTGCGGGTGGCGAGTTCGTCGCGCAGCCGGCGCGCGGCGGCGGGGTCGCTCTCGAGCACGCGCTGAAACAGGCTGCGTGCGACCCGGATCACGGTGGAATGTTCGATCGCGGTCGCCGTAGACGGGCGCCGCATCGCGACGATGAGCGCAAGTTCGCCGATCAGGGCGCCGGGGCCGGCGATGATCTCGGCGCCGCCATCCTCGACCCGGAACGCGCCGCGCTGCACGATGTAGCCGGCATCGGCGTCGTCGCCGGCATTGAACAGCAGGTCGCCGCGCGCAAAGTCGCGCTGTTCCGAGCCGATCGCCAGCATGCGCAGCGCCGTATTGCCCAACAGGCGTAATGTCGGGACCCGTTCGAGCAGGGCTACATCATCTTCGATCGACATACGGGACCGGTGACCGGGATGCGCAAAAAGATGCGATTCGTGGACCGAATTGTATCACGGCACCAGCTTGTAGCCACCGGCTTCCGTCACCAGGATCTCGGGATTGGCAGCATCTTTTTCGATCTTCTGCCTGAGCCGGTAAATGTGCGTTTCCAGGGTATGGGTGGTGACGCCCGAATTATAGCCCCAGACTTCCTGCAGCAGCGTCTCGCGCGACACCGGCAGCTGGCCGGCGCGATAGAGGAAACGCAGGATCGCGGTTTCCTTCTCGGTCAGCCGTACTTTCCGGGCATTGGCGCCGGTCAGCATCTTGGAGCCGGGGCGGAAAGAGTAGGGGCCGACGGAAAATACCGCGTCCTCGCTGGCCTCGTGCTGGCGCAGCTGCGCCCGGATCCGGGCCAGCAGCACCGCAAAGCGAAACGGCTTGGCGACATAGTCGTTGGCGCCGGATTCGAGGCCCAAAATGGTGTCTGAATCGGTGTCGTGCCCGGTCAGCATGATGATCGGGGCCTTGAAACCGCCCTTACGCAAGGAGCGGACGACCTCGCGCCCGTCGGTATCGGGCAGCCCGACATCCATCAGCACGAGATCGGGGGCGTTGGCCTTGGCCGCGCTTGCGCCCTTGGCGCCGGTGTCGACCGCGGAGGCTTCGAATTCCTCATGCAGCGACAACTGTTCGACCAGCGTATCGCGCAGATCGGTATCGTCATCCACGATCAGGATCTTGCGGGCATTGGCCATAGGGTACCATCCTCTTGGGGGCAGGCGGCGGACACAAGCGGAAGCGCTTTTGGCCGAGACTTGATAGTGATTCGTACTCAGGTAGGCGATTGTTACCGATTCACAAGCAGGTGGCACTCTATCCCAAAACCGGGACGCCTTTTGATGAATGTCCTGTAATGGCGCCAGATAGAATAATCGAGGCTCGGGAGGCAACCCGGGATATGACGATTCTTATGATAAGCCCCAATTTTTCAATCACTTATGAGACAATTAAGCGTGATCGGCCGCTCTCGGCGATCCGGGTTCACCCCGCCGCCGGCGACCCGCGCCGGGGCTGGCTGACCGCCGACGGCTGGACTGTGCCGGTGGCACTTGGTCGCGGGGGCATCCTCGCCAACAAGCGCGAAGGAGACGGCGGGACCCCCAAAGGGACTTTCTACCCCCGGCAATTATGGTGGCGCGCCGACCGCCACCCACGGCCGCGGACATACCTGCCGGCGCGCCCGATCCGGCCCGACGACGCCTGGTGCGAGGACCCGAACGACCGCCATTACAATCAACCGATGCGGCTCGGCAACGATCAGGCCGGCGACCGGCTCACCCGCGAGGATCACCTCTATGATTTCATCGTCGAGATCGATCACAACAGCGCCCCGCGCATCGCCGGCCGCGGCAGCGCGGTATTCCTGCATCTGGCGCGCAGCCATTTTTCGGCGACCGCAGGGTGCGTGTCGATGACGAAATCTTCCATGCTGCGGTTGTTGCGGCGAATGAGTCGGCAAACGAAAATCGTCATTGGATAAGCGACCGGGAATCACAGCCATGTTCGACAACAACCAGATCAACGCGGCATCCAGGACCCTGCATGATCATTGGCGCGCTGGCACCAAGTTCGACGCGCTCGACGCTTCGCTGCGGCCGCGCGACCGCGCCGAGGGTTATGCGATTCAAGCCGCGATCGAGAACTATTCGACGGGAAAATTATTCGGCTGGAAAATCGCGGCCACCAGCGAGGCCGGCCAGAAGCATATCAATGTCGAGGGCCCGATGGCCGGGCGGATTCTGCCTGAGACCGTACTTCCGGACGGCGGCACCGCATCCATGGCCGGAAATGAAATGCGCGTCGGCGAGCCGGAGTTTGCCTTTCGCATGGCAAAAGATCTGCCGCCGCGGCCGACGCCCTACACGGTGCAGGAGGTTCTGGATGCGGTCGGCACGCTGCATCCGGCGATCGAGATTCCGGACTCGCGCTTCCAGAATTTCGTCAGTGCCGGTGCCGCGCAAATCATCGCCGATAATGCCTGCGCGCATCTGTTCGTGCTGGGCGCGCCGACAGATGCGAACTGGCGCGCGCGCGATCTGGTCGAGGAGCGTCCGGTCATTACACTTCGCGGACAGCAATATGTCGGACATGGCAAGAACGTGCTCGGCGATCCCAGAGTAGCATTGGCCTGGCTCACCAATGAATTGCGCGAGCTCGGTGTGACCTTGCGGGCAGGCGAGGTGGTGACAACCGGCACCTGCCATCCACCGCTGCCGATTTCAGTCGGGTGATCTGTTCGCGGTGGATTTCGGTGTGCTTGGAAAAGTCTCGGTGGGATTTGCGTAATCTCTGTCAACGTCATTGCGAGCGAAGCGAAGCAATCCATCTCGCCACGGAAAGAAAGAATGGATTGGTTCGCTCCGCTCGCAATGACGGGGAGGGGCTTTGCTACCGGTGCCCGAAAATCGCCGAGCCCACCCGCACATGCGTCGCGCCCATCTGGATCGCAATCGCGAAATCGGCGCTCATGCCCATCGACAGATTCTTCAATCCATTGCGCGCGGCGATCTTGGCGGTCAGCGCGAAATGCGGCGCCGGCGCCTCGTTGACCGGCGGGATGCACATCAGGCCGGAAATCACCAGACCATATTTCTCCCGGCAGCCCGCGATGAAGGCGTCGGCCTCGCCGGGTGCCACGCCGGCCTTCTGCGGTTCCTCGCCGGTATTGAGCTGAACGAACAATTCCGGCGTTCTCTTCTGGGAATTGATTTCCTTGGCTAACGCTTCGCAAATGCTCGGGCGATCGACCGAATGGATGGCGCCGAACAGCGCCACGGCCTCCTTGGCCTTGTTGGATTGCAGCGGCCCGATCAGGTGCAGCGCAATGCCGGAGTAGTCAGACATTAACCCTGGCCATTTCGCTTTGGCCTCCTGGACTCGATTTTCGCCGAAAACGCATTGTCCGGCGTCGATAATGGGAGAAATAGCGGCGGCGTCGAATGTCTTCGATACCGCAATCAAGGTTACCGACGCGCGATCGCGGCGTGCTTCGCTGCAGGCGCGCGCGATCTCCTGCTCCACCGTTGCGAGACCATTTGGTAAAGGCGAGGTTAGCAATTTGCTCGTTTCAGGCGTCATGTCGTCTGCCGGTGGTAACTTTACGGGGTTTGCTCGAATTTTACCCAATTCGGGAAAGGCTTTTTGGACCCTTCGCACTACCTTTGCACCGGGGTAGGGGACGAAGATGTCTGGCGTTACTTTCAACCGCAACAGGGTGAAACTCAAGAAGCTTCTGGGAATCCGCGCGCGCCTGGCGCTGCTGGCGGTGATCCTGGTGGCGCCCTTGATGCTGGAACGCGTCCGTTCGCTCGAAGACACCCGCGCCAAGCAGATCGCGGCGGCGTCGCAGGAATTCGCCAACATCACCCAGCACAGCGCCGACACCCAGCGCGAAGTGATCTCCTCGGTCGAGACGATGCTGAAATCGGCGGCCTATATCCGCGCCTCCGGCGGCATCGCGCGAAGCTGCGAAATCCTGCGCGCCAGCCTGCCGACCAACCTGCCCTGGATCCGCAGCATCATGTTCGCCAGCAAGGACGGCCTGGTGCAGTGCTCGACCCTCAACCTGCAGGTGGGGCTCAAACTCAACGACCGCGATTATTTCACCAAGGCCCAGACGACCCGCGATTTCGTCTTCAGCGACTATCTGTTCGGCAAGACCAACGGCCGGCCGATGATGATGGCGGCCTACCCGGTCGCCGCCATCAATCCGGAGGAAGACGCCGTCGTCGTTGCCGGCATCAACATCGACTGGCTGTCGAAGATCATGACCAATCTCGGCGGACGGCCGGGAATTTCGTCCCTACTGGTCGACAGCACCGGCGTCGTGATCGCAGCCCCCTCGGATCAGGCCAGCATGATCGGCCGGCCGCTCGATAATGTACCGCTACTGGCGGCGATCGCCGAGAAGGCGCTGGGCTCCGACGCGCCGACGGGCTCACTTTCATTCACTGCCTCCGACGGCTCGAAGCGTACGATCAGCTTTGCGCGCATTCCCGGCACCCAATCGCGGCTGATCGTCAGCATCGACGAGGCAAAGGTCACGTCCGCGATCAATCGCGAGATCCGCACCGCCTATATCCAGCTCGCCTTCGTCTGCCTGTTCGTGCTGCTGGGTGCGCTGATCGGCGCCGAGAAGCTCATTATCGGGCCGATCGAAGTCATGACCGGGATGGCAAGACGGTTCGGCGAGGGCGACTGGTCGGCCCGCGTCGCGCGCAGCCGCCTGCCTTCGGAGTTCGTTCCATTGGCCCGCGCCTTCAACGCGATGGCGGCCCAGCTCAGCCAGCGCGAGCGCGAATTGGTCGCAACCAACGACCGGCTCACCGTGATGGCCTCGATCGACATGCTGTCGGGCCTCGCCAACCGGCGCGGCTTCCAGAGCCGCCTGGATTTTGAATGGCTGAAGTCGAAGCAATATGACAGCGAGCTGTCGCTGCTGATGATCGATGTCGATCATTTCAAGCTCTACAACGACACCTATGGCCACCCCGAAGGCGACGCCTGTCTCTCCAGGCTCGGCGAGACGCTTGCCGTGCTCGCCGCCGATACCGTGGGGTTTGCCGGCCGCTATGGCGGCGAGGAATTTTGTCTGCTGCTGCCGAACACCGACACCGTCCGCTCGCTCGAAATCGGCGAGATGGTGCGCGCGGCGGTCCAGCGCCTCGGCATCCCGCACGCGACCTCCAGCCACCAGACCGTCACCGTCAGCGTCGGCGTCGCCTGCACCAAGCCGAACGACACCCAGCGCCCCGGCGACCTGATCGAGGCCGCGGACGCCGCCCTCTACGCCGCCAAACACCGCGGCCGCAATGCCGTGGTCGAGCATGGGTTCGTGCGGATGGTGGACGAAGCGGGCATGGCGCTGGCGGGGTGAGCCAACACCCCCGATTCAGCCCGCCTTGAGCTCGAGATCGAGTTCGTTCTCGGTCACGACGCGGTTGCGGCCACCTCGTTTGGCGACGTAGAGCGCGCGATCGCAGCGATCGATCAGGTCGGCCATCGACTCGCCCAGTTGAAACTGTCCGACGCCGATCGAAACCGTGATGCCGGGTAGCGCCTCGCCGGTCGAACGGCGGCTGAGATGGCATTCCGCGATCGAGCGGCGAATGCGCTCCGCAACCGCAGCACAGGTGGCGAGATCCGCCCCGGGAAGTACGGCGATCAGTTCCTCGCCGCCATATCGTGCCGCCAGGTCCATCTCGCGAACGCCCTCCCGCAGCACCTTCGACATCAAGCGCAGCACATTGTCTCCGACGCCGTGGCCGAACTCGTCGTTGAAACGCTTGAAGTGATCGATGTCGATCAACAACGCACTGAGCGGATCGCCCTGTTCCATCGCCGCGATCTGGGCTTGTCGGAAAAACTCGTCCAACGCCCGGCGGTTCGGCAGACCGGTCAGCGTATCGGTCCTGGCGCGCTCTTCGGACTTGTTCAGAGAATCGCGGATCGTGTCGAGCTCACGCGATTTCTCGGCAAAACTGGCCTCGAGCCTGGTGGCGCGGGTCGCCGCCTTGGCCAGCTCGTTCATCAGGCTTTCGACCAGCGGTTTTGGATCGACGCCGGCTTCGGTCTGCGCGGTGACATCGCTGATGACAGCCATTTGCGTACGGTTGTCGGCGATGGCCGTGGTCAGAAACTGCTTGGCCGACGTCATCACCGAATGCAGTTGCTGGGAGACGTCATGAGCCGCCGCGTCATCCGCCCCTTTCGACCCAACATAGGTCTCGAACAGGTCGCGATTGGTGGTGGCGTCGAACTTCCACTTGTTGCCGAGCAGGATGTCGATTGCGCGACTGAGCTCGGGCAGCGCACCGACGGAATATTTGAACCAGACCTGGAAATTGTTCGGGGTGGGCGGCACGCGCTGTTCAGCCATCGACCGCATGGCTTTTTCCGCGACCGACGTCGCGTATTCGAAATCGAGCTCGTCGAACGCGGCGGTCACGGTATCTCTGATTCCTGCCACAGGGGACTAAATGCCCTCTTCACAGGCAGGCTCTCACAAATTCATTAAGTGCCCCTCAATCCCATTGGGGGTGCACGCCCGCCGGCGTCCGCGGCGCTGCCGTCATCCTCCAACCCATTGACCCATCATGGCCTTTTATGGCCTAGTCCGCCGTCTTTTAAATGACCGCAAAACCCGAAAAAGCCCAGCGATTTCATGACCTCCGAACGCTACAACGCCCGTGATTCCGAGCCGCGCTGGCAACGCCAGTGGGATGAAAAGGCGATCTTCGCCTCCAAAAACGACGATCCGCGGCCGAAATATTACGTGCTTGAGATGTTCCCCTATCCGTCCGGGCGCATCCATATCGGGCATGTCCGCAACTACACGCTGGGCGACGTGCTGGCGCGGTTCATGCGGGCCAAGGGCTTCAACGTGCTGCACCCGATGGGCTGGGACGCCTTCGGCCTGCCCGCCGAAAACGCCGCGATCGAGCGCAAGGTGGCGCCAAAAGCCTGGACCTACGACAACATCGCCGCGATGAAGAAGCAGTTGCGGTCGATCGGGCTGTCGCTCGACTGGTCACGCGAATTCGCGACCTGCGATCCCAGCTACTACAAGCATCAGCAGAAGATGTTCCTGGATTTTATGCGCGCGGGGCTGGCCGAGCGCGAGAAGCGCAAGATCAACTGGGACCCGGTCGACATGACCGTGCTCGCCAACGAGCAGGTGATCGACGGCCGCGGCTGGCGCTCCGGCGCCGTCGTCGAGCAGCGCGAGATGAACCAGTGGGTCTTCAAGATCACGAAGTACGCGCAGGAGCTGCTCGACGCACTCGACGGACTGGATCGGTGGCCCGACAAGGTGCGGCTGATGCAGCGCAACTGGATCGGCCGCTCGGAGGGCCTGCTGCTGCGCTTTCTGCTCGATGCGGCCACCACACCTGCCGGCGAGACCGAGCTGAAGATTTTCACCACGCGCCCCGACACGCTGTTTGGCGCAAAATTCATGGCGATCGCAGCCGATCATCCGCTGGCGACCGCCGCGGCTGCCAAAAATCCCAAACTCGCCGAGTTTATCGCGGAAACGAAACGCATCGGCACCGCGCAGGAGATCATCGACACCGCCGAGAAGCAGGGTTTTGACACCGGCATCCGCGCGGTCCATCCGTTCGATCCGAACTGGAAGCTGCCGGTCTACGTCGCCAATTTCGTGCTGATGGAATATGGCACCGGCGCGATCTTCGGCTGCCCGGCGCACGACCAGCGCGACCTCGATTTCGTCAATAAATACGCACTCGGCAACACACCGGTGGTTTGCCCCGAAGGCCAGGATCCGAAGACGTTTGTGATCACGGACACCGCCTATGACGGCGAAGGCCGCATGATCAATTCGCGCTTCCTCGACGGCATGACCATCGAGCAGGCCAAGGAAGAAGTCGCAAAACGGCTGGAGGCTGAACTGCGCGGCAACATGCCGGTCGGCGAGCGGCAGGTGAACTTCCGCCTGCGCGATTGGGGCATCTCGCGCCAGCGCTATTGGGGCTGTCCGATCCCGGTGATCCATTGCCCGAAATGCGACGTGGTACCCGTGCCGGATGCCGACCTGCCGGTGGTGCTGCCGGAGGATGTCACCTTCGACAAGCCGGGCAACGCGCTCGACCATCATCCGACCTGGAAGCATGTCACCTGCCCGCAATGCGGTGGCAAGGCCCAGCGTGAAACCGACACCATGGACACGTTCGTTGATTCGTCCTGGTACTTCGCGCGGTTTACCGACCCGTGGAACGAGACGGCTCCAACCACGCGCGCCATCGTCGATCGGCTGATGCCGGTCGATCAATATATCGGCGGCGTCGAGCACGCGATCCTGCATTTGCTGTACGCGCGCTTCTTCACCCGCGCCATGAAGGCCACCGGTCACATCGCCTATGACGAGCCGTTCGCCGGCCAGTATACGCAGGGCATGGTCGTGCACGAGACCTACCGGAAGGCGGACGGCAGCTACGCCACGCCGGCAGAGGTGAAGATCGAGGCCGGCGCCAACGGCCGCCACGCCAGCCTGCTGGCGACGGGCGAGGAAATTACGATCGGCCCGATCGAGAAGATGTCGAAGTCGAAGAAAAACACCGTCGACCCCGACGACATCATCGCGACCTACGGCGCCGACGTCGCGCGCTGGTTCATGCTGTCGGACTCGCCGCCCGACCGCGACGTGATCTGGAGCGACGAGCGGGTGCAGGGCGCCTCGCGCTTCGTGCAGCGGCTGTGGCGGCTGGTGAACGAATCCGCCGAACTGGCAAAAGCGGCCCCAGCGGCCCGGCCGGGTTCCTTCGGCCCTGAGGCGCTGGCGCTGCGCAAGGCCGCCCATGGCGCCCTGGACAAGGTGTCCGGCGGCATCGAGCGGCTGCATTTCAATGTCTGCCTCGCCCATATCCGCGAATTCGCCAATGCGCTGGCGGACGTACTGGGGCGAGAGGGGACCCCCTCCCCGGACGCCGCCTGGGCGGTCCGGGAAGCCTCGGTCATTCTTGTTCAACTGTTCGCGCCCATGATGCCGCATCTGGCCGAGGAGTGCTGGACGGTTTTGGGCCAATCCGGGCTGATTTCGGAGGCCAATTGGCCCCAAATCGAACGCGATTTGCTGGTTGAAGACACGGTGACACTGGTGGTTCAGGTCAACGGCAAGAAACGGGGTGATGTTTCCGTGCCACGGGGCGCCCAAAATCCGGAAATTGAGGCTGCCGTTTTGGCCCTTGATGCGGTAAAACTGGCCCTGGGTGGTAAGGCCGTACGTAAAGTGATCGTTGTTCCCATGAGGATCGTGAATGTCGTTGGCTAAGACCCGGATCGTTGTTCGGCTGTTGGCCGTGGCCGCGCTGGCGGCGCTGACGGCTGGCTGCTTCCAGCCGATGTACGCCGAACACACCGACGGCACCCCCGGCCTGCGCGAAAAGCTGATGGGCGTGGAAATCCCGCCGGTCGAAAAGAACAACGCGTCGCGGGAAGCCCGGGTCCAGGTCGAAATCCGCAACGCGCTGGCGTTCAAGCTGTATGGCAATGCGACCGGCATGCCGCCGACCCATCGGCTGGTGATACGGTTCGGCTCCAGCCGATCGTCGCTGATGGTTTCCACCGATACCGGCCTGCCGACCAGCGAGAACTACGGCATCGACGCGCAGTACAATCTGATCGAGATCGCCACCAACAAATCGGTCATGACCGGTACGACCTTCTCGCGCGTGTCGTATGACATGCCGGGCTCGTACCAGCGCTTCGCCCGCTCCCGCGCCTACCGCGACGCCGAAGACCGCGCGGCGCAGGAGATCGCGGAAAACATCCAGACCCGGCTGGCGTCGTTCTTCGTCGCCGGCACCTGATCCAAACCAAAACATCATCCTGAGGTGCGTGCACTTGCGCGCCTCGAAGGATGGCTGCATCGTCCGTGTTCCCATCCTTCGAGGCTCGCCGAAAACGGCTCGCACCTCAGGATGACGCCAACCGTAGGTGGTCGTTGACGTGGTCGCGCTTCGCGGAAAAGAGATCGACGCTTTTCTTGCCCGGCCTGATGCGGGCCGGCCCATCATCCTGCTGTACGGTCCCGACGCCGGCCTGGTGCGCGAACGCGCCGATGCGCTGCTGGCGTCCGCGGTCGACGATCCCAACGATCCGTTTTCGCTGGTGCGGCTCGACGGCGACGAATTGTCGGCCGAACCGTCGCGGCTGGTCGACGAGGCGATGACGGTGCCGCTGTTCGGCGGCCGCCGCGCCATCCGGGTGCGCGCCGGCTCGCGCAGTTTTGCCAGCGGCATCGACACCCTTGCCGATTCCCCTATCAAGGATTGCCGCGTCGTGATCGAGGCCGGCGAGCTGCGGCCGGAGTTGCCGCTGCGCAAGGCCTGCGAGCGCGCCAAGACCGCGGTCGCCATCGCTTGTTATCCCGACGGCGAGCGCGACCTCGCAAAACTGATCGATGAGGAATTGCGCCCCTCGAACCTGCGCATCGCGCCGGATGCCCGCGCGGTCCTGACCGCGCTGCTCGGCGGCGACCGCCAGGCCTCGCGCAACGAATTACGCAAGCTCGCGCTTTATGCCCACGACAAGGGCGAGGTAACGCTCGACGATGTCATGACCGTCGTCTCCGATGCCTCCGAATTGAAACTCGACCCGATCGTCGATGGCGCCTTCGCCGGAAACCCCGCTATCGTCGAAAGCGAATTCGCGAAGGCGATGGTCGCTGGCACCTATCCCGGTGTGATCATCTCCGCCGCCCAGCGCCAGGCCGCGTGGCTGCACAAATCGGCGCTCGCGGTGGCCGAGGGCACGCCGGTCGCGTCGTTGCTCGAGAGCGGATACCCGCGGCTGCATTTCTCCCGCAAGACCGCCGTCGAAATCGCGCTGCGCAATTTCAATGCGGCGCGGCTGGTAGGGATCATCGATCAGCTTGGCACCGCCGCGCTGGATATGCGCAAGCAGGCCACGCTGGCAGCCGCGATCGCGCAGCGGACGCTGCTGTCGATCGCAACGAATGCGAAACGGCGGGGGTGAAGTTGCTTCTTCTCCCTCGCCCCGCACTTGCGGGGAGAGGTAAGATCAACCGCCCTTCTCTAGTCGCCGCATCACCTCGTCGAGCTGTTCGAGGTTGCGGTAGCTGATCTGCACGCTGCCGCCGGGATCGCGATGGTTGACGCTGACAGTCAGCCCGAGCGCGTCGCTGACGCGCTTTTCCAGCGCGACCGTGTCGGGATCCTTGACCTTGCCGCCGCGCGCCTTCTGCGGCTTGCGCTCCGGCACGCCTTCGTCATGCGCCAGCGCTTCGGCCTGGCGCACGTTGAGGCCTTGCTCGACGATACGCTTCGCAGACGCCAGCGGATCGGGCACGCCGATCAGCGCGCGCGCGTGACCGGCCGACAACTCGCCCTTGGCGATATAGGCCTGGACTTCCGCCGGCAGTTTCGTCAGCCGCATCATATTGGCGACATGGCTGCGGCTCTTGCCGACGATCTTTGCGATGTCTTCCTGGCTGCGTTTGAACTCGTCGGCGAGCGCGTGATAGCCCTGCGCCTCTTCCATCGCGTTGAGGTCTTCGCGCTGCACGTTCTCGATGATCATGATCTCGAGCGCGTCGGAATCGCTGACATCGACCGGGACGATCGGCACCTCGTGCAGGCCCGCGAGTTGCGAGGCGCGCCAGCGGCGTTCGCCGGCGATGATCTCATAGCGATCCTGGGCGCCCTTGACCGGACGCACAACGATCGGCTGGATCACGCCGTGCTGCTTGACCGAAGCGGCGAGTTCGCCGAGTTCGGCATCGGCAAAAGCCCGGCGCGGGTTGCGCGGGTTTGGTTTCAGAAATTCGATCGGCACCTTGCGCTGATTGCGCGGCCGCTCGACATGTGCGGCCTCGCCGCCGACATCACCGATCAGACTTGCAAGACCGCGGCCCAGTCGCGAACGCGCTTCGTCGGCCATCGCCAGCTCCCTTGGATTCACGCAGGTCACTCCGAAATTAGAATCTTGGTTTCAGTGAAGGTGAAGGCAATTCGTAGGATGGGTAGAGCGTAGCGAAACCCATCATCTTGATCGCACGCCGCGATGGGTTTCGCTGCGCTCTGCCCATCCTACGATTCGATCTCAATGCGTGCGCAGCTCGCGCTCGCGCTGGATCACCTCGGTTGCGAGCTTGAGATAGGCGTCGCTGCCGACGCATTTGAGATCGTATACCAGAACCGGCTTGCCGTAGGATGGCGCCTCGGAGATGCGCACGTTGCGCGGGATCATGGTGTTGTAGACTTTTGCGCCCATGAACTGGCGGACGTCGGCGACGACCTGGTTGGACAAATTATTGCGCGAGTCGAACATGGTCAGCACGATGCCGTGGATCGACAGGTTCGGATTGAGCGTCGAGCGCACCTGCTCGACCGTCTGCAGCAATTGCGACAGGCCTTCGAGCGCGAAGAACTCGCATTGCAGCGGCACCAGGATCGCATCCGACGCCGCCATCGCGTTGACCGTCAGCAAATTGAGCGACGGCGGGCAATCGATCAGCACATAGGTGTAATCGGTATCCGCCGTCGCGCCGGTGTTGAGTGCCGCGATCGCATCGCGCAGCCGGAACGCGCGGCCCGGCGTCGATCCCAGTTCGAGCTCGAGGCCGGAGAGATCCATGGTGGAGGCGGCGATATGCAAACGCGGCACCGCGGTTGCGACCACCGCCTCGCGCAGCGGCGCCTCGCCGATCAGCACGTCATAGGTCGAGCAGCTGCGACTGCGGCGGTCGATGCCGAGACCGGTGGAGGCATTGCCCTGCGGATCGAGATCGACAATCAGCACGCGCTCGCCAATTGCAGCGAGTGCGGTACCGAGATTGATCGCGGTGGTGGTCTTGCCGACGCCACCCTTCTGGTTGGCCAGCGACAGGATGCGCGGATGGCCGGCCGGAGCTGGCGCCCTATCCTCTTGATAAACCTCATCAATCACGGTCATACCCGGTTACCATATGCTGCCGCGGATGATTAGCGCCGCTCGATCCGGTCGAGTTCGACGATCCAGCCGTGTCCGCCGGTGCGGCTGGAATGAAGTTGGGGTTCGATCTTCCAATATTTAGTGGCTTCGGTCAATTCGGCCTCTACATCTTGGCCCTTAAGAAACAACGCTTTTGCGCCATTCCTCACCAGCGGTTCTGCGAAGCCGATGAGTTGATGTAGCGGAGCCAGGGCTCGCGCAGTGACGCAATCGACGGGTCCGGTAATTCTATCCACACTATCCCCGATGTCCGCCAAGTGTACGGTACCATGCGACGCGGTTACACGCAGCGCCTCGCGCAGGAAGGCCGCCTTCTTGGCATTGCGTTCGACCAGGTGGATCCGAGCACCCGAAGTCTCCGCCATCGCGCAGGCCAGCACGACACCGGGAAAGCCGCCGCCGCTGCCGAGATCGGCCCATGTCGCCGCCGACGGGGCGAGACTCAGAATTTGCAGCGAGTCCGAGATATGCCGGGTCCAGAGATTTGAAAGCGTCGACGGCGCGACCAGGTTGGTTTTGGCCTGCCACTCCAACAGCAGTGCGACATAGCGATCCAACCGCGCTTCCGTTTCACGTGAAACAGGGGTGAGCGCGAGCGCTGCGGCCTTGTCGGAGGCCAGGACGGGAGATGAGGTTTGGTTCGCGGCTTGGATCATCTGTCTGAACGCTATGTTTCACGTGAAACTGGGGTGAGCGCGACGGTCGCGGCTTTGTTGGCCGGAAGGACCCGAGAATTCGCTTGCTGAGAGACTTTGGTCATTGGCCAGAACACACCGGTTATGAAAGCCGTCATTGCGATCGGAGCGAAGCAATCCATACTAACGGCGCGGGCAGGCGTGGATTGCTTCGTCGGGCCCGTCATTTTTTTGGTGCTGCGGCGTGATTCATTGCGTGGATCGATTCGGAGCACGTGATGGACATTCGTATTCGGCAAGCGGAACGTCGGCAGGCTGGTTTTGAGCTGGTCGATCTTGAGAGCCTGGTGGTTGACGACCACTCGGTACGAGCGGTGTGGTCCTTCGTGGAAGGCTTGGACCTTCAGTCGTTCTACGATCGCATCAAGGCGCGTGGCGAGATACCTGGTCGGCCTGCGACCGACCCGCGCATTCTGCTTGCGCTTTGGCTGTATGCGACAGCCGACGGGATTGGGTCGGCCCGCGCGCTGGCGCGGCTGTGCGAGCATCATACGATCTATCGCTGGATCTGCGGCGGGGTCGGGGTGAACCACACGATGCTGTCGGAGTTCCGTCTGGAGAGCGGCGAGTTCCTCGATCGCCTTCTGACGAGCAGTCTGGCGGCTTTGATGAAGGAAGGCCTGATCACACTGGACGAGGTCATCACCGACGGTACCAAGGTCAGGGCCGCGGCAAGCCGCTCGTCGATGCGGCGAAGGCAAACCCTGGTGGAATTGGAAGAAAAGGCCCGGATCAGGGTTGCCGAGTTGAAGCAGGAATTGGAGGCCGATTCTGCGGCGGGCGAGCGGCGGCTGTCGAAGCGTCGCCTCTCTGCAGCCGAAGACCGCGCCCGTCGTGTTGCGGCAGCGTTGGCGAAACATCCTGCAGCAACGCCGAAGGACGAGAAAGACCAGAACGAGGGGGGCGATCCCCCGCTGGCCGGCGGCGGCAAGAGCGGCAAGAAACCCAAGGAAGAGCGTGTCTCGACGACTGATCCGGACGCGCCATTGATGCGGATGGCGGACGGTGCCGTGCGGGTCGCCTATAACGTGCAAGTGGCGAGCGCCTGCGGCTTCGTGGTCGCGATCGAGCCGGTCCAGCGGCGTAATGATCGAGGTCTTGCGCCGGCAGTGGTGGCGCAGGTCCAACAGCGTTGTGGCAAGCTGCCGACCCGCCTGCTGGCCGACACCGGCGCGATGACCGCCGCCGACATCGCGACGCTTGCGCAAACTCACCCCTCCATGCAGGTGTTCAGTCCGCCACCGGCCTGCAAGACGTCCTCCAAACCAGCAAGCAAGGCGCGATACGAACGCAACCGCGCAGCCGAACCGCAATGCCTGAGGGAGTGGCGCGCCCGCATGGACAGTGAAGAAGGCCAAGCGGTCTACAAACGGCGCAGCAACACCGAACACGCCCATGCCCGCCTGAAGAACCGCGGCTTTGAGCGCATGGCCCTGCGTGGCTTGGCCAAAGTCCGCATCGCATGTTGGCTTCATGCCGTGACCCACAACCTTATGTGGGCCATTAGCTGCCGCCGCGCGCTGAAGACGGCCTGATCCACTTCCCATCACATGCCGCACGAGCCGCACATCCCGTCCAATCCCATTGCAGTTCGCCGCCACAGGCGAAATACTTACAGCCCCGTCGCTTTGCTCCTCGCAATGACAATCGAGGGGACGCCTGCCTATCCGGGCTGTTTCACGTGAAACAGGGTCTATGCGGTCGCCTTCGCAGACTTCCGCCGGGCCTCGCGCCGCAAGTAAGCCGCCAAAATCCCCAGCGCTGCCGGCGTTAGCCCATCGAGCCGTCCCGCCTGCCCGACTGTCCGCGGCAGCGCGGTCTCGAGCTTTGAGCGCGCCTCGTTGGAAAGGCCCGGCACGTCAGCGTAATCGATATCGGTCAGGACCAGACCCTCGTCGCGCCTGAAGGCGTCGACGTCGGCAGTCTGGCGCTTGAGATAGACGTCGTATTTGGCGTCGATCTCGAGATGGACTGCGATCGATGGGTCAATGGCCGAGAGCTCGGGCCAGATGCCTTTGAGATGCGACCATTCGATCTCCGGATAGGCCAGTAGTTCAAAGGCCGAGCGGCGCTGGCCGTCCCTATTGAGAGCCAGCCCATGCCTGGCTGCCTCGTTCGGGGTCATCGACAGCGACTTGGCCAGTGATTTTGCGGCTTCCAACGCTACCATTTTGGCGCCATGGCGCTGCGAACGCGCCTGCCCCACGCATCCCAGCGCGATTCCCTTGTCCGTCAGGCGTTGGTCGGCGTTGTCGGCGCGCAAAGTCAGACGGTATTCCGCCCGTGACGTGAACATCCGATAGGGTTCGGTGATCCCGCGGGTCACGAGGTCGTCGATCATCACGCCGAGATAGCCGTCGGCGCGATCGAAGACGACCGGCGCGGCGCCGCTTGCCATCAATGCTGCGTTCAAACCGGCAGCAATCCCCTGCGCTGCAGCCTCTTCATAGCCGGTGGTGCCGTTGATCTGTCCGGCCAGGAACAGGCCAGGCAACCGCTTGGTCTGCAAGGTCGGGTCGAGTTCACGGGGATCGACGTGATCGTATTCGATGGCGTAGCCCGGCCGGACCATCCTTACCCGCTCAAGACCGGGAATGGTGGCGAGGATCGCAAGTTGGACCTCTTCCGGAAGCGAGGTGGAGATGCCGTTGGGATAGACAGTGGAGTCGTCGAGCCCCTCCGGTTCCAGGAAGATCTGGTGACCGTCGCGATCACCGAAGCGAACGATCTTGTCCTCGATTGAAGGGCAGTAGCGCGGCCCAGAACTCTTGATCTGGCCGGAATACATCGGCGAGCGATGCACATTGGCCCGGATCACGTCATGGGTTGCCGGCGTGGTGCGGGTGATGCCGCACTGGATCTGGGGGGTCGTGATCCGGTCGGTCATGACCGAAAACGGTTCCGGCGGCTCGTCACCGGGCTGCATTTCCACCGCCGACCAGTCGATGGTGGTCCCATCGAGGCGCGGGGGTGTACCGGTCTTGAGACGTCCGAGGGTGAAGCCGGCGCGCTCGAAAGATCCCGAAAGCCCCATCGCCGGCGCCTCGCCGACGCGGCCGGCCGGCCAGTTCTTCTCGCCGAGATGGATAAGGCCACGCAAAAACGTGCCGGTGGTGATGACCACCGCGCCGGCAACGAGCTCCCGGCCGTCGCCCAAGCGAATACCGGTCACCCGGCCATTCGAGACGATCAGTTCATCCGCCTCGCCCTCGATCACGCTGAGATTAGCCGTCTCCGTGATCGCGGCCTGCATGGCAGCGGCGTACAGTTGGCGGTCAGCCTGAGCGCGCGGTCCGCGGACGGCTGGGCCCTTTCGACGGTTCAGCATCCGGAACTGAATTCCTCCGGCATCCGCGACCCGGCCCATGAGGCCGTCCAGCGCATCGACCTCGCGGACCAGATGGCCCTTGCCGAGACCACCAATGGCGGGGTTGCAGGACATCGCCCCGATGGTCGAGAACCGATGGGTCACCAGGGCGGTACGCGCACCCATCCGCGCAGCGGCGCTCGCGGCTTCGCAGCCGGCGTGGCCGCCGCCAATGACGATGACGTCAAACAATTCTTGCCCTGAGATCATGGCGCGACTTCTATCGCGGAGTGGCAAAAGCCGGAAGCAGGAAGTTTGTCGCGGAACCTCGATTGTGCTCGAAACGCCGACTTGTTTCACGTGAAACACCGGGTTCCAGCGCCGAATCTATCTCTGTTTCACGTGAACAAGTTATCAATAAAATGAACGAAGAAATATTACTTTCCTACACAAAATTCCCGGAAGATCACATCGAGGATGTCCTCGACATCCACCCGTCCTAACAGCCTTCCCAAACAATTCGCCGCCGACCGGAGTTCCTCCGCGGCGAGTTCCTCCCCGCTTCCGACCACTTCTATGCTGCGACGCAACGAAATGGCGGCCTCCTGAAGCAATTGGCGTTGCCGGGTCCGGCTGATCAACCCGCCCTCACTGCTACCGAAATAATCTTGGGCGAATCCGACCAGGGCCGCGATCAATTCCGGGAGCCCGTCGCCGCGGCTGGCCGAAATCCTAAACCCGGTTTCCGATCCCGCAACCGTCCCCGGCTCCCCGGCCGCGTCGAGATCGATCTTGTTGCGAACCACCCAGAACGGCGCGGCGCCCGCGTGCTTCATCGCTTCATTCGATGTATCGGCGAGCCACAATACGAGATCCGCTTCAGCGGCGCGGGCCCGCGCGCGACGCACGCCTTCCTGCTCGACGGGATCGTCGGTCTCGCGAATGCCGGCGGTGTCGATGACGACAACCGGATAGCCGTCGAGATCGAGTTGCACCTCGATCACGTCGCGCGTAGTGCCGGCATGCGGCGACACGATCGCGACCTCGCGCCGCGCCAACTGATTCATCAGCGTCGACTTGCCGACATTCGGGGGACCTGCGATCGCGACCACCAGCCCGTCACGCAGGCGCTCACTTTTGCCCTCTGCCGCAAGCACTTCTTCGATTTCTCCGAGCAGCGCTTTGATCTTCACCAGCGCCGGCGCGATCAATTCCGCCGGCACATCGCCTTCGTCGGAGAAATCGATGCCGGCCTCGATCGGCGCCGACGCTTCGATGATCCCCGCGCGCCAGGCCCTCGCCTTGTCGCCGAGCAGACCCTTCAGCTGCCGCAGCGCCTGTCGGCGCTGGCGATCGGTGTCCGCGTGAATCAAATCGTCGAGCCCCTCAGCCTCGGTGAGGTCGAGCTTGCCGTTCTCAAAACCCCGCCGGGTGAATTCGCCGGGCTCCGCCGGCCGCACATTTTCGAAACCGGCCAGTGCAGCGAACAAGGCCGCCAGCACCGCCCGCCCGCCGTGGACGTGGAATTCGGCGACGTCTTCGCCGGTCGCGCTCGCCGGGCCCGGAAACCAGAGCACCACGGCATCGTCGATCGGCTGCTGGCGGGAGTTCCGCAGCACCGCCCGGGTCGCCATCCGCGGGACAGCCAGCTTGCCGGCCAAAGCCGTCAAAACCAGACCGGCTTGTGGCCCCGACACCCGCACGATGGCAATCGCGCTCGGCGGCCGGCCTGACGACAACGCAAAGATGGTTTGGTCGCGGGGATGCATGGCCTATTTGTTCCGCAGGGACGGGAAAGGCAAAGCAATTTCCCGGCGCTGGTTTTGCCGACTTTTCACGGCCAAGCTCGCAATATTTGCTGCAGCAAAAGTGCAGCATTTATGCTGCAAAATCTGACCGCCTTCGCAGATGAGCCATCCGGGTCAGAATAAATCCATGCAACTTCAATCACTTGCCGCATAGGCCGTTGCGCCCGCGGAACTCCCGTCTGCTGCACCGGAGTCGCAGTAAAACTCAGTAATGCTGCGACGCAACAAGCGCAAAGGGCGCCCCGTTCAACCGAGGCGCCCCTGCAAAACCGACCCTGGAGGTCAGGTGTTCATGGAATCGAAGAATTCCGAGTTGTTCTTGGTGTTCCGGAGCTTGTCGAGCAGGAAGTCGATCGCATCCATCGTGCCCATCGGATTGAGGATCCGGCGCAGCACGTACATCTTCTTCAGGAGTTGCGGATCGGTGATCAGCTCTTCCTTGCGGGTGCCGGAACGTGAGATGTCGATCGCCGGGAAGGTCCGCTTGTCCGAAACCTTGCGGTCGAGGATCAGTTCGGAGTTACCGGTGCCCTTGAATTCTTCGAAGATGACTTCGTCCATTCGGCTGCCGGTATCGACCAGCGCGGTCGCGATGATGGTCAGCGAGCCACCCTCTTCGATGTTGCGCGCGGCGCCGAAGAAGCGCTTCGGCCGCTGCAGCGCATTGGCGTCGACACCGCCGGTCAACACCTTGCCGGAGGACGGCACCACGGTGTTGTAGGCGCGGCCCAGGCGCGTAATCGAGTCGAGGAGGATCACGACGTCGCGGCCGTGTTCGACGAGACGCTTGGCCTTCTCAATGACCATCTCGGCGACCTGCACGTGACGCACCGCCGGCTCGTCGAAGGTGGATGAAACCACCTCGCCCTTCACCGAGCGCTGCATGTCCGTAACTTCTTCCGGACGTTCGTCGATCAGCAGCACGATCAGGTAGCATTCCGGATGGTTGGCGGTGATCGAGTGCGCGATGTTCTGCATCAGCACGGTTTTACCGGTGCGCGGCGGCGCCACGATCAGCGCGCGCTGGCCCTTGCCGATCGGCGCCACGATGTCGATAACCCTTGCAGAAAGGTCTTTTCTGGTGGGGTCCTCGAGTTCGAGGCGGAAACGCTGGTCCGGAAACAGCGGGGTCAGATTGTCGAAATTGACCTTGTGCTTGGACTTTTCCGGGTCTTCGAAATTGAGCGTGTTGACCTTGAGCAGCGCAAAATAGCGTTCGCCTTCTTTCGGGCTGCGGATGTGGCCTTCGATGGTGTCGCCGGTGCGAAGACCGAAGCGGCGGATCTGCGAGGGCGATACGTAGATATCGTCCGGACCCGGCAGATAATTGGCATCGGGCGAGCGCAAGAATCCAAAACCGTCGGAGAGAACCTCGACGACGCCTTCGCCGATAATATCGATTTCCTGGATTGCCAGTTGCTTGAGGATGGCGAACATCAGCTCCTGCTTGCGCATGGTGCTGGCATTTTCAACCCCATTCTCTTCCGCAAACGAGACGAGCTCGGCCGGCGTTTTCGATTTGAGGTCTTGAAGTTTCATTTCCCGCATTGGGATGGTCCTGTGGAGGGTAACTAGAGGAGGGGGTGCTAGGTGGCTTTAAGAAAAAGCGGACACGAAAAAAGGAAGGTCCGCAGGTCTAAGCAAGAAAGCGCCGGTGAGGCTTCAAACCTGATGCGGCGGCCGGTCCAACGAAGAAACCGGAACGCAACCACATCCGCCTGCGTGGGGTGGGATTTCGACAATATAGAAAATCGGCTGGCGCTTCGCAAGCAGGCCAAGGGCCCGGTTTGTGAGCACCGGCATGCTCTAGAACGGTTTGACCACGACCAGGATCACGATCCCGATCATCAGTATTGTCGGTACCTCGTTGATAATCCGATAGAATTTATGGCTGCGGGTGTTCCGGTCGGCGGCGAAATCCTTAACGCAGCGGGAAAAAAAGCCGTGGACGCCCGACAGCAGGATCACCAGCAAAAGCTTGCCATGCAGCCAATGGGTTGAAAACCAATGGCCGCTCCAGGCGAGGTAGAGCCCGGCCAGCCAGGTCAAGATCATCGCCGGGTTGATGATCGCCTTCAGCAGGCGGCGTTCCATCACCTTGAACGTCTCGGACTGCCCGGATCCGATCTCCGCCTCGCAATGATAGACGAACAGCCGCGGCAAATAGAGCATGCCGGCCATCCATGCGATGACCGAGATGATATGCAGCGCCTTGATCCACTCGTACATCGCGTTTTGCCTTAGCCACAGCGCCTGGAACGTTCCGACCGCATCGGCGTTGCGATCAGCGTTCCGCAGCGTGGGAGCGAGACATATCCGCATTCACCGCTTCCCTACACTAATAATTTTAAATTCTTAGGTTTGAGTTTAAGTAGCGGTGATTAGGACTCACACAAATCTGTTCCGCCGTTTCCCGTGCTTGTTCACATCGATCAACAATTTTGGCGATGATTCCCGCGATTCGAATAATGCCACTTGCTTCAATCGCTTGCCCTGCTTTGCCGTCAGCTTATGCAGAGACAAATCCACATATTCTCACTATCATCGAGAGACACCGGCGGACTTGTCCTCATCGGGGGCCCTGTGAACAAAAAGGCGGGTTATCCCCGAGGCGGCGGCCAACGGTCATTTCTCGGGGGTAAACCCCACAAGGATTCACAGGATACACAGGGGTTCTGGTGCCCACGACCGGCAATTATTTTCATCTTCATCTGGTCTCCGATTCGACCGGCGAGACGCTGATCACGGTGGCGCGCGCGGTCGCCGCGCAATATGCCAACGTCACTCCCGTCGAGCATGTCTATCCCCTGGTGCGCAGCCAGAAGCAGCTCGACCGCGTGCTAGATGAAATCGAGGAAGCGCCGGGCATCGTGCTCTTCACGCTCTTGGAAAAGGACCTCGTCGGCCGGCTGGAAGCGAAGTGCAAGGAAATCAACGTGCCGAGCCTGTCGATCATCGGCCCGGTGATGCAATTATTTCAGGCCTATCTGGGCGCCGCCACCACCGGACGGGTTGGCGCGCAACACGTCCTCAATGCGGAATATTTCAAGCGTATCGACGCGCTGAACTACACCATGATTCATGACGATGGCCAGCATGTCGAAGGTCTCGAAGAGGCCGACGTGGTCCTGGTCGGCGTGTCCCGGACGTCCAAAACGCCGACCTCAATCTATCTCGCCAATCGCGGCATTCGCACCGCCAATGTTCCCTTGGTGCCGGGAATCCCGCTCCCGCACCAGCTGGAGACATCGACAAAGCCACTGATCGTCAGCCTGCATGCGACGCCCGAGCGGCTGATCCAGGTCCGACAGAACCGGCTGTTGAGCATGGGCGACCGCGACAACGACACCTATATCGATCGCCAGGCTGTGACCGATGAAGTCGCGTTCGCGCGGCGCCTGAGTGCCAAATTCAACTGGGCGCTGCTCGACGTGACGCGGCGGTCGATAGAGGAGACAGCTGCCGCCATCATGAAACTATATGCCGATAGGCAGCGGCAGCGGCTTCCGGAATGATTTTCCCGTAATGACCATCTGGAGCGGAAAACACCCATTGATTCTCGCTTCGCAAAGCCGCGTGCGGCAGATGTTGCTCGCCAATGCCGGCCTGCGATGCGAGGCCATTCCCGCCGACATCGACGAACGCGCGGTGCAAAAGGCTTCCGGCCTTTCGGCGCCGGGTGAAATTGCCGGCCTGCTGGCGCGGGAAAAAGCGCTCGCCGTATCGTCGCTGATGCCGGGCCGGCTCGTCGTTGGCGCGGATCAGACCTTGGCGTTCGGAGCGCGGCTGTTCAGCAAGCCCGCCGGCCGCGCACAGGCCGCCGAGCAATTACGCGCGCTTACCGGCAGCACCCATGAACTGTATTCCGCCGGTGCCGTTGCGCGCGACGGCAAGATATTGTTTGCCGAAGTCAGTCTCGCGCGGATGACCATGCGGCGGTTGGATGAAGGCGAGATCGAAGCCTATCTGGATCAGGCGGGCGAGGCGGTTACGACCAGCGTCGGCGCCTATCAGCTCGAGGGGCTGGGAGTGCATTTGTTCGAGCGCATCGACGGCGATCATTTCACCATCCTCGGCCTGCCGCTGTTGCAACTGCTCGCATTCCTGCGCAGCCAGAACCTGCTTGCCGTATGACCGAATTCCGAACATGGCGCTGATAAAATGCTGATCCTGGGACTGACCGGCTCGATCGGGATGGGTAAATCCACCACCGCAAAGCTGTTTGCGGAAGCCGGCGTGCCGGTTTACGACGCCGACGCCACCGTGCACCAACTCTACGAGGGAGAGGCTGCATCCGCGATCGAAGCCGCATTTCCGGGCACGACGTCGAATGGCAAGGTGGATCGCAACAAGCTGTCGGCGCGCGTGGTGCATGATGCGGCTGCGATGAAGCAGCTCGAACAGATCGTGCATCCGATGCTGGGCGCCTCCAGGCAAAAATTCTTCGAAGACGCGGAGGCGTCGGACGCGCCGGTCGTGGTCGTGGATGTGCCGCTATTGTTTGAGACCGGCGGCGAGAAGCGCGTCGATGCGGTGGTGGTGGTGACGACCTCGCCGGAAAATCAGCGCGAACGCGTGCTGGCGCGGGGCACGATGGACGACGCCAGGCTCGATTCCATTCTGGCGCGGCAGTTACCCGACGCCGAAAAGCGCAAGCGGGCCGATTTCATAGTGGATACCTCGCATGGCCTCGAGCCGGTGCGGGAGCAGATCCGGGACATTCTGGCCGAGGTTGTTAAGATGCCGCGGCGGCGGACCTGATTCGCCGTTCTCCGGCCCTGAAAACCCCTGTTCTGAAAATTCATGCGCGAAATCGTTCTCGATACCGAAACCACGGGCCTCGATCCCCTGCGCGGCGACCGGCTGGTCGAAATCGGCTGCATCGAGATCTACAACCGCATGCCGACGGGCCAGACTTTTCACCGCTACATCAATCCGGAACGCGACATGCCGGCGGAAGCCTTTGCCGTGCATGGCCTGTCCGCCGAGTTCCTCGCCGCCAAGCCGGTGTTCACCGAGGTAGTCGAGGAGTTCCTGGAATTTATCGCCGACGCGCCCTTGGTGATCCACAACGCATCGTTTGACATCAGCTTCATCAATGCCGAGCTCGACCGCATCAAGCGCCAGCCGATTTCGCGCGACCGGCTGGTCGACACACTGCTGCTGGCGCGCCGCAAGCACCCGGGCGTCTCAAACCGGCTCGACGACCTCTGTTCGCGCTATTCGATCGACAATTCCCGCCGCACCAAGCATGGCGCGCTGCTCGATGCCGAGTTGCTGGCCGAAGTCTATATCGACCTGATCGGGGCGCGGCAGTCGCAACTGATCCTGGCGTCAGAGACCCAGGCCGCGCAATCAGGCGGCTTCGGCGATACGCCGCGTCGGCAGCGCGAAGTGCCGCTCGCGCCACGGATCACCGACGCCGATCGCGAGGCGCATCGGGCCTTTGTCGCCACCCTCGGCGACAAGCCGATCTGGAACGATTTTCTGGCAGCGGGCTAACCCAAGGCCTGGGGGCCTGGGCTAGCCTTGGAACCGGTCTGAATTAGCTCGGCTTGACGCCGGTCGCGACCTGCGCGGCAGCCTGCCGCTCCATATTCTGGCGATACAGGCCGACGAAATCGACGGGATCCAGCATCAAGGGCGGGAAGCCGCCGTCGCGCACGGAAGTGGCGATAATCTCGCGCGCAAACGGGAACAACAGCCGCGGGCACTCGATCATGACCAGCGGGTGCAGGTTTTCCTTCGGCACATTGACGATGCGGAACACACCGGCATAGGCGAGATCGAAGCTGAACATCACCTTGCCCGCGTTTTCAGCCTTGCCCTCGATAGAAAGCACCACTTCGAACTCGTTTTCGGCGAGATTGTTGGCGGAAACGTTGATCTGGATATTGATCGCCGGCTGCTGCTGCTGCGGCGCCAGCGAGCCCGGCGCGTTCGGATTTTCGAACGACAGGTCCTTGGTATATTGTGCCAGCACGTTCAGCTGGGGAGGGGCCTGCTCGGCGGGCGCGCCGTTGCCGTTGGTCATGAAAAATCTCTCCTGAAGCTCTGGCGAGCTGAGACCGGGTTTTCGCCTGAATTCGTTCGGCAGGCGGGATGCCTGTACCGGGCGAGTGGCTATCATAGCCCCGCCTCATCCCACAAGGATGACGGACCGGGGCTGGTCCAAACCAGCGGCGATTTTACGCCGGATATGGCTAATTGGGCCCGGCCGGCCGCCCTCCGCCCATCCTAAATATTTGAATATGCGTGATTTCCGGGCATGATCGGGTTTCCCCTAGCGGCCAAAACGCGCTACAATTCACCCGCGCCAAAACGCGCCATTGGCCGGGCAAAGTTTCATGCCTACATGCTGCAGACTCAATCGACGATGTAAACTCTGCCGTTCCCAAGGGCTCTACCACGAGGGTTCACTCAAGTGAGTTCTCGAGGGAACGCTCGACCGCCGGGCCCGTTGCCGGCGTGAGAATCAGAAAGCGAATACGACGTGGATATCTACACCATCATCTTCCTGGCGCTGGCGGTTTTCATTTTCCTGCGCCTCCGCAGCGTCCTCGGACAGCGCACCGGGAGCGAACGGCCGCCCTATGATCGCGCCGCGCCCAACGTCGTGCAGCGGACCCAGGACAACAACGTCGTCCCAATGCCGGGCGCCGTGATCGACCAGACGCCGCTGGCGCCGACCGCGGACGTGGTGCCGCCGAGCGACCGCTGGAAGGGGGTTGCCGAGCCGGGCACGACGCTGGCCCAGGGCCTCGACGCCATCGCCACGCAGGATAGCTCGTTCGATCCCAGGCACTTCCTGTCGGGCGCCAAGAGCGCCTACGAGATGATCGTGCTGGCTTTCGCCAATGGTGATCGCCGTGCGCTGAAGGATCTGTTGTCGGCCGAGGTCTATGAGAGTTTCGACACTGTGATCAAGGATCGCGAGAAACACGAGCAAAAAACCGAAACGCGTTTTGTTTCGATCGACAAGGCCGAACTCGTCAATGCTGAAGCCCGCGATCGCGCGGCGCAGCTGACGGTTCGCTTCGTGTCGCAGATGATTTCGGTCACCCGCGACAAGGCCGGCGCCATTGTCGATGGCAACCCGGATAAGGTCGCCGATATCACCGATGTCTGGACATTCGCCCGCGACACGACGTCTCGCGATCCGAACTGGAAGCTGGTTGGCACCGGAAGCGCTCACTAACCCACGCAACCTCGCACGGTTGGCGTTGGCTGTGATCGCTATCCTATTGCTGCTGGTACCGTTGGGTGCGTTTGCGGCCCGCCATCTCCGTCACGCACATCCGCGTCAGCCGCCCCCACGAACCCTGCCATATCCGAACCTCGAATGGCCGCTGCAGATCAGCGGCAGCCAATACGCCCCACTGGCCTGGTCGGATGTCGCGGGCTGGAACAACGACGATCATCTCGCCGCCTACAAGGCGTTCCGCACCAGTTGCAAACCGATCGCCGCCCAAACCGCGCCGCCTGCCGAGTTCGAAGGCGCTGGGCACGTCGCTGCGCGACCCCTGCCGGATCGCCAAAGGCCTCGAACTGTCCGACGGCGCCAGCGCGAAGGCGTTCTTCGAGGAGCATTTTCTGCCCCTGCGCATCTCGCGGCTTGGCGAAGGCGAGGGGTTCGTCACCGGTTACTACGAGCCCGTGATCGATGGCTCGCGGACCCAGACCGACGTCTACAATGTGCCGGTCTATCGCCGCCCGTCCAACCTGTTCGTTCGCGGCACTACGCAAAACACCGTCGGCTTGCCCAACAAGGGTGAGGTGTTCCGCAAGATCGGCCGCCGCAAGCTCGTGCCCTATTACGACCGCGCTGAGATCGAGGACGGCGCGATCGCCGGCCGCGGCCTCGAAATCTGCTGGCTGAAGGATCAGACCGATCTGCTGTTCTCGCAGATCCAGGGCTCGGCCCGCGTCCATCTTGAGGACGGCTCGACCATCCGCATCAACTATGATGCGCATAATGGCTATCCCTATACGCCGGTCGGTCGCGTGCTGATCGACCGCGGCATCATTCCAAGGGAACAGATGTCGATGCAGAAGATCAGGGAGTGGATGGCGCAGAATCCCGACGGCGCCAGGGACCTGAGGCGGCAAAACCGCTCCTACATCTTCTTCCGCGAGGTAAACCTTTCCGACAAAGACGAAGCGGTCGGCGCGCAGGGCGTGCCGCTGACGCCGGGCCGCTCGATCGCGGTCGACAAATCGCTGCACGTCTACGGCACGCCGTTTTTCATCGAAGGCGAGCTGCCGATCGAGTCGGAGCAATCCAAAACGCCGTTCCACCGCCTGATGATCGCGCAGGATACCGGCTCCGCCATCGTCGGTCCGGCGCGTGCCGATCTCTATTTCGGCGCCGGCGTCGATGCCGGGAAGGTTTCCGGTCGACTCCGGCACAGTATGCGGTTCGTCATCCTGGTGCCGAAGAGCCTCGATCCGGTGGCGCGGGGCCGCAAGATGCCGGTGCCGGACGAGCGGCCGTCGGAAAAAATCGCAAAACTGTTTCCGCAAACCGATCCCTTGAAGAGCGCGGCAAAACCCGCGGCCACCGCCGTCACGCCGGCTCCAACCAACGCAGCCAAGACCACCGCCAGTGCGAAGAACGCAGTGCCTGCGGCAGCGCCGATGGCCCAGGCCGCGCCACTGGCCAAACCGGTGCTGCTGCCGCAAGCGCGGCCCAGGATCGACCCCGTGCCCGAAAAGTCCCGCCACCGTTACAGCCGCCGCTATCGCCACAGATGAAACGCCGGCCTTCGACCTCGATACCGGAATTAGCGCCGCCGCCACGCCGCAAGCGCGGCCTGAGCGAGGAAGATCGCGCGCTGTGGGAAAGCGTTGCCAAGCAGATCAAGCCGCTGCGCAAGCGCCACCGCGCCGCGAAGCCGCCCGCCGCTCCGCCGGAGGCGGGAGTCTCTCTTGCGCCAAAACCGGTTGCGTTGCCAAAGCCGCTGGCGCCGCCGAAAATACTGACCCCGCCGCCCAGGCCGGAACCGCCGCCGCTGGCGCCGATCGGACGCCGCGAACGTTCGCATCTGTCGCGCGGCCGCAAGGAGATCGATGCAAGGCTCGACCTGCACGGCATGACGCAGACGCGCGCGCATCACAGGCTTCTGACGTTCCTGCAGCGCGCCCACCACGACGGCCTGACCTTCGTGCTCGTGATCACCGGCAAGGGCAAAGTCGGCGGCGCCGAATCCGAGCGTGGCGTGCTGCGCCGCCAGGTGCCGCTATGGCTAAGCCTGCCGGAATTCCGTTCGCTGGTGGTTGGATTCGAGGAAGCCCATATCGGCCATGGCGGCGAGGGCGCGCTGTATGTCCGGGTCCGGCGGTCGCGGCTTTAAAGAATCTAGAATGGCCGCACGATGCCGACCCGCGGGATGATGGTGACGATCCAACCAAAGATCGTGGTGTTTCGATCATCCGGCGAAATCAACGCCACATCGTGTGAGGCGGGCAGCGTCTTCACCGCATGCAGGATCAGGAACAGGCACACCGCCCAGTTCGAAATCCACCGCGAATAGTCGAACACCATCGCGAACATGACGAGATAAGCGGCGCTGACCAGGACGATCGCCGCGATCACGATACGGCGATGCAGCTCGCTTGCAAGCGCCGACAGCAACCGCGCGAAATATTGCCAGAGCGGCGTGTGCAGCCAGATCAGCAATGCGAACACCGGCACGCCCAGCAGATTCGACGGCATGCGCTGCCAGGTATCGCGGATCTCGTAGGAGAGCGGCTGATACCAAATGTAGACAAACGCGTCGGTGTATCTCGGCAGATCCTCGCGGGATGTGTCGGCAATACGGCCTCGCAGATAGGCGCTGAAGTCGTTCGGGGATACCGTCATCGTGCCATAGAATTGTGCGGCGAAGAACAGGCCGGCCACGGCCAGCGCCGCAACGATGCCGACGATGGCGTTCTGCCGCGTCAGGCCCACGACGAGGTAGTAGCGCAGCACCACGATCACGGCGATGGTCGGCACATACATCAGGAAATGGATGTGGTGAACGAGGATCAGGACCATCGACGCCAGCGCGGCCGAGATCACGAACGCGACCGAGCGCGCCGGCACCAGCAACAGCGCGATTGCGATCGCGCAGCCATAGATGTCGAAATGCCCGAGCGTATAGATGAAGTTCTTGAGGAAGAACGGCGAACCCGCGGTCAACACGAACAGCGGCAGCTGCGCGCGGTCGAAGCCGAACGTTCGCCGGAATAATTCAACGTACAGGCCGGCGGTGATCAGCAAGGCCGCGCCGCCTAGCGCGAATACCGGCCATACCGGCATCTTGTCGACGAACAGCGACGCGATGGCGCCGATCAGCGCGCGCTTGGTGAAACCGAAATGATAGTCGACCAACAGATGGATGTACGGGACATAGGGCACAAGCGTGATCTTGTAGAGAAAAACCCCGATCAGCACGGCGACATTGACAGCAACCATCAAGCGCCAGGGGTTTTCCCAAACACGAAAATTGAATTTCATCGTCGTCCCGGCCAAGCGAAGCGCGAGCCGGGACCCATAACCACCGATGCTAATTGTGGGCGGGATAGCGGCTTCAGCACGGCACCAAAGCTAATTGCGGTGGTTATGGGTCCCTGCTTTCGCAGGGACGACGATCTTAACGGCAAACGTCACAAAATAAACCGGCTCAAATCCGCGTTCTTGGCGAGATCGCCGACGTGCTTCTGCACATAATCGGCGTCGACCTGGATAGTCTCGCCGTGACGGTCAGGTGCTGCGAACGAGATTTCGTCGAGCACGCGCTCCATCACCGTCTGCAGCCGCCGCGCGCCGATATTTTCCACTGTCGAGTTCACGGCGACCGCGATATCCGCCAGCGCGTCGATGGCGCCGTCGGTGATGTCCAATGTCACGCCCTCGGTCTTCAGCAGCGCCACATATTGCTTGATCAATGAGGCTTCCGGCTCGGTCAGGATGCGGCGCATGTCGTCGCGCGTCAGGGCTTCCAGTTCGACGCGGATCGGCAACCGGCCCTGCAATTCCGGCAACAGATCCGACGGTTTTGCGATATGGAACGCACCGGACGCGATGAAGAGAATATGGTCCGTTTTGACAGCACCGTGCTTGGTCGAGACGGTGGTGCCTTCGATCAGCGGCAGCAGGTCGCGCTGCACGCCCTCGCGCGAGACATCGCCGCCGCTGCGGCCGTCGCGGACGCAGATCTTGTCGATCTCGTCGAGGAACACAATGCCGTTGTTCTCGACCGCGTTGATCGCTTCCAGCACCAGCTGATCGCTGTCCAGGAGCTTGTCGGATTCCTCGTTGACGAGGATTTCGTGCGAACCCTCGACCGTCAGGCGGCGGGTCTTGGTGCGCCCGCCCATCTTGCCGAAGATATCGCCGATCGAGATCGCGCCCATCTGGGCGCCGGGCATGCCCGGAATTTCGAACATCGGCATGCCGCCGGAAGATTGCGTCTCGATCTCGATTTCCTTGTCGTTGAGTTCGCCGGCGCGCAGCTTCTTGCGGAAGGAATCACGGGTCGCGGGACTTGACCCCGGCCCGACCAGCGCGTCGAGCACCCGGTCTTCGGCGGCGAGCTGGGCGCGGGCCTGCACGTCCTTGCGCTTGCGCTCGCGGGTCTGCGAGATCGCGACTTCGACGAGGTCGCGGACGATCTGTTCGACGTCGCGGCCGACATATCCGACTTCGGTAAATTTCGTAGCCTCGACCTTGATGAACGGCGCGCCCGCGAGCTTGGCCAGCCGCCGCGCGATCTCGGTCTTGCCGACGCCGGTCGGCCCGATCATCAGGATGTTTTTCGGCAGCACCTCCTCGCGCAAGGAACCGGTGAGCTGCAGCCGCCGCCAGCGGTTGCGCAAGGCGATGGAGACCGCGCGCTTGGCATCGGCCTGGCCGACGATGAAGCGGTCGAGTTCGGAAACGATTTCGCGGGGGGAGAAGTCAGTCATGGGTCCTAGTTAAGGTTCGAATGTTGCGAGAACAAGCCGTATTTGATGGCATTAATCTGATGGCGCTAAATGATCGGCGGCCCGGCTTGCCAATGCTTGATCGCCTCAAAGGGGTGGATCAGCATGATGATGTTCAGGGTGAGGTTGTCGCGGATGTGAAGCGCCATCACGAGCTCGAACACCAGCGCCAACGCAACAGTGATCGCGACCGGAAGCTTTCGGGCCAGCAGGAAGCCAAAAACCATCGCCAGCGTGTCGGAGATCGAATTGACGATGGTGTCGCCAAAATAATCCAGCGAGATGGTGCCGGCACGGTAGCGGTTGATGATCCAGTTGGAGTTCTCGACCAGTTCCCAGCCGCCTTCCACCAGCATGGCGATGATCAGGCGGCCAGGCCAGGCAAGCCGCGGGAAGGCGAGGAAGGTCGCACCGTAAAACAGAAAGCCGTGCAGGATATGCGACAGCGTGTACCAGTCGGTTAGGTGCTGCGAGTTTTCAGAACTCTGCACCACGCCGTGCCAGAGTTTGACATAGCCGCAGGCGCAGATCGGCAGCCGGCCCATCGCATAAAGGGTCGAGGCCTGCACGGCGAGGATGCAAGCCGCGATCACGAGCCAGTGCCATGTCGAAAGATGGCTGGCGACGGGAGGGTTTGTAGCTGTCTTGCCGGTGGTCATGGGTTGCGGACCATCAGGAGCGCTGCACCATCGGGCGTATCCACCGGACCTACTTTTTCGAAGCCCGCGTTTTCATAGGCCCGCACGGCGCGGTGGTTGGCCGGATCGGGGTCGGTGACGATGCGCGGCGCGCCGTTTCTCAGCCGGTCGTCGACGAAGGCGCGAATCAACGCCGAGCCATGGCCGCGTCCGATCATGCCCGGCTCGCCGATGAAGAGATCAATGCCACGCGTACCCTCTGGATGCGCCCCAAAACCTGAATTCCACGCCGTCAGGTCATAACACTGGATGTAGCCGAAATCGCTGCCGGTTGCCGAGACGACATATTGATCCATCGCCGGCTCCTCGAGATCGCCGCTCACCAGCGCATATTGCTCGTCCGGATCGCCCCACCATTCCCGGACATGGGGTTTTGCGAGCCACTGCCGGATGAGCGGAAGGTCTTTTGTCGTCATCGGGCGAAAGGCATAGAGGGCCGCCATGGTCGACCGGCCTCCTACAGCGTTTCGATCGTCACGTTCCGGTTGGTGTAGACGCAGATGTCGGCGGCGATATCGAGCGCGCGGCGCACGATGGTCTCGGCGTCCTTGTCGCTGTCGACCAGCGCCCGCGCCGCCGCCAGGGCGTAATTGCCACCCGAGCCGATCGCCATCACCCCGGCCTCGGGCTCCAGCACATCGCCGGTGCCGGTCAGGACCAGCGATACATCCTTGTCGGCGACGATCATCATCGCCTCCAGCCGGCGCAAGTACCGGTCGGTGCGCCAGTCCTTCGCGAGTTCGACCGCCGCCCGGGTTAATTGTCCCGGATATTGCTCCAGTTTGCTCTCCAGCCGCTCGAACAGCGTGAAGGCGTCGGCTGTCGCTCCGGCGAAGCCGCCGATGACGTCGCCCTTGCCGAGTTTGCGGACCTTTTTGGCGTTGGATTTGATGACGGTCTGGCCGATCGAGACCTGGCCGTCGCCGCCGATCACCACCTTGCCGCCCTTGCGGACGGTCAAAATCGTGGTGCCGTGCCAGACCGGCAGCTCGTTCTGTGATGCTTGCATAGGATATCCTCGTGTCCGGCCAGATTTAGGGATTTGCGCCCGGGGTTACAATCGGACCATTTCACCGCGGATTTCGGTCACCATAGGGGGAAGTTGAGCCTCTTAAACACCATCCCGCAGTAGCGAAGGCGACATCGGCCTGTTAAAAGGGCCGCGTTTTCGGCCAGCGATCGACTAAGGGCCGACAAGGAAAGCACTTTTCATGCGCACGGCAACCATCAAGCGCAAGACCAAGGAGACCGACATCGAGGTCGCGGTAGACCTCGATGGCACGGGCATATCCAAGGTTTCCACCGGTATCGGCTTCTTCGACCACATGCTCGATCTGCTGGCCCGGCATTCGCGTATCGACATCACGGTGAAGGCGGATGGCGACCTCCATGTCGACCACCACCACACCACCGAAGACGTCGGGATCGCGCTGGGACAGGCCGTGAAGCAGGCGCTTGGCACCATGGCCGGCATCACCCGCTATGCCTCGATCCATATGCCGATGGACGAGACGCTGTCGCGCGTCGTGATCGACATTTCCGGCCGCCCGGTGCTGGTGTTCAAGGTCGATTTTCCGCGCGACAAGGTCGGCCAATTCGACACCGAACTGGTGCGCGAATGGTTCAACGCCTTCACCATCAATGCCGGCGTGACTTTGCACGTCGAGACCCTATATGGCGAGAACAGCCATCATATCGCCGAATCCTGCTTCAAGGGTCTGGCAAGGGCGCTTCGGGCCGCGGTCGCCATCGATCCACGCGCCGCGGGTGAAGTGCCTTCCACCAAGGGTCAGCTCGGCGGCTGATAGAGCATGATCCGGAAAAGTGGGAACCGGTTTTCCGACCAGATCATGCTCAGAAAACAGGGTTTCGCGGCGGAGAGTGACGATGCCGGTCTTTACAGTGCATGCCCCCGTGGCCAACGGCGCCGATCTTGCGGCGACCGACAAGTTCACATTCGTGCGCGACGGCTTCCATTTCTGGGCCGCGGCGCTGACTGTGCTGTGGCTGATCTGGCACCGACTGTGGCTGGCGCTGCTCGGCTGGATCGTGGTGACGGCGGCTGTCGAATTCGGACTGGTGGCGCTTGGCGCCGGCCGTGGCGCGATCCTGCTTGCCGATGTGTTGATCGCGATCCTGATGGGGTTCGAAGCGGCCAGCCTGCAGCGCTGGACGCTGTCGCGGCGCAAATGGCGCCAGCTCGACATCGTCGTTGCCGATGACGAGGAGGCGGCCGAACGGCGCTTCTTCGATCGCTGGACCGCAAGGCAGCGCGGCCTCACCAACGACCAATGGGCGGTCGATCGCGGTGGGCCGCCGCCGACCCGCCATATTCCGGGCCAGCCGTTCTCAAAACCGCCGCCGCCGTTGCCGCAGGGTGGCATCATCGGTCTGTTTCCGGAGCCAGGAGGGTCACGATGAGCGTCGCCATCATCGATTACGGCTCCGGCAATCTGCACTCTGCGGCGAAAGCCTTCGAGCGCGCCGCGCGAAGCATGGAGAATCCGCAGAAGATCGTGGTGACCCGCGATCCCGAGGTGGCGTTCCGCGCCGATCGTATCGTGCTGCCCGGCGTCGGCGCTTTCGCCGATTGCCGCCGGGGACTCGACGCGCTCGACGGCATGCTGGAGGCGATGACGGAAGCGGTGCGCGACAAGGCGCGGCCGTTCTTCGGCATCTGCGTCGGCATGCAATTGATGGCAACGCGCGGCAGGGAGCACGTCACCACCAGCGGTTTTGACTGGATCGCGGGCGATGTCGAAAAGATTTCGCCGCGCGAGGAAAACCTGAAGATTCCGCACATGGGCTGGAACACGCTCGACATGATCCGCGAGCATCCGGTGCTGGAGCGGCTGCCGCTGGGGCCGAAGGGTCGTCACGCCTATTTCGTGCACTCCTATCACCTCAATGCCGCCAATGAAGCGGACGTGCTGGCGCGGGCCGATTATGGCGGACCGGTCACGGCGATGGTCGGCAAGGACACCGCGATCGGCACCCAGTTTCACCCGGAAAAGAGCCAGCGCTTCGGGCTGGCGCTGATTTCGAACTTTTTGAAGTGGAAGCCGTGATTCTCTTTCCCGCCGTCGACCTCAAGAACGGCCAGTGCGTGCGCCTCGAACAGGGCGACATGGCGCGCGCGACCGTGTTCAACCTCGACCCCGCTGCGCAGGCGCGCGCCTTCGCCGCCCAGGGGTTCGAATATCTGCACGTCGTCGACCTCGACGGCGCCTTTGCCGGCAAGCCGATGAACGCGCATGCCGTGGAGACGATGCTGAAGGCGGTCACGATGCCGGTGCAGCTCGGCGGCGGCATCCGTGATCTCAAGACGGTCGAGGCCTGGCTCGACAAGGGCATTGCGCGCGTGATCATCGGGACGGCTGCGGTGCGCGACCCCGGGCTGGTCAAAAATGCCGCGAGAAAATTCCCCGGCCGCGTCGCGGTCGGGCTCGATGCCCGCGACGGCAAGGTTGCGGTCGAAGGCTGGGCCGAAACCTCGCAGGTCACCGCGCTCGAAATCGCGCAGCGTTTCGAGGATGCCGGCGTCGCCGCGATCATCTTTACCGACATCGCGCGTGATGGCCTGCTGAAAGGCCTCAACCTCGATGCGACCATTGCCCTTGCCGAACGGATATCGATTCCGGTCATCGCCTCGGGCGGCTTTGCGTCGATCGAGGATGTGCGGGCGCTGCTGGAGCCGCGCGCCAAAAAGCTCGCGGGTGCCATCGCCGGCCGCGCGCTCTATGACGGCCGCCTCGATCCCGCAGCCGCGCTGGCGCTGATCCGCAACGCGCGCGCCGCGGCTTAGGAGTTTTGGAATGTTCAAGGTCCGCGTGATCCCCTGCCTCGACGTCAAGGACGGCCGCGTGGTCAAGGGCGTGAACTTCGTCGACCTGCGCGACGCCGGCGATCCCGTCGAAGCGGCGATTGCGTACGATGCCGCCGGCGCCGACGAACTCTGTTTCCTCGACATCACCGCGACCCACGAGAACCGCGGCACCATGCTGGACGTGGTGCGGCGAACGGCGGAAGCCTGCTTCATGCCGCTGACCGTCGGCGGCGGGGTGCGTACCGTCGATGATATCAAGGTTTTGCTGCGATCCGGCGCCGACAAGGTCTCGATCAACTCTGCCGCCGTCAGCAACCGTGAATTCGTCAAGCAGGGCGCGGAAAAATTCGGCGAACAATGCATCGTGGTCGCGATCGACGCCAAGCGCGTCAAGCGCGGCGGCGGCTCCGACCGCTGGGAGATCTTCACCCATGGTGGCCGCAACTCGACCGGAATCGACGCCATCGAATATGCCCAGGAAGTGGTCTCGCTCGGCGCCGGCGAAATTTTGCTGACCTCGATGGACCGCGACGGCACCAGGCAGGGTTTTGACCTGCCGCTGACGCAGGCGATCGCCGACAGTGTTCCCGTACCGGTAATCGCATCCGGCGGCGTCGGCAATCTCGACCATCTCGTCGACGGCATCCGCCAGGGCCACGCCACCGCGGTGCTGGCGGCGTCGATTTTCCACTTTGGGGAATTCACCATACGCGAGGCCAAGGATCACATGGTGCGCGCCGGGCTGCCGATGCGGCTCGATCCCTGACAACTCCGTGTCACAAAAGTGCTAAGCCGGTTTGGGGACGGCGTCCGGTTGTTGCGGGCGCATTTGTTTGAGTGCAGTTGATGTCGCGTTTTACGGTCCATGATCTGGCCGCCACCATCGATGCTCGCGCCGCATCGGGAGGAGAGGCGTCCTACACCAGGAAACTGCTCGACAAGGGCGCGGAGCACTGCGCCAAGAAATTCGGCGAAGAGGCGGTCGAAACCGTGATCGCCGCGGTCGAGAACGACCGCGATCATCTGATCGCCGAAAGCGCCGATCTGCTGTTTCACCTGCTGGTGCTGCTGAAATCGCGCGGCGTGACGCTCGAAGAAGTCGAGGCTGTGCTGGCGCAGCGTACCAATATGTCCGGTCTGGAAGAGAAAGCCGCGCGCAAGCGCGATTAGTTCATCAAGGGCGACGCCATGGATATTCGGGCTCCCGAGCAGCAATACAATCCCTACCGGGTATTCACGCGCGAGCAGTGGGCGCGGTTGCGCGACGATACGCCGATGACACTGGAGCCGGGTGAATTCGAGCGGTTGCGATCGCTGCACGACCGCCTCGACCTGAAGGAGGTCGAGGACATTTATCTGCCGCTGTCGCGGTTGTTGTCGATCTATGTCGATGCGACCCACCGGCTCTATCAGGCGCAACGCCAGTTTCTCGGCATCCGCGACCGCAAGGTGCCCTATATCATCGGCGTCGCGGGCTCGGTGGCGGTCGGCAAGTCGACCACCGCGCGCGTGCTGCAGGCGCTGCTGGCGCGCTGGTCGCCGCGGCCCAAGGTCGAAATGGTGACGACCGACGGCTTCCTGTTTCCCAAGGCCGTGCTCGAGCGGCAGGGCATCCTGCAGAAGAAGGGTTTCCCCGAGAGCTACGACCTGCCGATGCTGCTGTCGTTCCTGAGCGACATCAAGGCCGGGCGGCGGCCGGTCCGTGCACCGGTCTATTCGCATCTCACCTACGATATCGTGCCGAACCAGTGGACCGAGGTCGACCACCCCGACATCCTGATCGTCGAGGGCGTCAACGTGCTGCAGACCGGCCGGCTGCCGCGCGACGGCAAAGCCATCCCCGTGGTCTCCGACTTCTTCGACTTCTCCGTCTATATCGACGCCGACGAACCGGTGCTGCGCAGATGGTTTGTGCGCCGCTTCCTGGCGCTGCGCGACACCGCGTTCACCGATTCCAGGTCGTATTTCCACCGCTACGCCGTGCTCTCGGACGAAGAAGCAACCGCTACGGCGCTGGCGATCTGGGAACGTACCAACCTCGCCAATCTCGAGGACAACATCCTGCCGACCCGGCCGCGCGCGACGCTGATCCTCAAGAAGGGCGCCGATCATGAGGTCGAAAGCGTGGCGCTGCGGCGGCTGTAGTCGCACCCTGGTCGTCATTGCGAGCCAACGGGTCGCGCGAATGCGCGCCCGATGACAGGCTCCGCGAAGCAATCCATAGCGCGGCATAACGGATAGATGGATTGCTTCGTCGCTTTGCTCCTCGCAATGACGTGAGATCTTCACGCCGCGATGTGCCGTGACGCAGCCAAACCCGCGAGCGCCTCGGTTAGTTTTTCGCGATCGAGCGGTTTGATCAGGAAACCGTCCATGCCGGCTTCGAAGCAGGCGTAGCGATCTTCCACCAGCGTGTTGGCGGTGAGTGCCAGAATCGGCGTCCGGCGTCCGGACTGGCCGGCTTCCAGCGCCCGGATCCGCCCGGTGGTTTCGATGCCGTTGAGCTGCGGCATCTGGATGTCCATCAGGATCAGGTCGTAGGCGGCGCCAGCGGATTTCGCCGACAGCCAGGATTCCAGCGCCTCTTCGCCATTGGTGGTGATGACGGCGTGATGCCCCAATCGACTCAGCAGCGAGCGCATCAACAGCGCGTTGATCTCATTGTCTTCGGCGACCAGGATCGAAAGCCCCTTGCTCGGCGGCGTCGCCGGCTTCTCGGCCTCGTCGGCAGGCATGATCGGGGTTTCGCCGGCAACGCCGGGAGAAAGAATCTCAGGCGCCGCGGTCAGGCGCGCGGCGAGCGAGGCGGCGCGCAGCGGCTTGACCAGATAGCCGGTGAAGGCGGACGCCGCGGACGGCTGTAACTCCTGCCGCGTCGCCGGCGTGAACATCACGATCCGGTGCATCGCGTGCAGCCGCGCGGCTTCGCCGAGCTTTTCGATGCCGGCCGCGCCCAGCGCATGATCGATCAGGACCGCCTGCCAGGAGCGTTCGGGCAGCAGCGCCAGCGCGACGTCGACATCGCCGACCATGCAGGTCTGGCCGCCCCAGCGCTGCAGCCGCCGCGCCGTCAGCGACGCCTCGATGCTCTCGGATGAGACCAGCATGATCGACTGGCCGGTCAGATCGGGTGCTGCAAACGTCTTTTGCTCGCCGCCGGTGGCCACCGCGAGCGGGATCGACACTTCGAAGGTCGAGCCCGTGCCGGGCGTGCTTTCCAGCGTGATGCGGCCGCCCATGCGCTTGACGATGCGCTCGGAGATGCTCAAGCCGAGGCCGGTGCCGCCATAGCTGCGCGCGATGCGGTCGTCGGCCTGCTCGAACTCGCGGAAAATCCGCTGCTGCGCCTCGGGGGCGATGCCGATGCCGGTGTCGCGCACCAGGAAACTGATTTCGTTGGGCCAGATGCCCGGCTCGACGATCAACGCAACGCCGCCTGACGAGGTGAACTTGATGGCGTTGCCGGCGAGGTTGAGCAGCACCTGGCGCAGCCGCGCCGCGTCGCCGATCACCTGCGCCGGCAGCCGCTCGTCGATATAGGCGGCGATCTCGATCTTGCGGGCCTCGGCGCGCGGTGCCAGCAATTCGGTGATGTCCTCGATCAGAACCGAGAGCGGGAACGGGCGATGCTCGAGATCGATCTTGCCGGCCTCGATCTTGGAATAATCCAGCAGCTCCTCGATCAGCGCGAGCAGCGCGTCGCCCGAGGTTTTGACCGCCTTGGCGTAGGTGATCTGCTCCGGCGTCAGCGGCGTATCCATCAACAGGCCGCTCATGCCGATGATGCCGTTCAGCGGCGTGCGGATTTCGTGACTGGCCATCGCGAGGAAGCGCGACTTGGCGCGGTTCGCCGCGTCGGCCTGGTCGCGGGCCTCGGCCAGCGCGCGTTCGCTCTCGGTGCGATCGGTGACGTCGCGGCCGACGCTTTGCATTTCTGCCGGATGCCCGGCATCGTGGCGGACCAGGCCTTCGCGCCAGGCGATCCATCGCGGTCCGACGGGGCCCGCGACTTTTTGATCATGGATGCGCGTGCCGTTGGATTCCAGCGCGGTATCGCCCTGTTCGAGAATTTGGAGCGTGGCGCGGCTGCCGATCAACGCGCTGCGCGGCGCCTGCGCCAGTTCGCAATAGGCATCGTTGACGTAGCTGATGCGGCCATCGGCGTCGCGCAGCACGATCAGGTCGCCCTGCAATTCGAACAGCCGGCGGGCGCGCGCCTCGGCCTCCTGCAATTCCCAGTTCCGATCGGCCAGCGCTTCATTGTGCAGGGCGATCCGGCGCATTTTCCGGCGCATCAGGCGGAGCCGGACGCTCAACGTGGCGAGCACGACGCAGGCGATCGCGAACAGGAAACTGGTTCCGATCGCAAACGCTTGCGGATCGTAGCCGGAGGTTTCGGTCCGGCTGCCGGCAATGAAGCCATAGGCGCCGCCGAACGTGGCAGAGAAGATCATGAACGAGCGCAGGGCGAAGGCGATCCACGGATGGCGGCGCCCGAAGCGGCGTAGGCGTATCTTGATCGGGAACGTTCGCCCCATCGCCAATGTTCCTGAGATTGCTGGCCCGAGTTTTAGGCGGTGTGATCCGCTTTATATGTTGTGCAGACGATGCGTCGACGACACTTGCAAAGTGCTTGAGGAGGGCCTCGATTGCGCCGTGCGCTGCGAACAGGGTTGACGAAACGTTAACGGTCTCTTTTTGTGACGCGTTTTCTTCACGCGAACCGGTTCCCACTTCGCTCGAAAACGCTCTGTTAAAGCGAGGCGGCGGTGACGCGGTGCGTGCCGCGGGCGCCAACGATGAGGGCGGCGGCGTCGCATGCCGAAAATGTCCTGGAGCGAACGAAAATCCGGTAATCGGCGGGACCATCTTCCGAGAGATAGATGACTGGCTCCGATGCCGACGGATTTTGCGAGATCGCGACCAGTTGCGGCGGCGCGCTGGTTTCGCAGGCGCCGGCCTCGGCATCGTCGATATCGTCGATGACGGTGAAATCGGCGTCGGTGACGTTGTCGGTAATCTGGACCCGCACGGTCGCCAATCGAGGGTCGCTGGTGAAGCCGACGTGAAGCTGGGCCTGCCAGGCGAGCGAGGCGATCTGCACCGAAGTGCCGGCAACCTCGATGCAGGGCCCAGGGCCCGGCAGCAACTCGCCGCGCGCGAATATGGCGGCAACGGCCAACGGCGCAACCGAGGCCAGAATCTTGAAACGCAACATCGGACGCTACTCACTCGACATAAGGCCGTGACGACGGGCTTATGGTTGGCAGACCGTAAACAAAACTCGTTACCGCCGGGTTTATGCACCGCTCGTCATTCCGGGGCGCGCGTAGCGCGAGCCCGGAATCCATACTCCCGATCGTGGTTATGGATTCCGGGCTCAGCCCTGCGGGCTGCCCCGGAATGACGGGTGGCGTTGACGGCTACGGATTCGATTTTCAAACAACCAAGCCTTCTCGTTCCCGCGACGCGCTGCGCCCGAGTTGTACAAAAATCATTCGCCCCAAAACAAAGAGGGCGCAGGGAATGCCGGGTGCGCGCTGCACCCGCGATCTCGTGTGCAAAGCTGTGCGAAAAGACGCACACGAGCATACAGGTTCAGCGGAAACACTCCGGCATTCCCCGCGCAATGGTTTTACGGCTTATAGCGCGCTCTACCCGTCCCACGCGCGGGTGGCTTAAGTGGCTGTCAACCCTGATCCTCGCGGAGATCTTGCGCATGCTTCCGTTTGGCACTCTACTTGAGAGGAAACTGACACGCCAATGCGCGTGTAGACGTCAAAAGGACTAGAAATGAAAACGGCGATTGGTGTGGTCGCAATCTGCATTCTGTTTGCTCGACCAATTTATGCGGATGATCAAGCTCCAAGCTGGATTACCAAAGAGAAACTGGCGGGTTTGAAAACGATCGGGATTGATCCGGCAAACGATATCGAAGCGAAGGGCAATTATCATTGGAGATACCGGGCCCAGAAAACGGTGGCCGTTGATGTCTATTCCTGTCCAATTGGAAGTACTGTTGATCTCTCAAGAACTATCGACGTGATCATTTCCCCGGAGGGGGTGCCGTGCAGCAGTGCGAAGGGAGGCAACTTTCGCTTTCTGAAGCTTTTGCCAAACGGTTCCGCAGAACCGATGCCGTGACGGCCGCTCACGCCGCGCGCCGCAAATCCTCCGCCAGCGCGCGATACGACAGCGCTTCCGCCAGATGCAGCCGGCCGATTTTTTCCGCGCCGTCGAGGTCGGCTAGCGTGCGCGCGACGCGCAGCACGCGGTGATAGCCGCGCGCGGTCAGCTTCATGGTCTCGGCGGCATCGCGCAGCAGTTTTGTGCCGTGCGCGTCTGGCTGTGCGATGGTATCCAACAGCGACGCGGGCGCCTCGGCATTGGTGCGGACATGCGGCATGCCGGCGGCGGCGTAGCGCGCAAGCTGGATGTCGCGCGCGGCAGCGACTCTCGCGGCGACTTCGGCAGAACCTTCGCTCGGCGGCGGCAGGATCAGATCGGCGGCGGTCACCGCCGGCACTTCGATGCGCAGATCGATGCGATCCATCAGCGGGCCGGAGATGCGCACCTGGTAGTCCGACGTGCAGCGGTCGAGCTGTCCGCGCTTGCAGGAATAGCCGGGCTCATAGGCATGGCCGCAGCGGCACGGGTTCATCGCCGCCACCAGCATGAAGCGCGCCGGATACGTCACGCGGTGATTGGCGCGGGATACCGAAACCTCACCATTTTCCAGCGGCTGCCGCAGTGAATCCAGTACGCGCGGATCGAACTCCGGCAATTCGTCGAGGAACAGTACGCCCTGATGCGCCAGCGAAATCTCGCCGGGTTTGGCGCGCATGCCGCCGCCGGTCAGCGCGGCCATACTGGCGGAATGATGCGGCGAACGGAACGGCCGCCGCGCGGTCAATGCGCCGTCGCGGATTTCGCCTGCGACGGAGGCTATCATCGAGACCTCGAGCAATTCCGACGGCGACAGCGGCGGCAGGATCGAGGGCAGCCGCGCTGCCAGCATCGATTTGCCCGCGCCGGGCGAGCCGATCATCAGCAAATGATGCCCGCCGGCCGCCGCGATCTCGAGCGCGCGTTTTGCGCTTTCCTGGCCCTTGATGTCGCGCAGATCGGGCAGCGTCTCCTCGCGGGCTATCATCGAGACCTCGAGCAATTCCGACGGCGACAGCGGCGGCAGGATCGAGGGCAGCCGCGCTGCCAGCATCGATTTGCCCGCGCCGGGCGAGCCGATCATCAGCAAATGATGCCCGCCGGCCGCCGCGATCTCGAGCGCGCGTTTTGCGCTTTCCTGGCCCTTGATGTCGCGCAGATCGGGCAGCGTCTCCTCGCGCTCGTGCACTTTCGGCTGCGGCCGCGACAGCACCTGCGTGCCTTTAAAGTGGTTGGCGATCTGGATCAGCGATTTTGCCGCGATGATCTGGATGTCGGGGCTGGCCCAGGCCGCCTCCGAGCCGCAGGCCGCGGGACAGATCAGCCCCTCGTCGCGCGAATTGGCGCCGATCGCCGCCGGCAGCACGCCCGCGACCGGCGCAATCGATCCATCGAGCCCGAGCTCGCCGAGCACCGTGAAGCCGGACAACGCATCTGATGGAATCGCCCCGATGGCGGCAATCAGGCCGAGCGCGATGGGAAGATCGTAATGGCTGCCTTCCTTCGGCAGATCGGCGGGCGCCAGATTGACCGTGATCCGCCGCGCCGGCCCCGAGGCAATCAGCGCCGAGCGCACCCGCTCGCGCGCTTCGGACACCGCCTTGTCGGGCAGGCCGACAATGGCAAAGGCGGGGAGACCGGGCGCGACCTGGACCTGCACGTCGACCGCGCGGGCCTCGATCCCCTCAAAAGCGACGGTGGAAACCCGTTGAACCATGCTGCCCCTCTGATGCAATGGAGGGTAGCGGAACTCGCCGCGATGTGCAAGAACATTACGGGAACGGGGAGGGCGCTTGCAGCACCGCGCGAGCGTCGCCGGACTAGCATTGCCGGGGCAACGCCGCTGACTGCAAGGAGGTTTTGACCTTGAGGTGGTTGTGATGGGGTGGGTCATACGCACTATCGTCAGGAAAAAATTGACACCCGGCGCATACTACTAGGGCGCGTTGGTGTTATATCTTGCTCTTACAGGAAGCATGAACGTGGCTGAACACTCGCAGTACCGCTTGAAAATTGACGTTTTCAGCGTCGACAGCATACCTATGTCCCGCTTGGCGGAGTACATGGCGGAGTTGGCCGTCCTGTTGGGCGAGCGTGAGCGCGTGCATTTCCTGCGCCTCGAAGCGGGCAGCGCTGTGCTCGTTACCAGCATCGAACCTGTGGCTTTTCCGAAGGTCGAAGAACGTGTTTCGCTGGTAGGCCAGGGCAGCGGCCCGAAGGACGCCATGCAGGCGTTTAAGAACATCGACAACATGCTGGCTAAGGACGGCGCGGTTGCGGTGCTGATCGCTCCCGGCGAGGGGACGGTCATTCAATTCCCGGGCCGGACGCGCCCCAAGCCTTTGCGCTATGGGCCTTTCCGCGAAATAGGCACACTCGACGGCCGGATTATCCGCATCGGCGGCCGGGATGAAACAATTCCGGTTTGGCTGAAAGACGGCGATGTAGAGCATCATTGCAACGTGCGCGCGAAGACGTCGCGAGGCGATTGGCGCCCTACTACCTCAACGGCGTTGTGCGTCTGCATGGCAGTGGCAAATGGCTGCGTGAGGAAAATGGCAGTTGGACGCTCCAGCAGTTCGACATTGCGGACTTCGAGGTTCTTGACGATAGCCCGCTAACCGAGGTTGTCGGGAAGCTGCGCGCGATCGAAGGCGGCGAATGGCACGAAAGCGACGCGTTTAGTGATGTACTGGGCCTGCGTCGTGACGATCGGGAACGCCACTAAATGGCGTTCGTAGTATTCGACGCGTCGTTTTTGATACCGCTTCTGGATCCGCAAATTAAAGGTGTTGGTAACGTCGACGCCCGAATCCTCCATCTGATCGACACGCTAGACAAGCAAAGGGACGTGATCATTGTGCCGACGCCAGCGTTGAGTGAAACGCTGATCGGCGCCGGTGATGCCGCGCCGAAATATCTTGATGTGCTGAACCGTACATCGCGATTGCGGATAGCCTCGTTCGGGTCGCGCGCCGCTGTGGAAGCGGCTGCCCGTCATCGTGAGGCGCTCCGAGAAGGCGATAAAAAGGAAGGCTCGGAGAGTTGGGCAAAAGTGAAGTTCGACCGGCAGATTGTAGCCATTGCCAAGGTCGAAGGCGCTGAACGTATTTATACCACATCTCATTGATCAGAACTGGTGAGCCCACTGGCGTAATCCGATGGACATGATTTTCCAAGGACGATCGACAAGCGTATTCCAGGCGTAGCAACAGTGATCGACGATATCATCGTAGGATTTGAAGACGCGGTTCGAGAGCCAGTTGTCGCGCATGTACTGCCAGATATTTTCGACCGGATTGAGTTCAGGGCATTTCGGCGGCAGCGGGATAATGGTGATGTTGGCGGGAATGAACAATCCTGCTGACAGATGCCATCCGGCTTGATCGACGAGAAGGACGGCGTGGGCTCCTGGTGCGACCGCCTTGGCGATTTCCGCGAGGTGCAGGTTCATCGCTTCGGTATTGCAGAAGGGCAGAACCAGAGCCGCGCCCTTGCCGTGTTTCGGGCAGATGGCACCGAAGATATAGGTCGATGCGGTTCGCTGATCTCGCGGAGCACTCGGGCGAGTGCCGCGCCTGGCCCACCTGCGGGTGATCTTGTTCTTCTGGCCGATACGAGCCTCGTCCTTACATGAGGGTTCTGCTGTCAACGGGTCTGTGGCATTCGCTTCTCCGATCTTGATTGATGGTACTTCGGCACGTCGTTGGGTCCGGGGCCATCGAGTCTCGCAGCTACGGCTGCGTCACCTTACATGCGGTCGGGCCCGGAGCACGGTCCCGCACCATAATGCCTCATGCACGAGGCGTAGCCCCGGCGAGACGCGACCCACCTGAAACGCGGCGGCGTTGTGCCACCAAAGAAGAAGACGGTCGCGTTCCCCGTATCGCCGCCGGCGAATGCTGCCGGTGGCAATTCCTGTCTGTCATGCGGCGACGGTTATCTCCGCCCGGATCTCGGCGCCAGCCGGTATTACCCCGGTCTCTGCGTAGCGCCAGAGCGCGATCAACAGCTTGCGCGCCATAGCCACAATGGCGATCCGTCGTGTGCGCCCGGCCAGCGTGCCGACGCGCTCGCGGAACCACTCCGCCAGCTCGCTGCCAGGCTGGTAGCGAAGCCAGAGCCATGCGAGCTGGATCATAGTTGTCCTTGCCCGCGGGTTTCCCGCCCGGCTGATGCGCCGATCGCGATCCATACCGCCGCTCTGGTAGGGCATTGGTGTGATGCCGACGTAGCTCGCGATCTGCCGGCGGTTGTCGAATGAACGATAGAATACCTCACGCGTGAGCACGGCGGCGAAGTTCTCGCCAATACCCCGGATGCGAGAGAGAGCGGCTATCTTGTGGTAGGCCTGATCCTGCGGCTTGGTTTTTGCGGCCTGATCGCGCTCGGCCTCGACCTCCCGGATCAACTCCAAGGTCATGACGAGCCGTCGACGCAAGCGATCCAATTCGGCCCGAAGATGGCGCGGTATCTCGCGTCCATCACCGGTGCGTAGAACAGCAAGATCTCGCTCCCATGAACGAAGAGAGGGTCGTTTCCGAATGCCCTGGGTGAACAGCAGAGCTTCAATACGGTTTTGGATGCGCAGCCTCTCCTGCACCAGCTTCTCGCGCTCGCGGTGCGTGCGCTTGGCATCCTCCTCTTCCGGTGTTGGCACACGTACCATGCTGCAGGCTTGATGATCACCCCGGAGATAGGCCGCAAGCACGCGCAGCATGCCCTCCGCATCGAGCCGGTCCGTCTTGGCCCGTCGGGCTCGGCGGTTGACGAGAATGCTGGTGGGTTCAAGAACATGGCAAACGACACCATGTGCCGTCAGCAAACGGTGCAGCCAGAAGCCGTCACGTCCCGCCTCAAAGCAGCAGACAACGCCTATCGTCGCGTCGAGCCCGCGAGCAGCACGGGCCTGCAGAGACGAAATCCGAGCCAACAAGGCGAGCCGTGTCGCCACCATCGATCCGATGCAGATGTGGCTTCTCCAACCCTGGCACGCGGGCGGCGACGAGCCATGTTGATGCACTGAGTTCGATAGCAAGGAGGATAGTAGGATTAATGGTGTCAATTGTTTGCATAGTGGTAGCTCCTTTGCTTTGATTCGGGGCCGCCAAAGTATCGGCTCAGCCCGTCCTCATAGCATCTGGAACCAAATTTCTATCTTGCTGAGGTCGATTGCCTTTTCGCGCGCGACTTCATCCAGGCGCGCTGGGAAGTTTTTTTAAAATCCTCAACGGCTCCCTCGGCTTGCGCATGATGGCGGGGTCGTGCCGAGAGCTTGCGGTAGCCCATCGCGCGAAGCTCCCGGCTCAGCGTCTGTTTGGCAACCGTGATGCGGAACTCCTCGTAGATCCATTGCGCAAGATCAATCAGCCGCCAGCGCACTACACCGTGGATCGCCGGGATCGGGCCGCTCTCGATCATCCGCACGATCGCCTGACGTTGCACATCATTGAGCCTCGAGGGTTGACCTGGCGATTTGCCATCCAGCAGGCCGGCAGCACCCCGCGCATTAAACCGTATCACCCAGTCCCAGATGATCTGCAGCGTCACGCCGCCAATCTTCGCCGCCTCGGTGCGGCTCGCCCCATCGTAAATGGCCGCCAGCGCCAAAAGCCGGCGAGCCTGCGGGCCATCCTTCGTCTTCCTCGCAAGACCCCTCAGCTGCGATGCCTTGTAGTCCCCGCACAACGCCACTGGAATCGTCATGACGAACCTCCACCGTTCGCCACCAGTGAATCACAGCAAATCGATTTGGAAATCGTCAACGAGTCATAATTGCCGAGACTTGGTATTACTCCAACGATGATGACATTCGCCGGTACGGAAAGGCCGACGGTGTTCAAGTCATCCGGCTCGAGGACTTGGAATACCCACCCGAAAAGACGCCTGACTTGTTCGACAGCAAGTAGCGGCAAGCTGAGCCGCCTTCAATTCAGCTTCGAGCCCGCCACCGCGACCACCGTATTGGCCTGCGGCTGCTCCAGCATCTTCAGCGCGGCATCGAGGCCGTTGCGCAGGTTGATGGCGGCGTTCTGGCTGCAACGGATCCGGCCGCTCGAGATGAACTTCACCTCGGTGGTGCCGTCCGGTCTGGGCACCAGGATCCGGGTCGCCAGTTCGACCTCGACGGCGCCGTTCATGGTGCCGTAGGCGCCGACGATGTCGAAATAGACCAGCGGAGCCAGCGCGCCGGTGTCTTCGTAGATGAGATCGGTCGGCTTGGACGTGGTTTGGTCAGCCAGTGGACTCTCCCGACGTGCGATTCGCGAATGATCTCCACTTACGCTAATCGGAGTGCCGTCCCTAGAGTGGTAATGACATCAAATCGGGGGCGGAGCGCCCGTACTGCGCGTCATCCTGAGGTGCGCTCAGCGGCGCAATTGCGCCGCAGACTTGCGCGCCTCGAAGGATGAGTACGGCCCGTGGCCATCCTTCGAGGCTCGCCCAGCGGTGCAAGTGCACCGCAAGGCTCGCACCTCAGGATGACGGCTGCGGTCATTCGACCCAAAGCCATCATGCTCCAGCGACGGCGGCCTCCGGGGCCGGCCAAACGGCGGCCCCGGACGCGCAACCTCAGAGCACCATCTGCATCGGCTCGGGATAATAATGGAATCCCTCGCCGTTCTTGGCGACGTGGCCATAACCCGGCCAGGCGAAGTGATAGGACATCACCGGCGTCTTGTTCGCCGCCAGCATGGTCAGCATCTTTACGCGCGACTGCGCCGCCTGTTTTGGATCGGTGTCGTAGGAGAATTCCATCAGCGGCTTTTCGAGCAGCAGCACCGCGTGATGGGTGAGATCGCCGAGGAAGGCGAAGGATTTGCCATCCGAGGTCACCATGAACATGTGGTGGCCGACGGTGTGGCCGGGCGCCGCCATCGCCTGCACGCCGGGCAAGAATTCCTGACCATCCTTGAAGTACACCAGACGGTCCCGGATCGGCAGCAGGTTCTTGCGCGCGTGGACGACAAAATCCTTCAGCGGACTGCCGAGTTTTCCCTCATCGGTCCAGTAATCGAAATCGCTCTGGGCGATGTAGTACTGCGCATTGGGGAATAGCGGCTTGTCGTCGGCGCCGACCACGCCGCCGATATGGTCGATATGCGCGTGCGAGAACACCACCGCGTCGATGTCGCCGGGCTTGATGCCGGCCTCCGCCATGCTCTTCTGCTGACGGCCGGTGGTCGGCCCGAACGCCTTCGAGGTTCCCATGCCGGTATCAAACAGGATCAATTTGTCGCCGGTGTTCACGATCGGCGAGTTCTGCTCCAGCACCACATTGTCGGGCGACAGGAAATTGTCGCTCAGCATTTTCCGCACTTCGTCATCGGGCACGCCGATGAAAGTTCCCTTGGGCGGCCCGAGCGGCAACGGTCCGTCGGAGACGACTGTTACTTCGGCGCTGCCGAGATTGAAGCGGTGCCAATAGGGCGATTGGGTGCCGAGTTTGGGGGCGCGCGCTTGCGCGCTGCCGCCGAGTAGCGTCGTTGCGCCAAGGCCTGCGCCGAGCGCAAGCAAGGATCGTCGCGAAACATTTGATGTCATGCGTGCTTCCTCCAGTGTTTTTATGAGATTTGTTGCGTTTGCTGCCCGAACCGATTTTTCCGACGGTTTGAGCCGGGCACGGAGAGGCTGCGCCCGCTCAGGCGGGCTGGCAAGAAGAATTAGCCTTCAAAGATCGCACAGTAGTAATGTTCTAACAACACAACCGAAAGAAGAAAATTATTTCTCGCGCGTTTGCAATGTCCGCTTGACGATAGAACCGCGGCATTGCCGTGCGCCCTCGCGCACAGCGCGCTGCGAACTTCAGCGCTTCATGGCCTCCGCTCGTGATCAGGCCACAGGCCTACGCGCGCGCCTAAAAGCGATAGCTTCTCTTGGGGAACTTCACTTTCTTTTTGCTGGTCGTGGTGTAGGCTTCGACGTGTCGAAAGGATCGTTAGATGGATCGGCGTGTCGCTGATATCCGCCGCAATGCGTTTGAGTTCGTTCAAGGCATCGAGCGTTTTTCCACTACGCGGGACATCATGGATGCCACGGGCGCGCTGCTGAAAAAATTCGGTTTCGAATACCACTGCGTTAGCTTCCTTGCCACTTCGACCGAGACTCTCGACGATGTCCTGCTGTCCAACGCGCTGCCGGAAGAGTGGCTCAAGCTCTACGTCGAAAACGAGTATGTCCACGACGATCCCGCTTTCCGCTACGCCAAGACGATGGTTCAACCATTCCGATGGTTCAAGGAAGCTCCCTACGATCCCGAGCGAGAACCGCGCGCCGCTGAAGTGGTGCAGCGTGCGAGGGACTTTGGCATCCTGGATGGTTTCCTAATCCCGGTCGCTTCAACGGCGGGCAGGACGGGTCAAATATGGTTCGGAGGCCGGACGCTCGATCTGCCGGAGGGCCAATTGCCGGCCCTGCACCTGATGGCGATCTATGCGTTTGACCGAATCCTCAGACTTCGTGGCCCGCCTGCGCCGCACAAAGCAAGGCTGACGCCGCGCGAACGGGAAATCCTGACATTGGTCGCCAACGGCAAGTCAACGTCGGCGATTGGCGAGGCGCTTCACATCTCGAGCCGAACCGTCAAGGAACACATCAAGCATCTCTGCAAAAGGCTTGGTGCGGTGACCCGCACCCAAGCCGTCATGATCGCCGTTCGCGACAAGATCATTCAACCCTGAAGCATGTGGCGCGGATTATTTCCCGCCGCGCTTCTTCTCGATCGCGTCCCAGATCATTGCCGCGACATCCGGCCCGCCGAGCCGCGCGATGGCGCGGATTCCGGTCGGGGATGTCACGTTGATCTCGGTGAGATTGCCGTCGATCACGTCGATGCCGACGAACAGCAGCCCGCGCTCGCGCAACGCGGGGCCGACGGTGGCGCAGATCTCGCGCTCGCGTTCCGACAGGTCAGTGGCGTGCGCCGCACCGCCGCGCACCATGTTGGAGCGCAGATCGTCCGCCGCCGGCACGCGGTTGACCGCGCCCGCGAACTCGCCGTCGACCAGGATGATGCGCTTGTCGCCGTGCTTGACCTCGGGAAGGAAGCGCTGGATCACCCAGGGCTCGCGGAACGTGACCGAGAACATGTCGAACAGCGAGCCGAAATTCATGTCCTGCGGCATCACCCGGAACACCGCCGCACCGCCATGACCGTGCAACGGCTTCATCACGACGGCGCCATGCTTGTCGCGGAACGCATTGATCTCGTCGAGGTCGCGCGAGATCAAGGTCGGCGGCATCAGCTGCGGAAAGTTCAGCACGAACAGTTTTTCCGGCGCGTTGCGCACGCTGGCGGGATCATTCACCACCAGCGTTTTGGGGTGAATCCGTTCGAGCAGATGCGTCGAGGTGATATAGGCGAGATCGAACGGCGGATCCTGGCGCAGCAGGACTACGTCGAAATTGGTCAGCGGCTCGCGCTTGGCGTCGCCCAGCGTAAAATGATCGCCGACCTCGTCGCGCACGGTGAGCAACTGCACCGGCGCCACCAGTTCCTCGCCATGCAGCGAGAGCTTGTCCGGCGTGTAATAGGAAAGGCCGTGGCCGCGCTTCTGCGCCTCCAGCAGCAGCGCAAAGGTGGAATCGCCGCGCATATTGATGCGCGCGATGGGGTCCATCTGGACGGCGACGTTCAATTTCATTGGGGGGTCCGGGTCGCTGGAGGGAATTATTCAGGTACTGGCGTCGAATGCCGCTAACAGATGGCGCGGCAAACGCCTCGGCGCAATCAGGACGGCGTCAAAACGCAGATCAAATTGCGCATGCTCGGGATGCGTCATCAGCCAGCCCTGTGCGGCATCGATGATGCGCGCCTGCTGCCGCGGCGTCACCGCATAGGCGGCCTCATCCAGGCTGGCGCGGGCCTTGACCTCGACGAAAACCAGCAGGTTTCGCTTGCGCGCGACCAGGTCGATCTCGCCATAGGGGGTGCGATAGCGTTTGGCGAGGATGCGATAGCCTTTCGCCATCAGATAGGCGGCGGCGCGGCTTTCGGCGGAGACCCCGGTCCGGAACGCCGCGACCCGGGCGGGTGAGGCCAACTTGGCGCTGGTGGATTCAGGTGTCTCTTGCGGCGCGCCGCTATCAATCTTCGCCATCGTCGCCCCGGATTTCCTTCGCAAGCTCCAGCGCGCGGGCGTAAATCTCGCGGCGATGCCGGCCCGACAATTCGACCGCATGCGCCACCGCATCCTTGACGCTGTCGCGTTTGAGCGACGACCGCAGCAGATCGTCCAGCGCGTCCTGTCCCATGATTTGCGAATCCGCCGGCGGCGGGCCGATCACCAGCACGAACTCGCCGCGCGTTTCCAGCGTATCGGCACGTTTTGCCAGTTCGGAAACCGGCGCGCGCGTGATGTCCTCGTGCAGTTTTGTCAATTCGCGGCAGATTGCCGCATCGCGCGTGCCCATGACGGCGGCGAGATCGCTCAATGTGTCCTGCACGCGGTTGCCGGATTCGAACATCACCAGCGTCGCATCGATTTTGGCAAGTTCGGCAAGCCGGCTGCGGCGGGCGCCTTCCTTCGACGGCAAAAATCCCTCGAAGAAAAACCGGTCGGTCGGCAATGCTGCGACCGACAGCGCCGTCAGTACCGACGATGCGCCGGGCACTGCGATCACCGCAAAGCCGGCGGCGCAGACCTCGCGCACCAGCTTGAAGCCGGGATCCGAAATCAGCGGCGTGCCGGCATCGGAAACCAGCGCGATGGAGGCGCCCTGCGCCAGCTTCTCCAGGATTTTTGGCCGCGCCATCGCGGCATTGTGTTCGTGATATTGCTTGAGCTGCGCCGAGATTACGTAGCGGTCGGTCAGCCGCCGGGTGATCCGGGTGTCTTCGCAAGCGATGATGTCGACGCCGGCGAGCGTTTCCAGCGCGCGCAGCGTGATATCGCCGAGATGGCCGATCGGGGTCGCCACCAGATACAGGCCGGGAACCGGTTTTGGGGCGGTCAGCACATGACCGTGAATGGAAAAAGTCCGGTCCGGCGAACCCGCCTCGACTTCAGTTCCGTAGCTGGCGGTGGTTTTTGCGCGCATAATGCCAATCTAAAGGGCTGACCGCGTTAGCGCCACAGCGGGCTGGGTCGGGTGCTGCTGCGCAAAAACGGTGAGGAGCCGGGTCCCTGCAACTGGCAATGCCGCCATGGGACCATAATCCTTTTGTTTTGGTTAACTATTCGCCGACAATATGCCTGAATCCATCCCCTCTGATGCGGATGGATTCCTGGCCGATCGTGGTCGGTCAAGAGAAGAGATACGATGGTGGGCCCGTTCAATCGCACGTCCAAATCGGGTCAGCCGCCGTCGGGCGCGACCCGGCGGACGGCGCTCGGCTTGATGCTCGGCGCACCCCTGCTCGGGGCGTGCTCGAGCGTGCAGCAGAGCCTTGGCCAGTTTTCCAATCCGTTCGGCGGTTCCGATGCGGGGCCGGCCGGACCGCAGCAGCAGCCGCTCGCGGTCGGCACCGGGCAGGTCAAGGTCGGCCTGATCCTGCCGTTGTCGGCCGCCGGCAATGCCGGCGTTGCCGCCCTGTCGATGAAGAACGCGGCCGAAATGGCGCTGGCGGAATTCCAGAATCCCAACATCCAGCTCTTGATCAAGGATGACGGCGGCAGCCCGCAAGGCGCAAGCCAGGGCGCCCAGCAGGCGCTGTCCGAAGGCGCCGAGATCATTCTGGGGCCGCTGTTTGCAGCATCGGTTCCGGCAACGGCGCAGTTGACCCGCGCCCGCGGCACCTCGGTGATCGCGTTCTCGACCGATTCCAACGTCGCCGGCCACGGCGTCTATCTCCTGAGTTTTCTCCCGGAGTCTGACGTCAACCGCATCGTCGGTTACGCCGCCGGAACCGGCAAGCGGTCGTTCGCGGCATTGGTGCCCGATAATGCCTATGGCAACGTGGTCGAGGCCGCGTTCAAGCAGGAGGTCGGCCGCAAGGGCGGGCGCGTCATCGCGTTCGAGAAATACGGCGCCGATCGCGCCACGCCGGCGCGTAACGTGGCGCAGTCGCTGGGCCAGGCCGATGTGCTGCTGCTCGCCGATGACGGGGACTCCGTGGTCGCCACTGCCGACGCGCTGACCGCGGCCGGCGCGAATTTGCACAACATCCAGCTGCTCGGCACGGGTCTTTGGGACAATCCGCGCGTGTTCGCGAGTCCGGCATTGCAGGGCGGCCTCTATGCCGCGCCGGACCCGGCCGGTTATCGCAGTTTCTCCGGCCGCTACCGCACCAAATTCGGCGCCGAACCGGTGCGCACCGCAACGCTGGCCTATGACGCGGTGGCGCTGGTCGCAGCCTTGGCGCGGACGCAAGGCGCGCAACGTTTTGCGCCGGAAACGCTGACCAACCCCTCGGGTTTTGCCGGCATCGACGGCCTATTCCGCTTCCGCTCCGACGGCACCAACGAGCGCGGCCTCGCGGTGATGAAAGTCGCGACCGGTGGCGGCGTTGCCGTCGCGGGCTCGCCGAAGAGTTTTGGCGCGTAGCTATTGCTCGCCCGCTGCTAGCGCTCCCTCGCCCCGCCCTTGCGGGGAGAGGGTTGGGGCTCTCTCCGCGATCGTGATCTATCGATAGACCTGTACCCCCTCACCCGCCGCGCAAGCGCGCGGCGACCTCTCCCCGCAAGCGGGGCGAGGTGAGTAAGGGACGACGGATAGAGAAATTACGCCGCCAGATCCGCCACCACTGCATCCAGCACCGGAAATCCGGATTGCGTCACGCGCAGCCGGCCGTCGGCGCCGACGGCGATGGCGCCTTCGTCGCGCAGGATCGCGATCCGGTTCGGATCGAGCGCGCGGCCGGACAGCGCGGTATAGCGTTTGGGATCGATGCCTTCGGCGAGCCGCAGCCCCATCAGCAGAAATTCGTCGGCGCGCTCCTCGCTGTTGAGGAGATCGTCGGTGACGACGCCATGGCCGTTGGCCTCGACCCGCATCAGCCAGGCCTCGGGACGTTTTTCGGTCGCGGTCGCGTGCCTGGAGCCGTCGATATCGAGGCGGCCATGCGCGCCGGGACCGATGCCGGCATATTCCTCGCCGCGCCAGTAGACGAGGTTGTGCTTGCACTCCGCGCCCGCGCGCGCGTGATTGGAAATCTCGTAGGACGGCAGGCCGTGCGCGGCGCAGACCTCCTGCGTCACATCGTACAGCGCGCGCGCCATCGCTTCATCCGGCGTCTTGAGCTTGCCGGCGGCGTGCAGGCCGAAGAACGGCGTGCCCTCTTCGATGGTGAGCTGGTAGAGCGAAAGATGTTCGGCCGCTTCCGAGATCGCGAGTTTCAACTCATCGGCCCACATCTGCGGCGTCTGGTCCGGGCGGGCGTAGATCAGGTCGAACGAATAACGGTCGAATGCGCCGCGCGCGATCGCGACCGCATCGAGCGCCTCGCGCGCGCTGTGCAATCGTCCGAGCGCTTTCAGCGAGGCGTCGTCGAGCGCCTGCACGCCGAGCGACACCCGGTTGACGCCGGCGGTGCGATAGCCGCGAAACCGCGTCGCCTCGACGCTGGTCGGATTGGCTTCGAGGGTGACTTCGACATCGGACGCAACGCGCCAGTGTTTTCCGATCGCGTCGAGCACGGCGCCGACGGTTTGCGGCGCCATCAGCGACGGTGTGCCGCCGCCGAGAAAGATCGACGAAACCTGCCGCCCCGGCGTGCGTGCCGCGGTGGTCTCGATCTCGCGCGTGAAGGCGCGGATAAAGCGTTCCTCGTCCACGGGCGCATGGCGGACATGGCTGTTGAAGTCGCAATACGGGCACTTTGACAGGCAAAACGGCCAGTGCACGTAGACGCCGAAGGCTTCATTTTTCCCCTCTCCCGCTTGCGGGGGAGAGGAAGAGTGGGGGCTAGTCAAGGCAAATCTCCGCCAGCTTGACGAAAGCGCGCGCCCGGTGCGACAGGCCGAGGCCGAGCGGTGGCAGGCCGTGCTTCTCGATGCTGGTCATCTCGCCGAAGGTACGCGTATGTCCGTCCGGAAGAAACGCCGGATCGTAGCCGAACCCGGCGGTGCCGCGCGGCGGCCAGACCAGAGTTCCGTCCGCGCGCGCCTCGACTTCCTCGAGATGATCGTCCGGCCAGGCCACGCACAAGGCCGAGACGAAATGCGCCCTGCGCTGTTCCGGCGTCACCGCGCCGCGTTCCTGCAGCAGGCGTTCGATCCGGGTCATCGCCGCGGTGAAATCCTTGCCCTCGCCGGCCCAGCGCGCCGAATAGATCCCGGGCGCGCCGTCGAGCGCGTCGACCACCAGTCCGGAATCGTCGGCAAACGCCGGAAGGTTTGCGACCTGCGCTGCCGCGATCGCCTTGATCGCGGCGTTGGCGCGAAAGGTATCGCCGGTCTCTTCAGGCTCGCCGAGGCCGAGTTCGCCCGCGGATATCGCTTCCACGCCATGCGGGGCCAGCAATTCGCGCATCTCGGCGAGCTTGCCGGGATTGTGGGTCGCGATCACGAGTTTGCCGGTGATTCGACGGTGCATGGCCAATCTGACTACGCGACCGCCATTTTTTGCAAGTCGACCAGACGCGCGACACCTTTGCGCGCCAGCGCCATCAGCGCCAGGAATTCGTCTTGCGAGAATGGGGTCTTTTCGGCGGTGCCCTGCACCTCGATGATGCGGCCGTCGCCGGTCATGACGAAATTGGCGTCGGTATCGGCTTCCGAATCCTCTGCGTAATCGAGATCCAGCACCGGCGTGCCCTGATAGATGCCGCAGGAGATCGCGGCGACATTGTCGCGCAGCACATTGGCTTTGATCATGTTGCGGGTCTTCATCCAACTGATGCAGTCGGCAAGCGCGACCCAGGCGCCGGTGATCGACGCCGTGCGGGTGCCGCCATCGGCCTGGATGACGTCGCAATCGACCGTGATCTGGCGTTCGCCCAGCGCTTCAAGGTCGACAGCGGCGCGCAAGGAGCGGCCGATCAGGCGCTGGATTTCGACGGTGCGACCGCCTTGTTTGCCGGCGGCGGCCTCGCGGCGGGTGCGTTCCAGCGTGGCGCGCGGCAGCATGCCGTATTCGGCCGTGACCCAGCCGCGGCCCTGGCCCTTGAGCCAGGGCGGCAGCCGCTCTTCCAGCGTGGCGGTGACCAGCACATGGGTGTCGCCGAACTTCACCATGCAGGAACCCTCGGCGTATTTGACGACGCCGCGTTCCAGCGACACAGGGCGCAGCTCATCGGGCGCACGGCGGCTTGGCCGCATGGGAAAATCCTCCGAAAAATCCGGTAAAAGTCGGTTCGCGGTGCTTGTAGGTGCGCAAGGGGGGCGCGGCAAGCCGTTTAACTGGTATTGCAGCTTGTCACCGGCCCCCGGGATGGACAAATTAGAGGGCCTTGGGAGGGAATGGTTAGTGGCCCACCACGATCCGATCGGTCTGATCGCCCCGAATGCCGGTCTGGCCCAGCTCAACGAGCGTTCGCGCGACATTTTTCGTCAAATCGTCGAGAGTTACCTCGCGACCGGCGAACCCGTCGGCTCGCGCAACATCTCGCGCCTGATCGCGGTTCCGCTGTCGCCGGCCTCGGTGCGCAACGTGATGTCCGACCTCGAGCAGCTCGGTTTGATTTACGCGCCGCACACCTCGGCCGGCCGGCTGCCGACCGAGCTTGGCCTGCGCTTCTTCGTCGATGCCCTGATGCAGGTCGGCGACCTCACCGAACCGGAGCGGGAATCGATCCAGAACCAGCTCGCCTCGGTCGGCCGCGCGCAATCGGTCGAGGCCGCACTCGGCGAAGCGCTGACCCGGCTGTCGGGCCTGACCCGGGCTGCCGCGGTGGTATTGACCGCCAAATCCAATTCGCGGCTGAAGCATATCGAGTTCGTGCGGCTGGAGCCGGAACGCGCGCTGGTGGTGCTGGTCGGCGAAGACGGCCAGGTCGAAAACCGCGTGCTGACCTTGCCGCCCGGCGTTCCCACTTCCGCGCTGACGGAAGCGACCAATTTCCTCAATTCCCGGATCAGAGGCCGGACGCTGGCTGAAGCGCGGCTCGAACTCGAGACCGCGTTGACGCAAAACCGCAGCGAACTCGATCAACTGACGCAAAAGGTCATTGCGGCCGGGATCGCGAGTTGGTCCGGCGGCGACAATGAGGACCGGCAGCTGATCGTGCGCGGCCACGCCAATCTTCTGGAAGACCTGCACGCGCTGGAAGACCTTGAGCGCGTCAAATCGCTGTTCGACGATCTCGAGACCAAGCGCGGCGTGATCGATCTGCTCGGCCGGGCCGAACGCGCCGAAGGCGTGCGGATTTTCATCGGCTCGGAGAACAAGCTGTTCTCGCTGTCCGGTTCCTCCACCATCATCGCGCCCTACAGCGACGCCACCGGCCGCATCGTCGGCGTTCTCGGCGTGATCGGGCCGACGCGGCTGAACTATGCCAGGGTGATTCCGACGGTGGACTACGCCGCGCGGATCGTCAGCCGCCTGCTGGGCGGCTGATCCAGGTCTTGATCAGCGCTTGATTTTTGGCCCCCAAAGCACGATATCCGGGCCAGCAAATCCCCAATTGCCCCAGTTCCATGCGATTTTTCGAGAAGGCGTGCCATGACCGATCCGACCCGGCCAAACGATAACGCGGCAAATCCGGCCCCGACCGGCGAGCCCGTGGTCTCGAAGCCCTACATCATGCCCGACGATCCCGAGGAAGGGTCGGTGGAGGCATTGGCGAAAGAGGTCGCGGAATCGCGCGACAAGATGCTGCGCACGCTGGCGGAGATGGAAAATCTGCGCAAGCGCACCGCGCGCGAGGTGGCCGATGCCAGGACCTATGGCATCACCGGCTTTGCCCGCGACGTGCTCGACATCGCCGACAATCTGCAGCGGGCGCTCGATGCGGTTCCCGCCGAAGCCAAAGCCAAGGCCGATCCGGGCCTGAAAGCCTTGATCGAAGGCGTTGAGCTGACCGAACGATCGCTGCTCAACGCGCTGGAGAAAAACGGCGTCAAGAAATTCGATCCCGCAGGCGAGAAATTCGATCCGAATTTCCAGCAGGCGATGTACGAAGTACCGGATCCGTCGGTGCCCTCGGGCACCGTGGTGCAGGTGGTGCAAGCCGGCTACCTGATCGGCGAGCGCGTGCTGCGGCCGGCGCTGGTCGCCGTCGCCAAGGGCGGCGCGAAGGCGGTAGCTGGTTCCGAACAGAACTAGCCGCACTCCACTTCGGTGGACGGCCAGCATCGGTGTTCGTTCACCTCGCCCCGCTTGCGGGGAGAGGTCGGATTTTACGCGAAGCGAAAAATCCGGGTGAGGGGGGCTCTCCGCGAACTCACATCTATCGAATTTGCGGAGACAGCCCCTCACCCCAACCCTCTCCCCGCAAGCGCGGGGCGAGGGAGATCAACCTCAGCGCATCACGCCTAACCCGCGATATCTCCCGACTGGATGCGCTTGACGCCGGCCTTGGACATGTCGGCCCAGGCTTTGGCGAGCGAGCCCTGGGTGTCGATGCCGCGGCAGGCGTCTTCCACCACATAGGTTTCGAACCCGGCCTTGCGCGCATCCAGCGCCGTCCACGCTACGCAGAAATCAGTGGCGAGGCCCGCCACGAACACGGTCTTGACGTTGCGAGCCGTCAGATAGGCGGCAAGCCCGGTCGTGGTTTTGCCGTCGGCCTCGGTGAAGGCCGAATAGCTGTCGACATCCCTGTGGAATCCCTTGCGGATCACGAGCCCGGCCTGCGGGATCGAGAGGTCCTTCGATAGCGAGGCGCCGTCGGTTCCCTGCACGCAGTGATCGGGCCACAGCACCTGCTTGCCGTAGGCCAGATCGATGGTCTCGAACGGCTTTTTGCCGGCATGGGTCGAGGCGAACGAGACGTGGCCCGGCGTATGCCAATCCTGCGTCATCACCACGTTGGCAAAGCTCTTGGCCATCTTGTTGATCACGGGAATGACCTGGTCGCCGTCTTTGACCGCGAGGCTGCCGCCGGGCAGGAAACAATTCTGGACGTCGATCACCAGCAGCGCCGATGCGTCGTCGGGTTTGATCGGTGTCGCCGCTCCCGCCCGCGCCGACATCACAGTTGCGATGGTCGTCATGCCCAGACCTCCGAGAATCCACCTTCGATCCAACATGGTGCATCTCCCTGCAAGGAATTTGCGCCAGCAAATCAAATCGCCGGGAGGCCGTAAAGGCTCACGGCGGAGCTGAGCTCCGTCTCCCGCTTGCGGGGGAGGGTTGGGGTGGGGGTGCCTCCGCGAGTTGCACTGCCCGCGTGGAGAGAGTTTCCCCCACCCGGCGCTTCGACTCAGCGCGGATGAATTCCGTCGCGCACCGCGCGGAAGCGCGGAAACGCTTGCGCCCAATCGGTGCGCGGCGAGCTGCCGATGATACGCAGCGAACTCTGGGCGCCGAAGCGCAGCCATTGCACGATGGTCACCGGCGTATTGTCCTTGCCGCTCGTGGCATCGATCCGTGTCTCGAAGCCGGCCTGGCCGTCGATACGGACCGGTTCGGACATCGTGATCCGGCCGTCGCGCACGCCGGGAATCGTGGTGGCGATCTGCTGGGCAAAGCGGCCGCGATCGTCGGGCGTTGCCGCGGTCGAGCCGATGACGCCGATGATCATGAAGGGTGCTGCTTCAAAGCCGGTCTTTTCGTCGCCGTCGGCGATGATCAGCGCCGCTCCCGGCGCCAGCGTCCGGATATTCTTGAAATTGCCGAGCTCGCCCATATTGAACGGCATCAGCGACAGTTGCTCGTCGACCGGGACTTCGTTGCGGATCACGGCGGTGGCGAACATCTGGCGGACGGCGTCGTCGGTGTAGATCTTGGAGACGTTCTCGGGCACCTGAACCGCGACGTAGCCGGAGAAGGTCGGGCCCGGCAGGATCATCGAATAGCGCCGCACATTGGCCGCACCTTCCTTGGCGTTCTCCTTGGCGCTTTCCACGGTGTAGTAGGCGAGCCCCGCGCCGGTCTCGATGGTCTCCGGCTTGATCCCGCCGGTGCCGCCGGGATTGGCCTTGAAGGCGTTGGAGACTTCGCCATAGGCCTCGGCCGGCAGGTCCGTCACCAGCACCTTGACGCTCTGGTCTTCGGTTTCGAATCCGACGAATGATTTGGATTTGACGAGGCCGACCAGCGGCACCATGCCGACCCTGGCGCCCGGCGGGAAAACCGGATCCGCGGCAAACGCAGAACATGTAGCGGCGATGGTAAGGGCAACCGCAGCGAGGTATCGAAATGGCGTCATCAAGGGTCTACCGGGTTTGCATGAGGCCGTTCAATGGTCGACCGGCGCAGCCCTCGGGGCGTTGAGGGCGTCGGTTCAGTCGGCCCGCTTTTAGCGGTTTTGATGTCCCTACAACAGGGGAGGCCGCGCGCTGTTGCGCTGATCGTCGACAGGACGCGGCGCGCCAATTGTGCCATTCGCCGAGGCCAAGGGAATGTGAACGGACCCAAGCGGCGGAAAAACAGGCTCGGCACGAACTGGCACGGCGAACGTTTTGGTCGTACTCCCGGTGTTCCGATTTCGATAATTTATTCAGTATGTTACTGCGCCTGCGGAACGCGCGCACGATACTTGAGCCTGGGCTCGGGCATGCTGATCGGGCGGAGCAGGAGCCGGCCGGTATCCGGTACAGGATTGCCGCGATCCCGTTCCGGGATACTAATCTATCGGAGCGCGGCACGACATTTGTTGGCTGCGCAGGGGTATCGAGTATCGATCAGGGCCGCCCGCCGCGCGGCTGCTTTTTAGGAGATCTGAACAGTACCATGAGCCGTTTCTGGAGCAGCCTGACGCACGACCTGCGGCCTTATGTACCGGGCGAACAGCCGCGCATGGCAGAGCTGGTCAAGCTCAACACCAATGAAAGTCCAATCGGTCCTTCCCCGCACGCGCTGGACGCGATCCGCGGCGAGGCGGCCGATACGCTGCGTCTCTATCCGGATCCGCAGGCCACCGCGTTGCGGACGGCCTTGGCCACGTACCACAAGGTGCGGCCCGAACAGGTGTTCGTCGGCAACGGCTCCGACGAGGTGCTGGCGCACGCTTTCGCAGGCTTGCTCAAGCACGATGCGCCGCTGCTGTTCCCGGACATCACCTACAGTTTCTATCCGGTCTATTGCCGCCTGTTCGGCATTGCCTATGAGGCGGTGCCGCTCGATCGGGCGATGCAAATCCGCGTTGCCGACTATCGCCGGCCGGCCGGCGCGGTGATCGTGCCCAATCCGAACGCGCCGACGGGGGTTGCGCTGTCACGGGCCGAGATCGCGACCCTGCTGCAGCAGCATCCCGACGCGCCCGTGGTGATCGACGAGGCCTATGTCGATTTCGGCGCCGAGACCGCGATTCCACTGGTCGCCTCCCACCCGAATCTTCTGGTGGTTCAAACCATGTCGAAGTCGCGGGCCTTGGCCGGCTTAAGGATCGGCTACGCGATCGGCGACGCCGACCTGATCGAGGCGCTGACCCGGGTGAAGGACAGCTTCAATTCGTATCCGCTCGGCCGGCCCGCACAGGCCGGCGCCATCGCCTCCCTGGAGGACGAAGCCTATTTTCAGCAGGCCCGCGCGCGTGTCATCGAGGGTCGGGAGCGGCTCAGCCGCGGACTGGCCCGGCTCGGCTTCGAGGTGCTGCCGTCCTCCGCCAATTTCGTCTTCGCACGCCATCCGGCGCATGAGGGCGCGGCGCTGGCCACGGCGCTGCGCCAGCGGGCGGTGATCGTCCGCCATTTTGCCGCGCCGCGCATCGCCGACTATCTCAGGATCACCGTCGGCAGCGACGGGCAAATCGACCGGCTGTTACTGGCCTTGTCGGAGATCCTGGGCCGCGAGCCCGCGGCGGCCTGATGGCGCTTCGTTGTTCGTCGTCCGTTCGTCCCCGGGGCGGCCGGGCTCTGTTCCCCTCATGTCCCCGAGCCGTGTACCGGAAGCGTGGGGGCGCGCGCCTCTCTTGTTCTTATTCACCCATTAACGCGGCTTAAGGATTTCACCCAACTCGGCGCCCTGAGCAGACAGAATCTTTCAAACCTCAGCCTTTTCAGGCCTCAAGGTTGCGTTCAGTCCTTGCGGCCCCAACCCCCCCTCCTATATGAGGCTCACCGTCGCAATATCGCGAGTATTTGAACGTTGGGGGTTCGGTCAGGTGCGCCGTCAGGGCCCGGCCAACCTGCCGCAAAAAGAAGGATATGAGGACCATGGGAAAGGTCATTGGGATCGATCTCGGCACCACCAATTCGTGCGTCGCCGTCATGGATGGCAAGACAGCGAAAGTCATCGAGAACGCGGAAGGCATGCGCACGACGCCGTCGATTGTCGCTTTCAGCGATGATGGCGAGCGTCTCGTCGGCCAGCCTGCCAAGCGTCAGGCGGTGACCAATCCTGAGCGCACCTTCTTTGCGGTCAAGCGCCTCGTCGGCCGCCGCTATGACGACCCGATGGTCGAGAAGGACAAGAAGCTCGTCCCCTACAAGATCGTCAAGGCTTCCAACGGCGACGCCTGGGTCGAAGCCGACAGCAAGACCTATTCGCCTTCGCAGGTTTCCGCTTTCATCCTGCAGAAGATGAAAGAGACCGCCGAAGCCCATCTCGGCCAGAAGGTCGATCAGGCCGTCATCACGGTTCCCGCCTATTTCAACGACGCGCAACGACAGGCCACCAAGGACGCCGGCAAGATCGCCGGCCTCGAAGTGCTGCGCATCATCAACGAGCCGACTGCCGCGGCTCTGGCTTACGGCCTCGACAAAACCAAGGCCGGCACCATCGCGGTGTACGACCTCGGCGGCGGCACCTTCGACGTCTCGGTGCTCGAGATCGGCGACGGCGTGTTCGAGGTGAAGTCGACCAACGGCGATACCTTCCTCGGCGGCGAAGATTTCGACATGCGGCTCGTCAGCTATCTCGCCGATGAGTTCCAGAAAGAGCAGGGCATCAACCTGCGCAACGACAAGCTCGCGCTGCAGCGCCTGAAAGAGGCCGCCGAAAAAGCCAAGATCGAGTTGTCCTCGACCACGCAAACCGAAATCAATCTGCCGTTCATCACGGCCGATGCGTCCGGGCCGAAGCATCTGACCATGAAACTGACGCGCGCCAAATTCGAGGCGCTGGTCGACGATTTGATCCAGAAGACCATCGAACCCTGCCGCAAGGCGCTGAAGGATGCCGGCCTCACCGCCGGCGAGATCGGCGAAGTGGTGCTGGTCGGCGGCATGACCCGCATGCCGAAGGTCCAGGAAGTGGTGAAGCAGTTGTTCGGCAAGGAGCCGCACAAGGGCGTCAATCCAGACGAAGTCGTCGCCATCGGTGCGGCGATCCAGGCCGGCGTGCTGCAGGGCGACGTCAAGGACGTGCTGCTGCTCGACGTCACGCCGCTGTCGCTCGGCATCGAGACGCTCGGTGGCGTGTTCACCCGCATCATCGATCGCAACACCACGATCCCGACCAAGAAGAGCCAGGTGTTCTCGACCGCCGAGGACAACCAGAATGCCGTCACCATCCGCGTGTTCCAGGGCGAGCGCGAAATGGCGGCCGACAACAAGGTGCTCGGTCAGTTCGACCTGATGGGCATTCCGCCGTCGCCGCGCGGCATGCCGCAGATCGAGGTCACCTTCGACATCGACGCCAACGGCATCGTCAACGTCTCGGCCAAGGACAAGGCGACCGGCAAGGAGCAGCAGATCCGGATTCAGGCATCCGGCGGGCTGTCGGAAGCCGACATCCAGAAGATGGTCAAGGACGCCGAGGCCAACGCGGCCGAGGACAAGAAGCGCCGTGCGGCGGTCGACGCCAAGAACCATGCCGACGCGCTGGTGCATTCCACCGAGAAGGCGCTGGCCGAGCATGGCTCGAAGGTCGAGGAGAGCGAGCGCCGCGCCATCGAGGACGCCGTCAGCGACCTCAAGGAAGCGCTGAAGGGCGACGACGCCGAGGCGATCACGGCCAAGAGCAACACGCTGGCGCAGGCTTCGATGAAGCTCGGCGAGGCCATGTACAAGCAGCAGGCCGAGGCCGACGCCAAGAAGGATGCTGCCAAGGATGACGTCGTCGACGCGGAATTCACCGAAGTCGACGACGACAAGAACAACAAGAAGTCTGCTTAAGCGGGCGTTCGATCATGACCCTCATTCCAAGGAGCGCGCGCGCTGCGTCTCACCGGGATGGGGGTCATTTTTCGTTAAGCCGAACGCTGCATCTTGCCGGATGCATTGCTTCGCAAATGACATGAACTGCGGGCGGATCTAACGCATGTCCACCAAGCGCTGCTATTACGAGACCCTCGAAGTCGAACGAAACGCGGACGATTCCAAGCTCAAGGCCGCCTTCCGCAAGCTTGCGATGAAATGGCATCCGGACAAGAATCCGGGCGATGCCTCCAGCGAAGTCCGTTTCAAGGAAATCAACGAAGCCTACGAAGTCCTCAAAGACGGCGAGAAGCGCGCCGCCTATGACCGGTTCGGTCACGCGGCTTTCGAGCAAGGCATGGGCGGCGGCGGTCCCGGCTTCGGCGCCGGCTTTGCCTCGTCCTTCTCGGATATTTTCGAGGACCTGTTCGGCATGGCCGGCCAGCGCGGACGCGGCGGCGGCCGCGAGCGCGGCGCCGACCTGCGCTACAATATGGAAATCACCCTGGAAGAAGCCTTTCAGGGCAAGACCGCCCAGATCGAGATCCCGGTGTCGGTCACCTGCGAATCCTGCTCGGGCGTCGGCGCCAAGGCCGGCACCAAGCCAAAGACCTGTTCGACCTGCGGCGGCCAGGGCCGCGTGCGGCAGGCCCAGGGCTTCTTCACGCTGGAGCGGACCTGTCCGGGCTGTCAGGGCCGCGGCCAGATGATCGAAGACCCCTGTCCGTCCTGCGCGGGCCAGGGGCGGGTGACGCGCGACCGCACCTTGTCGGTCAACATCCCCCAAGGCGTCGAGGACGGCACCCGGATCCGGCTTGCCGGCGAAGGCGAGGCCGGCGTTCGCGGCGGACCGCCCGGCGACCTCTATATTTTCCTGTCGCTGGCGAGCCACGAATTCTTCCAGCGCGACGGCGCCGATTTGCATTGCCGGGTGCCGATCTCGATGGTGACGGCGTCGCTGGGCGGCGAATTCGAGGTGCCGACCATCGACAAGGGCAAGACCAAGGTGAAGGTGCCCTCCGGCACCCAGACCGGCCGGCGTTTCCGCATTGCATCAAAGGGCATGCCGGTGCTGCGGTCGCGCCAGACCGGCGACATGTATGTCCAGGTCATGGTCGAAACGCCGCAGAATCTGACCAAGAAACAGCAGGAATTGCTGATGGAGTTCGAAAAGCTGTCGTCCGGTGCAACCCAACCGGAGGCCGCGGGTTTCTTCTCCAAGGTCAAGGACTTCTTCGGCAACCGTGCCAACCCATGAAGGGTGGGCCAAAGTGCCGGGTTTGGCGTTCAACCGCGCTGAAATAATTAATCAGTGCATGGTCTTATCGCCGAATCGCAGGCACGCTGGCGGACCGGGCGCGACACCGTTTTGCTTGACCATGTCGGCTGCGACCTATACGTCTTTATGACTGTTTGTTGACATTCCCCGCTGTCTTTTGCGGTCCCGCCTGGTAGCGACATGCCTTTGCAATCGTCCGTGCGTGCGTTGAAGAAACCTCTCCGTCTTGACGACGAGGTTCGTTTCCTTCGTTCATGGATCGAGAAGCCGCTGCACATGGGCGCGGTAATGCCGTCGGGGCGGGTGCTCGCCCGCACCATGGCGCAATATGTCGATGTCGACTCCGAAGGCCCGGTCGTCGAACTCGGACCCGGCACCGGCGCCATCACCAACGCACTGATCGAGCACGGCATCGACCAAAAACGCCTGGTGCTGGTCGAATATAACCCCGGGTTTTGCGCGCTGCTGCGCGACCGCTACCCGCAAGCCAAGGTGGTGCAGGGCGACGCCTATGCGCTGCGGGACTCGCTCTGGGAAGTACTCAAGGTCCCGGCATCGGCCGTGGTGTCCGGCCTGCCGCTGGTCACAAAACCGATGCTGACGCGCCTGAAGCTGATCCGCGATGCTTTTGCAGCACTCGCGCCGGGCGCACCCTTCGTGCAATTCACCTATTCGGTCGCGCCGCCGATTCCGAAATCGCTGCCGGGCGTGTCCACAGAAGCTTCCGAGCGGATCTGGATGAACCTTCCGCCCGCCCGGGTCTGGGTGTATCGCAAGGGCTAGTTGCTCGCTCAGCGCTTGCGCGGCGGGTTTGGCCCGAACCGCGATTTCTAAAATATGTCCGCGCTGAAAATCCTCGTGATCCCGGGATCGCTCCGATCAGGCTCGCTCAATGCGCGGCTGGCGGCGGTTATTGCCCATGAACTGGTGCAATCGGGCGCCGAAGTCACCCGCATCTCGCTGTCGGATTTTCCGCTGCCGATCTATGACGGCGATCTGCAGGCCAAATCGGGCGTGCCGAAAAACGCGGTCAATCTCAAGCGCATGATCGGCGCCCATCACGGCGTGCTGATCGTGACGCCGGAATACAATTCGTCCGTGCCGGCGCTGGTCAAAAACACCATCGACTGGGTGAGCCGGGTGCAGGACGCGGGCGAAAGCCGCGGCAAGGTGTTTCGCGAACGGGCATTTGCGATCGCGGCGGCCTCGGGCGGCCGGCTCGGCGGCACCCGCGCGCTGGCGGCGCTGCGGCTGATCCTCTCCGCCTGCCATGCGACCGTCATTCCGAACCAGCTCGCGCTGTCGTTCGCCGATCAGGCCTATGACGAGATGGACCGCCTGAAGCTTCCCGCCGATATCGAGGCGCTGAAAGCGCTGGTGCGGCAGTTGATCGATGTTTCTCAACGCATGATGTGAGGTGACATGCAGCCTGCCAGGATCGCGCCGAAAGACCGGTTGATTGTAGCGCTCGATCTGCCCGGCGTCGCCGAGGCCGAAGCGATGATTGCAAAGCTCGGCGACAGCGTGAATTTCTACAAGATCGGCTATCAACTCGGCTATGCCGGCGGCTTGCCGCTGGTGCGCCAGCTTTCGGACCGCGGCAAGAAGGTGTTCGTCGATCTCAAGCTGCACGACATCGGCAATACGGTGGCGCGCGGCGTCGAGAGTGTCGCAAAATTGGGCGCGACGTTCCTGACCGTGCACGCCTATCCGCAGACCATGAAAGCCGCGGTCGAGGCGCGCGCGGGCTCAGGGTTGAAAATTCTCGCGGTCACCGTGCTGACCTCCTATGACGACGGCGATCTCCATGCTGCCGGTTATCGGCTCAACGTTTCCGACCTGGTCGAGGCGCGGGCGCAGCAGGCGCAGGTGCTCGGCGTCGACGGGCTGGTCTGTTCGCCCGAAGAGGCGGCCGCCTTGCGCAAGATCGTCGGGCACCAGATGCATCTGGTGACGCCGGGAATCCGGCCGGCGGGTGCGGCCACCGGCGATCAGAAACGCATCATGACACCGGCGCGGGCGATCTCGGCCGGCGCGGATTATCTGGTGGTCGGGCGCCCGGTCACCGAAGCGGCCGATCCCAGGCTGGCGGCGGACGCCATTCAGGCCGAAATCGCGCAGGCGCTGGGTTGAACAACAACAGGGAGAACGGAAATGGCAAAAGGCTACTGGATTGCACGCGTCGACGTTCACAATGACGAAGGCTACAAGGCCTATGCTTTGGCCAACCCGGCCATCTTCAAGAAATTCGGCGGCCGTTTCGTGGTGCGTGCCGGCAAGTTCACCGCCATCGAAGGCGAAAGCCGCTCGCGCAATGTCGTGATCGAATTTCCCGACTACGAGGCGGCGCTGGCCTGCTATCGCTCGCCGGAATACCAGGCAAACATCAAGGTGCGGCTGCCGCATTCGAATGCCGACCTCGTCATCATCGAAGGCTACGACGGCCCGCAGCCGTAGGCCGAAAATGTCTAACTATCGTCATACTCGGGACTGCAGACAGGTTAACGGTGTCTGCGAAAAGCCGATTACATGCCTGGGTTGACGAGCTTCGGGGCCTCAATTGGTTGCCGGAACAGCCTGCTCCCGCTATAGGGCGTGAAGAGGTAAAACCCATGGCAGACATGCGTTTGATCGTTGCGGGAGCCGGCGGCCGGATGGGCCGCGCGCTGACCCGCGTCATTGCGGAAACACCGGGCGCGGTTCTTGCCGGCGCGCTGGAGGCGCCCGGTTCCGAATTGCTGGGCAAGGATGCCGGCGTCCTCGCCGGCCTGCCCGAAAATGGCGTCAAACTCTCCGCCGATCTGTGGACGATGTCGGCCAATGCCGACGGCATTCTGGATTTCACCGTGCCCGGCGCGACCATCGCCAATGTCGCAATCGCCGCCCAGCGCGGCCTGGTCCATGTCATCGGCACCACCGGCCTGTCGTCGTCGGACGACGCCGTGATCAAGAGCGTGACCTCGCGCGCCATCGTGGTGAAGTCGGGCAATATGAGCCTGGGCGTCAATCTGCTGGCGGCGCTGGTCAAGCGCGTGGCACAATCGCTGGATTCGGATTTCGATATCGAAATCCTGGAAATGCACCACCGCGCCAAGATCGACGCGCCGTCCGGCACCGCCCTGATGCTGGGCGAAGCCGCGGCTGCCGGACGCAAAATCGCGCTGGGGGAGCATTCGGCGCGCGGCCGCGACGGCCATACCGGCGCGCGGCGGCCGGGCGATATCGGCTTTGCGTCGCTGCGCGGCGGCAGCGTCACCGGCGATCACAGCGTGATCTTTGCCGGCGCGATGGAGCGCATCGAACTGACGCATCGGGCCGAGGACCGCACCATGTTCGCGCAAGGCGCCGTCAAGGCGGCGTTGTGGGCGAAGGGCCAAAAGCCCGGAATGTATTCGATGGCCGACGTGCTGGGCCTCCGCGACTTCTAGATTTATTGACCTTCGAAATCGAAACGGAAATTGGGAATGAGCGATCGTCTTCTCGTGCTCGTGCGTCACGGCCAGAGCGACTGGAACCTGAAAAACCTCTTCACCGGCTGGAAAGATCCCGATCTGACCGAGCAGGGCATCGCCGAAGCGACGGAAGCCGGCCGCAAATTGAAGGCGCAGGGGCTGACCTTCGACACGGCCTTTACCTCGGTGCTGACGCGGGCCCAGCACACGCTCGATCTGATGCTCTCCGAAATCGGCCAGGTCGGATTGCCGACCAAAAAGGATCTGGCGCTCAACGAACGCGACTATGGCGACCTGTCCGGCCTCAACAAGGACGACGCCCGCAAGAAATGGGGCGAGGACCAGGTCCTGATCTGGCGGCGTTCCTACGACGTGCCGCCGCCCGGCGGCGAAAGCCTGAAGGATACGCTGGCGCGGACGCTGCCCTATTACGTCAAGGAAATCCTGCCCGGCGTACTGCGCGGCGAACGGACGCTGGTCGCAGCGCACGGCAATTCGCTGCGCGCGCTGATCATGGTGCTGGAAAAGCTGACGCCGGAATCGATCCTCAAGCGCGAACTCGCCACCGGCGCGCCGGTGATCTACCGGCTCAATGCGGATTCCACCGTGGCGTCGAAGCTCGATCTGGCGTGAGCGCCGGCGTCGGTTTCGCGCGGCCGGAACCACGCAGCTGTAGGATGGGTAGAGCGCAGCGAAACCCATCATCTTCGCGGTGCAATTGATGGGTTTCGCTGCGCTCTACCCATCCTACGAACTACCAACTCAATGCGCCGCCTTACGGCGCAAGCCGTCGCAGCAGTTCATGCGCAAACACTGAAAGCGAGTCGTCGCGGGCTCCCATGATCAGGATGCGATCGCCAGCACGGGCCAACTCGACCAGCCTGTCGCCGCAAGCGATCCGATCCGGCAGGGCAAAAGCCTTTCGACCGCGCCGCTCGACTTCGGATATGAGTTCGCGGCTGCCGACGCTGCGGTCAACTGTGCCGCCGAAATAGACGGGCTCGGGCATCAGCAGAAAATCGTCACCGTGCAGGCCGTTCGCAAAGCAGTCTACCAAAGCGTCTTTCATCAAACGGATCGGGCCGTAGCCATGCGGCTGAAACATCAGCAGCAGGCGGCCGGGAAACGCGTGCATGGTATCTAACGTGGCCGATATCTTGTCGGGGTTGTGGGCAAAATCGTCGATGACCGTCACGCCATTGACAGTGCCGACAACCTCCAGCCGCCGCCTTATGCCGCTGAATTCACCCAGATAGACCGCGGCATCCGCCAGCGCCACGCCGCATGCCTTCGCGGCGCAGAGTGCTGCGAGTGCGTTGGCAACATTATGCAATCCTGGAACATGCAGTTTCACCTCGACGGCCTCGCCGGTGTCGCGCGCGGTGACGCGGAAGGCGATGCCGGCCGGTGAGGGGACCGGCGACGAGCCGAGGAGATCGGCCCGCGCATCGGTCAGGCTGTAGGTCACTGCCTGTCCCGGCTTCAAATCGGGCACGAGCGCCGCGGTTTCCGGATTGTCGAGATTCAGCACCACGGTCTCGGCCTTGACGCTGAAGCCCCGGAACAGGCTGCGCAGTTCGTCCAGCGATTTATGATCGAGCGAGATGTTGTTCACGACCGCGATACGCGGCTTGAAAAACGCAATCGAGCCGTCGCTTTCGTCCACTTCGCTCACGAATGTCCCGCCCTCGCCGATCCTGGCGCTGGCGAACGGTGAGTCCGTGGCGGCGAAGTTCTTCATATCGGCGCCGTTCATGATGGTTGGGCTCTTCCCTGCGCGATGCAGGATCCAGCCGATCATCCCGACCGTGGTGGACTTTCCGCTGGTGCCGGCGACACCGACGCCCAGGGTGGCCTCGTTGAAGAGGTCGGCGAGAAGCCTCGCGCGCGTGGTCATGGAAGCGCCGACGCGGCGCGCGGCCTGCACGTCGGGGATCGTTTCCTCGACGGCGGCGGAGGTGACCAGGATCTGACCGGACCTGCGAACGCCGCTGCCGTCCTGCGGATGCAGCGCGACGCCGCGCGCGCGCAGAAAATCGAATCTTTCGGTGTTGCGCCCCTGGTCGAGCGCGCGGTCAGAACCCTCGACCCGATCGCCCCTGGCCTGAATGATCAGAGCGAGGGGGGTCATGCCACTACCGCCGACGCCGCAAAAAAAGTAATCTCCAAGCCGGGACATTGGCGGAATCTACAAGCGTTGCCGGTCAAGTGCAACGCGGGCGGGGCGGCAGGATGAGCAAGGAGAAGTGCCGGATCGGCGTCGTCGCGCCGGCGTCGCGGATGTCTCTGGAGGTCGCCGAGAAAGTGCAGACGCTGGCGGCATCGCTGTATCCGGACAGGAGATTAGAGATTTTCTTCCATCCGCAGTGTTTTGCCTCGCACGGCCATTTCGCAGGCGATGACGAAACGCGCGCACAGGCCTTCCTCGACGTCGCCAATGACGAAAGTTTCGACGCGGTATGGTTCGCCCGCGGCGGTTACGGCTCCTGCCGTTTGGTGGAGGCGGTGATATCAGGTCTGGCGCCTCCGTCGAGGCGAAAGACCTATCTGGGTTATAGCGACGGCGGCACGCTGCTGGCCGCGCTCTATCGGGCCGGCTTCAATTCCGTGGCGCATGGTCCTGTGGTGCAGGACATCGTCCGGGCCGGGGGCGACGCGGCGATCGGACGAGCGCTCGCCTGGATCATCGACCGCGCCCCCGAAGCGTTGGAGCCGGCCGTCTCTCGTTCGGACAAGACGGCGGCATTCAACATGACGATCCTCAGTCACTTGCTCGGCACGCCGCACCAGCCTGACTTCGACGGCCATGTTCTCATGCTGGAGGAAGTGTCGGAGGCAATGTACCGGATCGACCGGTCGCTGTTTCACATCACTGGCAATCCCGGGGTCAGGCGCGCCGCCGGCATCATGCTGGGCCGGTGCAGTGACATCACGCCGAACGATCCGGACTTTGGCATGAACGAAGAGGAAATCGTCCGCCACTGGTGCCGGAAATCCGGCATTCCCTGGTTGGGCCGCGCCGACATTGGACACGACGCCGGCAACAAGGTTGTGCCGTTCGGGCGTCGCCCTGTGAGCTAGCGCGCATCTCCCCCCATCAACGGACATAGAGCCATCACTACGGCGTGCCCGTTTCGTGTCCAAAAGCGGTCCTGACGGCCCCGAAACGCGACTTCCGCTCTCCACCCAATACCGGATATCGCCCGCCAGACCAGCCATGCCCGAAAGGTGTCAAATTCAGACTTGTGTCGTCTCTTTGTCTCAGGCTGAAGTATAGATCGAGGTTTCTAGGAAATCTCTAAAACACGGGAGGCATCGGTGTTCATCAAGACGCTCGCCGCAGTCCTGGCCTGCACTGCCCTTCTCGTATCAAACGCGGCGAATGCTACCGAAATTGAAATCCTTTGCGCTAGCGGCATGAGGGAAGTGGTTAGCGAGCTTCAGCCTCAACTCGCGAGGCTTGTCGGACAGGAGGCGAGCATCACCTTCGGCGAGGCCGGCGACTTGCGGAAGCGGCTCCAGGGGGACGAAATCGCGGACGTCTCGATCTTACCGAGGATCGTTCTTGATCAGGTGTTAGCAGACGGCAACATCGTCCCGGGAACAACGATCGACATCGCGCAAAGCTTGATCGGAATCGGCGTCCGCATAGACGGTCCGAAGCTGGACATCAGCTCGGCAGAAAAATTCAAGCAGGTGCTGTTGGCTGCCAAGGCAATTGTAGTAACCGATCCTGCCTCGGGCGGCGTAGCCGGTGTTCACGTCGCCGATGTATTCCGGCGCCTTGGCATCATGGACCAGTTTGACTCCCAAGCTGAAACTGACTCGCGGCCAACGCAATGCGCAGTTCGTCGCCAACGGTGAAGCCGACATCGCAGTGCAGCTCTCGAACGAGATCAGGATGGTTCCTGGTATCCAATTTATTCCGTTTCCGCCCGAGTTCGGACGAACGTTCGTCTTCTCGGCCGGCGTTGGGTCAAAGGCGCGAGACGCGAGTGTCGCGAAGACGATTCTGCAGTTCCTGGCTGGTCCCGAAACGCTGGCGGTCGTAGAGGCGAAGGGCATGGATCGAGCTGCATCCAGGTAGAGGCTGCACACCTTCGTGGCGCAATTGATGGGTTTCGCTGCGCTCTATCCATCCTACGAACACTTAGTGCAGCCCGACCTGCCCGGCTTCCCAGCCCAGCATCGCCTGTTTGCGGGTGATGCCCCAGTGATAGCCGGTCAGTGCGCCGCCTTTGCCGAGGGCGCGATGGCAGGGCACCACGAACGACACCGGGTTGCGTCCGACCGCGGCGCCGACGGCGCGCGACGCCTTCGGGTTCTGGATCTTGTTGGCGATATCCGAATAGCAGACCGCGCGGCCCATCGGGATTTTCAGCAAGGTCTCCCACACCCGCACCTCGAAATCGGTACCGATCAGGACCACGCGCAGCGGCTGGTCCGGCCGCCATAGCTTGGTGTCGAAGATGCGCTGGGCGAGGCCGGCGGTGCCGTCGCGGTCCTCGACATAGGTAGCATTGGGCCAGCGCCGCTTCATGTCGGCGAACGCGGCCGGCTCCTCGCCGGGATCCGCGAAGGCGAGACCCGCGAGCCCGCGGCCGCTCGCGATCACGATCGCGGTGCCGAATGGCGAGGGATGAAAACCGTAGCGCAAGGTCATGCCGGCGCCGCCGTTCTTCCATTCGCCCGGCGACATCGCCTCATGGGTGACGAACAGATCGTGCAGCCGGCCCGGACCCGAAAGCCCGGAGTTCGAGCGCCGCGTCGAGCACGCTGGCGGAATCGCGCAACAGGCCCTTGGCGTGATCGAGCGTCAGCGCCTGCATGAAGGCCTTTGGCGTCAGGCCGGCCCAGCGGCGGAACAGATGGTGGAGTTCATCGGGCGTCACGCTCGCGGCTTCGGCCATCGCTTCGATGGTCGGCTGCGCGCGCCAATGCTCGGAGATGAAGGCGATCGCGCGGCGCACCGAATCATAGTCGCGCAACGCGGCGTTCTGGGGGCCTGGCTTGGTCAGGCGTTGGTCATTTATGGCGAGTGTCATCATGGGATCAGATGTAGGGCGCATGCGTCGTTCCAACCACCCGATTTCCGACGAGTTTCTTAGCTGACTGGATTATAGATCGGGCCGCGCTTAGCGGCCTGCAAGGCTGCCAGTAAGGCCTTGGCAAAGCTTGCCTTTTCGTCGGGTCCCAGAAAACTGCCGATCGAGACGCGGCGGCCTCTGGAGACCAGATAAAGCCGTTCGATGCCGAATTCGGCGTGGCTCTTCTGCTCGAACTGCACCCACAGCGGATTGAGCACCCACTCGACGATATGGCCGCGATGGCTGACCCGGCGCACGCGCAATTCCGACGCCGTCACCACGATGTCCTCGGTCGCGAGCGCGCGGCGGAAATTGATCCGGAACGCCCAGTAGATCACCAGCACGTCGAGGCCGAAAAAGCCGAACACCGGCCAGGCGCCCATCATCCAGAACGCCACGCCCGCGATAAAACTGACGGCGGAGAGAAACGCCATCAGCACCACAAAGCCGGTGCGGTTGAGTGAACGATGCGGCGTCAGCCGAGCCGAAAACAACTCTGGCTCGGGTGGCTCCGGATCAAAGTCGTTGCTAGCGGTCATAGTGGGTCAGTATACCCGGTTCATGGCCAAAATCATCCGCTCTCAGCGAACCAAAAAGACTGCCGTTCAAACCGCGTCAAAACGCCCGGCGAAGAAGGCTGCCGCCAAACCGGAACCCAAGCGTACGGCAAAGAAATCGTCAAAGCCCAAGCCGCCAAAGCCCTGGACTCCAACCGAGATCCATGAGGCCTTCAGCCGCTTTCGCAACGCCAATCCCGAGCCGAAAGGCGAGCTCGAACATCTCAACCCCTATACGCTGCTGGTCGCCGTGGTGCTGTCGGCGCAGGCGACCGACGCCGGCGTCAACCGGGCGACGCGCGCGCTGTTCTCTGCCGCCGACACGCCGCAAAAGATGCTCGCACTCGGTGAAGAGAAAGTGCGCGACTACATCAAGACCATCGGGCTCTACCGCAACAAGGCCAGGAACGTCATCGCGCTCTCGCAAAAGCTGATCGCCGAATTCGGCGGCGAGGTGCCGCGCACCCGCGCCGAGATCGAAACGCTGCCCGGCGCCGGTCGCAAGACCGCCAATGTCGTGCTCAACATGGCCTATGGCGAGCACACCATGGCGGTCGATACCCACGTGTTCCGCGTCGGCAATCGCACCGGCATGGCGCCGGGCAATACGCCGCTCGAGGTCGAGCTTGGGCTGGAGAAGGTGATCCCGTCCGAGTTCATGCTGCATGCGCATCACTGGCTGATCCTGCATGGCCGCTACACCTGTCTGGCCCGAAGTCCGCGCTGCGGGCTATGCCTGATCCACGATCTCTGCCGCTGGCCGGAAAAGACGGCGTAGAGCGTGTGAGTCTGTCTGCCGTCATCCTTCGAGGCTCGCTGCGCTCGCACCTCCAGCGACAACGGCGAAGCCGTTGCGCAGGGATGACGGGTGCACCGGCTCAACCGAAACTCATCACGGTCTAGATTTTTCGCGAGCATCGTCTCTTCGTCATTCAACTTATAGTGATGCCCCGGCCTGCCCGGCATCGGCGGCATCCGAAATATTCGCCACACCGCGCGGTTCCTATAGAGGGTACCAGAGGCAGGGTGAGTGATATGAATGACAAGGCCGCAATAGTTTCGCTCGCGACCTCGGTTCCCCCGCATCTGTTCCATCAGAAACAAATCCTGGAAGCGGCCAGCAAGCTGATGGCGGAGCGCTATCCGCAGTTCGAAACCATGTCGAGCCTGTTTGCCAACACCGGCATACGCCACCGCTACGGCGTCAAGCCGATGCAATGGTATCTCGAGCGGCGCGGCTGGCCGGAGCGGACGCGGGCGTTTCTCGAAGGCGCCGAAGCGCTGTTCGTCGATGTCGCGCGCAAGGCGCTGGCTCACGCGAATCTGTCGGCCGGCGATATCGACACCGTCGTCACGGTATGTTCGACCGGCATCGCGACGCCGACGCTGGAAGCGCGGGTCGCGGGCCAGCTCGGTTTTCGTAGCGACGTCTCGCGCGTGCCGGTATTCGGTCTCGGATGCGCCGGCGGCGTGTCGGGCCTGTCGATCGCTTCAAGGCTGGCGCAGGCGCGGCCCGGCACCAATGTGCTGCTGGTCGCGCTTGAACTCTGCACCCTTGCGGTGCGCCATGATGAATTGACCAAGGCCAATGTGGTCGCGGCCAGCCTGTTCGGCGACGGCGCCGCCGCGGCCATTCTGCGCGCCGGCGACGGCGGCGCGGCGCAAATCGAGGCCGCCGGTGAAAAGCAGTGGCCCGATACGCTCGACATCATGGGATGGAGTGTCGATCCGGAAGGCTTTGGCGTGATCTTTCAGCGCACCATTCCCGATTTTGTCCGCGACAACATCGGGCCCGCCGTCACTGAAATTCTCTCACGGATGGAATTGTCGGCAAACGACATCGACCGTTTCGTTTGTCATCCTGGCGGCACCAAGGTCATTTTAGCGCTTGAGCGGGCGCTGTCGCTCGATCAGGGCACGCTTGACCATGAACGCGACATCATCGCCGATTACGGCAACATGTCGTCGCCCACCGTGCTGTTCGTGCTCGAACGCGCCCGTGCGCAGGGCTTGCCGCCGCGGTCGCTGCTGACCGCGCTCGGACCCGGCTTCACCGCAAGCTGCGTCGCGCTGCGGCACGCGGCGTGAGTTTGGCTGCCGTCATTCTTGCGCTGGTCACGCTGCAGCGGATCGGCGAACTCGTATTGTCGCGGCACAATACCGGCAAACTTATTGCGCGCGGCGCGATCGAGATCGGGGCCAATCACTATCCGCTGGTGGTGGCGGTGCATGCCGCGTGGCTGATCACGTTGTGGGTCTGGGGCCGCGATCAGGACGTCAACCCCGTGGCGCTGTCGCTGTTCGTCGCGTTGCAGGGTTTTCGGCTGTGGGTCCTCGCCACGCTCGGGCCGCGATGGACCACGCGCATCATCGTGCTGCCGGGCGCGCCGCTGGTCGCGTCCGGACCCTACAAATATTTTTCGCACCCCAATTATGCCGTCGTCGCCGCCGAGATCGCTCTGCTGCCGCTCGCGCTGCATCTGACCTGGCTGGCGCTGATCTTCACGGCATTGAATGCCGCGGTGCTGCTCATCCGGATTCGCGTCGAGGCCCGTGCGCTCTCCGCTGTTCGCGGTCAGCTCGCGCAGACACCATGAGCGACGACGCGCAGCCTCGAACGGATACGCCGGCCGTGGCGACATGGGCGGGTTTCCTGCTGATGTGCCTTGGCATGTTCATGGCGATCCTCGACATCCAGGTGGTCGCGACCTCATTGCCGGCGATCCAGCATGCGCTTGTCATCTCGCCGGACGCCATGAGCTGGATCCAGACCGCGTATCTGATCGCCGAGGTGATCGCGATTCCGTTGACCGGCCTGTTCACGCGGGTGCTGACGTTGCGATGGCTGTTCGTCGTGGCCGTCACGCTGTTTACGCTGGCGTCGATCGGCTGCGCCACTAGCAGCGGCCTTGCCGTGCTGCTGGTGTTCCGGGTGGTGCAGGGATTTTCCGGCGGCGTGCTGATCCCCGCGGTATTTTCCGCGGTCTTTCTGCTGTTTCCGCCTCGCCTGCACGCCGTCGCCACCACCATCGGCGGCGTGGTCGCGGTGCTGGCGCCGACGGTCGGACCCGTCGTCGGCGGCTGGATCACCGAAACCTGGTCGTGGCCCTGGCTGTTTCTGATCAACGTCATTCCCGGGATGATCGCGGCCTCGGCGGCTCCGTTGCTGCTGCCGCGTCAGCAAACGGACCTGGACGCGCTGGCGAAACTGGACTGGCGCACGCTGATCCTGCTGGCGGCAGCGCTCGCCAGCCTCGAGATCGGACTGAAGGAAGCGCCGCATCGTGGCTGGTGGTCGCTGACCTGCATCGGCCTGTTGTTGGCCAGCGTCATCGGTATCGCGCTGTCGGCCCGCCGCAGCCTGCGATCGGCGCATCCGGTCGTGCAACTGCTGACCTTGAAGCGACGCTCATTCGCGGCCGGCTGCGCCCTGAGCTTTTGCCTTGGCGTCGGCCTGTTCGGTTCGGTCTATCTGATGCCGGTGTTTCTCGCCTTCGTGGGCGGCCATGATGCCTTCGAGATCGGCACCATCATGCTGGTGACCGGGATCGCGCAACTCGTCACCGCGCCATTCGCCGCGATCCTGGAAAGCCGGATCGGCGCTCGCCTGCTGACGGCCTGTGGCTTCGCCCTGTTCGCGCTCGGACTTGGCTTGAGCGCGTTTCAACCCCGCACGGCCGATTTCGACGCGATGTTCTGGCCGCAGGTGGTGCGCGGCATCGCGATCATGTTCTGCCTGTTGCCGCCGACCCGCATTGCACTAGCCGCGTTGCCGGAAGCGGAGGTAGCGGATGCCAGCGGCCTGTTCAACCTGATGCGGAATCTGGGCGGCGCGATCGGCATCGCCTTGATCGATACCATCCTGTACGGCCGGATCGGAATTTTCGCAGAGGATTTTCGCACCCGCCTGCTGGCTGGCGACGTCACGGCCGCGAAGGCGATCGGACTGAGCCTGACCTCGTTCGCCAACCGGCCGCCGGGACCGCCTGACGATGCGACCGTGGCGTTCGTTCGGCCGCTGGTCGAAAAGGCCTCGCTCGCCCTGTGCATCAACGAGGCCTGGGCGATGCTCGCTTGCGTGGCGATCGCCGGATTGCTGCTGGTGCCGTTGGCGCGGGACCGGGCGGATTGACCTTGCGGCACCAGCCGCGCGATATGCCTGATCAAACGTCTCTGCCGGTGGCCGGACACGACGAATTGCGGCATGATGGTCATCATGCGCACCTCGCCCGGAATTTTGGCAGAATGAGTGAGGGGATTGCCTTGAGTCAGCAGGAACAAACCAGCCCGCCGTCGTCGGCTAATTCCACCGCATCGGCGGCGTCCTCATCCTCGGCTATGGCCTCATCCAGTGCACCGCCGCTCAAACCGCTGGTTCCTTCGTCGAATTCTTCGTCAAGTTCCTGGAGCCGTTTCGCGATTCCGCTGTTCGCCGTCTTGGCCGCATTCGCTTTCATCGCGCTGGCGACGCTGCGCTGGGATGCATGGGTCGGTAATGCCACGGTGCAGACCACCAACGACGCCTATGTGCGCGCCGAACTGACCCGGCTGAGCAGCCGGGTCGCCGGCGAAATCCTCACCGTTGCCGTAGACGATTTCCAGCGCGTCAAGACCGGCGATCTGCTGATTCAGATCGATCCCGCCGACTACCAGGCCCAGGTCGCGCAGGCCGAGGCCGGCGTTGCCGCAGCCCAGGCAGCGCTCGACAATCTGAGCAATCAGGTCGAGCTGCAATACGCCACCATCGCACAGGCCGAAGCCCAGCTTGTGTCGGCGGCGGCGCAGGAGGTCGAGGCAAAGCAGGAACAGGAACGCCAGCAATCGCTGTCGCAGACCGAATCCGGCACACGGCAAAAGTTCGAACAGGCGACCGCGGCCTACGCCAAGGCGCAGGCCGATGTTCGCGCCAGCCGCGCCGTGATCGCCGCGCAGCGCCACCAGATGGAAGTGCTGGCCGGAACCAAGAAGCAGCGCGCCGCGGACGTGCTGGGTGCGCAGGCCGCCCTGGCCTCGGCGCGGCTCAAACTCGGCTACACCAAAATCGTTGCACCCTTCGATGGCGTCGTCGGCGAACGCCAGGTTCAGCCGGGCGACTACGTCAATATCGGCAGCAACCTGATCAATGTGGTTCCGCTGCCGAATGTCTATGTGATAGCCAATTACAAGGAAACCCAGCTCACGCGGGTCAAGCCCGGCCAACCCGTCGACATCACCGTCGACAGTTTTCCGAACGAGAAGCTGCATGGCCGCGTCGAGCGGGTCTCGCCCGCCAGCGGCTCGCAATTCGCGTTGCTGCCGCCGGATAACGCCACCGGCAATTTCACCAAAGTGGTTCAGCGCGTGCCGGTCCGCATTCAGTTGGACAAGAACCAGCCGCTACTCGAGCGGTTGCTGCCGGGAATGTCGGTCGTGACCAACATTCGAACCGATGACTGACGCCGTCGCCGCCGATCACGCGCTTGAGCCGGTCTCGCGCGGCGGCATCGCGCGCCATCCGCTGTTTGCAGTCGGCGCCGTGCTGCTCGGATCGTTTCTCGCCAACTTCGACAGCCGGCTGACGTCGGTCGGATTGCCGGACCTGCGCGGCGCCTTCTCGTTGAGTTTTGACGAAGGCGCCTGGCTCAGCACGGCAGGGATCGGCTCGCAGATCTTTGTCGCGCCTGCGATCGCCTGGCTCGCCACCGTGTTCGGCCTGCGTCGCGTGCTCGGCATCCCAAGCCTGGTCTATGCCCTGATCTCGCTCGCGGTGCCGTTCGTCCACGACTACACCACGCTGATGGTGGTCAGCATCGTGCATGGCATGTTGCTGGGGACGTTCGTGCCCGCGACGTTGATGATCGTGTTCCGCAACCTGCCGATCCGATGGTGGCTGCCGGCGATCGCGATCTATTCGATCCGGGTCGGCTTCGCGCTCGATACCTCGAGCTCGGCGGTCGGCTTCTACGTCGACCACTGGGGATGGCAGTGGCTGTACTGGCAGAGCGTGGTGATCGCGCCGCTGATGGGCCTGATGGTCTATCTCGGCACGCCCGCGGAGCCGGTTAATCGCAACCTGCTGCGGGACGCCGACTGGGGCGGCATGCTGCTGCTCGGCACCTCCGTCTCGATGATCTATGCCGGTCTCGACCAGGGCAATCGTCTGGATTGGCTGGAATCCGGCACCGTCATGGCGCTGCTGCTCGGTGGCGGCGTGCTGTTTGTCCTGTTCCTGATCAACGAGGCGCTGGTTCCGCAGCCCTGGGCCCATGTCAATGTGCTGTTCTCGCGCAATGTCGGGCTCTCGCTGGTCGTCATCCTGTTGTACACGCTGACCAGCCTGTCGAATTCATCGCTGGTGCCGAATTTTCTCGGCGTCGTCGGACAATTGCGGCCCGAACAAACCGGCGTGTTGTTGCTGACATACGGCGCGCTGCCGATGTTCGTGCTGGTGCCGATATCGATTTATCTGCTGCGGCATTTCGATCCGCGCACCGTGCTGGTGGTCGGGCTGTCGGCTTTTGCCGCGGCCAATCTGCTGGGCACGCAGCTTAGCCACGACTGGGCGCGCGGCGATTTCGTCACCATCGTGATGTTGCAATCGGTCGGGCAGGCATTCACGCTGTTGCCGATCATCATCCTCGCTGTGTCCAATTCCGATCCGGCCCGCGCGACCTCATTCGCCGCCTATATCCAGATCATGCGGCTCGGCGGCGCCGAAATCGGCGTGGCGCTGATGGGGACCTGGCTGCGCGTGCGAGAGCAGATTCATTCCAATTATCTCGGACAGCATCTTGAAAACGGCAGCGTCGATGTGACGCGCATGCTCAAGAAGCTATCGGATTTCTTTGCCAGCCATGGCGCGGGCGCAGCCCCTGCGCGCGCGGTGGGAACGCTCGCGGCCCAAGTAGCGCGCGAGGCGAACACGCTGGCCTATATCGACGGTTTCTGGCTGTGTTTCTGGCTGGCGATGGTGGCGCTGTTCCTCACGGCACTGATCACCCGGGCGCCGCCGGGCCCGTTCACGCCGGCGCCGTTTGGCTTTGCCAAGGGCTTGTTGCGGCGCTGCGGCGTGGCCGTGCGCTAAGCGCGAATAGCTCAGCGGGCGGAAACTTCCTGCCGCCGACCCGGCTCGATCAGTTCCGGCCGCGGGCCGCTCAATCGCTTGTGCATGTGAACCATGAAGGCCATGCCGAATAGCGGCGTCGCGAGATTGACGATCGGGATCGATACGAACGCGGCGATGATCAGTCCCGCGGTGAAGACGATGGCGGCGTTTTCCTTGCGCATCGCCTTGGCGTCTGCCGGCGAGCGGAACCGCATCGCCGCGAGTTCGAAATATTCCCGCCCCAGCAGCCATGCGGTCGCGATGAAGAACACGATGAAGCCGGCGCCCGCCAGGAACACGAAGGGCAGCGCGACCAGATAGACCAGGATGGTCAAAAGCGCGGTCTTGACGCCTTCCGGGATCGCTGTGCCGAGCGGCAGCGCGGCGCCGGGAAGCTCGGCCGGATAATGCTCGCGCTCGACATGATCGGCGACGTCGTCGACGAACACGCTGGCGACCAGCGAGGTGATCGCGGGCATCAGGAAGATGCCGCCGAGCACGACGCCGAGGCCGGCGGCGATCGAGATGATCCAGGCGAGGACATTGAGCGTTGAGTGAAAGCCGGGGCCCAGCATCGCCTCGGCCCAGGTTTCGCCATTCTCCGCAAGCCAGCTCAACAGCCGCTGCAATCCGATCGCCAGCACCGTGATCAGCACCAGCGCCAGCCCGATCGAGCGCCACAGAATGGTGCGCATCGGCGGCGACAGGATCTGCGATAGCGCCTTGACGGCGGCGTCCAGCATGGCAGGCACGTCCTCTCTCGAAAACTCTCGCGAGAGGTAGCCATGCACGCGGCCTTCGGCAAGAGCCGATCTTGACGCGGCGGTTCCGAAGCTACGGCTCCGCCACGATGCTGGCCCAGCAGGTGATGGCGCTGCAGACCGAGCTCCACCGCCCATAACCCTTGTAGATGGTGGCGGCGACCTGCGCCTGCTGCCGCAGCGTCCCCTCGGCCTTGATCTGCGGGTCGGAGACATTGCGGATCGCGAGCCAGCGCGGGGCGCTCTTGCCCATGTCTTTCGCCACCAGCCCCAGAATGGCGTCGCCCATTTCGGAGACGTCGCCGAGCCCCTGCAGCTTGTAGTGATTGTCCGACGTGTCGAAGCCGAACAGGTCGGTGGTGACGACGGAGGATTTCAGATCCGACGGCGCCACCTTGATGATCTTGGGCGGCCGGGTGTTGTCCTTCGGCAGCTGCGCCGAATTGGCCTTGAACAGCCCTTTTGCCACCGCAAATTTCGACGATTTGGCCGGTGAGCTGGTGTAGTGCGCCATCGCAAACGGCTGTTTCTTGAATTTCGACGTGCAATCGAAGCGGACCACGGGGCTGACCACGACGTCGCCGACCTCGACCAGCTTGCCGATGCCGCCGGCGGTACCGGTAGTGATCACGAGCTTCGGCCTCACTTCCTCGATGATCTGGCGCCAGACGTCGATGTTCGGCAGTTGCGGGCCGTCCTGCGACATGTGGGAGTCGGACTTGAACACCACGACCGATTTCTTGCCGATCGTCGTCGTCCAGTAGGCGCCCAGTCGTTTGGCCTGCAGCGCCGGGGCGCCTTTGCGAAATTTCTTGGAAAGGGTCGCAAAATTATGCGTGTAGGACACATAGTCGTTGCGGGAATCCTTCTCGGGGGTAAGCACGCGGCTCAGCGCGTGGCCCTCGTCGACGGTCCACGTTACCACCAGCACGTCGGCCTTCGGCAGCGGGCCGCTGCCGCTGCCTTTCGGCTTCGCGCCGGTCTTTGGCGCCAATCCCTTCGGCCAGGGAATGTCGGTGAACCGCGACAATCCGGTCGCGGTGCTGAAGGCGAAGAACTCGCGGCCCTCGAGGGCTTCCGAATCGAAGTCGATTATTTCGCGCTGGAAATCTTCCGAAGCGACCTTTGCGGTGCGCTTGGCCGCGGATGCCGCCACCTTCTTGACGGTAAAGGCCTCGGCCGGCGGGGGCGTCGAGATCGGATCGAAGCCAAGATTTCTCTCAACCCATTTGCGATCGACAGTCATGGCGCACTCCTCGGTCCCCAAGGTTTGCCCACCGCGCAGCCTATCGCGGCCCGCGGCCGCGCGCAACCTTAGATCGAATGCCGGAGTGCGCGATCAGGCGTCGAGCGGCTTGCCGCGGACGTTCGGACCGAAGGTCGCGATCACGAGGATCACCAGGATCATGGCCGCCGTGATCAGTCCGAACACGCCGCCGACGCCGCCGGCCCGCAGCATGTAGGCGACGATGAAGCCGGAGAACATCGCGCTCACCCGGCTCATCGAATAGACGATGCCTGAGGCGCGGGCGCGGATCGCGGTCGGAAACACCTCGGTCTGGTAGGCGTGATAGGCGTAGGACATCGTCATGTTCGCTGCGGTCAGCAGCACGCCGCTCAGGATCAACAGCGCTGGCACGGTGAATTGCGAGAAGGCTGCGCCAAAGGCGATGATCGCGACGCAGGCGCCGCAGATGATCCATTTGCGCTCGAGCTTGTCGGCAAAGCTTGCGGCGAGCAGGGGTGCGATCGGGTAGGCGAAGGCGACGATGAAGGAATATTGCAGGCTTTTTGTAACGGTGATGCCCTTTTCGACCAGGAGCGTCGGCACCCAATTGGCAAACCCATAGAAGCCAAAGGCCTGGCAGAAATTGAACACCATGAACAGAACGACCAGCGACAGATAAGGCGGCCTGAACAGCTCGGCGAAGCCCACTGTCGCGGGCGCGCCTGGTGTCCTGTTGCTGATCGATTGCGGCCGCACGCTCCCCGAGCCCGCGGAAGCTTCGAGCCCGGCCAAAATCTTCAGGGCCTGCTCGGTCCGGCCGTGGCGCGCGAGCCAGAGCGGGCTCTCCGGCACGTACAGCCGCAACACCCAGATCACCATGCTGCCGGCGGCGCCGATCAATACCACCCAGCGCCAGCCGTCGATGCCGTAAGGCTGTAGCGGCACCAGCCACCACGACAGGAATGCGACCAGGGGAACCGCAATGAACATTACGGATTGATTGACGGCAAAGGCGCGGCCGCGCATCCAGCTCGGCACCAGCTCGGTGATGTAGGCATCGATGGTGATGATCTCGACGCCGATGCCGATCCCGGCGATGAACCGCCACAGCAACAGGCCTTCGGACGAGGTCTGGCACGCCATGATCACCGATGCCGCGCTGTAGCCCAGCAGCGCGAAGGTGAAGATCGCCCGCCGCCCGAACCGGTCGGCCAGAAAGCCCAGGAAGAAGGTGCCGACGAACAGCCCGGCAAAGGTCGCGGCCACGAAGGCGCCGACCCCCGAGAAACCGAAAAACGCCTGCGTCGTGGTCGTCAGCAGGCCGCTGCGGCCGAGGCCCGGCGCGATATAGCCGGTCAAGAAAAGATCATAGATTTCAAAACAGCCGCCGAGCGACAGCAGGATCACCAGCCGCCATACATAGGACGAGGCCGGCAGGCTCTCGAGCCGCCGCGATATCTCGTCCGCGCCGCCGGACGTGGCGGTGACGTCGGCCCCCGCGCCGATTTCGATTGCGCTCATGATGTCCTCCCCAAAACCGGTGACCCGCGTTTTGCGGTGTCGCTTTTCCGGCCATTTTTCCAAGCCTAGCAGCGTTGCCCGCGGGCCTCCACGCATTTGCGTTATGCAGTGGTGAATGCACCGTTCGGCAGATTATATTTTCCACAAAGCGCCTGAAGGCCTACTCTGGGCACAGGCTGAAAATGCAGGCTACGGGAGAAGACATGACCGGGACGGGACTGCCGCTGGACGGCGCAAGGGTCATCGAGATGACCCATATGGTGATGGGCCCGACCTGCGGCATGATTCTCGCGCAACTGGGCGCCGAGGTGATCAAGGTCGAGCCACCGGCCGGCGACAAGACCCGCTCGCTCGGCGGCATGGGAACCTCGTTCTTCCCGCTGTTCAACCGGGGAAAACGCAGCGTCGTGCTGGACTTCGCCAAGGCCGAGGACCGCGAGACCATGCAGCGGCTGCTCGCCAGCGCCGATGTCTTTCTGGAAAATTTTCGCGATGGCCAGCTGGAGAAGCAGGGCCTCGGCCCCGAGGAGCTGCGCCGAACCCATCCGCATCTGATCGTCGCCGGCCACAAGGGCTTTTTGTCCGGCCCCTACGAACATCGCCCGGCGCTCGACGAGGTCGTGCAGATGATGTCGGGGCTCGCCGCGATGACCGGAACGCGGGAAAAGCCGCAACGGGTCGGCTCCTCCGCCAACGACATCATGGGCGGCATGTTCGGCGCGATATCGATCCTGGCCGCGCTGTACCAGAAGCGCGGCGGCCGCACCGACGGCGCCGATATCCGCATCGGGCTGTTCGAGAACTGCTTGTTCCTGGTGGCCCAGCACATGGTCGAATATGAAATGACCGGCCGGAAGCCGCGCTCGATGCCGGAGCGCGAGCACGCCTGGCCGATCTACGACATTTTCGACACCGCCGGCGGCGACCGCATCTTCATCGGCGTCGTCACCGAAGGCCACTGGCAGAGCTTTTGCCGCGAATTCGGCTTGCAGGAGTTTTCCGAAGATCCGACCCTGCGCAACACCACCGACCGCATTCTGGCGCGGGCCCGGATCATTCCGCGCGTCGCCGAAGTGATCAGAGGCTGGAACGTAGCGGATCTGTCCACGAGGCTCGATGAGCTGAATATCTGCTTCTCGCCGATCAACCGCCCCGAGGATCTGTTGCAGGACCCGCACGTGCTGCGCCCCGGCGGCCTGGTGCAAAATTTCAATGCCGACGGCGCGCCATTCCGGGTTCCCGCGTTGCCGATCGAATGGAATGGCAGCAATATCGGCGAAGGACTGAGAGTACCCGTGCTTGGCGCCGATACCGAAAAGGTTCGCGCCGAACTCGAAGGACAGAAGCTTTCGTCAACCGACAACGCTGCATGAGGCCGACATGACCCGCGTCCAAGACGTTTATCCCAACGACAAGGTGATCCTGCGCGAGGTGGGGCTGCGCGATGGCCTGCAGCTGGTGAAGAAATTTCCCTCGACCTCTGCAAAACAGCGCTGGATCCGCGACGAATACGCCGCCGGCGTGCGGAATTTCGAGGTCGGCTCGTTCCTGCCCGCCAAGACGTTTCCGCAATTCGCCGATGTCGGCGATATCGTCCAGACGGTGGCGTCTTTGCCGGGCGCTTATGGCATCGCGCTGGCGCTGAACGAGCGCGGCGTCAACGAGGCGCTGGCCTCGGGCGTTGCCGAAGTCGCCACCGTGGTTTCGGCGACTGAGGAGCACAGCCAGGCCAACGCCAACCGCACACGCGAATCCGCGATCGCCAACGTCAAGCGCCTCTGCGAATTGCGCAAGGCCACCAGCCACAGGCCGGTGGTCAATGCGGCGATCTCGATGGCGCTGGGCTGTTCGATCGTGGGCCCCGTCGATCCCGTCGAAGTGCTGCGACTGACCGAAAAATTGTACGAGGCGGGCGTCGATATGGTCGCGATCGCCGACACCGTTGGCTATGCCGGGCCGAAGCAGGTGGGTGAGTTGACCAGGGGCGCGGTCAGGATAGCCGGATCGAAGCCGGTCTGCGTTCACCTGCACGATACCAGAGGGATGGGCATCGCCAATGCCGCCGCGGCGCTCGATGCCGGCGCGCGCGTGCTCGACGGATCGCTCGGCGGCCTCGGCGGCTGCCCGTTCGCGCCCGGCGCCACCGGCAATGTGGTGTTCGAGGACCTCGTGTTCCTGTGCGAGAGCAAGGGATTTCCGACCGGCATCGATCTCGAAAAACTGATCGCGGTACGCGCGATCCTGCGCGCGGAAATGCCCGGCGAGACGCTCTACGGCGGGCTCGCCCGCGCCGGGTTGCCGTGCGGGACGGCGGCGAAAGCGGCGTGACTTACTTCTCCCTCGCCCCGTACTTACGGGGAGAGGGTTGGGGTGAGGGGCTCTCTCCACGCATTCAAACTCGCGGAGAGTCCCCCTCACCCGGCGCTGCGCGCCGACCTCTCCCCGCAAGCGGGGCGAGGTGAACTCTCCGCGTGCCGATGCGGCACGCTCACAGCCGCGTCACCCGCAGCCGCAGCGCGTTGCCGACCACGCTCACGGATGACAGCGCCATCGCGGCGGCGGCGATGATCGGCGACAGCAGCAGGCCGAAGGCCGGATAAAGAATACCGGCCGCAATCGGAATGCCGGCGGCGTTGTAGATGAACGCAAAAAACAGGTTCTGGCGGATGTTGCGCATGGTCGCCTGCGACAGCAGGCGGGCGCGGACGATACCGCCGAGATCGCCCTGCAACAGCGTGATGCCGGCGCTTTCCATCGCTACATCAGTGCCGGTGCCCATGGCGATGCCGACGTCGGCCGCGGCAAGTGCCGGGGCGTCGTTGACGCCGTCGCCGGCCATCGCGACGATCCGGCCGGACTTCTGCAGTTTTGCAACGACCGCACTCTTTTGATCCGGCAACACCTCCGCCTCGACATCGGTGATTCCGAGCGTCCGCGCAACCGCGCTCGCCGTGGTGCGGTTGTCTCCGGTCAGCATGATGACCTTGATGCCTTCCGCCGCCAGCGCCTTCAGCGCCTCCGGCGTCGTCGCCTTGACGGGGTCGGCGATGGCAAACAGTCCGGCCAGTTTTCCGTCGATGGCGATATTGATCACGGTCGCGCCATCGCCGCGCAGACGCTCGCCCTGTTCATGCAGCGTCTGCGTTGCGATGCCGAGCGACGCAAGATAGTCCGCATTGCCCAACAAAACCGTCTTGCCGTCGACCTTGCCGGTGGCGCCCTTGCCGGCCGGCGAATCGAACGCCTCCACCGTGCCTGGATCGATGTTGCGTTCTTTGGCGGCGCGAACGATCGCGTCGGCGAGCGGATGCTCGCTGGCGCGCTCGACGCTGGCCGCCAGCCGCAGGATTTCGGCTTCCTGAAAACCATCGGCGGTGACGATCGAAACCAGCTTCGGCTTGCCCTCGGTCAGCGTTCCCGTCTTGTCGACCACCAGCGTGTCGATCTTTTCCATCCGCTCCAGCGCTTCGGCGTTCCTGATCAGGACGCCGGCCTGGGCGCCGCGGCCGACGCCGACCATGATCGACATCGGCGTGGCGAGCCCGAGCGCGCAGGGGCAGGCAATGATGAGCACGGAGACGGCGGCAACGAGGCCGAACGCCATCCGCGGCTCCGGTCCGAACCAGACCCAGGCCGCAAAGGCGATCAGCGCCACGGCGATCACTGTAGGCACGAACCAGCCGGCCACCTGGTCGGCCAGCCGCTGAATCGGCGCGCGCGAGCGTTGTGCCTCCGCCACCATCTTGACGATCTGCGACAGTAGCGTATTGCGCCCGACCTTTTCGGCGCGCATCACAAACCCGCCGGATTGATTGAGCGTGCCCGCGATCACCTTGCCGTCGGCCTTCTTGCTGACCGGCATCGATTCGCCGGTTACCAGCGATTCATCGAGCGCGGAGCGGCCCTCGAGGATGACGCCATCCACCGGCACTTTTTCACCAGGGCGCACGCGTAATTTGTCGCCAACCTGCAGGCTGTCGATCTCGACTTCATGGTCGGCGCCGTTCTCATCGACAAGACGGGCGGTTCTGGGTGCAAGTTGCAACAGAGCCTTGATGGCGCCTGACGTGGCTTCGCGGGCCCTTAGCTCCAGCACCTGACCGAGCAACACCAGGACGGTGATAACAGCGGCAGATTCGAAATAGACGGCCACCGCGCCGCCATGACTGCGAAAATTTGCCGGAAATATTCCGGGCGCGATGGTGCCGACCAGGCTGAAGACATAGGCCACGCCGATACCGATCGCGATCAGCGTGAACATGTTGAGATTGCGCGTCAGCAGAGATTGCCAGCCGCGTACGAAGAACGGCCAGCCCGCCCACAGCACGACGGGCGTCGCGAATACAAGCTGAATCCAGTTCGACAGGGTCGGATTAATTAGGCCGTGCCCGCCCGCCCGATGGCCGCCCATTTCGAGGACCACCGGCGGTACGGAAAGCGCTAGCCCAATCCAGAACCGCCGCGTCATGTCGGCCAATTCGGGATTCGGCGGCGCATCCAGGCTTACGACATCGGGTTCCAGCGCCATGCCGCAAATCGGACAGCTTCCGGGGCCGACCTGACGGATCTCCGGATGCATCGGGCAGGTGTAGATCGTGCCTTCAGGCACGTCGGCAGTCGGCCTGCTGCCTTCGAGATAGGTTTTGGGATTGCCGGCAAATTTGGTTCGGCAGCCGGCCGAACAGAAATGAAGGGTTTTGCCTTCGTAGTCGAACCGATGCTTGCTGGTCGCGGGATCGACCGACATTCCGCAGACGGGGTCGTGCGCGGTTGCGCTGGCGTGGGCATGGTGGTGGTCATGGCCGTGGGCGGCGTGATCGTGAGCCCCGCCGCAGCAGCCGGTCTTCGTTTCGATCATCGCATTCCCTATCGCCACTTGTAACCCATACCCAGTAGGGGTATATAGGCGGGATGCGAAAAGACATCAAGGCTTCCTGTCAAAAGCGCCTGGGCCGGATCGAAGGCCAGGTCCGCGGCTTGTCGAAAATGGTCGACGAGGACCGCTACTGCATCGACATCGTCACGCAGATTTCCGCGGTACGCGCCGCACTACGGCGCGTCGAGGAAGAGGTGCTGAGGGATCACGTGTCGCATTGCGTCGAACATGCGATCACCAGCGGCAACAAGACCGATCAGCGGGAAAAGATCGCGGAATTGATGGCCGTGATTGGCCGGTCTGACCGTTAAGCCGCGAGCTCCGGCGTCCGCGAACGTGGACGGGCGCGGCGTTCCGGCGGCCGCACCGGGACATATTCTACCGCGAGAAAATGCTCAGACACGGTCACGCGCTCGACCAGCGTCGCCTCGCGCGCGGCCTCGCTTACTTCCGCAAACGGAAGCGACGCTTCTTGGTCAATCTCTTCAGGAACAAGTGACGGCGACTGGACCTCTGGAAACACACCGAATTCGCCGGCTACCTCCTGGAGCGGCTTCTGCTTGTCGGCCCAATGCAGGGCCAGATAATCGAAGCCGTGCACGATGGTGGGTTTGACGACTTCGAAATAGGGCGAGATATCGAAATCGCGCGGCATGTACAGCGATGAATCGCGGATGTGCAAAATTTCGCGCCGGGCCTTCCGGGAGGCGGCGCGCGTGATCTTGGGCAGGATCGGATAGCGCACGGCGTCGAACGCCTGCGCGATCAGCGCCGAGCAGATGATCTTGGTGGGATCGCCAGAACCGAACGCGATCATGCGTCGCCGCCAGCGCTGCGGCACCGGCAACGGAATCAGATAGCGCATCAGGTCGACGATGTTCTTGGTGTCGTAGCCGAAGCCGATCCGGTTGATGGCATAGCGGCACACCGTGGTGCGGTCTTCATAGGACAGCCCGACCGGGCGGCACACGCGGGTGTGATAGGGAAAATATTTCGACAGTGGCGCCGAGGTGACGCCTTCGCCGACATTGGCCTCGATCAGGACATGCGGTTCGCCGTCGGGCTCGGTTGCGCCATCGACCGGGCCGACATACAGCGCGGCATGCGACCAGGTCGACTGGGTGAGGTACTTGATGATGCCGGAAATCCGGTTGTTGCCTTCGACCAGCAGCACGTCGCCGGCCTGGATCACGCCACGCAGATGTTCCGGATCGCTCGGCGTGAACGGCTCATAGCCCGGGACTTCCTTCTGCAGGTAGCCCGCGATCAGCTGACCGATGGTATCGAGCATTACGCCCATGAAACTCTCCCCAGAGCGGCTTCCCGTCCGCCTTTTTTTGTTCCCTTAGCATGGTCGCAAGCCGTTTCAATTTAGTTCATGCGTGAACTCGATCAATCATGATTGATTTACCATGAGTGTTGCTGCGCACCGTGAGATGCGGCACAGTTCGCTGACTGTTCTCTTTCTTTCAAGCCTCCGGAAACCATGCCATGACAATGACCCGCCGCGATTTCCTGTCGGCGTCCGCTGGCCTGGCGGTGACGCCGGTGCTCGGCCGCAGGGCGGGGGCGGCGCCACTGACGCGCGAGGCCGATGTCGTGGTGATCGGGGCGGGTGCTGCCGGTATTGCTGCGGCGCGGCGGATCATGGCTGCGAACCGCAAAGTAATCGTAGTGGAGGCGGCGAGCCAGATTGGCGGCCGTTGCCAGACCGATATCTCGACCTTCGACGTGCCGTTCGATCGCGGCGCGCGCTGGATGCACAATCCCGAGACCAACCCGATGGTCAAGCTGGCGCGTGCCGCGGGCCTCGAGATCATGACCGCGCCGTCGGGTCAGAAAATCCGGATCGGCCGCCGCAACGCGCGCCCGGGCGAGACCGAGGAATTTCTCGCCGCTTTGGTGCGCGCCAACCGCGCCATCGACGACGCCTCGCGCAGGGGCGACATTGCCTGCGCGGCGGTACTGCCAAAAGATCTCGGCGACTGGGCCGGTACGGCGGAGTTCGTGCTCGGCGCCAATTTCAGCGGCAAAGACCTGAAGGATGTCTCGGTCGTCGACAAGGCCCGAGCGCAGGATCGCAACACTGCGATTGCCTGCCGTCAGGGGTTGGGCACCCTGATCGCCAAGCTGGGTGAGCCTGTTCCGTTGTCGCTGTCGACGCCGGCCAAGCGCATTTCCTGGAGCAAGCGCGACGTCACGGTGGATACGCCGGCGGGCAAGGTTGCCGCACGCGCCGCCGTCATCACCGTGTCGAGCAATGTGCTTGCTGAAGGCAATATCAAATTCGATCCTGATATCCCGAAGCGCACATTGGATGCCGCCGCAAAATTGAGCCTCGGCAGCTATGACCGGATCGCGCTGCAGCTACCGGGCAATCCGCTCGGATTGTCGCGCGATGACATCATCATCGAGCAGAGCAATTCGATGCGAACCGGGCTGTTGTTCGCCAATATGGGCGCATCCTCGCTGTGTACGATCGATGTCGCGGGCTCGTTCGGCCGCGATCTCTCCGCCCAGGGCGAGCGGGCCATGGTGGCGTTTGCGGTGGAGTGGCTGACGAAACTGTTCGGCAGCGATGCGGCGGCCGCGGTGAAGAAATCGAGTGCGACGCGCTGGAATGCGGCGCCGTTTGCGCTCGGCGCCATGTCGGTGGCGGCGCCCGGCGCGCAGCCGTCGCGAAAGATCCTGAGCGAGCCGATCGGCTGCATGTATATCGCCGGCGAAGCCACCCATGAAACGCTGTGGGGCACCACCGATGGCGCCTGGGATAGCGGTGAGCGCGCCGCGGAAGCGGCGTTGCGGCGGATCGGCGCCTTGAGGGATGCCGAGCCAGCGGAAGCGCCAGCGCGGGCGCCGAAGCAGCGGCGGCGCACGGCGCCGGCACGGTCTGCCACGCCGATGTCGCCGATTAATTGATGGCGCGCTTGCTTACCCTCCCCTGGAGGGGGAGGGTCGACCGCACGGGGCGATGCGAAGCATCGTCCGGTGCGAGCGGGGCGGGGTGATCTATCCGCGGGAGAGATGCTTATGATCTCGGCATCCAGCCGCCGCACGGCTCGAAGAGCAGCAGCGAATATGATTCCCGTGAGCGCGAACACTTGAACACCAACGATGATGAGAGACCTTCACCCCACCCCGTCTCGCATTTCGCTTCGCTCCATGCGAGCCGACCCCCCCCTCCAGGGCCCTCCAGGGGAGGTTGGCGTTAAACCGGCAGCTTCAACTCCATCAGATCCCGGGCGACGATCAGCCGGCCCTTGAAGTGTTTTTTCGCCTCGCTGCTCCATTGCTCGTCCGTCACGTCGAGTTCGCCGGGAACGAGGTGGCTCATCACAAGCACCTTGACCTGCGCGGCGTCGGCGATGCGGCCGACGTCTTCGGCGGCGGTGTGGCTTTCGAGCAGGTGCTTCTTGAGTGTGGCGCCGTTCTTGACCCGGGTCACGAGACGATCGACCCACGGAAGATAGATCGCTTCATGCACCAGCACGTCGGCTCCCTCAGCGAATTCGGCCAGCTTGGGATTGTAGTTGGTGTCGCTGGAGAACACGATCGTGCCGTCCGGGGTCTCGAATTTGTAGGCGAAGTTATCGACGATGGGCGGGTGCGGAGTCCGGAACGCGGTCACCTTGACGTCCGCCGTCTGCAGCACCACGCCGTCCGCGTCGATGTCCTTGGCGATCAGAAGTTTGCGCGGATCGGGACGGCCTTCGTCCTCGATCCGTGTATCGATGTCGAACTTGTTCAACTCCCAATAGGTTTTCGTCATCGCCTCGATACCCTTGGGCCCGAACGAATGGATCGGCGTCGACAGGCCGGTGGCCCAGGCGTTGTAGACGAGATTGCCGTATTCGAGGTTGTGATCGGAATGGTGATGGCTGATGAAGATGTACTTCACCGATTCCAGCGGCACGCCGGTTGTGGCGAGCTGATGGCTGACGCCCATGCCGCAATCGATCACGAACGGCGTGTCGTTCACCACCACCAGGCTGGCGGGGTTGGAAGGTCCGACACCGACGCGCGGGCCGCCCTTGGTGCCGAGGAACACGATCTTGGTGCGCGGCTTTGCCTGCGCCTGTGCCAATACGGCAGGCGCGGCCAGTGCCGCGGCACTGCCGAGCGCCAGTTTCAGCGCATTGCGGCGATCGATCATAACGCTCTCCCCCCGATTTTCTTGTCCGTTGCAGCCAGCCTAGCCGCCGCGGAGCACGCCGTCGAGCGCCGGCAGGCCGATCAGAACCGCTGCCGCGATCAGGGCGTAGCAGATCGCGCGAAACAGCGCCTCGCTGGCCTTGCCGAACAACGACGCGCCGAACCAGACGCCGCTGGCGTAGACCGGGCCGACGACCAGCGAAAATTTGATCGAGTCCGCCGTGATCAGCCCGGACAGGGCGTAGCTGACGACCGAGAAGAAATCCGAGGCGCCGAAGAACAGCAGAATATTGGCGCGTGCGGTGACCGAAGCGATCGGGCGGCCGAGCCAGTAGCCGACGATCGGCGGCCCGCCGGTCTGCGCCAGCCCGCTGCAAAAGCCGGAGAGTCCGCCGATGCCGACCGAGATCGCCGCGTGATCCTTGCCCCGGTAACGCCAGCCCGACAGCAGCAACAGCAACAGCGCGAACACGAAGCCCGAGATGATCCAGCGGGTCGTCACCGGCTCGAGCCGGCTGAGGAACCAGGTTCCGATCGGCACGCCCACCAGGGCGCCGAGCACCATGATCGCGGTCGCCTTGCGGTCGGCCTGCTTCCAGGCGTTGGGAAGCAGCGGCGCGGCGGCGATGAAATCGATGATCAGCAGCAGCGCTGCCACCAGACGCGGCGCGGCGATGCTGCTCGCCAGCGGCATGAAGATCAGTGCGGAGCCGAAGCCGGAAAATCCGCGCGCGGTTCCGGATACAAAGGCGATGGTGCAGACCGCGATCGCGGCGTTGAGGCTGATGTCCGTGGGGATGAGGCCCGAGAGGCTCATCCCCGCAACGTTCCGCCGGTCTTCTTCGTGACTTCAGCGACGATCTTCGCGGCAACCGCGTCGATCTCCTGATCGGTAAGAGTCTTTTCGCGCGGCTGGATCGTCACCGCGATCGCGATCGACTTCTTGCCGTCGTCGATGCCCTTGCCCTCGTAGACGTCGAACACGGTAACGTCAGTGATCAGCTTCTTGTCGACACCCTGCGCTGCGCGCACGATATCGCCCGCCTTGACGTTGTGGTCGACGATGAAGGCGAAATCGCGCGACACCGGCTGGAACGCGGAGAGTTCCAGCACCGGCTTGGCGCGGGTCGGCCGCTGCTTGGCGTCGGGGACGCGGTTGAGGATCACTTCGAACGCCATCAGCGGACCATCGGCGCCGAGCGCCTCCAGTGCGCGCGGATGCAGCTCGCCAAAATATCCGAGCACGTTTTGCGGCCCGATCTGGATGGTGCCGGAACGGCCTGGATGCAGCCAATTTGGCCCGCCGGGCACGATCTGCAGCGCCTGCATCGGCGCGCCCGTGGCAGCGAGCACCGCGAACGCGTCGGCCTTGGCGTCGAGCGCATCCGCCATGGCCGAACCCGACCAATGCCGCCCCATGCCCTTGGCGGAGGCAAAGCCGTGGCGGACGCCGGCAGCCGCGACCAGCTGATTTTCGGGCTTGTCGCCCTTGAACACCTGGCCGACCTCGAACAGCGCGACGTCGGACGAGCCGCGATTCGCATTGGCCTGCGCGGCTGCGACCAGACCCGGCAGCAGGTTCGGCCGCATGTCGGAGAGATCCGACGCGATCGGGTTGGCGAGCGCGAGCTCGGCCTGTCCGCCGCCGAACAACTCGGCGTGCGGTTTTGAAATGAACGACCATGTCACCGCCTCGACCATGCCGCGCGCGGCGAGCGCGCGCTTGGCGCGGCGGGTGCGGAGCTGGATCGTGGTGAGCACCGGCTTGCGCGGCGCGTCGCCGCGATCGAACGGCGTCATCGGCACCTTGTCGACGCCGACGATGCGCACGATCTCCTCGACGATGTCGGCCTTGCCGTGCACGTCGGTGCGCCATGACGGTATCGCAACCTTCACCACCGGGCCGCTGCCGGCCACCATGAAGCCGAGATGGCTGAGGATGCGTCGCACTTCGGGGAACGGCACCTCGATCGCGGCGAGGCGCTTGACCTCGGCGAGCGGGAAATCGATCACGCGGTCTTCGCCGAAGGGATTGCCGACGACGACGTTCTCCGACGGCGAGCCGCCGCACAATTCCAGCACCAGCCGGGTTGCCATCTCCAGCCCCGGCAGCATGAACGCCGGGTCGACGCCGCGCTCGAACCGATAACGGGCATCCGAATTGATGCCGAGCTTGCGGCCGCTCTGGGCGATGTTGATCTCGTTCCACAGCGCCAATTCGATCAGCACGTCTGTTGTGTTCTCATCGCAGCCGGAGGCCTCGCCGCCCATGATGCCGGCGAGCGATTCGACGCCATGGTCGTCGGCGATAACGCAGACGCCATTGTCGAGCGTGTAGGTGCGGCCGTCCAGCGCCAGCAAGGTTTCGCCGTCGCGCGCGCGGCGCACGGTGAGATTGCCCGTCACCTTCTTCGCGTCGAACACATGTAACGGACGGGCGCGATCGTAGGTCATGAAGTTGGTGATATCGACCAGCGCATTGATCGGCCGCAATCCGATCGAGGTCAGGCGCTTTTGCAGCCATTCAGGCGAGGGACCGTTCTTGACGCCGCGCACCAGCCGCAGCGCAAAGCCTGGGCACAGCGTGGCGTCTTCGACCTTCACCTGCACGGGACAAGGGAATTCACCCTTGACCTGCTTGATGCCGGGATCCCTGAACTTGCCCATATCGGCGGCGGAAAGGTCGCGCGCGATGCCGTGCACGCCGGTGCAGTCCTGCCGGTTCGGCGTCAGGTTGATTTCGAGCATGGGATCGCCGAGCCCGGCCCATTCGGCGTAGCCTTTGCCAACAGGCGCATCGGCCGGCAGCTCCATGATGCCGTCATGGTCTTCCGAGATCTGCAGTTCGGCGGCCGAGCACAGCATGCCGCGGCTCTCGACGCCCCTGATGGTGCCGACGCCGAGCGTGATGTTCTTGCCGGGAATGAAGGTGCCGGGAGCCGAGAACACGCTGATGAGCCCCGCGCGCGCGTTCGGCGCGCCGCAGACCACCTGCACTGGTGCACCGCCGTCGCCGGTATCGACCATGCAGACGCGCAGGCGATCGGCGTTCGGATGCTGCTCGGCGGAAATCACGCGCGCGATGCTGAACGGCGCAAGCGCCTTCGCTGTGTCCTCGATATGCTCGACCTCAAGCCCGATCATGGTGAGCTTGTCGGCGAGCTTTTCCAGCGGCTCGTCGGTATCGAGATGTTCTTTGAGCCAGGAGAGGGTGAATTTCATGAAACTTGCTTCCCTTGTCCGCTCTCTCGCTTGCGGGGCAGGGTCAGGGTGGGGGCTCGCTCGGCAACGGCCGCGGCAATTGTTTCGAGCACCCCTGTACGATTTGTCATCACATCGTGATTGCTGAAGCGAAGAACCTGAAACCCTCTGGCTTCAATCACAGCGGAACGAGCTGCATCGGCGCGCTCGGATTGACCAGAAAAATGCTGTCCGCCGTCGAGTTCGACCACCAGCTTTGCTGCATGACACGCGAAGTCGGCGATGTAATTTTTGATCGGTACCTGGCGCCGGAAGCCAGCACCGTTCAGCCGGTGGTCGCGTAACTCCGACCAGAGAATTCGCTCGGCGTCGGTGGATTTCTTCCGGAGTTCGCGCGCTTTTGAGCGGAGGCTGGAGGAAACGTTCCAGCTCGGATCTTTTGGTTCGTCCATTGAGACTTCCGATGCCGAGAGACCCCCACCCCAACCCTCCCCCGCAAGCGGGAGAGGGAGTCCGACCTGTTGCGCGGATGGAGTGGTCGTATCCCCGATTGTGACGAAATCTGTTTGATCCGACGGCAGTCCATTCCCTCTCCCGCTTGCGGGGGAGGGTAGGGTGGGGGCTCTCTCCGCGATGACGGTCTCCACGACGCTCACGTGCTCAATCCCCCCGCGAGCGTCGGGATATCCAGCGGCTTGAAGCCGTAATGCGAGAGCCAGCGCACGTCGCTGTCGAACAGCTGCCTGAGATCCGACATGCCGTATTTCAGCATCGCGATGCGGTCGATGCCCATGCCCCAGGCAAAGCCCTGATAGACGTCGGGATCGATGCCGCAGGCGCGCAGCACGTTCGGATGCACCATGCCGCAGCCGAGAATCTCCAGCCAGTCCTCGCCCTCGCCGAAGCGAATCTCGCCCTTGTCGCGGCGACACTGGATATCGACCTCGAGCGACGGCTCGGTGAACGGAAAGAACGACGGCCGGAACCGCATATTGATGTGGTCGACCTCGAAGAACGCCTTGCAGAACTCGTGCAGGATCCATTTGAGGTGGCCCAGATGCGAGCCCTTGTCGATCACGAGGCCTTCGACCTGGTGGAATTGCGGCGTGTGGGTGGCATCCGAATCGATGCGATAGGTGCGGCCCGGACAAATGATGCGGATCGGCGGCTTCTGGGTCAGCATGGTGCGCACCTGCACCGGCGAGGTGTGGGTGCGCAACAGCATGCGCGAACCGTCTTCCTTCGGGTTGAAGAAGAAAGTGTCGTGCATCTCCCGCGCCGGATGGCCCTCGGGAAAATTCAGTTTTGTGAAATTGTAGTCGTCGGTCTCGATGTCTGGACCTTCGGCAATCGAAAATCCCATATCGGCGAAGATGACGTTGACCTCTTCGAACACCTGGCTGAGCGGATGGATGCGGCCCTGCTCGGCCGCGGCATCGCGCAGCGGCAGCGTGACGTCGATGGTCTCGGAGGCAAGACGGGCGTCGAGGGCTGCCGATTTCAGGATATCGCGGCGCGCGGCGAGCGCCTGCGAGACCTTGTCCTTGGCGAGGTTGATCGCCGCGCCCTGGGTCTTGCGCTCGTCCGGCGACATCTTGCCGAGCGTCGAGAGCAGCGCGGAGATCGAGCCCTTCTTGCCGAGCGCCGCGACGCGGACGGCTTCGAGGGCGGCTTCGTCGCCGGCGGCGGCGATTTCGGCGAGAATGGTTTGTTCGAGGGTGGTGAGGTCGGACACGGTCAAAATCTCTTTCGCAAAAGGCGGCCGGTTGTCGCCGCTCCCGGGCCAAAACGTCAAGCAAAAAGCCTGTCGTGACAGGCCGGCGATCCCGAGCGTTTGAACCCTTGTCCTGGGGGTCCTACCAAGAGGGAGTTCGATCAAGGAGAGCGCGATGCGTTTTGGTCCCCCGGCGGCCATTCTGGCCGTGATTCTGTCGGTTGGCGGCGGTCCCGCGCAGGCCGCGGTCTGTCTCGGCAAATCGATGACCCGCGACGAGATCGTTGACGCGATCAACGCCACGCCCGGATGCGCGCGCGCGATGAAGCTGTTTCAGGACTGCGAATTCAGCACCAGCGGCGACATCGCGTTGGGCGCTGCCGTCGAGAAGAAATGTGAGGGCGACTTTCTCGCCCGCCTCAAGGCGCCGCAAAAGCAGGCTTACGCGCGCGAGATGGACGCTTGCGATCGAAAGTACCGGAACGAGTCCGGCACCATGTATCGCTCGTTCACGGCCTTTTGCCGCGCGGAAGTCGCCCAGCGCTACTCGCAACGGGCGCTGAAAGCCGCGGGACGATCGAAGCCCCGCTAGCGCCTCAGGCCGCCAGCGCGGCCTTGGCCTTTTCAGCGATCGCCTGGAACGCCGCCGGCTCGGTGATGGCGAGATCCGACAGCACCTTGCGGTCCACCATGATGCCCGACTTTGCGAGGCCGTTGATAAAGACGCTGTAGGTCATGCCGAGCGGACGCACCGCGGCATTGATACGCTGGATCCAGAGCGCGCGGAACGTCCGCTTCTTGCGCTTGCGGTCGCGGAAGGCGTATTGCCCGGCCTTTTCGACCGCGGCCTTGGCGGCGCGAATGGTGTTCTTGCGGCGCCCGGAGAAACCCTTGGCGGCCTTGTAGACTTTCTTGTGCCTGGCGTGAGAGGTCACACCGCGTTTGACGCGAGACATGACAGGTATCCTTGATCTGAAAATTCGGTGACGGATTGCCGCGCGGACGCGGCCGGCTCAATGGGATCGCAAGAACGATCAGGCGTTCGGCAAGAAATACTTCTTGATGTTGTCGCCGTCGGTCTTGAACAGCACGCGGGTGCCGCGGAGCTGACGAATCTGCTTCTTCGTCCGCTTGATCATGCCGTGGCGCTTGCCGCGCTGGGCGGCCATTACTTTGCCGGTGGCAGTAACCTTGAAGCGCTTTTTAGCGCCTGACTTGGTCTTCAGCTTGGGCATTTGGCTCTCCTGTTGCCGCAACACAAATCCGCCCCGGAAGGCGTTTGGTCGGCGAAAATGCTCGTTAGAGCGTTGAAAATGCTAGGCTATTTCCGAAATGAGACAGCCTGCATGGACATCGACACGGCAGCCCTTGATCAGCCGGACGATGAAGGGTCGGCTTATGGCAGACCGAAAGCGAATTGGCAACGATGAACCGCGGCACCATCTGTTGTGACCCAGTCACTGAGTGTCGGTATTGTCCGAGCCGGAGCAGGAAGAAAATGACCCATTTTGACCGATCGATTGCCCGATTTGCTGCTTTTTCCAGCCAGCGCAGCTTGCGATGGGTTCCCGTGTTGGCGGTCCTTGTCGCAGTCGCGACACCAGCTACGGCCGACGCCGCGACCAGGGTGAGGGCGGGAGGCGCCTATGACGGCATCTGGAACACCATTTTTGCCACCACGCGAGGCACGTGCAGCTCCGGCTACAGCATCCCCTTCACCGTCAGGGGCAACCGGGTTTCATCAGCAGGCGGAGGCAGGGTCGCGGGTTCAATAGGCCGCGGCGGTAGCGTCGCCGTCCATGTATCGGTCGGTGCCTCCCGGGCCAGCGGCGGGGGCCGATTGGCGGGCGGCAGCGGTGCCGGGTCATGGAGCGGGATCATTTCCGGCGATCGCTGCAGCGGCACCTGGCAGGCGACGCGGAGCTAGCAAAAGCTCGCGTAGCCCGGATGAAGCCAACGGGTCGCGCGAATGCGCGCCCGATGACAGGCTCCGCGCAATCCGGGACACCGAACATGTCGATTGGACTGCCCCGGATTGCGCTTCGCTCCATCCGGGCTACGATCCAGTGCAGAAACGAAACCGGCCCGCCAGAGCATCTGACGGGCCGTTGTTACTTCCAGCCAGTTCGGATCAGCGCGGCGCCAGTACCATCACGACCTGGCGGCCCTCGAAACGCGCGTCCTGCTCGACCTTGGCGTATTCGGCGACGTCGGCCTTGACCTTGTCCAGCAGTTTGGTGCCGATCTCCTGGTGCGCCATTTCGCGGCCGCGGTAGCGCAAGGTGATCTTGACCTTGTCGCCTTCCTCGAAGAACCGCTGCATCGCGCGCATCTTCACGTCGTAATCGTGATCGTCGATCATCGGCCGCAGCTTGATCTCCTTGATCTCGACGACCTTCTGCTTCTTGCGGGCTTCGGCGGCTTTCTTCTGCGCGGAATATTTGAACTTCCCGTAGTCCATGATCTTGCAAACGGGAGGATTGTTGTTCGGCGAAATCTCGACAAGATCCATGCCCGCTTCAAGGGCCATCTTGACAGCCACCACGGTCTCGACCGTGCCGTGGTTGGTGCCGTTCTGATCGATCAGCTGGATCTGCGCGTTGCGGATTTCATCATTGGTGCGCGGCCCATCTTTTGACGCGGTGGGCGGGGCTCTGTTGGGACGGCGAATGGGTAACTCTCCAAAGTTGTGAAGGAAGGGCTATAGTTTGAAGCAATACGCGTCGGCGGGCAAGCGAACTCGCGGCTTACGCGCGAAAACCGTCAAATGCGAGGCATTTTGGTCACGCCCGGCAAATATAGCGCGATCGGATGCTCCGCAAGGACAGATCGCCATCGGGATCCGCTAACCGATGGCATCTGCTCATCGAAAAAGCAGCGGGCAAGAATCCAGCAAGAGTTGAGCAAGAGTAGCTAAACCATGACCAATTCGACTGTAATCGATCCGGAACCTGCCTTCATCGAGGTCGGCAAGGACGACGGCGGGCGCCGGATCGCGGTGCGCGCCCGTGCAGGAACCGGCCCCGGGCTGTTCTGGCTCGGCGGTTTCAATTCCGACATGCGGGGCACCAAGGCGCTGGCGCTGGATGCGTGGGCCATTGAACAGGGCCGCGCCTGCGTCCGGTTCGATTATTCCGGCCATGGCGAATCCGGCGGCGCCTTCATCGACGGCACCATCGGACGCTGGCTGGAAGAGAGCGTCGCGGTATTCGAACGGTTCTGCCGGGGGCCGCAGGTCGTGATCGGCTCATCAATGGGCGGCTGGATGGCGCTGCTGTTGGCGCGCGAAATCGCAAAACGTGAAGCGCGCCACGCCTCGCTGGCCGGGCTGGTGCTGATCGCGCCGGCACCCGATTTCACCGAACAATTGATGTGGAACGGCTTTTCGGAGGACATTCGCGAGGAGATCCGGACCAAAGGCCTGTGGCAGCGGCCATCGGCTTACGGTGACGGCGCGCCGTATCCGATCACGCGCGCGCTGATCGAGGAGGGCCGCAACCATCTGCTGCTCGGCAGCGCCATCGAGGTCGGATGTCCGGTTCGCATCCTGCAGGGCGCGCAGGATCCCGACGTGCCGTGGCAGCACGCGTTTGCGCTGGCGCATCGGCTGCCGAGCGAGGACGTGGTTCTGACCATGATCCAGGACGGCGATCACCGCCTGTCGCGCCCGCAGGACATTACGCGGATCATCGCGGCGGTGGCGGAGATCTGAGCCGTCGCCCTTCGAGGCGCGCAAGCGCGCGCACCTCAGGGTGACGGCAACACATAAAGGCGTCATCCTGAGGTGCGAGCCGTCAGGCGAGCCTCGAAGGATGGGCCAAGAGCACGCAGGGAGAAACGCCATGAACCTCGCCATCACACTCCGCGCGTTCTGCGACGCCGTCGAACAGCGCAATGGCAAGGCATTTTCGGAACTGTTCGCCGAGGACGGCGTCTATCACGATGTGTTCTACGGCGCGTTCGCGGGCCGCGCCAAAATAGCGGAACTGATCGACGACTGGTTCTATCGCACGGCCACCGATTTTCGCTGGGACATGCACACGCCGGTCAGCGACGGCCATACCCTCTATGCGCGCTACACGTTCAGCTATCGCTCGACGCTGCCGGAGGCCAAGGGGGCGCGCGCGATGTTCGAGGGTGTCGCGATCATGACGCTGCGCGAGGGCAAGATCTCTGAATACCACGAGGTCGCCAATACCGCGCCCGCTTTCGTCGACATGAACTTTGCACCGGAGCGGATTGCGAAGATCGTCGAGAAACAGGGCGCGGCGCTGAAGGCCCGGCCGGAAATGGCGCGGCATCTGGTGGAGTGATTCTCTCTCACCGTCATTGCGAGCGCAGCGAAGCAATCCATAGCGCGGCATAACGGATAGATCGTCGCTCCGCTCCTCGCAATGACGGCAGAGGACCTCTACGGCGGCGGCGGATTTGTCATTGGCTTGCGTTGCGCCAGGGCCGCGACCGTCGACGTGCCGATCGGGCCCTTTTCGTCATACAGCCAGCACTCGCCGATCGCGATGCCGTCGGTGGCATGGTGGTTCACCACCTCAAACCCGATCCAGTTCGTCACCGGCAGGCGATGCAGATAGATCGTCACGTCGCTGTTGATGTAGCCGAGGCCCTGATCGCCGGCATTGGCGAAGGGGCTCGCGAAATCGGCGCCGGTGGCGACGTGGACGAACGGCGTCATCGGCACGCCTTCGACCAACTCGCGCACCTCGCTCATCCACAGCCGGCGCGGCCCGAGCGAGCCCATGTGGCCCGTGATCGGCCGCGTGGTCCATTTGCCGTTCATGCCGAGCCTGGGATCGGTGGGTTTGGGAATGTCCGCCGGCTGCGGCACGTCCCAGTTCGGCGGCGACCAGACATTGCCCGGTGCATTTTCCGTCTTGCGCAATAACTGGCAGGAAGCCCGCGCCATGCTGGTGCCGCCGGACAAGAACTCGGCCTCGACCACCTTGATGCGCAGCCCGTCACGGATGATTTTCGTCTTGACCTCGATCGGCGCCATGTTCGGCAGGCGAAACATGTCGACCGTCAGCCGCGCCGGCACGAAATCGTCCGAGCCGTGGCGCTGCTCGATCTCGAAGGCCAGCAGGCCGATGATAACGCGGCCGTGCAGCGAGTTGGGGTCCCACGGCCCGTTCGCGACGGAAGTGGGAATGAAGGCGTCGCGGTCTTTGGTGAAGAAAGGCTGATTTTTCATGGCGCGCGACCATGGCGGAATTTGCGCGATGAAATCAAGGGAGGGCAGGGAAATCCGCAGGCTTCGCCCATTCCTCGCGCACGCCGTCGTCCGCTTCGGCGCCAAGCGCTTTCGCCGCGAGCGCGTCGAATTTTTCCCGCTCCAGCAGTTGCGACAACGCCCATACCGCGGCGCCACGGACCAGCGGACTTTCGTCGCCGAGCAATCGTTCGGCCTCTGGCGCCAAGGTCGCCTGGTTCGAGTTGCCGATCGCAATCAGCACATTGCGAATGAAACGGTCGCGGCCGATGCGCTTGACTGGCGATTTCGCAAACAGCGCACGAAACGCCGCGCCGTCGAGCCGCGCCAATTCTGAAAGCTGCGGCGCGCGCAATTGCTCGCGCGCGGCAAGTCTGGTTTCGCGCCCCTGTTGCGCGAACTTGTTCCAGGGGCACACCGCGAGGCAATCGTCGCAGCCATAGATGCGGTTGCCGATGGCTTTACGGAATTCGTGCGGGATCGGGCCCTTGTTCTCGATCGTAAGGTACGAAATGCAGCGCCGGGCATCGAGCTTGTAGGGCGCCGGAAATGCCGCGGTCGGGCAGATGTCCTGGCAGGCGGTGCAGGTGCCGCAATGATCGACGTCGGCGTCATCGCGCGGCAAATCGGAGGCGGTGAAGATGGCGCCGAGAAACAGCCACGAGCCGAATTCACGCGATACCAGATTGGTATGCTTGCCCTGCCAGCCGATGCCCGCCGCCTGCGCCAGCGGCTTTTCCATCACGGCCGCGGTATCGACGAATACTTTCACGTCGTCGCCCGTCGTCGCGACCAGCCATCGCGCCAGCGTTTTCAGGCGCTTCTTGATCAGGTCGTGATAGTCGTCGCCTTGCGCATAGGCCGAGATCGCGCCGCGGTCGCGTTGCGCAAGAATTTGCAGCGGATTTTCATCCGGCCCGTAATTGACGCCCAGCATGATGATCGAACGAACACCGGGCCACAGCACGCGCGGATCAGTGCGGCGCTCGGGGCTGGCGGCGAGCCAGTCCATGTCGCCATGGCCGCCCGATTCGAGGAATTCGCGGAAATATTTTCCGGCCTGCGTGGTCGCCTCCGGATCGGTCACGCCGACGCAATCGAAGCCGAGCGCGTGGGCCCGCTGCTTCAAAGACTCTTTGAGATGCTCTGTCATGGCGGAAGGATCGAATCTTCACCTCTCCCATAGGGAGAGGTCGGATCGCGCAGCGATCCGGGTGAGGGGCTTTGATCCAACGATGGACCGTACCCCCTCACCCCAACCCTCTCCCAACGGGAGAGGGGGCAGACCGTCATCGGTGCGATATCCGTGTTGAATTCGCAGAGCGCGTTCAGAAGTCGAGGTCCACGTAGGTCCGCGATGCCGGCACGCCCGCCAGCCATTCGCTCAGCAGCGGGCGGAACGACGGGCGGGATTTCACCCGCGCGTACCACGCCTTTGCCGCGTCGTCCTCGCTCCATGGCACGTCGCCCAGATAATCGATCGCCGAAAGATGCGCCGCGGCGGCGAGGTCCGCGTAAGTGATCCGGTCGCCGGCGAGATAATTCCGCGTCCGCGCCAGCCAGCCGATATAGGTCAGATGATAGCGCACATTGACCTTGGCCGCGCGGATCACTTCGGCCGCCGGCGGGCCGCCGCCATTCTCCTCGCTCATGAAGCGCTTGTAGATGCGCTCGGTCACCAGCGGATTGGAGGCCTCCTCGAAGAATTTATCGTTGAACCACGCCATCAGCCGGCGCACCTCGATGCGCTCGGCCATCGAAGGCGGCAACAGCCGCCGCTCGCCCGCCTCCAGGCCATGGGCCTCGTCGAGATATTCGGCGATGATCCCGGCGCCCGGAATCGGAGGGAAGCCCTCGGCGATCAGTACCGGCGTCGTCGCCGCCGGGTTATGCGCCAGAAATGCTTCGCGCCGTTCCCAGACCCGTTCCTCGACCAACCGCAGATCGAGGCCGTATTCGCCAAGGACCAGGCGAATGAAGCGCGAATGCGGGCAGAACGGATGATGAAACAGCGTGTACATGAAGTCCTTGGGCTAGTGAGTCTTGGGCTAGCAAGTCTTGGGATTAGTTCGCGGCGCTTAAGAAACCCTCAACCGGGCCGGCCCGCGTCGATCGAGTGGGGGACACTAGAACTTGTTCGGTTCTGATTGAATGAGGACCGAGGCTCCAGCCTTAGTTTTGACGCGTTTTCCTTGCGCGAACGAGCGGCCACCCCGCTATCCCTGTGGAAGGAAGCTTTGCTCGAAAACGCTATAGCCAAGCAAGCGCCCGAGGCAACCTGTGTTTGCCGTTTTTTTGCGATTGCAGCAAAAGGGGGAATAGGCGAGAAGAGCGCGGAATTTCCAGTCAGAAATGGACCCCATCATGATGTCGGATACATTGAGGGCGGTAATTCTTGGCATCATCGAGGGTGTCACGGAATTTCTGCCGGTTTCCTCGACCGGTCATTTGCTGCTGGCGCAACGCTTCTTCGGTCTCGGCGACGGCAGTTTCTGGCAGACTTTTGCGGTGTTGATTCAGCTCGGCGCCATCCTCGCGATCGTCGTGATCTATTTTGGCAAATTGTGGCAGATCGCGCTCGGCATGTTCTCCAATCCCGCCGACCGGCGCTTCGTGATCGGCGTGCTGGTGGCGTTTCTGCCGGCGGTGATCGTCGGCCTGATCGTCGGCAAGTACATCAAGGAAGTGCTGTTCAATCCGTGGGTAGTCTGCTTTTCGCTGATCGTCGGCGGCGCCATCCTGCTGTGGGTCGACCAGCTCGATCACAATCCGCACGAACACGATGCCACGAAATTTCCGCTGCTGATGTATCTGTGGATCGGCGTTGCGCAGTGCCTCGCCATGATTCCCGGCGTGTCGCGATCCGGCGCCTCGATCGTGGCGGCGATGTTGCTGGGAGCGGACAAGCGCTCGGCGGCTGAATTCTCGTTCTTCCTGGCGATCCCGACCATGATCGGCGCCTTCGCCTATGATTTTTACAAGAACCGCGCCGAGATGACGACCGATCACGTGGGCATCATCGCGATCGGATTCGTGGTCTCATTCATCACCGCGATGATCGTGGTGAGGGCGTTCCTCAACTTCGTCACCCGCCGCGGTTTTACGTTTTTTGCGTGGTGGCGCGTGATCGTCGGCACGCTCGGCCTGATCGCGCTGGCGATGGGCAGATAGGTTATTGTCGTCCCGGCACAAAGGCCGGGACGACGAAACCTATGCGCTCTTCTTCTGGAATTGCCCGGCGGCGCGGAAGCGCCAGAGATATTGCGGGGCGATCGCCTCCATCGAATCCGGGGCGATGCCGAGCCCTTCCAGCGTGAGCCCCGCGGCCTTCGCCGCATCGGACACCACATTGTCGGACCGCAACAACGCCACCTGATCCGGCGTCAGCTTCAGCGCGCCCGGGGCAAACTGCAGGAACAGTGCCTGGAGTTTTGCCAAACCGAACGGCAGCGGCATCAGCATGCGATTGCGTTGGGTGATCTCCAGGATGGTTTCCATGATCTCACGCATGGTCAGCACTTCCGGCCCGCCGAGTTCGTAAGTCGCACCCGCCTTGGCCTTGCCTTCCACCGCATCGGCAACGGCGCTGGCGACATCGCCAACATAGACCGGCTGCATCCTGTTCACGCCGCCGCCGATCAATGGCAGCGCCGGCGACAGGCGGGCGAGTGCTGCGAAACGGTTGGTGAACTGGTCCTCGGGCCCGAACACCACCGACGGACGCAAAATCGTCGCGGAGGGCACGGCCGACAACACGGCCTTTTCGCCGGCGGCCTTGGAGCGCGCATAGGCGGACAGCGAATTTTCGTCGGCGCCGATCGCCGAGACGTGCACCATCCGGGCGCCTGCCGCGGCGGCAGCCCCGGCCACCGTGCCGGCGCCCCTGGCCTGTACCGACTCGAACGTCTGGGCGCCGCCCTGGGCCAAAATGCCGACCAGGTTGATGGCGACATGGGAATCGCGCATCGCGGCCTCGACGGAGGCGGGATAGCGCAGATTGGCCTGCACGGCGTGGATCTGGCCGACCCTGCCGAGCGGCTGCAGATGCCCGGCAAGTTCCGGCCGCCGCACCGCCACCCGGACGCGGTATTCGCGCTTGCAGAGCGCCCGGACCACGCTTCGCCCGATAAAACCCGATCCGCCATAGACCGTGACGAGCGTTTCCAGGTTCGATGCCATAGGTCAGTTCCTGCCGGTCAAATTCAGCCGATAATGGGCATATTTAGCGGATTCGCGATACGCCATCATGTCAGCGCTGTACAGACCATTTGGACCGCAGTTTGCCAATTTGACAAGCGCGCCACCGGTCCTTAGTAACCGGCCCGGGCCCAGGTGGCGGAATTGGTAGACGCGCTGGCTTCAGGTGCCAGTGGCTTAACGGCCGTGAAGGTTCGAGTCCTTTCCTGGGCACCATTTGCCCATGCCTATGATTTCGCTGAAAGGCGGACTCTTTGATCCGCTGACCGGTACACAACACCGGGGCCCGGCGCGCTTGAGCTATCGGGTGTCGCACATCCATCGGGACTCTGATTCGTCCTTCTGGAACTTCCCCATCCGACGTGCTGGGATAAGATGGGAGCCATGGCCCTGCCCAGCTCCGTTCTTCTCGATCTCGATGGCACCCTGATCAATTCGCAGCCCGGCATTTTGGCAAGCTGCCTTGCGGCGTTGCGCACCCTTGGACATCAGCCGAACGAAATTGTCGATATCAAGCGGGTCATCGGTCCGCCGCTCGAGGACGTGATGCAATTCCTGCTGCAGCCATATGGGGACGACAGGATCGCCGATGCCGTATTGGCCTTTCGTCAGCACTACGGTGAAAGCGGCCTTTTCGGAAGCGTGCTCTATCCAGGGATAGGAAATTCCCTGAGAGAGATGCAGCAAGGCGGATTGCGAATATATCTGGCAACGTCGAAGCGGGCGACGTTCGCGCGTCGCATCCTGGAGCACTTGCAGATCACGGCATATTTCGATGGCATCCACGGCTCGGTGCCAGGCGGAGAGCTGGATCACAAGCCTGAGCTGCTCGCCCGTATCTTGTCGAAGCATGAGATTTCACCCACGCGCAGCTTGATGGTCGGGGACCGCCGCTACGACATCTCCGGGGCCCATGCGGTTGGAATGCGCGGTGTTGGAGTGCTTTGGGGTTATGGTACCCGAGATGAACTCGAAAGCGCCGGCGCGGATCAGTTGGTGGAGTCCGCCTCTGATCTGGCTCGCGCGATCCTTTCAATGGTCCGTACAAATTAGTCTTCGGTTCAGGTTGTTCGAACGCCAGCCCAAGCGCACTGCCTCAGACGAATCGCTTGCCGGCCCGCTTCGCGATCGGCTTCTGCACAAAGTACATCGTGATCAGCGAGACGATGGAGGTAGCCACCACGACGTAGCCCAGCCAATCGAAATGCCGCAGCGAACCGTCCGGATTTTGCGCGATGATCGCTGCCGCGAACACCGACCCGAGCCCGCCGGAGAACTGCTGCAGCGAAGCGCTGACCGCGCTGAACGATCCGCGCTGACTGGCGTCCGGGATCGCCGAGATCAGCGCCTGCGACGGGATCATGCGCGAAAAGATGCCGACGAACATCAGGACGTTGACGATGATCGCGGTCGTCAACGTGACCTGACCGAGGTGGGTGTAGATCAGCACCATGACCACCGACATCGCGCTGCCGAACATGAAGGTGGGATACTTGCCGAAAGCGTCGCTCGCCCGGCCGACCAGTGGGCCGATGAAAATGCTGAACAGGCCGGAGATGAGATAGATCGTCGGCAGGTGCAGGATATCGATACCGAGATTGTGCACGGTGTAGGCGCTGCCGTACGGCATCAGCATGAACCCGCCGGTTGCCAGCAGCGTCGTCACCGCGAAGGCCAGCGTATAGCGCGGTTGTCCGACGGTCGCGATCAGGTGCCGAAAGGCGTTGTTGTCCTGCTTGAGCCGCAGATGCGCGTCGACCGGCTGCATCACGAGCAGGATGGCCGCCATCGTCGCGATCGACAGGCCGACGATCGCTCCGAATGCGATGTGCCAGTTCCAGTGGTTGGCGAGAAAAAGGCCGGCTGGAATACCGAGCACCTGGCTTGCGGCGAAGGCGGTCTGAACGAACCCCATCACGCGGCCGCGCAGGTGTAGCGCGAACAGATCGGTGACGATGGCGAGCACGACGGAGCCGATCACGCCGCCGAACAGGCCGGTCACGATCCGGCCGAGCAGAAGCAAATGATAGGTCGGCGCCAGCGCGCAGAGCAGCGTTCCCAGTGTGAAGCCGACATAGAAGAACAGTAGAAACCGCTTGCGGTCGAACCGATCGGCGAAGCCGGCGGCCAGCACGCCCGAAATCCCGGCGCTGAACGCATAGGCCGAAACCGCCACGCCGAATTGGCCGGCGCTGATATCGAGCGCGGGCATCAGGATGGCGCCGAGCGGCGACATGATGGTGAAGTCGATAATGATGGTGAATTGCGCGAGCGCAAGCAGCGCGATGAGGAATGACTGGTAGCGTGAAAAACCGCGTTGCTGTTCCTGCCGGTCGTCGATTGGCGCGGCCAAAGTTTGTTCGGTCATGCAAACTCTTTTTGTGATGCGGAGATCATAAATGCGGTGCCCCGGTGGGCCATGCTTGCCCGCAACAGATAGGGTGGGTCTCGCGCGATTTCACGAGGCAGGCATAAGACAAAGTTTTGCGTCGGCCGTGACACCGCAAGTGGCCGCGTAGGCTGGCCGGCGGTAATTCTGAAATCTATTTTTCCGGAAACAGCAGCGGCTCGTAATCCCGGGCGCCGTGCAGAATATGCACGATTTCAGTGGCGTCAGCCCCGATGCGATAGATCGGCTTCGGCCTCGGCAGTGACAAGGACGATCACTTTGGGCTCGTCTTGGCCTTGAGCTTCAATTCCAGACGATCAAACACTGCCGCGCTCGTTTTCGAGCGGCCGGCGTCGGCATCGGCTACGCCACGCGCTATCGATGCGTCGAGAGCAGCCAGTCGGATTGTTTCAAGTGGCATCGTCACGACTTTCACCCCACTTGCCGCCGCGCAGCAGAAGTTTCAGCGCCTGCTCGGCGCGGTGCAGCGGCGTCGGGCTGCGATAGGTCCGCGCCAGCAACAACGCGCCCTCGATCTGACTGAGCACGATGGTCGCAAACGGATCAGTTTCCTCCGCGGTCATGCCGAAGCGTTCCAGGCCGCGCTTGATTTCGCTCTCCCATTTTTGAAATGCGGTGCGCGTCGCATTAGCAAGCGCCTCGGATTGGGCTGACGTTTCCAGCGCGGTAGTCGCAATCGGGCAGCCTTCCCGGTAGTCCGAGTGCTCAAGATCCGCCGTCACGGCGCGTACGATCCGCACCAGAAAGACCTCGGCGCTCTCCGAGGCTTCGGCGGCCCGCACGATGCCCTGGCGCAAGGCTTCGCCGGCCAGCGTCAACGCGGCCTCGCCGATTTGCTCCTTACCCCCGGGGAAATGGAAATACAGCGACCCGCGCGGCGAGCCGCCGGCAGCCAGAATGTCGTGCAGCGCGGTGCCGTGATAACCTTGCTGGCGAAACAGCTTCGCTGCGGCGGCCAGCGTTTTCCCTTTGGAATCAGTAGCTTTTGGCATGCAAAAAAATATCACTTGCAAATCGGTATGTCGACCTTCATAATATGTAGGTCGGTATACATATCACAGAAATCCGGTGCCGCACGTGTCTCCCAACCCGTTTTGCGGAGGTCCGATGTGAAAAGGTCGCTCGATATTGCCGCCATCGTCCTGACAGCGCTGCTGCTGCTGGGAGTCGCCGCCCTCTCAATTCGCGGAATGACGGTTCCCGACCTGGCCTCCGAGCGATTCGGCGCCCGGGTCAGCGATCCCGCCGGCGCGCTGTTCTACCGGGTCTATCTGTCGCGCAATTTCGTCATTGCCATCGCCGGCGCGATTTTCCTGGTCTCGCGGCAATGGACGCCGCTGGCCATTCTGGTGACGGCGACCGTGGCGCTGCCGATATTCGACATGTCGGTGCTTTCGCTCGGCGGTGTGACGCCGCCGGTCTTTCATCCCATCGCGCTCGCGCTGATCGCGATCACCGCCGCGTTGCTGTGGCGGACGGCGGCAACCGACAAGGAAAAATCGTGACTGTTCCGGCCGACGAAACCGTCCGCGCCGATCAGGCTGTTTTATAGCACCCGGGGCGTGTCTGCCGCTCGCCTCACGCGGCTTTGGACGCTAGTGTCTCGCGTCGAATCGACCAAAGACACGAGGCTTCCTTTCATGACCATCCGCCTGCATCGCGGCGACCTGCCCGATCTCTCCCGCTACAAGGAATCGGTGGCGATCGATACCGAGACCATGGGGTTGCACCCGCACCGCGACCGGCTCTGCGTGGTGCAGATGTCGAATGGTGACGGTAGCGCCGACGTCATCCAGATCCCGAAAGGTCACAGCGATGCGCCGAACCTGAAGGCGCTGCTGGCCAATCCGAACATAACAAAAATCTTTCACTTTGCCCGCTTCGATCTCGCCGCGCTCTACAACGCCTTCGGCGTGATGCCGCAGCCGGTCTATTGCACCAAGATCGCCTCCCGCCTGACCCGTACCTACACCGACCGGCATGGCCTGAAGGATCTGGTGCGCGAGGTGCTCAACATCGACCTGTCAAAGCAGCAGCAATCGAGCGACTGGGGTTCGTCAAGCCTGAGCGAGGCGCAACTGGCCTACGCCGCATCCGACGTGCTGCACCTGCATGGTCTGCGCGAACGGCTCGACACCATGCTGGCGCGCGAGGGCCGCATCGAGCTTGCAAAAGCCTGTTTCGAATTCCTGCCGACCCGGGCCAAGCTCGATCTGGACGGTTGGGAGGCCGAGGACATTTTCGCGCATTCGTAACCCTGACCATTTGAAATGGCCGCCGCGGGCCGTTTCCGCCCCGTTTCGGTCACACTGCCGGGGCCACGTCCGGGCTGCATAGGGCGATAATGCCGGGTACAATGCCGGGATCGTCTCGCGCTTTGGAGCAGCGGTGAACTCGATACAGAACCCAGCCTATCTGATCGGACTGGAGGCGCGCTTTGCCCGTGCGGCGCGCCACAGCCGGATGGTGCGGTTGCTGCGCATCGCGGTTCCGGCGGCGGTTGTTCTCGCCATGGCGGGCATCGTCGTGGTGTCGACAGTCCTCAATCCGTTCCAAATGCGATTTCCCAAACTGCCCGTCGATATCGGAAATCTCGTGGTGTCCGGCACCAAGGTCACGATGGAATCGCCGCATCTCTCCGGCTTTTCGACCGACCAGCGGCCCTACGAAATGTGGGCCAAGGCTGCGATCCAGGATCTGACCGATCCCGATCATGTCGAACTGAAGACGTTGCGGGCCAAGGTGTTGATGGAAGACAAGTCGACGGTGACGATGGACGCGCGCACCGGCTATTACGACAGCAAGCAGCAAATGCTGGACCTGCGCCAGGATATCTTCCTGCAAACCTCCACCGGCTATGAAGCCCGCATGACGCAGGCCTATGTCGATATCAACAAAGGCACGGTGACGTCGGATGAACATGTCGACGTCAAATTGCTCAACGGAACGCTCACATCAGATAAACTCAGGATCCTCAACGGCGGCGAGGTGGTGCGGTTCGAAGGCAATGTCGTGATGAACCTCGACAAGCTGGGTGACGATAGCGCGTCTGGCCAGCCCGCCGGCGAACCCGCGGCTCCCGAACCTGCCGTTCCGCCGCCAAAGACGCGGTCGATTTCCACCAAACCTTCGCATCCGAAATGATTTTCAAGATGATGTCTTCTTCACGCAGTTTTGGGCCGGCGGCATTAGCGCTCGCGCTGATCGCGGGTGGCGCAGCCCATGCGCAAGGCGCGATGTCGGGTGTGCCCAACGCGATGCAGGGCTTTTCGCAAAACCGCGATCAGCCGATTCAGATCGAAGCCGCGTCGCTCGAGATGCGCGACAAGAAGAAAGAAGCTACCTTCAGCGGCAACGTGAAGGTAGTGCAGGGCGACACCACCATGACCTCGAAGATGCTGGTCGTGTTCTACGATTCAAACTCGTCGCCGGCCACGCCGCCGACCGCCAATCCGAAAGGTGCGAAATCCGCTCCTCCAATACAATCGGCAACCCCCGGGCCCGGCGGCAGTTCGTCGATACGCCGGCTGGAGGCGAAAGGCAGCGTGGTCGTGACCCAAAAGGATCAAATCGTGACCGGCGAAACCGCGATTTTCGACACCAAGGCCAATCTGATCACCATGACCGGCGGCGTGGTGCTGACCCAGTGCAAGAATGTGCTGCGCGGCGATCGTCTGCTGGTCGACATGACGACGGGTGTTTCGCGGGTCGAATCCGACAGCGGCAAGGTCCAGGGCCTGTTCCTCCAGGGCCAGGGCTGCGGCGCCACCGCCGCGGGTCCGAGTCCTTCCATCCCATCGATAATCCCGGGTAAGCCTAAGTAAATCAATTACTTATATATTATTTTGCAGCCGCGAGGTTGAAGCGCGCGGTGCGAGCCTGTATCTACTGGGCGGCCCGGCTGGATATCCGCCGCAGGGGATTGAGGCGGATCGCTGGGCAAGGGGCGCCCATTAATTCATGGTTCGCGAGCGAATCGAATCACCGCGGATGGATCGCGGGGTCACCGTGAAAGGCTTAAGCGAAGCGGGGATGGTGGACATTCTTGGCATCTTCCGTCGACGTCCGGCGAAGCGCGGTCCGGCAGGATTTGCGCGCTCGCGCGATGACATCACCGCGCTTGGCAATTCCTTCGGCGACATGCTGACGAGTCCGGTGCGTGACGCGCCGCCGATGGCCCGTACCGCGCCGGTGCCCGGGCTCGATTTGCCGATCCCGCAACCGGCACCCGAACCGCCCCGGGCGGATGCGCCGCGGCCGAGCCCCAGTGCCAAGCCCGCGGCCAAGACCAATGGCGCCGCAGCCCCGCGCTTGATCAAGCGGCCGGGCTATCTGGCTGTGCATAGCGTGGAAAAGAGTTTTGGAACCCGCCAGGTCGTACGCGGCGTCAGCATCTATGTCCGGCGTGGCGAGGCGGTTGGTTTGCTTGGCCCCAACGGCGCCGGCAAGACCACGGTCTTCTACATGATCACCGGCCTGATCAAGGCCGATCGCGGCGCCATCGAACTCGATGGCCATGACGTGACGAAACTGCCGATGTATCAGCGCGCGCGGCTCGGCATCGGCTATCTGCCGCAGGAAGCCTCGATCTTTCGCGGCCTCACCGTCGAGCAGAATATTCGCGCGGTGCTGGAAGTGGTCGAGCCCTCGAAGAAGAAACGCGAGGCCGAACTGAATTCACTGCTCGACGAATTCAACATCACGCGCTTGCGTAAAACACCGTCGATCGCGCTGTCCGGCGGTGAACGGCGCCGCGTCGAAATCGCGCGCGCGCTCGCGACGCGTCCGAATTACATGCTGCTCGACGAACCTTTTGCCGGCATCGATCCGATTGCGGTCGGCGACATCCAGGATCTGGTCCGCCATCTCACCAATCGCGGCATCGGCGTCCTGATCACTGACCACAACGTGCGCGAAACGCTCGGCCTCACCGACCGTGCCTATATCGTCTATGCCGGGGAAATCTTGACGGAGGGTAGCCCGGATGAGATCGTCAACAACCCGGATGTACGCCGTCTTTACCTTGGCGAGGAGTTCCGCCTCTAATCCATTTTTAGCATTCGTCAAGCCGTGTACATCGGCTTCGGACTAAGATAAGCAAGAATCGGACCAACTTTCAGTGGATCGGTTCTTGGCCGCATGGCGCTAACGCAAAGACTAGAGTTCCGGCAGTCGCAGTCGCTGGTGATGACGCCGCAGCTGATGCAGGCGATCAAGCTGCTGCAGCTGTCAAACCTCGACCTTTCGGCGTTCGTCGAGGAGGAACTGGAGCGGAATCCGCTGCTGGAGCGCGCCAATGACGGGCCGGAAGCGCCAGTCGCGGGCGAACCCACCCAGGAACGGGGCGGCGAGCGGGGCGAAGAGCAGGCGGAATTTTCCGGGTCCGGCAATTCCGGCAGTTTTGGCGACGATTCCGGCGCCGAGCATGCGGCGGATATGGCCGGCGGCTCCGCCGGCGACAGTTTTGAGCCCGGCCAGGAAGAATGGATGAACCGCGATCTCGGCACCCGGACCGAGATCGAACAGACGCTGGATACCGGCCTCGACAACGTATTCTCCGAAGAGCCCGCCGAGGCGGCCGCCCGTGCTGCGCAGGATGCGGCGCCGACCGCCTATACCGAATGGGGCGGCGGCGCCTCCAACGACGACGACTACAATCTGGAGGCCTTTGTCGCCGCCGAGATCACCCTTGGCAGCCATCTCGCCGAGCAACTCTCCGTCGCTTTCACCGCGTCGGCGCAGCGCATGATCGGGCAATATCTGATCGATCTGGTCGACGATGCCGGCTATCTGCCGCCGGATCTCGGGCAGGCCGCCGAACGGCTCGGTGCGCCGCAGCAAGACGTCGACGCCGTTCTTGCGGTGCTGCAAAAATTCGATCCGCCCGGCGTCTGCGCACGCGGCCTGAGCGAGTGCCTCGCGATCCAGCTGCGCGAACTCAACCGCTATGACCCCGCCATGCAGGCGCTGGTCGAGCATCTCGATCTGCTGGCCAAGCGCGACATCGCGTCTTTGCGAAAACTCTGCGGCGTCGACGACGAAGACATCACCGACATGATCGGCGAGATCCGTCGGCTCGATCCAAAACCCGGTCTGAAGTTCGGTTCGGCGCGGACGCAGACCATGGTGCCGGATGTGTATGTGCGGCCGGGTCCCGACGGCGGCTGGCATGTCGAACTCAACAGCGACACGTTGCCGCGCGTGCTGGTCAATCAGGTCTATTACACCGAGCTGTCGAAAACGATTCGCAAGGACGGCGACAAATCCTATTTCACCGATTGCCTGCAGAATGCGACCTGGCTGGTCCGCGCGCTCGATCAGCGCGCCCGCACCATCCTCAAGGTCGCAACCGAGATTGTGCGCCAGCAGGACGGATTCTTCACCCATGGCGTAGCGCATTTGCGGCCGCTCAACCTCAAGGCCGTGGCGGACGCGATCCAGATGCACAAATCGACGGTGTCGCGGGTGACCGCCAACAAATACATGGCGACCAATCGCGGCAGTTTCGAATTAAAATATTTCTTCACCGCTTCGATTGCGTCGGCCGATGGTGGCGAGGCCCATTCGGCCGAGGCCGTCCGTCACCACATCAAACAGTTGATCGATGCGGAAGCTCCCGCCGCGATCCTCTCCGATGACACGATCGTGGAACGATTGCGCGAATCGGGCATTGATATCGCCCGCCGCACCGTTGCGAAATATCGCGAAGCGATGCGGATTCCCTCCTCGGTGCAACGCCGCCGTGACAAACAAAGCATGCTCGGTAATGCCCTCTCAGCCCCCGCCGCGTCCTCCGATCGGTCTCGCGATACCGCACCCGCCTGATTGCGTTCGCGTCAAATCGCGATAGTGTCCGTTACCCGACGGAGCACGCTTAAGCCAACCCAGAGCAAGCGAGGCACTCAATGACCCTTCGAATCTCGGGGAAAAGCATCAGCGTCGGCGAGGCGCTTCGCTCGCGCGTCAGCGAACGCACCGACGAAGTGCTGCGCAAATATTTCGACGGCAATTATTCCGGCCACATCACGCTGAGCAAGGATGGCTTCGGCTTCCGGACAGATTGCTCGCTGCACCTGGATTCCGGAATCACGCTCGAGGCCGATTCGAACGCCACCGACGCCTATGCCAGCGCCGACCAGGCGCTGTTGATGATCGAAAAGCGCCTGCGCCGCTACAAGAGCCGCCTCAAGGATCGCTCGGCCCGCAAGACCTATGCGGCGGCTACCGCAGCGTTGGCCGAAATGGGCGCCCCGGGGCTGGATGCGCCGAGCTACGTCATCGAGGCGCCGGCTGAGGACGACGAGGTCACCGCCTACAGTCCGGTCATCATTGCGGAGGCGACCACCGCCCTGAAACGGCTCTCGGTCAGCGAGGCGGTCATGGAACTGGATCTGACCGGGGCCGCCTGCCTCGTGTTCCAGCATGGCTCGAGCGGCCGGGTGAACATCATTTACCGGCGTACCGACGGCAATGTCGGCTGGGTCGACCCCCCGGCGGTTACCCCCTGACATATATGCCGGGAAGCATTGACGCCCAAATCACCCCTCCCTATGGTCCGCCGCCCTTTAAGGATAGGGCCCGGAAAAAGGCTCTCGGGAGTTGGCACCGGTCATGCGTTGGAGTAGAAGCCCCCAAATCGGGACCCGGGTCTAAGCCCGCCTCCTGTCTCATCTTCTTGACGCCGCCGCTAAAAAACCTATTTCGCAACCTGACGGTTAATTCACCTCGGAACGCCCCATGACGATTACCGATCTGGTCGCACCCGAGGCGATACTCCCGGCGTTGAAGGTCATCAGCAAGAAGCAGGCGTTGCAGGAACTCTCAGCCCGTGCCGCCACCTTGACCGGGCAGAACGAGCGCTCGATTTTCGAGGTGCTGCTGCAGCGGGAGAAGCTGGGAACCACGGCCGTCGGCTACGGCGTCGCCATTCCCCACGGCAAGCTGCCCAAACTGGAAAAGCTGTTCGGCTTCTTCGCGCGTCTCGAACGCCCGATCGATTTCGAGGCGATGGACGGCCAGCCGGTCGACCTCGTGTTCCTGCTGCTGGCGCCGGAAGGCGCGGGCGCCGATCATCTGAAGGCGCTGGCGCAAATCGCGCGGCTGCTGCGCGACCAGGACGTCGCCAAGAAGCTGCGCGCCTCGCGCGACGCCCAGGCGATCTATTCGGTGCTGGCGCTGCCGCCGGCGAGCGCGGCGTAATCCTTCGATCAGCGATGCTTTGAGACGGCGGCCGGCGTGCCGAGCGCATGCAATAAATATCGCACCGTCTTGCTGCCATTGTGGATGTTCGCGCTACCGACCTCAACAAATCCCAACGCAGCGTGGAATGCATCCGACTCCGGATTCGGAGGGCTGGAATTGACTTCGCAGACGACGCGCTCGTGTCCAACTCTTACCGCATGCTCGAACAGATCCTGATAGAGCCGGCGGGCGCAGCCGCGCCCGCGCGCTGATGACGCGACCACGACCCGATCCACGTAAACGAAGCGCGGATACCGCGAACGAAACCAGAGGAAGTTCGGACTGTCGTATCGGGCATCCTGGTCGAGGGCGAGGATGAACGCATCCAGGTTGCCAATTCTTCGCGCCAGAAATGCCTGTTTGACGAGATGCTGGAGCCGCTCCGGTTCCAACCATGACAGTTCCTGCGCATGGACATTGTTTAGGACGAGCAGCGTCTCGCCGAGCGGCGCGGTCGGCGATGCCTCCACGCCCGTGATGGATTGAAGCTCACCGTCCGTCATGTGACCCGTCCAGCGGCGCGGCCGTTCAATTGGCTAGGTTGGTGCGTATTGCATTTCGCCGTTGCCAAACGACCAATCCTCGCGCGCCGAATCGATCAAATTGATGAACACGTCCTGCTTCCGCACGCCCGCTCGCGCGTGAAGATCGTCGGCGATCTTGCGGTAAAAGGCCTTTTTCACATCCGTGCTTCGTCCCGCCACCCAGAACACCTGGATAAAAATGATGCCCGGCGTGTAATCGATTCCAAGATAGCCTTCGGATGGGTAGATCAGCTGCCCGGAGGCGTGACGTGTGATGATCTGGAATTTATCGTGTTGCGGCACTTTGGCAATTTCGATCATCGCGGCGTAACGACCTCGCTGATGATCTGGGCCAATTCCGGTGTCGCGGCATCGCCGATATCTATTCTTGCCAGAGGCATGGTGGACCTTTCGATGGGATTGGCTGAGGTGAAGGCGCTCCGGTGCTGCGCGAACTCAAACCTGTGCTGCCTTCCGGTTTAACTTCGACTGAATCGCGTAAACGGCCGCTTTTTCATCTCCGAGCCGCGCCTGCATCGTTTGCTGCGCTTTCGCCCAAAGCGGGAGGGCCTTTTCAAACCGTGTCCTGCCCTTGGCGGTCAAGCTGACGATCTTGCTGCGCTCATCCTGTCCCCCGGACAGCTGCACATGACCCGAGCGTTCCAGCACTTTCAGGTTTCGGCCGAGCGTGCTGCGATCGAGATCGACGATGCGCGCCAGCTCGCTGATCGTCGGATGCCCCGCTTCCGATATCCGGCGCAGCAGGCGGAACATCGTGATCTTCAGGCCTGACGGCTCAAGCGCCTCATCATAGATCTGCGTCGCCGCCAGCGCCGCCTGGCGCAACGACGTGCATAGACAAGGATCTTCATTCATTATACGGGTATATACCCGTATAATCGTGCCGTCAACCAACCGTCCATGTCAGGGAGATCAAAATGCCGACATATCACTGCACGTCACCCGCCGGCCTGCTCGACCCGGCCAAGAAATCGGCGATCGCGGCCGAAATCACGCGCATCCACAACGCAGTGACCGGTGCGGCCTCGTTCTTTGCGCAGGTGATCTACACCGATGTTGCCAAAGGCAATCACTTCATGGGCGGCGCGCCGCTCGCATCGGAACAGATCTTCGTTCATGGCTTCATTCGTGCCGGCCGCAGCGTTTCCGATCGCCAGCGGCTGGTGACCGAAATGGTGACTGCGATCGCCGATCTCTCGGGACTTACGAAGCGTCGGGTGTGGGTTTACGTGACTGAAATTCCGGCAAGCCAGATGGCGGAATACGGCCATATCCTTCCCGAGCCAGGCGACGAGAAGGCCTGGCTGGATGGCCTTCCGGCGGAAGATCGGACCTACATGCAGTCGGTTGGCAAATAACGATGCCTGCCCTGGCGTGACGCCGTTCCAAAACAATACGGGCGTCTGTCTCCGGCCAAGCCGATGACAAACGCCCGCGTGTCTCGAAATCCAATGTAGTGCACCGTCAGCCGCGAATGGCTGCTGTCAGTGACACTGGCGAGGGCCAGGTCAGTGAACGCTGACGGCCTGCAACTCGTTGCTCCACGCGTTCGCAACCGCTGCTTCGCGGCTGTCGGTCAGCATGATCGGCGTGCCGTCGGCGGCATGCAGCGCGAAAAGCTTCAGTCCCGGCGCGATCTTCGGCGCCTGGGGAAAAAGTCCGGGCACGTCTTCGGAACGGACTTGCTTGACGTAGGCGATGTGACCCTCGCCCAGATGGGCCAGCGCCTCGGTCGTGACGCTTTCGGGTTCGAACGTAACACTCACTTCACTCATGGTCTCAACTCCTCTGTCAGATCAAGCGGTCGAGTCCGCTCCTCGTTCCATTATTCATGTTCATTGATAGCAATTGTCTTAACGACCCTTTCAGGTTCCGGCCTGGCAAGGTCGATCGACAACAGCCCGTTTTTCAGATCCGCGCCCAGCACATGCATCCCCTCCGCCAGCACGAAGGTGCGCTGGAAGTGGCGTGCGGCAATGCCGCGATGGATGTATTGCCGGGCCTTGTCGTCCTGCTGGCGGCCCCGGATCACGAGCTGGTTTTCCTCAATCGTTACATCGAGTTGGTCGCGGGTAAATCCCGCCACCGCCAGCGTGATGCGCAACCGTTCGGGTTGGCCGTTATTGCGGTCGCACCGCTCGATATTGTAGGGCGGATAACCGTCGGCGCCTTTGACGACGCGATCGAGCGCACGCTCGATTTCGTCGAATCCCAGCAGGAACGGACTTGATAACGAAGGAACACGAGACATTACAAAGTCCTCTCGAAGCGACTTTGAGGGGCCCTTACGGCACCCCATTCGACCGGCCGGCGGTGTTGCCGTCCGGTCAACAGGGAATATGGGGGCGACTCGGAGGCGGTTCAAGCCTCTGTAGAAGCGCGACAAAATGACCAAAAAGTAATTTCGGGAACCCGCTAGAGCACCCGGAAGAGGCGTTACGGGCCGACCCGCTTGCGGCCGTCGGCGGTAAACAGATGCAGCTTGTCCGGCGCGGCAACCGCCCTGATTCGTTCCCCAATGGCGGGCCCAATGGCGCCGGGGATCCGCACCAGCACCTCTCCGGGCGGCAATTCGCCGGGATTGGCGGCGACGCCCTGCACGTCGCGCGCACGGGTGCCGTAGATGAACGTCTCGGCGCCGACCCGCTCGATCGCCTCGACGGTGAGACCAAATGCGACGCCGCCGGCGACGGTCTCGTTCGAAACGACGAAATCCTCGGGCCGGATGCCCAGAATGCCGGCGTCGTCGAGACGGCGGTCGCCGGCCAATTGCGATCTCAGTTCATCGGCGCTGAGCGGCATCAAATTCATCGGCGGCGCGCCGATGAAGGAGGCGACGAAGGTGGTGGCGGGTTTTTGGTAGATGTCGAGCGGATTGCCGATCTGCTCGACCTGGCCGCCGTTCATGACGACGAGGATGTCGGCGAGCGTCATCGCCTCGAGCTGGTCGTGGGTGACATAGATCGACGTCGTCGAGAGCCGGCGCTGCAATTTCCGGATTTCCACCCGCATCGCGATGCGCAGCTTGGCGTCGAGGTTCGACAGCGGCTCGTCGAACAGAAACACTTTTGGCTGCCGCACGATCGCACGTCCCATCGCGACGCGCTGGCGCTGGCCGCCGGAAAGCTGCCCCGGTTTGCGATCCAGCATCGCGCCGAGTTCGAGAATCCGCGCGGCTTCCTGAACGCGGGTGTCGATTTCCGGCTGCGGCATGCGGCGGTTGCGCAGGCCATAGGCCATATTGTTGTAGACGCTCATATGCGGATAGAGCGCGTAATTCTGGAACACCATCGCGATGTCGCGCTCGGCCGGCTCGACCTGGTTGACGATCCGGCCGCCGATGTCGATCTCGCCGCCGGTGATGGTCTCGAGGCCGGCGACCATCCGCAACAGCGTGGACTTGCCGCAGCCGGAAGGGCCGACCAGCACGCAGAACTGGCCGTCGGCGACGTCGACATCGACGCCTTTGATGGCCTCGAATCCGTTGGGGTAGGCCTTGCGGACGCCGCGGAGGGTTACGTTCGCCATTTCACTTTTCCGTCTCGATCAGGCCCTTGACGAAGAGGCGTTGCATCAGCACGACGACCGCGACCGGCGGCAGCATAGCGAGCACGGCGGTTGCCATCGCCACCTGCCATTCGGTCAACGCGTCGTGCACGTCGATAATTTTCTTGATGCCGATGACGATGGTCTGCATGTCGTCGCGGGTCGTGATCAAGAGCGGCCAGAGATACTGATTCCAGCCGTAGATGAAGAGGATCACGAACAACGCGGCGATGTTGGTCACCGAAAGCGGCAGCAACGTATCCCAGAAAAACCAAATCGGTCCGGCGCCGTCGATCTTCGAGGCCTCGACCAGTTCCTTGGGGATCGTCATGAAGAACTGGCGGAACAACAATGTCGCGGTGGCCGACGCGATCAAGGGCAGGATCAGCCCCGAATAGGAATCCAGCATGTGCAGGTCGCTGGTGATCTTGTAGGTCGGAAAGATGCGCACCTCGACCGGCAGCATCAGCGTGATGAAGATGGTCCAGAACGCCGTCATCCGGAACGGGAACGAGAAGAACACGATCGCGTAGGCCGAGATGATCGAGATCGCGATTTTTCCGACCGCGATTCCAATCGCCATGATCAGGCTGTTCAGCATCATGCCGCCGACCGGCGCGCGCGTGGTCTTGCCGGTGCCGGACACGATGGTGTTCCAGTAGGTCTCCAGCCCGTGCGAGCCGGGATAAAGCGGCATCTGGCCGTTGGCGATCACGGTGTTGTCGTGGGTCGAGGCGATGATCGCGAGATAAACCGGGAAGGCGACGATGGCGACGCCGGCCAGCAGGATCAGATGGGGCAGCAAATTTCCAAAACGGCGATGCTCGATCATGGCGGTCAGTAATGAACCTTCTTCTCGACATAGCGGAACTGGAATGCGGTCAATGCGACCACGATCACCATCAGGATCACCGATTGCGCCGCCGAGCCGCCGAGATCGGTGCCGACCTTGCCGTCCTGAAACACCTTGTAAACCAGGGTTTGCGTGGCGCCGTTGGGGCCGCCGCCGGTCGCGGTGTCGATGATGCCGAGCGTGTTGAAAAACACATAGGTGATATTGACGATGATCAGGAAGAACGTCGTCGGCGACAGCAGCGGGAAGACGATGGTCCAGAACCGCCGCATTGGCCTCGCGCCGTCGATCGCGGCCGCCTCGATCACGCTTTTGGGAATCGCCTGCAGGCCGGCGAGAAAGAACAGGAAGTTGTAGCTGATCTGGTTCCAGACCGCGACGATGACGACGAGGATCATCGCGTGGGTGCCGTTGAGCACCGGATTCCAGTCGACGCCGTTGCGCTGCAATGCGCGCGCGATCATGCCGAGGCCGGGCTGGAACATGAAGATGAAGAGCACGCTGGCAACCGCCGGCGCCACCGCATAGGGAATGATGAGGAAGGTGCGATAGATCTGGATACCGCGGATGTTGCGGTTCGCCATGACGGCGAGCAACAGGCCGAGCGTCAGCGAGAAGAACGCCACCAGCGTCGAGAAGACAAAGGTGACGCCGATGGCGTGGTAGTATTCAGGTGTCTGCAGCAGGCTGAGATAGTTCTCGAACCAGACGAACTCGGTCGAGAGCCCGAAAGCGTCCTGCACCAGGAACGATTGCTGCAGGGCCTGCAGCGCCGGCCAGTAGAAAAAGATCAGCGAGATCGCAAGCTGCGGCAGGATCAACAGATAGGGCAGCAGCTTGCCTGAGAAGATCGCGCGGTTTTCCATGATGCCTCGCTGGACGGATCGTGGCCGCGTCTTGCCCGGCCACGATCCCCTAAGCTTCCGTCACTTGACGGCGGTGCGCTCAAACTGCCGCAGCATCGCGTTGCCGCGCGACACTGCCGTATCGAGTGCCTCCTTCGCCGATTTCTTGCCGGCGAGCGCTGCCTCGATCTCTTCGGCAAAGACGTCGCGCAATTGCACCATGCCGCCGAAGCGCAGGCCGCGTGAATTCTCGGTCGGCGGCTTGTTGGTCAATTCCTTCAGCGGCACTTCGAGGATCGGGTTCTTTTCGTAGAAGCCGTCGGCCTTGGTCTTTTCATAGGCGGCTTTGGTGATCGGCAGATAACCCGAGACCTGGTGCAGATTGGCCTGGCGGTCGGTGTCCGACAGGAAGGTGAAGAATTTTGCAATTCCCTTGTATTCCTCGGGGCTCTTGCCGCCCATCACCCACAGCGAAGCGCCGCCGATGATGGAATTCTGCGGGGCGCCGGTGACGTCCGGGAAATACGGCATCGCGACCGCGGTGTAGCTGAACTTCGCGTTCGCCTTGACGTTCGGATAGAACGCCGACGACGTCATGAACATCGGACACTCGCCCGACGTGAAGCGGCCTTCACCGGTATTGGTGCGGCCGGAATAGTCGTAGCTCTTGTCCTTCTGCAGCTCGGCGATGTTTTCCAGCAGCTTGGTTTCCAGCGGGGTGTTGAATGCGAGCACGGTGTCGAAGCCGTCGAGCCCGTTGGCCTTGCTGCCCATCGGCACGTTATGCCACGCGGAGAACTGTTCGATCAGCCCCCACGAACCCCACGCCGAGGAAAAGCCGCAGGTCGGGCTGGTGACGTGCAGTTTTTTGGCTGCGGCGAACACTTCCGGCCAGGTCTTCGGCGGCGCGGCGATATCGGCCTTCTTCAGCGCGTCGAGATTGACCCACATCACCATGCTGGACGAATTGAACGGAAACGACAGCATGTCGCCCTTCGACGTCGAGTAATAACCGGTGATCGCCGGCAGGTAGGATTTGGGGTCGAAGGCTTCGCCCTGCTCCTTCATCAGTTCGGAGACCGGTTTGACGGCGCCCTTGGCGGCCATCATGGTTGCCGTGCCGACCTCGAACACCTGCATGATGCCCGGCGCATTGCCGGCGCGGAACGCCGCGATCCCGGCATTCAGCACATCGGCGTAACCGCCCTTGAAGCTCGGGACGATCTTGTAGTCGTTCTGCGAAGCATTGAAATCGTTGGCGAGCTTGACCACGACGTCGTTGTTCGGGCCGGTCATCGCATGCCACCACTGGATCTCGGTCACAGCCTGAGCAGGGGTTGCCAGCGCGAGCGATGCTGCGACTGCCGCAGCAGCGCCGAATTGTCGAAGAGCCATCAAATTCCTCCCGTTGGACCGTCATGCCACTTGGTTGCGCTAACAGCGCGGGATGACGTGCAAATGACCGTATAAACGGGCGCAGGATACGGGGGAAGCGGCGGCGAAGGGAAGCGGTAAAAAGGCGAAGGGCGCAATTGGGCTGTCGTCCCTGCTTTCGCACTAGGGCATGCACACATCTGGTGCGGCGGATTGACTCGGGGTCCAGAAATGGGATTCCAGAATCAGGAATTCATGTGATTTCTATTGCGACACTTCGGCTTTTGGCAGGGGTGTCGACATGCTGGCGCAAATTGACTGGTCATTGGGTCGGTTCGGGGATCGTCGTCTCGATAAAGGGGGGCGGCGCTCGTCGAACGCATGGTTGCGAGCAGGGATGTCTGCCTGCGGCGGCTGGCAAGAGGCATCCGCGCCCGGGAAGTGCAGTTCCACCGCTTCCTTGGCAATGCCAAGGTGACGACCGAGCGCGTGATCGAAAGCTGGAGCGAGGGCACGGTAGCCGCAGCTGAAGGCCGCCATGTACTAGCGATCCAGGACACCAGCGAAATCAATTTTGCCACGACTGCAAAACGCCGGCGCGGGCTCGGGGAGATCGGTCATGGCAACGGCCGCGGGGTGCTGCTGCACCCGATGCTGGCGGTGGACGCCGAGAGCGGTAGCTGTCTTGGTTTGTTGAGCGGTCAGGTGTGGACCCGCAAGGGCCGCCGTACCGTCTCGCACGACCTGCGCGATTTGTCGGACAAGGAATCGCAGCGCTGGATCGCCACGGCGCTGGCGACCAAACCGCTGCTGGCCAAGGCCGCCATGGTGACTGCGCTGGGCGACCGCGAGAGCGATATCTTCGCCCTTTATGCCAGCGCGGCCGAGCAGCACTTCCATGTGATCGCCCGCAGCATGCATGAGCGCAAGCTCGCGGACGGGACCGGCCTGTATGCGGCCAGCGAAGCCATGGCGGTCGTGGAGCAGCGCGCCATCGTGCTGCCGGCGCGCGCGCAGCGGCCCGAACGCGTCGTGCCTCTCGAACTTCGCTTCGGCGCGGTCAGCCTGGCCAGGCCGCAAAGCAAGTTCCTGCGCCATCTGCCTGAAAGCTTGCCGCTGACCCTGGTCGACGTGCGTGAGGTCGATCCGCATGTCGGCACCGAGCCGCTACACTGCGGCTTCTCACCACGCACCCAGTAGCGAATGCAGAACAAGCCTGGCGCATCGTCGAATGGTACAAGCGGCGCTGGCTGATCGAGCAGTTCTTCCGCGTCCTCAAGACCCAAGGCTTCAGGCTCGAAGACAGCCAGATCGCTACCGCCGACCGCCTCCTCAAGCTCGTCGCGATTGCGGCAAAGGCGGCGGTCATCACCATCCAGCTCCTGCAGGCACGTGATGGCCGAAGCCATCTGCCGGTCCGCCTTGCCTTCGATTCCAACGAGGTCGCAACGCTCGCCGCCCTCAACCAAAATCTCGAGGCCCAAACCAAGCGGCTCAAGAACCCGCATCCACCCGACAACCTTGCCTGGGCGGCCTGGATCATCGGCCGTCTAGGCGGATGGGACGGCTATCCGTCATCCAAACCGCCCGGTCCGATCACCATGAAACACGGCCTCGAATACTTCTACGTCTTCGCTGCTGGATGGAGCCTCAGAGATGTGTGCATGCCCTAGGGCTTTCGCAAGGACGACGATGGAGATGCGGATCAGCGTTTGCGCTCGGGCCCGCAGACCACGCCGTTGGCCGCCAGCGCGTCGATCTCACCCTTGGAATATCCGAACTCGCCCAGCACCTCGGCCGAATGCTCCGAAAATTTTGGCGGCGTGCGCCGCAGGCTGGACTTGGTCCGATCCAGCCGGATCGGGGAGGCGACGCCCTTGTACCAGTCCTTACTGACGACGTCGCCGCGATGGACGGTGTGGGCGTTAGTGAGCGCCTGGTCGATCTTCTGCACCGGACCGGCCGGCAGGCCAGCGGCGAGCAGGCGATCGCAGAGCGGTTCGGCGTCGTGCTGGCTGAACACGGCGGCAAGCTCTTGGCGCAGCGCGTCGCGGTTGGCGATGCGATCCTTGTTGCGGGCGAAACGTGAATCGGTGCCGAGTTCGGGCTTGCCGATCTCCTTGGCGAGCTTGCGGAAGGTGCCGTCATTGCCGACGCCGATGAAGATGTCGTCGGTGCGGGTCGGAAAGATCGCGTAAGGCACGAGGTTGGGATGCTCGTTGCCGGTGAGGCCGGGCGGCTTGCCGTGCATGAAGTAATTGGCGGCATGCGGATGCATGATCGCCAGACCCGTTTCGTACAGCGTGGTTTCGAGAAACTGGCCGAGGCCGGATCGCTGCCGTTCCGACAGCGCCATCAGAATGCCGATCGCCGCATAAAGCCCGGTCGAGATATCCACCAGGGGCACGCCGATCCGCATCGGGCCGCTCTCGGGCGAGCCGGTGGCCGCGATCATGCCGGTCATGGCCTGGATGATCGCGTCATAGCCGGGATTGCCGCCGCGCGGGCCGTCGCCGCCGAAGCCGGAAATCCGGCAATGTACCAGCTTTGGAAATTTTTCACGCAGCAAATCGTTGCCGATGCCCCATTTGTCGAGCGTGCCCGGCTTGAAGTTCTCGATCAGGACGTCGGCGCTCTCCAGCATCTTCATCAGCACCATCCGCCCGCCTTCGGAAGCGAGGTCGAGCCCGATCGAGCGCTTGTTGCGGTTGATGCCGACGAAGTAAGCGGCGTCCTCGTCATGGAACGGAGGGCCCCAGTCGCGCACCTCATCGCCGGCGGGCGGTTCGACCTTGATGACGTCGGCGCCGTGGTCGGCGAGGATTTGTGTGCAATAGGGGCCGCCGAGCACGCGCGTCAGATCGATCACGCGCAGGCCCGTCATAGCGCCGGAAGCGGCTGGGGGATTCATGGAAGCAACCTTCGCTCAGGCAAGAATCAAGGGAATTCCTGAGCTAGCGGTCTTCCGGCGCGGCAGCAATGGCTTCCCGCGCGGAGGCGTATGCCGTGACGACCAGCGATGCATGCCGGCCATTCCACGTCGCGGATGGCCCGCCTATTTCCCGGCGGGCCATCTGGCGCCGTCGTTACACAACGGTCAGTTTTACATCCACGTTGCCGCGGGTGGCGTTGGAATAGGGGCATACCTGGTGGGCTTTCTCGACCAGGGCTTCCGCTTCGGCGCGGGGAACGCCGGGCAGGGCGACGGCGAGGTCGACCGTCAGGCCGAAGCCGCCGGCTGCGCGCGGGCCGATACCGACGGTGGACGTCACCGTGGCGTCGGCGGGCACCTTCGGGCCGCCCTGGGAAGCGACGAATTTCATCGCGCCAATGAAGCAGGCGGCATAGCCGGCCGCGAACAGCTGCTCGGGATTGTTGCCGGCGCCGCCGCCGCCACCGAGCTCCTTCGGGGTGGTGAGTTTGACGTCGAGTGCGCCATCGAGCGTGGCGGCGTGGCCATCGCGGCCTCCGGTGGCCTTGGCGCTGGTCTTGTAGAGGACGTTGACGGACATGGTGATCTCCCTTGCTGCGGTTTCGACGGTTGTTGTATTGCACACAATTCAATTGTGTGCAATGGATATTGTCTGGGCTCACATTTAATTGTTCGCAATTGAATGCCGGGGCGAGCCGGCCCAGTATGGACCCGGATTCTATTCATTGGCGAGGTTGCAAATGGCCAGGAAACAGGCGGCGGATGCGATGCTGCGGCTGGATAATCAGATCTGTTTCGCGATCTATTCGACCGCGCACGCGTTCAACCGTGTCTACAAGCCAATGCTCGACCGGCTCGGACTGACCTATCCGCAATATCTGGTCATGCTGGTGCTGTGGGAACGCGATGACGTCCCGGTCAAGGACATCGGCGAGCGGCTGTTTCTGGATTCCGGCACGCTGACGCCGCTGCTGAAGCGGCTGGAGGCGGCCGATCTCATCAAGCGCACACGCAGCACCGAGGATGAGCGCCAGGTGCTGATCGCACTGACGCCCCAAGGTCAGGCGCTTCGCGAAAAAGCCAGGAGCATGCCGCAGTCGATCCTCGCCGCCTCAGCGTGCTCGATCGGCGAATTGTCGGCGATGAAGAACGAGATCGTCGCGCTAAGGGACAGGCTGAATACGGCGTTGGGGGAGTAGGGGGAAGGGGCGCGTCGTCAGAGGCGTTTCTTGGCGAAGGCCCGGCCGGAATGGGATTTGAGATACTTCTCGAACTCCAGCGCCTTATATTTGTCGGGGAAGGCGCAATACCAGACCAGTTCCCAAGGTTTGAATTTCGAGGTGTGGCTGGATTTGCCGGCATTATGTTCGGGTAGTCGCCGCTTCAAATCTGAAGTTGCGCCGATGTATTCCTGTTCAGGAAAATTGATGCTGCGGAGGATGTAGACGTACCACATCGGTCCTCATGCGCCGCTAGCGCGGGAATCCAGTTACCGGCCCGTCTTCGCCCTACGGGCTACGCCGGGCACCACGCTTCGCCCTTTGGGCTACACGCGGCTGCGCCACGCGTAGCCCAAAGGGCGAAGCGTGGTGGAGCCAGGCGGGATCGAACCGCCGACCTCTTGCATGCCATGCAAGCGCTCTCCCAGCTGAGCTATGGCCCCTTAACCGAACCCGCAGCGCCTTGGGCGACGCGCGGGGAAAAACCCTGACCATAGTTCAGGGCTGATCTCAAGTCTCTTCGTCGCCGCCGACGTCGCCAATGATATCGGTGACGTCCTCGTCGCCTTCCTCCTCGTCGGGGATGAAGGTGGAATCATCGTCGTCATCGTCTTCGATGGTCTCGTCGATCTCGATATCGTCTTCCGATTCGGGAACGACGGCCTTGACCTTGCCGGTGTTCTCTTCGGCATCGGCCTCTTCCAGCGACACCAATTCTTCGGCCTCGGCGGGCTCCGGCACATCGGCGGCGGTGGCGGCCGAAGCGGCGGCGGCGCGCGCGGCATCGCCACGGGCGGCCCGCGGCGGCGCGACCGGCGCAATCGGCACCACTTCACCCGTATAGGGCGAGATCACCGGAGACTTGTTCAGGTCGTAGAATTTCTTACCCGTCGTCGGGCAAATACGTTTGGTTCCGAGATCGGATTTGGCCACGTGTACAATCCTGGGGATTTTCGAAAAACGGTGCTTCACTTGGCTAGTTGAGGGGCTGCTGTCAATAGCGCTTTGCAGGCATTTGACGGCCGCGTGACGCCGTGTGGCCCATGTGATACTGCCGCCCGCGCAGAGGACACAATCTTGACCCATTCAGACGGCCTTGCAGCCACCCCCACCCCGCTCGAATCCCGCCCGAGCGGCGCCTTGACCGGAAAAGTACGGGTTCCCGGCGACAAGTCGATTTCGCACCGCGCCCTGATTCTCGGGGCGCTGGCGGTCGGCGAAACCCGGATTTCAGGCCTGCTCGAGGGCGAAGACGTGCTCAACACCGCTAAATCGATGCGGGCGCTGGGGGCAAAAGTGGAACGGACCGGGCCGTTTGCCTGGACCGTCCAGGGCGTCGGCGTCGCCGGCTTCGCCGAGCCGGCCGCACCGCTGGATTTCGGCAACTCCGGCACCGGCTGCCGGCTGGTGATGGGGGCGGTGGCTGGCTGCCCGATTACGGCGGTATTCGACGGCGACGCCTCGCTGCGCACCCGGCCGATGCGGCAAATCCTCGATCCCCTGGAATTGATGGGCGCCAGGGCCGGCGAAACCAGGGATGGCGGCCGCCTGCCGCTGACGCTGCATGGCGCGCGCGATCCGGTGCCGATTCTGTACCGGACGCCGGTGGCGTCGGCCCAGATCAAATCGGCGGTGCTGCTGGCAGGATTGGCCGCGCCCGGAATCACCACCGTGATCGAGCGGGAAGCCAGCCGCGATCACACCGAGCTGATGCTGAAGCATTTTGGCGCCCGGATCGTTTCCACCGCGGAAGGCAGCCACGGCCGCCGGATCGCGTTGACCGGACAGCCCGAACTGCATGGCGCCGAAGTCGTGGTGCCCGCGGATCCTTCCTCGGCGGCGTTCCCGATCGTGGCGGCGCTCATCGTCGAGGGCTCCGACATCGTGTTCTCCGACGTCATGACCAATCCGCTGCGCACCGGCCTGTTCACGACGCTCCGCGAGATGGGCGCTTCGATCGAGGTGAGCGAGGTGCGCGGCGACGCCGGCGAGCCGATGGCGCAACTGCGCGTGCGCGCCTCAAAACTGCGCGGCGTCGAGGTGCCGCCGGAACGCGCGCCATCGATGATCGACGAATATCTGGTGCTGGCGGTGGCGGCGTCGTTTGCCGAAGGCACCACCATCATGCGCGGCTTAAAGGAACTGCGCGTCAAGGAGTCCGACCGGCTGGAGGCGACCGCCGACATGCTGCGCGTCAACGGCGTCAAGGTCGAGATATCCGGCGACGATTTGATCGTCGAGGGCCGTGGTCACGTGCCCGGCGCCGGCCTCGTCGCCACCCACATGGACCATCGCATCGCGATGTCGGCGCTGGTGATGGGGCTTGCCGCCGACAAACCGGTCAAGGTCGACGACACCGCCTTCATCGCCACCTCATTTCCGGATTTCATTCCGATGATGCGCTCGCTCGGCGCGGAGTTTTCATGAGGCCCTGAATCGAGTGGAGGAAAAATACGGTGCGCCCAAACTCGCTAGCAGAGGCCGTCGAAAGAATTAGGACGGGTGCTTTGCAGGACGTAGCCTTGGCCGGATTTGTCGATACGTTCGATCGCGCGCCGACCAGTGAGGCGCGCTATGCGACGATCGCGGAGGAGCCGGTATTGACCAATGACAAAAGGCTCGACGCGCTGGTTGGGGCGATTGCCGAATATCTTGCCAAGCAACGCAAATTGGGTCGCGTGCCGCCTTGGGTTGGAGGGCCGGCTCGTTACCTCGACCAGCCTTGGCATACCTGTTCCAATGCCAATGCCGCCATGTGCGAATACCTCACCTTCAGCAGTCCTGCTGAATTCGCGTCGCGCAACATCTTCACCGAGGAACGGCCGCTGCGACGGGCGCGCGGTCTCCCATCAACTTAAGACACAGGCTTTCATGATTATCGCCATCGACGGACCGGCCGCATCCGGCAAGGGCACGCTGGGAAAGCGGCTTGCCAAGCATTACGGCTATCGCCACCTCGATACCGGGGTAATCTACCGCGCGGTCGCCAAGGCGCTGCTGGATGCCGGCGCGTCCCTGACCGATGAGATGATCGCGGTCTCTGCGGCGCTCGAGCTCGATCCGGAAAAATTCGGCAATCCCGCCCTGAAGACCCAGGCGGTGGGCGACGCCGCCTCGGTGGTTTCGGCGATTCCGAAAGTGCGGGAAGTATTGCTGAATTTTCAACGGCGATTCGCCGAGGATCCGCCGGGGGCGGTGCTGGACGGCCGCGACATCGGGACCGTGATCTGCCCGAATGCCGATGTGAAGATTTTTGTGGTGGCCGATCCGCACGTCCGCGCGCGGCGCCGGACGCTGGAAGCCCGCGCGCGCGGCGAAGAGGCCGACGAGGCCCTGGTGCTGGCCGACATTCTCAAGCGCGACGAACGCGACCGCAATCGCGCGGTCGCGCCCTTGAGGCCGGCCCCCGACGCCCACACGCTCGACAATTCAAACCTCGATATCGAGGCCGGCGTGCGCGCGGCCATCGCGATCGTGGAGGCAGTCCGTTCAGCGCGCTAGGACGCTGCGCGAGTGCCCTCAGTTCTTGGACCAATAGCGGTCGAACGGCAGTTCCTGGTCGGCCATGGTCACGATCGGCTGTTCGGCCGACATGGTGCGCATGGATCCGGCAGTGCCCGGCATCGCGGCAATGGCGGTGCCGACGGTCAGGACCGCAACGGCGGTCAGGATAATAAAGCTCTTCATGACAGTATTCCCCCTGTTTTCTAATTGAATGGTGCCATTGTGTGGGGCGCCGCTTAAGGCCGGGTTCCGGAAAAGGCCTGGGTGGCGGCTTTCACGAAATGCGGTCAACAAGCCGTTGAAACGTCGATTTGTCGTGCCGGCGTTCATCCCCCGTCAGCCTTAAGGCCCCGTAAACCGGGCATTTCCGGCTTGCCGAAAATGCGCCTTGGGGCTATATCCCCAGCCATCCGGGCCGCCATCGATGAGATCAGGGCTGTCCGAGCGGACCGGCAGGAGGTTTGAAACCCCTTCCGTCATTGGAGGAAAGTCCGCTCCAGGTTCTTGAAGTCGATACGCTCGTTTCAGGCTCCGGATAAATCAACGTATCGAACGTGCAGGCATGCTGCCGGCCCGCTTTTGCGATTTGTCGCAAACAGCGGTCGTTAGGGTTTGCGGACCCCTGACCCTTCACGCGCGATACGCCCCTTAACCCGATTGGCCGGCGATACCCGCATCTGGAGAACATATGGCTTCGACTGCTGCTTCTTATAATCCTACCCGCGACGATTTCGCGGCGATGCTGGACGAGTCCTTCGCCGGCGGCAATCTGCAGGAAAGCTCCGTCATCAAGGGCAAGGTAGTTGCAATTGAAAAGGACATGGCCGTCATCGACGTCGGCCTGAAGACCGAAGGCCGCGTGGCGCTGCGCGAGTTCGCAGGACCCGGCCGCGAGAGCGATCTCAAGGTCGGCGACGAGGTCGAGGTGTTCCTCGACAGAATCGAAAATGCGCTCGGCGAAGCCGTGCTGTCGCGCGACAAGGCGCGTCGCGAGGAAAGCTGGGGCAAGCTCGAGAAGGCCTTCAACAACAACGAGAAGGTCCACGGCGTCATCTTCAACCAGGTCAAGGGCGGCTTCACGGTCGACCTCGACGGCGCGGTCGCCTTCCTGCCGCGCTCGCAGGTCGATATCCGTCCGATCCGCGACGTCGCACCGCTGATGAACAACTCGCAGCCGTTCCAGATTCTCAAGATGGACCGCCGCCGCGGCAACATCGTGGTGTCGCGCCGCACGGTTCTCGAAGAGACCCGCGCCGAGCAGCGCCAGGAACTGGTGCAGAACCTTGAAGAGGGTCAGGTGATCGACGGCGTGGTCAAGAACATCACCGATTACGGTGCGTTCGTTGATCTCGGCGGCATCGACGGCCTGCTGCACGTCACCGATATCGCCTGGCGCCGGGTCAATCACCCGACCGAGGTGCTCACCATCGGCCAGACCGTCAAGGTCAAGATCATCAAGATCAACCACGAGACCCACCGTATCTCGCTCGGCATGAAGCAGTTGCTGGACGATCCGTGGCAGGGCATCGAGGCCAAGTACCCGCTGAACGCGCGCTTCACCGGCCGCGTCACCAACATCACCGACTACGGCGCGTTCGTCGAACTGGAGCCGGGCATCGAAGGCCTGATCCACGTCTCGGAAATGTCGTGGACCAAGAAGAACATGCATCCCGGCAAGATCGTTTCGACCTCGCAGGAAGTCGAAGTGCAGGTGCTCGAAGTCGATTCGGTCAAGCGCCGGATTTCGCTCGGCCTCAAGCAGACCATGCGCAATCCCTGGGAAGTATTCGTGGAGAAGTTCCCGGTCGGTTCGACCGTCGAGGGCGAAGTCAAGAACAAGACCGAGTTCGGTCTGTTCCTCGGCCTCGAAGGCGACGTCGACGGCATGGTCCATCTCTCCGACCTCGACTGGAAGCTTCCGGGCGAGCAGGTGATCGACAACTTCAAGAAGGGCGACATGGTCAAGGCCGTGGTGCTCGACGTCGATGTCGAAAAGGAGCGCATCTCGCTCGGCGTCAAGCAGCTCGAAGGCGACCCCTTCGCCGAGCCTGGCGACGTCAAGAAGGGCGCGGTCGTGACCTGCGAAGTGCTCGAAGTGAAGGAAGCCGGCATCGAGGTGAAGATCTCGGGCACCGACTTCACCACCTTCATCAAGCGCTCCGAACTGGCTCGTGACCGCAACGATCAGCGCGCCGAGCGTTTCGCCGTCGGCGAGAAGGTCGACGCACGGGTGATCCAGTTCGACAAGAAGGCCCGCAAGGTGCAGGTCTCGATCAAGGCGCTGGAAGTCGCCGAAGAGAAGGAGGCCATCGCGCAGTATGGCTCCTCCGATTCGGGGGCGACGCTGGGTGATATTCTCGGCACCGCGCTCAAGAACCGCGACAAGTAAGCTTACGCTTATCTGCCACCATCAATCGGGCCCCGGTTTCGACCGGGGCTTTTTTGTTTTCTTGACCCTCTCCCCTTGTGGGAGAGGGTGGCCACAGGCGGCCTTTGGCCGCCGCTCTCAGATAAACACGCCGATGCTTTGCATCGGCTATGCAACGCGAAGCGCGTTCGTGACGGATGAGCGGTCTCTATCCGCGGGGTTTGTCTTCGCGGATAGAGACCCCTCATCCGGCGCTTCGCGCCACCTTCTCCCACAAGGGGAGAAGGGAAGAAGGGCCTTGTTTTCTTCATATTGCATCGCAATTGATGTAATTGGATAAGCCGTTGGTGACGGTGCGAAGGCAAAACGCGCGGGATATTTCAGGAGAATTTCGATGTCGCTTGATTCAGACGTGATCGTCGATCGCCGCAGGATCCGCCGCAAGCTGACCTTCTGGCGCGTGGCCGCAACTGTGGTCGCGATTGCCGCCATTGGCGCCGTCGGCGTGATCGCGACCGGCGGCCGCGGCTCGCTGATGGGCGGCGGCTCGATCGCGCGCATCAACATCGAGGGCCTGATCCGCAGCGACCAGGAGCGCGTCGAGGCGCTGGAGCGGTTGGAAAAATCGCAGGCCGCGGCGGTGATCGTGCACATCAACTCGCCGGGCGGCACTACCGCCGGCTCCGAGCAGCTCTACGACGCGCTGGTGCGCCTGAAGGCCAAGAAGCCACTGGTCGTGGTCGTCGAGGGACTGGCCGCGTCGGGCGGCTACATCACGGCGATTGCGGCGGATCACATCATCGCCCAGCAAAGTTCGTTGGTCGGTTCGATCGGCGTGCTGTTCCAGTTTCCAAATTTCACCGAGCTTCTGAAAACCGTCGGCGTCAAGGTCGAGGAAGTGAAGTCTTCGCCGCTGAAAGCAGCACCCAACGGCTTTGAACCGACCAGCCCGGAAGCGCGCGCGGCGCTCGACGCGCTGGTGAAGGATTCCTACGCCTGGTTCCGCGGCCTCGTGAAAGAGCGCCGCGGCATGGACGACGCGCTGCTCGAAAAGGTCGCGGACGGACGGGTCTTCACCGGCCGCCAGGCGGTCGACCTCAAGCTGATTGACCAGCTCGGCGATGAGAAAGCCGCAATCGCATGGCTGGTCGCCGAGAAGAAGATCAAGAGCGATCTGCCGGTGCACGATTTCAAGTTGAGCCCGCGCTTTGGCGACCTGACTTTCCTGCGAACGGCGGCTTCCATTACCCTGGATGCGCTCGGACTGGGCTTGGTGGCGCGCCAGATCGAGCAGGCCGGCGTGGCACAGGCGGTCGATCGGCTTGGGCTCGACGGGATGCTCGCATTGTGGCGTCCCACAGGACCGAATTAAGCCCTGTAGGGGCATCCTCGATGCCGTTTCGCGCTGTGCTTCTATTGTCACAAACCCCCTTCGGGGCGTTTGTCACCTGCTTTCGCGTCGCCCAAATTTGATTTAGCGTCTTGACAGTTCAAGGCATTTTCACGGAAATGCATATCCGCCCGTTCCCGGATCCCAGTTTCGATGATCAAATCCGAACTCGTTCAGCGCATCGCAGAGCACAACCCGCACCTCTACCAGCGGGATGTGGAGAATATTGTGAATGCGATCCTCGATGAAATCGTCGCGGCCCTGGCGCGCGGCGACCGGGTCGAGCTGCGTGGTTTCGGCGCTTTCTCGGTCAAGCACCGGCCGGCCCGGGCCGGCCGCAATCCACGCACCGGCGCGCATGTGCCGGTCGACCAGAAGAGCGTTCCGTTTTTCAAGACGGGCAAGGAGATGCGCGAGCGTCTGAACCGCGACAGCGGCTCGCCGGAAGCCGGAGCATAGGGCGTTACGGGTTTCGGCGATCGGGTGCCGTGTCGCGGGACATCCTCCCGCCGATCTCCATCAAGACGAGAGATGGTCATGCGAAAATTCCTCACGGCGCTGATCGCCATTTTCCTCGGCCTCATCTTCATCGTCTTCGCGGTCGCCAATCGCCATTTCGTGACGGTGTCGTTCGATCCCTTCAATTCCGGCGATCCTTCGGTCGCGGTGAAAATGCCGCTGTTCCTCGTCATTATCGTCGCGGCGATGGCCGGCGTCGTTGCCGGGGGGATGGCGACCTGGTTCCGCCAGGGCCGCTGGCGCCGTGCCGCGCGCCAGCACGAGGCCGACGCCCGCCGGGCGCGGGCGGAAGCAACTGATTTGCGAGCGGCCGCCGTGGCTTCCCGGGGCGACCCACAGCGCCTGCCGGCGTTGACGCAGCGCGGCATTTACGGGGCGACCGGGCGAGACAAGCAGGGCGCGACGTTGTAGAACCCGGCCCGTCAGCTCCGTTCCACCCCTGTTCTGGCGGCTCGAACCCGCGCCCGAGAGACCATGTCCCTGCTTGTCAAAATTTGCGGCCTGTCCACGCGCGAGACGCTCGACGTCGCGCTGCAGGCCGGCGCAGACATGGTGGGATTTGTGTTCTTTCCGCCGTCGCCGCGGCATCTCGCGCTCGAGACCGCGCGTGACCTCGGCAAGCAGGCAAACGGCCGCGCGATCAAGGTGGCGCTGACCGTTGATGCCGACGATACGACGCTCGAAAATATCCTGGAGACGCTGCGGCCCGACATTCTTCAGCTGCACGGCAAGGAAACCACAGCCCGGCTGCGCGACATCAGGCAAAAATTCGGATTGCCGGTCATGAAGGTGCTGGCTGTCGAGACCGCTGCGGATCTTGCGCCGCTGCCGGGCTATGCCGCCGTCGCCGATCGGATCCTGTTCGACGCCCGCGCGCCCAAGGGCGCCACCCGTCCGGGCGGCCTCGGCGCGGTGTTCGACTGGCACGTGATGGAAAAGCTCGATCTCAAATTGCCGTTCATGGTCTCGGGCGGGCTCAATGCCGACAATGTCGCGGAGGCCGTTCGCGTCACCCGCGCCGGCGGCGTCGACGTGTCCTCGGGCGTCGAGCGTTCGCCCGGCATCAAGGATCCCGAGATGATCCGCGCCTTTATCCGCGCCGCGCGCGCCACCGACCTTACTTCACCTCTCCCCGTTTACGGGGAGAGGTCGGATCGCTCTTGCGATCCGGGTGAGGGGGAGCCACCGCGTTCACTTCTCTCGCCGAATTCGCGGCAAGCGCCCCTCACCCCAACCCTCTCCCCGCAAGAGCGGGGCGAGGGAGCAGAGACGGCGCCGCTTAACGAAATCAAGAATTGATGGTTCGATGAATCCCAACCTGCCCAACTCCTTCCGCAGCGGTCCCGACGAGCGCGGGCACTTTGGCATTTTCGGCGGACGCTTTGTCGCCGAAACCTTGATGCCGCTGATCCTCGACCTGGAGAAGGCTTACGCCGCCGCCAAGGCCGATCCGGCGTTTCAGGCCGAGATGAACGGCTACCTGAAGGATTATGTCGGCCGGCCGTCGCCGTTGTATTTCGCCGCGCGCCTGACCGAGCATCTCGGCGGCGCAAAGATCTATTTCAAGCGCGAGGAGCTCAATCACACCGGCTCGCACAAGGTCAACAATGTGCTCGGCCAGATCATGGTCGCGCGCCGCATGGGCAAGAAGCGCATCATCGCCGAGACCGGCGCGGGCCAGCACGGTGTCGCGACCGCGACGCTATGCGCGCGGTTCGGGCTCGACTGCGTGGTCTATATGGGCGCGGTCGACGTCGAGCGGCAGCAGCCGAACGTCATTCGGATGGAGATGCTGGGCGCCAAGGTGATCCCGGTGCAGTCGGGGTCGCGTACGCTGAAAGACGCGATGAACGATGCGCTGCGCGACTGGGTCACCAATGTGCACGACACGTTCTATTGCATCGGCACGGTCGCCGGCCCGCATCCCTATCCGATGATGGTGCGCGATTTCCAGTCGATCATCGGCATCGAAACCCGCAAGCAGATGCAGGACGCCGAAGGCCGCCTGCCGGATTCGCTGGTGGCCTGTATCGGCGGCGGCTCCAACGCGATGGGGTTGTTCCACCCGTTCCTCGACGACCCCTCGGTCGAGATTTTTGGCGTCGAAGCGGCGGGCCATGGCCTGACGCAACTGCACGCGGCCTCGATCGCCGGCGGCCGGCCGGGCGTGCTGCACGGCAACCGCACCTATCTGCTGATGGACGATGACGGCCAGATCCAGGACGCGCATTCGATCTCGGCGGGGCTGGATTATCCCGGCATCGGACCCGAGCATTCCTGGCTGCATGAGACCGGGCGCGTCACATATCTCTCGGCGACCGACGATGAAGCGCTGGCGGCGTTCCAGTTGCTGTCGCGGCTCGAAGGCATCATCCCGGCGCTGGAGCCGGCGCACGCCATCGCCAAGGTGATGGATCTCGCGCCGAAACGGCCAAAAGATCATCTGATGGTGATCAATCTCTCCGGCCGCGGCGACAAGGACGTGCCGCAGGTCGGCGATATCCTGAAGGGCAAGAAGAAGTGACTGCCGGGCGTCGCTCCTTCCTTCACCTCTCCCCGCCGGGGAGAGGTCGGCTGCGCAGCAGCCGGGTGAGGGGTCTTACTCCTCAATCCGACGGAAGCGTACTTTCGATCATCTCGAGGGCGCCCTCGAGATTGTCGTATACATCCGTATTGGAGACGCGGACGACAAGGAAGCCGCAGGCCTCCAACACGTCGGACCGTGCTTTGTCTCTTGCTACTTCTGACGGTTCGGCGTGCGTGACCCCGTCAACCTCGACGATCAGCTTGCCGTCGAGCGTGACGAAATCGACGACATATCGGTCGATCGGATGCTGGCGGCGGAATTTCCATCGCGCCAGCCGCCGATTACGCAACGCCTGCCAAAGCCTGGCTTCGGCGCTTGTCTGTGACGCGCGCAAGGTTCGCGCTCTGGCCTTGAACCTGTCCATCCCCCTCACCCGGCTGCTTCGCAGCCGACCTCTCCCCGGTGGGGAGAGGTATAGCACAGCGAATGCCGCACCATGACCACCCGCATCGACGCACGCTTTGCCGAACTCGCCAAACAGGGCCGCTCGGCCTTCGTCACCTATGTGATGGGCGGCGATCCCGATCCGAAGACCTCGCTCGACATCATCAAGGCGCTGCCGAAAGCGGGCGCCGACATGATCGAACTCGGCATGGCTTTCACCGATCCGATGGCCGATGGCCCGTCGATTCAGGCGGCGGGCCTGCGCGCGCTGAAAGCCGGCATGACCTTGAAGAAGACGCTGGAGATGGTGCGCGGCTTCCGCAAGGACGACGACACCACGCCGCTGGTGCTGATGGGTTACTACAATCCGATCTACATCTATGGCGTCGACAAATTTCTCGCCGATGCGAAGAGCGCCGGCGTCGATGGTCTGATCATCGTCGATCTGCCGCCGGAGGAAGACACCGAATTGTGCCTGCCGGCGATGAAGGCCGGGCTCAACTTCATCCGTCTCGCGACACCCACGACCGACGACAAGCGGCTGCCCGCGGTGCTCGCGAATACCTCAGGCTTTGTCTATTACGTTTCGATCACCGGCATCACCGGCAGCGCCAGCGCTGACTCCGGCGTGGTCGGCGAGGCGGTGGCGCGCATCAAGCGGCATACCGAGCTGCCGGTCTGCGTCGGCTTCGGTATCCGCACGCCGGAGGCCGCGCGTGCGATCGCCGAAAACGCCAATGGCGCCGTGGTCGGCACCGCGCTGGTCGATGTCTTGTACGCCAGCCTCGATGCTGAGGGTCGCGCGACCGCCAAAACCGTGCCCGCCGTGGCCGATCTGGTGTCGGCGCTGGCGCAGGGCGTCCAGGGCGCCAAACAGGCCGCGGAATAAGCCATAATTGCGGTCGAGAAGGCTGCTTGCCGGACCCGGTCCGGGCCGCCATATAGTGCAGCTAATGCGTATTTAACCGCATTTCGGAGCGAACCATGAATTGGCTCACCAACGTCGTCCGGCCGAAAATCCGCAACATCCTGCGCCGCGAGACGCCGGAGAATTTGTGGATCAAGTGCCCGGATTCCGGGCAGCTCGTGTTCTACAAGGACGTCGAGGCCAACCAGTTCGTGATTCCCGGCTCGAACTACCACATGCGCATGGGCGCGACGGCGCGGCTGAAATCGATCTTCGATAACGAGACCTGGTACGACATCGCGCTGCCGGACGTGTCCGCCGATCCGCTTAAATTCCGCGACGAGCGCAAATATGCCGACCGCATCAAGGATGCCCGGGCAAAAACCGGCCTGAACGACGCCATCAAGGTCGGCTACGGCAAGCTCGAAGGCGCCGGCGTCGTGGTCGCGGTGCAGGATTTCGATTTCATGGGTGGCTCACTCGGCATGGCCGCGGGCGAAGCGATCGTGCGCGGGCAGGAGCTCGCGGTGGAGAAGAAATCGCCGTTCATCGTGTTTGCCGCTTCCGGCGGCGCGCGGATGCAGGAAGGCATTTTGTCGCTGATGCAGATGCCGCGCACCACCGTCGGCGTCCAGATGCTGCGCGAAGCAAAACTGCCCTACATCGTGGTGCTGACCAATCCGACCACCGGCGGCGTCACCGCGTCCTACGCCATGCTGGGCGATGTGCAGATCGCCGAGCCCGGCGCGCTGATCGGCTTTGCCGGGGCGCGCGTCATCGAGCAGACCATTCGCGAGAAATTACCGGAAGGATTCCAGCGCGCCGAATATCTGCGCGACCACGGCATGGTCGACATGGTGGTGCATCGCCACGAGATGCGCCCGACGCTCGCGCGCCTCTGCCGCTTGCTGTTGAAGTCCCCGGCGCTGGAAACCGCCTCGAAGCCCGTGCCGCAAATTACGGATCCGGCGCAGATCGTGCAGGCTCCGGATTCGGTGCCGGCAGCGCCCCACGGGTGAACGCACCCGCGGCCAAACCGCAGCCCTCGGTCGGCGAATTGATCGCGCGGCTGTCGGCACTGCATCCCAAACGCATCGATCTCAGCCTCGATCGCATGCATCGGCTGCTGGCCCGGCTCGACCATCCCGAACGCAAGCTGCCGCCGGTGATTCACGTCGCCGGCACCAATGGCAAGGGATCGACGATCGCGTATCTGCGCGCGATCCTTGAAGCCGCGGGCCTGCGCGTCCATGTCTTCACCTCGCCCTATCTGGTCCGGATCAACGAATGCTACCGCCTCGGCCATGCCGGCGGCGGCCGGCTCGTTGGCGACGACGCGTTGCGCGCCGTGCTCGAGCACTGCGAGCAGGTCAATGCGGGTGATCCCATCACCATTTTCGAGGCCGAAACCGCGGCGGCGTTTTGCCTGTTCGCGCAACATCCGGCCGACGTCGCGCTGCTGGAAGTCGGGCTCGGCGGACGGCTGGATTCCACCAATGTGATCGAGGCGCCGCTCGCGACCGTGATCGCGCCGGTCAGCATGGACCACACCGAATTCCTCGGCGACACGCTGACCGCGATTGCCGGCGAGAAGGCCGCTATCATCAAGCGCAACACACCGGTGATCTGCGCCGAGCAATTTGCCGAGGCGATGGTGGTGGTCGAGGCGCAGGCGGGCCGCATGCGCGCGCCGCTGCACGCGGCCGGGCAGCAATGGCATGTCAGCGTCGAGCGCGGGCGACTGGTCTATCAGGACGATCGCGGCCTGATGGATCTCGCCGCGCCAAAACTGTTCGGCCGGCATCAGTTCGACAATGCCGGGCTCGCGATCGCGACGTTGCGGGCGCAGTCGGTTTTCAGGATCGATGCCGCGGCGTTCGAGGCCGGCATCGTCAACGCCGAATGGCCGGCGCGGATGCAGCGCCTGGTATCGGGCGCGCTGGTCGATCAGGGGCCGCAAGGTTGCGAGGTCTGGCTCGACGGCGGGCACAATGCCGAGGGCGGGCGGGTTGCTGCTGCGGCGCTCGGCGATCTCGAGGAGCGGGTGTCGCGCCCGCTGGTGGTGATAACAGGCATGATGGCCAACAAGGATGCCGCCGCCTTCCTCGCCAATTTCGCCGGATTGACGCGTCACATCATTGCCGTGCCGATACCGGATCGCGACAACGCGATGCCGCCGGACCGGCTGGCGGATGCCGCGCGCGCGCTCGGGATGCGCGTGGAAATCGCGGCCGGTGTCGAAGCTGCGCTGCAGACGCTGTCGCGTCTCGCCTATGAAGTGCCGCCGCGCATCCTGATCACCGGCTCGCTGTATCTTGCCGGCCATGTGCTGGGCGTTAACGGCACGCCACCGCGATAGGACCACGATCCAGGTTCTTCGAGCGCTCGTTCAAGGCAGCGAACGTACGTAAGCCGGGCAAAAATAAAAACGGCCGGCTATTCGCCGGCCGCCATACCAATCACAAAACGAAACGGATCAAACCGCCGCAGTGATCCACTGCTGCAGCTTCTGCTTCGGCGCCGCGCCGACCTGGCGCGAGGCCATTTCGCCGCCCTTGAAGATCATCAGGGTCGGGATCGACATCACGCCGTATTTCGAAGCCGTCTTCGGGCTCTCGTCGACGTTGAGTTTTACGATCTTGACCTTGTCGCCCATCGCGCCGGAAATCTCGTCCAGGGCGGGCGCGATCATGCGGCAGGGGCCGCACCATTCGGCCCAAAAATCGACCACGACCGGGCCTGTCGCGTTGAGCACTTCGGCTTCGAAATCGGCGTCAGAAACCTTGCCAACGGCCATGTGAGTACCTCGTTCGGTTGAAAGATTACGGGCGCTGCGGAGAATCGCGCCTGACATGATGGGGACAAACCTATGAACGCGCTGTTGCCGGGTCAAGCACGGTCATCCCTTTGGATAAGGGTTGCCAGTTGTGCGTCCAGCGCAGGGGTAGAAATCTCCATTAATTCAGGCGTTTCGGTCCAAAGCAGCGCGGCCCGGACCGGCTTCAGGGGATAAAGCTTTTGCAGCACCGCCCGGTACAATGCGAGCTGGCGGACATACCCCCGCGGCGCCTCCCCCGGCAGCGTCGGCGGGGCGTGGTTGGTCTTGTAGTCGACGATCAAAACCTCTTCCGGCGTCACCACCAGCCGGTCGATTTGGCCCGAAACCAGCGCTTTTGGCTGTCCCGGCCGCTCCAGCCGCCCGACAATGGACACTTCCGCGCGGCTGCCTGGCGCAAATACCGCGGCGAAACGCGCATCCGCGATCAGGGCCAGCGCCGCTTCCGCCAGCGTCTTCTGTTCGTCCTCGGTCCAGCCGTCGGCATTGCGGGCGAGATAGGCCAAAGCGGCGTCGCGGCGGCGGTCGATGGCGATATCCGGCAGCGACTGCAGCAGCCGGTGCACCAGCGTGCCGCGCTGCAGGGCGCGGGCGCGCAGCGCGATCGATTCGCCGGTCCGGACCTGATGGCCGTCGCCGTCACCGGAATCGGAAGGACGCAGCAGGCCGCCGGGCGCAGCCCCGGATGGTGCCGGCGTCCGCAACCAGGACGGCAGTTCGATCGGCGCTGCCGCGACCGAAACCGCGACGGCGACGTCGGAGACCACGGTCTCATCAGCCCGCGCGTAGCGCTTCACCACGCCTTGAGGTGTTGGCAGCTCCTGAAGCTGCAGTCCGGAATTGGCGAGGCCTTTTTTGATCAAATCGTACCAGGAGGATTTGCGCACCGTATTCATGTTGCCGGGCAGACAGCCGCCGACGATCAGCCGGTCGGCGGCGCGCGTCATCGCCACATAGAGCAGGCGGCGGTATTCGTCCTCGGTGTCGGCCAGCATCGCGATCCGCGCCGCGGCGACGCCGGTGGGATCGTCGGCCTTCCTGCCGGCCCAGACCACGACACCGGGCGCGTGCGGTCCGGCATTGCCTTGCGGCAAATTGATCAGTTTCAGCCGCTGGGTGTCCGACGGCGACGTCGTGGTGTCGACCAGAAATACGACGGAGGCTTCAAGGCCCTTGGCGCCGTGCACGGTCATAACGCGGACTTCGTCGCGCGAGATTTCCATGTCGCGCTTCACCTCGGTGTCGGCCGCGCGCAGCCACGCCATAAAGCCCTGCAGCGAGGCCGGCGCCTTGCGCTCATAGTTCAGCGCCAGCTCCAGAAATTCGTCGAGCGCGTCGTTGGCTTCATGCCCCAACCGCTTGAGGATTCGTGCGCGGCCGCCATCGCCGCCGAGCAGCCAGGCGTAGAACGCGAACGGCGCTTGGTTCAGGCCATGGCGCTCGCAGTGCTGCAGACGGTTGAGCGCATCCCTGAACTTGCCGTCCGCTGCGGCGTGTGCGGCCAATGCCTCGCGCAACGGCATTTTGCGCTGCCAGGCCAGCTTGAACAGATCGTCGTCGGTGAGGCCGAACAGCGGGCTTTTCAGCGCGACCGCCAGCGCCAGGTCGTCCTGCGGCAGCAGCAGCGCGTCGGTGAGGTTCATCAGATCGATGATCGCGATGTGTTCGGTCAGCTTGAGCCGGTCGGCGCCCGCCACCGGAATACTGGCGTGCTTCAACGCCTGGATCACGGCGTCGAACGCATTGCCGCGCCGCCGCACCAGCACCAGCACGTCGCCATAGCGCAGCCGGCGACGATCGCCGGTGCTGCCGGTCATCGTGCCGCCTTCGACCAGCGACTTGATCTCGGCCTGGATGCGCTTTGCGAGCTTTACCTCAGGACTTGTCACGGAGACGCCGTCGAACGGCGCGCGCCAGCCCTCGATGTCCTGCTTGCCGTCGGCTTCCGCCAATTCCCAGAGGTCGATCAGGCCGGGGCCGGCGTCGGCGAGCGAATCGTGGATCGGGTAGCCGTTCTCGACCGCATGAATGCTGCGGTAGATCGCCTCGTCACGGAACACATGGTCGACCGATTGCAGGATCGCCGGCCCCGAGCGGAACGAGTAGGTGAACGATACCGGATCGAATTTCAGCCCGGCGTCGGTAAACTTCTTCTGCAGGCCCCGGCGGCGCAAATCGAATTCCCGGGGGGCGGCACCCTGAAACGAAAAGATCGACTGTTTTTCGTCGCCGACCGCGAACACCGTTCGCACCACGCGGTCGCGCGTGCCGGCGCCAGCGGTGAATTCGGAGATGATATGCGCGACAATGTCCCATTGCCTCGGGCTGGTGTCCTGCGCCTCGTCGATCAGCACGTGGTCGACGCCGCGATCGAGCTTGTAATGCACCCAGCCCGACGAGACGCGGTCCAGCATGGCAAGCGTCTTGTCGATCAGATCGTCATAGTCGAGCAGGCCGCGTTCCTGCTTCTCGCGCCGGTAATTCGCCGCCGCCGCGGTCGCGATATGCAAGAGCGCCTCGGTGCGGTCGCGGGTCGTCACCGCGCGGCGGCGCTCGATCAGGGGGCCGAGACGGAGAATTTCCGACTCGAACAGGCGTCCGATCGCGGGGTTGTTGTCCAAAAACTTCTTCGTCACCACCGATTTGCGAGGCTCGCGCGCGTCGGTGAGGAACACGCCGAGATATTCGTCTACCTGCGTGCTGGAGATCAGAGCCGCCGCTGTACGCAGCCTGCCGGCCTGGTCGGAATCGGTTTTGCTGCCGGTATCGAGAACGAGCGCGATGTCTTGCCAGCGCGATCGCGGCAGGTTCGGTCCATCCAATATCTCGCGCTCGACGTCCTCGATATAGTCGCCGTCGGCAACTCCGAGCGCGGCCGATAGTTGCGCCGCTGCGGCGTGGGCGCCGCCGGCGGTGTCGGTCCAGGCCATGAAATGATCGCGGCTCAGACAGGCCTCGCGCACCACGTCCTTGAAGGTGACGTCGGCGGCGCTCGCCATCGCCATCATCAGCGCGCGCCCCGTGGCGCTGTCGGGATTGCGCGACGCCTCCAGCAGCACGGAGAGATTGGCGCGCTCCATCATCTCGTTCTGGTCGCGGTCGTCGAGCACGGCGAATCGCGCCGGCACATTGGCCTCGAACGGGAATTGCTGCAGCAGGCGGGTGCACAGCGCGTGGATGGTCTGCACCTTCAGCCCGCCCGGCGTCTCCAGCGCGCAGGCAAACAGTTTTCGCGCGGCTTTGCGCAGCTTTGCACTGGTATGCGCGATGCCGGCGTCGCGGATCGCCAAATCGAGTGCGTCATCGCCGAGCGTGACCCAATGGCCGAGCATCGAAAACACCCGTTCCGCCATGTTGGCGGCGGCGGCTTTGGTAAAGGTGATGCAGAGAATCTTCTCCGGCGGCACGCCTTCGAGCAGCAGGCGGACCACCCGCTGCACCAGCACATGGGTCTTGCCCGAGCCGGCATTGGCGGAGACGAACGCGGAAGCCGCCGGATCGGACGCGCGCGCCTGCGTGGCGCGGACGGCGTCGGGAATGGCGCGCGGTGCCTTTACCATTCCTCGATCCCCAGGCCGCCGGCCGCGGACCATTCCTTGATGCGGGCGAGGTCGTCGTAGGAACCGTAGCGGTTGGTCCACATCGAAAGGCTCAACGAATTATACGCCTGGTCCTCGTCGTCGAATTTGCGGATCAGTTTTTCGAGCTCCAACCTCGCATAATCAGCGGCTTCATCGGGTGCCTGCGGCGTATCGCTCTGCCTGATCTTCAGCTCCAGCGTTTTCTGCTCGCCGGGCGGATTGTTGCCGCTGAGCCTGACATAGACCAGTTCGCCGACCGAGGAATCCGCCGGGATGTCCTTGAAGCCGCCCTCGCGTAAAATCGCCGCCTCCAGCGTCAGCTGCGGCGACAGGCCCATGCGCACCTGCTTGCCGGTCGGCGGTTGTCCGGTCTTGTAGTCGAGGATGGCAAAACGGCCGTCATGACGGCGCTCGATGCGGTCGGCGCGCGCCGTGAGGATGAAACTGCGCGCATTGTCGAGCGGGATTCCGATCTCGCCTTGGATTTCGGCTTTGATCGCGTCGATATGGCCGCGCCGCGCGATTTCCCAATCGGCAAACCATGAAGCGATGCGCTGAAACCGCGGCCACCACAGCGCGCGAGCTTCCGGCCGCTCCATCAGCGGCGCGAAATATTTCTCACCGATGTCGCGCAGCACCCGCACCGGATCATCCGGCAGCGCTTCGGAGAACGTTTCGGTGAATTCGCCGAGTGCATCGTGGATCGCCGAGCCGCGGTTCGCCGCCGACAGCGGCATGTCGACGGGATCGAGCGGATCGAGCCGCAAAATATATTTGGCGTAGATCGTATAGGGATCGCGCAGCCAGTCCTCGATTGCGGTGACCGACATTTTCAGTGGCCGCGTCGCGCGCGGCGGTTTTGGCGCCGGCTGCGGGATCGGTTCGACCTTGTCGGGCCGGTCCAGTTCGCCGGCGAAGCGAACGTAGTCTTCGCCCGCGCGACTGGCGGCATCCCAGCGATCTTCGCCTGCGACGGCTTCCAGCCGGTGCAGGAAGCGCGAGGCCACCGCCGGCGCGCCGCCGACCTTCGCCGAATGGGTCAGGATCACCTCGTGATGGCCGAGCAGTTGCGCAAAGTCGTGCGCGGAGAGGCCGATGCGCCGCTCCGGCAGATCGAGCCCGAGTTCGTGCCGCATCGGCCGGCTCAGCCAGGGATCGATCCGCGGCGCCGGCGGCCACACGCCCTCGACCAGCCCGCCGAGGATCACACGGTCGGCTTCCGTCAAACGCGCCTCGAGCTGGCCGTAGATATGCAGCTGCGCGTTTGCCGATTCCGGGCGCCGCACCATGCGATTGGCAAAGGCGGTCTGGAATACGTCGGGATAATCGCCGAGCTGGACCATCAGCCCGCTCGGCCGCCCATGGCCGAGCAAATCGTCGAAGGCTGCCGCCAGCGCCGATCCCTGGGTTTCCTCGAAGACCAGCGCGACCTGATTTTGGTCGGATGACAGCGCAGCCAGCGCGTCGCGATGGCATCGCGCCAGGTCGGCGAAGTCATACGGTTTCGATGAACCGAGGTTCTCCAGCGGCAAGAGCGCCTTCTGCAAAGCCGTAATCAGCGTCCGGGCTTGATCGAGTTCTTCATCCCTCAGCCTGGCGCGCTGCTCGGCCCGGTGCAGCGAAGAGGTTTCGCCACCGTTGAGCTTTCGCAGTTCGGTGCGGAAGCGATCGAAGTCGCGCGCGAGACCGCCGGTTCCCGGTTGCGGCCGCGTGCCGCGCAGGACCGCCATTTCCAGCACCTCGATGGCGCGCCGGAACGCGCCATGTGTGCGGCCGAGCCGGAACAACGGATGCTTCAGCAATGCCAGCAGCGTCGGTGGCTCCAGTCCCTTTGCGGCGGCCTCGGCGGTCAGCCGCGCAAAATTGCCGGACGGCGTGTCCATTAGTGCGTCGCCGCCGGAATCGTCGAAGGCGAGATTCCAGCGGGTCAGCGCCGCCATCACTCGCCGCGCCAGCGCGCGATCCGGCGTCACCAGTGCGGCTGACTTATCGAGGTGCCGCGCCTCGCGCATGGCGACTGCAATCGCAAGCGCCTCCATCTCGGGATTGGGCGCCGCGACGACGGCGAGGTTGGCCATGCCGCCTGAAATCTTCGCGGCTATCTCCGGCTGTTCCAGCCGCTCGTGCCATTGCTCGGTCGCGGTCGACGGCCGCATCGTCTCGGACACCAGCACCTCGCGTCCAAGCGGCGCCGGCTCGCCTAAGGTTTCGACGTCGCCGCGTTTGATCCCAAAGCGGTCCAGCAGTCCCTGCATGGCGTATTGCGGATGGTTGGAGGCCGGCGGCGTGGTGAATTTGCCTCGGCCGTCGCGGATGCCGCCGATGGTTTGCCAGGCGTCATTGTCGAGATCGGTATCGAGTTCCGGCAGCACCACCGCGCCCTGCTTCAGGCGAGCCACCGCATGCAGGAATTTCGCCGTGGCAGGCATCGAACCGGTCGAACCCGCCGCGATCACCGGACCATCGTGATGCGCCGTCAGCCGCGCGGCTTCCGCCTCGATCAGGAGATCGCGCCGCGCCGCCGGTTCGATCCTGCCGATTTCCTCTAGGTGATCCGGCCACGCCTTGTGGGCGATGCGCAAGAAATCCAGCGAGTGCTGCCAATATTTGTCGAACTGGTCCGGCACCAGTTTGTCGAGCGCATCCCACGCCACGCCGCGTGTGACCATGTCGTCCATCAGCCGCGCCAGATCGCCGGCCAGGGCCAGCGTCGAGGCCGGGCCGCCGACCACGAGCGGCGCCAGCACCGGACCCTTGGCCCACATCGCGACCAGATGGGCCAGCGTCAGCCGGCGTTCGAGTTCGCCGAGGCGCGGCGGGATCTCGAGCGGCACTGCGCCGCCATATTGTTCGGAGCCTTCCGCAAACGCCAATTCGTCTTCGTCGATATCGCCGAGCGCGACGATGCGCGGCAATATCGCGGCGTCGACGTCGAGCACATCGAGAAAGATCTCACGGGCCAGCCGGCCGGCGCGCCGCGTCGGCAGATACAGCGTTGCCTGCGCCAGTCTTGCAGGGTTGCTGCGGGCCTCGAATCCATCGACCAGCCGACCATCGACCAACGCGGCGACAACGGTGCGCAAGAACGGCACGGAGACTGGAACGCTGAAAACGCGCATGGGCTTCCTGATTCGGGATCAAGCTGCATCATGGCATGGGCAGGTTTTGGGCGGCGATCTTTAATTCGTCATGCGCGGGCTTGACCCGCGCATCCATCAAAAAAAGAGTTTTTTGAAAGCGCGATGGATTGCCGGGTCAAGCCCGGCAACGACAGGGGCCGTTACGCCACGCTTTCCAGAAAAGCCTCTTCCGCGGCCTCGATCGCGTCGGGGGTTCCGACGTGCATCCACACGCCATCCAGCCGCAGGCCGAACAGCCGTTCCTGCTCATTGGCGCGGTCGAACATTTTGGTCAGCGAAAACTCGCCGTCGGGCGCGTCGGCAAACAGCGAGGGCGACATGATCGCAGCACCCGCATAGACGAACGGCACCACCTGATGCTCCTTCCGCTTGCGCAGCGCGCCATCCGCCAGCATGCCGTAATCGCCGCGGCCGGCATAGCCGATGCTGCTGGTCGTCGGCGCCATCAGCAACAGGATATCCATCCGTTCCGGATCGAAGGCTTCGGCGAGCCGCGCCAGATTGGGCCGCACGCCGTCGATCCACAGGGTGTCGGCATTGACGTGGAAAAACGGGGCGTGACCGAGGAGAGGCAGCGCCTTCACCACGGCGCCGCCGGTGCCGAGCACCAGGTCGCGCTCGTCGGAGATGATGACGCGCGGCCGGGTGCGGGCCGCGACGTGTTCGATGATCTGGTCGGGCAGGTAATGCACGTTGACCACGGCTTCGGTGACGCCGGCGCCGGCGAGCTTGTCCAGCACATGGTCGAGCAGCGGCTGGCCGGCCACGCGGACCAGCGGTTTCGGCATATGGTCAGTCAGGGGGCGCATGCGCACGCCGAGACCGGCGGCGAGGACCATGGCTTTTGCGGGAGTGACGGACATTTGGGGGATTTCTCGAACCGTTTAATTCTGTGCGCTGGGATCATATCACGGTGATTCGGCAGAGCCAGCGACTGTGACGCGATAGTCATCGGACATGACGGCCGTACGACGATGGCGGCGGCGATACGGATTTAAGCCTCCGTGGTCTGCTCGGCACCGCGCTTGCCGGCTTTCTTCTTCTTGTCGCCCTGTTTCAGGAAATTGACGCCGATCTGATCGCCATTGACCCAGGCGAGCTCGCAGCGGCGGTAGGCGAGGCCCGTGGACGACAGCAGCAGGAAGAATTCCTTCAGGTGCAGACCCTCGACGGAGCCTTCCACGGTGAGCTTGGCGCCAGTTTCGGAGACGTCTTCCATCACGCAGTCGCGCCGCCAGGTGCCGTCGATGCCCATCATGTGCGCAGTGATGCCGCGCTCAAATGTGACGCGCTCACCCTTGCGCCGCTCAGCAGCCGCCATGGTTGTGTTTTCCTGCTCCCAAGGAAGCCGCGTCCCTCGCTTGGGGACCACGGCCTGCTCCAGATTAAGGCAGGGCCGGCTAACAAATGGTGAATCAGGGGACGGGCGGGGGGACGTTGCCGGCGTACCATTCGCGAACGCCCGACAGCGCCGGGTGGGCCAGCGACCGATTCAGATAGGTCCAGATACGGGGCTGGTGACGCAGATATTGCGGCTTGCCGTCGCGCCGGTTGAGCCGCGCAAAGGTGCCGAGCAGGCGCGTGTTCCGTTGTGCCGACATGATGGCGTAAAGCTCGGCAAAGTGGGCCGCATCGAAATTCTCGTCGCCCACGCGCCGCGCCTTGATGTAGCGGCTCAGCAGCGCGAGTTCGAGTTGCTCGGGGACCTCGATCCGCGCGTCCTGCAGCAGCGATACCAGGTCGTAGGCGGCCGGTCCCAGCACGGCGTCCTGGAAGTCGATGATTCCAACCCGCAATATTCCGGCGCGCTCGCCGAGCCAGATGATGTTGGGCGAATGGAAGTCCCGCATCACCCAGGTTCTCGCCGCCGCCGCCGGCTTTGCCAGCAGCTGGCGCCACATCGCGACGAACTCGGCGCGCAATTCGGAGGTCGGCTCGGCGCCGCGATCGGGCATGTACCATTCGAGCATCAGCCCGACCTCGACCAGCCAGGCGTCGATGTCGTACACCGGGATCGAGTAGGTTTGCTGCGGCGTCAGCAGCAGGATGTCGGGCAATCGCTGGCGATGGAGCGCCGCCAGCATGTCGGTCGCGGCCTCATAACGCTCCGCGATCGGCCGCGGCGGATCGCCTTCGATAACCCCGTCGCTGCCGAAATCCTCGGTGATCAGAAAACCCTCATCGAGGTCGGCATGCCTGATCGCCGGCGCCGAGAAGCCGCGTTCGCGCAGGCCGCCCGCAATGGCAACGAACGGCTTGACGTCTTCGGCCAGATGTACCGCCGCGCTGTAGGATTTGCCGTCATAGACCGCCGGTCCATCCGGACGCGGCGGCGAATTCATCAGGATCTCCGGGCCGTCGTCGCGCACCAGCCGCGCATAGGAGCGGGTCGAGGCGTCGCCGGGCATGCGCAGGCGTCCGGCGTCGATCGTGCCGGCACCGTCGAGAAACATCCGCAGGGCGCTCAATCGTGCAACCTGCGCCGCCGCCTTGCCGTAGCCGGTGATTTCGGCGGCGCGCGCCGTCGATCCGAACGCCGGGCGATGGCTGAAGGCGATGTCGATGCGATCGTCGGGAAGCGCGCCCTCCGCGCGCTCCGGCCATTCGATCAGCGCCAGCGTGCCCTCGGGCAGCGGCGACAGCCCGATCTCTTCCAGCTCGCTCGCATCGTTGATGCGGTAGAGATCGGCGTGGATCAGTGGAAATGGCGCGAGATCGTAGCTCTGCGCCAGCGTGAAGGTCGGGCTTGGGACCTCCAGCGCGTCGTCGCCCGCGAGATAGCGGATCATCGCGCGTGCGGCGGCGGTCTTGCCGGCGCCGAGATCGCCCGAGAGCGTGATGACATCGCCGGCGCCGACCAGCAGCGCGAGGTCGGCCATCAAATGCGCGGTCGCCGTCTCGTTCGCGAGCGCAACCGAGAATGTGGCGGGCTCTGTCATTCGGCGGCGTTGCGGTGTGCGTTCTGGTCGATCGGAAAGTCGCAGGTCACCGCGGTGCCTTTGCCGACCGCCGAATCGACCCGCACCTTGCCGCCGTGCAGCTCGACAAAGGAGCGCACCAGCGAGAGGCCGAGGCCGGCGCCGCGGTGCCGCGAGCCATCGGTATGGCTCTCGAACCAGTCGAACACCTTGTCTTTCACTTCCGCCGGGATACCGGGGCCGGAATCGGTCACCGTGAAAATGACGCGGTGCTCGTCGCGTCTGGCGCTGATGGTGACGGTCGCATCGTGCGGCGAGAAGCCGACGGCGTTGGCCAAAAGATTATACAGCACCTGCACCACGCGGCGTTCGTCGCCGATGAATTCGCCGATCTCGGGATCGATCTCGACCGTGAGCGCGATCCGATCGGTGGCGAGCCGGTCCTGGATGCCCTCGGCGGCGGCCTCGATGGCTTTTGCGATATTGACCGGGCCGAGTTCGAGCTTCATCGCGCCGGCGTCGATGGTGGCGAGGTCGAGAATGTTGTTGGTGAGCGCGAGCAGCGCATTCGTCGATTTGGTGACGTAGTCGAGATACTCGGCCTGCTTGGCCGTCAGCGGACCGGTTGCGGGGTCGCTCAGGAAATGCGCGAAGCCGATGATGGTGGTGAGCGGTGCACGCAGCTCGTAGGACACGTGGTGGACGAAATCCACCTTCATCTGGTCGGCGGCCTCGAGCGCTTCGTTGCGCTCGCGCAGCGCGCGCTCGACATTCTCGGTGTCCGAGATGTCCTGGAAGGTCAGCATGGTGGCGCCGTCGGGCAGTGGCATGGTCGTGCAATCGAGCACGCTGCCGTCCTTGCGTTCCAGCTTCAGCGCCACCTGGGCGCGGTTATCGATCGCGGTAATCGCCTCGCGCAGCGTCCGCCAGGTCAGCGGGTCGTCGAACAGCGGTTTGCACCAGTTTTCCACGGTCTCGATATGCGGCTGTTCGCGCAACGCCTCGGGCGACAGCTTCCACATCTTGCCGAAGGCCGGATTGAACAATTGCACGCGGCCGTTGCTGCCGAACACCGCGACCGCTTCATTGAGATTGTCGAGCGTCTCGCGCTGGGTGCGGGCCAATCCGTCGAGCCGCCGTGCCAGATCGAGGCTTTCGGTGACGTTGTCGAACAGATAGGTAACGCCGCCTTCGAGGTTTGGCGTGGTGACCACGGTGACGGCGCGGCCGTCGGGCAGGAACCAGGTATAGGTTTCGGATTCGACGGCGCGATAGGCCTCGTGCAGCTTCGCCTTCCAGGCCCGAAAATCCGGCTGTTCCGGCAGCTTGCGGGTGGCGCGCAGCCGGTCGAGCACGCTCGAATCGTCGGGGTTGGAATCGAGAAACGCCTGATCGAGGCCCCACAGGCGCCGATAGGATTCGTTGTAGAAGGCGAGCCGCCGCTGCGCATCGAATACCGCAACCCCTGACGATAGCTGGTCGAGGGTGCGGCGATGCGCCTCCGCCATCCGCTCCAGTGCGGCGCGCAAAGCGGTCGCCTCGCTGGCGTCGATTGCGATGCCGGCGCTGCCACCGCCGAGTTTCAGCGCCTGGATGTCATAGATGCGCCGCTCGCCGCCGACCACGATCGGGAACCGGGCGGAAAAACTGGTATTGTCGTTCAGCGCCCGGCTCATCTCGGCGCGCTGGTCGTTTTCGAGCAGTTCGAGATTGCGCTGGATGGCATCCGCGACGTTGGTGCCCTCGGTCGCCCGCACATAGGCGGCGTTGGCATAGCGCAGGTCGCCCTGGGCGCTCTTGGCCCAGATCGGCCAGGGCACGGCCGCGGCGAAGTCGCGCAGCAGCTCGGTCTCTTCCTGCAGCGTCCGGTAGCGCAGGTTCGATTCGGCGAGTTCCCGGCGCAAGCCGCCGAGTTCGCGAATCCGGACAATGGCCTGGCCGCCGATGGCGCGGCCCATGGCCTCGATGGCGCGGCCGTTCGAGGTCGACAGGTTAAGCAGAAAGCCTTCGCCGGCCTCGCGCAGCGCATCGACGGCGTGGTCCATCTGCAGCGCCGGTTCCGGCGGCAGCCAGGTTCCAAAGGCCAGGATACGCTGGGGCGAGTTTTGCTGGGCGTCCTGCGAGATCAGCAGCGAGGTGTCGCCGCTGATCTGCGGGCGGTTGTCGCCCGCGGCCCATGAAATCAGCACCTGGGGTTCAGCGAACAGCAGCGCGCGCAGCCGGTCGGCCTGGACTTGCAGTTCGGCGATGTCGGAGCGCAAACGGACTTCGGTCTGTGTGGCGCGAACGCGCGTGCGCATCAAAAGGATCGCCGCCACCACGGAAAAGCCGACCAGCGCCAGCGCCGTCGTCAGCACCGCGAATTCCTGGTGATTGAGGTCGAGCCAGGTCGAAACCGCCTGCGAGAGCAGCAAATCGCCGGCAAAGGCGGGTTCCAGCGCCGCCGATGCGGCCATGGCGAGTGCAATCAAGCCGTTGCGCGCCAGTGAGGTGCACGACAGCAGGGTTCGACGCATCGCCGCGACTACGCCCGACATGATTTGCCCCAGAACGCACGACCTTGAGCCCGGCGTATTCCAGCGCATGATCCGCCAAAGTGTGAGCGGTTTGGCGGTAAGATCATGCGCCCTTTCATAATGAGAGCGCGATCGGACGCAAAACCGGTACCCACTTTTGCTGATCGCGCTCACCGTGCACGAATCGAATGACAATATCCCCTTCAGGAGTCCGCGGGTAAGAGTCCAGACCGTGAACGCGAATCCCGGCAGGGAAAAATGCTCAGTGAATTGTCTACAACGCGATTCAGACGAAAGTGAATCCGCTTTTTTGCGGGCATCAGCGCCCGGTCGAACCAAAACCGCCGCCGCCGCGGTCAGTTGCCGAAAGCGCAGTCACCGGAACGAGTTGCGCCTGCACGACCGGCGCGATCACCATTTGCGCGATGCGCTCGCCGCGCCGGATCGGAAACGGCGCCTCGCCATGGTTGATCAACAATACGTTGATCTCGCCGCGATAATCCGCATCCACCGTGCCCGGCGAATTCAGCACGGTGACGCCGTGCTTGGCGGCAAGCCCCGAGCGCGGCCGTACCTGGGCTTCAAAACCCGTTGGCAGCGCGATGGTGAGACCGGTCGGCACCATCGCGTATTTTCCCGGCGGCAGGATCAGGGGCGTCTCCGCGGGTACGGCCGCGAGCAAATCGAGCCCTGCGGCATCCGCGCTCTGATAGGCCGGCAGAGCCAGGCCCTCGCCGTGCGGCAATTGCCTTATGTCGACCTTGACGTTTCCATTCACGAAGTTTTCTCCACGGTCTTTGCAATCCGCGCCACCAGTTCGGTCGCGACCTGCTCCTTGGTCATTACGGGCCAGGAATCAACGCTGATGTTGTCGGCATCCACACCCTCGCGCGTGAGCAGATGCACGGTGTTGCGATCGCCGCCCATCACCCCTGACGCAGGCGAGACGTCATTGGCGACGATCCAGTCGCAGCCTTTGCGCGCGATTTTTGCTTTTGCATTGTCGATCAGATGTTCGGTCTCGGCCGCAAATCCGATCACCAGCGGCGGGCGCTTTTCCGGTAATTTCGAAATCGTCGCCAGGATGTCGGGATTTTCGACCAGCTGCAGTGGCGACATGCCGGCGGACGTTTTTTTCAGTTTCTGTTCGCCCTCATTGGCGACGCGCCAGTCGGCAACCGCGGCCGCGAAGATCGCGATATCGGCCGGGAGCGCGGCCTCGACCCGGTGCAACATGTCGCGCGCAGATTCCACGCGCATGACAGTCACGCCGGGCGGATCGCGCAGCTCGACCGGGCCCGAGATCAGGACGACATCGGCTCCGGCGGCCTGCGCCGCTGCGGCGATCGCATAACCCTGCTTGCCGGAAGAACGGTTGGCGATGTAGCGCACCGGATCGATCGGCTCGTGTGTGGGGCCTGCGGTGATCAGCACGCGCTTGCCGGCCAGCGGGCGCGGTTGCGGCGGGCGCAAAATATGTTCGGCGGCCGCCGCGATTTCGGTTGGCTCCGCCATCCGGCCGACGCCGGCTTCACCGGCTTCGGCCATCTCGCCGGCGTTGGGGCCGACGGTGCTGACGCCGTCGCGCCGCAGTTGCGTCACGTTGCGGCGGGTGGCGGGATTGTTCCACATCAGGGGATTCATCGCCGGCGCCAGCAGGATCGGCTTGTTGGCCGCCAGCAGCACGGCGCTGGCGAGGTCGTCGGCATGGCCTTGCGCCATCTTCGCCATCAGGTCCGCGGTCGCCGGCGCCACCACGATCAGGTCGCACTCCCGCGCCAACCGGATATGGCCGGCATCGAACTCGCTCTCGGCATCGAACAGATCGGTATAGACCCGCTCATGCGACAGCGCGCTGGCCGCCAGCGGGGTGACGAATTGCTGCGCGGCCTTGGTCAGCACGCAGCGAACCTCGATATGCCGCTCCTTGAGCCGCCGGATCAGGTCCAGCGCCTTGTAGGCGGCGATGCCGCCGCCGATGATCAGCGTAACGCGGGCCTGACCGGCCGTGCTGACGCGCCGGACAATGGTCGACACAGCCTCAGCGGGAGCCAGCGAGGCGCCGGCCTGCACCGGACTGCCCTCCAGGTACTCGCGCAGGATCACCCGGACCTCTTCCTCGACCGAGCGGCCGTTCTTGGCCGAGCGGAGCCGCAGGTAGGCCTTGATGCCTTCGTCGAGCTTGCGGATGGTCAGGCTCGCCATGGCGGCCTCCAAAATCAACGGATGATTGCAATGCTAGCACAAAGTGCATGCAGTGCAATCAAAGCTGTCGGACAGCGATCAAGATTCCGATAAAGGTCACCGCGATGATCCACAGTGCGATGGTGCGCCAGCGGCTCTTGCGGCCCTCGGTCCGGCCCATGGCCGCGATCGTCTCCGGCGACAGTGTAACGCCTTCGCGGGCCATCTTCTCCAGATGCTCGAGCACCGCAACCGAACGCGCTGCGATCGCCGGCAGGCCTGCCAGCACCCGGCCGAGGTCGCCGGCGCCGGACATCGCGCCCTGGATGCGCCCGATCGGTCCGAGATTGCGCTCGATCCATTCGCGCACCACGGGATCGGCGACCTTCCAGATATCGAGTTTCGGGTCGAAACCGCGCGCGACGCCTTCGACCACCACCATGGTCTTCTGCAGCAGGATCAGTTCGGGGCGGGTCTGCATGTCGAACAGACCGGTGACCTCGAGCAGAAGTGTGAGCAGCTTCGCCATCGAGATTTCCTCGGCGGTGCGGTTGTGGATCGGCTCGCCGATGGCGCGGATCGCCTGCGCAAAATTCTCCACCGAATGATGGCCGGGCACATAGCCGGCCTCGAAATGAACTTCGGCGACGCGGCGATAGTCGCGGGTGATGAAGCCGAGCAGAATTTCGGCAAGGAAGCGCCGCTCCTTCAGCCCGAGCCGGCCCATGATGCCGAAATCGACCGCCACCAGCCGGCCGGCCTCGTCGAGGAACAGATTGCCGGGATGCATGTCGGCATGAAAGAAGCCGTCACGCAGCGCGTGGCGCAGAAAGCTCTGGATCACCTTGCGGCCGAGATCGGGCAGATCGACCTGCGACTGCTCGAGGCGGGCGTGATCGTTCAGCGCAATGCCGTCGATCCATTCCATCGTCAGCACGTTATGCGTGGTGCGATCCCAGTCGACGGTCGGCACGCGAAAATCCGGATCGTCGCGGGTGTTCTCCGCCATCTCGGACAATGCAGCCGCTTCCAGCCGCAGGTCCATCTCCATCGCGACCGAACGCGACATCGTGTTGATGACTTCGACCAGCCGCAGCCGCCGCGCTTCGGCCGAATGCGCCTCGGCATTGTGCGCGACAAAGAAGAAATCGCCGAGGTCGCGGCGGAAGCGCGACGCGACATTGGGCCGCAGCACTTTTACCGCGACCGATTTGCGCAACCCGTCACGTTCGGTCTCGCCGCGATGCACCTGCGCGATCGAGGCGGCGGCGACCGCGGGTCCCAGGCTCGCAAACGCCTGCGTCACAGGCCGTTCCAGCGACTGGGCGATGACGGCTTCGGCTTCTTCCTGGGAGAACGGCGGCAACCGGTCCTGCAGCGCTTCGAGATCGCGCGCCATCGTGACGCCGACCACGTCGGGCCGGGTCGCCAGGAATTGTCCGAGCTTGAGATAGGCCGGGCCCAGCCGCGTCAGCGCCCGCGACAGCCGCGGACCGGACTTGGCGCCGGGCCGTTCGATCAATCGCGCCAGCCGCAGCGCCAACTGCCCGGGCGGCGGCACCAGGCTCGGATCGACCACGCCGAACACGCCCTCGCGGGCGAAAACATAGCCGGCGCGGACCAGCCGCGCGATGTGGGTCGTCGCAGAAATCACAAACGCCAGCCCGAATGCAGCGCCACGATACCGCCCGAGAGGCTTTCCCACTTCACCCGCGAAAAGCCGGCAGCGCGGATCATCTCGGCAAAGGCATTGGGCCTTGGAAACTTCCGGATCGATTCGACGAGATATTGATAGGATTCGGCATCGCCGGTGACGGCGCGGCCGAGTGGCGGGATCACCTTGAACGAAAACAAATCGTAGATCCGGTCCAGCCCGGGGACGTCGACGGTGGAGAATTCGAGACACAGGAACCGGCTGCCGGGCCGCAGCACGCGATAGGCCTCGCGCAGCGCCAGATCGATCTGCGGCACGTTGCGGATGCCGAACGCGATCGTATAGCCGTCGAACGCGCGGTCGGAAAATGCCAGCGCCTCGGCATTGCCCTCGACGAACGACACCTGGTCGTCGAGATGACGGGCCCCGGCGCGGGTGCGGCCGACCTCGAGCATGTCGGAATTGATGTCGCAGACGGTGGCGCGGAAGCCTGAGCCAGCCGCCCTGGCGGCGCGGAACGCGATGTCGCCGGTGCCGCCGGCGACATCGAGCAGCGCAAACGGCGCATCGCCTTTCGGCGGATTGAGGGTGTTGATCATGATGTCCTTCCAGACCCGGTGCAGGCCCATCGACATCAGATCGTTCATCAGGTCGTAGCGCTGTGCCACGCTGTGAAACACCTCGTTCACCAGCGTCTGTTTATCGCCCAGGGGCACGTCCCTGAAGCCAAAATGCGTGGTTTGCTCCGGCCGATCCATCACTCATACTCCGCTGCCGGACCATAGCGCGCCAGCCGCAATGGCGCTATCACGTCACGTCCTCAAGGTGAATGACTAGGTATGCCCGAATTACCCGAAGTCGAGACCGTCCGCCGCGGCCTGCAGCCCGCCATGGAGGGGTCCAAAATCGTCAAGGCGGAGGCCCGGCGCAAGGATTTGCGGTTTCCCTTTCAAAAAGACTTTATCGCGCGGCTGGAGGGCCAGACCGTGACCGGCCTCGGCCGCCGCGCCAAATATCTGATGGCGGACCTCACTTCGGGCGACGTGCTGCTGATGCATCTGGGCATGTCCGGCTCGTTTCGCGTCCAGGATGGCGACGACAGCAAGACGCCGGGGCAATTCCACCATCCGCGTGGTGAAACGCGCGCGCATGATCACGTCGTGTTTCACATGTCATCGGGCGCTGCGATCGTGTTCAACGACCCGCGCCGCTTCGGCTACATGAAGATTATCGCCCGCAAGGCGCTGGAGGACGAGCCGTTGTTGAAGGGCCTCGGCCCCGAACCGCTCGGCAATGAATTCGATGCGGCGATGCTGGCGCGCTCCTGCACCAACAAGAAGACCAGCCTCAAGGCAGCATTGCTCGATCAGCGCGTGGTTGCGGGGCTCGGCAACATCTATGTCTGCGAGGCGCTCTATCGCGCACATTTGTCGCCGCGCCGGCTGGCGGCGACGCTGGCCACCAAAAAGGGTGAGCCCACCGATCACGCCAAACATCTGGTCAATTCAATTCATTCGGTGCTGAACCAGGCAATCAAGGCCGGCGGCTCCTCGATCAGCGATCATCGCCAGACCTCGGGCGAACTCGGCTATTTCCAGCACTCGTTTCAGGTCTATGACCGCGAAGGCGAAAAATGCCAGACCGCGGGTTGCGGGGGGATCGTGCGCCGTTTCGTCCAGAACGGCCGCTCGACCTTCTGGTGTCCGAAATGCCAGAAGTGAAGCCGATAGCTGACGAGAGACGGTGGAGCGAGAGATAAACATGACCAGTAACTGGCGGGATCGCGCGGGCACTCATTTCCATTGTCAGAAGCAGCCGGCGTCCGGCAGCCGCGGCATGGTGGTCAGCAATCATCCGCTGGCCTCGGCCGCGGGCGCCGAAATGCTCGCCGCCGGCGGCAACGCCATCGATGCGGCGATCGCGACGTTGTTTACGCTGACCGTGGTCGAGCCGATGATGGTCGGCATCATCGGCGGCGGCATGGCGCATATCCGGCTCGCCGATGGCAGCCATCGTTTCATCGATGGCCAAAGCACCGTTCCGCTTGCGGTCCGGTCCGACACCTACACGTCGAAGCCGGGCTCGGCGCACGACGTGTTCGACACCGTCGGCGACGAAAACCTGAATGGCCCGAAAGCGGTCGCCGTACCCGGCTCACTGAAAGCCTGGTGCGAGACGCTGCAACGGTTCGGCACCATGAGTCTCGCCGATGTGATGCAGCCCGCGATCAAGCACGCTGCGCGCGGCTATGCCGCAACGCCCTATCTGCATGAATGCATCACCGATGGCGCCGAGGAGATGTTGAAGGACAAGCCGATCTCGGCGATCTATCTGCCGAAGGGAATGCCGTTGAAGGCCGGCGAGCGCGTGGTGCAATCGGAATATGCGGAAACGCTGACCACCATCTCGCAGCATGGCGAGGCGGCGCTGTATCAGGGGCCGCTCGGCGACATCCTGGTCGACTACATGAAGGCCAATGGCGGCTTCATCGCCCGCGAGGACCTCACGTCCTACAAGACCGTCGAGCGTCAGCCCATTCGGGCCGACTATCGCGGCTGGGTCATCCTCGGCCCGCCGCCGCCCGCCGCATCCGGCGTGCACATCGCGCAGATGCTGAATATTCTCGAAGGCTACGATATCGCCAGGCTCGGCTACGGCACCGCAGAGACGATCCACTATCTCGCCGAGGTTTTGAAGATAGCGTTTGCCGATCGCGCCGCCGCCAGCGGCGATCCTGATTTCATCAACGTGCCGGTGGAGCGGCTGACCTCGAAAGCCTACGCTGACGAGCGCCGCAGCGTGATCGATCCGGGCCGGGCGCAGAAATGGAGCGCCGGCGTGCAGCAGCTCGAAGGCGCGCACACCACGCACATGACCGCGGCGGATGCGTTTGGCAACGTGGTCGCGACCACGCAGACGATCAACAATCTGTTCGGCGCCAGGATCATGATCCCCGGTCTCGGCACCGTGCCGAACAATTACATGAACCTGTATGATCCGCGTCCCGGCCATGCGCTGTCGCTGGCGCCGGGCAAGCGCGTCACCACGTCGATGTCGCCGATGATGGCGCTGCGCGACGGCAAGCTCGCTTACGCGCTCGGCCTGCCCGGCGGGAAACGGATCTTTCCAAGCGCGCTGCAGGCGCTGATCAATCTGATCGATCACGGCATGAGCCTGCAGGAAGCGGTCGAGGCGCCCAGGGTCTGGACCGAGGGCAATGCGCTCGAAGTCGAACTGGCGGTGCCGGACGGTGTCCGCGCCAAACTTACATCGCTGGGTCACAAGGTGCTGGCGGTGCCGACGGTCGCCGGCGGCATGAACGGGATCCAGTTTCACGACGACGGCCGGATGTCGGGTGCGGCCTGCTGGCGCGCGGACGGCACGCCGATCGGCGTCGCCGGCGGCCTCGCGCGTGCGGGTGTGAGATTTGGGCTGGCGTGAGGAGCGCTCGGTGTGCTCCCTCGCCCCGCTCTTGCGGGGAGAGGGCTGGGGTGAGCGACTATCTGAAGAGTCAAGTTGCATTGGCATATTGGGCACGCGCATCGCGTGCTTTTGCGTTGAGGCGGACGAGCAGTTTGTGGGCCAGCGCGATCCGGACGACCAATTTGGGTTTTCCTGCGGCGAGCAATCTGTCGCGGAAGGCGGCAAGGGTCGTGTCGTATTTAGCGGCGATGGCGGCGACCAGGAAGAGGATCGAGCGAACGCTGGCGCGACCGCCGCGGACCGATCGTTTGCCCTGCCGCTTACCACTGTCATCGGCGAGCGGGGCGAGGCCGGCGAGCTTGGCAATGGCCTTGTTGGAGTAGGTGCCGATCTCCGGCACGTCTGCCATCAGGCGAGCGACGGTGCGGCCGGCAACGCCCTTCACCGAGCGCCAGGCTTGCGCGAGCTGCGCCCACAGGGGATCGTCGTCGATCATCGAGGCGATCTCGCCCTCGAGAGTGCGGGATTGCCGCTTGAGAAGGGTTATCACCTCGCCGATGCTGGCCAGCATCTCGGCATTGTCGACGAGGCTGGCGCGGCGCTGCTTCTGGACAGTGAGATCGTCGGTAACCTGCCTGAGCCTTGCAACAAGGGCCTTCAGCCGCTGCTGGGCCGGGGTTGGCGCCGGCGTCGGCTGCAAATTCTTGGCATGGGCGAAGCGGGCGATGACGCCGGCGTCGAGCCGGTCGGTCTTCTCCAGAATACCCATCGCCTCAGCGTAGCGGCGGACGCTGCGTGGATTGGTCAGCGCGCAGGGCATGCCTGCCTCCCACAACAACAAGAACGCCCGGCGTTCATAGCCCCCGGTCGCCTCCATCACCACCAGTCCCGCCTGATGCTGACGGCAGAACGCCGCCAGCTCGGCGATCCCGGCGGCACTATTGTCGAAACTCGCGAAGACCGCCCCGGGCTCAATGCACGCATCGAGCCTGGCCTTCGAAACATCCACTCCACAAATGATCTTTATCACGGTAACCTGCCTTGTTCGTGCGATCGTGATCCAGCGACTGTTCGGTCGTGCGTGACAACGGCGAAGATCCCAGGCTCACCCACGGTTGTTGCCGGAGGGGTATCGGGCGACATCGCCGCGCGCTTTGGCGGGTGGCCACCGGCCAAAGCGCTCAGTCGCTTCCATCGCACATTTTGCTCAATGGGTAGATACAAGGGGCTGTCTCCACGCACTCGGACTCGCGGATAGTCTCCCTCACCCGGATTGCTCCGCAATCCGACCTCTCCCCGCAAGCGGGGCGAGGTAAGAAAGGCCCTACTTCCTCACGCAGATCACCCGCACCACCGACGCCTTTGCATCCGGCGATCCACCCGATGCATTGACGCCGTTGGCTTTGAGGAAATCGCGCACCGTATCGGCCGACACCAGCGTCGCCTGGGCCGGCGCGGCATTCGCAAGCCCCGCGACCAGCACCGGCTTCAACAGCGCGATCCCTGCGAATTTGCCGTCGGCATCGAGTGCCGCCGCGCCGGAAAAGCCGAGCGCCGGTGGCGGCGACAATGCGACATCGCTGCCGCCGCCGATTTGAGCCACGGCCGCCTTGACGCTGCTAACGGCCGCGCCGCCGCCCTGGCTCTGCGGATCCGATATGCCGGTGAGGTCGAGCGCGGTCTTCGATGCGCCGCCCGCAATGTCGAGCGGCTTCAGGCCGCGCGCGCCGTAGATGCGCAGCAGCGCGAGGTCGTGGTCCTTGTCCTCGGCGACGCGGTCGGCGTTACCGTAGCCGCCGATCGCGACCGCGAGGCATTCGTCGGTGACCTGACGGTCGGTCACGATCGCGCCGTCGTCGCTGACCACGATGCCGGTGCCATATTCCACGGTCTTGCGCGGCGGCGGCCCCGCGACCTGCACGCCGCTCGGAAACGCGTTGAAGGCGCTCGACATCGCGATCACGACCGGCTCGACGGTATTTTCCGTGGCCTGGTCGTAGAGGATGGTAAGGATACGGACCTCGTCGCCCTTGAATGTGCCGCGCAGGTAGAATTTCTTCAGGCCCTGCAGGCCGGACAGCACGAAGAAGTCCGGCTTGACCACGGTGTAGTCGATATTGCGCCCCGGCTCCTTCTTTTCCCGCTCGGCCAGTTTCGCGGTGGTGGGGCCCGCTTCCTTGCGCCGCGCCAGTTGAATCTGGATCGTTCCGGTGGGCGAGGTCCATTTGGCGCCATTGGCGTCGCTGGTCTGCTGCGGCGTCAGTTTTTGGGGAATGCCGAGCCGCACGCTGGTGCCGGGATCGGTGACGATCTTCCAGCCGACGCTGTCCTGCCGACGTTTGGCGGTGTCGGCGAGGACGCCGCGCTCCTGCGGATTGAGCACGCCGGTCGGCTTGCCGCCGCGGGCTTTCTGGAATTCCTTGATGGCGGCGACCATGCGCTCGCTGACGTCACCCGTGATCGCGCCATTATACTCGCCGACCCAGGCGAGGTCCGATTGCAGCGCCAGGCGTTCCGCCTGCGCCATCGCATTCGCCGTCTCCTCCGGCTTTTGCAGCGCGGGGCGGACCGGCACCGTCGTCACCACCTTTGGCTTGGCGCCTCCCGTGTTGGGCGGTGTCAGCTGCGCCTGTGCGGTGGCCCCCGTCGCCAGAACCATCAATGTTGCTGAAAGCACCGATCTCATGACAAATCCCGCAAGGCATTGACGTCCGGCCAATTAAGCACATCTGCTTGGTCGGCAACAACTGCGCCCCGGTTCACGGAACCGGTTGATGGGAAGTAATCCGACGATGCTGAGTGCTGACGAACTCGAACGCTACGCCCGCCATATCGTGCTGCGCGACGTCGGCGGCCCCGGCCAGGCCGCGTTGAAGGAAGCATCCGTGCTGGTGATCGGCGCCGGCGGATTGGGCGCGCCGGCGCTGATGTACCTTGCCGCCGCCGGCATCGGCACGCTCGGCGTGGTCGACGACGACATCGTCTCGCTGTCCAATCTGCAGCGCCAGATCATCCACACCACGCCCGATATCGGACAGCGCAAGGTCGATAGCGCGGCCCTGCAGATCCACGCGCTCAATCCGCATGTGAATTTCGAGGCGCATGCGGTGCGGCTCGATGCGCGCAATGCGATGGCGCTGCTCGGCGGCTACGACCTGGTGCTCGACGGCTCCGACAATTTCGAAACCCGCTATCTGGTTTCGGACGCCTGTTACCTCGCCGGCAAGCCGCTGATCACGGCCGCGCTTGGCCAGTTCGACGGCTCGCTGACCACGATTCGCGCTCATGAGCGAAATGCCGAAGGCCAGTTCAATCCGACCTATCGCTGCCTGTTTCCCGAACCGCCGCCGCCGGGCACGGTGCCGGCCTGCGCCGAGGCCGGCGTGATGGGCGCGCTGGCTGGCATGCTGGGATCGATGATGGCGCTGGAGGCGATCCGCGAAATCGTCGGCTTTGGCGAGAGCCTGGTCGGGCGATTGCTGATGGTCGACGCCCGCGCGATGCGGTTCGAGACCCTGCGCTATGCGCGCGATCCGCAAAACCCGCTTAATGGGGATGTGGTTAGCATCACCGATTTGAGCGGGCATCAGTAAGAGCGAGGCGTTCCCCGGATACTGCGCAGCGCATTAGCGGTGCGCTGCTGATCCGGGGTCGCCCAGGCATAGGTCCCGCCTCTGCGGAGCAGCGTTTCACGCTGCACCGCGTCCAGGACATGTAAGCCGACGAGGGCCTACAGCATGCTGGGCAGCACGCGATCCGGCGGCTTGTGGTTGTCGAGGAAGGTGCGGATGTTGATGATCACCTTCTCGCCCATCTCGACGCGGCCTTCGATGGTGGCCGAGCCCATATGCGGCAGCAGCGTCACCTTGCCGGCGCGCGCCAGCCGCACCAGTTTTGGGCTGACCGCGGGCTCGTTCTCGAACACGTCGAGGCCGGCGCCGCCGATTTCGCCCGCTTCGATCAGCTTGGTCAGGGTGTCTTCATCGATCACTTCGCCGCGCGAAGTGTTGACGATGTAGGCCTCTTTCCGGATCAGCTTCAGCCGCCGCGCCGACAACAGGTGGAACGTCGCCGGCGTGTGCGGGCAGTTCACCGAAATGATGTCCATCCGCGCCAGCATCTGGTCGAGGCTTTCCCAATAGGTCGCGCCGAGTTCTTCGGCGATGCGCGGCGCTACCGGGCGGCGGTTGTGATAATGAATCTGCAGGCCGAACGCATGCGCGCGGCGCGCCACCGCTTGGCCGATGCGGCCCATGCCGATGATGCCGAGGCGCTTGCCGCCGATGCGATGGCCGAGCATCCAGGTCGGCGACCAGCCCGGCCAGTTCTTGCCTTCGGTCAGGATCGAAGCGCCCTCGATCAGCCGCCGCGGCACCGCAAGGATCAGCGCCATGGTCATGTCGGCGGTGTCTTCGGTCAACACCTTTGGCGTGTTGGTCACGGTGATGCCGCGCGCATGGGCTGCGGTAACGTCGATATTGTCGACGCCGTTGCCAAAATTGGCGATCATCTTGATCTTGCAGTCGGGCGCTTTCAGAATTTCTTCGGTGATCTCGTCAGTGACGGTCGGCACCAGCACATCGGCGCTGCAAACCGCCTGCGCGATCTGCTCCTGCGTCATCGGCGTATCGTCGAGATTGAGCCTGGCGTCGAACAGCTCGCGCATCCGGGTCTCGATCGAGTCCGGCAGCTTGCGGGTGACGACAACGAGAGGCTTTTTCTTAACCGACATGTCCTGCTCTCATGAAGCCAGTCCTTATGGAGTCCTCGCGCGCCAAGCTTTAGCTTGTCAACGGCCTCGCCGTTCAGACCTCATTAACCCGGTTGTTCGACACTGCGATTGCCGCGCGTCCAGGCGTTACTTGGTGGTTTCCTCGGTCATCTTCTCGGACGTTTTCTTGGGTTCCCCGAGACTTGTCCCGGATATCCAGGAGAGCGTTCGAGGAAAAACCTGGCCGTTCTGGTTCTCAATCGTTCCGTCCTCTCTAGCAGAAGGCCGGGCCAAGACAAGAACCCCTCGGGAACGGAAGCCGAGGCGCGATGGTGGCGGGCACAGGGGTCTGGGGTTTCAGGCGTTAGCAGACGGTTTCAACCCGAAGAATTCGGGTTGAGGGTTTCTCGGCAGGAGACGAGTTGATGGCGTTGGGGCGTTTCTGTTTGGTCGCGGTGCTGGCGGGGTGCTGGCTTGGCGCGTCAGTCAGCACGGGACTTTCGGCCAAGGATTCGGCCTCCACCACCAGCGGACTGCCGGTGCCGCGTTACGTCAGCCTGAAATCCGATCATGTGAATGTCAGGGCCGGCCCGACCAAGGACAATGACGTCGCCTGGGTCTACACCCGTTCGGGCCTGCCGGTCGAAATCACCGCCGAGTTCGAGAACTGGCGCCGGGTGCGCGATTCCGAAGGCGCCGAAGGCTGGGTCTATCATTCGCTGCTGTCGGGCCGCCGCACTGCGGTGGTCACCATGAAGACCAAGGACGATCTCGCGCCGCTCTACGACCACGCCGATCCGGGTAGTGCTGTTGCTGCGCGGCTGCAGGCCGGCGTCGTGGCCCAGGTCAAGAAATGCTCGGCCGGCTGGTGCCGCGTCACCGGCGACGGCTTTGACGGCTGGATCGAACAGCAGCGGCTGTGGGGCGTCTATGCCGACGAGAAGGTGGATTGAGGCCACGCGGACGTCACCCTGAGGTGCGAGCCGTCTTCGGCGAGCCTCGAAGGGTGGAGGCAAGGTGGGTGTGGCTCATCCTTCGAGGCGTGCAAGCCAGCGGCGCAATTGCGCCGCAGAGCGCACCTCCCGAGCGAACGCAAATGCGTTCGTCCGGGGATGACGACCTCAACTTAACGGAAAAAGCTCAGCGCTTCTTGCGCAGCCGCACGACCATGTCGACGCGGGCGATCTCGTAGCCTTCAGGCACTTCGGGCATCTTCGAGAGCATGAGGTGCGGATCGGGAATGTCGACCAGCTCGTGGTTGTTTTCGAGATAGAAGTGGTGATGCGCTGACACGTTGGTGTCGAAATAGGTCTTGGTGCCGTCAACGCTGACCTGGCGCAGCAGGCCGGCATCGGTGAGCTGGTTCAGGGTGTTGTAGACCGTGGCGAGCGACACCGGAACCTTGGCCAGCGTGGCTTCCTCGTAGAGCATTTCGGCGGTCAGATGCCGCGCGCCCTTGCCGAACAACAGCCAGCCCAGCGCCATGCGCTGACGGGTTGGCCGGAGGCCTGCGGCCTGCAGCATTTCATTGACGTCGTGCCAAGGACAGCCGGTCAGCGCCGGCTGATGTCCGGAACCGCGGGCGGCCGGATCGGTGGCGTCATCGCTCAAAACCGTGATTTGGTTGTTCATGTCTACTTTGGGTACCGCACGCTCTAATCTGGGCAACATTCTTGCCGAAATATAGAAAGGAAACCAGGTAGATGCAAGTTTTTCGCAACTAGAACGCGCCCAGGACTGGGGAGGAACCCGCTGGGGACGCGGCGATCTGCCACTTTCCGGTGCTTTGCCGGCTGCGGAGGCCTATGTTACAGAGCGCGCGGACCACATATGCGATTTCGGCAGAGGCGATTGCCGATAGCACCCAATAGTAGCGCCCATTGACGGGAAACCGGTGTTCCCGTGGGAAACAGGTCCGGTTCGTTCGAAGCGCTCCATCGGGGTATCTAAGAGAGGCGGAAGACGATGCTGAATCGGCGCGGCGGTTATGAATATGAGGATTTGCTGGCGTGCGGCCGCGGCGAGCTGTTTGGCCCCGGCAATGCTCAATTGCCCTTGCCACCGATGCTGATGTTCGATCGCATCACCGAAATTTCCGAAACCGGCGGCGAATACGGCAAGGGCATCGTTCGCGCCGAACTCGACGTGAACCCGGATCTCTGGTTCTTCGGCTGCCATTTCAAGAACGATCCGGTGATGCCGGGCTGTCTCGGCCTCGACGCGCTCTGGCAGATGGTCGGCTTTTATCTTGGGTGGACCGGCGGCGAGGGCCGCGGCCGGGCGCTCGGCCTCGGCGAGCTGAAGCTTGCCGGCCAGGTGATGCCGAACGTTCGCAAGATTGTGTACAACATCGATATCAAGCGCGTGATGCGCCTAAAGCTCTGGCTGGGCATCGCCGACGGCTGGCTTTCGGCCGATGGTGAGATTATCTATCGCGCCAAGGACCTGAGGGTTGGGCTCCTGAAGCAGGGCAGCACCCCGGCTTGAACCAGACCATCACGCTAAACACACACCAACGAAAACATAACGGCAGGGCGAGGCGATCATGAGGCGGGTTGTCATCACGGGGATGGGCATCGTCTCGTCCATCGGAAATAACACCCAGGAAGTACTGGCGAGCCTTCACGAGGCGAAGTCCGGGATTACCCGCGCGGAAAAATACGCCGAGCTCGGCTTCCGTTCGCAGGTGCAGGGTGCGCCGACGCTCAATCCGGCGGACGTGATCGATCGGCGCGCGATGCGGTTCCTCGGCGAGGGCGCGGCTTGGAATCACATCGCGATGGAGCAGGCGATCCAGGATTCCGGTCTGGAGCCTGCGGACGTTTCCAACGTCCGCACCGGCATCATCATGGGCTCGGGCGGACCATCCGCGCGTACCATCGTTGAAGCCGCCGACATCACACGCACCAAGGGACCCAAACGTGTCGGACCTTTTGCGGTGCCGAAAGCGATGTCGTCGACCGCGTCGGCGACGCTCGCCACCTGGTTCAAGATCAAGGGCGTGAACTATTCGATCTCGTCGGCCTGCGCGACCTCGAACCATTGCATCGGCAATGCCTATGAGACGATCCAGATCGGCAAGCAGGACGTCATCTTCGCCGGCGGCTGCGAGGAACTCGACTGGTCGTTGTCGGTGCTGTTCGACGCCATGGGCGCGATGTCCTCGAAATACAACGCCACCCCGGCAACCGCCTCGCGCCCCTACGACATCAGCCGCGACGGCTTTGTGATCGCCGGCGGCGCCGGCGTCGTCGTGGTGGAAGAGCTCGAACACGCCAAGGCGCGCGGCGCGCGCATTTACGGCGAAATCATCGGCTACGGCGCCACCTCCGATGGCTACGACATGGTAGCACCGTCGGGTGAGGGCGCCGAGCGCTGCATGCGCATGGCGATGGAGCATGTGAAGACGCCGATCGACTACATCAACCCGCATGCGACGTCGACGCCGGCCGGCGATCCGCCGGAAATCGAGGCGATCCGGAAAGTGTTCGGCACCGGCGATAAATGCCCGCCGATATCGGCGACCAAGGCGCTGACCGGCCATTCGCTCGGCGCCACCGGCGTGCAGGAAGCGATCTATTCGCTGCTGATGATGAACAATGGATTTGTCTGCGAGAGCGCCAACATCACCGAACTCGATCCGGTGTTTGCCGACATGCCGATCGTGCGCAAGCGCATCGACAACGCCAAGCTCGGCACCGTGCTGTCGAATTCCTTCGGCTTCGGCGGCACCAACGCCACGCTGGTGTTCAAGCGGATGGATGCGTGACGTAGTTTTTTCTTCTCGCTCGCGGCAAGAGACAGGCAGGCGGCGGGTGGGCTCTTTGCAGCGATCCGAAACGGGGTGGGCATGATTATCGAACCGCGCGTGCGAGGCTTCATCTGCACGACGGCACATCCTGTCGGCTGCGCCAGAAATGTCCGCGAACAGATCGCTTATGTCCTCCGCCAGGGGCCTATTCCGGGGTGCCCCAAGCGCGTCGCCGTGCTGGGGTGTTCGACCGGTTACGGCCTCGCGAGCCGCATCGTTGCGACCTTCGCCGGGGGCGCAGAAACGATCGGCGTGTCGTTGGAGCGCGAGCCTTCGGCAAGCAGAACGGGCAGCGCCGGCTGGTACAACAACCGCGCATTTGAGATCGAGGCCGAGAGGATCGGACGTTCTCCCCTCACGCTCGAGGGCGACGCCTTCGCCAACGACTTGAAGAAAACCTTCATCGAACGTGTGCGCGAAAAGTTCGGACAGCTGGACATGCTGGTCTACAGCATGGCCGCTCCGGTCCGGACCGACCCGGACACCGGCAAGACCTATCGCTCGGCGATCAAGCCACTCGGCGCTCCCGTCGAGATCAAGACTCTCAACACTGAGACCGGCGAGGTCTACGAGACGACCATTGCGCCGGCGAGCGAGGATGAAGCGACCGCCACGGTGGCGGTGATGGGCGGCGATGACTGGAAGCGCTGGATCGACCAACTCGCCGACGCCGGCGTCCTGGCGCCGGGCTTCCGGACGCTCAACTACACCTATATCGGCAGCGAATTGACCTGGCCTATCTACTGGAAAGGCACTTTGGGTCGCGCCAAAGTCGATCTCGACCGCAAGGCGGAAGAAATCCGCGGCCGGCTCGGCCAGGACGCTGCCCGCGTGGTGGCGCTTAAGGCCGTGGTCACCCAGGCGAGTTCAGCCATCCCGGTGGTGCCGCTCTATGGGACGGTGCTGTTCAAGGTCATGAAGCAACTCGGGCTCCACGAGGGATGCATCGAGCAGATCGATCGCCTGTTCCGCACGCGCCTTGGCGCGGGTGTCGAAGTCGATGAAGACCAGCGCATTCGAGTCGACGACTGGGAGCTTTCGCCTGAAGTCCAGGCGGAGGTGTCGCGACGATGGCCTCTCCTTTCCACGGAAACGCTCGGCGAACTGGCGGACCTTCCAGAATACCGGAGCCAGTTCCTTCGCCTGTTCGGATTTGGTATCGACGGCGTCGACTACTCACAGGACGTGGATCCCCGCGTCGTTCCGGATTAAGCCACTCGGGAAACGACCCTTTCAGGCCAGACGGGTGGAGGATGGGCCTCACCCCGCCGCGATCTTTTCCGCGCGCTGGAACGCCGGGCGCTCCATGCAGCGCGCGATGTAGGCGTCGAACGACGGCCGCGCCGGGATCATCTTGAACAGCCGCACCGCGAAATTCAGTCCCGAGCCGATCACGATATCGGCGGCCGAAAAATTTTCGCCGAGAATCCACGGTCCCTTGCTCAGGGCGACATCGAGCACGTCGATCACCCGCTGCGCGTCGCCCCAGCCGGCCGCGACCGGATTCATCTCGATCTTGGTGGCAAGCTGCACCATTGCGGGCTCAATGCAGCCGGGGCCGAAGAACAGCCAGTACAGATATTTGGCGCGCAGGGGATCGCCGAGCGGCGGCGCAAGTTTCGCTTCGGGATAGCGTTCGGCGACATAGGCCGCGATCGCGGCGGCTTCGGCCAGCGTGGCTTCGCCATCCTTCAGCGCCGGCACCTTGCCCATCGGATTGATCGCGAGATATTCGATCTTCTTCTGCGCGCCGGTGGAGATGTCGGTCAGCACGCGCTCATAGGGCTGCCCGGTCTCTTCGAACAGCCACAGCGAAGAGAAGGAACGGGAACGGGGCGACCAGTAGAGTTGCATCATTGTGGCGGTTCCTTTGCTGATGGTCTGAGCATGGCCGGAAGTGTCTTGTCGAGGCTCGCCGTCAGCAGCGCGCGCACGCCCTCGCGCAATGCCGGGCTGTTAACGGCTTCCGTTGGCGCGGCGGGAAATGACGTTTCGTCGACGACCCGGTTGGGCCCGCGAATCAAATTGTCCCCCACGAGGATGGCTCCCAGCGATACGTCGTCGCCGGCTGAGTTGGCCTCTTTAATAAGATCGAAAGTCTGGCCGTCAAATACCCGGATGTGCGTGAGGGCGAACAGATAGGTGCGCTTCTTGATGAGATTGCCCCAGAAGACGATACCCAAACCTTCCACCGTTTGGTTGGTGCTGGCGAATTGACTGCTCGAATTGGTCACCAGGACATAGCGTTGACAATTGGCGCCCGCAGCAACCTGCCGCACAAAGTCTTTCCACTCGGCATTGACGTTATGGAAGAACGAATCCGACTTGGCGCGTTGGAGGTCTTCTTTCGTGTAAGCGATCTTTCGCACGCCGGAGATGGCTGCCGCGCTGCGAACCCGCGTGACCACCACATCATCGAGACCCCAGCCGTCAACGGGAACTTGCGTCAATTCATTGCCCAATATGGTTAGACCAACCTTCTGGATCGCGAACTGGTTACTATTGACCGCGATGACACCGATCTGACAGGGCCCGCCGTCCGCAGGTCCGGACGGCTTCGCGCTGGTCCTGGCTTTCGGCGCGGCCTTCTTGGCGGCCGGCTTGGGCGGCGTCGCCGTCTGCGGTGCCGCTGCGCCCGGCGCGGGTGGGGTTTGCGCCCATGCAGATGCCGTCAGGCAGAACGATGCACACGCCAGCACCAAGACACGGAACATAAGAACCCCCGGAGGATGAACGGTCGGCCGTCAAAGGATGCGTCTAGCTAAATTGAGCCAAATACATCTGCAAGATGTTTTGCGCCTGTCCGCTATCGCGGGCTCTCTCCCTTCCTCCATCGATAATATTTCATGATAAATCCTGTCATCGGCTCGACCTCTTCCTTCTCGAACACAAAGCCTTCGCGCTCGTACCAGCGCCAGGCCTTTTCGTTTTCGCGCACGCAGCGCAGCCAGATTTCATCGCTCAGATGGTCTCGCGTGAACGCCAGCAATTGCCGCCCGAGATTCTGGCCCTGATATTCCGGCGCGACGAACAGCTGGTCGAGATAGCGGTCGCCCGGATGCAGGGCCAGCATGGCGGCGAGCGTCCCGTTGTCGTCGGCGACATAGAGGCTCCAGCCCTTTTCGATCTCCTGCGGCACCCGCGCCCGCAGTTTCGCCAGAAGGAAATTGCTGGCGTCTTCGAGCCCGGTCGAAACCCAGCTGTTCATCCAGACGCGGGCGACCTCGTCATATTCGTCGGCGCGGGCGGGGCGAATGGTTGGCGGGGGCATGGCGTGATCACCCGTTTTCGAGAGCGATGACATCTATATGAGCGGCAGGGCAAAAGAAAAAGCCCCCGCAATCTGCCGCGTCATTGCGAGCCAACGGGTCGCGCGAATGCGCGCCCGATGACAGGCTCCGCGAAGCAATCCACGGAACCACAAAGGAAGAGTGGATTGCTTCGTCGCTGCGCTCCTTGCAATGACGGTAAACAAAAAGGGCGGCCTTTCGGCCGCCCTTCGTTGTTTCTGGCTGCAGCGAAACTTACTCGCCGGCTGCTTCGCGCGGCGCCGAGGCTTCGGCGGCCTTCTGCTTGGCCTCGAGGTCCTCGCCGGTGGCCTGATCGACCACCTTCATCGACAAACGCGTCTTGCCGCGATCGTCGAAGCCGAGCAGCTTGACCTTGACCTTGTCGCCTTCCTTGACGACGTCGGAGGTCTTCTGCACGCGCGCCGAAGCGAGCTGGCTGATGTGGACGAGGCCGTCCTTGGCGCCGAAGAAGTTCACGAACGCGCCGAACTCCATCACCTTGACCACGGTGCCTTCGTAAATCTGGCCGATCTCCGGATCGGAGGCGATCGACTTGATCCACTTGATCGCGGCCTTCATCGCCTCGCCATCGTTGGAGGCGACCTTGACGGTGCCGTCGTCCTCGATGTTGACCTTGGCGCCGGTCTTCTCGACGATCTCGCGGATCACCTTGCCGCCGGTGCCGATCACTTCACGGATCTTGTCGGTGGCGATCTTGAAGGTCTCGATGCGCGGCGCGTATTCGCCGAGCTCGGCGCGGGCATTGGTCAGCGCCTTGGACATTTCGCCGAGGATGTGGATACGGCCATCCTTGGCCTGGCCGAGGGCGACCTTCATGATCTCCTCGGTGATGCCCTCGATCTTGATGTCCATCTGCAGCGAGGTGATGCCCTGGTCGGTGCCGGCGACCTTGAAGTCCATGTCGCCGAGATGATCCTCGTCGCCGAGGATGTCGGACAGAACCGCAAAGCGCGTGCCTTCCAGGATCAGGCCCATCGCGATACCCGCGGTCGGCCGCTTCAGGGGAACGCCGGCATCCATCAGCGCCAGCGATGCGCCGCAGACCGAAGCCATCGACGACGAGCCGTTCGACTCGGTGATCTCCGAGACCACGCGCACCGTGTAGGGGAATTCGTGGTGCGGCGGCAGGACCGGGTGGATCGCGCGCCAGGCGAGCTTGCCGTGGCCGATTTCGCGCCGCTTGGTGCCGCCGAGACGACCGGTTTCACCGACCGAGTAGGGAGGGAAGTTGTAGTGCAGCAGGAACGTCTCTTTGTAGGTTCCCGACAGCGCGTCGATATACTGCTCGTCTTCGCCGGTGCCGAGCGTGGTCACGACCATCGCCTGGGTTTCACCGCGGGTGAACAGCGCCGAGCCGTGGGCGCGCGGCAGCACGCCGACTTCGGCGACGATGTTGCGTACGGTCTTGGCGTCGCGGCCGTCGATGCGCTTGCCGGTATCGAGGATGTTCCAGCGTACGATCTTGGATTCGACTTCCTTGAACACGCCGGCGACGCGCAGCTTGTCGTATTTCGGCTCCTGCCCTTCCGGGAAGTAGTGCGCCATCACCTTTTCCTTGGCCTTGCCGACCGCCGCATAGCGGTCCTGCTTGACCGGGATCGCGTAGGCAGCGCGCAACTCCGTCTCGATGATGCCGAGCATTTCCTTCTCGAGCGCGCTTTCGTCGACGACCTTGACTTCGCGCGGCTCCTTGGCGGCCTTCTCGGCCAGTTCGATGATCGCCTTGATCACCGGCTGGAAGTGGCGGTGGCCGAACATCACGGCGCCGAGCATGATGTCTTCGTTGAGTTCCTTGGCTTCCGATTCCACCATCAGCACGGCGTCGGCGGTGCCGGCGACGACCAGATCAAGCTGGGTCTCGAGCATTTCGTCGAGCGTCGGGTTGAGCACGTATTCGTCGTTGGCGAAGCCGACGCGGGCGGCACCGATCGGGCCCTTGAAGGGCGCGCCGGAAATCGTCAGCGCCGCGGAGGCGGCGACCAGGGCGACGATATCGGGATCGTTTTCCATGTCGTGCGACAGCACGGTCACGATCACCTGGGTTTCGTTGCGCCAGCCGTCGACGAACAGCGGACGGATCGGGCGGTCGATCAGGCGGGAGACCAGCGTCTCCTTTTCGGTCGGACGTCCTTCGCGCTTGAAATAGCCGCCGGGAATGCGGCCGGCAGCGTAGGTCTTTTCCTGGTAGTCGACGGTCAGCGGCAGGAAGTCGACGCCTTCGCGCGGATTTTTCGCGGCGACGACGGTGGCGAGCACGATGGTCTCGCCATAGGTGGCGAGAACGGCGCCGTCGGCCTGACGGGCGATCTTGCCGGTTTCAAGCTTGAGGGGACGTCCACCCCAGTCGATCTCGACTGAATGAGCATTAAACATTGTGGTCTTCTTTCATGGGTTCACGAAAGAACGGACGCTGTGAAACACAAAGACCATGCGCAAGATTGCGGGACGCTGATCGCAATACGAGATCAGCATCCGGCGATCCTGCCATGGTCTTTATATTTCGGATGGCGGCCATCCTCTCGGTCGTACGGGCACCTTGCCCGTTATGCCCAGCGGCCGGATTGCTGCTGGACGTTGATGTTTGAGCGCGATCTGTGCGGAAAGGCGGTATTCGCTTTCCCTTTAACCGTGCTCTTGCACATGATCGTCTTTCGAAAATCGAAAGTCCGGCTTTCCCGGAAAATCATGCGAAAACGCGCGCCAGAAGCGCGCGTGAACAGGGACTTAGCGACGAATGTTATGCTTTTCGAGCAAGGCCTTGTAACGCGCCTCGTCCTTCCGCTTGATGTAATCGAGCAGGGAACGGCGCGTTGCGACCATTTTCAAAAGACCGCGGCGTGAATGATTGTCCTTCACGTGCGACTTGAAATGTCCGGTGAGGTTGTTGATGCGTTCCGACAGGATCGCGACCTGAACCTCGGGCGAGCCGGTGTCGCCGGCCTTGTTGGCATTCGTCTTGATGACTTCCGCTTTGCGTTCTGCGGTAATCGACATCGTCAAACACTTCCATTGTTGCGAGCCGAACTGGCAGTCAGTCCGGTCAGGTTGAACACGCGCTTGGGGATGAGTTCGCCATTGCCAATTTCGGCGAGGGCCAGAAGCCGGCCTGCCACCGTGACATAGACTGTGCCGCTACTATTGGGCGCATCCCGTCCGCGCAACAAAACGGCCTGGCCCCTATGGAGCCTTGCCGCATCAGCCCGTGTGACGGCCAGTGCCGGGATGTCGTCCAGCGCGGTCTCAACGGGCAATAGCGCGTCGGCGAGGCTGCCCTCGCCCGACGCGGCTCTATTGCACAAAGCCTCCAACTGTTCCAGCGGAATCATGTCTTGTTCGGTAAACGGACCGACCAGGGTCCGCCGCAACGCGCAAATATGGCCGAAACAGCCTAAAATCCGGCCGATATCGCGGGCCAGCGCCCGTACATAGGTACCTTTCCCGCACTCGGCCTCGAACACGGATTGACCGTTATCTCCATGTTCTACAAGGGTTAACTGGTGAATCTCGACCGGCCGCGGCTTCAGCTCCACGGTCTCGCCGTCGCGCGCCAGATCGTAGGCCCGCTCGCCCTGGACCTTGATCGCCGAATATTGCGGCGGGATCTGCTCGATCAGGCCGGTGAATCGCGGCAGCAGGTCCCGGATCGCTTCCGCGGTGGGCCTGACATCGCTGGTCCGGGTCACCTTGCCTTCGGTGTCGTCGGTATCGCGTTCCTCGCCCCAGGCGACCGTGAAGCGATAGCGCTTGCGGCCGTCCATCACGAACGGGACCGTCTTGGTGGCCTCGCCGAGCGCGATCGGCAGGCCGCCGGAGGCGAGCGGATCGAGGGTGCCGGCGTGCCCGGCGCGCTTCGCCGAAAACAGCCGCTTCAACACCGCAACCGCATGGGTCGAGGTCATGCCGATCGGCTTGTCGAGCACGACCCAGCCATGGACGTCGCGCTTGTCGCGGCGCGGCTGATTGTTTGGCCGCGGCTGCTTCTGGCGCGGATCGTTGTTGGCGCGCCGCTGCGGCTCGTCGCTGCGCGGCTCCTGAAAAATATTTATTTGCGCGTCGCTCAATTCAGCGTTCGGTTGCTCGATCACGCTGTTGGCGGTGGTCACGATCATCACTTGTCGTCCGAATCGGGTGCGAGGTCTTTCTGCACCGCAGGTGTTCGCAGTAATTTCTCTATTCGTTCCGCTTCATCGAATCGCTCGTCGACGCGGAAGCGGATATCAGGAGAAAATTTCAGGTTAACGCGATGTGCGATCTCGCCGCGCAAATACTTCTTGTTGCGCTCGAGGGCTGCGATCACGACGTCGGTGTCGCGTCCGCCGAGCGGCATCACGTAAACCGTTGCGAGCTTCAGGTCTGGCGACATTCGCACCTCGGGAACGGTGATGATGTGGCCTTCGAGATCGGGATCGTGGACGCTACCTTGCGACAGAATATCGGCAACCGCGTGGCGCACGGTCTCGCCGACGCGCAATTGACGTTGCGAGCCGCCGGGGGCGGAACTTTTCTGGTGATGGCGGGGCATTGCGGTCTCTCAAAATCAAAGCGTCCGCGCATATCGCGCGGATCGCCGTCTTTCTTGTTCAATCAGGTAAGCAGGGATGACCGGAACGAGTCCGGCCATGACGCCGCATTCTCAGTTATAAAAAATCCATGCGCTTGTAAGACTTGGACTTACAGGGAGCGCTGGATGGTCTCTACGCGATAACACTCGATAACGTCGCCGACACGCATGTCGCCGTAATTCTCGAACGCCATGCCGCACTCCTGGCCGGACTGCACTTCCTTCACTTCGTCCTTGAAGCGCTTCAGTGTCGAGAGCTTGCCCTCATGCACGACGACGTTGTCGCGAATGAGGCGGACATTGGCGCCGCGTTCCACGGTGCCGTCGGTGACGCGGCAGCCGGCGACCTTGCCGACCTTGGAAATGTTGAACACTTCCAGGATCTGCGCATTGCCCAGCATGGTTTCGCGCAGCGTCGGCGCGAGCAGGCCGGACATCGCCTTTTTGATGTCGTCGACGAGATCGTAGATGATGTTGTAATAGCGGATCTCGATGCCGTTGCGCTTGGCCGCGGCCGCCGCTTCCTTGTTGGCGCGGACCGAGAAGCCGATGATGGCGGCATTGAAACCTTCCGCCAGCGTGACGTCGGATTCCGAAATGCCGCCGACGCCGGCATGCAGGATGCGCGCGGCGACTTCGTCGGTGCCGAGCTTTTCCAGCGAGCCGAGAATGGCTTCCAGCGAACCCTGCACGTCGGCTTTCACGATCAGCGGGAAATCCTTGCGGCCCGAGGTCTTGAGCTGCGACATCATCTGCTCGAGCGAACCGCGCATGCCGGAAATCGAGGCGGCGGCGTTTTCGCGCTTCTGGTGGGCGCGATAGCTCGTGACTTGACGGGCGCGGGCTTCGTTCTCGACCACGGCCAGACGATCGCCGGCTTCCGGCGGACCGTTGAAGCCGAGCACTTCGACCGGCACCGAGGGGCCGGCTTCGTCGATGGTCTCGCCCTGGTCGTTGATGAGGGCGCGGACGCGGCCCATTTCGGCGCCGGCCACGATGATATCGCCGACGCGCAGCGTGCCACGCTGCACCAGCACGGTGGCGACCGGGCCGCGGCCGCGATCGAGCTTGGCCTCGATCACGGTGCCTTCGGCGGGTCGTGACGCATTGGTCTTGAGGTCGAGCAATTCGGCCTGCAGCGCGATCATTTCCAGCAGCTTGTCGAGATTGGTCTTGTTCTTGGCGGACACCTCGACGTCGACGACGTCGCCGCCGAACGATTCGACCTGAACCTCGTGCTGCAGCAATTCGGTGCGCACGCGCTCCGCCTTGGCGTCGGGCTTGTCGATCTTGTTGATCGCGATGATCATCGGAACCTTCGCCGCCTTGGCGTGGTTGATCGCCTCGATGGTCTGCGGCATGACGCCGTCATCGGCGGCGACCACCAGGATCACGATGTCGGTGACCTTGGCGCCGCGGGCGCGCATCGCGGTGAACGCGGCGTGACCGGGAGTGTCGATGAAGGTGATCTTCTTGCCGCTTTCCGGCGAGGTCACCTGATAGGCGCCGATATGCTGGGTGATACCGCCGGCTTCGCCGGAGACCACATTGGCGTGGCGGAGCGCGTCGAGCAGCGAGGTCTTGCCGTGATCGACATGGCCCATCACGGTCACGACCGGCGACCGCGGCTCGGTATCGCCGGAGTCGTCGACCGAATCGAACAGGCCTTCTTCGACGTCGGAGGCGGCCACGCGCTTGACGGTGTGGCCCATTTCCTCTGCGATCAGCTGCGCGGTGTCGGCATCGATCACGTCGGTGATCTTGTGCATCGCGCCCTGCTTCATCAACAGGCGGATGACGTCGACCGCGCGTTCCGACATGCGGTTGGCGAGTTCCTGGATGTTGATGGCTTCCGGGATCACGACTTCGCGGATCAGCTTTTCCTTCGGCTCGTTGGCGGCGTGGCCCTTCAGGCGCTGGGTGCGGCGGCGGAACGAGGCGATCGAACGCTCGCGCACGTCATCGGCATTGAGTGCTGTGACCAGCGTCAGGCGGCCGCGTTCCTTTTGCGGGCCGGGCTTCTGGGTCGTCTTCGGCGGTACCGCCGGGCGCATCGCGCCGCCAGGACCGCGGCGAATCTGGCGCGGGCCTTCATCCTCGTCGGAGGCGTCGGCGGCGACACCGGGCGCGCGAGCAGGCGGCGTTGCCGCCGTTGTGGCCGGGCGGGCCGCGGGGCGAGCCCCGGCGGTTGTCGTGGTTGTGGCGGTCGCGGTCTTGGCCTCGGCTTCGCCAAAGCGTTTCTTGGCCTCGAGTTCGGCCTTGCGCTTGGCTTCCTCTTCCAGCCGGTGACGGTCCTCCTCGGCCTTGCGGCGCGCTTCGGCGGCCTCGCGTTCGGCCTGCTCGATGCCTTCCTTGCTAGAGCGGCGCTTGGCTTCTTCTTCCGCCAGCCGCCGTTCCTCGATGTCGCGGACCTTGGCGTCGGCCAGCGCACTGGCGCGCGCGGAACGCTCATCCTCGGTCAGGGTGCGCAGCACCACGCCCGAACCGCCACGCGGCGCGGCCGGAGCCGCCGGGCGGGCCATCGGGGCTTTCGGCGGCGGCGCCTTGGCGACGATCGGCTCGGGCGCATGGGTTTCGGTCACGGGACCATCGCCGCCCACGCGGCGCTTGCCGCGCTTTTCGACCACGACCTGTTTGGTCCGGCCATGGCTGAAGCTCTGGCGTACGGTGCCCGTCTCGACGCGCGGCTTGAGCGTCAAGGTCTTGGTCGGGACACTCAAAGTCTTGTCGCCAGGCGTTTTGGTATCAACCATTCAGCAGTCCTAATCTTGTTGCGGTGTGCGTATCCGCACAGTCATTGAGGCAAGTCTTGTTAGTCAGATCTTGTTAGTCAGAATTTCTGGCCACATCGGCGGTCTTGTCGTCATCGGCCATCCGGTATCGGACCAGGATCTGGCAGCGCGACAGGAACGTCTTGCTCGCCGGGCCCGCGAGCAGGGCAGCATGTATCACATTTGACCGGCCCAGTGCCAAATCCAATTCTGCCGACGTCAAAACATTGACGATCGGAAAATCCGGCGATTCAGCGCTATTTCCGGATTTTTGCCGGACGATCGCGTCCAATTTGCGGATTCCGTCGGCCGCGCCGTCGGAAGCGTGGATCAGGGCCCGGGCGGCCTCTTGCTCGAGGGCGCCCTCGACCTTGCTGAAACCGGAGACCACCTGACCGGCCTTGGCGGCCATGGCCAGCGCCTCGGTGACGCTGCGAATCAGCAAAATTTCGGTGTCTGCGGCGAGGCTCGGCGCGGCGCGGACGTCGCGCTTGAAACCCTTGCTAAACTGGTGACGCCGCACCGCTTCCGCAACGGCTTTCCGCGACGCGGAAACCCAGAGGCCGCGGCCGGGCAGTTTCCGCTTCAAATCCGGGATCACCTCGCCACTGGGGGCGACGACGAACCGGATCAGTTCGTCGATTGGGCGCACCTCGCGGGTGACCGCGCACATCCGCATGGTCGCGGACCTGTCGGTCCGCGGTCCATTGTCGAGATCGGGGTCAGCCACGGCAAGCATGCGCGGGGCATCTCCTTACGCCGTCAGGTCTTCGGGGGCTTCCGCCGCCTCGGACTGTTTTGCAAGGTCGGCCTCGGTGATCCAGCCGGCGATGACGCGGGCCTGCATGATCATGCGCTCGGCGTCGTCGCGCGAGATGTCGTTGGCGTCGAGAATGCCGGGATGCTTGGTCGGCTCGCCGCCTTCCTTGCGCTCGGTCCAGCCGACCAGATCGTCGGTGGCGCACCCGGCCAGATCCTCGACGCTCTTGATGTCGTTCTCGCCGAACTTCACCAGCATTTTCGAGGTCACGCCGGGCACCGTCTTCAAAGCGTCTTCCACACCGAGCTCCTTGCGTTTGTTTTCCAGCTCGGTTTCGAGCTGTTCCAGGTATTCTTTGGCCCGGGTCTGCAGTTCGTTGGCGGTTTCGTCGTCAAAACCCTCGATGCCGGCCAGTTCCTTGATGTCGACCAGCGCGAGTTCCTCGACCGACGTAAAACCTTCCGACGCCAGCAATTGGCCGACCACTTCGTCGACATTGAGCGCTTCCATGAACACCCGCGTCGAGTTCTCGAAATCGGCCTGGCGGCGTTCGGATTCTTCCTGCTCGGTGAGGATGTCGATGTCCCAGCCGGTCAGCTGCGAGGCGAGGCGCACGTTCTGTCCCCTGCGGCCGATCGCCAGCGACAACTGGTTGTTGGTGTCGGGCACCACCACCTCGATCCGCTCGCGCTCTTCGTCGATCACGACCTTGGCGACTTCGGCGGGCGCCAGCGCGTTGACGACAAAGGTCGCGATATCGGGCGACCACGGGATGATGTCGATCTTCTCGCCCTGCAATTCGTTGACCACGGCCTGCACGCGCGAGCCGCGCATGCCGACGCAGGCGCCGACCGGATCGACCGAGGAATCCCTTGAAATCACGCCGATTTTCGCGCGCGAGCCGGGATCGCGGGCGACCGCCTTGATCTCGACGATGCCGTCATAGATCTCTGGCACTTCCTGTGCGAACAGTTTGGCCATGAATTGCGGATGGGTGCGGGAGAGGAAGATCTGCGGCCCGCGGGTCTCGCGACGGACGTCGAAAATATAGGCGCGGACGCGGTCGCCGTTGCGGAACACCTCGCGCGGCAGCATCTCGTCGCGGCGCACGATGGCTTCGCCGCGGCCGAGATCGACGATCACGCTGCCATATTCGACGCGCTTGACGATGCCGTTGACGATGTCGCCGATGCGGTCCTTGAATTCCTGGTATTGCCGGTCGCGCTCGGCCTCGCGCACCTTCTGCACGATCACCTGCTTGGCCGATTGCGCGGCGATGCGGCCATATTCCAGCGGCGGCAGCGTATCGGCGATGGTGTCGCCGACCTGAGCGCCTGGATTGGCCCGCTGGGCGTCCGCCAGCGAAATCTGGTTCGACGAGTTCTCGACCAATTCGACCACCAGCATGTGGCGCGACAGCCGGAGTTCGCCCTTCTTGGCGTCGATTTCGGCGTGAACATCGGTCTCGCTGCCGTAACGGGCGCGAGCCGCCTTGGCGATGGCGTCTTCCATCGCCGCGATCACGATGCCGCGGTCGATCGACTTTTCGCGGGCGACCGCGTCCGCGATCTGCAGCAGTTCAAGTTTGTTGGCGCTGACAGCTGCCATGGCTCAGTCTCCTTCGCTGGGATCGAATTCGCCGCCGGGCAATCCTTGCGCGGCGAGGCGGTGTTTCTTGGTGTTCTTCGGCAACGGCTTCTTCGGCAATTTCGGCTTCGGCTTGTTGCTCTTCGCCGGGTCGCTCTTCTTGGCATGCGCAGGGGGCGGCGGCGCCAGCCCGAGATTCTGCTTGAGCTCGCGCTCGGCGGCCTTGCCGCGCCGCATCAACTCGGCGACCAGCTCGTCGGTCAGCACCAGGCGCGCATCGGCGATGTCCTCCATCACCAGCAGCACATCGGGCTCGTCGTCCGCGCGGGGGTCATCGCGATGGATCCGCACCGCATTGCCCTCGACACTTGCGAGAATGCCGCGGAACCGCTTGCGGCCCTGATGGGCGACCGCCATCTCGATTTTGACGAGATGGCCGGCATAGCGCTCGAAATCCGACCGCCGCACCAGCGGCCGGTCGATACCCGGCGACGAGATCTCCAGCCGGTAGGCCTTTTCGATCGGGTCGGCGACGTCGAGCACCGGCGACAGCGCCCGCGAAATCGCCTCGCAATCCTCGATCTGCATGGTTCCGTCGGGCCGTTCCGCCATGATCTGGACCGTGCAGCCGGCTTCCGCTGAAATCTTGATCCGCACTAGCCGGTAGCCCATCCCCTGCAACACCGGGCCGGCAACCGCCGACACGCGCGCGGCCAAGCCCGGCTCGACGACGAGACGGGGCTCGGCAAGCAGCTCTATGTCCACGGAACCAGCAGTCGGATCGGTCATATCCAGTGTCAAAAGCGTCTTACTTGCATGGGTTGAAGCCGGGCCATCACCGCGATCCGGCCGGTTCCCTGAGCCGGGCCTGCCGCCCGTTCGGGCAAGGCTCGTTCAGGTAATAAAAAAGAGCGGGTCCGGTGGGGCCCACTCTCAATACGCGATCGTATGAGAACCATAAGTTGCCGGGGATATAGCGGTTTTGCCGCAATCCGGCAAGGCCCGGGAGCCCGTTAACGGCGATTTACGTTACATCCGAAGGCTGGCAAACCTAACCCTTCATTCACTAACCCCGCCTAGATTGCCGCAAAACCGGCCAATACGGCCGGTTTAGGTAGATTTATGACAGCAGCGACCACGCTGATCCCCGGAACTCGATGAAATCGTCCGGGGCGGCGACCCCAAACGACGCGCCGACGCTGCGCGCCGGATCAGCGAACTTTTTTTGCAGGGCGCCGCGACCTTCCGCGCCGATCACGTCGATCTGTTTGATGGTGTCCTGACCAGTCTGGTCCCGCACGCCGAATTCGCCGCGCGCGCCGATCTGGCGGAGCGGCTGTCGCAGCTGGCCAACGCGCCGCGCGGCCTCGTCGGACAACTCGCGCATGAGGACGAAATCGCGATCGCAGGCCCGTTGCTGCGCCGCTCTCCGTCATCGATGAAAAGATGCTGATCGAAATCGCGGCGGCGAAGGGCCAGGGCCATCTGCTGGCGATGTCGGAGCGTCCGGCACTTTCACCCGATCTCACCGACGTCATCGTGCGTCGCGGCGATCGCGATGTGGTGCGGCGCGCCGCCGGAAATGCAGGCGCGCGGTTCTCGACGTCGGGCTATTCGACGCTGATCAAGCGCGCCGGCCAGGACGGCGTGCTGACGCTGGCGGTCGGCCAGCGCGACGATCTGTCGGCCGACCAATTGAAGGATCTTCTGTCCGGTTCGATCGACGTGGTCCGCCGCCGTCTGTTCGATGTGGTCAAGCCCGCACGGCAATCGGCGATCAAGCACGCGATGAGCGAAATCTCCGGCCTCACCGAGCTCGTCGTGAGCCAGCGCGATTTCGCGCCGGCGCAACGTGCGGTGCTGGCGCTGCACCAGGCCGGCGAACTGAATGAGAGCGCGCTGCTCGGCTTTGCCAAAGCCTACAAATACGAGGAATCGGTTGCGACGCTCTCGGCCATGACCGGCGTGAAAATCGCGACGCTGGATCGCCTGATTGCCGGCGACCGCTACGATCCGATCCTGATCGCCGGCAAGGCGGTCGGCCTCGAATGGGCGACCGTGCGCGCGCTGATCCTGCTTCGGCTCGGCCCGAGCCGGGTGGCGTCACCGGCCGACATCGAAAGCGCGCGCGTGAATTTCGCGCGCCTGATGCCATCGACCGTCGAGCGCGTCGTCAGCTTCTGGAAGCTCCGTCCGCCGGGTTGATGGCTACCTCGTCATTGCGAGCGAAGCGAAGCAATCCATCGTTCGGCGTAAAGGAAGAATGGATTGCTTCGTCGCTACGCTCCTCGCAATGACGGCTGAAAGAGTTATCCAACTCTCCGAAACCGCAGATATGCGGCCTTGCGGCCCTCGCGCTCGGCTTTGCGTCCGTAGCGCGTCATGGTGTAGCCGGGCCAGGGCAAGTGCCAATCCGCGGCGCGTTCCGCCGTCCACGAAAAATCCGGCGAGCGCATTAGATGCGCCAGCGTCCAGGCGCAGTAATCGTCGATGTCGCTGACGAAACGAAATTCGCCTTGCGGCCTGATGATGCGCGCCATGGCAGCCACCGTCGCGTCCTGCACAAAGCGCCGCTTCCAGTGCCGCCGCTTCGGCCAGGGATCGGGATGGATCAGGTCGATCCGCGCCATCGACCGCGGCGTCGCCCATGCGACCAGTTCCGCGGCGTCGCCGGCGTAGAGCCGGATGTTTTGGATATTGGCGGCCTCGATCTGGGTCAGGATCTTGGCCATGCCGTTGACGTAGGGCTCGCAGCCGATGAACCCGATCGCGGGAAACGCCAGCGCTTCGGCGATCAAATGCTCGCCGCCGCCGAATCCGATTTCGAGCCTGACATCCTCAATTCCGTCATCGTAGAGATCGCAAAGACTGTTCGGCGCGGCCGCGCCGATATCGAGCGCCAGATGCGGAAGCAAATTTTCGATCAGATCGGCCTGATGCGAGCGTAGCTTGTGCCCCTTGCGCCGGCCGAAGAATGAACCCTGCCCATGCGCGGTCGCGCCATCGTTGGACAGCGCGTCGGGATCGAAGGGGTCGCGGCTTGCGACGCTCATCGCAGCGTCTGGTACAGCCGATGCAGTAGCCGGGCCCGCGGCTCGATCGACGAAATGTACATCTGTTCGTAATGGGTGTGCGCACCCTTGCCGTCGACGCCGAGGCCGTCGAGGGTCGCGGTATGCGGTGCGGTGAAATTGCCGTCGGAGCCGCCGCCGGTCGCGGTATCCACCAGGTCGAAACCGATCTCGGCCGCGAGCGTTTTGGCGTGCTCGTAGAGCGCAGCACCGGCATTGCCTTTTTCGTAGGGCGGTCGGTTCAGTTCGCCCGTCACCTTGACGCTGACGCCGTCGGTGCGTGATTTCAGGCCAAGGATTTTCGGTACCAGTTCGTCGGAATCGGCAATGGTCGGCACGCGCATGTCGACCTCGGCATAGGCCTCCTCCGCAATCACGTTGGGCCTGGTGCCACCCCTGACCACGCCGACATTGACGGTGATGCCGCGCTTGAGGTCGTTCATCGCCTCCAGCGCCTGGATCACATTGCCGAGTTCGCGGATGGCGCTGCGGCCGTCCTTCGGCCGCGTGCCGGCATGCGAAGGCACGCCCCTGATGAAAACCTCGAAGCGGCCGACACCCTTGCGTCCGGTGACGATCTTTCCGCCGTCGCGCGCCGGTTCGGTTACCAGCACATATTTCGCTCTTCGTCCCTCGGCTTCGATCAGCGCCCGCGAAGTCGGGCTGCCGATTTCTTCGTCGGAGACGTAGAGCTGGGTGACGCCGAGCGGCGAGCGCGCGCCATTGGCGCAAAGCTGCCGAAAGGCGTGGTAGGCGAGATAGGCGCCGCCCTTCATGTCGTAGATGCCGGGACCGAACGCTGTGTCGCCCTCGACCTTGAACGGCAGCCGTTCGATGAATCCCATCGGATGGACCGTATCGAGGTGGCTCAACACCAGGATTCCCGGCTCGTTCTGGCCCCACGCCGACCGCGCGACGAGATGGTCGCCGCATCCGCTTTTGCCCGCGATCCGTTCGACGGTCGCGGGCAGGTCGCGATAGCCTTGCGCGACGAGGTCCGCGAGCTTGTTGACCTGTTCGGGTGCTTCGGTCGGCGTCTCGATCTCGACCCAGCGGCGGATGCCATCGAGGATCGATCCGGAATCGAAGGGATTGTCTGACTTGGCTGTCATCGGTGCATCTTGCCTAAAAAGAATTCATGCGCCCGCGCCCGCCGGCGCGTCAATTGCTGCGTCAGGGGATGATGGCCGGTTTCAGCGCTTGTCGGGCCCTTCGCGGGCGGCGACCTGCTCGACCAATTCGACAATGCTGCGTCGGAGCTTGGCGTCGGTGATGCGCGTGAAGGCGCGCGTCAGGGCCAGGCCCTCGGAGGTTGCGAGAAAATCGGAAACATAGGCCGGCGAGGTGCCCTCGCTGAAGCCATCGCTGTTGACGCCGCTCGGTCCGCCATCGAACAGAAAGGAAACCGGCACTCGCAATATTTCTGAAATTTGCTGAAGGCGGCTGGCACCGACCCGATTGGTGCCCTTTTCGTACTTCTGAACCTGCTGGAAGGTGAGGCCCAACGCTTCGCCAAGTTTTTCCTGGCTCATGCCCAGCATGATGCGTCGCATGCGGACACGGCTGCCGACATATTTGTCAACAGGGTTGGGCGCTTTGGTGGACATCTCCAACACTCCTAGGGGGCGCCCAGAGGATGAGGCAGGACGAAAGCGAAGTATGCCTCAGGCGCCAGTATCGTCAAATCCTGCTCGGAGGATCGGGAAGCATGCGGATGAGCAATGAACTGACAGGGCTTCTGTTCTTGATTGGAACCGTAGAATGCGAAGTACACGGTCAGTCTGTCAACCCGTGGATTCGCGCATGCCGGAATTTTCGCACCAGCATCATTCCAGAATATGCCGGTGTCAGGAATTTCGCCGCGAAATCCTGCGCCGGATGACAAGCAACAAAGCGGCAACCACAATTGTGGCAGCCGGAATGTCGCCGATACGTGCATAGACCGTTGGCGGAATTGCGGCCGGCAGACTGGCATCCAACACACCCTCGATGCCGAGATCGAGCCGTGCGACAATACGTCCCTCCGGATCGATGACCGCGGAAATACCGGTGTTGGCTGCACGAACAACAGGCAGCCCTTCTTCGATCGCGCGCAGGCGCGCCTGCTGCAGATGCTGATACGGGCCCGTCGAAATTCCAAACCAGCCGTCATTGGTCAGGTTGACGATCCAGCCGGGGCGATCGTCGCGCGCCGAAAGATTGCCGGGAAAAATCGCTTCGTAGCAGATCAAGGGCAGCACGCGCGGCGCGTCCGGAATTTCCAGGGGGCGGCGCCGCGTGCCGGGAATAAATCCACCCTGAACTTTCGTCAGTTGCACGAAGCCGAGCTTTTCCATCAAGTCCTGGAACGGCAGATATTCGCCGAACGGCACCAGATGCAATTTGTCGTAGACCGACAGCACGCTGCCATCATGGTCAATAATGTAAATAGAGTTATAAGCGCGCGTTATGCGGACGCCGGGTGGCACGTCAGGCGCGCGCACCGAGCCGGTGATCAGCACGGTGCCCTTGGGCAGCAGATCGGCGATCTGCGCCATCGCGTCGGCCTCGCGCGTCAGGAAGAACGGGAAGGCCGATTCCGGCCAGATCAGGATGTGCGCATCGCGCACGCCGGTGGATTGGGGTCCGGACGCGCGGTCGGACAGCGTCAGGTATTTTTGCATCACGTCCGCCTTGGCGGAGTAATTGAAGCGGACGTCCTGCTGCAGATTGGGCTGCATGATGCGCAGCTTGACGTTGGTCATCGCTGTCGGCAGCAGCGTCAGGCGGACGGCGCCGAAAATCCCCATCGCGACGAGCAGCGATAGCGCCGTCACCGGCGCGATCCAGGGCTTTCGTCCGCGCGAACTGCCGTCGATCAAAACCGCCGGGCTCGCGAAGATCGCAACGGTCAGGAACGTCATGCCCCACAGCCCGATCAGCGAGGCGGTCTGCGCCAGCGCCAGTGGCTCCGACAGCGCGTAGCCGAATGCATTCCACGGAAATCCCGTCAGCACATGGCCGCGCAGCCATTCTGCGATCGTCAGGCTGATCGCGAGCGCAAGCACGCGCGATGCGTCCCGGGTCCACAGCAGGCGCGCGAGCGCGAAGCCGAATGCGGTGAACAGAGCGAGATAGGCCGGCAGGCCCAGCACCGCGAACGGCATCAGCCAGGCAAAGGTCTGGGCGTCGACCACGAAGGCGTAGCCGATCCAGTAAAGCCCGGGCACGAAATAGCCGAGCCCGAACCAGAAGCCCGTCATCGCCGCCGCCGGCACGCCGCGCCAGCGCCCGGCCGCGGCGCCGTCGATCAGCCAGACCGCGACCGGAAAGGTCACGAACAGCACCGGCCAGGCATTGAACGGCGCCATCGCCAGCGCCGACAATGCGCCGGCGACCAGCGCCAGCGCCGCGCGCTTCCATCCCCAGGCCAGGATGATCGAAAGACCGGCGGTGCGGAGTTTGCTGGCGGACTTCACTGCGAACCGGCTCCATCGCCGGACGGCGGCGCGTTGTCATTGGCCTGCGGCGTGGTGCCGTCGGGGGAAGCTTCGCGGCGGCGGCTCTCTCGCTGCGTGCGCGCCGCCGGACGTTCCTTGCGGATGGCGATGCGCAGGCGCTTGACCCTTCTCGGATCGGCATCGAGCACTTCGATCTCGAACTGGCCGGGGCCCGAAATGACCTCGCCGCGCACCGGCAGGCGGCCGACCTGCGACACCAGATAGCCGCCAAGGGTGGCGACCTCGTCGCTGGCTTCGCCGGTGATGAAATCCTCGCCGATCACCGAGCGGGCGTCGTCGAGGCTGGCGCGGGCGTCCGCGATGAAGGAATTGTCGGCCTGCCGCACGATCGCCGGCGGCTCGTCGCTGTCATGCTCATCGTCGATCTCGCCGACGATCTGTTCGACGATGTCCTCGATCGAGACCAGCCCGTCGGTGCCGCCATATTCGTCGACCACCAGCGCCAGGTGGATCCGCGAGGCCTGCATCTGCGCCAGCAAATCGATCGCCCGCATCGACGGCGGCACATAGAGCAGCTTGCGGATGATGTTGGCGTCGGTAAGCGGCAGCGCCAGATCGACGGCGCGCAAATCGAGCCCGGCCGGGAACGGTTTTTTGCGCCTGGTTTTGCCGGGTTCGCCGACCCGCGCCCGCGCGGTCATGAACGCCAGCAAGTCGCGGATGTGAACGATGCCTTCGGGATCGTCGAGGGTTTCGTTGTAGACGACAAGGCGCGAATGCGCCGCACTTTCGAACAGGCTCATCAATTCACCGAGCGGAATGTCGCGCTTGACCGCGACGATGTCGGCTCGATGCACCATCACGTCGGCGATCCGCCGTTCGTGCAGGCCGAGGATATTGCGCAGCATGGTGCGCTCGATCGCCGAAAAGCCGACTTCGTCGGGTTGCGAGGCGTCGAGCACGACCTGTAAATCGTCGCGGACCGATCCCGGCTTCCAGCCGAACAGGGTGCGGATCGCCCGCGTCAGCCAGTTTTCGGCGGTCGGGCGCAACACCTCGCCTTCCTGCACCACGGCGGGCAGGTTGCGGGTATTGCGCGGGTTGTCATGGATCGGATCGGAGTCCGGCATTTCAGTCCATCCGCTCCCGGTCCGCATAGGGATCGGGAATGCCGAGCTGCGCGAGAATCTCCTGTTCGAGACTTTCCATGGCTTCGGCGTCATCGTCCTTTTCGTGATCGTAACCGATCAAATGCAGGAATCCGTGGACCGCGAGATGGCTCAGATGATGATCGAACGGCTTTTGTTCGTCATCGGCCTCCTTGCGCGTCGTCTCGAAGGCGATGGCGATATCGCCGAGCATGCGCGGCGCATCCTCGGGTGCGCCCGCACCGGTCGGCTGCAGCGCCGGAAACGACAACACGTTGGTCGGCTTGTCGATGCCGCGCCAATTGCTGTTCAGGGTGCGGATGCCGGAATCGTCGGTCAGCATGACCGCGAGCTCGGCGTCACCGATTCCGGCATCGGCGATCTCGGCCGCAGCGCTGATGGCGCGATGGATCACTGCTTCGGCGTCGGGCTCGGTCTGCCAGCAGTCGGCGACGACGAGGACTTCGGTGAGGGGGAGAACGGAAGACACGATAGGTCCAGAGGTTTGCGTTCCAGCGGTTTGCGTTCCAGCAATTGGGTTGCGGCCGGAACCTGCGCGCCGCAGGTCCGCGGCCGAAGCTTTTGTCATCAAGAGCGGCGGGTTGCCGGCTTCTGCGGCAATCCTTCGTAAGCGGCGACGATCCGCGCCACCAGTTCATGGCGAATCACGTCCTCGGCGGTGAATTTCACCTGCGCGATGCCTTCAACGCCGTCGAGCAGTTTTGCGGCTTCCGCCAATCCGGAGGTCTGGCCGTGCGGCAGGTCGACCTGGGAGGGATCGCCGGTGATGATCATGCGGCTGTTCTCGCCGAGCCGGGTCAGGAACATCTTCATCTGCATCGAGGTGGTGTTCTGCGCCTCGTCCAGGATGATGACGGCATTGGTCAGCGTGCGGCCGCGCATGAAGGCCAGCGGCGCGATCTCGATCTCGCCGGTCTGCAGCGCCCGCTCCACGATCCGCGAATCCATCAGGTCGTACAACGCGTCGTAGATCGGGCGCAGATAAGGATCGACCTTCTCGCGCAAATCGCCGGGCAGGAAGCCGAGCCGTTCGCCGGCTTCGACCGCGGGACGCGACAGGATGATGCGATCGACTTCCTTGCGCTCGAACAATTGCGCGGCGTGCGCCACCGCGAGCCAGGTCTTGCCGGTGCCCGCCGGGCCGACGCCGAACACGAGCTCATGGCGCTTCAGCGCGCGGATGTAGGAATCCTGGGCGGCGGTGCGCGCCCGCACCGGGCGCTTGCGCAGATTGATGGTCTCGAACGAGGTTTTGGCGTTCTTGGGGTCGAATTCGAACAGCGAGCCCTGCGCGATCACGGCGCGGATAGCGCCTTCGACGTCGCCCTGCGCCAGATCGTGGCCCTGGGTGGCCTGTGAATAGAGCGATTCCAGCACGCGCCGCGCCGCGTCGCAGCCGTCGCGCGAGCCGGCGATCGAGATGTGATTGCCGCGCGAATCGACGACGACGCCGAGCCGGCGCTCGATCAGCGCCAGATTCTGCCCGTAAGGCCCGACCAGCGCCGATGCGGCACGGTTGTCGTCGAAGTCGATGACGACCTGGGTTTCCGGTGGAGTTTGCATGTCGCGGTCAAATTTGCGGCTGGGAGCGAGTGAAGATGAATCCGATGCGCTTTTGGGCAAGGGTTCAGGCTCCCGTGGTCATTGGTAAAAGAGGCGATGGCGCCGGCGGCGCGGCGGCAACTGCGAGTTCGCCGAGCAGGCTGTAGCGTTCGAGGCTTTCGATCGTGACCGGCAGCACTTGTCCGATGATGTCAGGTGACGCCATCACATGCGCGGGCTGCAGCCAGGCGGTACGGCCGACGATCTGGCCGGGGTTACGGGCCGCGCGTTCGAACAGCACATCGACGGTGTTGCCAATCATGGCCTTGTTGAAGGCCGATTGCTGGCGGTCGATCAGATCCTGTAGCCGCACCAATCGCTCGTCCATCTCTGCCGCTGACACCGTCTCCCGCATGTCCGCCGCCGGCGTGCCCGGCCGGGGCGAATATTTGAACGAATAAGCGCCAGCGTATCCGATTTGCATGACAAGCGCGAGGGTGGCGGCGAATTCTTCCTCGGTTTCCCCGGGGAAGCCGACGATAAAATCCGATGAAAAAGCAATATCTTGCCGCACAGCACGAAATCGGTCGATGACTTCGCGATAATCACGGGCGGTATGCTTGCGGTTCATGGCGCCAAGAATCCGGTCGGAGCCGGATTGCACCGGCAGATGGACGAACGGCATCAGCGCGGCGAGGTCGCGATGGGCCTCGATCAGCGAATCATCGACATCGCGGGGGTGGCTGGTCGAGTAGCGCAGCCGTACGATGCCGGGAATTTCGGCCAGCCGCTGCAGCAGCCGGCCAAGCGGCCAGGCCCGGCCGTCCGGGCCCTCGCCGTGATAGGCGTTGACGTTCTGCCCGATCAGGGTGATTTCGCGCACGCCATTATCGGTCAGCCGCATCACGTCGTCGATGATCCTTGCCACCGGGCGCGACACTTCCGATCCGCGCGTATACGGCACCACGCAGAAGGTGCAGAACTTGTCGCAGCCTTCCTGCACGGTGACAAAGGACGAGATGCCGCGCGCGCGAATTGCCGCCGGCTTTGGCGGGGCCAGGAAACCAAATTTGTCCTCGACCGGAAATTCGGTCTCCAGCGCGCGGCCGTGGGCCTGCGCGCGGGCCAACAGCTGCGGCAGATGGTGATAGCTCTGCGGACCGACCACGACATCGACGGTCGGCGCGCGGCGGATGATCTCTTCGCCCTCGGCCTGCGCGACGCAGCCGGCCACCGCGATCTTCATCTCGCGGCCCTGGCGCGCGGCGTCATCCTTGACGACGCGCAGCCGCCCGAGTTCGGAATAGACCTTCTCGGAGGCCTTTTCGCGAATGTGGCAGGTGTTGAGGATCACCAGATCCGCATCGTCGACGCTGGCGGTCTCGACAAAGCCTTCCGGCGCCAGCGTGTCCACCATGCGTTGCGCATCGTAGACGTTCATCTGGCAGCCATAGGACTTGATATGCAGCTTGCGCGGCGGCTTCATGGAACCTGAATGCGGGGCTGGAATGGCGCCAATGCGGCGCTGGCTGTCAAATATAGCCTAAACCGCCGGAAATCCAGCGCCATAGGGTCGCGATTCCGGGTCTAATTGGCCCCGGTCCGCTCGATCAGATCAGGCAATTGCCGCATATCGTCGAAGGTGATGGCGGCGCCGGCGGCCCGAAGCGTCGCGGCGGTGTCCGGACGGCAATGGCTGCCACCGTGATAGCCGAGCACAGCCATCCCGGCCGCCAGTGCGGCGGTGACGCCGGCCACGCTATCCTCGATCACGAGACAGCGCGCCGGCGGGACGTTCATCTGACTGGCGGCGAACAGGAACAGGTCCGGCGCCGGCTTGCCGTGGCGCACCTGCACGGCGGAGAAAATATGCGGCGCGAACCGGCCGTATAATCCGACCCGGTTGAGACTGGCTGAGATCTTCTCCGGCGGGCCGCTCGACGCGACGCATGTGGGTAGCGCGATCGCGGCCAGCGCGGCCTCGATATGGGGTGTCGCCTGCAGCGATTCCGCAAACAACCGGAACAGTTCGGCATAGACCTGGTTCTGGAAGTCGCCCGGCAGGCTGCGGCCCATTTCCGCTTCGACTTCCGCAGTGGCCTGCCGCATCGAGCGGCCGAGGAAGCGATCGAACACCTGATCCGGCGTGATCGAATAGCCGTGACGCGTCAGGGTTTCCGCATGCGCGCGGCAGGAGATGACCTCGCTGTCGACCAGCACGCCATCGCAATCGAAGATGATGAGGTCGAAACGCGCGTTCAAGTTCTGCACGCGATCAGGATTTGTCGTCGTCCAGCGGCACGCAATACAATTCCAGCCGGTGGTCGACCAGCTTGTAGCCGAGCTTGCGCGCGATCTCGGCCTGCAGTTTTTCGATCTCTTCGGAGGTGAACTCGATCACCTTGCCGTCGCGCAGATTGATCAGATGATCGTGGTGGCTCTCGGGCATCTGCTCGTAGCGCGCGCGGCCCTCGCGAAAATCGTGGCGCTCGATGATCCCGGCGTCCTCGAACAGCTTGACGGTCCGGTACACGGTCGAAATCGAGATCTTGTCGTCGACTGCGACGCAGCGCCGGTAGAGCTCCTCGACGTCGGGGTGATCGACCGAATCCGCCAGCACGCGCGCGATGACGCGGCGCTGCTCGGTCATCCGCATGCCGGTCGCGGCGCAGCGCGCCTCGATACCGGTATTCTTGAGCGGGGACGAAGATTTCAGTGCGGTCATGTATTTAGCCTTGGGGGCAGCCGGTGAGGGCGATGCAGGGCTGTTTTGCCACCGCGCGCATATTACGACAAGTCGCGCCGCATCAGAAGCGCATTCAATTGCTCCCCGCCTGGCTGGCGGTAATAGCGCTCGCGGCGGCCGACGACGCGAAATCCGGCCCATTCGTACAGCCGTCGCGCCGGCTGGTTATTTTCCTCGACCTCGAGGAAAACCGTGCGTATGCCGCGGCCGGCGAGATGGCCAAGATGCGTCAGCAGCAGATCGTGCGACAGGCCGCGGCCGCGCTGGGCCGCATCGATCGCAACCGACAATATTTCGGCCTCATCGGCCGCCAGCCGCGACACCGCAAAGCCGATGATTTTGCGTCCGAGCCGCAGGCGATGCACCAGCGTGTTGCGCTCGGCCAGCATCACCTCGAATTCGCCCTCGCCCCAACCGCGGTGAAACGATGCGCCGTGCAACTGCGCCAGGCGCGCCGCATCGCGCGGGGTAGCAGGCTCGACCGCGGCGCTGCCGCCGCCCCACCAGTCGGCAAACCATGCCCTCATGGTGCAACGAACTGCGAGGGAGTGGTCAGCAGGTCCTTCGGCGGCTTGGCGTCGGGGGCGCGCAGATAAAACGGCCGCGCCGGCGCTGTTTCCGGACTGACCGCGGCGCCCAGCCACGCCACCCAGCCGATGTCGGGCGCCGGCTTCGGATCGATCGCGAACGGCGGCGGCGCGTCCGCCGGCCAGCGCTTGGCGAGGATCTGGGCGGCGTTGCCGACCAGATGCGGCGCGCCGAATCTCGCGGCGGCGAGCGCTTCGGCGATCGGCGCAACAAGTGGCCGGATCAACGAACTGCCGTCGCCGGCGACGACCTGGAAGTAGACGTGGTCATGCCGCGCATCGATCGCCGAGATGATCGGCTGCGTGTTGTTCTCGGCCACGATCGGGGCGGCGTAAGCGGTCAGCGTGGTCAGCCCCACCACCGGCTTGCCGGCGGCCAACGCAATGCCGCGCGCCGCCGAAAGGCCGACGCGCAATCCGGTAAAGCTGCCGGGCCCGGTGGTGACGGCGATGCGATCGAGCGCCGCAAAGGCGATGGTGGAGGCTTTCATCACCCGCGCGATCAGCGGCATCAGCGCTTCGGCGTGGCCGCGCTTCATCGGCTGCGATTCCTGCGCGACGATCTTGTTCGCATCGGTGTCGAGCACGGCGGCGGCGCAGGCGTCGAGCGCCGTATCGATAGCCAGGATCAGCATGGGACGATGCTAGCATTGTCCAGGGCAAAAAGCCCAACGTTCACTTCGTCATGGCCGGGCATAGCCGTCCGAAACGACGGCGTCGCTTCCGCTCGCCTATGCCCGGCCATCCACGCCTTTCTGCAGCCCTAAAACGTGGATGCCCGGGACACCTAGCGCGAAGACGCGCTTCGCGCTTTTACCCGGGCATACGAGGATACAAATGGAGGATCTCAGGGTCCAGTTTACATCGGCCGGACTTCGACCACATCAGGCACGAAATGCCTCAGCAGATTCTGGATACCGTGCTGCAGCGTCGCCGTCGATGACGGGCAGCCGGCGCAGGACCCCTTCATGTTGAGATAGACGATCCCGTCCTTGAAGCCGCGGAAGGTGATGTCGCCGCCGTCATTGGCCACGGCCGGACGCACCCGCGTCTCGATCAAATCCTTGATGGTCGCGACCGTCTCGGCGTCGGCCTCGTTGAAGAATTCGTCTTCCTCGTCGAGCGCCTCGTCATTGCCGGCACTGCCGTCGGCGAGCAACGGCGCGCCGGACATATAGTGCTCCATGATGGCGCCAAGGATCGCGGGCTTCAGATGCTGCCAGTCGCCGTCCGCCTTGGTCACGGTGACGAAATCGGAGCCGTAGAACACGCCGGTGACGCCGGGCACGCCGAACAGCCGTGTCGCCAGCGGCGAACGCGCCGCAGCTTCGGGGTTGGCGAACTCCATCGTGCCGGTGTCGAGCACGGTGCGGCCCGGAATGAACTTGAGGGTGGCGGGATTGGGGGTGGCTTCGGTCTGAATGAACATCTGATATCTCCGGCGTCGCCGGTTCAAGGCCGGCGCGTGAGGTTCCCTTAGCAGATGGCGACGGCGAACGCACGGATCAAGGGCGCAGAGCTCCGGTTCCAGAGCTGCATTAATCACTTAAGCCTAGGACAGCGCGTCGATATCGGCATCCGAGAGGTCGCCCGGCACGATCACGACCGGGATCGGAAACGAGCCGGCGGCCTCCGCCATCAGGGTCACCAGCGGGCCGGGGCCTTCGGCGCCGGGATTGGCCGCCAGCACCAGCATCGCGATATCGAAATCCTTGTCGATGACGTCGAGGATCTGCTCGGTCGGATCGCCCTCGCGGATCGCCCGTTCCGGCGTGATCGCGGCAATGCCGTTGGCGCGGCCGGAGGCGCGATCGAGCGCCTCATTGGCGGCCTCCTCGGCCTCGGCGCGCATGATGTCGGCAACCCCCAGCCATTGCTGGTTCTGGTCCTCGATCTCGATGATGCGCAGCATCACCACGCCGCCGCCGACCCGGACCGCCCAGCGGCTGGCGTAATAGACCGCGCGGTCCCATTCGGCGGTGTCGTCAACGATGACCAGACATTTTGGCTTGTGGCCCGCCTGGTAGCTTCGTCGCTGGGTGGTCATGCATGCCCCGGTGCTGCGCCAAGCAGGCCGCATGCTGCCACGGCGCAGCCTAGCTCGACAAGCGGCGTCGCATGTCTGGTGGCGCTCTAGTTTGGCCGGTCCCAGGGGATCGGCACCGGCGCCTTTGCGAGCGCAACACTCGCTTCATCGCCATGGCGAACCGAAATTATGTGCCGATAATCGAACGGCATCTCGATTCCGACCCAGAACGTTTTGTTCTCAGAAATCGAGTCGGGCTCATTGTCGAGCATGCCGATATAGCCGCTCGGAGTTCGCTCGCGAATGATTACCCACATTCGCTCCACCGCAGGGTACTCATCGCCCTCCACCGCGATTTCAAAGATCAGTTTGGCAAAATCACCGGGTTGAAGGATTTTTCGCAACGCCAGATCCGGAATAAGAAACGTCTCCGGAGCTTCTCGGTTTCTTTGTTCGCCGTCACCAAGGCACCAACCGTCTTTTTCAAGATCGGGAGTTCTCATAAGCGCGCGTCCTTCAGTTGCGCCTTACCCCACCAACGCCTCAAGCGGCGCAATCCCGAGATCAGGCTTGCGGCACGGCTGGCAAACGTTGCGACACAAACTTAGCGCGGGCGGATGAACCCGACAATATCCTTGGCCGCGCGCATGGTTTCGTCGGCGATGGTCCGGGCGCGATTGGCGCCGTCGATCAGGATTCCGTCGACATGACCGGGATCGGCCATCAGCCGCTTCATCTCGGAGGCGATCGGCGAGAGTTTTGCGACGCACAGTTCCACCAGCGCATTCTTGAAGCCGGAAAACTGCCCGCCGCCGAACTCGGTCAGCACATCCTGCTTGCTGCGGCCGGCCAGCGCGGCATAGATCCCGACCAGATTGTCGGCTTCGGGACGCGGCTCGAGGCCTTTTTCTTCCGACGGCAACGGCTCGGGATCGGTCTTCGCCTTGCGGATCTTCTGCGCGATGGTGTCGGCATCGTCAGTGAGATTGATCCGCGAATTATCCGATGAATCCGACTTCGACATTTTCTTGGTGCCGTCGCGCAGGCTCATCACCCGCGTCGCCGGCCCCGTGATCACGGGCTCCGGCTGCGGAAAGAACAAGCCGTCGGCAAAGCCGTGGCCGCGGATCGAATCGCCGAAATCATTGTTGAACTTCTGTGCGATGTCGCGCGACAGTTCGAGATGCTGCTTCTGGTCCTCGCCGACCGGCACGTGGGTCGCGCGATAGACCAGAATGTCGGCCGCCATCAGCACCGGATAGTCGTACAGGCCGACCGACGCGTTCTCGCGATCCTTGCCGGCCTTGTCCTTGAACTGCGTCATGCGGCTGAGCCAGCCGACACGCGCCACGCAGTTGAAGATCCAGGTCAGCTCGGCATGGCCGGAAACCTGGCTCTGGTTGAAGACGATATGCTTCTTCGGGTCGATGCCGGCGGCGATGAAGGCCGCCGTCACCTCGCGGGTATTGCGCGCGAGTTCGGCCGGGCCGCCCCACACATCGACGCCTTGCGTGATCGCATGCATGTCGACGACGCAATAGATACAATTATGCGTCTCCTGCAGCTTGACGAAATTGACGATCGCGCCGAGGTAATTGCCAAGATGCAGATTGCCCGTCGGCTGGACGCCCGAAAAAACCCGTTCAACGAATGCCATTGTCAGCTTCCCGACCATATCCCTGGTTCAGCGCCGTCGTTTGCCACTTAAGCTCCAGCCGTGCAAGCCTTGACCCTACGAGTTCACGCGGCGCGGTTTTGCCTGAATGCGCTGACCGCCTCGCGCCAGCCGGTGACGCCGAAAAACCCTAGAAACAGGCCGTAAATCGCAATCCCGCCGGCAATCAGCACCAGCAGGATCAGCGCCTGGACGAGGCCGTGCGCGGTCGCGCCCGGGGGCAGCGCAAGCGCCGTCACCAGCCACAGCAATCCGCCCATAGCCAGCGCCGCGGCCACAATGCGCGGCAGCCGCCGGCGCGCGGCGGCGTCGATCGAAAACCCTGACGTCTCCGCCCCCCGGCGCACCAGGGTGAACGCATTGCTCCATGCGCCGAGCGCGATGGCGGCGGCGATGCCGGGTGCGCCGAACCAATGGCCGAGAAGGAAGCCTGCGGCGATCGCCAGCACGATGGCCTTCAGCGCCGCCACAAGGGGCGTCATCGTATCCTCGCGCGCGAAAAATGCCGGCGACAGCGCCTTGACCAGCACATGGGCGGGCAAACCCAGCGTCAGCCACATCAGCGCCTGCGCGGTCCCCTGGGTATCGCCCGGCGTGAAGGCGCCGTGCTCGAACAGCATCCGCACGATCGGCGTGCTCAGCACGATCAGGCCGAGCGTTGCCGGCAACGCCAGCCCGGCGGCAAGTTCGAGGCCGCGCAATTCCGCCTGCGCAATCGCGGCCGGATCGTCGCCGCGCAGCGCGCGCGTCATCTCCGGGATCAGTACGGTGCCCATGGCGACGCCGACGATGCCGAGCGGCAATTCGATCAGGCGGTTGGCAAAATAGAGCCACGACACCGCCGATGGCGATGACGAGGCGATGATCGCGCCCGCGACCATGAGCCATTGCGGCGCGCTGCTGGCGATCATGCCCGGGATCGCCTTGCCCAGAAAGCCTCGCATCTCCAGGTCGAACGAAATCCGCAACGGGCTGGCGATGCTGCCGCCACGCAACGCCAGCATGGATAGTTGCAAGAGGCCGGCGATGCCGATGGTGGCGGCCAGGATCAGCGCGGCATCGACCGCGTCCCGCCGCCATCCGAGCAGTACGGCCATCACAGCAATCAGCGCGATGTTGAACAACAGCGGCGAGAACGCCGTCAGCGCAAAGCGGCCTTGCGCGTTAAGTAACGCCATCATGACGGTGACCGGACCGGCAAAAGCGAGATAGGGCAGCATCAGGCGGGCGTCGTCGACGGCAAGCTGCAGGGTGTCGTGCCCGGCAAACCCCGGCGCCAGCGCGGTGACGACCAGCGGCATCAGCAACCCAATCAGCGCGGCGGCGGCGATCAGCGCCGCACTGACGGTGCCGAGCACACGGCCGGCGAAGGCTGCCGCCGCGACGGCTCCATCGGCTTCGCGCACCCGCAGCCATGCTGGCACCAGCGCCGCGTTCAGCGCGCCCTCGGTCAACAGCCGTCGCACCACATTGACCAGTTGGAACGCGACCAGAAAGGCGTCGGCGACGGGCCCTGCGCCGAGCAGTGCGGCGATGATGGAATCGCGCACGAATCCGAGCAGCCGCGAGGCCAGCGTTCCCGAGGATACCGTGAGGAAAGAGCGGATCATGAAGTCTCTATAGCAGCCGCCCTGCTTGCTGGCGCTAGGCCGGTCGTGATAGGCCGCAGCCTGTTTCAATTGCCGTAAACAGGGCAGGTAAATGGCTGACGCAAAATACGACGTTCTCGGGATCGGCAATGCGATTTTCGACGTACTGGTGCAGACCGACGAGGGTTTTCTTGGCCGCCACGGCATGACCAAGGGCGGCATGGCGCTGATCGACGAGGCGCGCGCCACAGCGATCTACGCCGATATGGGCCCGGCGACCGAAATGTCCGGTGGCTCGGCGGCGAATACCATTGTCGGCATTGCCAATTTCGGCGCGCGGGCGGCCTATGTCGGCAAGGTCCGGGATGATCAGATCGGCCGGCTCTACAGCCACGACATCCGCGCCGCCGGCGTTGCGTTCGAAACCCCGGCCGCGGCCGGCGGTCCCGCCACCGGCTGTTCCTACATTCTGGTGACGCCGGACGGCGAGCGCACCATGAACACCTATCTCGGCGCGGCGCAGGACCTGACGCCTTCGGATATCGACGCGGCCCAGATCGCGGCAGCGAGCGTGATCTATCTCGAAGGCTATCTGTGGGACCCCAAGAGCGCCAAGGAAGCCTTCGTCAAGGCAGCCACCATCGCGCATGGCGCCGGCCGCCAGGTCGCGCTGACCCTGTCGGATTCATTCTGCGTCGATCGCTACCGCGACGAATTCCTCGACCTGATGCGCAAGGACACGGTCGATCTCGTGTTCGCCAACGAGGCCGAACTGCATTCGCTGTACCAGACCTCGGATTTCGACACCGCGCTGAAGCAGTTGCAGAACGATACCAAACTCGGGGTAGTCACCCGCAGCGAAAAGGGCTGCGTGGTGGCGTCGAAGGATGGCGTGGTCGCGGTGCCGGCATTCCCGATTCAAAAGCTGGTCGACACCACAGGCGCCGGCGATCTGTTCGCCGCCGGATTTTTGTTCGGCCTGGTCCGCAACGCGGGCTTTGAGAACGCCGGCCGCTTGGGCGCATTGGCCGCGGCCGAAGTGATCCAGCACATCGGCGCCCGGCCGCAGGTATCGCTGAAGGAATTGGCGCAGCAGAACGGGCTGCCGGTGTAAGAACGGTGGTCGTGCGAGCGTGCGACCTCTCGACCCGTCATGCCCGGGCTCGTTATGTCGATAGCTAATTAAGTTGGCCGGTTTTGGTAGCACATCAAATGTCCGCTTCGTCTGCTTTTGTTCTCCTGTGGGCGGGGTGGGCAAGTCGTAGACTTGTCCATGCCGTCCACAGGCTCGCCGCCGAGCGGATTTAAGCGGCAATCGGTATGTCCACGGTCGCGCCTCTACGATCGTAGCGACCGAGACAACGCGGGCCGTGGAAGATGGCGTGGCTGCCGTCGTGGTATTGACGGACCTTGACCCGCGCCTTGACAAAGTGCGCGCGCAAAGGACTTGCCGGGATCTGCAGTTTCAAACGGTTGAACGACACACAATTGTCGTTGCCGACCTGGCGCTCCTCCTGCACGCAAAGAATCTCGCCGAGATCGATACCCGCAACCGCGACGAAAGCGCTGCCGTCCTGCTCAGGCTTGATGGCAAAGCGGGCGTTGTGGGCCGGGAGATAGACATCACGAAGAAACAAATTGGCCGCATCCGCCGTGGTGATCCCGGCCAATGCCAGCTCCTTGGTCAACCGGTCTTGCAGCGTATGAAAGACACGCTCGGAACGGCCCCGCGCTTGCGGAGAATAGGCTGCGATATGTTCGACACCCAGATGCGCCAGCGCCCGGCCGACCTGGGTCAGTGCCGCGCGATCGACCGCACCGCCAGCCGTCGCCGTATGAAAGTAATGCGAGCCCCGATCGGTGTAGAGGCTCAACGGTAGGCCGTGCCGGCCAAACACTTCTTCAAGCGCGCGGAAGGTCGAGGCGGTACTTTCTTCCTCCACCAGGAACGCCGAATAGATCGCGCTCGTCGCGTCATCCAGGGTCACGATCAGATCGAGCATCGGCTGCCCCGCAAGCCATTGATGCCGCGACCCGTCCTGATGCAGCAGCATGCCGGGCAACGGCCGACGCGGACGCTTGCGCCGATGCGCTCCGCGGCGCCGGGCCTTCTCCAAAAGCCCCTTCGACTGCAGGAAGGTCTTGGTCCAGGTGTAGCTCCAGTTGAAACGATGATCCTTCACCAAGTGCTCGTGAAAATGCTTCGCCGTGAAGCCGGCGTAGCGCGTGCGGTAAAGCGCTTCCACCTCGTCCGCACGGTCAACCGGAACCCGCCTGCCGGAAGCCTTGCCCAGCCGCCGGTCCAGTAACCCCGCCTCGCCATCCTCTTCGTAGCGCTGACACCAGCGCCGGAACGTTCGTTCCCCGACACCCAAAAGCTCCGCAGCCTCCAACTGGTTGAACTCCAAAGCCTCGTACCGACCTAAAATGTCCAGAAATTTGATCATTCGCACACCCTGAAGCGCTTCCGTCCGGCGCATCACATGCCCCTCCAAAGGGCACCAAAATTACCGGACAGATCGTGTGCTACATAAACCGGACATATCGTGTGCTACCGACACTGCCCGGGCTCGTTATTGACATTATTCCATCCATGGAATATATTTAGCAATGTCCTGGGACGTCGAAAACACCGATGAGTTCGCGACGTGGTGGGACGATTTGAGTGAGGCGCAGCAAGAGAACGTTGCGGCGATCGTGACGCTTCTGATGGAGCAGGGACCAAAGCTGCCGTTTCCCTATTCGTCCGACATCCAGAATTCCAGGCACGATCATATGCGGGAACTGCGGGTGCAGAGCGCGGCAAGCCGATTCGTGTCTTTTATGCTTTCGATCCGCGACGCACCGCGATTCTTCTGCTCGGTGGCGACAAGACCGGTGATGACCGGTTTTACGATCGCATGATCCCGGCCGCCGACAAGCTTTACGATGTCTATATCGAAGAACTGAAGAAGGAGGGTTTGATCTGATGGCAGGACATCGTCCGTTCAAGGAATTTACCAAGGGCTTCTCCGAGGCGCGTAAGGCGCGCGTCGTGGCCCGCGTCTCCGAATTGAAACACGAAATGGCGTTGCATGAGTTGCGCTAGGCGCGCGAGCGGTCGCAGCAGGATCTTGCACGTGAACTCAAGGTCGGCCAGCCGGCCGTGGCCAAGCTGGAACGCCGCACCGACATGTATGTCAGCAACCTTCGTCGCTACGTCGAAGCATTGGGCGGCTCGCTGGAAATCACCGCACGTTTTCCTGAAGGCAATGTGAGCATCAATAATTTTGGCGAACTTGCCGATACGCCAGGCAGTCGGAAAAATTCATGAGATGCCGTCGCTAAATTGCCCGACGAGCAAATCACTTCGTCGCGACGTAAATCCGTTGTCGAGTTCATTTTTTTCCATCGACACGAAATTTTTCTCTTCATCCCGACGGGCAAATCAAAGCTACAACTCCCGCCGTCCTGTTCCTCCAGAGGGGCGTTTCGCGATCGTCATTAACGCGGGGCGGGATGCGGTGGACGCGGCAGCTGCGACGGACGAGCGTGGCTGACGCGTACGGTGAAGTCGTGTGGTCCCGACACCCCGACGCTGGTGTCAAGTTGCGCTGGATTTATCCGCGCAGCGACGGTGGCAAAAAAGCCCGGTCGCCGAGGAGATCACGTTATAAGCCGT
>CAWILG010000005.1:0-62178 GCA_963836765.1 uncultured Alphaproteobacteria bacterium
GACCATCTGACGGATTAGCTTAAGGTCCTCGTCGATGCCGGTCACGACTTCACCCTCAGCCCAGCTCGGAGCGGCCTCCAGCTGCGATCATTGTTTTTCACTGGGTGGGCTGGCGCCGCTGGGCTCAGCGGGACTTTCCGCCGGGCTCGCAGCAAAACATTCGCCTGCCCAAATTCTGGTGCCCTTTACGGTGCCGACCAGTTTGCAGCTCTCCTTGAACAGCTCAACCTTTCCGCACGTGTTGTCGGTCACCGCAAAGACCTCGTAGAGATCGATCTCTGGCTTCATGCCGTAGCGCTGGATGATGCCATCGAGCCACGGCCCGGCGTAGAACGCCTTGGCGTCCTCGATGCGATTCCACTGATACACGCCGCCCGCCCAGCCGCTTTCGGTCCAGATAAAGTGCTTGCTGATCAGCCCCGTCACTTCGCGGAAGTCGGGGGCGATTTTGTGAAAGTGCTCGCGGCACGCGGCGTAGTCGATATGCGGCGGCAGTTTGTAACGTACAACAGCGGTAATCATGCGATCTCCTGGTAAGCATGGCCCCGGCACAACATTGAGGGCATTCCCGCGATCGATCAAGCGAAGCGGCGAGATGGAAAGCGCATAGCCTTACCAGGAGCTTCCGTTCTACCGCGATAAGCCGACTACGAGGGCCGACGCTGGACTCGGCGTTGGAAGTTCAACCTTGTCCGGCATGAACTGTGATTTCATGCGGTTCGCGGCGTAGGCGTCCTTTATTTCGCGCAACGCCGGCTTCGTGCTGGTGCACGCGAACGACGGAGATATCGATTATCCAGCAGAATAATGATCCCCCGAGTAGGTCAACACGATTGACGGGGGCTTTCAATCGTCGCGGCGCTATCACTTTCGATTTTTTTTTGCTATTGTAAGGCGCTTCACAATTATGAAGCAGAAGGGCTCGGATTATGCGAGCCAGGGCCCCGCGAAGCGGCCCAGTGCCCATGGTTTATTCGATCCACCGCGACTTTGGAGCGACATCATGGAAACACGCGAAATCGGCAACGGCCTATCGAAAGCTCTACCCGAAGCCAAGCGGCGCGCTTTCTCGCGCCGCTCGGTGCTCACCTTGGTCGGCGCGCTCGGGGCCGCGGCGCCGTTTGGGATCTTCGGGACGGCTCGCGCGCTGACGGCATCCCGTGCTGGATCGCTGTCTTATATTCCCGGCGAGCTTCCTATTTGCCGCGCCGCGGCGAACAGCGAAGAGCTACAGGGCCCGCCCCGCCAGCTCAAAATCGCCTGGAACGCCAACGCGGCGTGTACGGTCGCTGCGGCAGTCGCAAAGGAACGGGGTATCTTCGCCAAGCACAACCTCGATGTCGATTTCGTCAATTTCGGCGGTTCGACCGACCAGTTGTTAGAGGCGATCGCGACTGGCAAGGCGGATGCCGGTTTGGGGTTGGCCCTGCGCTGGCTCAAGCCGCTGGAGCAAGGTTTCGACGTTCGGATCACCGCCGGTGTGCATGGCGGCTGCATCCGGCTGCTTGGCTCCAAGGCTGCAAATATTGATAGTCTGGAGTCCCTACGCGGCAAGGCTATTGGGATTAGCGATCAGGCGAGCCCGGCGAAAAACTTCTTTTCGATCTTCCTCGCCAAAAAGGGTATCGATCCATCCCAAGAGGTAGAGTGGCGTCAGTACCCGGCCAATCTGCTCGCGCTCGCCGTCGACAAGGGCGAAGTGCAGGCGCTGGCCGAGATCGATCCGCTGCCCTATCTATGGCTTAAGGAAGGGAAGCTTAACGAGATCGCGACGAACTTAACGGGCGAATTCGCCGATCGCACCTGCTGCGTTCTCGCGATACGTGGCAGCCTCACCCGAAGCGAATTGCCGGTGGCGGCCGCTCTGACACAATCGATACTGGAGGCGGCAGACCGAGTTGCCAGCGATCCCGCCGACGCCGCATCGATCTATTCGAGCTACGGTGGGAGAGGATCTGTGGAAGATCTCGCCACCATGTATCGCAGCCATACTCACCACAATCATCCCGTCGGAGCGCAGCTCAAGAAGCAACTTTTACTTTTCACTGAGGAACTCAAGGCGGTGAACGTCATCAAGCGAAGCACCGACCCAGCCAAGTTCGCCGAGCGGATTTACCTTGACGTTCTAAGCTGAGCTGATCGGAGAGATCTGCAGTGAGCGCGGTCGTCGATGAAGTATCGAGACCACAGAGACCTGGTTTCGGGTTTTTAGCAAAACCAGCCACTCGATTGTTAATCGGTGGGCTGACTGCCGCCACCGCGTGGTTTGTGGCCGCTGCGCTCACCGGGTTCTGGCCGGACAAGCTCGAAAGCGATTGGGCCTACACGGGCAAATTTGCCGCTGCGTGCGGAGCATTGGCCGTTGCCCTTGCCCTGGCGGCCTTTGCCGGCATTCGTTTTACCGTTTTCCAGCGTCTCCAACGGCTTTCTCCGTGGCTGTTGGTGCTCGCGCTGTTTTTGGCTGCTTGGGAGGTCGTCACCGCAAAGCTTGGATTGCTGCCGTTGCCGTTTTTTCCGCCGCCGCAGGCCATTGTCGAAGTCGTAATCGACGACTGGGAGCGGCTGGCTGCAGGCGTCTTCGCATCAGCTCGTCTGCTCGCGACCGGTTATTTTCTTGGGGCGGCGGTCGGGTTCGTGACCGGCGTGGCGATCGGCTGGTCGCGGCTCGCCGGCTATTGGATCCACCCGGTTTTGCGGTTCATCGGCCCGCTGCCGGCGACGGCTTGGCTGCCGCTCGCATTTTTCGTGTTCCCGTCGAGCTTCAGCGCCAGCATTTTCCTGATTGCGCTCGCCACCGGCTTTCCGGTCACGGTGCTCACCTGGTCCGGTGTCGCCGGTGTGAACAGCGCCTATTACGATATTGCGCGGACATTAGGGGCAACCCAGCGCTTCCTCGTGCTCAAGGTTGCCATCCCGGCGGCAATGCCGCATGTCTTTGTTGGCCTGTTCATGGGTCTCGGCAACTCGTTTGCGGTGCTCGTTGTAGCCGAAATGCTAGGCGTGAAGGCGGGGCTGGGCTGGTATCTGCAATGGGCGCAGGGTTGGGCGGCCTACGCCAATATGTACGCCGCGCTGCTGCTCATGGCGTTCTTGTGCTCCGGACTGATCACGCTGTTGTTCCGCTTGCGCGACCGCCTGCTCTCTTGGCAGAAAGGTCTTGTGCGGTGGTAGTGGCGACCGCAGACGACTACGCGGTCCGGGGATCGGCGCTGACGATCCGCGAAGTGAGCCATCGCTTCGATCTGGAAGGGCAGCCGCTGCCAGTATTGGACCGCATCAGCCTGCAGGTCGGCCGCGGCGAGTTCGTTGCTCTCCTGGGGCCGAGCGGGTGCGGAAAATCGACCTTGCTGCGGCTGGTCGCGGGGCTCGACACTCCCACCGCCGGGTCCCTGCAAACGGACGGAAGGGAAATCGAAGCACCCGATCCGTCGCGCGTGGTCGTTTTTCAAGACCCCACGCTTTATCCATGGCGGACGGTGTGGAGCAACGTTGCACTCGGTCTGGAAGCGCGCGGGTTGCTGAGCACCCATCGCGGACGTATCGAAGACGCGTTGCGCCTGGTCGGGCTCACAGGCTTCGCCAATGCCTACCCGCGCCAGCTTTCCGGCGGCATGGCGCAACGCGCGGCTTTGGCGCGCGCGCTGGTCAACGACCCGAAGCTGCTCATTCTCGACGAGCCTTTGGGCCAGCTCGAACTCGCTGACGCGGATCACTATGCAGGGCGAACTCGTGTCACTGTGGCAGCGCGCTGGCTTCACCGCGCTGCTCGTGACCCATGATGTTGAAGAGGCTTTGTACCTTGCCGGCCGGGTTATCGTGTTGAGCCAGCGCCCGGCACACATCAAGGCGGAAATCGTGAACGCCAGGCCGTATCCGCGCCACCGGGGCGACCCTCATCTGGCCGAACTTCGCCATCAGGTGCTCGCGCATCTCGGTCTCGACGCCACCTGGTAAGGATCGGGAAGGTTGGGCTGTCGCAATATTGTCCCCTGAGCCGGGGGATCGGCGTCCAATTGGAAGCCGATGAGGGGTCAAGAGCAGATTGACAGCTTTGGCCGCCTGCCGTTCACTTCCGGTCTTCCCCGGATCAGCGAACATTATTGGGCGCCGCCGGCATCTCGCAAACGTGCCAGTGGTGGCACGTGCGGATCGGGTCCGAACCACCCACAGTAGCCGCTTGGGTGTTAAGTCGCTGCGCTGCAGTCGCGCGATCACGGCCGGGCGACTGCTATGCTTGGGACTACCGTCGATAAGCAGCCCAATTTGCCGTGATCAGGACCCCTCTCTCTAGGAGTGCCACAAACGGGCGTGGCCCTTTTTGGTGGAGCAGGCGGCAATCCTTTCAAGAGCCAATGTCAGGGGGCGTTAATCTGCAGTGGCTGATCCTTTCCGCCATATTGGAAACCTAGCGCCTTAGCCGGTTCGGTCGTGCTCGCGTTCCTGAAATTGTGACGCTCGTCAGGCATCTCCACATACGCCTGACCTACCGTATATGTCCGAGGTGGCTTCCCAACCAGTTCTAGGACAACCGCGCCTTCGAGGATGTAGACGAACCTTGGAGTTGGATGAAAGTGCGGCCCGGTCGCCGCGCCTGGCGGAATGTCCGCCACCCAAACGTGCATCTCCTTGCCCTCTATGTCGCTCAAATCCGTCGTGAGCAGGTCCGTGCGCTTTATCGGTTGTTGTTGCGCACACGCTATCTGGCCAGTGAAGATGCCCACGGCGACCGCGACGATCAGTGCCGGGACAGCCCGGAAAACACTCTGAACCATGCGATCCTCCTACGCCAAATTGTGCCATTCGGCCGCGATTATGGAGCATTGCTGAGACGGGCTCGGTTGACTATCCGCCTTCGGCTCGACTATCCGCGGCCGGCCCAATTTGTGTTACTGTGCCGGTTCCTCGGGTGGATGCTCCTAGTGGCGTTCCTCTTAGGCGCCTCGGGAATTGCGAAGCGGTGAGCGCATGGCACGATTCCGCGCAACAAAACCGGCTACCCCTTCTGATTGGCACGGGTTAGCGCTCCAACGTCCCATTCCGCACGATCTCAAGATAGCGGTCGACTACATTCGGAGCCATTTGCACGGCAAGATGACGATTGCCGATCTTGTTGCGCACTGCGGCGTTCCCGAACGAACACTGCGCAAGCATTTTATGCAATTCATGGCCGTTTCGCCGGTCAAGTACTGGCGACAGCTACGTTTGGCAGCTGCGCGCGCGTGCTTGCTTGAAGGCTCGAATGGCGCTTCCGTTACAGAAGTTGCAATGCTATTTGACTTCGGTCATTTCGGCCGATTTGCGCAAGACTATCGTCGGCACTTTGGGGAAACGCCCTCCGTGACGCTGCAACGTAGCCGTATTGACGATCACGAACGTCGGCACCGGCCTCGAGACGATGCTCCTCACAACACCGACGGTGGCACGCGAGACAGACCCTCGATTGCCCTGCTGCCGCTTCAGAATTCTGCCACCGATCCAGGTTGCAGAGCTTTCGGGGAATACGTGGCGGAGGGGATCGCGACGGCGTTGTGCCGGGTGCGTTCCCTTTCAGTGACGGTTCCGAAGCCTTCACGTGTCAGACTGGCCGACCCGCGGCAAGGGGCTCGCGACGTCGGCACGCGCTACCTGCTTTCCGGTCGACTTTCTCAGACCCGCAACCACGTGCAAGTCATCATTCGTCTGCTTGATGCGGAAACGGGCGTTCACGTTTGGGGGGACACGTACGTCGGACTGATCATAGATTTGTTCGAATTGGCAGATCGGATCACAGGGGGCGTCATGCGGGGCGTGCCGCCTCATATCCATGGCTCGGAGATCGAACGCGCGCGCCGCAAACGCCCTCAGGACGTCGCTGCGTACGGCCTGACAATGCGGGCGTTTCCATTCGTGTTTGCATCCAATCCGGTTGCTGCGAAACAAGCTCTCGAGTTTTTGTGTCGTGCGATCGAAATCGAGCCAGACTATGCGCCTGCAACCGCCCTGGCAGCCTGGTGCCACGCACAACTTGTCCTGTACAATGGCACTCCATCGCCGGATCAGGAGCGAAGAAGTGCGCTGGTGCTTAGCGAACGCGCAGGCATCCTTGACCCAGATGATCCGATTGTTCTGACTGCTCGATGCGCGGTCCACACAATGGCTGGTCAACTGGATCATGCTGGGGTCCTCATCGCGCGCGCTCTGGAACTCGACCCGAGTCTCGTCTGGGGTTGGGAACGCAGTGGCTGGGTTAATGCATATTCAGGAAACGCAGAGACCGCTATCAAGCATTTCGAACAAGCAACGAGGCTCGATCCGCGGCGGCCGAACGCGAGCCGCTTAACTGGCCTCGGTTGCGCTCACTTTGACGCTGGCCGTTATGAAGAGGCCGCGCTATGGAAACGGGCAGCCTTGCGAGAAGACCCAGGCACGGCGTGGATCAATCGTAGTCTGTCTGTCTCATATTCCCGACTTGGTGATCGGTTGGCGGCCTTGGACTCGCTGGAGGCGCTTCGTCGCTATGCTCCAGATATAACAATCAGCAAGATTGTGGGCTCCCTTCCCTTCACCCAAGGCTTTCTCGATCGTGTAGCCGACGGGCTGGATGACCTTGGCCTCCCAGCCTGATCGAAAGACGTCATGTCCGCTGCGGGTCTGCCGGCTCAACCGGTCGACGCAACACAGGCGTTAAATCTCTCTGCTGGCGTCTCAAATTGCAAGGTCTCGCGTGGTCGTTCGTTTAGCTGACGAGCCACTTTGTTCAGATGGACTTGCGAATGGACCGACAAGTCGGTGCCCTTCGGAAAGTACTGTCTCAGCAGGCCATTGGTGTTCTCGTTCGACCCGCGCTGCCACGGGCTTTGCGGATCGCAAAAATAGACGTCGATTTTGGTCGCCAACGTAAAGCGACGATGATCCGTCAGTTCCTTGCCCCGGTCCCAGGTCAGGGATACAGCTCCTTTGGTAGCTTCTTGGCCCGCTTGATAAGCGCGTTGACAACCGTCCGGGTGTCCTTGCCTGCCACCTTGGCCAACATCACGTAACGGGTATGACGCTCGACCAAGGTTGCGATGTAGGTGTTGTTCGGCCCGGACAGCAGATCGCCCTCCCAATGACCAGGCACCGCCCGATCTTCAACCGCCGCCGGTCGCTGGCGGATTGAGACGGCATCCTTCATATGCCCCGTCTATCGCCATTCGGATCAACCGGCCTGGAGCGACGCATCGAGCGCTTCGATCGAATCAGTTTGACAAGTTCATCTTGAAAATAGGAAAGGCCGCCTTCGGGCGGCTCTGCTTCGCCACTTAAGCAAACAGTTCGGCACCGGCTTGCGTGAACCTCACATAGGTTCCGCTCTCGTGCAGCTCCAGCCAGCCACGGGCGATCGCCAAATCCAGACCGACCTTATATTCGGTCGCCATGGCCTTTTCGACGAACAGGAACGGCCTGTTGATCTTCTCGATGTGGATGCGGCCATCCTGCACCGCCTCGACGCTGTTGGCGATCTCAATGAGCTTGCGGGCGGCTTGTTCGGGATCGGCATAGGGACGGTCAGTGGCGTGTTTCATCCCGTCTCGATACCGTGCAGCTCGGTCCGCGCAAATGCGCCGCGCCTGATTATGACCACTTCCGGTCTTCTTCGGACAGCAGACATTGCGCAACATGACCGCCACTTCCGAAAAGTGCCGATACTGTTGCAAACGTCGAAAATCGAACAACCCTAGAAATTTCGCGCGAGTTGATCTTTAAGACCTCTCTGCCGGCGCGTCGCTTGTCAGCGCCACTACGGAGGTCTGCGATCGATTTTTGACCAACCGATATGGTCCATCACATCGCCGCACGCAAGCGCATCGGCGGCTCAAAAGAATTTTCGTTCGCCATCCCAAAAAGACTTTTGGAGCAATACCTGCCAACAACAGAATTTTTTTTACGGAAGGCAGCGGTCACGAAAGGATTCCGAACTGCTTCGCCACTAGTGTTGGGTACCGAGCAACGTCCTTCGCGATCTCGCCGGAAATTCCTGGGCGGCTCGGCGACGTCGGCCTCGCTGCCGTGGAACTCCAGCAGCGGCGGCGTTTCCGGCAGCGAGAATTTCGAGTGATTGTTGCAACAGCGCATCTGCTCGGCATTGAGCTGCTAGATGCGCGCCACATCGCACCCGCCCCGGTGCCTGCCTCTCCTTGTTCGATCAGGACGTCCGTCGCGGCCCGATTGCCTCGAACTGCGCCTTCTGCTCGTCATTCAGCATGGCGTAGAAATCCTCAAGCGCAGCGCGCACCGATTTGACGCCGTCCAGCATTGTGTCGAGCCGCGTGCGGATCGCGGCCATACGCCCGGGCGGCGTCAGCAGGTCGCTGGCCTGGCACGCCGCCTTGAGGTTCTCGCTGACCCTCGCGCTGGTATCCTGGAGCACTCCCAGTGCAGCCCGTTGGGTATCGTTGGGGTGGAGCTTCGCTTCGATCTCGCTGCCCGGCCATGCCGAAGCAGCCTGCGGTGCGCCGCAATTCTGGACAGGCGATGGATTGGCGGTGTTGGACGCGGCCATCCGGCGCTGATCTTCGGCAAGCGCGTTGAAGCGTGTCTTCTGTTCGTCGTCGAGCGAGCCGTAGAATTTCTCCAGCGCCGGTTGCACGATGGCGACCGCGCTGACCATAGCCTCGACGCGCTGCTGCATGGCGGCGAGGCGGCCAGGCGCCGTGGAAGCGACCTGCGCCGGGCAGGAAACACGAATGATCTCGGCCGCCTGCATGGATGCATTGCCAAGTTCGTCGAGGCCTGCGCCTTGCGCCGGCGTCGGTTGCACCGCATCTGCGATCTGGTCGACCGGCAGGCCAGCGACCTCGCGACGGTCGCTGCCGCATAGCTGGTCGAGCGCCACGCCTCTCGCATACCTTCGCCCTTGCGAGCGCTGCGGCAGATAGGCCGAGAGGTCATCATAGCCATAGGGACCAAAGATGCCGGCATAGATGTCCGGGTAACCGTACCCCCAGAAGCCGAGGCCATCGCCCCAGATCGTGTAGTCATACATGTCATTGTAGGCAAAAGGCCAGAACAGCGGACCGACCCAGCCATAACCGCCGCCCATATGCTGCCACCACCCGCTGCCTGCGCCATGCCAGCCAACCAAAGCGGCTGCAGCCGCAATCTGGACCCGCGCTGCAGGGTTGCTGAGCAGGCGGCCATTGCGCAAGGCACCCGAATGAAATGAATTCACGGCATTGCGGAAAGCTGTGGGATGCACCGCAGCGTTCCGGATCCGGCTGAAGTCCGCACCGCCGTGTCGGAACGAATGGGAAGTGAAGCGCGCACCGCCATGCTGCCCGCCGCCAAAATGAACGCGACCAAAACCATGACCGCCGAAGTGCCCGCCACCATGACCACCATGGTGGCCACCGCCGTGACCGCCGCCATGGCCACCACCATGACCGCCTCCGTGACCACCGCCCTTCGCCAGAGCCACGCCCGCCAGCAAGCACGCAAGCGCGATCACGGCGATCTTAATGACCGGTCTCAACATCGCACCCTCCCGCGTTCGCTAAGGCATCGGAAATTGACGAGAATGGAACCAAAACGGAAACTGAAAGTTCCGTGCGCGCGACGGTCAGATGAACGGCCAAGCCCGTGAGGGGCATCGTACCTCCGCTCAGAAAGAATGTCTCTTTTGGGGGCAATCGCGTTGGTTTCGCGCTCAGCCGCGCACTTCCGGTCTTCCCATGAGTGGACATCGTCAGCGCCGGGGACCGCCGCCGCGTGGTTGAAGATCAGCCTACATCAATCCGATCTTCCTTATCGGCGCCGTTTGGCTTCGAAGTATGTCTGTGCCGCGCGACGTGGCCGAGAGAGTGATGCGCGACGCCGGACCTCAACGCTTCCTCTTCGCAGCCTCAAGGCCGAGTTCCACCAGCCTTCTGATCGCCTCCGACAGGTTCGGCAAATCAGGCTCGCGCCGTCTCCAATCGTCGATCTTCTTCACCCACGAGGTGGGTGCGACCAAGTTCAGTCGCTGGATTTCGTCGTCGAGTTTTGCGGGCATTTGCTATCCGATTCATGTTGCACATTTGACTATGATATGTATAATACACTTCATAGCTCAATACGTAAGACCAAGCAAGAGCTTGGGAACAGGAAGGAGGTATCGATGACCCCGTTGTCCCTTAACGCCGCGCTCGGTGCCCCCGTGGATCCGGTCGCCCGGATGCTCGCCGACAAGGCACAGTCATTCGCTGAATATTACCTGCACGGCGCTGCGCCATCCCGGTCAATCGATCCGGACCCGCGCGACTTCATCCGCAAGATGGCGGACGACGCTCGCGAGATTGCAGCGGCGTTGAGCCAACCGGTCGGCTTCGTTGCGCTGTCCATGGCCGCCAGGCGTCTCGCCAAGCATTGTTTGGCAGTCGGCGACGTCAAGACGCACGGCGAAATGGTCGCGCTGGCAAACAGCCTCGTCGCACGAGCGGCGTAAGACGCACACTGTGCTGCGCCTCGATCTAGAGGCCTACCGGTGAGCGTGCCGTGTTCGAAGCCACGCAGAGTAAATGGACGGAGGACAGCCGAACATGCAAGGCGTCAAAGTACTAACGCAGGAAAAATACGACAGCATTCCCGCGCTGCTCGAGCAGGGGCTGGCCCGGACACAAATTGCCGCGCTGTTCGGCGTCACGCCAGCCTCGTTGCAGGTGCAATGTTCGCGACGCGGCATCTCGTTGCGCCCAGGCGGGCGACGCACGACACGTCGTAACCTGTCGCTTGCAGATGCGAAGCTCGATTTGAACAACACCATCATGATTGCGCTGCGTGAAAAGGCGCGGTCGATGGGCGTGAACGAGGTTCGACTGGTCAGCGATTTGCTGGAAACCATTGTGACCGACGATCTCTATAGCGCCGTACTCGATCTGGAAGAAGCGGCGTGATTAGCATCCTCACCCCCGGCGGCTTCGGCCTACCGGGGTTGCGGCGTCAGGGAATAGTCCCAACACACACAGTGGAGACACCCATGAATATCAACATCGAGGCCACGGCAGCGCACCCGCAAGCATTGCTTTCACCGGAAACGCGCGAGTTGGAGCGCACATGGCGGAGCTGGACCCGCAGCGCCATTTCCGCTGCCAAAAAGCGCCAAACCGCACGCGGCGAACGCGGCGTTGCTGTCACCGTCACAAGCGATGGCCTTATGGCGAAGCTCCACGCCGCCAATTATCGGTGCGCATTGTCAGGCGTGGAGTTCAGGCAGGATCCCTTTGGACGGTTCGGTCCGACGCTTCCGAGCATCGACCGTATCGATCCGGACGGCCCCTACAGCGACGACAACACTCGCGTCGTTTGCCTGCGCTGCCATGGTTCGATGACCGACAATGTGCCCGCTCGCCAGCGGATTGCTTGAGCGACGGATGGCGTACCGACGTCCGCGACTATCGCCCTCACGCCCGGCGGCCTCTGGGTCTCCGGGCTTGAGGTGTCAGGAACACTGACACTGGAGAAGGACATGACAAACGCAATCGAGCGCCATGAGGACGGCGCTGAAGATCGGGTCGAAGTGATCAAGGCGCGCATTCGCTGGCTGAATGAATTGCTCAAGCAACTGCAATTTAAAACACCAGTGAAGGAGACCAAACACTAACCTTCCTTCCCCGGCGGCCCTTTCGGCCTACCGGGGTTGCGGTGTCAGTAAAATCTGACAACGGAGAATGACAGTGAAACGTACAATTACTGCCGCCACCGTTCTGTTGGCCCTGTTGGCCACGTTGCTCGTTATTACCGTCATGCCAATCGCGTGGGCTTAGCGGTCAGCCGCGCACATCCCCTCGTACTCGATGAGCGGACATGGTCAGGGTCAGTGGACAGCCGCCGCATAAAAGAAAGCCGCCCGAACGCGGCTGCCGAGAAACGGGCGAATGGCTGCTCGACGAAATAGCGTCTCTAAGCGCGCACAGCCGTGACACGTAAGAACGTCGCAGGAATGGAAGTGGCGTTGTTCGTGCTTTTGTTCTGGTTGTTGAACAAATCCTCTAGCTCCATTTGCAGATTATTGGCTCGATCATTCCCTTGCGCGGCTTCGAATGCATTCATGGTTGGTCCATAATATTTCCTGAATGCATCAACAAGCTCTGATGGTTTGCCCGGAAAATTGAAAGTATACGTATCTCTAACGAACGACACGTTCGCCTTAGGAACCCCAGCCTCTGCAAATCGTTCGAGCACATTGTTCTCGATTCCCCACGTCATGGGACTGACAAAACCTTCCGGCGGTGGTGGCGAATATGCCGCACTGATCTTCAAAATCTGCGCGACCAACGTCGGATCGTTGGGGATCCAGTTTCCCATCACGATCCGTCCACGGGGTCGGGTTACACGCACCATCTCCTTGGCGACATCAAATGGCTTTGGCGCGAACATCGCCCCAAAGATGCTCACGAGGAGATCAAACGTCTGGTCTTTCAGGTCCTCCAAATTGGAAGCATCGCCTTCCTGAAACTTGCAATTCGTCAGGCCAAGCCGCTTGGCACGCTCGTTCCCGGCCTCAACGAGATTTCTCGCGATATCGACGCCCAACACATCTGCTCCGGCTTGAGCCTCAGGAATTGCGGTCGTTCCATCGCCGCAACCAAGATCCAAGACTCTGAGCCCTTTGGTGATCCCAAGGCTCGTGACGAGAGCCTCTCCGCTCTCCCTCATGCTCTCCGCAATGCGGGTAAAATCACCTTTCTCCCAAAGTGCTTTGTTTGGATTTACTGATTAACTCCTTTCCGTGTTGAACCGGTCTGCCCCAATCAACCGACATTACAAGGCCGACCCGATAGATCTCGTTTCGTGCCGATAACAGCCTCACGCCCCGCAGCAAATGTAAAACTGTCCCCGCTGGAAGAGAGGGCAGCGTCGACTAGTTCGAAATTCCCTCAACATCGTAAGAATGAAAATGAGACGACCTGTCTCGGAGTGCGATCAGCTCTTCTTGTTCAGGTCCATCCCGCCATGCCTGCAATTTTTGGGCGCTCTCGAACACATAGATAACAACACGAGGTGCCGGTGCGGTACCCTCGATAGCGGTGGTGGCTCCGCCTTGCACGAGAAATTTGCCACCAGCCGCCTTGATCAGCAGAACCTGACGTTCAACGTACCCCTTATAGACTGCGGCATCGGTGACTTCGACTTCATCGACGACATAAAACGCCGCGGCTTGAGCAGCCACAGTGTTCGCTGCCAGAAGCACCACCCCCGTAATGCAGATGCGGTGCGGCTATAAGCAACTATCATTTAGGTTCTCCATCGAAAAATAAGTCCGCCTCAAGCGCGGGAAGCAGCATGCGCTTCCCGCGCGGATCGTGAGCGTCAATTCACTTGCGGAAGTCCGGCCACGGCGGCATCCGTTGGATTGTTCAGGCACTTCGGATGGCCAAACCCGCTGGCACTCTGACCGACGCCGCCCTGTCCGGTGGGCGCCTGGCCCGTACCGCCCGTGCCGTCAGCGTTCGCCTTTATGTCGAATATGATGTTGTCCGGGTGGGTTGCATCCGCCACCCCTTTAACGCCCTGGAGTTGATCGAGCCCGAGTGCATGTCGAACCCGCCACGCCACCATGTGGTCGGTGCAGGAGGTATCACCGCTGACGCCGACGCCACCCACTTTGACGCCGCCCCTGTAAAGCGCAAGACCGCCGCCGAACACGTTCACGCCGCCGACGCGCTGCCCAACCATGGGATCGTTCGGCGTGCCGAACGACGCACCAGCGGCAGGGCCTTGCGTGAAGCTGGCTTGGCTAATGCCGGGGGTCCCGGAAGGCGGACGGTTGCCATAAGCGGCAGCAGTATCGACCGGGTTGCTGTGTTGCAGACCGTAGAGGCTACCGCCCGGTTGTACGGCCGTGAACAGGTTGGCGGTCGACAACGCCAATCCACTCGGAAACAAACTGCCGGAGGGTGTCGCGTTGTGACCCACGCTGAAATCATTCGCGGTGTTCGCTTTCTGCGCGGAGATGACGCGGCTGCCCAGCCATTGAGAGGTGCCTTGGCCCCCCGAGAACGCGACGGCGCAAACGGTGCCATCGTTAGCGACAAGTGTTCCCCACATGTTGAAACCCAGCCCGCCGTTAGCGCCGGCGGCGGGCGTTATGGCGCCGACGAGGGCGGAACGAAGTTGCGAGAAGTCCGGCAGAGCGGAGCAATCCGCGAAGGCCGGGCCGGCCACCACGGTAACAAGCGCACTAATCGTACATGAAAATATACGCCGTTGGACGTTCATTGTGCGACTCCTCTGGTGCAATGGGTGATGGGATGAAAAACAAAACGCAGGTCCCATCATGCCTGCGCGAACTCCGATGAAAAGCGCTGCTGTTCCGACGGGGAATAACGAAAGCTAAGCACGCGGCTTACTAGAAATACGAAACCGGCGGCTTTTGAAGAAAGGCTCTTGAAGAAACATGTCGCATCAGCCGTCGCTGATCAGCGTTACCTGCTCTTGCGACGCTTTCATGAACCGCGATTGCGATGAGGCTATCTCTCTTTTCGAAAAGTCTCTTCGCTTGCTTGGCGGTCTTGATGATTTCCTCCGGCTTGTCGCTCTTAAAACGGGTAAATTGTACAATAGTCCTGACCTAATCGCTCGGTTGAGGCCCATGGGTACGTCTAGGAGTGGCCACTAGAGGTTCACAGAAAATCCCTGTGAGATCCGAGGTTGGATCAAACTCAGAAGTCCGAATGCTCAACCGGGAGTTCGGCTTTGCCCTTGATCGGTTCGATCCCCGGATGGCTGGCGAGCCCGGGCATTGGCCCGCTAATGCCGATGCCTGCCACGCCGTCGAGAACAAGCTGAGTTACGGCGCCGAGCGCCTAGATAGTCGTCCGTGAAGAGTGGCTAAGCGATTGAGGTAAAATCGCATTTGTCGTTGTGGACTGTTTTGCGATTGCAGGGTTTTGATGCTTCGGGCTTCGGAACCCTGCATTTTCATTTTCAGGATTCCGTCGAATCGCCAGTCATGATTCCGTCGTCGCATCGGAGGTGGCGATGCGACCGAAGAAGCTCAGGACGACGGGATCGGGCGATCTGTTCCGGGCCAGGCTGGACCAGATCATCAATATGAAGCACGAGCTGGTTCAGCTCGCCGGCAAGGTCGATTGGGACTGGATCGACGGCGAGATCGCGCCGCTCTATAGCGAGAACGGTCGACCGGGGATTGCGACCCGCTTCATGATCGGGCTGCTGCTGCTCAAGCACATTTACGGCCTGTCCGATGAGGGGGTGTGCGAGCGCTGGGTCCACGACCCGTATTTCCAGTTCTTCACTGGCGAAGAGTTCTTCCAGCACGCCTTCCCGCACGAGCGCTCGGACCTGAGCCACTGGCGCAAACGGCTCGGCGACAAGCTGGAGCTGCTGTTGGCCGAGAGCCTGCGAGTGGCACACGAGGCCGGGGCATTACGCAGCCAGGACCTCAAGCGGGTCACGGTCGACACCACGGTGCAGCCGAAGGCCATCAGCTTTCCGACCGATGCCAAGCTGCTGCATGCGGCCATCAAGGGGCTCAACCGCCTGGCGAGAGCGCATGGCGTCAGGCTGCGGCAATCCTATGCGCGCGTGGCCAAGGCCGCGGCGATGATGGCCGGCCGCTACGCCCATGCCAAACAGTTCAAGCGGCATCGGCGGCAGTTGCGCATCCTGCGCTCCAGGCTGGGCCGGATCATCCGCGACATCCGCCGCAAGATCGAAGGTCAGGCCGCGCTCGAGGAGGCGTTCGCCCTCCCGCTGAGCCGAGCCACCCAGATCCGCTCGCAGCAGCAGCGCCAACGCGGCTGGAAGCTTTATTCCTTCCATGCCCCAGAGGTCGAGTGCATCGGCAAGGGCAAGGCCAGCGCACCTTACGAGTTCGGCGTGAAGGCTTCCATCGTCACCAACAACAGCCGTGCTCCCGGTGGCCTGTTCGTGCTGCACGCCAGGGCGCTACCCGATAACCCGTACGATGGCCACACCTTGCGCGATGTCATCGCGGCCACCGAGACGCTCACCGGCTGTTCGATCGAGCGGGCCTATGTCGACAAGGGATATCGCGGCCACGATGCACAAAATCCCCGTCGCGTCTTCATTTCCGGCCAGAAGCGCGGCGTCTTCGGTGTCATCAAGCGCGAACTGCGGCGCCGCTCGGCCATCGAGCCCGTCATCGGCCACCTGAAGACCGAAGGTCACCTCGGCCGCTGCTACCTCAAAGGCCGCGCGGGAGACGCCGCCAACGTCATCCTCTCAGCCGTTGGCCACAACTTCCGCCGTATCCTCGCCTGGCTCAGGGAGCTCTTGCGCTTCATCCTGATTGTCCTTTGGCGCGCCTTCGCAACTCCAGTCGCCCTCAATCCCGCTTGTTAACGGACGACTAGATATGTAGCCGCAACGTCACGGTGGGGAATTCAGCCCGGAAGGCCGTGAGCGCGTCGACCAGGCGTCCAGTCGGAAACATGACGTCGACGACGAGATGGACCTCGGGCTCCAGGCCGCGGATGAGGCCGTGCGCCTTCGCGCGAAGGCAGGCGATGCCATCTGAAACCGTGTGAGCTTCCGCCAGGATACTGCGACCGGCGGCCGTCAATTGCGGCTTGCGCGTACTGTCGCGATCGAACAGGGGGAAGCCAAGCTGCGCCTCCAGGTTCGCGATCGCGTAGCTGATCACCGACGTCGCCCCGCAACACCCGCAGCGTTAGCGTGGCAAGACCTCGAGTTTGGTGGAAGTTGCGGACTTAGTATGTGCGATTGGTCCGCCAATCAGCCGAAAGCGGACGCGGAGCAGAATTGTCCGCAACTCAACAAGTCGTGAAGTGTGATGGCGATCATACTGCGCAGGTTGTGGGCTTGTGACGATTTGCCGTGCCCCTTCGTGATCGGAAGGAGACAACCAAAAGGAAACGCAGCCATGAAAACCTTAGCAGTTGTTCCCGCCACACTGGCAATCTCCCTCACGTTTGCTGGAATTGCTTCGGCCGAACTCGGTCACCATGACAAGGACCGATCGTTTCGGCAACCAAACTAGCGTCACTCAGAGAACCGATGGCCGCGGCCACCAACAGAAAGTCATCACGCAGAGAGATACTCTCGGCCGCCAACGCACTATCATTCAGAATAGTGCCGACAACGGGCTCGTCAATTGTCAGATGATGACCGTTTCTAATAGAAACGCCTTTGGTGACTCTGTAACAAGCACTAAGCGTCGTTGCGCACGAGACTGAGCAGATTTCTGATTGGTCACGCCGCACGAGTAGAACTGATAGTCCCGACGAAGGCACACCCCTATGTGTTTCGGCGCGGGGTCTCGGCCATGATCGGCGTGGGGGTCCCATCATCCCATTTAGCGAAATCAATAGCTTGAAGGGGTCCCGACGGCGCCGATACGGGTCACTATTCGATCAGCATTCACAACCACCATCCTCTGCATCCGACTGGACCCACCTTTCACCATGCCCTACCCGGCCTCCCCAGACCGCGCCCGGCTTCGCCTTGCCATGCCTACGAAGCAGCTTCCGCTGCCCCATTCTTTGCCGTCCGAGCTAATGCAGCTTGACCCAGTGGCAAATCTCCAAACTCGCCTAATTTTTGCGAGAGCATTTCGTATTCGCTGCGTTCGTCAGCCTCAAATTCGGAGGTCAGATCATCGATGCGGCGCTCTAATGCACGCTCCCTGACCTTGACCCGCAGCAGTTTCCTGTTGATGCCCTGATCGGCGGCCTGCTCGTACTCGCCAGCCTTGATCTTGCGGATGTTTTTACACTGGCTCATGTAGGCCATTTTCACTTGCAGCAGATCGGCGTCGAGCTTTTCGATGGCGTCCACCGCTGCCTGCACGTCCTCTGCTGACGGTTCGTTCGTCGTCGCTGGATTGGCCATCGTCATTGATTTGACGGCATCACGTGATGATCTTCATCGGCATCGCGATCAGGAGGACAGTCCTGTGAATAGGCACGCTCGCCGGGCCGATCTGCATGATTTCAAACGCGCTCGCGCACTCGCGAAGCGGATGCGGCCAATGAGCTGGCCGTCGTCAAAGACGCTGTAGTCGCCCACGCCGATCAACCGCATGGTCAGCATGTGCGCTGCTCGAAACGCTCGACCGCGTGGACCTTGCCGAGCCGTCGCGGCTCGACTCGCCATAGCGATCATCAATCTGTGCGGGCGCACACACGATTGCCTCAGCCGGGGCCATCGTTTCCAGCAACACGCTTCCGCCGACGCAGGTTCGGTGCAGCGTGTTCGAAGCAAAGTGGCGTGCGACCTCGATTGAAGTGGTCCAAGACGGCCCGTAGGTGCGCCGACGCCGGTTGAACCAACTGTCACCGCGATAAATCTTGAGCGCCGGGCCAGTGTAGGGCGGCAGCAAAACCCGAAGCCCGGCGGCCAAGACGTTCGCGCCGTTGGTCAGGCCACGAATATGATCGCCGTGGCGCAGCCACAACTGGAAACACCACGACTGAAATTCAGCCGACGGATTCGGCAGTTTCGCCACCTCCCGCATCGCGAGCGTGAAGGCGTCGTCTTCGTAGTCCAAGGCTTCAAGGGCATCGTCGAAGCGCTCGATGTCGCTGGCGCGAACCGCGTCCACGAGATCGCAGGCAAGCTGGCGCTGCTTGGCGATGACACCGAGAGGATCGAAAAGCTTTCCCATGCTCTGCCGAAGATCGCCCGGCCCGCACCCGACAGGCAAGCCGCTACGGATAGCGGCTCAGAGCGCGCAGGGCACAACGGGGCGGCGCGGCAATCCCCGGCGGCGGCAACGGGGCCGGAAACAATGCTGGGCGCGAAGCTGATCCCGCCGCCGACAGAGCCGGACGCATACGAGGACGAAGCCTATCGGCTTTGGACGATCAAGCAGCAGGACAGGCGCTGAAGCACGTAACGGCGAATTGACTTGGCGGGTTCTACCGGATCAAATCGCCGTTATGGCGGCAGAGACCCAAATCCGGGAGTGGAAGGCGGCAGGCGAAGCGGTTCGACGCGCCCGCCGTCAACGCCGGGACAACCGAGCCGGACGATCAGCCGAAGAGATCAAGCCGCTTCGTTATGAGACCGCGAAGACCGCTTCCGTTTGTGCTGACTGTTTCGCGCCGCTGTCGCCCGCCGCTTCGGTGACGCTTGTCTACCGTTTCATCGAGCGCATACCCGGCAGTCGCCATCACCAAGCTCATGACCTTCGGTTGCCTGTCCCAATCTGCCTTTCGTGCTGGCTGATCAACATTGACGATGATGAGTGGCGGGGCTTTCATCTTCGCGAGCGTCAAAATGATCACCTCGACCAAGCCTCGCCGCCGCCGCAGGTTCGGCGGTTGCGTTGCGAAGGCTGCGGGCGACCAATGCGGATCGAGACACCAGAATTCCGTCGCTTGATGCTGTCTCACCGCTGCTGCTGCGCCGACTGCCTGCACAAAGCCAAGCTGAAGCGAGCCAATGAGCGCCGCCGAGTGCGCCACGAGGAGAGGTCGTGCGTCGTGTGCGAGAAGCCGTTCGTTCCCGCGCAATCGACGGGGAAGACGTGCAGCAACACCTGCCGTCAGAAGCTGTTCAGGCTACGCCACGCGATCACGCGCTTGCCGAAGCCGGTTGCTCCGGCGCGGACAGATGGCGGTGCGTCTCAATCCGGCAACTGCAACCCCTGATTTGCCTACCGCGACGCCGCTCACGCCAACAGTACCGCGACAATGACGGCGACCACCGCGATGAAGATCAGCGCCTGACCGTTCGACATGCGCCACATCGCGCACCGTCCATCATTGCACCATCCGCCTGCGCGCCTTCTCGATCATGCGTTCGAACTCCGCGAGGAATTCCGTCGCGTTCTCAAAGTCCAATTTCGGGCCGCAGCCAGCAGCCATCAGATGGACTTCGATCACCGACATGATCGTCAGGCCCATCCTGTTGCGCCACGCCGCGTCGAGGTTCGACAGATTGCACATCGTCACGAACGGCACCGCGTCCAGCGTCGCCGCGATCCGCCGCAGGCACTGGTCATGCTGATCGATGGCGCTGGCCGGATTTGCGATGGCTTCGGCTATCGCATCACGCAGGTTCTCGATGAAGCGGTCCGCGCGCTCGATCTGTGCCGCGACTTCCGCGTCGGTCATCTCGTCGGTCATCATGCGGCGTCCTCCAATGGCGGCTCACCGGCTTCATCACCCATCCTCTCAAAGTCGGTAGCGAGGGCTTTCCGCGTCTGGAACACCCATTTGCGAGCCGGTTCTTCAAGCCGGAGTTGCTGAGGCCAGTTCCGGCGCGAGCGAGATGAAATATATTGTTCGCTTCTCGGCGAAATGCAGAGATCGCAAGTCCTTCGCTCTCATCGCGCCGCCGCCGACGACAAACAATGGCAGCATCAGGCGTTGTCGGGGACGCACAGGGACATGCGTGGTGGGGCGTCTCGATCCCGTCGCGCACGAAGACATGCCCAGCCCGCAGACGCATCAGCGCGCGTCCCTGACGCGACTGAGCGAGCGTTTAAAAGGGATCAGTGCTTGAAGATCGGGAGGTCACAACCACAGCCAGAAGCCCTGCGAGACAGGGCTTTCTGTCGATCTGTGCAAAAGCCGTGCGCCTCGTAGATTGGCCCGTAGATTGGGACGCGATTTCCGTCTCCGACGATCCACTCCTATAATTGCTTTAAGCTATTGAAATTACGTAATATATTCGTATTTTCTGAGAGTTACTATCAAGTATTGCAACAAAATCGGCCAAACTCGGACATCGAACCGCACATTCATGAGCGCGCGGCTGGCCCAAAACTAGCCGACTTCCACCTCTGCACGGGTCTGATCGTCCTGACCCATAACCTGTGCTCACTCAGGGTTGCAGCCGGCTTGCTTTCGCGTCGGAATGCTGGTCGGATATCGGATATCCTTGGTGCCGACGATGGTTACGGAAGACCACACAGTTGTTTCCGAGATACTGCTCACGGACTTGCCGCCGACAAGGCGTCAGACGCGAGCGGCAATCGCCGTTTTATTAATAATATCGGTTGGCTTTGCGGCAGTGCTTCCGTTCTCCGATAGACCGGGCGCGGCACTCAATGCCTTTTTTCCCTCACTCGATGCTATTGTTCTGGTCATTGACCTGATTACAGCCGTTCTGTTGTACGCCCAGTTTTCGGTTTCCCGTTCGCGCTCGCTCCTAGTGCTGGCGAGCGGCTATTTGTTCGCGGCCTTCATCGTCATTCCTCATGCACTTACTTTTACGGGCGCGTTCTCGCCAACAGGACTCTTCGGTGCAGGCCTGCAGACGGGATCATGGCTTTTTATCTTCTGGCATGTTGGCTTCGCCGCAGCTCTGTTGGGTTACGCAATATCAAAGGACGTGAAGCAAGACGGGCTCGCCTCCGTAGCACCTGTTGGACGTGAGATCGTCTGGTGCGTGGCAACCGTGGTTGCGTTTGTGAACGGGATCACCTGGCTAACTACCAGAGATGAGGCGCTGCTACCTCCAATCATTCTTGACGGGTCTCGGCTGAGTCCCATCGTGATCTATCCAATCTGGTTCACGATATTGATCACCGTCGCTGGCCTCACCGTTTTGTTAATCCGGCGGCGTTCAGTGCTCGACCTTTGGCTAATTGTGGTGGCTGCCGTGTTCATTGCGGAGCTTGCCTTCAGCGGCCTAGTGCCAACCGTTCGCTTCAGTGTCGGCTTCTACGCGGGGCGCGTAGTATTGTCCTGATCATACTGCTTGCGGAAACGATGTGGCTTTACATCCACTTGGCTCGATCAAACGATGTGCTGCAGCGTGAGCGACACAACAAGCTCGCGAGCATGGAAGCAGTGGCCGCCTTGATCGCGCACGAGGTAAACCAACCCCTCGGGTCCAATCTCACTAACGTTGAAACGATGCAATCGATGCTTCAGTCCTCCGCGCCGGACATCAGCGAAATTCGAGAGATCGCTGCCGACATCAACCGTGACGATGTGCGTGCGAGTGAAGTCCTTCGACGGATTCGAACCCTGCTCAAGAAGGCGCCATTCGAGGTAAAACCCATCGACCTCAACGAAAAAGTCCGGCAGGCGGTTGCAGTTCTTTCCGGCCAAGCTGCTGTGCGGCAGGTTGAGGTGAGTACCGTCATTGGATCCTCGTTGCTGCCGATCAGCGGAGACCGGGTTCAAATTCAGCAAGTCCTAGTGAACCTGATCGTCAACGCGATGGATGCGATGTCCGAAAATCCGGCCTCTAACCGCAGGCTGACAATCCAGACCTCGCTTCGCGACGAATTTGCCGAAGTAGCAATTGCCGATGCTGGTCCCGGCATCCCGGCTGACAAGCTCCAAGGCGTGTTTGAACCGTTTGTCACAAGTAAGGCGCACGGCATGGGGTTGGGATTGTCTATCGCGCGAACAATTATCGAGGCCCACAACGGAACGATATCGGCGCACAATCAGGCCAAAGGGGGCGCGGTGTTCCGTATTCGACTGCCCCTGCGCAAATCGCAATCGGTGGATGTCCGCTCCGGGTCAAAGGCACCATTGTGACTGTGGGCCGGTTACTTCCGGTCTTCTCCTATCAGCCGACATTGCACGCCTGCTTCGATATGAAAGAGACCGCCAACTAAGGCGGTCTCTCGGGTGACGGAATGTCGAAATCCTTGATTTGATCAGGCTGGAGACGCGAGCGGCTTGCCCTTCTCTACGACGTAGGTGCTGACGACCACTGTCTTTGTGTCGCCGTTCTTGGCACCGGCATGCGGTGTTGCGACCGGCACTTGGAATCCGTCGCCAGGCTTCAGCATGCGTGTCGGCTGTCCCTCGATCGGCAGTTCGAGACTGCCTGAAACGACGTAGCCAGATTCGATTCCCGGGTGCGTATGCCGCGCAATTAAAGTGCCCGGATCGATGGTGACCTCGGCGACGAGTGTCACGTAGCCGGGCATCGGCCCGTCCATCTGCGTCAATATCTTTCGCGTGAAGCCCACCGGAGCCGGTGGCGGCGCACCTTGCGCCGACGCATCGGTGGCAACGAACCCGGCAAGCCCGCACAGCGCACAGGACGCAAAACCAGCAAATCCACGTCTTGTCAGCATGGTCACCTCCTCCTGCTACATCCAGATCATTAGTGTCCGGACTGAATGGTCGCGAAGAATATGCCCATCGAAATGGCGTTCAAGATCAAAGCCCGGCTATTCCTCAGAATGTGGCCACTGTCCGATGAGGGGCAATCTCGACCGAATTGGGCTGTCCGCGCCATGTCCGGTTTCCCCCGGTAGCGATCAGGCTGCGGACATGCCGGATCGGCAGCTTCGTGCCAGAAGTCGCCAATCGGGAGCGGCACTTGGGTGAGATCACGGCGAATTTTGTGGCTACGATCCGTCGCTCACCATTCGGCGCCGGCCCGTGACAGGACCGTATCGAGATGATCGCCATCGGCAATCCTGGATCCCAGAGGTTCGCTTCGGTTGTCTTTTCCTGCTAGGCGTTGACGGCCGCGCGGGATTGATCTTCTGTTGCCGAAGCGCGTTCCAGCTATGCGAGGGAGGCGACAATGACGAGTATGCCCACGCACCGCTCTAGATGTACTCTCGCAGCGCGCCTCCTGCTTGGAGTGGGCATATTGCTCACTGGCGTTCTCCCGGATCGGGCGGAGGAGGCGCTGAGCTCGCGAGGCGAAGCGCTCTATCGCGCGCGCTGCGCATCGTGCCACGAGGGTGGCGTGGCACGCGCGCCTGACACCAACGCGCTGCGGCAATTCAGGCCTGAGCGGATGAGCTTTGCCCTGATGTTCGGAATGATGAGCCAGCAAGGGCGCGACCTGAGCCAAGGCGAAATTCAGGACATCGTTCGCTATCTTGTCGGGGCGTCGTTGGAGCAGCAGCAGGCTCTGCCGGATTCCAGGTGCGGTGAGCGGGGCCCCGTGCTTGCGGATGCTTCATTGCCACGCTGGAACGGCTGGGGCGTCGACATCGCCCAACACCGGTTTCAACCCGCTGCCATGGCCCAGCTTTCGCCGGACAGTGTTCCTCGCCTGAAGCTGAAATGGGCGTTCGGCTTTCCTGGCGATACCAAGGCCTATGCGCAGCCGACGGTCTGGGGCGGCCGAGTCTTCGTGGGCAGTGCGGGGGGCAAGGTCTATGCGCTGGATGCAAGACTTGGCTGCCAGCGCTGGGTATTCGACGCCGGCTTCGGCGTACGCACGGCGATCACCATCGGCGAGGATGAGCGCGGCACGACCGCTTATTTCGGCGATCAACGCGGTGACGCTTATGCGCTCGATGCCGAGAGCGGAAAGCTGTTGTGGAAGAGACGAGTCGATGCGCATGCGGGAGCCGTGATCACCGGCGCACCGACATTGGCCAATAACGTGCTTTACGTGCCCGTCTCCTCTGTTGAAGAGGTATTGGCGATCGATCCACGCTACTCTTGCTGCACCTTCCGCGGCCTGATTGCCGCGCTCGACGCCCGGACCGGCGAGGTATTGTGGCGCGGCTATGTTAGCGCGCCGGCCCAGCCAGTCCGCCTGAATGAGATCGGTGTCCAGCTCTTCGGCCCTCTGGCGGTGCGATCTGGTCGTCGCCGACCATCGACCTCAAGGCAAACCGGATCTACGCGACGACGGGGGATAGTTATCTGGACCCGGCCTCCACAACCTCCGATTCGTTCGTGGCCTTCGATCTCGCTACCGGACGGCTCGCATGGTCGCGGCAGATGACCGAGGGTGATTCCTACAACGTCGCGTGCAGCGGCCAGTATCGCTCTAACTGCCCCGGCACCAAGGGTCCCGATTTCGATTTCGGCTCCTCTCCGATCCTGGTCGATCTACCTGACGGACGTCGTGCGCTCATTGCCGGCCAGAAATCCGGCATGGTGCACGCGCTCGATCCGGATCGCGATGGCGCCATCCTCTGGCAACGCCGGGTGGGGCTCGGCAGCACGCTCGGCGGCGTGCAATGGGGCTCCGCTGCGGACGATGCGAACGTCTATGTCGCGGTGTCGGATGTCGGGATAAAGGCCGTGCCGCCGGCCACCGCCGGCGCGCAGAAATCGATCTTTGGGACGACCATGAAGCTCGATCCGAGCCAAGGCGGCGGGCTGTATGCGATGAACCAGGCGACGGGCGAGATCGTCTGGCACGCGGCACATCCGGGCTGCGGAGATCGGCCGGGATGCAGCCCTGCGCAGTCGGCTGCGGTGACCGCGATCCCTGGCGTGGTGTTCTCCGGAGGACTGGACGGCCACCTGCGGGCCTATGCCGCCAAGAGCGGCGAGATCATCTGGGACGTCGACACCATGCAGGACTACGCGACCATAAACGGTGTGCCGGCGCATGGCGGCTCGCTTGATGGGCCGGGACCGGTGATCGCCGGGGGAATCCTCTACGCCAACTCGGGCTACACAAATTACGGTACAGCACCCGGCAACGTGCTGCTCGCCTTCTCCGTGGACGGACAGTAGGCGGATTTCGCGCAATCGGCGCGGGATGGATTCACGAAAAAGGACCGCTTTGTGGCCAGAAGCGAACCTGAAGACTCAGTGGCCCCGGCGCTGGCGGCGCGCTGTGAGGGCCTCCTGTGGCCCGACGTGGACGCCTGACGGTGTATGTAAATCGGCGTGGGGTCTTGGCGCCGATCGGCGCGGAGGTCACGCGTTAAGCCCTCGTTTTGCTGGGATGAAAATTCGACGGCGGGGTCATCGGCGCGCGCCTTTTTTACATGTCCGCTCCGCCCCAGTGGACTTGGATCTTATCCAGAGGAAGCCTCAGCTCTGCCGCCCGTTCCTCGCGATCCTTTTTTCGGAATGCGTTCTCTCGTCGCTCGCACTCGGCAAGTTGCTTCCGGGCCGCTGTGAGGAGACGATCACGCTGCTCTTGAGCTTGTTCCGTCATGGCTTTGCCTCCGGTCAGCTAGTGATCCAGCCTATGGCAAATCTGGAACCGGAGATAGGTTCGGGAGTGTCGCGGTTTGGTGGCGAGTCGGTTCAATTGGGCGACTGCCCCACCAAAAATGGGTTTGTCCACTGCGCTTCCACTTAATCGCTACCCTTCAACGACGGTGTCGCAATCCCCGGCACTTTCCGCGGGGCTGAAGTCCTTGCGGCGCGACGAAAACGAGCCGGCGCGGATCGTCGACTGGGCGTTTCGCGGGCTGCTCAATCTGCCGGTCAACTGGAATGCATGACAAGTGAGAGCAGAATGGCGAAGCGATCAGGACAGCGCGGTCTTGATGAATTCACGTAAGCCGAAACGCCCTTGCGCGTTGGCCTTGATCGGCTTCCAGATCGGGTTCATGCAGAAATAGGACGTGCTGTCCGCCAGCATAAGACCGATGAAGGTTTCTGCGACAATGCGACCGCCGACCGGACCGAGCCGCCGCGTCTTGATCGACTTATCACCCTGCTTGGTCTTGACCTTCACCATCACCTCTTCGGTCTCCGCCAGCACATAGGTCCACAATGGACAATTGCCGGCGAAGGCGGTCGAAAACTGGGTGATCGGACCCTTAATGTCGCCGGCAGTGCCAGTGAATTTTCCGATCTTAATGTCGGCGTCCTGGAGAGGTTCAACGCCCATCGCACGCGCGATCGTCTGCCCACTTGGCAGGCGCATTCGCCAGCCGCGCATCAGATTGCGTGACGCAAGCGAGACCAGCGGGGTGCCGCCGAGCGACAGCGGCGGATCGAACGGTGGATTTGGCAAAGATCCGAGCGGATTGACCAGTGACGTGTCGATCTTGTAGGCGAGCTGCAGGCGATTGGCCGGATCACCCCCGCCCGCGTCACCGAAATCGAGCGGGCCCATATCGGCGAAGCGGGCCCAGTCAATCGCCCAGTTGCTGCGGAATTCGTGGAAGCCGGTCAGCGAAGCTCCTGGATCGGGCGAGAAGATCGGCAGGGGCGGGACCGTCTCGCTCAGCCGGTAACCAGGCCGCACCATGGAATGGCCGAAACGATAGGCCGCGGCGGAGAATTCCAAAGGCATGGTCGGCTCATGCAACTGATCGAAAAAGCGCAGCCGCGGCGGATCGATCCTGACATTGGTGTTATTATAGTGGTGCGGGATAATATCCTTCAGCACGCTTTCCGAGATAATCGTCGGCAGGAAGTCATTGACCAGCATCCACTGATAATGAAAGCGGACCTCGCTTTGCACGCGCGGGAACCGGTTGCGCGCGGGTCCCGCGTCTTCCGACATCAGCTTGTTATGGAATTGGAGCCAGAGCGACTGGAGCTGTGAAACGATCACATTCTCGTCGTTGCGGGGATCGCCGATGATTGCGCGGCGGGCGTCGTTGATGTCTTCCGCCGGGTCCGAAGTCGGCGCGCTTCGCGCCAAGTCGCGCGCGTCTGCGTTGCCGCTGGCACCGGTCAGGGCACGCCCGAGGATAAACTGGCCATTGGAATGGTAGAGATAGGGCGCGTCGTCCGGCCCTTTTCCGTAGAGATTGTCGAGGTCGAAACGCGGCGTGCGGAAATCAATCAGGCCATCGGGATCGTCCTGCTGCTGCAGGCTGCTTGCTGGGTCGAATGTCAGATCATGATCCACGAACTGGCCAAGATAGGTATAGGCCGAAGGAATACCGCTCTCCTCCTCATCGGGACCATCCTTGGGATCGTCATGGTCCGCCATCATGGCGGCTCCCAGCGCCAGCAGATTGTTCTCGGTCTCGGTATCGCTGACGCCGAAATCGGCCGGTGGCAACGACCAAAACATGCGGCCGAATTGACCACCAAAAACTCTTGAGCCGCGCGACAGGGTGAGTCCCCTGACGGTGGTTCCGTGTGCATTGCGAGCGGGGCCTGCCATCATCGCCTCCAGTTTGATAGAAGTTATAGCTGGGATTCCCAGGTGAACTCCTGAACTGCTTCCGAAGGTTCTGGCGTTTCGAGGCGAAGGCTCCAGCGAACAGAACCCTGCCCCTGCTTACACTACCTTAGGTCGCAGCTGCGAGCAACGCAGAACAGATCGCTCGGATACCGTAGTGCGCTGCGGTCGTATCGTCTGCGGTTCTTCGCCGTCCACATCGGTGGCCCTCCTCGAATCAGGCCATCTCACATGATTCGCTGGATTCAACTTGTTCTCGGACCGACACTTAGATTAGTCGTCGAGCGTTGTGGCATCGTTGACGGACTCAGGAACCCGTCGTTAATATTCTTCTTCAGCGAATACGCATAAGCCGGCTTGCCAATACCTCCCGCCAGACTTGAGAACCTCGGCTACGTAGCCCGGATCACTCCACCCGTGCTCCTCATGTCCGAGTGCTGCTGCCGAGGTGGTACGCTTGCGCCCGAGGGCGGTACTTGCAATTCATGGCCGCGCAGGCCCAACGCAATCAACACGACCGCCGCTAGGGCGACACCGCCAACCGCGACTTCAGGCGCAGCATTAGGGAAGACCGCCGAGATGCTTGAGCGGAGTGAGACTTGGCGGACAGGGGCCTGCCCGCTCTCTTGGTGTGCGTTGCTCGGTCCTTCCTCAAATTGACGAAGGCAAAGGAAGGCGAGGAGCAGCAATGCCGCGCCGCCCGCGAGCGGCTCGATCGGGGCGCTCAAAGATGCGTAAGAGAACGTGTGAGCGCCGGTGTAGAGAAGGAGTGTGGCCGGCAAAACCATACTGCTAACTAGCGGTGCGAGCGCGGGACGACACTGGGCAGGCCGACCTTCCCGATCCGCGAGCACCACGAAAAGTATGGCGAGGATCATCAAATGACCTATCCCGTCCACTTTGCCAAAATCGAGAGTTGCGGCGGTAAGCAGCAGCACCAAGGCAAGCGCGGAGAGACGCCGGACCAACGGTGTCCAGAGCAGCGCGAAGGCCAAGCCGAATTCCACAATCCCGGCGGCGGTCACGACCGTCGAGACATCGAAGCCCAAGGTCAACTCTGGATGATCTACCGCGATCGCCGCGACCCAGGCCGGGTACACAAATTTTTCCATCGACGGCCATAACAGGGACAGAGCGACAGTCCACCGCAGGAAATCAGAGCGAAAAGCAAGCAGTTTGGCATCGCGCGACACGGAAAGCACGAACCAGACCCCGAGTCCCAGAAAGACTGGGTAGTCCAGCATGTGAAACAGACCATAGCAGGCGGCACCATAGCCATAGAGCAGCAGTATACCAGCCCCCGCCGCCGGGAGTGTGGGCCGTGCACCCAAAAAAAACGGGATGAGCAACTGAATGGCTGAGAGCCAGATACTGTTTGCTTCGAGTTCTGGGGTGAGAATGAGCCCCCCGTGAGCCCACAACAAGGCGAAGAATACCGCCGCGGCCCCTCGCAAAATGTCATCGACGCGACGGCGCAGAGGCTCGGTCAGGTGATCCAAAAATCTTGAGAAGATGACGCCGAACGTGGTCTGCTCTGCCGCGCAAGCGAGATAAAACAGCGCAAGAAACAGCGCCGAGAACAGAAAAAACGTGGTCGTGAAGACCGCCTGAACCGGCAGCGGATCGTCGGACACGTTGCATGGCACGAACCACTTCACGTGAGCGGATGCCATGCCTGTCATTGAGATGAGGTTGACCACCAAACACCCGGAGAAAATTACCGCTTTCGTGCATCTTGATCCAACGCGTCTGGAATTGAAGATGGGCGAAAGGCCGTTGCAGCTGGCCGCGTGATCAATGTTCATCAGCATACCCGAAAATTTTGTCCGAAAATTTTTAGCGGTCGACAAGAACGGTTCGTGGACAGAAGAATAGATTCGTAGATTTAGGCGACGCTGAGATTTTTGTATGTGAACCGGATTACTAACGCCGGGTCACGCATCCGTTAAGGGACTGTGACGCCCTGTAATGCGAGTTGGCGCCGCTTCTCCGTTGCACCGCGGCACCCAAATCTCCTAGAGCCTGCCTGCGCCACGTCCTCACGTCCTATGAGCCGGTTTCCTTGTATGGGGCTTTTTTTGTCAAGGAGTTCGCAGAGCCCACGAATCTGTTGTCCTTCGTCAGTTTCTTCGTTCGATCTCAGAGCCCGTTTCTTCGTCCCGACCCGCACTTCGCTTGCGCCGTCGCGCGCAGAAGCGGTCAAGGTTGGCCGCCACACCAATCTTGCGACAAGCTCCGCCGTTGCCAGGCCACACCTTGACAGCTTCGAGCACGACGGCACGCCGGGTGCGATCGGGATGACGATCAGAGGGGAGCCCGCTTGCGGGCGCGGATCAGTCGCGCCACAACCTTGTATTCGGTGGGTCCGAAGACCCGAACCATGATGCAGTCATACGCATCGGCAGCGAAGCTCCGAAGCGGCGGACCCATTCTCCCTTTCGGCATTGAAAGCCAAGGAAACACGTCGGGATTCCGCCACCTCGAACCGTCATCGGCGACCCGTTACCAGCGGACGGATCGGGCCGATACTGTTGGGTGTCCTTCATTGACCTCCGCTTATTATGCCGGCCGCAGAACGACGCCGTCCGGTACTACGCCCTCCCGCACGAGACGCCACAGCGCGATCAGTAGCTTGCGCGCCAAGGCCACGATCATGGTCTTGCGAGTGCCACGGGCGCTCTCGGTGCGGGCTCGAAACCACTGCGCCAAGGTGCTGTCCTTCTGGAACATGAGAAATCGCCACGCTAATTGGATCATGCCTCGTCGAACCCGAGCGTTGCCGGAACGGGCCAGCCCTTTCTCCCGGCGTTTTCTGCCACTCTCGTCGGGCGAGCCCGTTAGGCCGGCATAACGCGCTACGGCCCGTCGGTCGCGCATGCTGCGCGACAGCACCTCCTGCACCAGCATGTCGGCCGTCTCGACGCCAACCCCGATCACCCGCGCCAACAGGCGAACCATTGCGTGTGGTCCATCACTGGGCGCCTGCTTAAGCCGCTCCAGGCGAGCGTCCTCTATCTGCCTTATCTGATCACTGATGAGCCGCCGGCGCACCATGTCGCGACGCAGCTCAGCCAGGGTATTGGGCGGGATCGGCTCCCCCTCGGGGGTGCGCAAACCGTCAAGGCGTTCGGCGGCCTTCTTCAGCTTGGGATTGAAGCCGCGGATGCCGAGCCGGATCAACGTTGCCTTCATTCTGTTGACGATCCGACTTTGTTCTCCGACAAGGCTCTCGTGCTCGCGGTTAGGCCGCTTGGCATCTTCGTCGTTGATTGTCGGGATCGCCACCATCTTGCAGTGATCACGCTCGCCGCGCAGCCAGCCGAGAAAGGCGCGTTTGAGCAGCTCTGTGTCGAGCCGATCGGTCTTGGCGCGTCGGTGTTCGCGCGATACGGCTACGCTCGATGCGTGGATGATATGGGCCTCGATGTCGCGCGCCTTGAGCCAACGCGCCAGCCAGAAGCCGTCACGGCCGGCCTCGAAAGCGACAGCAGTGCGTTTGATCCGATGCCCTGCCTTCACCGCTTCCTCTCGCCATCGATGCAGCAACTTCAGCAATGCGCTCTCGTCCGCCGCGAGTTTCTTCAACGGCTGGCGCTCGACGCCAGGCACAATGCCAGCGACGAGCCAGCTCGACAGGCTCAATTCGACAACGACGATCAGCGTGGCGTCCGGATCGAGGGGATTTAGCGATCGGCTCAGATCGTTACACTTCTGCATGGGGTGCTCCATCGGTTCACATCAGCAACGATGGATGCAATATCCTCGCCGCCGCCCCATAGCATCTCCTTTGGAGGCTTTCGGACGCCGGCCGCTGAACACGCGGCGCTGTCCCTCACGCGGCCGGCATCCATCAAGTTACCGATTATTCGCATCGCAGACAGCCAAAAGACCGCAAAGGGCATTCATCTCACCGACCTTGCCGACTACCTCGGCCAGCAGCGTGAGAAGGCCCTCACGGAATCTGGACAGCTGAGCGGTGCAAGGGACGCTGAATCGCGAAGGCATCAGCTGCACCCACTCCCCGGGTCGACGGATAGAGGTGCTACCGAGTGGTCCACCTGATGCCTGTCGAGGCGACACGTCATCGTTAATCTGCCCGACACTTAACGTCACAATTGATGCTCTCTCGTCATGGCGACTGTCCGGTACGTTTCCATTTTTGAATACGCTCTTCGCCGACTGCCGATATCAAGGGGCGGAATGTGTTTCGCAGCGGGGTCTCGGTCGCGCAGGCGACTGTTCGCTGAACTCCTCGCACAGTCAATAATTGATCTGCGCGACAGACCTAAGCTCATCCGGCGTGGTCGGACCATAGCCGAAGAACTCAAGATAAGCTGGAATTTGCTCGAACAGCATGTCGGTTCCAACCTGAATCTCGCAGCCACGCGCTCTTGCGGCCGCCAGAAACGGCGTGATTTCCTGCTTCATCACGACTTCGCCGACAAACGCCGAGGGTGAGATCCGGGAAGCGTCCATCGGCAGTGGATCACCTTCCTTCATGCCGAGTGGCGTCGCGTTGACAACGACATCAAACCCCGCGGGATCCTTGGAGCCGACCGCTATCTTCAATGCCGGATAATAAACCCGCAAACGCTCCGCAAGACTGTTCACTGTCGCTGCGTGGGCATCAAATAGAGCAATCTGAGCCACGCCAGCCTTGGCCAGCGACGCCACGATCGCGGAGCCGACGCCTCCGCAGCCTGCCACCATCGCGCGCGCACCCTCCAACACGCGGCCCTTGCGGCGCACGCCGCGAACGAAGCCTTCACCGTCGAACATATCACCGACCAGGATACCACCCGCGCCAAGACGGATCGCGTTGCAGGATCCCGCGACTTTCGCAGTCGTCATCACTTCATCCAGCAACGGAACCGTGGTCATTTTGTGGGGCATGGTGACAAGGGCACCATCGATGTTCGAGAGCTTGAATACCAACTTGAGGAACGCGGCGTAGTCCTCCGGCTTGCAGCCCATCGGAATGACAACGGCGTCAATCTTGTGTTTCTCGAAGTAAGGATTGTAAATCATCGGCGCTTTGAAGCTCTCGGTCGGATAGCCGAGATGAGCAATGAGCTTTGTTCGTCCGCTGATCATCATAGGAATTATCCTCTTCTCTCATCGAGCATTCTGCCTTCTTGAAACATCATCCCGACGGCGCTTCGACGACAGACTGCTGGACCCCCGCACTCACTTTGCGTCGAAATTGTCGAGCAAATACGCAACACGCCGCAGTGCCAGCGCGTAACCCTGGGTTCCAAGTCCCGCGATCACGCCGTCGGCACGAAGAGATACGTAGGAGTGGTGGCGGAATTCTTCGCGCTTGTGGACGTTCGAAATGTGGACTTCGATGATCGTTCCTTCAAAGGCATTAAGCGCATCAAGTATCGCGACCGAGGTATGGGTGAGTGCAGCGGGATTGATCACGATGCCGGATGCAACTCCTCGCGCCTCATGAATCCAGTCGATAATTTCGTATTCACGGTTAGACTGGTGAAAGCGCAGCTCCAGTCCGAGCTCCGTGGCAAGCTTCTCGCAATTGGCCTCGACATCGGAAAGGGTTTCGTGACCGTAGATGTGAGGCTGGCGCTTACCCAACAGATTCAGGTTGGGACCGTTCAGCACGTAGACGATACAACTCATGGTTGGCTCCGGAATCAGATATTTTGGTGTTTAGTGGCGGTGGCGCGCTTGGCACCAATAACGCTATGCGAACATCTTGATTAGCGCTGCACGGCCCCGGATAACCCGTAGGCTTCCGTCTGGGCACGGACTTGGGCAACGTTTGCCCGAGCACGACGATGTCGTGCTTGGTGCCGTCGACGCCCCGGACATGATCGCACAACAGGGCCTCGGCCTTGAAGCCGAGACCTTCGAACAGCGCGATCGCCGCCTGCTGGTCGACGGTCATCTGCACCGAGAACTTTTCCAGGCCGGCGCCCAATGCGAGGGCAAAGGTCTCCTGCGACAGCACACCCCCGACCCCCTGCCCGCGGACATCCAGCGACACCACCATTCGGATCTCGCCAACATGGGGCGACCAGGAGGGCGGGTCACGCACCAGCGTGCCACAGCCCACCACTACGCCGTTCTTCACCGCCAGCATGCTCGTGATATCGCCGCGCTCGATCTCGTTGATCCAGGCCGACAGAACTTTGGGCTCACTGATATTGCGCGGCAGGAACAGCAGATCATGCGCCGGCAGCTTTTGCGCGAAAGCGAGGACCGAAGCCTCGTCGCAGGGTACCATCAGGCGAAGTTCGAGATCGCCAGCATCGGTCTTGACATGACGCGGATAGGAACGTGCTTCTGTCATGTCGACCTGCCAGCTAACCAGTTGTCCAGTCTAGGCCACAGTCGCCTAACGGCGTTGGGACCGGCTACCACGCTGACATGTCCGCCCTTGAGCATCACTTCTTCCTTATCTGTCGAGCCAACCATCGTGATCAGGTGTCTGGCTGCTTCGTAGGGGACGATGTGATCGTGTTCGGCGACCGCATGTAGGGTCGGTACTTTGATCTTGGAAATATCGACCGCATGTCCCCCAACCGTCATTGTGCCGTCGAACAGCTTGTTGTCCCACATCAGGTCCTTGGTAATGGTGCGGAAATATTCGCCCGCCAAGGGCAGGATGTCGGTGGCCCACCGATCAAACATCCGATACGACTTGACATATTCGTCATTCCAGATGTTTTCCCACAATTGCACCTGCCCTGTGACCCGCGATGCGGGCCGCAGCATCTCGAATGACGAAAGTATCATCTCAGGTGGAAGATTGCCGACACTTTCGATCAGCCGGTCGACGTCGAAATGGCGCCGGTCCGCGAAATTATGAAACAGCTTCATCCCCCGGAAGTCGATCGGCGTGGTGAAGCAGACCAAATTTTTCATCGGTCCTTCGGGAAAGATCGCGCCATACAACACCGACAGAACGCCGCCGAAACAATATCCGATCACGCTGACGTCGCGCTCGCCTGAATCCAGCTGGACGCGGCGGACGCAATTCGGAATGAAATCGAGGACATAATTCTCCATCCCGAGATGCTTTTCTTCCGGCTTCGGCGGCGTCCAGTCCAGCATATAGACGTCGTAGCCGCGCTGGAGCAGGAATTCGATGAAGCTCTGCCCCGGCACCAGATCGAGGATATAGCCGCGATTTGTGGTCGCCATCACGATCAGAACCGGCACGCGGTAGATTTCGTCAGTGATTGGCCGGTAGTGATAAAGGTTCATGGTACCACGGACGTGCAGGATATCCTTCGGCGTCGATCCCAGCGACGGCCCCGATGAGGAGATGTATTCGACGCCCTTGATGCTGCGCTGAATCGCACGCTGCACTTCGGACTGGATCCGTTCCGAGATTGATTCCAGGTCCGGTACTGCCGTCGTGCTCATCGCGACCCTCCTTCCGCAGAGAGTTGACGATCGGCACGGCGTAGCTGCGATTTACCGCGATGGCCAGCTTCCGGCGCAACAGAGCCCTGTGTTTCGATCAGTTCCATCCGGATATTTCGCAGCACTTTTGGCAGCGCGGCTGCGGCCGGGAACAGCGACCAGCCGGGCGAGATGAAATGAGCCCGAATGCCGGGAGGTACATCGGGATGATGCGAAGCATTCAGCACGACGATGTCAGACACGCGGTCCTTCTGCGCTTCGGCAATGGCCGATGCGAGCTGCATTCCGGACGCGGTAGCCACCAGGACCGCCTTTCTCCCGATTCGTTGGGTGATACCGCCTATCAACTCATCAACCGACTGGTCGTCGAATTTCGAAGCGGGGCTCGTCGTCACCGGGCGATAGCCGATCGCCTTGAGCCAGTTCGAGAGCAGCAAGAGGAGTAGATTGTTATCAAATTGCGGAACGAGAATAATGGGCTTGCCGTCGCCAAACTGAGCCTTTCCGCCAAAACGAGCTGACTGTCGGGCGATCGTCATGGTGTCGGTTCCGAATCCCGCCAACATCCACGGCCAACTTGCAAAGAGCTCCACTGCCGCGGCGCAAACGTTGACAACGTCTGCCAGAGGACTTTGGTTGCCTCGCGACACGGGAAACGCGCGATTACCGCGCTCCCCTTCGTCAACACCGGCCAGGAATTCTGTGACGAACTCAGCACATTCGTCGGTGGCCTCCCACATCATACGATGACCGCATCCTGGAATCACGATCAGCGTGGCTCCTGGAATGAGGCCAGCGATGAGTTGGGAGTTCTGGGGTGCGATCAACCGGTCGAGATCACCGGTCAGAACAAGGGTCGGCACCCGAATGTTTGGAAGCGCTGTGGAGCAGTCGAATTCCGCAAAGGCTTGATACTGTAGATCCGCGGCGTGCAGCGGCGTCGGCGCGGCGATCTCACGCTGCATCTGATTTTCTGCAAGTTCGCTGTGCTTCTCGATATATCCGGGTGAATAGGTAACGCTCCAGATCCGCCGAGCAACATCTTCCGGCGTTAGCCCGTCGAGCTCTCGCATCACCCGGAGGACGGACGCCGACGCGTATGTCGCGCGAGGGCCGCCGCACGTCGTCGCACACAGTACCAAACCCAAAACCCGAGCGGGAAATTGCCGAACGAATTCCTGCGCGATCGCACCTCCCATCGAATACCCGAGAATATTGGCGCGGGCGATTCCCAGATGATCCAATAGGCAGCCCACGTCCTTGGCCATGTTTGCGATTTCATAGCCGAATGTGGGCTTGTCGCTTTGACCCGTCCCGCGATTATCGAACAGAACAACAGTAAATCGAGCCGCCAACGCCTCGATGAAGTCGAGCGGCCATGCAAGCGAACTGAGGCGATAACCCATGATGAGAACAAGTGCCGGCCCGGAGCCGAGGACACCGAACGAAATCTTGATGCCGTTGACGTCAGCCTGCTGCATCGTCATTGGGCGACCAACCACTGGCAGCCGACGATGGTGCTCTGCGTATCCGGCTTCGCACCCCCGCTCACGACGCAACTGCCTGATCGCGGAGCACGAATTTCTGGATCTTTCCAGTCGATGTCTTGGGCAATGTGCCATAGAAGAAACTCTTTGGAACCTTGAAGCGCGCCAATCGTGCTTGGCAGAAGGCGATGACCTCCTTGTCGTCTGGCTGCGTAGCGCCGGGTTTCAGCTCGAGGAATGCGCAGGGAGTTTCGCCCCACTTCGGGTCGGGACGAGCCACGACCGCCGCCAGCATGATGGCCGGGTGCTGCGTGAGCACCTCCTCGACTTCAAGGCTCGAGATATTCTCGCCGCCAGAAATGATGATGTCCTTGGAGCGATCCTTGATCTCGATTGCACCGTCAGGATGCCAAACGGCAAGGTCACCAGAGAGGCACCAATTCCCGACCAGCGTCTTGGCCGTCGCCGTCTCGTTTTTGAGGTAACCCTTCATCACGGTATTGCTGCGCACCATGATCTCGCCGACCGTGGTGCCATCGCGTGGAACCGGGGCCATTGTCTCGGGATCGGCGACGGTCACCGCCTCGACCATCGGATAGGCAACGCCTTGCCGCGCCATCCTGGCGAAGCGCTCATCGTCCGGCAGGGCATGCCATTCCGGCTGGAACACGCAGGAGGTCGCGGGCCCATAGGTCTCGGTCGCTCCATAAAGATGAGTAACCCGGAAGCCAAGGGCCTCCATGGACCGGAAGACGGCGGAAGGCGGCGCCGCGCCACCGGTCGCAACTGTGACCGTGTGCTTGAACGGCACGCGCTGGCCTGCGGGCGCGTGAGCGAGCATATTCAGTACGATCGGCGCGCCGCAGAGATGCGTGACTCGGTATTCTGCAATCAGTCGAAAGATCTGTGCAGGCTCAACCTTCCGAAGACATACTTGCGTTCCGCCGGCGGCGACGACTGCCCACGGATAAGACCATCCGGAACAGTGAAACATCGGCAGTGTCCAAAGGTAGATGCTGTCGAAGGTGAGCCCGAAGCTGAACCCGTTACCCAGCGCGGAAAGATAGGCGCCGCGGTGACTGTAGACGACGCCCTTTGGGTCACCGGTGGTTCCGGAGGTATAGAGCAGGCAAAGCGACTGCCATTCGTCCGCAACGCCCGGCCAGTCGAAACCGGGGTCGCCGGAAGCGAGCAGCGCCTCGTAGGCGTGCTTTCCTATTGGCGCTGTTTGTTTGTCGGGAGAACTCAATGTCGATAACGATGATCGCTCGATCCACCTGCTGTAGCGCTTGACGTACCAACGGGGCATACTCTGCGTCGACGATCAACACCTTGGCGCTTCCATGCATCAGCGAGAAAGCGATATTTGCGGCATCAAGCCGGGTATTCAACGGATTGAGTACGGCCCCGAGCATCGGCACGGCAAAATGCGCTTCGATCATTTCCGGAGTATTTGAGGCCATGATCGCCACCGTATCGAGGCGCTCGATCCCGAGCTGCGCCAGCGCGGATGCGAGTTGGACGCAGCGGTCAAGCAGCTGCGCGTAGGTGTAACGACGCTCCCCGTCGACTACGGCCACTTTGTCGGCGAAGGCACTCGCAGCGCGGGTCAGGAAGCTAAGCGGCGACAGCGGTACGTAGTTCGACGGGTGTCGGTCCAAATTGGTTTCGAAGGGGTGCCTGTCATTCGTATTCATGGGATCACCACACTTGCCTGATTGACGTCTTCAAGTCCGTGAGAGGCATTCTTCAGAGGGTCGAAACCACGTGACCGCCATCGACAACGATCACGCTTCCGGTCATATAGGAGCCGGCCTCTGAGGCCAGCAGCAGAAGCGGCCCTTCAAGCTCCCGCAATTCACCAAGTCGCCTCTGTGGAATACGTTTGATCAGCGCCTGTCCCGCGGCCTCTTGAAAGAACTCTTCGTTCAGCTCAGTCTCGAAATATCCTGGAGCCAGCGCGTTGACCCGAATGCCATAGCGCGCCCATTCCAAAGCCAGGGCTTTCGTCATCTGCACAACACCAGCCTTCGAAATCGCATATGGCGCGACGGAGCTCGCAACCCGTAAACCCAGGATCGAGGCGACATTGACGATCGAGCCCTTCACTTTATGCGCGACCATGCGACGCCCAGCCGCCTGCGCAACCAGCCAGACTCCCTTCAGATTGGTGTCGACAACCCTGTCCCAATCAGCCTCTTCCTGCTGAAGTGCCGGCCGTGTCGCGGTAACACCAGCATTGTTGATGACAATCTGCACCGGCCCGAAACGCGCTTCAGCGGCGTCCAGCGCGGTCTCGATGCTCGCTGCGACGGTAACGTCCATCACCACGCTCTGGGCGTGGCGCTTGGCCGCGGTGATATCATTGACAGTTTTGGCCAAAGCTTCAGCGCGGCGCGCAGCGACGGTCACGCGTGCGCCTCTCGCCGCAAGAAGGGTCGCAAAGAATCGCCCAAGGCCGCTTGAGCCGCCCGTGACCAGCACATGCAATCCCTGGATTCCGAATAAGTCGTTCATCGCAGATCTCGCGCAGTTTGAGAATTCGACATCACTGAACCCTGCTCCAGACGAGGATTGATCGACCCATGGTGCCGTCCAGATAGCTCTTATAGGGAGCGGTCGTGATCGTCAGCGTATCGCCATCCAACACGAAGTGCCGGATCTGATCGGTGCCGGTCCAAGCCTGATTCCAGGACGTATCGATGTGATGAACCACGACATCTTCTCCCAGGGAGAATGTGCCGGCATAAGCGACCATGGTGCCAAGCAATTGCACCCCTTCTTCATCGGTGGGCACGACGTCGCGAGGCGTTACGCGGTCGTGTCGTGTGAAGATTGCGTACATCCTGCCGTCCGCCGCATATCCGATGTATCCGTCCGGCGCTTCGCCGAACTGATTGTGCCGCTGACCGTCTGCCAGTCGCTCGCGCACGTAGGTTTGCAGTTTCCACGTTCCAAGTACGGGGCAGTTCGCCGGCGGCCGGCCGGGCCTTACAGATTCCAGAATCTCTTTGTCTGTCACCGAATCATCCTCCTTTTGTGAGTAACCCGAGCGGCACTGTGGCCGGCCCATCACCGCTATCGAGAATTCTCAGACATCGAAAAACACCGTCTCCCGCTCCCCCTGCAGGTAAATGTCGAACGTATAGACAACGGTGCCATCACGCTCGGACCGGGGCGCGATCAACGTTTGCCGCCGCTCCGGTTGCTCGATGATATTCAGCACCGGATCCTGGGAATTCGCCGCTTCTTCGTCGTCAAAATACATGCGCGTGGCGAGGCCGATATTGATGCCGCGAGAGGCGAGCCAGAAGTTGATGTGAGGCGCCATGGCCTTGCGGCCCTTACGGCCGACGACACTTCCCGGCTTGACGGTACGAATTGCGTAAATTCCGGTACGGAAGTCGGTACCCGTCCGTGCCCAACCGCGGAAGCCCCGATCGAGTGATTTTTTCTGTTGATCGGCCGGGTGATTATAGCGGCCAGCCGCATTCGCCTGCCATGTCTCTACCAGGACGTCCTTGGCGACGTGGCCGGCACCATCGAAGATTCGTCCCTCGATGACGATACGTTGGCCTGCGACATCCGCACCGGCGATGTCGCCGCTAAAGTTGTTCTGGAAGATTTCAAAGCCGGCCTGGCTTGGAATGAGGCCGATATGGACATAAGGGCCCGCGGTTTGCGAAGGAGTCTCAGGCAGGTATGAAAATTCAAATCGGGTCGGTGTCATCTTAGCTTCCCTGCAGCTTGTTCTCGAACAAGGTTTGGCGACGTCCGCGCAACACAATGTCAAAGCGGTAAGCGAGGCATTCCAACGGGCGCGAGGCGTTGAGATCTAGCTTCGCCGTCAAGCGATCCGCCGCTGACTTGTCGGGAATAGTAGCGATGATCGCATCGTGGGGAATGAGCGGATCCCCTTCGAAGTACATCTGAGTTATCAATCTTTGCGCAAAGCCGGTTCCGAACACGGAAAAATGGATGTGAGCGGGTCGCCAGCTGTTGATGCGGTTTCGGAAAGGGTACGCGCCAGGTTTGATCGTTCGGAAGAAGTAGTAGCCCCGCTCGTCGGTCAGCATTCGGCCGCAACCACCGAAATTGGGATCGATCGGCGCAATGTACGTGTCGTTATGATGGCGATAGCGTCCGCCGGCGTTAGCTTGCCACACCTCGACGAGCGTATTTGCTACCGGCTGCGCGTTTCCGTCGAGCACGTAGCCATGAACGATCGTTTGCTCACCGATCGCCTCGCCAGTCTTGGCGTAGTTGTTGATAAGATCGTTGTCGAGTGGCCCGAGCTCATCAGGCGAAAATACCGGGCCGGTCACTTCTGAAAGTGAGTTCTGCAAAGACCACAGCGGTATGCGCGGCGATCGCAGGACGCTGGTTTTATAGACGGGCGTATGCGCCGGAGGATGTAGATCGCGATCACGCTGGTGAAATTCGGCTTCGGGAGTCATGATGACGTAACCTCACAGATCTGGGAACTTGCTGCCATCTCTTGATCAACGTTCTGAAAGGGCGGCAGCTTTGTTCGTGGACGACGGGAGATTCCAATCGGGCCGGACAAGTCCTCGCCAACCGCCTTCACGTCGGGACGACGGCTGCACCACTGGCGGTCTCGGCGCGCTTCCTCTCATATTCCGCCTTGTCCATTGGAACAGCGCCGGGCTTTCCGAGATCGCTTATGCTGATCCGATAGGTTTCCCTGGCGGTTAGGGCTGCGATCGCTGCAATGACCGTGATACCGAAGGCGATTGCCCCGACAGTAAGCGGAACATTGTCCGAGCCGGGGGGCGCCACGGTAGCAAACAGAGCCGGCAAGAGCGCCGTGATCGTTGTCCCGACATTCTGCGATATCGCCATCGCGGAGACCCGAGTCCTCGTCGGAAATAATTCAGGATAGAAGCTCGGGAAAATGGCGTTGTAGCCCTGGTAGACTACGCCCCACATCAAGAGCGACATGAAGATCGCAAACGGTACATTCTTGATGCTGATCGCGTAGAGATAGCCGAACGCGAGCAAGCCAGAGCAGAGCGCGCCTATAATGATAGGAGGCTTGCGGCCAACCTTGTCCGACAGGTTACCAACGAGCGGGATGACGAAGACCGCGAGCATATTTCCCAGGACTGGAATCCACAGGTAGATATCCTTTGCGAAGCCGATTCCGTATGCAGGTTGGACTGCATAGGCTGCACCGAAAATAGTGGCGACGACCGGAATGACATTCATCAGCGCCATGCATACCACCCGAAGCATGTCTGCCCAGTTCAGCTTGAACGCCTGAATGATCGGTGCTCTCGGGATTTTGCCTTGCTCGTCCTCTTGGGCAAAGGCTGGTGTCTCATCGACCTCGCGACGGATGATATAGCCCGCGACGATGACGAAGAAACTAAGCAAGAAAGGTATCCGCCAGCCCCAGCTATTGAAGGCCTCGGTAGGCATATAGTGAGCAAGCGGCAGGAAGATTGCCGCCGCGAGGATCTGCCCGGCTTGCACCCCCTGGAGAGCAAAGCTGGCATAAAATCCACGTCGCCCAAATGGGGCGTGCTCCAAAATCATGGAACTCGCACCGGAGATTTCCCCGGCAACCGCAAAACCTTGGATGAGGCGCAGGATCACAAGAAGGATTGGCGCGAGTATGCCGACCTGTTGATATGTCGGCAGGATGCCGACCGCCATCGTCGACAAGCCCATGAGGAACATGCAGACGATCAGAACTGTTTTCCGTCCATGGGTGTCGCCCCAGTGCCCCAGAACGAAGGCGCCGATTGGCCTGGCGACATAGCCAACGCCATATGTCGCCAGCGATGCCACGATGGCGACAGTCTGATTTTCCGATGGAAAGAATATCTGCGGGAAGACCAGCGACGCCGCTGTGGCATAAATAAAGAAGTCATAATATTCGAGCGCCGAGCCAATCCATCCACTCGCGGCGGCCTTCTTTGATTGCCCCGTGTCGTGCGTGGTCTGAGCACTGGTCATTGCAAGCTTTCCTCCCGTTTTGTTTGCTGATGTCCCATTTGCGGGCTTCTTCAGGCTCTAGGGCAGCTATCTGAACGTCGTTTTCGTTCCAAGATGCTGGTCACGTCGGTCGCGTTAGCGACATCAAAAGCAACCTCAGGATAGGCCAATGAGAAAATAACACAATTACCCTGTTATTCGACAAACAGAACATCATGTTATTTTCTCAAACGCCTGCCTTAGCCTTGGTCCTCGGTGACAAGTGTCGTTCAAAGCGATCGGATCATCTGCGACGCGAAATTTTCTGCGTCGTTCGATGCCTAGTAACTCCCTAAACTCGCACTGACCTTCGGCGACTGCTGTTCGTCGGCAACTCCTACGTCGACTTATCGATCCCGAGGTCGGACCTGAGACTTCCACGATGGTCGTCGTCCATCCCACTGGGTTGCGTCAGCGAACGCTCAGCAAAGGCTTCGCCGTTGTGTGGGTGTCCGCTTCGCGCCAACAAGCACTTAGCTAGTGGTCGTTCCGCTCAACCGGCGAATTCCTCACAAACGTCTCGCGTGTTACGGTTCGCCATACAGTTCGCTTCGCAACGGCGGACGAAGCTCACATAAATCCGAGCGCATAAGAACAGCCGGGAGCCCCGCGCGTGGTCGATCGCTCGAGCGCACGATTCATTGCTCACGCCAGTCGTGTCTACGTCGTTTTGCAGTTCCGGCAGTCAGAAATGCATTCATCAACTCCAGCATTACGAGGACAGCGCATCGCAAAACATCAGACAACCTTGCTGTCACAACAGACCACCTTCGTCCGCCGATGCGGCATGCTTCATTTCAGTCAATATCTTTGCAAGCGCATTGCGATTGCGACGCGCAGGTGTGTTTTTCTTGCATGATCTCTTGTTCGGTAGGAAGATTGGCCGATCTTCGAAAACCCAAAGCAGGAAGGCACGACCTCCAAATCGAAGTTCAGACCGGCCAATCGTTGTCGTGGCCTCTAAAGCCTAGGCTCGGCAGGCCCTGCCACACTAGACTGGACCACCCCTCGCGCGGAACTTCCGGCGTCATACTGATGCAACGCCGCCGTTCGCGGTTTTTGTCTAGGTTGTTCCGATGCGGCATGTACCGCGGGTCAATTCGATCTTTGGAGAACCGATTTTCTCTGCGTCCGTTCAAATAACAAAACTGGAGGGAGAAATGGCCGCAACTCAAGACTTTGACGCTGTCGTCATCGGTGCAGGCTTTTCCGGCCTGCACATGCTGAAGTCGCTAAGGGACAAATTGGGGTTGAAGGCGCGGGTCTATGAATCCGGCGAAACCGTAGGCGGTACGTGGTACTGGAACCGGTACCCCGGCGCGCGTTGCGATTCTGACGCCTACATTTATTGCTTCACCTGGGACAAACAGCTCCTGCAAGAGTGGGAATGGTCCGAACGCTATCCCGAGCAACCCGAAATCCTCAATTACCTGGAGCATGTCGCCAAACGCCACGACCTGAAACGTGACATTCAATTCAAGACGAGCGTGACCAGCGGCGAATTCGACGAGACGACCAACCTGTGGACGGTGCGTACCGACACAGGAGAAGAGGTTACGGCGCGTTTCCTCATCCCGGCTGTAGGGACCTTGTCAACTACGAACATGCCTCAGTTCAAGGGCTTGGAGAAGTTCAGGGGCAAGTGGTACCATACTAGCCGCTTCCCTCACACCGGCGTCGATTTCACCAACCAGCGCGTGGGAGTGGTCGGCACCGGCGCCACGGCGGTGCAGGCCATTCCCGAAATTGCGCAGCAGGCTAAGCAACTCACCGTGTTCCAGCGCACCGCCAACTACTGCGTGCCAGCGCGCAACGGCAAGGTGGACCCCGAATTGGCCAAGGCCCGAAAGGCGGACTATGAGGGCATTGCCAAGCGGATCCGGGAATCGTTCTTCGGTCAGGAGCATTACTTCATTCCGAAGTCGGTGCTCGAAGCAACACCCGCGGAGCGCGAGCGTGAATTCGACAGGATGTGGGACGCCGGCGGATTCGCCTTTTGGTTGGCCAACTATCAGGACATGTTCTTCTCGCAGGAGGCTAATGACATCTGCGCCGACTACATCAAACGCAAGATCCGCAAGACTGTGAAAGACCCGGTCGTCGCCGAAAAGCTGATACCCAAGGGCTACGCCTACGGCACCAAGCGTCAGCCACTGGACACCAATTACTACGAGACCTTCAACAAGGACAACGTGGTGCTGGTCGATGCAAAAACCGACGGCGGGATCGAAGAGATCACCGAAGCGGGCATCCGTGCGGGCGGCAAGGAGTATGACCTCGATATTATCGTTTTTGCGACCGGTTTCGATGCCATGACCGGCCCGCTGAAGGCGCTGAACCTGAAAGGCCGTGGAGGACGCACATTGGATCAGGAGTGGCGGGATGGACCGCACACTTACCTTGGCATTTCGGTCGCCGGCTTTCCCAACCTGTTCACTATCACCGGCCCGCAAAGTCCTTCTGTGTTGTCGAACATGCCGGTATCGATTGAGCAGCATGTGGAGTGGATCATCGATTGCATTGAAACTATGCGCAAGACCGGAAAGACCACCATCGAAGCGTTGCCTGCGGCGCAGGACCAATGGGGTGCGCATGTCAATGAAATCGTCAACGCCACGCTGATGACCGGCGCTAACTCCTGGTACATGAGCGCCAACATCCCCGGCAAACCACGCGCCTTCCTACCCTATCTGGGGCCAGAGGGCGTCGGCGGCTACAGAAAGAAGTGCGACGAGGTCGCAGCCAAGGGCTACGAAGGATTCGAATTGGCGTAACCAGTCTTGGACGGCAGAATAAGGGCGTGAAGGCATCAGCTGCCGCTCCACAAGCGTTGTCGGGAGCAGATAATGATCGAGAACAGCTACTATTCTCAGGACGTGCACGGTCCCTACGAGCTTCACGACATCGGCAATCTCGACTTGGAAGAAGGCGGCACGATTCGCTCTTGCAAACTCGCCTACGCAGCTTTCGGCAAGCTCAATGCAACGAAAGACAACGCCGTTCTCATCCCCACCTGGTACTCCGGCACAAACAAAATCATCGAACAGGTGTATCTCGGTCAGGGTCGCGCCCTCGATCCAGACAAGTATTTCATCGTTGTCGTCAATCAGATTGGCAATGGTCTTTCATCTTCGCCGCACAATACCCCGGCGCCGGCCGGGATGGGAAATTTTCCTCGTGTTCGCATCGGTGATGATGTGCGGGCGCAATACAAGCTTCTCACGGAAAAATTCGACTTGAAAAGTCTTGCGCTTGTTGTGGGCGGTTCCATGGGCGCACAGCAGACCTACGAGTGGGCTGTACGCTACCCCGACATGGTGAAACGCGCGGCGCCGATCGCCGGCACCGCCAGGAACACCATCCACGATTCCCTTTTTACGGAAACGCTGGTCGAGGCAATCACGTCCGACCCGGGTTTTGACAAGGGCTTTTACGCGTCGTCGGTTGACGTGAGGGAGGGCCTGCTGCGCCACGCTAAAATATGGGCCGTTATGGGTTGGAGCACGGAATTTTTCCGGCAAGACCGGCACAAGGCGCTGGGCTTTTCGTCGATGGATGATTTCATCATAAACTTCATGCACGGCTATTTCAGCGTCATGGATCCCAACGATTTGCTGTGCATGGCATGGAAATGGCAGCGCGGCGACGTGAGTCGCCACACCGGCGGCGACTTACGGGCCGCGTTGAGCCGCATCAAGGCCAAGACCTTTGTTATGCCGATGTCCTCAGACATGTTCTTCCCGCCGTCCGATTGCCAGGCCGAATGGCGGCTGATTCCCGATGCCGAGTTCCGACCGATCCAAACCATCGATGGCCATCTTGCACTTTTCGGTGCTGATCCCAGCGCGATCAGTCAGCTCGATAAGCACTTAAGCGAATTGCTCGCGACAGACGTTTAGTTAGCGACCTACTGCCGGTAGCGTGAGCTTTGATGTTTGCTTCGCGGGCATTTTATTTCCGCGAACGGCCGCCTTGCGCGACGGGTATCATTTCATCGTAATAGTTATTAAGGCCAAGTTGGCAGAGACCTCTACCCCGAGCTTAGCGCCGCGAAGCTCAAGCACCACGCCCTTCTCATTACCTAACCTCACGCTGGACACACCCGCCGCGACGGCAGCGCCACCGCCGACGCCGGTATAAGTCCCGGCAAGATCACTGGGAGTGCTGATGTTCATAGCAGTACCATGCAGTACGCTTGTGGAGAGGGCGAGGGTAACACCGACGCTCCCGCCCACTACAATGAAACCATAGCGCTTGCCATGGAATGTGAGGACGCCTTCACCGCTTCCAACTGAAGCGACGAGACCGGCCTTGCCGAAAACTACACGAAGCGTACCGGTATCTGCTTGCGAAGGCGTGGCGATTGCGCTCCAAAGAAACAACGAGAGCACAGCACGCAGGACCGAAGGCCGTGGATATCTGATCATGAGCCACCAGCTTTCCCGTACAATCGTTGTTCGACGTCAAGAGAACGCGGAAGCTAAAGCCTTGCGTGGGAGAGCTTCGCGCTTTTGACCTAGATCAAACCTTTTCGTTCATCTACCTGAACGCCTGCTCAATCACCCGCTCCATTTGCCGAGGCTTCCAATTCTTGACCTTTGATCTAGTCCTTTAGAGCGCCTTGGCCTGATACAGGCGATCACGGCGCTCCAAGGCGTAGCCTGCCAGTTTTTCTACGACTGCAAGGGCTGCGGCCGGCGGCTCAAGCCTAACCCCGGCGATTGCTGCGCGTTCTGCTCCTACGGTTCGGTGCCGTGCCCGCCGGTTCAGAAGAACGGGAAATGCTGTTGAAGGCCACCTCGGTCGCGGCCTCGGCAGGATGACCATATGTGAGACCTTCGCCGTGCCTTGCCTCCGTTGTGTCCGCCACGCGATCCACCGCAGTCTGTAGCGGCTTGCCTGCCCATCGGCTGGAAAATCATTATCCGCCACTTGTTGGGAGCCTGACCGTTGGCGTGCGGAATTTCGGGCTTCTGTGCCAATTTGGGAATTGAGACCCCTAGCCTGAGGGCAGCCCGCCGTGCATTGTTTGGATGGCGAACGCAGGCCGCATGAGGGCATTTCGATTGACCGCTGAGCGAGCGGGACGGCGACTGACAACGGTTCTGCTAGCCGACGTGGAGGGCTGCCCGCACGGAGGCGGCATTGCCCCATCCCGTACCTCGCGGCTTGAACGGCTCGTTTATATTTGGGTCGCCGCCGCTGTCGTACTTGTTGTCTCAATTGGCGCGGCTGTCGCGCGGCCTAAGTCTGGCGAGACTGCCGCTCAGCCTAAAACGATCCTGTTCCTCCATTCTTACGGCCTAAATGTCCAGCCGTGGGCCGCATGGAGCAGGGAGATCCAAACTGAACTGAACCGGCAGTCGCCGTGGCCGCTGGTCATTCAAGAGCAGCCCCTCGTCACGGCTGGTGCTGGCGATACCACAGAGACTAAATTTGTTGAGTACCTCGCGACGCTCTATGCGCAACGACCACCCGATTTGATCGTCGCCGTTGGTACGCCTGCGGCTCAATTCATGCAGCGGCACAGGCCAAACCTGTATCCGACAACGCCGATGCTGCTCGCGGCAGTGGAAGTGCGCCGGGTTGAACCATCCATGTTGTCCGAGCAAGACGCTGTCGCTGGCATTCACCTCGATGAGGTCGCTCTTTTTAGAAACATCTTGCGGCTATTGCCGGAGACACAAACCATCGCGCTGATATCCGGAAACTCTCCCAACGCGCGTTTTTGGGTTGACGAGCAGAAACAGATACTGGGACCGCTGCTGGGGAACAAGGTTAAATTGATCTTTTTCTACGAGCAACCGTTCGAGGAAACCCTAAAGGAGATCGCGAAATTACCGCCGCACAGTGCGATCTTTTTCCAGATGCTAGTGGTGGAGGGCGCGAGGGCCATGTCTGGAGACAAGGAACCACTGAAGCGCATCGATGAGGTCGGCACTGCTCCCATTTTTTCATTCGATGAGACTTTCTTTACCGGTGCGGTTGTTGGCGGCCCGATGTTTTCATCCGCCGGGGTTGCACGACCGACTGCTGCCGCCGCCGTCCGAATGTTAGGAGGCGAGAGGGCAAGCAGTATCGAGGTTCCTGTGATCGGTTTTTCAGCGCCGAAATACGATTGGCGACAACTTCAGCGTTGGAACATCAGCGAGAGCCGCCTGCCACCGGGGAGTGAAATCCTGTTTCGGGAGCCAACAGCGTGGGATCGCTATTCGTGGCAGATCGCGCTGACCACCATCGTTATTCTCTTGCAAGGCGCGCTGATTGCGGCCCTGCTGCGCGAGCATCGTCGGCGTCAGCTTGCTGAAGTGCAGTCGGCGCAGCGTTCGAGAGAACTGGCCCTCGCCAGCCGCTTCGCGACGGCTGGCGAACTGACCGCCTCAATTGCTCATGAACTAAACCAGCCGCTCGGCGCCATTTTGACCAACGCCGAAACTGCACAGGCAATTCTGAAATCTCAGAGCCAAGACATTGCTGAACGGCCCGACATCATTGAACTCAGTGATATTGTGGACGATATTTTGCATGACGATCAACGCGCCAGCGAGGTCATCCGGCGAATGCGGAGCCTGTTGAAAAGGGCGCCTTTCGATCCGAAAAATTACGACTTCAACGAAGTGGTGCGAGAAACGGTCGGTCTTTTCTCAGCGGTGGCCGCCGGACGGAAAGTCGAACTGGCGAGTTTCCTCGCGCCGATCGCACTCCCAATCATCTGCGATCACATCCAACTCCAGCAAGTCATTATCAACCTGGTCGGCAACGCGATCGAGGCGATGAAGGATACGCCTACCGAAGTCCGCATCATCAGCATCCAGACTTCGCGCGTCGAAAAGTTTGCCGAGCTATCGGTGTCGGATCGCGGTCATGGCATTCTCAAAGGCAAATTAAAAGAGGTCTTCGAGCCGTTCTACACCAGCAAGGCGGAAGGAATGGGCATGGGGCTGTCCATCGCGCGAACCATTATCGAAGCGCACAACGGGCAGATATGGGCAGAAAATCAGGACCGCGGCGGCGCGACGTTCAGGATCAGGCTTCCTCTTGTCTCCTAGTTGGTGAGCCCTTCAGACTGCCGCGGTGATCTGATCGTCCCTGCCTCGTTCACCAAACGCTAAACAGCAACCAAGCGATTGCGGCCACGCTGATAACGATAGTTGCGGTCCCGACCGCTTGGAATAGGAAAGCCCGTCTTGGATTAAATGGCATGCGTCATCGTTGCCGGAAATCGATAGACGGCTTTGATCGGCGTCAACTCAGCGCGGTCGAATGCAGTGCCGCATCGTCTCCGTTGTGCCCGGCACGTCTTTCACCGCACTCTGTAGCGGCTGCGAGTCGATCGCCGCCCGGCGCATTCTCTCGCGCTGCCATGACGACCTAACGGCGCGGCTGATCCATCTGCGCGCCGTCGCCAGGGCTCGCGCTCAGTCGCTCTCAAATGACGACCCCGGTCGATGGGCTGGCCACGACCGGGGCCTCTTCATCAGGAGCTGCCGGTTGCCTCGGAGTGCGGCCTCTAAGGCACCCAGCCGGTGTATAAAATCCGGGCGATCACGTCGGCCACAATTGTCCCAAGATGCATTGTCCCGAAGTACGGTTGCCTCACGACCGAGCCCTATCCCAAAAAGGTCACATTCGGAGAGATGCACGAGAGGGGCGTCCGCGACGTGCTGATCTATTGCCGTGATTACCGCTGCCCTCATCACATCGAGATCAATGCTGACTGCTGGGCGGACGACGTGCGGCTGGCCGACATCGAGCCGAAGTTCTTCTGCACCAAGTGCGGCCAGCGCGGCGGGGAGATCAGGCCGAAGTTTGGTCAGGCCAAGATGGGCAGCGGTTAGCGCCAGCAAAGTGTTCCATGTGGAAAAGATGTTATTGCAGAAGTCGCGCCGCGAATCTGAGGCACCATATGTGACGCTGGGGGCCTCCATCACCAAGGCCGCAATGTCCCGTTGGACCGACGAGGAGCTTCGCGAACTCATCACCTTGTGGCCCACACATTCGGTGACGCAAGTTGCCAACCGTTTGCAGCGCCCGCGCTGGGCGATACTCAGCAAGGCAAAGCGGCTGCGCCTTGATGGGCTGCCGCCGCACAATCCCTCCGAGGATGCCGATGTCGGCACCCCACCAAAGCGGCGGCCACTCAAAGCAGGATCATACTGCCGCGGTCGCTGAGGCCAGCGTGAGTCGAACGAAACTGGGCGGCACTAGCAACCCGGCGGCCTCAAGGCGCGCTTCGCACCAAGTGCGGCCAGCGCGGTACCGACGTCCGACCGAAGTTCGGGCATGCGCGCATGGGGACCGGTGGTCAGGTGCCGCTCGGTCCCCTTGATGGCTTGGGCGCTGCGGGTTTCCGCCGGCATGGCATGACCGCTTGCGATCAGCGAGCCCTAGGTTCGGCCGGGCATCGGATGCAGGGGGCACACCAAGTGACGATTGAGCGACTCCACGCTCAGCCGCCGGGACCCACCGGTCCCCCGGAATGAGGAAGACCACCGTTCCCTCCGGTTACCTGGTCCAGCTCCTGCTCGCTGAGTTCGCTCTTCTCGGCCGGCTCAGAGGGCGGAGTGACCGCCTTGGCGTCGGTCTTCGTCTCGTACTCACTCATGGCATAACCTCCCAAAGTCAGGTGGGCTGTTGCTCGTTACATATGGCCGAAGACCCGCGACACCTCAGCCGCCGGCGCCGGTGACGATGCCTTTACTGAAGAAGGGCGGATAAGCGCCGCCGCCTGCCACATTCAGGTCGCTGTCGCTGAGTGCGTCCTTCTCTGGCAGCGACGAAATCTTGTTCGGCGCTACGTCCTTGAGGCTCTCGCCAGGTTGGGCTTCCGCTTGCGAATTCGTGTCCTGCCCGTTGGTCATATTCAATCTCCACCTTCATCAATGCTGATCGGTTCAACCCGACGTAGAGAATGGTATGCTGGGATTATTTCCTGAATATTTCAAGAGCCAGGGGAAACGGTTTCGTATCATTTCGTGGCCCTCTTAGGCCGAACAGATTCGATCCGGCGAAATGCCTGGCAGCGCGTTTCCGGGACGCGCGTCCCCGCCAAACATAGGCGAGCATCGAAAAGGCTTGATGCTGGCCTCATCGGAGCCCGCAAACATAATTGCCGGGTGGCGCGACCCTGTCCTCGCGGTAAAGTTGACCGAGCGCGCCCACGGCGGGGCGAAGTCACGAGGCGGTATTCGCGTCGGGATGGAATGAGACGGCCTACGACCATCTGGTTGCCGTCGTTGCGCTGTTCAACTTCATGAACAGGCTCGTCGAGGGCCTCGGGATCGAACTGACCCCGGTCTACGCGCAGTCGGCCGCGCAGCGCCTTGCCGACCGCAGCTATCGAGGTGATCGCAGCTCAATGGTTCGTGTGGGTGTCCTGCTAGCGGACTGCACGCTTGGGCTCCTGTCGAACCTTTGGCAGCTGCCGCCCGACCAACATGCTTCTACAGTGATCGAAACAGGAGATGGTCATGAGCGAGAAAGAGCCGAAGGATGCGCCAGAGACGACTTCATTTGCGCAGAGCGCCGAGAAAGACGGCAGCCAGCTAAGCGACAAGGAATTGGCGCAGGTTACTGGGGGGACGGGGAGCCACGGCGCTGGCAGCGGTGGTGGCGCCGGGCTTCTTCCGGCCGTTTAACTCGGTAAGGGCACACGCTGGCGGCTACATTGGCCGCCAGGTCGGCGCACTGGAAAGCGAAAGCGTTGCCCACGCCCGTATCGATCTCGCGCACAACCAAGCCCGCGAAGAGCTTGGAAAGGCCCATCCCTTCACCGAGCTGGTCGTTGCCCGAGACAATAAGCGGCAGCCGGAAATTGCTGAAGCGGCGTCGTCTCCATTGTGCCCCGCGCGCCATGAGCCGCAATCTGTAGCGGCTTGCCTCTCGACCGCCGCCCGGCGATCCTGTCGCGCTGCCATGACGACCTACCCGCAAAAGATCACCTTCGCCGAACTCCGCGAGATGGACGTGGACGAGGTGCTGATCTATTGCGCCGACTACCGATGCGGCCATCACGTCGAACTCAGTGCCGACCTCTGGCCGGACCACGTCCGCCTGTCCGACATCGAGCCGAAGTTCATCTGTACCAAGTGTGGCCGGCGCCGGGCCGACGTCCGGCCAAAGTTCGGGCAGGCGAAGATGGGCAGCGGTGGTTGATGCGGCGTCCCTCCGGCTTCATCGCGCCCTGCTTGCCGTCCAAGGCCGAGCGGCCGCCGTCGGGGCCGCTGTGGGTCCATGAGATCAAGCACGACGGCTACCGCGTGATGGTGCGCCGGGACGGACTACGTAAACACCCCGTAGACATTTCATTTTTCGCCGCCATGCCATCAAGATCACCTTCGTCAAATGCGCGAGATGGGCGTCCGCGGCTGATCCATCTGCTCTCAAAAAGACGGCCCCGGGCATCACCAACCGGGGCCGTCTCGTCAGGAGCCGCCGGGTGCCCACGGTGCGACCTGTGGGTACCCGGCCCGGCGATAAAATCGCGGCGACCCCGCCGGCCACAATTGTCTCAAGAGGCATTGTCCTCAAGGACAGTTGTTCTATGGCCCCCTCCCCTCAGAAAGTCACCTTCCGCGAGATGGGCGTGCGTGGCGTCCTGATCTACTGCCGTCACCGCTGCGGCCACCACACCAAAGCCAATGCCGATGGCTGGGCGGACGGCGTCCGGCTGAGCGACATGGAGCCGAATTTCATCTGTACCGCTTGCGGTCGACGCGGTGCCGACGTGCGGCCGAAGTTCGAACAGCCACGATGGGGACGGGTTAACCCATGACCGACGATCCCGACGACTACTTCACGGAAGCCGGCCAGGCCCGGCTCGAGCAGATGCTTCGTACCAGCGGCTACAAAAAAGACAGGCACGGCTTCTGGTGCTTACCCGGCAAGCAACCGACCGCAACGCGACCGAAGACGAATACCAGGTCGCAGACCGAAGCCAGCCGGCGGAAACGGCGCGATCATTGATCAACAGGGAAAATCCAGCCTCCTCGCTGAGGAGAAACGATCGTGATCGTGCCGCAGCCCTCCGGCTTTATCCCGCCATGCCTGCCGACCAGGGTCGAACGGCCGCCCTCCGGCCCGCTGTGGGTCCACGAAATCAAGCACGACGGCTACCGGCTGATGGTGCGCCGGGACGGTCAGCGCATCCGTTGCTACACCAAGAACGGTCACGACTGGGCGGATCGCTTCCCGGCCATCGTCGAGGCCGCCCGCCGTCTCAAGACCGCATCATGCCTGATCGATGGTGAGGCCGTGATCCTCAACGACGACGGCTCATCGGACTTCAACGCACTGCGGAGCAGGCGCAGCGCAGAGGCGGTGCTGGTCGCATTCGACATGCTGGAGCTTCACGGCGAAGACCTGCGCGGGCTTTCACTGCACGAACGCAAGCGGCGGCTGAAGACCCTGCTCGGCCGGGGCGGCAAGTGGCGCGCGATCCAGTACGGCGACCACCTGACCGGCGCGGGTCCGACGATCTTCGCTCACATCTGCAATATGGGATTGGAAGGCATCGTGTCGAAACAACTCGACAGTCCCTATTGCTCCGGGCCGTCGAGGACATGGCTGAAATCGAAGAACCCGGAGAGCGACGCGGTGCGGCGGGAGCGCGAGGAAGAGTGGCGGTAGGCCCGCGAGAAGCGGCGTATGAGTCAAAAGGTAGCGCCGCAATTTGGACTCACAACTCAGTTGCATTTGTTTTGCGTGGAGCCGGCGTCTCGCCGGTGGCGGCCAGCCTTCAGGAGCCCCAACCCTAAGCTTGGCCGCAGGCGAGCGGAGTCAAAGGCCCGATCGGTTCGGGCCTTTGTGCTGTGCCTGCTTCGCTTACGAATGCTCACGCTCGGCCCGCAGTCTCCACGAACGCCTGCACCGAAGCCGGTACGTCGTCGTATTCCATAAAGCGCCTTCGCAGATCATCGGCGATGTCTTTGGTGACATGGCGCGACCAGCCCTCGGCGGTGTTGAAGGCGACGATGCGTACGGGATTGCTATACTGGCCTGTCATGAGATCCTGGATCAGCACCTCGCGGGAGGTCGCCTCTTCGTCGGTCTCGCGCCAGGCGCGGCCCTGTCGAGCGCCAAAATCGTCCAGCACCAGATAAATGTCCTGGTTGGCTTGCTGCGGCGCAATCGGAGGGAACCTGCTACCCATGACGCAACTCGCTACTACTAACGACAGTGCATCCCAGATCTATGGGTGCTGCACGCGGGCGACAAGGGCCGTGGCGTGCGCTTAGCCGCTCTGCCTCTCAGGCGAACAGTTCAGCGCCGGCTTGCGTGAACTTCACATACGTTCCGCTTTCGTGCAGCTTCAGCCAGCCACGGGCAATCGCCAGATCCAGGCCGGCCTTGTATTCGGTTGCCGTGGCCTTCTCGACGAACAGGAACGGCTGTTGATCTTCTCAATATGGATGCGGCCGTCCTGCACAGCCTCGACGCTGTTGGCGATTTTAAGAGCTTGTGGGCGGCTTGTTCAGGATCGGCATAGAGACGGTCAGCGGCGAATTTCATGACGTCTCGATAGCCTGCAGTTCAGTCCGCGCAAATGCCCGTGCCTGGTTATGTCCACTACCATGAATATCGCACCATGCCCTTGCCGGCGTAGCTCGTGGTGACTAGGGAGAACTCGCCTTCGAAGGTGGCGGCGGCGGACCAGCCGTTCATCCATTTCATTTCGGCGGAGGCGGTGGTGAGCGCGGAGTCGCTGCGCCTGCGCTGCGCCGTTGACGACGAAGGATGCGCCCGGCAGCGTCTGGAACGTCGCGCCGATCGCGCGGTCGGTGATTGAAATCGTGCGCCCAGGCCGCACGGCCGCGCAGCGTGAAGATCGCCGTCCTGCATCGCGAATGATTTGTCGGTGCGCAGGCCGAGTTCGCTGCGCGTGGCCGTCACGCTCTTCGCGCCGTAGGCCAGCGCAAAGGTGTTGGTGCCGACGACGGCCTGTTCGGCATAGGCCGGCAGATCGAAGGTGGTGAACTGTCCGGCCGCGTAAGGCGTGATGCCGATGCCGCCCATCCATGGCGAGACGAAGCGATAGCCGCCTTCGACGCGGCCGGACCAGGCGTTGGCGTTGAACTGCGCGCGCAAATGATCGATGCCGGCGATGGTCACGGTGCGATCGGTGGTGATGTCCTGCCAGCCATAGGCCAGCGCGCCGGAGATATAGGCCGCGCCGACGGTGTGCCGGATGAACGCGCCGGCCTGGAACAGGTCGGAGCGGCCGCTGCCAGCCATTGGCGACGCTGAAATTGGTGCCGCCGCCGGCCAGCGCAAAGCCGGCGATGGTGTGCGGCGAGAACCGATAGTCGGCGCCGACCGCGCGTGCCATAGACGCTGGCTGGTCGTGTTGTTCGATCCGAGCGCCGCATTGCCGTCGGTGGTCTGCGAGCCGCCAAAGCCGGCCGCCCACACGCTCCAGCGCTGCTCGAACGGTTCGGCTCACGGCGGCGCCTTGGTGATAGATCGCGCATAGGCGTCGCGCTCGCGGTTGCGCTTGCTTGGCCGCATAGGCCAGCGCTGTCCTCGTCGGCATAGCGCTGTCGCGCTGCCGCCGGCACGATCGCGCATCGCCGCGGCCGGCGATGAACGGATCGGTCATCACGCCCATGAACTGGTTCATCGCGTTGAAGGTGGTCTGCTGCGATCCGGTCGCGGTCTCGCCCGAGACCTGCGTCAGGCCCGCCGGCGTCAGCGTCGCCGAACACCAGCGGAATGCCGCCGGTGCGCGTTGAAGAAATTGGTCAGCGCGTTGCCGACGTTCTGCTGGTTGACGTTGAGGCCGCCGCCGAAGCTCGCGGCGGCGCGGAAGATCAGCGCCAGATTGAGATAGGCATTATTGGCATCGTAGCTCAGGCTGGTCTTGAAGCTCGCCGGCAGGTTGGTATTGACCAGCGCGCCGAAGGTGCCGTTGACGCCGCCGGTCGCGTTCAGGATGGTGTATTGCTTGGCGACATAGCTGCCGTTGGCGAATACCGCATCCGACCGTGGCGCCGCCGAACGTCGCCGTGCCGGTGACGGTGGCGAACGAGCCGTCGCGGGATTGACCTGCACGAGGTATTGCGCGCCGGATGGAATGCGAGATTGCCGACGATCGCCATCGCCCCGCCCGCGGCGGTGTTGCCGGGTATGAGCCAGGCGCGAAATATGCCTGATATCGTACTGTTTGCGCCGGTGACGTTGCCTATGCCGGTCAGGACATTGAACGTCTGGTTGAAGCCTTCAGGTCCAGGGTCGCTCCCGCATAGACCAGGAAATTGTTGCTGGCGCCGAATGCCGTGGCCGAACCGGCACGTAACGTCGCCGCCGTTAATGAAGGTTCCGCCAGTATAGGTATTGGTCCCCGCCAGCACCAACGTGCCGCTAACGGCCTTGTTAGGATGCCGGTACCGAGAGCGCACCGCACGGGCTGGTGGTGGCCGCCGGATGTATGTTGGAAGGCGGGCGACGAAAATGAGCCAGCTGTCGAATTCGCGTTACCGGACACGGCGAAAGTGGCGCCATTCGAAATCACGACGTGTGGCATGCCGAGGTTGCTGTCGCTCGCGACCGAAAGTCCGGCGGCGACTATTGATGTGCAGCGACAAAGGTGTTGGTGGTATCATGCGAGCATGCCGGGCCGGTCTTGTTGATCGCGGTACTGATGGCACCGCTGGAGGCCGTGCAGGACATATTCGGCATGGTCACGGTGCCACCGCTGACGCCGACATTGATCATGGTGCCGTTGAGAAAGATCCCGGTGCCTTCGCTGGTGCCGGCCGTGCCCGTCGCACCATTGGCCTCATTTGGACCTTGACCGGTGCCGCCGCCACCGCCGGCGCCGGCGCCGCCGGTGGCCGCGGAGCCGGAAATCGCTGAATCGAGAACCGCAGGTTCCGACGGTGGAGACAAAGATCGCGCCGCCCTGGCCGATGAGATACATCTATCACTGCCGATCCCTCGGGCAAGATCCTCCACACAAGTTGCAGGCTATTGGCAGGTTGCGGAGTCTAGTCCTGTTCGCGGTAACGACCGGCGCGCGCGCAATGACACCCACGTGAGAGCGAGCGTCCGCGATGTGCTGATCTACTAGAACCGCCTTGCTTCCGGCCATCGAAGTGCAGTGCTGCGGCGTCGCCGCAGCCACACTTGTGGCGTCCAACGCGCAACACCCACCTTTTAGGATCCTGAACTTTGATAGACTACAACACGTCCGCATGCACGCTGACCGAATTTAGAATTTCACAAGCTTATCTCAAACTCTGCGTCCTTCCCGAGGGTAGCCCGCAAGCATCGGTTTTGCTCGCTTCGATTGGTAGCCATGAGATTCGCATGCTGGCGGATCCGGCCACCGATCTTCTTGATACTACGCCGCTGTTTTGGCTGGAACTGTTTGATCACAGCACGAAAACGTCTGTCGACAGCTTCTGTTGCCACCGGCTCAAAGACGCTGTGCCCATAGTCCGCGATTTCTTCACGCAGATAGATAATTCGAACAAAACCGGTGAGAGCTGCTGATGAAGGATTATCGAGCCCATCTGGAAACCTTACGGCAGCAGGCCGCCGAGTTTGCGTTGATCAGCGCTCTGACAACTGTCCCGCACAAGCGAGAGCTGTTCGCAAAGCATGCAGAACACCTAAATGCGCTGGCGGATGAGGTTGAGCGCGCAATGGCAGCGGCAAACGAGCCATCGGATGGCGACACAGTGCCTCTAATCCCGTCCGCCATCTAACTTCGCATCAGGTGCAACCCTTTGTCGACTCACCGGACAACTTCGATCCTCTTGCCGTCGTCGCAAACTGGTTCGATGCCTGCCGCTTGGAAGAACTCTGATCAAGCTCACCGCACAGTGACAAAGAGCCGCCTTCGGGCCGCTTTTCTCATTTGCATCACGCGCGATTGTAAACCGCATAGCCATTACCCTATCCTCCGCCGATGATCGTGCCGCAGCCCACAGGCTTCATCGAACCATGCCTGCCGTCCAAGGTGACACGGCCACCTTCCGGCCCGCTGTGGGTCCATGAGATCAAGCACGACGGCTATCGCCTGATGGTGCGCAGGGATGGCATGCGCGTGCGCTGCTTCACCAAGAACGGTCACGACTGGACCGACCGCTTCCCGTCCATCGTGGCAGCCGCACGCAGCATGACGAACACGACCTGCCTGATCAATGGCGAGGCCGTGATCCTCAACGAGGACGGCGCGTCGGACTTCCAAGCGCTGCGCGGGCGGGGCCGTGGCGGCGAGGTGGTCTTGGTCGCGTTCGACCTGCTGGAAACTACGGCCGCGACCTGCGCGAGCAGCCGCTGATCGACCGCAAGCGGCGGCTCAAGGCGTTGCTCGGCCGGGCCAAGAAATGGCGCGCGATCCAGTACGGCCAACACCTGACCGGCGAAGGCCCGACCGTATTCAAGCACGTCTGGCCAGATGGGCCTTGAAGGCATCGTGTCGAAGCGGGTCGATAGTCCCTATCGCTCTGGGCCGTCAAAGACATGGCTGAAGTCGAAGAACCCGGAAAGCGAGGCGGTGCGGCGGGAGCGCAAAGAGGAATGGCGGAGTTAATTAGTCTCCTCGTTCACAGCACGCGCGCGGCGCCTTCCGAACCGTAAGGCTGTCCCTCTCAATCCGCCACCGGCAACCGCCGCACGGAAAATTCGATCTGACCGTCAGGGAGCTGGCGCCAATTTTCGATGATGGTCGCACAGCCACCGGCCGGACTTTCGTCGATAACCTGCCCGGCCTTCATCCGAGCCTCTCGCAGCGGCAGTCTGAAATTCTCCCGTGAAGCGGTCATCGTTGCATCTGTTCGCTCGGCGGTTTTCCACCAAAAATCCGTGGCATGTTGCTGATTGCGTTTGTCTGCACGCCATCGCGCGACTATCGGCAACATGTCCTCCAAGAGATGGAACATGAAGCGTAACGACTACTATCTAGTTACCGTGCGGAACGGCGGGCATCCCGAGCGATGGAGTTGGGAAATTAGGCGCAAGAGCACACCGTTGGGCATCAAAATGACCGCGGGCGGCTTTCATTCTGATTCCGCCGCGCAAGTCGCGGGCAAACGGGCTCTGGTCGAGTTCTTGTATGATCTCGAAGAGGAGGAACGAAGGAGCCGGTAAAGGTGGGCATCACGCCCACGCGGCATAGACGCCGGACGGTGTCACGCCCGTCAGCAAAGCGGACTTCGCAAGAGCCGCACTTCGGCACGGCTTCGTGCTTGACGATGCGGATTTGGGAACGGATGCGGTCCGTCACGTCCATTGGGCTGCGCCTCGTTTCATCACTTCGGCGGTCTTGGCGCGGAATTCCATCAGCGCGTCGAACACGTCCGGATTCAAACTAACCCAATGATCGCCACCCTCGCGCGGTGCCCGCAGGTTGATCTGGTAGCCGTCAAACGACGCGTAAAGTCCGTCGCCAAGATAAGCCTCTATTTTCATTGATTGCCCCTTTTTATCTTTCGACAGCGCGGCCTCGGTGATGCGCGATAGGCCAGGTCTCGATCTCCGGCCGGCATCGATTATCGATTTCGCGTCTGCGTCTTCAATTGCCCCTAAGGACAGCCTGGCGCGCCATGCCGTCTCCGTCCTGGCGCGAAATGCCCAATCATTGGCGCCCGGTAACAAGACCCGGATGGAGTGCACCGGGAGAATAGCCTTGCTGGGGATTTCGATCGCCTGGCCATGGAAATGACGACGCCGCCCAAGCGATCATATTCCGCTCGGTGGCGTCCCAGGCATAGACGGCCCTCATTGTTGTTCAGAGGTTGCTTCGTCTGCCGGTTTTGTACCCGTCTGGTAGGCAAGCATATACGGCCCCTGGATCGCCGCCCCGGGGACCGTAATTTACTGCACACTGTTCCCCGTCAGCACTCATGAGACAAATTGAGGGTCTTCACGGAGGGAGGATTTCTGGTTCATTGTAGCCGCAAGGAGCGAAGATGAAACAGAAATCCGGGCCGGATAATGCACCGGCAGAACAAGTGCTAAAGAACATCCGGCGTCAGACACGCCGGCAGTACTCGGCGCAAGGGAAGATTCGCATCGTGCTGGAAGGGCTACGCGGCGAGGAGAACATCTCGGAGCTTTGCCGCCCCGAAGGTATCGCCGCCTCGATGTATTACGGCTGGTTGAAGGAGTTCCTGGAGGCCGGCAAGCGCCGGTTGGCGGGCGACACGGCCCGCGCCGCGACGTCCGGCGAGGTGAAGGACCTTCGTCGTGAGGAGCGGTCGAATTGGCAATGACCTGCGATGCCGTCCGGCTCGCCTATCCGCGCCGCGACGGTGATGCGGTGACGGTGCGGGCCGTTGCCTGTGTTGTGATGCCCCCCGTGTCGTGTCGGGACAGTAAGACGCCGTCACCGCGAGTTCAGACATGGTGACGGCGCTTCAGTTCGTTGTAGCGAAGGTGTCCACCAGAACCACCGGACGGATGCTCCACGCAATCGGTTAAGCCATCGCTAAGCGCTCCACCCGTTCGCCTGTGACGACGTGGCGCTGACCGTTGAAGGATGGCGGACCCTCCGCGCGGCTAGCGAGAACGATCTTGCTACTCGGGAAATTTCCTCGTGAACGTTGCCGTTCCAAGGCTTGCATTGCCCGCGCCGAGTGCGGTGGCAGTGATCTGATAGCGATGGCTCCCCTTGGGCGGCGCCGGTGGGTTATACATTTGCAAAGCTCCACATGGGACCGAGCTCTTACCATTATAGGCGAGCGTCCCGCCGCCATGGTTGCCGCTCGAATAATCAAGATCATCCATATGGAATTGAAGAGAGGTCGTGCCCTTCGGCACACCCGACAACGAGAACACCGGTGAAGACCCGGTACCGCACCAACGGAAGCTCATCGAAAACGCCGAAGCATCGGCAGAACCAAGAGCCAAAAAAGTAGCCGCACCAATCACGGCTAGGTAAACACGCACGTGTGACCTCCCCAAAAAAACCCTCAAAGCGTCCGAGTTGCATTGTCATAGTCGTCCGCCAGTCCCTGCTCGTTATCCGCGAGCGAGGCGAGCCGGTCCTTCAGTTCTTGAAATTTACGGATCTCATCCGGGCTGGTCGAACGCTTAATCAGTTCGTCGTACTCGGCTGCTTTTGCACGATACTGCTGAGATTTAAACATGCCGGGCCCTTTCGTTGGAACTCTCGGCCCATTCCGACCGCCCTCGGTGGCTGATCAGACGTACATAGACATGGGGATCAAGTTCGAATAACGAGCCCAAGGTACAAATAAGATGTCACGAAAAGACCGCGCTGGTCGGCATTGTTTGGCGTCTAACAGACATGTATCTCAAAAGAGGCTCGCCCCTACAGCTGATTGCAATCATCCCGGCAAATTCTCAGAAGTGAGCAATATTGACGAGCGGGCCGCACTGCCGAGTCGACATACTCATCGCCGCGCGACCGTTGGCACCCATCGGTGACAGAGAGTTCGATAGTGCCCCGCCTTATCCCACAGGGGGCAGGTTTGCCCGATTCACAAACAAAGACCCTATCACCTCGCGAGGCGGCGTGGCCTCGTTGTCCCAAATGTCGGTCGCGTACAGAGGTGCGAAACACTGCGGTGACTCGTGCTGGGTTCGAGCACTGGACCCTGCAGTGCAT
>CAWILG010000006.1:0-864588 GCA_963836765.1 uncultured Alphaproteobacteria bacterium
TTCAGCCTTGAGAGAGCTGTAACGTGGACGTTGGCGGACGTCGGCGAACGTCTACAAACTGAATAATATCAATTGCTTAATGCGTGCGACGTCCGTTAGAGTCCATCTCGACTTTCCTCCGTTTGTTGGAGAAAAGTTGGAGAAGCTGGACAGGCAAACATGGCCCGCACCGCGCGTAATTCCTCCCTCGAAAACCGAACCGCGCGTGCACGGCTGCGCATTCGCCGTGCGCCCTACTTTGCAAAGATCGCGAAAGGTTTGCGGCTCGGTTACTACCGCGGCCCGATCGCAGGATCATGGATCGCGCGCTACTATCGCGGTGCTGGTGTCTATGCGACCGAGGCGCTCGGCATCGCCGACGACACCGTCGAGGCCGATGGCATCAAAGCGCTCGACTACTGGCAGGCCCAGGAGCACGCCAGACGCTGGGGCGAGCGGCAGCGGCTGATCGGCGAGGGCATGCTGCGCGAAGGCTCCTACACCGTCGCCAACGCCGTGACCGACTACCTCGCCGAGATCAAAGCCGAAAAAAGCCCGGCCGCGGTGCAAGGGGCCAAGTATGTCTTGGACGCCTGGATCCTGCCGGACCTCGGCGCCATCCAGGTCGAAAAGCTGACCACTGATCGCATCAACCGCTGGCGCAACAAGCTCGCCACCCAGCCGAAGCGCGTCCGCAAGAAGCTGACGTCGACCGAGCCCGCCACCCGCGAAACCCCTGACGATGAAGATGCGCGCCGCGCCCGCAAGGCAACCGCCAACCGCATCCTGACCATGCTGAAGGCAGCCCTCAACCGTGCCTTCCATGCCGACCGGGTCTCCTCCGACAGCGCCTGGCGCAAGGTAAAACCCTTCAAGAAGGTCGACGAGGCCGTGGTCCGCTATCTCAGCGCCGCCGAGGCGCGCCGGCTGGTCCGGGCCTGCCCTGAGGATTTTCGGAAGCTGGTGCAGGCAGCCCTACTCACAGGTTGCCGCTACTCCGAGCTCGCCCGCCTGAAAGCCGGCAATTTCAACCCCGACAGCGGCACGCTGGCGATCCGGCTCAGCAAGGGCAAAATCCGCCATGTCGTGCTGACCGACGAGGGAAAGCAGTCCTTTGCGGAGTGGACTGAAGAGCTGAGCCCCGCCGATCACGTATTCCTGCGCGCCGACAATGAACGCTGGGGTGCCTCCCACCAAAAGCGACCGCTGGATGAGGCAAGCAAGCGGGCCGGGATTGAACCGGCCGTGACCTTCCACATCCTGCGTCATACCCACGGCTCGCATCTCGCCATGGCCGGGGTGCCGATGGGGGTGATCGCCGCCCAGCTCGGCCACGCCGACACCCGCATGACCGAGAAGCACTATGCGCATTTGGCGCCGAGCTATGTCGCGCAGACGATCCGGGCGAATTTTCCGCAACTTGGGATCTCCGGCGATGCCAAAGTGGTCCCGCTACGCTCGGTTAAACAAGCATAATCTACCGCTGCACCCGGCGCCGCGGGAATCGCCATGCTTCACAGCGACGGCCAAGCCGACGGGACTGGGTAAGTAAGTCCTAGATCAGATGTTTCCAGACCATCTCCGATTTCTGAACAAACGGGCCATTTGGCCGCAATCAAAAGTGCCCTCATGATCAGAAACGAAAAAACGCAAAGGCCGCAAGAGAATTTTCACTGTGAACGTACCGCAAGCGAATTGTCATCGTCCCGGCCGATCCAAAACGACTAGAACAAGCTCGCGCGAAACTGAAGAAAGTTCCGCCGCTGGATTTTAAGCAACTGCTCGATCAAACCCGAACCGAGTGCAACGGAATGAATTTGGATGACGCATTTCGCGCGGCTACGTCCAAAGCCGCTGCCGTTATCCCGAAGAAATCTGCACGCGTTCACTGACAGGCTGAATGCGACAGAACCGCAGGATTGGCCAACATTTCTGTACCGTGCTTGGGCCATCCTCGCGATTGAGCTGAAGAAGCCCGCCGACGCCCGAAACATTGTCATCGACGCGGTTTCGTGCGGCTCATTCCTGCGCGGTCGCTTTTTCTGGCAGAACGCAAGCCAATGAACGAATCGAGTTCGGAAGAAGCTCCTATCGGCCGTTTTGAAAATTGTTAGGCCTATCGAGAGACGCGCACCGATCCGGCGTGAGCTCGATCAAGTGGCTCAAAGAGTTACGTGAACGTCACGTCGATTTAGCGCCATTGCCACTTCTTAAGGGGTGCGCCGAGGTTGCACGGATTTCCACGGTTCGCCAGACGCGGAAAGGATACTGAGGGCCCTGGGCGGCAAGTAGATCCGATGCCGAAGATCGCTAGCGATCCCGCAAACCTAAATCTTATAATTCCTTACGAGCAAGCAGTCGGGAAGCCGACGAAGAAGCTTGCGAAACTGAAAAGTCGAGCATTGCGCGACGCTGGTATGGACCAATCTTGGACGATCGCCCACGCCCTCACCGTAGCCGATCATAACCGAACGCGAAGCAGATGAAGAGACCCGCTCTACAGCAAGACGATTTTGGGGCTGGCGGCGACGGATATCGTCCAAGCAGAGTGAGAAACGCCAGCAAATCGAAATACCGCGGTACCTCTGACAGGACCCTCGAATAGTCAATTCGGCCAGCTCGATCAGTAGAACCTGACTAAAAATTCTGCAATGGAACGATAACAAATCGATCGCGGTCAGCAGATTTCGCGGCGTCGTCCTGGAAGAACCGCTTGAGCAGGCTCGGCCCTATCCGTTTCTGCTGCACGAACCTCAAGACCGGTCTCGAAAGCTGATGAAGAAACAGCCCCTAAAAATCCTTCCGTAGAAAATTACAGGTCTCCAGCGCGTGAGCAGGGTCATCCGCAGCGGTCCTCGAAGGGCCGCGTGGAGTGATCTATGTCCGTACAAAACACACAGAAAAAATTGGCCTATTCCATCGCCGAGGTCGTGCACCTTACCGGCATTGGGCGCAGCCTTGTCTATGAGCACATCGCAGAGGGCCTGCTTCGCGTGAAGAAGGCCGGCAGGAGGTCGATTGTCTTCGATGGCGATCTGAAGGCCTGGCTCGAGGGCCTGCCTGAAAAGAGCGAACCTCAGCGGCTCAAACCCAAATCCAAAAATCCCTAGCAAAAACCCGGCCTGCGTTGGGCGCAGAGCCGGGCTAATCAAAGGTAACAGCAGATGTTTTCCTACACTAATCAAACCGTCGAACGCAACAGCGTCGTCGGCGCCACCGGCTCGGCCGAAAGTAACATTGCACGCTGGGCGCGTCGTATCAGCCGCGAAAAGCTCGTCTCATTCGACCACGCCTACGCCCTGTTGGTGGCGAACAGCGCGGTGAAGGATCGCACCAATGGCTAACATTGTGCACCTTCTCACCCCGCAGACCCATCATCGTACGATCGGTCAGGTCCATCTGGACGGACGCTCCCTCAAACAGCGTGAGATCGATCGCTTTGGCGAGCTCGGGATCAGCGCGATCAACCTCGGCACCCCGTGGCCGGTGTTGGCCGATCGCGTAGTGTTCGAGGGCGACTTCTTCCATTTCGCCGACGACGCCGGGGAGATGGGCGACCTCGTCTTCACGGTGGCCATCATCGGCACCGGCGGCGGCATCATCGACATCGTGGCCTGGTGCCCGCGTACGAATCGCCTCGCCGTTTGGCTGGGCGATGGTTTTGCGCTTGGTGAGCGCCAGATCCATCATCCGAATCCGTTGATCTCCGGTCTCCCGGTGTTCCGGTCGCCCATGAGCTGGCTTCGCAACGGACGCTGCGGGATCGTCATCGTCCGGAACGATTTTGCCGATGTCATACTGGCTGCAGTCCCCGTCCTCATCGCCGAGGACGAACAGCATCAGCGCGAGTTGCAGCGGAACTTTCCGGTCAACAGCCCGGGACCAAAGATCGAGGTGTCGCAGTCGACGCCGATCGTCACGGTGGCGGAAGAGGTGGCGGCATGACCGACGTCGTCACAATTCTCAAACAGATCCAGGGGCAACGGCCGTTGCCCCTGGTGCGCCAGGTCGCGCCGGCCGAAGTGTTTCCCGTGGAAGCGCTCGGCGAGGTGCTGGGCTCGGCCGCGTTGGCCATTCACGACCACGTTCAATCGCCGTTGGCAATCTGTGGACAGGCCGTGCTGGCGGCCGCAACCTTGGCAGTTCAGGCCCAAGCGGACGTCGAGCTGGCAACCGGACAGGTCAAGCCGCTCTCAAACTTCTTTTTGACCATTGCCGCTTCCGGGGAAAGGAAGACAGCGACCGACGGCATGGCGTTGTCGCCGATCCGAAAGCACGAGGCATATTTGGCAGAAATCTATCAGGCTGAACTGCCGCGTTTCCTGAACGATAAAGCGGCTTGGGAGGCAGCCCGCAAGAAAGCGATCGGAAAGAACAAAGGCAACCGTTCTGCGATCCGCAGCGCGCTCGATGAACTTGGCCCGGAGCCGATCGCCCCGCGTCTGCCCATGCTGACCTGCCCAGAACCGACGTTTGAGGGTCTCACCCTGGCGCTGCAGCTCGGGCAGCCCAGCGTTGGCATCTTTTCGTCGGAAGGCGGCCAATTCATTGGCGGACATGGGATGTCGTCCGAGAACAAGCTGGCGAGTGCGGCAGGATATTCCAGCGTCTGGGACGGCGAGCCGATCAAGCGGGTTCGCGTAAAAGACGGCGTGACCATCCTGGCGGGCCGCCGTTTGTCGACCCATTTGATGGTGCAGCCCGACGTCGCCAAGCTCCTGCTTTCGGACGCGTTGTTGATCGAACAGGGAATGCTGTCCCGGTATCTGGTCACGGCGCCGGATTCACAGTCCGGGAAACGCTTCTCCCACGACGTGGCATCCGAATCCCGGATCAAGTTGATCGCATACGAAGCCCGGATGCACGAAATCCTGCAGATGCCGCTGCAACTTGCAGCCGGCAAAGCGAACGAGCTGGCACCGCGGATCCTGCACCTGTGCCCGGACGCGAACACCCTCCAGGTCAACTTCGCAGACCATCTCGAGCGGCAGCTCGGCCCCGACGGCGAGTTGAAGGCGATCTCGGGGTTGGCAAACAAGCTACCGGAACATGCCGCCCGCCTCGCTGGCGTTTTGACCGTTTTCGAAGACCCCTACGCCCGCGAAATCTCCGCTGAGGCTATGGAACGAGGCATCGTGCTGGCCCAGCATTATGCCGGAGAAGCCCTTCGTCTGTTTCAGGGAGCGAAAATCGACGCAGACTTGCGGCATGCCGCTGTTCTGCTCGATTGGCTTCACAACTCCTGGAAGGAGGCCAATGTTTCGTTGCCGGACATCTATCAGCGAGGCCTGAACTCGATCGGAAGCCGAAAAACCGCGCTCCGTCTTGTCGAAATTCTCGAAACCCATGGCTGGCTGGTGAAATTACCCGGTGGCGCGATCGTCGGTGGTGAGCCACGCCGGGATGTCTGGCGAATTGTACGGGATGGCTAGCATGAGCGCATTCAAGAAGTTTGATCCGTATGCGCCGGTGTCAGAACCGATCGGAGTGGCACCTAAAGTGGCTAAAGTACCTAAAGTAACCAGTCCGACTTCTCGCCCGGACGTCACTTTAGGTGCTTTAGGTGCTTTAGGTGGTCTCGCCGCGAATATCGCGAAGCCGATAGGTTCGCTTTCTTTTGGTCGCCCGGACTATATGGGACGGAACCGAACGAATTCTATTCTTTTGCGGGTCCCGGCGGATTGGATTGACGGGGTGGAACGTATGCGCCTTAGGACTTGTCCTATCTCAATCAATCCAAAGCACTGGCTGGAGCTCCAGGATGCTGCGGAGCGCCTTCTAAAACTGTGGGGAGAACAAGCAGCGGGATTGGGCTGGTCAGCTTTGGACGTCTTTGGCTGCCATCCCGAACGCCCTTCTGATCGTACCGATTGTAAGGGACTTGTTTGGATGGTCACCGGCGCCGATCCCCAAGCCATGGGACGTGGGATGGTCGCACTTCGAACTCGGTCTGGACGGTTAATAACGGTGTCCAAGTCCGCCGATGTTTGCGAACGGATTCTACTCTGGGATCTCCCCTCCGGGGGGGGAGATTTTTCGGAGACAACCCCATGAACCAGACCCGTGTCTTGGCACAGCTGAACAACATCAGGTCAGCGAGACGCTGCGGCGCAAAGACAAGGGCCGGAGGCACTTGCCAATGCCCAGCCATTCGCGGTCGCAAGCGGTGCCGGCTTCACGGCGGTCGCTCCACCGGTGCCCCGAAGGGACGCGCCAACGGCAACTATACAAGCGGGGACTTCACCGCGGAGGCGGTCGAGGAGAGCCAGTGGCTGAGATTCCTGGTTCGTACATATGGAAAGCTGGAGAAGTGATGAGCCTCATCGATCGTCAGAACCCACCGTCCGTCGTCAGGAAGGAAGCCAGCGTCCGGATCAAACTGGACCGGATCAACTGCGACGTTGCCAACTTCCTTCCACCTGATGGCGATCACCAGGTCTGGTTCGACCGGCTCAAAGCCGCCTGCGGCAGCTCCTCACTCGATTTCATCCACTCGACGCTGTTTCAGCTCCAAGCCGCCGCGCGATTGCCGAACAGTGGATTGTCCGAGACCGCCCTTAATGCTGCGCTGGCTATGATCGAAAGCGAGCAGCCCAGGGGCGAAACCGAGTGCGCGATAGTCGTCCAGATGGCCGCCGTGCACGCAGCCACCATGGCCGTTCTTGGCCGCATCGGTGGTGGACATGGCGGTGATCGCCACGTCTTGGCGGCGGCGACTGCGGCGAGCCGGCTGTCACGCACCTTCGCAATCTTGGTCGAGACGCTGCGTCGGCTTAGGACCGGTGGCTCGCAGGTCATCCGCATTGAAAGGGTGGACGTCAGGGACGGTGGTCAGGCTGTGATCGGCAGTGTTAATCACGGGCGGTCGTGGGAGAATGTCTAAGGCGACCATTGTCTACAAGATGCTCCCCGTGGCTCGTTTCCGAGAGCTCGGTTAATCGAGCCGATTTACTAAGCCCCGGATCGTATCAAGTTACGCGCGTAGCATCAGAAGCTACAATCGTAGCGTCGAAAGAGAGGTTCGATTGCGCTGGATCAGTCCCTCGCCAGAACGTAGATCGCTCTCAATTGCTTCTGGATTGCCTCGATGCGTTTGTCGCAGTGGGTGTTGTTTTTGCTGCCTTGCGCTCATCAGGCGGTCCCCCCGTGAGGTTCGCTCGGGACTATCGCTATGCAGATGCCCTGTTGCGGCCAGTCGGGAGACCCTGTGATCCGCTCATGGAAAATCGCCGTCAATTCACCATTTGAAATCTTAGTTTTCTTAGCCATTCAAATACCCCCTTATTGAACGGGGAGATCGTGGCTCGCAACTTGGCTCTTGTCGAGAATGGTGTATCCCCTAGCTCGTTCGTCGTGGGGGCTCTCGTTTTTTGCGGGTCTCTGAGCAGGTAAGCTGTTGATTGCGAGCATAAATTTCTCACCGATCTGATCAGAGGTAATCTCGCGAGGATTTGCAAAGTTTCACGACTTGTGTCGCAATGCCCCTCGATCACGATTCTCGTCCAAGCCGGCTCGATGCCTATTAACTGGTTGGCCACCGTATAAGATCCTGAAGCATACAGAACGTCCGGACTTTGGCCATGAGGCCGGAGTCTCGGTGAACGGACTGGCAGCCCTTGCGGAGGTTAGACTTGGAAGTCTGGTCGGTAAATCTGGATTGCGCCAGCGGTGATGTATGCACGCTATCGAGAAGCGAACGCGCACGGGCTGCCCGCTTGGAGCGGCCCCGGGACCGCATACGGTCTTTGGAAGCATATTGTGCAGTTCGACGTATCCTTGCCGACCAATTGCGAACCAATCCTCGGTGTCTCGAGTTTGAGAAGACGACTTCCGGAAAGCCCTTTCTTCCTACACCGACCGAAAATCTTAGATTCAATCTGTCTCATTCTGGCCGCCATGGCTTGATCGCGGTAGCGAAGGATCGGTCCGTCGGCGTTGATATTGAGGTCCTGCGGCCAGTGACCGATCTCCTAGAAGTGGCGCTCCAGATTGCGACGGCCCAAGAGGCCAAACGGTTGAGACAGCTGCCCTCCGCCAAGGCCCGCATTGCGTTCTTTGGCCTATGGACCCGAAAAGAGGCCGTGCTCAAGGCTATGGGCCATGGGTTTCTCATCGATCCCCGTGAAATACAGGTGGGAATTGGGCCGGGTCGCAGTTACGTCGATTTCGATGAGCGGATTTGGACCGTGGAATCCCTGCGGATTGGACCAAATGTAACGGCCGCGGTGTCAATCGAGGGAATATTCGATATGCCGGCGGTCGTGCGATCGTTAAGTGAACTCAATCGCGCTGGCTGATTGCCGACAAAAGGGCGGTCTATGTCCAATGTGTGGTCGCGGCATGGATCAAGAATGTTCCAAGCGCTTTGAACATTTGGAGTTTCGGCAAATCCGTTACCGGGAGCCGGGGAAATGACTAAGACGAAGCTTCGTATATTTCCCGCCATACGACGCAATCCGGATTCCTCCAAATATGTCGAGGAATTGATGCGTGTTGCCCGTTACAGCGACCGCAACGGATTTGCAGGCATTTTGTTGTTTGCGGGAAATGATGCGTTTGTTGAGCCATGGTCCATGGCTCAGCATATTCTCATGCATACGGCGCGAAGCTCACCGTTGATTGCTGTAAATCCGATTTATATGCATCCATTCACGGTGGCTAAGTTCGTTTCGTCGTTTGCGCTACTTTACCACCGCAAGGTATATTTGAATATGATCACTGGCACTGCAACCAGCGATCTTCAAGGGCTGGGCGATCAGTGCTCCCATCAAGAACGATATTCAAGATTGGCCGAGTTCATACATGTTGTGCGCCAACTGTTAGCTAGTACCCGGCCGCTCAGTTTTGGGGGAAAGTTCTATACGGCCAACAACCTGCAGGTACTTCCGCGATTTCCTCCGGCGCTCATGCCGGAGTTTCTGATCGCGGGTCAGTCGGATGACGCCCATCGTGTGGCGACCGAGATGGGGTGTTTGATGATGCAAATGCTCCCTCCAAACCTTGAGGAAGGGGTCGCGGCTCCCGGAGTAAATTTCGGGATTTTCGCAAGAGAGAAACGCGACGAAGCTCGGCGAGAAGCAAAATTGCTGTTTCGAGACAGTGCCGAGAATCGCGAACTGTTGAAATATACGATGGATAATACCGACTCCGTTTGGAAACGACGGCTTAACGAAGCTGGGCAAAGCGGAGAACTTCAAGAGAATGGTTATTGGCTTCTTCCTTTTCTGACATTTCAAGCGGATTGCCCGTATCTCGTCGGCAGCTATGCGGAGATCGGAGCGAAGTTGCGTCGTTTCGTGGAAATGAACGTCAGCACGATCATCTTGATGTGATCGCAGACGAGCACGAACTTGACCACGTTTGCAAAGCTCTTGCATCCAGCGGTGTATTCTGAAGTGTCGCGACCCCGAGACCCCGAATTGTCGACAAAAAGATCGAATCAACTTGATTGCAAAAAGGACCGAGTTGAGGCGAGCATAGCGCCCATTATTAGCGGCCGATTTTAGGGCACGAACCATGAGTGTTACACGGCTCTCGGATCGCGTGCGGCGCGAGCTGACATATTTGAGCTATCCTCCCCAAGAGTGGACTGTGCCGCGCGCCCGGGACGGCGTCCCGGTCCTCGATGTGTTGATTGTTGGCGGGGGCCAAAGCGGACTTGGAACAGCGTTCGGACTTAAACTCGAGCGGATAACCAATTTCAGGGTCATAGATCGTAGTCCGCGTGGGCTCGAAGGACCTTGGCGCCGATTTGCCCGCATGAGGGAGATACGGACCCCCAAGGAAGTCACCGGCATTGACTTCGGCATCCCGAGCCTCACGGCTCGCGCTTGGTATGAGGCAAAATTCGGTCGCCAGGCATGGGAGGGCATCGTTAGAATACCGCAGGAAATATGGCGATCATATCTCGATTGGTACCGCGACGTTCTCGACCTTGTCGTGGAAAACGAGGTCGAGCTAACTGCGATCGAGCCTGCCGGCGATCTACTCCTCGCTCATCTCCGCCGTTCAAACCGGATTGAGCGCGTCCATGCGCGAAAGATCGTCCTCGCAACCGGCTTTGATGGCAGCGGAAGCTGGCGGGCTCCTCAGAACCTTGTCGCCAATCTTCCGGCAGAGCGTTATGCCCATTCGGCCGATGACATAGACTTCCATAAACTTGCGGGAAAGCGCGTTGGCGTGCTCGGCGGTGGTGTTTCCGCCTTCGACAACGCGGCGACGGCACTCGAAGCAGGTGCCGCTCGGGTCGACCTGTGCTTCCGTCGCGCGGATATCCCCCGGGTCAATCCGTTCATCTGGATGAATTTCTCGGGCATGTTCGGTCACTTTGGAGAGCTGACGGACTTGGAGCGTTGGCGATTTATGCGCCACATTCTGGAGGAACTTCCGGTACCGACTACCCAAGATGCGTATTGGCGTTGTCGCAGGTTCGAAAATTTTGCATGGCACGCCAACTGCGCGTGGCAATCGGTTCATGACGATGGAGGCGTCGCAACAGTTGAAACCAACGCCGGCACCTTCGCCTTTGACTTCATCATCTTTGCTACGGGAGTCGAGACGGACCTTGCTGCCCGGCCAGAGCTTGCCCCGATCGTTCAGCAGATTGCCCTCTGGCGCGACCGATTCACGCCTCCGCCTGGTGAGGAAAGCGATTTGCTCGCAAGACACCCCTACCTCGGCGCAGCGTTCGAATTTATGGAACGGGAGCCAGGGACCGCTCCTTTCCTGCGTCGGCTGCACAATTTCACGTTTGGAGCCATGCCGAGTCTCGGCTTAACGGGCGCTGTGATCACCGGAATGAAGTATGGTACGCGACGACTGGTGAATGGCCTAGCGCGGGACCTGTTCCTGGAGGATTCTGCCACATATTATCAAGATCTTCTCACGTACGCCGTCCCCGAATTGGAAACTCTTGAAGGTGCATTTGCATGGATTGATCGCCTTGCGTCCGAAGCGATCAGCCTTGATAAATTGATCGATCAGGTCGATCCGGCCGTGCTCGCCTCGTTCTCAGGCCAACTCGCGTCGCAAAATCCAAACGGCGGTGCTTACGTCCTTCCTTTACCGCAGCGGGTTCGCGCGAAGCGTGGTATCAAAACACAAAAGAAACCTCGACGACGCGCGCAATGATATTGGGAGTGAGGCCGGTTTGTCGAAGGTTACAAATAAAACGTCGCACCAACACGGCGGCAAAGGCGGGCACCGCGTCTTTTTTTGCCTCGAAGATCTTCTTGCTTATTACGGAAGAACAACGCCCGGCCGCGACGCCATCCTGGCGCCCGGACATGACCCGCTGACTTATGGCGCGCTGTGGGCGCGCACGAACGAAATTGTTCGCGAGCTACGGAACTTCGGGATAGGCCGAACTGACCGTGTAGCGGTGGTATTGCCAGGCGGGCCGGTGGCTGCCGTGGCGACAGTAGCAGTCGCAGCTGGCGCGGTCTGCGTGCCGCTTCATCCGGGTTTCGCCGCGGAAGAATGGCGGCGCTATCTCAGTGATCTGCGCGTGGCGGCCCTTTTAACGCTCCCCAATATAGAATCGAGCTGCCGAGGTGCCGCGTATAGCGGAGGCATACCGGTCATCGATCTGTTGCCGCGACCCAGCGAAGGGCCGGGAGCTTTTAGCCTTGTTTGCACGATAGTGCCGCGCCCTGCGATGGGCAGACTGGCGGCCGGCACCGACGATGCGTTCATCCTGTTGACCTCGGGCACCACCGCACAACCGAAGCTGGTCCCATTGACTCAGGCTAGCGTTTGTCTGTCGGCCCATAATGCCGGCGCGGCTTTGGCACTCGAACCTCATGACAGATTACTGAACATTCTGCCTCTGTTTCACGCTCATGGCCTCATCTCGGGATTTCTGACCGCACTGGCGGCCGGATCGAGCGTGGTCTGCGCGCCACGTTTCGACGCCGCGGCCTTCTTCGGCTGGCTGACCGAATTTCGGCCAACCTGGTACACCGCGGTTCCGCCGATCCATCGAGCATTAATAGCGGCAGCGCCTCGCCACAGGCGTGCCGCCCGGCGATCATCTTTGCGACTTGTCCGTTCCGCCTCCTCGTCTTTGCCGGTCAACGTGCTCCGCGAGCTCGAAGCCTTGTTCGGCGCCCCCGTGATCGAGACCTACGGCATGACGGAAGCTGCGAGCCAGATTGCCGCAAACCCTTTGGAGCGACGGAAGTTGGGTTCTGTGGGTAAGCCCGCCGGAGCCGAGATCGCAATCATGGACGACGAGGGTCGACAGCTTCCAACCGGTGAACACGGTGAGATCTCGCTAAGAGGCCCCACCATCACCAGAGGCTACGACAACAATGACGTCACTACAAAGGCCGCTTTTCGAGACGGCTGGTTCCGAACCGGCGATCTCGGGTACATGGACTCCGAGGGATATGTGTTTCTTGTCGGTCGGATCAAGAAAGCGGACGTCATCAACCGCGGAGGGCAGAAGGTGTCACCCGCCGAGGTCGAAAATGTGCTGCTGAGCCACCCAGACGTGGCCGAAGCCGCCGCTTTCCCAGTTACTCATACGCGACTTGGGGAAGACGTCGCCGCCGCAGTCGTAGGAAGGCCAGGCGGCAAGATCACCTCACAAAGCCTTCGGCGGTTCGCGAGCGAATACCTGGCCACGTTCAAGGTCCCTGGCCTGATCCGAATTGTGCCGGCGATCCCGACAGGCCCAGGTGGAAAGATTATTCGTAGCGAACTCGTCACCGCGCTTTCCATAACGTCACCCAGGACGCGGGTGGAACGCAGCGACAAAATGGTTGCGCCCCGCTCGCAATTGGAGTGGCAACTGGCCAAGATCTGGGCGGGCCTCTTGGAGCTCAACGAAGTCGGCGTCGACCATGACGTCTTCGCGCTCGGGGCGGATTCCCTGACAGTGGCTCAGCTGCTTTCGCGCCTGCGGGCGCGTTTTGGGGTCGGTTTCTCGTTCAAGGATATCTTCGAAGCACCGACTGTTGCGGCTCTAGCGGCCCGCATAAAATCATCGAAGAGGGAAGCCTCTATTGCACCCGTTGGCTTGCGCGATACACCAACGGATAGCCACGGTCTGCTGTCACTCCAGCAACAAAGAATTTATATCCTCAGCAAACTCGATCAGATCGGGCACAAGTATCACGTCGTCGAGATAGCCCATCTGTCCGGCGGCTCGATCTTGACCTCTTGGAGGCAAGCATCGCCACGATCTGCGAGCGCCACGAGGCGTTGAGATCGATTTTCCCCGAACGTCTGGGCGAACCGACGCAAAGGGTCACAACAGCTCGGCCGGCCCTCGAACATATTGACCTCCGTCCGTTGCCGGAGCCCAAGAGAGCGGCGGCAATTCAATCACAGACACTGGAGATTGCTGCGGCAATCTTTCGACATTGAAAGAGAGCCGCCCATACGCGTGCAGCTACTGCGGCTTGACGAAGACAGCACACGCGCTGGTGATCAAGCTCCATCATCTTATCACAGACGGACGGTCGCAACGGCTATTTTGGGAAGAGCTCGATGCACTTTATAACGCCAGATCAAAGGGGCTACCTGCCAAGCTACCTGAGCTCCCTGTCCAATACCGGCATTTCGTCGAGTGGCAGCGAGCGTGGCTGCGAACGCCGGCCGCAGAAGAGCAATTAGGCTATTGGCGTGAGCCGACTCGAAGGGGTTGACTGAGCTTCCGCTGCCGAACGGACCGGCCTCGTCCGGAGACGTGGACCGGGCGAGGCGCCAGGTTTCCGTTGAAGTTATCGCGCGCCTTGTCCAGCGGCATCAAGTCATTGAGCCGAACCCACAATGCCACTTTATTCATGACGCTGCTCGCCGCATTTCAATGCCTTCTTTTTCGATATACGCAGCACGACGACATCGCGGTCGGGTCGTTGATAGCCAACCGAAATCTAATCGAGATCGAGCAACTGATCGGGATGTTTGCAAATGCGATAGTTCTCCGAACCGATCTCTCCGGCGACCCCACATTTAGCGAGGTGCTGCGGCGCGTCCGGCAGATAACGTTGGATGCCTATCGAAACCAGGACCTGCCGATCGAGGAAATTCTTCGGGCACTTCATGTTTCGCGCAGCTTAGATCGAAATCCCTTGTTTCGAGTGATGTTCCTTCTGCAAAAGGCATCTTCGAAAGTATTTGCCCTGACACGGACTATCGACTCATTTTGGGGGCCTGGACCCGGGTGTTGCGCGGTCAGACCTCTTGCTTGAGCTCATCGACGCGGACGGTAGTTTGCAGGGGTGGCTCGAATACAGCACTGATCTTTTTGAAGCCGCCACTATCGCACGCATGGCGGCGCATTTCCGGAAATTGCTGGAGTCAATCGTTGCAAATCCTGAAGAGCGGATCTCTTGTCTATCACTGTTGCCGGAGCGGGAACGCAAACAAGTCCTCATCGACTGGAATCATACCCGGACAAGGTTCTCCCGCCGACTGAGCAGTTTCTCCGAAAGATTTGCAAGGCAGGTCGAGTGTTCACCCGATGCCATTGCTGTGTCTGTCGGGCGGGTTCGGCTCAGCTACGTTGACCTTGCCCGCCGCGCCGCCGCGATCGCTGATTGGCTTTGCCTCGAAAAAGTCGGTCGTGATGAAGTGGTTGTCTTGCTCGCCGAACGTGGCATTGACCTCTTGGCTGCAATGATCGCGGTGCAGCAAGCCGGAGGTGCATTTCTTCCTATTGATCCAATGATTCCTGCTACCAGGCAGGCACAGATCATCCAGCACAGCGGCACACACATAGTGCTGACCACGCAAGGCTACGTGGCGACTCTAAAGGTAACGTTGTCCGGACTGCGGCGCCCCCCGCGAGTTTTGATTCTCGAAAAGCTTCATTCGGCCATGCATCGAGACTGCACCGTTGCAGTCCGCCGGGCGTCGTCGAATCTGGCCTGCGTAATCTATACCTCCGGCTCGACGGGCGCTCCGAAGGGTGCCATGATCGAGGAGCGGGGCCTGTTCAACCACCTCCTTTCCAAGATCTCTGACCTCGACTTGTCAGCTTCGGATGTGGTTGCTCAAACATCTCCCCAAAGCTTCGTCATCTCCGTCTGGCAGTTTCTCGCTCCCTTAATGATAGGCGCGCGCGTCCACATCTGTGCTGACGAAGAGGTTCGGGACCCACCGTTGCTCATGAAGGAGATATCGCGTGAGGGGATAACTGTTTTAGAGATCGTACCGACGCTCTTGCGCCGAATACTCCAACCCCGCCCAAGCGAGTTCGCTATCCTCGCACTGGGCGGACTTCGATCACTGATTTCCACCGGCGAAACCCTCGCCCCAGATCTCTGTCGTGATTGGTTTCGGTACTTTCCGAACGTACCTCTGATCAACGCGTACGGAGCGACAGAGTGTTCTGACGACGTGGCAACATACCGCCTTACCGAGCCACCGACTTCAATCGCGTCCGTGCCGATCGGCCATGCCTATTGCCAACACTCAGCTCTACGTAATGGATCGTCACCTGCGGCCGGTGCCAATCGGGATCGTGGGAGAGTTGTATGTGGGTGGAATCTGCGTGGGTCGCGGCTATCTCAACGACTTCGAACAGACGCGCCGCAGCTTCCTCCGCGACCCTTTTTCGAAACGCCGAGGGGCGCGGCTGTACCGGACGGGAGATCTAGCGCGCTGGCGCGTCGACGGCATGTTGGACTGCTTCGGGCGCATCGACAATCAGGTAAAGATCCGTGGCTGCAGGATCGAGCTTGAGGAAATTGAGCATGTTCTGTTGGAACACCCAGAAGTACAGATCCGCGGTTGTATTGGCGCGAGACAACATCGACGGCGAGACGCAACTGATCGCCTACATTGTTGCTGCGACCGATGAGTTGGCCGAAAGCCAATGAGCTTCGCGATTTTCTTAAGACCAGACTTCCAGCCCACATGATCCCCGCAGGCTATTTCTTCACCGATCACATGCCGTTGACGACCCACGGCAAGGTCGACCGTCCCGCCTTGGCGGCACTCGGTTCGAGCACTCAGAGTGGCGGACAGTGAGTTTGTGGCCCCACGAAACTCAACTGAAGCAGGTCCTGGCCGGCATATGGGCGGATTTGCTCGAGGTTGAAGGAAGTCGGTGTCTTTAGCAACTTCTTCGATTTGGGCGGCCATTCGCTTTTAGCCGGACGGGTCCTGGCACGGGTCGCAGACATCTTCCGCGTGTCGTTGCCGATCCGAGCGCTTTTCGAAGCCAGCACGGTTGAGGCGCTGGCCCGACGGATAGACGAGGCACGCGCGACGCAGTCAAAAGAGCCGCGATCGGCAATCGCCGAAGCGGAAGGCCAGAGGTCCATCCCTCTCCATCGCGCAGGAGCACATGTTTAGGATCGAGCGGGATTTGCCGGGACTGCCCCAGTTCAACCTGCCTTTCGCCTGTCGACTGCAGGGGCCGCTTGAACGTGCCAGCGCTCGAGCGAAGTCTGGCGGAGGTCGTCCGCCGGCACAATTCGCTGCGCACGGCATTTGCATTTCCGAACGAGCACCCGTCGCGGTCGTCGCGACAGCCTCCGACATCGAACTTCACCCTTGTCTGAAGATCTCACAGCTGGGATCCCTGTCGGAAACAGGCGCGCCAAGGCACTTCTGCTCAAGAAGGCCGAACTGCAATTGCAACGAAGAAGCCTGGACACCCTTCGACATTACGCGTGCGCCGTTGTTTCGAGCGCGCCTCTTGCGGTTCGGTCCCGACGACCACATTTTGCTTCTAATTCTGCACCATATCATCTTCGACGGCTGGTCTATCGGGATCTTCTTTGAGGAGATCTCGGAGGTTTATTCCTCTTTGGTGGCTGGTCAACAGACGCAGTTACCGGAGCAAGCGCCTCAGTTTTCCCAATTCGCTAACTGGCAGCGCTGGTGGTGCAGCACCGATTTGGCGATCCGGCAGATCGCCTATTGGAAGGATTATGTGCGCGAAGCCTTACCTATTTTTCCTATGGACGGTAATCCTGCAAGCGCGCTGTTAGGCTCGGGCATGGCCCACGAACCGGTTCATCTGCCGAAAGATTTGGTTGAGCGCCTGAGAGCGTTGAGTCGGAGCCAAGGCGGGACCCTTTTCATGACCTTGCTGGCGGGTTTCAAGGCGATGCTTTTGGCTCGAACCGGACGCGGCGACATTTGCGTCTGCCACTGCAATGGCTAACCGCACCCAGCATTGGACAGAGCGCGTTATCGGGCCGATGGAGAACACCACGCTCATCCGAACACGAATGGATTCGGATCTGTCATTTCGAGAAGCGATCAGTCGCGTGCGCGAGTCGGTATTGGAGGCTCTACGCAAGGCAGGAGTTGCCCTTTGAAATTCTCGCGGCAAAACTAGCGGAGGAAGCCGGTACGGATCCAGCATCGCTCATTCAAGTGTTTTTTGTCCTCCAGAACGCAATTCGCTCGCCGCTCAAGCTGAGCGACGTCGCGGTCCGACCGTTCGGAGACGCAAACCGAGAAGGGCAGCCGGTGCTGCCGATTGATCGCACTTGGCTTACGTTGATACTTAAAGAGAGAGGTTCGGGCATCGGCGGTTCATGCAGCTACAAAGACGACTTGTTCGAGGCCAACACCCTCAAGCATTGGATGGAGCATTACAAAGCGATCCTAGCAAAGGGAGCGAGAAACCCTGACATGTCGCTGCGTCGGTTGGCTGATCAATGAGTGATCAGGTCGGACACCGATCGCGCACTCAATAGTAAAATGGTTGCTTGAATTGATCTCGATTCACCAACTCGTCGGACTCGATCGGCCCGCGGGCACTGCAAAAACGGAGGTAGATTCTCTTGATTTGATTGACATATGTCACTGTAGACATGAATATGCGATTGATCGAGTTCAGAATGGCCACTGCGGACTGAGGTGATGTCATGGCTATTGTCGATATTTTGAAACTTATCAAGTTCGAGGATTTGACCGACGCGGAAAGGGCCAAGTGGAAGCAAAAACTCCAGGTCCGTAAGCGAGAGCTTGAAGTCGCGATGAGGGCCGTGGATAGCGGGCTCAAAACGCTTGCGAAAAAGCGAAAGCTCAAGAAAGCTAAGAAAGCTAAGAAAGCTAAGAAGGGCACCTGACGCCCAACCAATTGTACGGCCGACGCGTTCCTGATCGAGGATGGTCGAACCTCCTTGTTGAGGTCATCACTTCAACGCGGCATCGGTTAGCGCTGATCGATTGTGGAAACTCCGTCAGAGTTTTCCGAAACTGATCGATTGCTCGTTCGGCTTTCTTGAATTGGGGGACCCGACGGGTCCCCCAGCTCGGCCAGAAGCGCTTTGGCGGTCTTTAAGACTGATGTGTCGAAACCCTCGACGAACCAGCTGTAAATCGGTTCCAGGAGGGACTGGGCCTCAACGTGTCTACCTTCGTCTTGCCAGTGCCTCGCGAGATCGTTGGCGGCGCGCAACTCCCACCAACGGGCCTGCTGCCGCCGTGCAATCGTCAACGCCTGCTGCAGTTCAATCTCCGCCGCTGCTTTGTCGCCCAAACTCAAGAGCATCTTTCCCCGTAGACGATGCAGTTCAGCTTCGAAAAACTTTTCGCTTGTTATTTCGGCTGTTTGAATAGCTTCGTTCAATAAATCAAGGCCAACTTCGGGCTGACCGATGCTCCCGTGCGCGGAGGCGAAATGACAAAGGTATAACGTGCGACGGTTCCGTTCATCGTTTTCCTCGGCCGCGACCATTGCGTTGTGCATAAGCTCAAGTCCAAGTTGGGTGTCCCCGCGTTGGGCTAATAACGCCCCCCGGAAAAACTGAGCCCTGTGATTGGTGTTTGCGAATTGGTGCTCCGCGCAGATAGCTATTGCTTCCTCAGCGTGGGCCGCCGCCCGTTGTGGATCACAGCCTATGGTACCGAGGACCGCCATGTGACTCAAAGCTAAAGCGGTCGCGAACGGAAGTCCCAGCGACCTCGCACGCGACTCTGCTTGTTCCGCGGCGGCGGCGGCCCGCTCCGGATAGCCAAGAATCAAGAGTGTGGGCGCGAGAAATGCGAACGCATTGACTTGGTCATCCATTCCGAAACGGCGATAACCCGCAGTTGCCTTCTGATCTGTAACACAGAGGGCAATGGTCCGCTCCAGGTGAACGCGCGCATCCGCGAACGCGCCCATGAAATGTAACGTTTGGCCAGTGAACCGGTTAGCCAAAGCTGCAATCCCGGAATGTTTATGATCTTCGGCTAAGGCCACGCATTGCCGAGCAAATTCGAGCGCAGCAGTATGTTCCGCGCGCATGCTGTGAGCCAAGTAGGTGCCCCAGAGGACGGTCATCTGTTCCGTTAGAGTGCCACCGTCACCCAGCAGTTCGCGGGCGCGTGCGAATACTCTTGATGTTTCGTGCGCAGCATCGCCCTCGGTGTTCTTCACCGCCGGTCCGAGGGCCAGGTAGAAATCCAATTCTTTGCGGTTTCGTTCAGGCGATAGTGCTAAATTCCTGAATAAGCTCTATCCCCCGCCTGAGATGTTTGACGGCCTCAGCGTCCGCTGAGCGGGTGAGTGCGTGATCTCCGGCCTTTAGCCAGTAATCTACGGCGAGGTCAGCGATGCCGGCTTCACTGAAATGGTGCGCCAGGATCTCGGGCTCGGTCGTCACAACATCGGGAAAGCTTTCCTTGAGTGCGCGCGCAATTTGGCCATGCAGTTGTTGCCGCCGGCTTTTTAGTAGACTTTCATAGGCCGCATCTCGCACCAACGCGTGTTTGAAACTGTAGATGGCTTCGGGCGGCTCGCCGTGGCGGTAGACGAGCTCTGCCTGCTCGAGTTCGGTCAATGCGTGATTCAACGCGGTCTCGTCACGTGCAACCACCGCCCGGATGAGCGAATAGGAGAATTCACGGCCGATCGCGGCGCCAATTTGCGCTATCTCCTTGACCGAAACCAGGCGGTCAAGCCGCGCCATCAAAAAGTCTTGAAGAGTTGCCGGGATGGCAAGCGGAGGAAGGCGGCCATCGAGCCGATAGCCGTCAGCGTGCTCGACCAGGATGCCTGCTTCCAGAAGCGCCTTTGTGAGTTCTTCGACGAACAACGGATTTCCATCGGTCTTGGCGACGATCTGTTTCATCACTTCGGAGGGTAGGGCGCGGCCTCGAGCCACCTGCGTAACAATGCTTTCAACGTTCTCGCGTTTGAGCGGGCCGAGCATTATTGTGCTGACATTCGCGAGCCCAGTCCAGGGCGGTTCGAACTCCGGACGGAATGTGACCAGTGCAAAGATAGGTAAATGGCGGGCCCGCTCGACTATTAGATCGAGTAGCTCCAGGGAGGTGGCGTCGGCCCACTGCGCGTCCTCGAACAACAGCAGTACTGGTTGTTGGCGCGCGTGCCCCTCGAATTGATCGAGCAGGGCTGCGAGCGTCCGGCGGCGCTGCTGCATAGGGCTAAACTCCAGCGGGCGATACCGGTCGCCGAACGGGATCGAGAGTAGTGCAGCAAAAAGCGGCGCTACGGCCTGAACCTGCGATGAGCCTACGGCGAGGAGCGCTTCTAGCTTGTCGAGTCGTCGCCCCGGCATATCGTCTGCTTTAAACCCGGCCGCTCGTTCCAACTGGTCGATGATTGGGTGAAGCGCGCTGTTGGCATGGTAAGGCGAGCATTGGTAACGAAGTTGCGTGTGCCGTTCCTGGACGACCCGCTCGGCAAGAGCTGCTGCAAGGCGGGACTTACCGATTCCGGCATCGCCAGAAATCAAGTTGACTTGTCCTTCGCCCTTCCATGCCCGCCGTTGGCGTTCCAGCAGCCAATCCATCTCGGCCTCACGCCCGATAAGATCAGTCATGCGTGCGGGTCGGATCGCCCTGAACCGGCTCTCGGAAGCAGATAGGCCCTCGACCGCCCACGCTGGGACCGGTTCTGCGATACCTTTAACCTCGTGCCGACCAAGGTCGCGCAGACGGAAAAGATCGCCAAGCAACCGGCGCGTGGCCTCGGCGACAACGACCGTATTGGGTTCGACCAAGGTTTGAAGACGAGCCGCAAGGTTGGGCGCGTCGCCGACCACAGCGTGTTCCCGTAATTTACCCTCGCCACCCAAGTCGCCAACTACTACAATTCCGGTAGCGATGCCAATGCGGACCGAGAGAGGCTCTCCGGCACGCGTCTCGAGCCGCGCAACGGCGGCAATGATATCAAGCCCTGCGCGTACGGTTCGCTCGGCATCATCCTCGTGTGCGCGGGGATAGCCAAAGTAGGCCAATATCCCATCCCCCCGGAAATCGGCAAGGAAGCCGTCATACGATAGGGTGATGCGGGCGCAGGCGGCATGATAGGCATCAATCACGGCGCCCATGTCCTCCGGATCAAGTCGCGCCGAAAGAGCAGTCGAACCCACGAGATCGCAGATCAATACAGTGAGGTGACGGCGTTCAGCGCCTTGCGCGTTTTGTGCGTCGTCCCGGACGCCCATTTTGGCGAACGCTTGAGGAGAGCGTGCGACAATCGCCACGATCGCTCTCATAAGGCGCTTCCTGTCGCCGAGCGGAATCCCCAGCTTTTCGAGATCAACCTCCGTCAATTCCGACAGCACATCGCTGTCGATTGCGTTTGCGACAAACGCAGCCTCATATTGTCCCAATTCGAGGTTGCGTAGCCAGCCGCCAACGTCCATGGGCAAGGGCTCCTGTCTGTTAATCATGTCTAGCATAATCGAGCGAACAATGTCGGACGACCTCTCGGCGCTCGGACCTAATGCCTTCGCCGCCGCGAAGTCGAAGTTGTCCTTCTGTGCAATAATCATGAATTACGTTCAAAATTATTGACTTTGATTTTGTTCACGTTTATCTGTGCGTAAATCATGAACGAAATTGGAGACGAAAATGAGGCTGATCGGCTATGGGCGGGTGTCGACGGACGGGCAGTCGCTGACGGCCCAGGTCGCGGAATTGAAAGCGGCCGGTTGCGTCGAGGTGTTTCAGGAAAAGGTCAGCGGAGCCAAGGCCGATCGTAAACAACTGGCACGGGCGATTGCCCGTCTCGACAACGGCGATGTTCTGGTTGTGACCCGACTGGATCGGTTAGCCCGGTCAACGCGGGATCTGTTGAACGTGCTCGACGCCGTGGCGAAGAAGGACGCCGGCTTCAAATCGCTGCGCGACGCCTGGGCCGACACCACCACGCACATGGTCGGCTGATGTTGACGGTTCTCGGTGGCCTGGCCGAGTTCGAGCGGGAATTAATCCGCAGCCGCACCGGCGAAGGCCGTGAACGCGCCAAGGCGCGGGGGGTGGTGATGGGCCGCAAGCCAAAATTGACACCTCACCAGCAGCGGGAAGCGATTGCACGGCGTGATGCCGGCGAGACGCTGGTTGATATAGCGCGGTCATTCAATGTGTCGCACAGCGCGATCAGCCGGCTGACCTACGATCGGCCGTAATCTCGCGACTGGTCTGATCTTTGGAATCGCAACCGATATCCCGGGGGTTTCTTGAGATTGAGAATTAGCTCGACTTTCGTTGACTGCTGGACCGGCAGATCAGCAGTTTTTTCGCCCTTAAGAATCAGGCCAACTTTCGCGTCGTTGATCCGATGGGGCAATAATGTTCGACGAGCTTTTGGCGGACTTTAACTAAAGTTTTCTGACGAGCTTTTGGGCTGCAAACTGAGCGTCCGACTCGGACGCGTAGTCATCTGACGTCACGACGCTACGCACATTATCGACGACCATTCCAGCGCTGCTCTTTCGGGCAATTGCCCCGCGCCAGAACCCGGTTTGCGCTCGTAGGTGACTATCGAAAACTCTGAAATATCAGCCATTAAACCGCCTCGGAAGACAAGTTCCGCGCCTCCTAATTGACGATGTCAACGAACGGTTTCCATACTTCTCGAAGCTTGAGCACGGAAAGGCCTAAGCCGTTTCACTTCATTAGCACGCAACGCTGCATTCCACCGTCTCCGACAGTCAAGGTTTGACTGTTACGATGGACTGAGATGGGATCGGGCGTGCGTCTAAATGCACGCTCAAACCGGGAGAGATACAATGTGCGCGGGTGACGACAAGAACTGTCCGGAATTCGAATTGCACACCGCAAGTTCAAGCAGACGCTCGATCGGGAACGTCGGTCGTTCTTGCGATCCAGCTTCGCCGCGGCCGGGGGCGCGGCGGCGATGACCGCGGGCGGCATTTCTCTGGTGACGCCGCAGATGGCGGCTGCCGCCGAGAAGAACCAACCGGCCAATCGGTCCTATCACCATCTGCCCGCGAATGCCGACACAGTGCATTGGGGCTATTTCAGCAAGAAGTTGAAACCGCAGGTCGAGATCGATTCCGGCGATTTCATCACCATCGAGGCATTGACCCACCACGCCAATGACGACGCCGAGCGCATGGTGAAGGGCGATCCTGGCGCCGAAAGCGTGTTCCTGTGGACCAAGGAAAAGAAGGGCGTAGACCGGCGGGGCGCCGGACCGATGGATGCCTCGCTGTTCGGGCGTGGCGCCGGCGAGGGCCCCGGTCTATGTGCGCGGCGCCGCGGAAGGCGACGTGATTGAGCTACGCATTATCGACGTCGCACCCCGGCCTTGCGCCAATCCGCAATACCTTGGAAAGGCTTTCGGCAGCAACGCGGCCGCATGGTGGGGCTTTCACTATAAGGACTTGCTCACCGAGCCCAGGCCGCGCGAAGTGGTTACGATCTATGAGGTCGACGCAACTGGCGCGCGCAACTGGGCGAAAGCCGTGTACAATTTCAGATGGACCCCGCAGACCGACCCTTCCGGCGTAGTGCACAAAACCATCGACTATCCCGGCGTTCCGGTGGATCACTCCACGATCAAGGAGAACCACGGCATCCTGAAGAACGTGCGCATTCCGATACGTCCGCATTTCGGCGTCATCGGACTGGCGCCCAAGGAAGCCGATATCGTCGATTCGATTCCGCCGAGCTATACCGGCGGCAACATCGATAATTGGCGGATCGGCAAGGGCGCCACCATGTATTATCCGGTTGCGGTCGAAGGCGGCCTGTTATCGGTTGGCGACTCGCACGCTTCGCAGGGAGATTCCGAGCTGTGCGGCACGGCAATCGAATGCTCGCTGAACGGCACCTTCCAGATCATCCTGCACAAGAAAGCCGACCTCGTCGGTACGGCTCTCGAAGCCCTCGACTATCCGATGCTGGAAACCAAGGACGAGTGGCTGGTACATGGCTTCAGCTTCGCCAATTATCTCAGCGAACTTGGGGACAAGGCGCAGTCGGACATCTACTCGAAATCGTCGGTTGACCTCGCGTTGCGCGATGCATTCCGCAAGATGCGCAAATTCCTGATGACGACCAAGAAGCTGACCGAAGATGAGGCAATTTCCTTGATCACGATTGGCGTCGACTTCGGCATCACCCAGGTGGTCGACGGAAATTGGGGCGTCCATGCGGTCATCAAGAAGGATATCTTCGCCGGTGGGGAGATCTGATCCATGACACCTGACGCGGCCGTTTCCGGCAGGAGCCCGGCCGCGTCGCGCTGCCGTTTCGGGGCAACTGCGCTGATGTCCGAAAAGGGGGTTCAAAAATGGAAGTCGCGGCCTTGCCGCGGGATGTCGGTTTGGGGGGACCGCGCAACAGCGGGGCTTCAGCATATTTGCTCCGGCGGTCAAGATTGCGTTGCGGAGGCGGCCTCCGGTTATTTGAGCGGTGCTTCGCGCGCCGATCTCTTAAGAAGCGCGATGTCGGTCTTCGAAATGGCGAAGCGGGCCCGATAGACCGGCGCAGCGAGCGGGGGTTCGCCCACCCGCCGCTTGAGCCATTCGCGGAATTCCTGCCGCTCAAGGCATACAACGTCGAGCGCGGTGGCAGGTCTTTCGGGATGGCCCGCCACTGACAACCGGTGGAGAGAATGTACATGAGGCCATTCACAACCTCGCGCAGGATCACCGTGCGTTTGTCGCCGCCGCGCCTGCCTGGTGGGATCAACGGTTCAACCAGTTTCCATTCGTCGTCCGTGAGGTCGCTGGGATAGCGCAAACGGCTGCGGTCATACCGCGCGCGGTTTTCATTCGTCCACATCGGCGGCCCCTCCGAATCAGGCCACTCACCTCTCTTAAATCACAAATGATTCATAGGATTCAACTTCTTCCCGGACAGACACTAAGTGAAGTGCCTTGGCTGCAACACCCACCAAGCCGTTGCCGTCGACATCGTGCGGCGACCGAAGACAACGCCGGTCCATGAGTTAGAGCGCTACATGCGCTGCAAGGACTGCTCGGACGTTCGGCGCTATCCCTACAAGCGCAGCCATCTGGTGGCGCTGCGCGTCAGCAAAATCACAGCGAGCGATCCGCCCTCGACGTGGTGGGGCCGGGCGAGCGGTAACGCTGTCAGTAGTGTTGCTCATACACAACACGCGCACAAAATGCCGATGGCGATCCTTTGTGCAGGTGGCGTTTCTGATGCTCAACCTACAGTGTCCTTTTGCGGCGGGCGAGATTTCGCGATGTGACGCGTTGCTGGCGTTGGCGTGCTCTGCTCGTCACTTGGTAAGCAGCGTCATTGAACGCGTTTTCTCCCCAAGCCAAAGCTGTTGGTAACCGGGGAGAAAGCAATGAAACGTATCGTCCTCTTTTTTGCAATTTGTGCGGTCACGATTGTTGGTAATGGTAGTCCCAGGAGGGCGATTGCTGACGACTTGGATAGTCGTCTGGCGGAATTGGAGAAGAAAAATTTAGACCTCAAAAAAATGGTGCGCATCGAGGCGCTGGAAAAGGAGAATTTGGCATTGAGCCAAAAACTCAACGTACCCGCAGCGCACGACAGGACGCGGGATGCAGCTGTTACGACTGCAAGGGCACCCAGAGAACCAGCGGTTTACAACGCGATGGCGGCAGACTACCCGACAAAGAGCGGACCACACTACGCCCCGCCGGAGGTACTGGCTCCTCAATGGGCAGGACCATATTTAGGGTTGCACGCAGGGATGGGCTTCGGCAAATGGCCAACATCAACTTCGTCAGTCTCCTCGTCGGGAACACCCGGCTCAACAACTGCGTTTAACGGCTCGGATAATTCCAGCGGCTTGGGCGGCTTGGCCGGATTTCAAGTCGGGTACCTCTGGCAAATTGGCGCCTTTGTATTTGGCCCGGAGTTCGATTTGAGTGTCAGTACGGTCGGCAGCAAGAATAATCTGCCATCCAATTTTTCCATTACCGATCAAACATTTTCGGGAAATTTTGTTACGAGTGCTGCATCGCTAAAATGGTTATCAACGATCAGGGGAAGAGTTGGTGTTGCGGCTGGCGACTGGTTGTTTTTTGGAACAGGTGGCCTTGCCGCTGCCGGTCTTGATTTAGAGTCCAATTCACCCTTCTTTTCGACGGCTATCGCGAATAGCAAAGTCGTATTTGGCTATGCAGCCGGAGGCGGTTTAGAATATGCGCTTGGACCTAATGCTCGGCTGCGGATGGAATATCTGTACTATGGATTTCCGGAGAAAACCGCAAATTTTCAAGAGTCCAGTTCCTTTACCTGCACCGCTTGCGTACCCCCTTCCACATCAACATTCATGACCGCCAGTTCTGTCAGCGCCAAGCCTTCGACAAACGTAGTCCGCGCGGGTATTGATTGGAGGTTCAATTAAGTACGAGCCTTTCTAAGATGCCCGTCTCAAGCGGGCATCTTAGGCGTCATTAGGGCATCTTCGGGGAGGGCCAGTCCCAGTCCCAGTCCCAGCCCGCCGTTCATACTTGCTCAACTTGCTCAAGTTTTCCTCGCGCGAGCAAGTTGCGCAACTATGGAGATTTTGAGCAGTCAGGATCGTCATGCGCGTGGCCGACAAAGAGAACAAATCCGCAGCATGATCGAGAGCAGCAACCCGATCCAACCATTGACGAAGATCATGGTTGCGAGGGCGCAACTGGTAATGGCGCTGGACCTGTTCGTCCGCGACAAGGACCCGATTTCAATTCAGTGTTTGGCGTGCGGCGGTGGCGAAATTATTGAGGCGCTCGCGGAAGCCCACGGCGAAGAACCGTTCGCGATGCACGTTTTAGAAACTCAGCCGGATATGGATCGCCCGGCCATCCGAAAACTAAGAAACCAGTATTGGAACGCGTTCAAGCACTTCTCTGACCGGAAGGGCCTTGCGCGGGAAGACGAGGTCTTGCTCAGCCGTTTCGATGACACCAAGAACGATGCCGCCCTATTCGTCGGCTGGTGGGACTACATGACGTTGCAGAAGCGCCTGCCAATTTCGGCGCAGGTGTTTCAGGTCTGGTGGTACGCGCTCAACGAAGAGAAGCTTTCGCCTGATGCCGATTTAGGCGTGGTGAGGACCGCGTTCCCGGATGTCAGACGGCAGCCGCGCGGCGAGCAAAAGCGGCGGCTGCGACGGGCGATTGAGAAGCATCGCAAGGATCGCGGCCTCCTCGCCGATCCTGCTACCGAAGCTTGATGGTCGCCGCCCCATGGTCCAGCGGCGGCGTCCCTCCGGCTTCATCGAACCGTGCCTGCCGTCGAAGGTGGTCCGGCCACCGTCCGGGCCAGCGTGGGTCCACGAAATCAAGCATGACGGCTACCGGCTGATGGTGCGCCGGGATGGCGAGCGCGTCCGCTGCTTCACCAAGGGCGGCCATGACTGGGCCGACCGCTTCCCGGCCATAGTTGATGCCGCAAAGCGCATCAAGGCTTCGTCGTTCTTGATCGACGGCGGGGTCGTGATCGCCCGCGATGACGGGACGCCGGACTTCCGCGCGCTGCGGAGCCGCAGTCGTGCCCAAGGAGGCGCTGCTGTTCGCCTTCGACCTGATCGAGCCTTGGCGTTGACGAGAAGGGCCTGCCAGAAAAGCGAAAGAAGAAGCTGCTCGACGCCGAAACTTGGGCACATGATGCTCACTTTGTCGAAGTCGCCACCTCTTTGCGCAAGACAGTCGGGGATCAGCTATTTGAAGACCACAATGTATTCCGACGCCACGTTGACGCTGCCCTTAGAAAAACGGGGGCGAAAGAACGTCACGATTGCCACCTGCTCATGAGGTGGTGGCAACAATAGAGGCACGTTGCCGACGAACCGCCAATCGGCGCGGGGCATCTTCGCACCAAAGGTCGAGCACAGCTCAACACACTGCGCGAGGCTCTCGCCTATCTCGCCAAGACCATTTCCCAAATCAGAGCGCGGCTTGTCGCGTGCAGTTGGGCGCGCCTCTCCCGAAGACGGCTTGTGAGAGGGCCTTACTTTCTCAGATCTATTGCCGATCCGCCTCTGAGGTCAGAAGATATCGGCTGACCAGAGCCCGCAAAGGAGGTTTGCCATGACTTCTGCGTCCACGCCCGAACGGGTGACAAGCGGCATCATCAGCGCGTCAGGTGTCGTCGCTTCCACGAGGCTGCTGACGATACGCCGTATCTCTGTCGCCACCTTCTCCAGCACCTCGCGCGCCTCGGGTGTGCGGACAGCGTGATCGTAGACGCCGGTCACCACAGGGGCTGATGGATCCGCGTGCCCCAGCGCAATGGCGATCTGCGAGCGCGGGATGCGCAGGCGGCCAGCCAGCGTTCTGTCCTTCTCAGATCGTGCGGCGTGAACTTCCTTAAGCGCAGCTCGCACAGGCCTGCTGTCTTGGTCTTGCCCTTGCAGGTCGAGAGCCTTTGTGCCAAGCGATTTGGGATAAAGAAGGAAACGTGATACTTTGAACTCCCGCCGCCCCGCGAGAGCGTTTAGCACGTTATCTGGATAGAGCGCTAGAATTGGGATTTCATGTTCGGCATCGGTGAAGTCCTCCGCGACCGGCGCCACGGCGATTGCCTGCCCGCCGAGGCCGCGCTTCAATGGCGCATGCCTGCGTTCCCCTCCCAGAAAAAGATCACGTTCGCCGAAATGCGCGCATCGGGCGTGCGGGGCCTCCTGATCCATTGCTCGGATTTCCGGTGCAGCCATTGGACCGCGATTAGCGGCGACCGATGGCCGGATGACGTCCGGCTGTCCGACCTGGAATTGCGGTTCACCTGCCAGGCTTGTGGCACCCGAGGTGCTGACGTCAGGCCAGACTTTAATAGGCACAGAAAGCAGCCCTGCGCACAGGCCGCCAATGGCTGATCGCGGTCTCCCGTATCTGTGCTCGATAGCCGGCGCCTTGGCGCTGATCTCGACCCAGGCCGCCGGAGCTGACAATTTGACAGGTCGGGCCAGCATCATCGACGGCGACACGCTGGAATTACACGGGACGCGGATCCGGCTGTGGGGCGTGGACGCGCCCGAAAGCAGTCAGCTCTGCCGCGGCGAGGACAGTCTGCCGTATCGCTGCGGAGCGAAGGCGGCCAATGATCTCGACGCCTTCATTGCCAGCCGCCCCGTAAGCTGTACCCCGATCTCGCTTGATCAATACAGGCGTACGGTGGCGTCGTGTTCGGTTGACGGTGTTGACCTCGGCGAATGGCTTGTCCGCAATGGACTTGCCCTGGACTGGCCGCAATACTCAAGGGGAAAATTCGATGCAATCCAGCGCGAAGCCGAGCACGCGGGACGCGGTATGTGGGCAGGCAGCTACGTCGAGCCGTGGCTATATCGGGTGTGCATCCGAGCCGGCGGTCGGCCGGCTGAATGTTCGGACGACGCCAATGCGCACCCTTGAGAACTGAGACATCTGCAATCTTTGGATCAAAGAGGTTTCTCACTTCTTGAAGACGCGATGCTTGTAAGCATCATCCATCGCGCCTGCCCGGTACGTCTCAATTCGGCGCTTAAAAGCTGATCATTTCTTCCAACCGCCGTATCGCGGTACGTATCCTTCAGCCGGGCTTCCGCCGACCGTAAAGACCTCAGCTCTGATAAACTTCTTAAGACCTTTTAGTGCCTTGTAGTGTTGGCGACTTGCAATCAACTGATCTACAGTTTGGAGTTCTGCATACAAGGTCGGGTCTTCCGTAAGCGAACGAGCTGCTAATGCCAGGTAAGAGCCCTGAAGTTCTTCATCGGCCTCCTCGAGATACATCTGTTGGATGCAGCAGTATAACTTCTCGAGCCAAGTCGCGGCCAAGACCGACTGTAAGAAGTCCTTCGCGCGCAAGATCGGCATACGGCCTTCGATGATAAATTGCGCCCGTTCATGCGAGTTTTTGAGTAAGCATTTCCCAAGGTGAAGTTGGTCAAATGGGAGCAAATCAAATCGAAGTGCCATGGTTATCCCTTATTTCCAGAGGCACCATTTGGCTTTGATATGGTTAAGGAATATTAAAAAAACGGCGGGGTTTCCCCCGCCGCCTTGCTCGATAGTCTTTTTCGAAGAGATCAGCGCAGCAGCTGCAGTACGGCCTGCTGCGACTGGTTGGCGAGTGCCAGCGCGGACGTCGCGATCGACTGGCGGGTCGACAGCGCCTGGCTGTTGGCCGCTTCCTCGTTGGAATTGGCCAGCGTCAGGTTGGACGCGCCGGTCTGCAGCACGTTGATCAGGCTCTTGTTGAAGTCCTGACGGAGCTGCACGACAGACAGGTTCGAACCCAAGGCCGATGCTTCGGTGCGGAGCACGGTGCTGGCCGAGCTGAGCTTGGTGAGCGCCGCGTTGGCCGAGGCGTTGTCCAGGAAATCCGTGCCCGTGGTCAGCGAACCAAGGCCGAGGCCGGCCGCATCGTAGGTGACGCCTGGATGTTGAGCGTGGACTTGCCGGTTTCGTCGAAGGTCAGCTTGAGGTTGTCACCATTCAGCAGGTTGATACCGTTGAAGGACGAAGTCCTGAGCGGTGGTCGAGATCTGCGTGATGATGTCGTTGTACTGGGCCACCAGGCTGGCGCGAATGGCCTGCGAAGCCGGATCGGCGGTTGGCGCAGTAGGGAGCTTCCGAACGCCGTGGTACCGCCTCCGGTAAAGGTAACCGCACCGAGCGTGGACGAAGGTGTCGTCGTTGGTCTTGGTGATGACGAGATTGCCGGTGCTGTCCAGGCTGGCTGTCAAATTGTTGGCCGCCAAAGCGGTGTTCAGCTGGTCGAGTGTCTCGCCGGCGGTGAGGGTGACGGTGACTGCCGGGAGGGCCCCGTTCGCGGCGATGTCGAGAGAGCCGGCCTTGATATCGACGCCGTCAACCAGATTGGCCGCGGTGCCAACGATGGCTGCTGACGAAGTAGCCGACGACTTCGTCGTATAGCCGGCGGGCGCCTGCAGCACCTGGTTGGCGATCGACTTGGCGGTATCGACCAGCTTCTGCAGCGAGGTGAGGCCGGTGTTGGCGGCCTGCAGAACCTGCACGCCGTTGCCGATGCTGTCGAGCAGGTTGTTGATGTCGCTCGCACGGTTGTTGAGGCCCTGCGCGGTGAAGAAGTTGGTGGGATTGTCGAGAGCCGAATTGACCTTGTTACCAGTGGCCAGACGATTCTGGGTGGTGGACAAGAGCGCGGCGGTGTCTTGCAGCGAGAGGAGGTTCTGACGAACCGATGCGGAGAGAACAATACCGGACATTTATGTATCCTTCTGGTTTCATCAAGCCATTCTTGGCGTGTCCGGAAAGCTAGGGTGGAGAATCTAACAAAAAGACAAAAGCTTGCCCGCAATTTGATCAGATAATCTCCACAGAGGAACGTGACTAATATTAGGTAAAATTTCTTGGTTAGCATTTGATGACTGCCGATTCCGATGAAGCCGCCCGGGCATTCCGAGATGATGCCGCCCGTGGATTCCGACATGATGTCGCCCAGGGCGCGGGCCTCGCTGGCTGCTGAAGTTGTGACATCGCTTGGCGTGGATGGTCAATCGTTTTTGGCGTGCTTTGCGCGGTTAAGGCGAAGGCTGTGGCCTGTGAGATCGATGCGGTGGGCATTGTGGACGAGGCGGTCGAGAATGGCGTCGGCGTAAGTCGGATTGCCGATAACGTCGTGCCATTTGTCGACTGGGAGCTGGCTGGTGACGATTGTCGATCTTCGCCCGTGGCGTTCTTCGAGAATTTCGAGCAGATCATGCCGTGCAGCGGCATCGAGAGGTTCGAGGCCCCAGTCATCAAGGATGAGGAGTTGCACGCCCCCAAGCGCCCGCAGGAGTCGGGCATAGCGGCCATCGCCGCGCGCCAGCGCGAGATCCGCGAAGAGCTTGGGAATGCGCTGATAGAGAACGGATCGGTTGTTGCGGCAAGCCCGATGGCCGAGTGCGCAGGCAAGCCAGCTTTTGCCGACGCCGGTCGGGCCGCTCAGGATGACGTTGTCGTGGGCATCGATCCAACTGCCCTCGGCCAGCTTCTGGAACAAGGCGCGATCGAGACCGCGCGTGGCACGATAGTCGACATCTTCGACGGCGGCCTGGTGGCGAAGCCTTGCATATCGGAGTCTGGCCGTCAGCTTCCGATCGTGCCGATAGGTCATCTCGCGATCGAGCAGCAGCGCGAGCCAATCCGTGTGCGGGAGGGCGGCGGCGTCGCCGGATGCGGCGACTTCATCGAAGGCCTTGGCCATGCCGAACAGCCCGAGTTGGTTGAGCTGATCGAGGGTGGGATGGGTGAGCATGTGGTTCTCCTCCTTAATGGTAGTAGCGCGGACCGCGGATATTGGGATGGAGGATCGTCACGCCGTCCGGACCGCGCTGTTCGGTGGAGTGGCGGTCCAAATTGTTGTCGAGGATCGATCTGACTGAGCCGTAGGTCATGGCGCCGATGTCAAGCGCACGTGTAGCGGCGGCCTCGACCCTTGCCATGCCGAATGGCTTAACCAGCCGCACGATTCCGAGACATGCACGAAAGCCCTGTTCTGGATGCGGGCGATGCTCCAGGATCAGCTCGCACAACGCCGCCGTCGCTGGACCGATCGCGGCCGCGTCTGTGCGGATGCGGTCGAGCGTCCAGTTGGCGTAACGACGGTGGCTGGAGGGCATGTGCTCTTGCACGGTCGTGTGTTTGCCGTTGCCGCTCGAGCGCAGGTGCACGGCGATCCGTTCGCCCCTGGCGAATACCTCGACGCTACGGCCAGTGAGCCGAACCTCGACCTCGGCGCGGGCGAAGCGATGCGGCACGCTGTAATAATGCTTGTCGACGTCGACGTGGTAATCGATCCCGACACGGCGAGCGCGCCATTCGGCGAACACGTAAGGCTCGGCCGGCAAGGGCTTGAGCGCCGGCCGGTCGAGTTCTTCGAGCAGTTGGCGCCGCGTCACACCGAGACGCCGGATCGGGCGCTCGTCGTTCAGCCGCACCAATAACCCTCGGATGGCTTCGTTCAACTCGCCCAAGCTATGGAACCGCCGATTGCGCAGGCGGCCCAGAATCCAGCGTTCCATGATCAGCACGCCGACTTCGACCTTGGCCTTGTCACGTGGCCTGCGCGGCCGTGCCGGCAGCACGCCGGTGCCGTAATGGGCTGCCATCTCCGTATAGGTTCGGTTGACTTGCGGCTCGTATAGGCACGCTTTGATGATTGCAGTCTTTGTGTTGTCCGGCACCAGAAGCCGGGTCACGCCGCCGATGGCCTCGAAGGCACGCGCGTGTGCACCGATCCAGTCGGCGAGCGATTGCGTCCACGTCGCCTCCGCATAGGTGAAGCTCGATGCCCCAAGGACGGCGACAAATATCTGCGCCTTCCTGATCTCGCCGGTCAGCCGGTCAATCACCACCGACGCCGCGTCGCCGGCGTAATCAACGAACAGCTTATCGCCACCCAAATGGGCCTGCCGCATCGTGACGGAGATTTTGTCTTCCCAGGACCGGTAAAGCTCACAGAACCGGCTGTAGCGATAACCCTCCGGGTGAGCCTCGATGTACTCGTCCCACAGGATCGACAAGGTAACGTGCTTGCGCTTCATCTCCCGGTGCAGGCTCGCCCAGTCCGGCTCGATGATACGCCGATGGCCCTGCTTTTTGCCGGCGCTCTTGTAGATCTTCGCTTCCAGATCGCTGTCCGTGACGGTCTCGGGCAACGGCCAGATCAGCCCGAGCGACTGGAAACGGGCGATCGTCGCCCGCACCGTCGACGATGCCAAGCCGGTGCGGCGCGCCACTTCGCGCTTGGAAACTCCGGCAAACGTCAAACGTAGGACTTCGCGCACCACCCGCATCGCAACCCTCTCCGCTGGCATCGATCCACTCCCCGGCAAAAGCCAAAGAACGGACCCTACACACAGCCAGCAGAGGTCTCCGAAATCCCCGTCCCCCGGGCGACATCATCCCGGAATGGTGGGCGAGGATTAATCGGAATGCCGGGCGACAATTAATCGGAACGGGTGGGCGGCATCATCCCGGAATCGGCGGGCGGCTTGCTCCGGAATCAGCATTTGATGACCGTTCAGGACGCGACCTGGCCTCCGCGATTGGCAGAAGCGGCGGAGCGCTCCCTGCCGACAATCGAACGCCTTGAGAGGGATGACGGAGACGCCCGGCCTCCCTTGGGCCACCGGTAACACAACCCGCAAGCCCTAGCGGCTTGCCGCCGACATCCCGGCTGCGCTTCAATAGCCCATGCGCCAACAGAAAATCACTCTCGGCGAAATGCGCTCCGGTCAAAATCGATGCAATGGCGCGGGTGGACGCTCCGGTGAAAACGGCCTTCGCCGCCAGCCACAAAATGGCTGGGCGTGGTGGAGAGAGACTGATTTGGTACGTAACGATCGGATGGAGTAACCAACTTGCCCATGCTGTTGGACTTCCTAACCGTCTTTTTTATTGTTGCGGGCAGCGCATTGCTCTGGCTAAACCTGCGGCCCAGGCGGCCCCGCATCGTTACGAAAACTGACGACGCGCATCGATCAGCGCCTACCCGGCCCATTCCAGATGATGCTGAAATCCGCTTCTTGCTTGCGGCGCTTAAACCCCCAGCATCAGAGGCCCAGGAAGCCAAAGAAGACAATGCGTATGCAAAGCGCGTTGCGGAGGGCATTGCAAACGTGAAAAAACTGCCGGACTGAACACGCACCCAAAGGGCGGGATCATCACACTAACAAAAGATCCACGCTAACGCCCGTCGCGGCTGTCGCTGCGGACAGGAGGAAACTCCTGCTGACACCGGGCCAGACAAAAATCAGACTGTCATTTTTCTCCAGCTGGCAATGCGATTCTCAGATCGAATGTGACCAGACGATATTCCTCTCCAACAGTCTCCTCGTCAGTTCGAGAACTTTGATTTTTTCATTGAGAAGTACCCCGCCCATTTTGCGGCCCAAAGGCTTCGACTATCGAGCAGCAAAAGGCGATTTCTCCGCAGCCCGAGACCCGTCGCCGATCGGCCTTGTCCGAAGGCTGGCGGTGTACCCGTCAATCGACTGCGGAACTCGACGCTTGGATTAACCGACAGAAAGAACCGAATCTATCCCGCTCAGAAGCCATCCGCCGGCTTATAGAGCTGGGGCGAAAGCAAAGTGAAGAAAGAATGGAAATGGTCCGGAGATTTGGGGATGCGTCATCGCCCCTCTAGTCTTAGCCGGGTGCCTTTGCAGGTTTCCGCTGTTTGGGACCCACTCTCTGCGCATGCTCAAGAGTCCCTTGTTCGAACCGCACCCTCTCCAGCTTTTCACCTACGAACCAGACACAGACAATGCCGGTAATTTTATTGTCGTCGAAAATATCGGTATTGACGGTATCGACCGTCATAGTCGGCCCCCCGGACTTCAAGACTACAAGGTCGCCCGACTTGAAACGAGGCATTCTAATTCCGTCAAAAGGCGGCAACGTCCGTTCAAGCCCAGCCTAGTTCCTTTAGTGCCAGTCCAGAATGCCAAATCTTAGTCATGTGGCTGATTTTATCGCCGGTGAACTGCATCACATAGACATAATCCGAAGTCGTCTTTTTTCCGGTCGGCTCGCACGGACCACCGGGACCGGTATGAGTACCTGAAAAGACACCGTAGGCAGCGACGTTGTTTCGCTCGATATCGGTGGCAAAGGATTTCACCTCATAGCTACCGTCCGGCATAATCATCATTAATCCCTTCATCCAATCCGTGTATTCCGCAAGACTTTTGATGCTTACGAGCGGTTCGGCTTGTGCGGCGAATGTCGCATTCGGAGAGCAGTAAGCCTTGCAGGCTTCCCATCCCTTTCCAGTCTCGCAAGCGGCAAAGAAATCGTTGGCAATAGCTGTGATCGACGCCATGACCGTCTCCCCTGTTGGAGAATTGACAAGATAAGTGCCGCGGGCATTTTCGCGCCGCGGCTCCCGGGTTCAAATTTATCCGTGATAGAAAGCGCCAGCCCCGGGGTTGTCAGACTGATCCAAGTTTCGTTGCGAATGTACTAAAAAAGCGGTTCCGCAGAGCGAAACACTGACGGTGTTGCAAAACGGGGACAGAGATTTGTAGTAGCGAGGACTCAGCGTGGCGAGTAGAGCGAGCGTCAAAGAAGCGGTCCCGGTACGGGGCTGGCTTATCGCCGGGACCGCTTCCTGGCGCCCCCGCAAGAAGCGCAACGTAACCTCGCCGTGAAAAGCAGGCGACGCGGGGCGACACCGTGGCCTCGCATGGAAGTTATGGTGATTTAAATCGGTCAGCGGGGAGGAAAATGTGCGCTTCCATCCCCACTTAGGCATAAGGCGAATATCGGTCCGGGATAAAGGTGGTGTGTCAGTTTGAAGTCTGACCCACAACCAACACCGGCACGCTTCCGTCCACTAGGACCTCCGATGTTTGACTCCCCAAAAACAGCTTCCTGAGGCCGCGACGCCCATGAGAGGCCATGACGATTAAGTCGCATCCTCTGGACTTGGCTGTTTCGATAATCGCGGTGGCCGGGTGCGCATTCGGAACATGTAGGAGTTCTGCAGAGATCCCGATCTGCTCCGCTATAGCTCGAGCCTCATCGAGTACCTTGCCCGCACGTTCCTTTGCGGCTGCGTCAAAGCTATCAAACTCTTCCTGCGAGGGAATCCATCCCGAGGCGTGGCCACTCCCATAGTCAACCGGCAGAGGTTCCGTTACGGTGATGACCGTCACCTTTGCGTTTAAGGCCTTTGCTAAAGCAATCCCGTGCTTAACGCCTTTTCTCGCGACATCCGATCCATCCGTGCTCATGAGAATATTGGCGTACATTCGGGGGCTCCCTCACTCGTCGAACATTTTTCCTTAAAAAGTGATCCCTGCTTTAGCGTATTTCACTCGTACCTGGTCCCCATGTTCGCCGACTGGAAGTTCGGTCGGATGTCGGCACACCGATGGCCGCAAGCCTGACAAGTAAACTTTGGCTCGAGGTTCGACAGGCGCGCATCATCCGGCCAGCCTCCAGAGTCAATCACGACCGAGTGCGCGCACTTGTAGTCACAGCAATAGATCAGGAGCCGAGTCGGCCCGGACGACCGCATCTCTCCGAGGGTGATTTTCTGTTCGCGCATGCGCCATTGAAGCGCAGCGGGGATCTGCAATCAACGCCCGTCGGTCATCCGGCGGGCGTTTCGGGTTCTCTGGGTGGAAAGCCGAAGTCCCCGATTGATTTTTCTTATCGAGAAGTACCCCACCCTGTTTGAAGCCCCACCGCTCCGACTATCGAGCAACAAAAGGCGAAATTGCCGTCGCGACCGTAGTGGATCCGCTGTCGATCGTTTTCGCAAATCAATAAATGCTCCCCGGCTTGCGCAGCCCATAAAAGGGGAATTTCATTCATTGGTCAGAATCGAAAGTTGTGCCCAATTTTGAAGGACAACAAATTCGTCGGAAAATCGAATGATTGGGCTGAGACCGTCTCGCCTGCTTACCCGGTGCTTACCCGGCCAATTTCAGGAAAAGGGCGAAATTCAAGAAATACTTGATTTTATTGGCGCACCCGACACAATTCGAACGTGTGACCTTTGCCTTCGGAGAGCAACCGATAATAAGCATGCGCGCAACGCGGTTGGTGCCAAAATTTAGTTAGTAGGTGGAGTGACTATTGGGTCGTTGGAGAAAAGTTGGAGGCGGCCCCGTCATCGATCCGAAAACAACCGCTAACTTATTGAAATCGCTGGCGCTCCCTAGGGGAATCGAACCCCTGTTTCAGCCTTGAGAGGGCGACAAGAAGGGAGGAGCCGAGGAAACAAGAAATGGTGCTAACAGCAGGAAGGTTTCCAAAGCCGCCTCATCCGGACTTCAGCGAACGTATCGCTCGCGATGAACTCGCCAAGATCAGCCCCAAGAGCAGGTCGGCCGGCGCATATGGCCGCACCGTTCTCTCACTTCGGAAGATTTGTTATCCCGGCGTTATCCCGAGCTATTTTTGGTTCCGCTTCTGACGTCTAAGTGTTTGTTTTTACTGGCGCGCCCGAAGAGATTCGAACTCCTGACCCCCAGATTCGTAGTCTGATGCTCACGGCGCCGAAATCGATATCGGGAACCGCACATCGCTCTCGCACGGTCCGCGAGACCGGCTGTCCACTGGGGTGGGGCGGTACGAGGATAGAGATCCGACGCCCTATGCTCCTGTAGCCTATTTCTCAACCACTCCGGGGATGCCCAAGGGATGCGCCACCAGCAGGGGCTCCACTTTTCCACCGCCAGCCATCTGCGGGTGCGATGGCCCAAAACCTTCGCGCAATTCTCGCCTCAATATCAGCGAACGCGCCGTAAGGAAGGCGTCTTTCAGATTATTGGCCCGACGGAGCGCAGCATTGAAAAAGGCATCGCCGAAATAGGTCCACTTGGCTTTGTCTTCGCATCCGAACGACGAGTGGTTAGCATCTGCGGCGGTGATGACAAGCGTATTAGCATCAGCGAGATCAGGTATGAAGACGCCAGAATAGCAAGCCGAAATGATCACGACCTTATTTCGCACTCCCGTGCGGCCGAGCATCTTGGAAAGATGGGATGGTTTGAGGGTTTCTGCTTGCCGTCCTGCCACGACGGCAAGGCCATCGCGGGAGCCGTGCGACGTAAGAATTAGAAATAGAATGTCGCTCTCGCCATTCATCCTCTTTGCCTCCGCTTGCAATGTTGTTGCAAGCGTCTCGACAGTCGCGCTGCCGCCGGTCTTGGTATTGTATTTTACGACCACAGGGTCACCCCCGAACCGATTGGCGACGATTTGCGCTGCACCGATGGCCTCACGCTGAAAAACCCCTTCATCGCCAAACAGACCGAATGACACCACGGTGATTTTGCGAGGGTTTTCTGCCGCATGCACCGTGGCAACCGTCGATGCCAACGTCAGAAGGAAAACGATGACGGGCGCGCTGAGCCGCCCTACTACAGATTCAATCGTCACAACGAACTTCCATTCCAAACACTTCAGGCATGTCCGAACGCTCCGAGCGAGCTAGCACTTATCCGCGCCGGTGCAATTGGCCCAGACCTGCGCGAAAAGCAAACTATCATATATCGAAGCAGGCTGATCGTCTGGGCGGTGAGGTGAGATCACTTTAGCAGCAAACTGGCGGTCTGCAGCCAAGACGATGTGGTGGCTGGCCTACCAGCTGTTGCCGCGGTGAGCCATCGGCGGCATAGTTGGGGCATGCCAACCCGGCGACCCGCGGAGACAACACCAGACCTGTTTTCAGCTCAAACGGCCCTGACGGCGGCCGTGCCTTCGGCTGTTCCAAAGGGCAAAGCCGGACCGAACAGCCCGACCTCGCAGCAGCGCCATTTCTTGCCGGAGGACCTGGCCGGAGCACTGAAGCGGTTGGATGATGTGGAAATCGATGCCCTGCTTGCGGCTATCACCACCGAGGCCGAGCGTCGCGGTCGACGGCCGCCCAGCCCGGCAAAAGAGAAGCCAGTGGGGGAAAAGCCGCAGCGACGCCGGGAAGCCGCCGACGACGGCGCGGGTTCATTGACTACCGGCAAGCTGAACGCAGTACGTGCCGCCTTCAAAGCTGGCGTCAAGCCGGCCGCCATCGCCAGGCAATTTGGAATTTCGCAATCCGATGTCAGGAAGGCACTGGCGCAGGGCAATCGTTGAGAAGCCTGATCTGTTTATCGCTCGTATGGCGGCAATGACTCAGGTTGGGGCGAACAATGGTTAATGTCTTGCCTTTCCTCGGTGGGCTCGCGATCGTTTTGGTCGGTTCCCGTCAGGTATTCCTAATGTTTCGCGACGGTTCATTTCGTGCTCGCGGCAATCGACTGATCATACGCAACGCACACCCCATAATGGATGAATTTCGTTGGGCTCGTGCTTTTCAGCACTGTCGGTGTCGGCTTGATTTGTTGGCAATTGCTTACTTGAGATTGCCTTTCGAGCAGGCGGCCGCGTTGGTGCGCGGCCTCGCTGGTGCGTGCGGGGGCTCTCACCGTTCAAGGGCGGCCAGCGCGTCGCGGCAGTCAGCGATAATTTCGCTGAAAGCATTCTGGCGCAGGGGAGAATTCGGCCGCGCGGTTCATTTCATCCCCCTTCGCTTGCTTCACTAGTTCGCAGCCTTGTTCCAGTGTGGCGGCGATGCCGCAGAAACGCGATCACCTCGCATCAATCGTTTCCGAAATAAGAAGAATTTGCCCGCCCTCGGGTCGCGTGTAGCCGGCATTGCGCCGAAATTGGTGTGGCGTTGCCGCCTCGCGACGCTTTGAGGTCCCAGAAGACAATTGATTCATCGCAAAAGGCGTGAGACTTTTGGGATTGCGGACTACGGACTAGACAAAAGACATCATGCTGATCGTGTTCCAGCCGGAACACATCGTGGAGACGGTGACCATACTCGGTCGCGAGCGTCGCTGACGATGGAGGATATCAGCCATGCAAGCTGGGACGACGCCGAAGAAAAGGACAAGCCTTAGCGGGCGCGCTGCGCTCAAGCTGATGCGGCTGGATGGCGCGCGGCGTGCTGACCAAGCGGCAATTGATGCGCGCGTGACCAAGGCCAGTTTATCCATTGCAGTTGCGCTGCTGCTGATCAGCTCGGCCGCAACCGCCACGGAATGCCAGTCGTCGCCCGGCCAGGATGGCAAGTGGTGGTCGTGGCGAATCGTGGACTCTAAGCGGTGCTGGTATGCGGGCAGGCCCGGCCGCTCAAAGGACGAGTTGCAGTGGGCCAAGCAATCACTACCGCTAATCGTGACCCGCCCGGACCCCGGCGGCAGCCTGCACCCTGCACTGCCAGTCCCGCCACAGCAACCTACCGAGATCGTCGACACAACACCAAAGGTCGTCTCGACCGTGTCGACGCCGACGGCGACGAGCGAGGGGCTGCAGATTGCCGCGCGCCCGCCGTCTTTGCCCGAGCCGCCGCCATTGTCAGCCAAGCCGACGAAACCGTCGAAGTGGTGGATGCTGCTCTTGATCATTCCAGCCATCGCGACCGGGTTGGTGGTCGTCGCATTACAGTTTCAACCGGCGCGATGGACCTTGTTCAAGAACTTCAGAAGATGGTGGACGAACTGGCAGGCGCGCCTGGCAGGCCATCTCGATCTAATGGGGGATAACATCACGCAGTGGTCACGCCGCGCGTCGAGGACAGTGCAGATCGATCCGACTTCGCCAAGCTCGGAGAGGCCATCGCCGCGTTCCCCTACCCGCCTCAAAGGCTAGTGATAGCTGATCTCGCCCCTATTGATCCCGACCCGCATTGCCTTGCCGTCACGGTCTACCACCATGAGGTTGAGGGGTGCCGTGAAGGTGTCATTCTCGAAGGTTCCGTTAGAGAGTCCGGGTCGTGTCCCTCGTTAAACCGCATCGCCAGCACACTGCCATTTGGGCTGACGGCACAAAGGATGCAGGGCCGCTTCATTCCGATATCGAAGCAGTGGCTCAACGCCTTTGGAAATATTCTTCCATCTTCGGGTCTCTATTGGTTTCAGGGAGCGTGCCATCTCTCCACGTTGTGATCGTCCGCGGCCGATTGGCTAACAGGAGCTTCCCGGTCGCCGCGCTCAGTGACCCCATGACCATCACTTCGACGGGGAAGCTTCAAAATCGTCTCGCGTTTTCAGCGGCGACCATGACGCGGGAGGTTGAACACCGCCAGGGCCGCCGCTGATTGCTTCGCCCGTGTCCGTATCGATGTGTCAGACGAAGCAATTCAATCTAGCACAAGTCTCCCATACACGGCGCAAAACACAACGTTTTCTTCGAGATCGGTTGAAAGCGAGTGAAAATGATGCAGCAACCTATGGTAGTATTGGATTTTTGGCAAAAAAATAATAAGCCCGGCCCCAACCACGTCGACGAGAGGCCCGGCCGAGATGACCCCCTCCCCCTACCCCATCGTGACGTTCAGCGCTTCAGCCGAGCCGCTCGACGATCGATCGGCCGTTGTAGGAAGACCGCGGACGTCCCGCTCGTTAACCGGAGATCCGCGAGGAGAACGGCGCCTCAGCCTTCGATCATGTTTTTGACTGATTGCGCTGTGAACAACTTGCCGGACAGGCTGACGTGACCTTGGCGGGCCAGCTCAGTCGAGATCTTGTTCAACGAAAGCTTCTCGGCGCGCAGCTGCCTGGCGATCGCGACGACTTCTGGATGCTTCTCCGCGTGAGGCTTGCGGCCCTCAACTCGGACTCCCGTCGCGCGCTTGCGTTCACGCGCACCGCGCAATTTCGAAACCAGCATCGCTTTTTCAAATTGAGAAACCGAACCGAGAACCTGACGGATCAAGGTGGCGGTGGGAGTGTCATCGAGGAATCCGTCAGGATGGTCGGCGGCGATCAACGCGATGCCGCGCTCCTTCAGCATGGCGTAGCCGACCTCCTGCACCATCAGGTCGCGCGCGAAGCGGGAGGCGGTCTCGACGATGATGGTGCGGACACCATTGCTGAGCAGCCGATCCAGCATTGCCTTAAAGCCGGGCCTGGTGTCGATCATGTCGGCGCCTGAGATGGCCTCATCATAGTATTCGGCGACGATCTCGACGCCGGCCTGGTCGGCATAGGTCTGGATAGCCTGGCGCTGGCGCTCGCCTGAGTCCTTATCGGCGCCGACGTTGGTCGCCGAACTGGTCCTTAGGTAAGCAACCGCCTGTATCTGCTTGTAAGTCATGGTGAATTCGTCCTGAGCGCTGATGTATATCTATTGTTCTCAGGAAATATAGAAGGATTGGCCTAGAAAGCAAGCATTCTCGGTTAAGAAATCGCAGAATTATAGAAGGATACCTATCCCCACGGAAACCACGCCAGCCAGCTCGGCCGCCGCGGCGGGCGCGGCTTCGGAACGCTCAAGCCCATGGATCTCATGCAAACGGCGCGGCCGGAGCTGATCAGATCGTCCAGGGTCGGCGGTGGAGGCAAACGAACAAACCATTCCTGGCTACCGGCCTTGAACTTCCGATGCGGCAATGGCTTCGGTGGTTTGGACTTCTCGCGCAGGCATATAGCGTGTGTGATCTCGCTCTTGCTCACGCCGGTTAGCCCGCACAGTCTCCTCGGCAATAGCCCTGGCCGCATCACGTTCAGTCGCCCACACAGGTTGGCTCCAAGCCATATCGGAGCAGCATCTTGTCGGCCACGTCGCACAATTCCGCGTGCACCTGCGCCAAGCCAGGCGATAACATTTCCGGCTTTACTACGTTGGCTGCGTTACGTAACTCGATAAGAGTCAACTCTTCTTCAGGTGTCAGTGTTGCAACGTCTTTCGCTTCGACTTCCATCCTGCCGGCCAGATCGCGCAGTTCTGTTAGCAATTGCTCGGACGATCGTGCTTCAGTTGCAGGCTCCGAGTGCACCAGGCGCAGCGATGGCGATGCATCCAGCGGCAGCTTGTCGCGATCGGGCGCCACCACGCGGGATAATCTTGCGAAAGATTTTGCGGTGAGTTGTCCTTCAATCTCGTCGAGATATGTTTTCCATGTTTTTGGACCACCATGATAAGCGGCCCAGGTTGCCTCCGTCATTTCAAACGGCATCAGAATGCGATCGTCCGGTCCGCCAGGTGAGAATTGCTGGCCGTGATCAATGGGATGAACATTGAACGACGTCGTGTAGCCGCTGATGGCTGCAGGCGCTGCTTCTTCCATCGAAATCAGTTTCGTAACGAGCGTCGCAGCAGCGGAAGGATTTTTTCCTGCGAGGTCTTCAATGTAATGCGTGAAGCCGTCGACGCCTTTGTTGATACCCGCTTTTTGAGCAAGCTTAACGCCAGCGCCCGTCAAAGCTTCGAGGGCTTTTTGCTTCAACGTCTTTTTGTTGAGCGCGTTCTTCGGTCGGCCGCCGCCGAATTTATGGCCTTTCTGAAATCGATGACCTTTTGATTTCGGCTTTTCGGTTTAATTCGTGTCGGTCATGGGCTCGAAAATCCCCGCTATTCCCGCGTTCGGGGTAGATTTCTACATGATTTCGGGCAGATCAGCCATCAGCGGCTCGGCAGCAAGCCTATCAGGTGCCTGTCAATGTTCTATCGACCGCCTATAGAAGGCCAATCTGGCTGCCTGTGACAGGACTATTAAAATGACCGCCCTCGTCGCCTCGGCGCCCGCAACGAGGCGACGAACAGCCGGCAGCCGGCACGCTCGAACCAGGCCGATAGCCACCAGGCGGCTCGGGCCTGGGGCAATCAGGGCCGCCTCAAGCCAACGGATACAACCTGACACCCTCAAAACAACGCCTCCGGCGGTGCGAGTGGCGCTTCCCTTATATGGCCATATATACGCACCTGCCACTCGCAACTGCGAAGGCTTCCGCGAAATTCCGATACAACGTTGATTTTAAAGACGAGTGGCGCTTGCTCGAGAATTACAGATTCCGCTCGAAGCGGCACCATTTTTTGCAGCGCAATATCGGCTTTTTGGGCACTTGGTAGTAAACATTCCGAGCACACCTTTTGCCGGTTCCACGGCGCTATTCGGCGGCTTCCTGGACCGGCTCTTCTCGCGAATCCAGAAATAGCTCGTCCAGTTCCTCTTCGGCCGCCGATCCCGGTTTACAGAGATCCCGACCATGTCGAACACGTCGGGCATGATCGAGCCGAAGCCGAACAACGTCACGATGAAATGCCGGTCCTCATCCGACAGTTCGGTGATGCTATCAGCCAGGTCTTCCGGTTTGGCGCCGCGCCGTTTGGCATCCTTGACGTTCGATTCGGTGACGTTAACTCCACAAAGTGCCGACATCCATAGCGCCTTCTCGGCGGCGGTCTCCATCCGTAGCCATTCGCTGAGCGGCGTATCTCGCCATGCCAGCACCTTGAGCACCGCCGCCGGCACCGGCGACAGCTTGTTGTTCGAGTGAGTGCCGGTCCGCTTCCGGTTCATCCGCATCTCCCCCCATTCGACCATGTCGTCGTAATCCTGCTTGGTCTTCAGAACTCTTCGCTGCGAGCGCTTCCATTCCTCCAGTAAATTTCGCGCCTGCTCGAACTCATCGATATTTCGCCATGGCACCGTGTCCGCGGTGATCAATCCATCGACATCGCGCACATTCACCAACCGTCGTTTCATATCAAAGTCGGCGTTCCACCTGATGTCTCGCTTCACCATCTGGATATCCTCCCCTAACATATGTTGCACCCTAAGCGGTGTGAGCGACTTCGCCTCCAGCGTCGTGTCGTAGGTTCGCATCCGGTAAAGCTCGATCCAGGCCTGGCATTGCTCTATCTCGTCCTTGTCATAGGCCGCCTCCGGCGTCATGTAGCCGGCTTTGGCCAGTACTACATTGCCGCCATTCCATCCCTCTGGCACGACGGTGTATGTCCCTCTGGTCTTGGTCACCACAACCCCAGGGACCACATGTTTCTCTTCCCAGATCGCATCGTTGCCCGGCGTGATCCGCGCGCGCGCCGCCCTAAATGCCAGTGCCACCGGCCCGCTCTGGTCGACCTGATCCAGCCTGCAGGTGGACAGCAAGCCATCGGTGGTCGCGGTCCCGCACCACGTCCCTGCAGGCAATCGCGACAGCGCCTCCAGCAGCAGCGCCCTGACCAGGCCGGTACAGTACGCCGCCATCGGCGCGTTGGTGATCGCGCTCGGTCCCAATTTGTCAGTCAGGCCGAACATCGTATTGAACACCCGCCGGTTCTCGATGTCGTCCTGGATGATCCGCGTGCCAGCGACGCCTTGCGCGAGCTTGCCATACATCGAGTTGCCGATTTCCTTGACGAGCTTGTCGAGCACCTCATCCGGCGGCACCGTATCCTTTGCTTCGCGCCTTATTTTGCCGATCAGCCGTGTGATGTTCTCGAACAACCTGACACCACCCACCTGCCAGTCGACGCGGTAGCCATCACGAACCTTGATGATCGCTCCCTGGTCCAGCGCGACCACCAATTCAGGCCCGGTACACCACGAACTTCCCTCCATCGGATAAATCAGACCCCAGCCATTCGAGGCTCTAACCGGCAAACATGGAAACATCGTCGCGTCGGGAAAACGAAAATCGACCAGCGCCACCGTCATTGCCTCGCCGACGACCGCCAGCCCTTCCGTTTCGAGGCATTGTCGCGCGCCATGCCAGTCGGGAATGCCAATGAGCGCCAATGCCGTGGTATAGGCCGCCTTGATGTCGAGGTCGTATAAAGTTTTTCCCTTTGGCGAAAATCCCAGCGCGGCGGCGAAATTGCATCCGCCATGGTAGGCCTGCGACGATGTCGCGATCACCGCTACCAGATTATCCAGCGGCTGTTTCGTCTTGTTGTCCTTGCCGAGAAATTCATGGAGATCGTGACCCGATGCCTTCACTTCCCGCTTCATCAGCTCGACGCCGGCGCCGCCGAGTGTAATCACCTTCTTCTTGATACCGAGCTTGTCCAGTAACAACCCGTAAACCTGCGCCACCCACTTCGCCGGAAGCACCGCGTCGCGCACCGCGTATTTCTCGAACAATACAGGATGATCGCGCAGGAACAGGTCCATCCGGTCTTTCGAATAACCATACGGCAGCTCGATCTTTGGCACCCCGAGCAGCTTGCCGAGCTTTTCCAGCGACGTTCCGGCCGAACTGAGCAACATGGTGTCAACCACGGTCGCGCTGCAATTGATCGCGCCTTTACTGGTCGCCAGTCTCACGCTCAGAGGTCGCTCGGTGGTCGTATATGACTTGCGCACCGCACCGACACCGCGCTTGAAGAGGCCAAAATTTGCAAACGTGGTCAGGTCGGCCCGGGTGAAATGCGCCGCGATGATGAACCTGTTCGGCACTTTGGCGATGACGCCCTTCTTCATCGCCTTGAGCATTGCGCGAGACAGGCCCTCTTCCAGCGTGATGCGCTTGCCGCCTTTCGAGTAGATAATGATATTCGTCTGCGCATCGCTGTCGGCGTTGAGCACGGAAAACTGATAACTGAGTATCCGGTTTACCCCGGGGCTCGAAGCCACCCACTCGGCATCGACGCCGGCCGCGACAAACGGGTCGTCCGCCTCCATATGTTCGAGTGGGATCTTTCGCCGCGGCACAACTATGGCTTCTCCACGCGGATGACAAATGGCGTGTTGAAACCTGCCGTGCGTTTATTCCCCGTGATCACCGTAATACCGACGCCTTCGAGCAGGCCCTTCAGTGATCTGTAATCGGCATCGGCGAGCGTCAGTCCCTTGATTTTGAGAATGTCCCTTACCCGCGCCAGTCCGCTTGTGGTGCGAAAGTAATTTGCCGATGACTGCGGGGCGCCGATCAATTCCCTGTCCTCCAGCTCACGGGTGCCTGTAGGCGTGTCGAACCGGTACGTGATGATGATCTTGATATTCTTTTTGCCGCTGTATTCGATCTTCTTCACAAAGCCGGCGTAACGGCCGGGCGCCAGTTCCTCGATGCCAAAATCACTCATTTCTGCGCCCCCAACCCCTTGAGCAACTCGACAAAATCAGGATCCAGCATCACCGGTTGCCGCGACGCCCAGCGATGCGAAATCCCGGTTTTGAAATCGTGCAGGCACAAACCGTCTATGGGCGATATTGAAGCCAGTATCCGTGTCGGTCGCGGATTCTCGTTCTTCGACCACGGTGCAGCGCCGAACAATTTGCCCGCCTCCGTCACCATCGGCTCCAGCTCGCGCAAGCTGACGATGCGACCATCCTGCAGTCGAATCGTCATGTCCGGGAAGACGTCGTAGACAATCGTTTTTTCTTTCATTTCAAATCACTCCTGATGATCCTGTTCACGACGCTGCTCGATGCTGCGCTTCCATATTTTGAAGTGCTCGGGGCACAGCCAGACAGCTCCACGGTCGATGTCGTCGAGGTAAAGCTCGAGATCATGCGCCGCTCCGCAGTCGCCGTATTCGCAGCCGTTTTCACCAGTGGTGGGGTATTCCAGTTCAGACGGAATTTCCGCGTCGGCTACGGCTGTCCGGAGATCGTATTTCTCTTTCTCGGTCTTCATGTGCATTCTCCAATCGCAACGTGTTACTTGATTTGCCCGAGCAACAACCTTGCTGCCGCCGAGCCCTGCTTCTCGAGCGCGCTTAGCCCCCCGGTCGCGAACACGGCGATCGCGCGCAACAATTCGCCGAGCTGCTTCGAACTGCCTTGGTCGAATTTGCAGTAGGCGCCGCCAGTGACCTGGGTGATTTCCTTGAAGGCTGCTTCGGCCTCCAGGTCGCGACCCTCATGAAAAGCGAAGATCGGAACACCTGCGTCGGCTAGCCTCCTGGCCAAGGGCATCAAATGATCCCGCGGTTCCTCGACGGAATCGCCGACCAGGACCAGCGCGTGGACCTTTCGCTGATTGGTCTCGCGCAAAGTGTGATCGAAAACACGAACCCATTGCGTCAGTCCAGCCCGGCAAACCACGCCGTTCATGAACGCGGCAAGCTTGATCGGATCGCTCATCCATCCCGATGCCTTGCATTCCGCGTCGACACGGGCGGAACCACGAAAGAAAAGCGTTTGCACGTCGAGTGCGCCGATCGTGGCGACCTCGCGAAACATTTGCGATTGCAAATGCGAAGCAGCGTCCCATGTCGGTTGACGACTCGCCGTTGCGTCGAGCGCGATAACAACACTGCCGTGCGCGGGTACCGGCTTTTTGACCTTGGCAAGAAACTCATCAACGCGCGAACGCGCACTGTCGATCGGTAACGTCATATGATCCTCCCCAGATACTGGTCGAAAAGATTGCCGAGATACCTTGCCTGCGGTTCCGATATGGTGCCGTGACCTGTCAGCGTGTCGGCCATGCCCTCAAGAAATCCGTGATGCTTGGAGGGAATGCGATTTGCATTTCGATGACAGCTTTCCGCGATCTCGCTCCACGGGTAGCCGTTATGGGTGTCGTGCCCCGAGATGCGACCCTGACGAATGCCGCCATAGCTGCCGAGGTTGTCGAACATCGTCGTCAAGACCGAAGTGGTCTTGCGCTGCTGTTCGATGATTTCGGTGCGGCCCTGCTCGCGACCCGCGTCGAATATGACCTTCATGTCCTCTTCGCTGAGCGAAGACGGCGCCTCGATCAGCTTGGTGATCTCGTGCCCGCCAGGATCGACTTCCCTCAACGTCGCCATCAGCATCGTGAGTGCGTTATTCCAATCGCCATCGGGAGTGCTGGTGTTCAGAACCAGCCGCAGGATTTTCGCGATCTTCGGCAGTGCTGTGGCGAGTTTGTCGGCCATGGTTGCTACTCCGCGGCCATCGTGAACGGCTCGACGATGTGGCAGAGATCGACCGTAGAAATGGACTCCAGGACACGGGCCGCTTCCCGCATTACGAACGTTGCCGCGTGGCGTTCGTTGGCCCCGAGCGCGACCAGCGAGCTGACCCAGCCCGCTGCCATGGCGGCTAATTCGTCCCTGTCGGCGGCGCCGAACAGGCGGCCGTACAGCGCCGGGGAATGACAATGCGAGTTGAAATCAGCGCGGACGACATCAAGTACGCCGGCGGAAATCGACGAAACGGGGGTAGAATAGGACATTTGGGCCTCCAGGGGTTGGAGGCCGGGATTGCCAATGGCGCCAAATGGAACTATCTGTGGCGTGCCTCTCACAGCACGCTTCAATAGAATTCCGATCGGGACTGCCTCTGGCAGTTCCGGCCGGTTCCTATTTGCGAGTATGGACGATGGTTTCGCCGAACATGGCGGGTGCTCCGAGGCGTAATGCCTCGGTCACTCACTCTAAGAACAAAAATCCTTAAGTCTCAAACCATCTAAAGGCCGATTAAAAGATTCAAAATAGCCGCGCAGGAAAAACTCGCCGACCTTGGCCGCAATGTCTTGGTCGGACTCGTAAATTCTCTGGATCTGGACATGTTTCAGGCCGAACACTTCGCCAACCAGACCGGCGAGCGAGCGACGACCTTTCTTCGGTTTACCATAGCGCGGCGCCCAACCGGGCAGGCGCTTCGCAACCCGGTCCATGACGATCGCGATCCAGACGTTCCGGCTGAAATTTGCCAATATCGGCGACGTTCCCCTTTTGTAAGCGGTCGGCGACATCTTCCCGTAACCTTGCGACGTGCGCTCCCGGTAATACTCCCGGATCGGCATTGGCAGTTCCTGGAAGCGGTCGACCACCATGGCCTTGTCGACGAAGCGGAAGATCGCCCGGTCTGCCGCTGGATGCGGTCCCCCGCGCGCCAGGCGAACGATCATCTCCGGCGGCATGATGTCCTGGCCAACCACGGACGGGTCGAAGCTGACCAGCATTTCGAACAGGTGGTCTTCAAATAGCTTGCGGCTGCTTTCACTGCTCAAGCGCTGGTGGCCGATGATGTCGGCCATCTCAGTCACCCAGCGGAGGATCTCGGTTTGCTGCGCCGCGATCACCGCCTCGGCCATGATGACCGGAACGCCGCTGGTGGTCGTAGGAAGTCGCGGTCGGCGGTGCTGTTTCATGGTCGGAAACTAACCTGCAAGCCGCGCCAATAGCAAATGGCCGCCGAACTACCTCAAAGCCACCACGTTGCTCGGCGCCTCGCCATCAACCAGCGCCAGGATGTGACGGCCGACCGCGGCCATGATCCGCTGGTCCTCGATGGCATAGGAATGCCGGTCATAGATGTCGGTCACCGAATTGGTCTTGTGGTTGGCGATCCGGTCCATCGCGTCACGACCAAAACCTAACCCAGTGATGGTCGATAAAGCCGTGCGGCGCAAATCATGCGGCGTCACGTTCTCGAGCCCGAGCTCGGCGACCGCTGTTCGCAATCGTTTTGCCGAGGTGCTGGCGCCGACCTGCTTGGCGAAATGGGCCTTGGTCAAATCCCGTGCCGGTTCCGACAACGCGACCCGATGATCCCGTGCATTCTTGGTCCCTGGCCAGTCTCCCACCGGCTTGCCCGGCATTTGCCAGAACCCGTCGATCAGGTGCGCGGCTTGCATCGAGGCGACCTCGCCGGGCCGCTGCGCGCTGAGCAGAATTAATTTTAGCGCCGGATCGAGCCGCGGCCATAGCAGCTTGATCTCGGCGTCGGACAGGATCCTTTCCCGGCCCATAGTCGGATTGCGGTCGACTCCGACAACCGGGTTGACGGTCAAGATCTCCTGCTTGATCGCCCATGCGAAGATCGCCGACGCCGCGGCCAATACCTGGTTGGCCACGATCGGCGCCTCGATGCGAACCATCATCGCCCGAACATCGGTGCGGCTGATGCTGTTGGCCTTCAGTTTGCCCCAGGGCGGCAGCAGATGGCGTCGGACCAGCGCCTCGGCCTGACGCCACGACTTGTTGTGCTTGCTGGCCCACAGTTCAACGTACTGGATCGCCAGATCGGCAAAGGTGCCGGTCAGGCGTTGTGCCTTTCGCTCGGCTGCAGGATCCTTGCCCTCGATCACGTCGAGCATGATCTTCGCGGTCAGCCGTCGCGCGTCGGCCAAGCCAATCGATCTGATGTCGCCGTGATGCAGCCAGCGCGATCGACCGTGATGTCGATAGATCGTCTTGAACGATTTCCTGCCCGTCGAGCGGATGCACAGCACCAGGCCGGGCTGCTTGAGATCCCAGATCAGCTGATCGCGTTCACCCGGTTTGCAGGTCGACACGTACAGGTCGTTGAGCTTGCGCTTGTTGATCGGCCGCGCCGGCGTTCCGTCGGCTCTTGGTCGTTCCACTGCCTTGTCCCCTTTAATAGTTCCCAAGCTAACGCCGAGCTAACGTTTGGCTAAAACGTGATGCTTAACGCTCGAATAGATCTGAATAGAAAATCAGAGCCAAAACAAGGGCTTATTGCCATCACGGATCGGTTTACAGGAGCTTCGAGGGGGACGCAAATTAACCCCGCGTTAACGTGATTCTTTAGCTCTTTAAGGCATCGCTTAACGATTTAGGCCCAGAGATAGACAATGCAAAAAGCCCGCACGCTGCGCGGGCAGGATTTGTGTTGTTTAATGAGTAAACCCACAGAAAAGCCTGAAGTTGTCCAGCTTCCGGCCGAGCCTCAGGTCGCCGCGCCGGTGAACACCCGCCGCGCCGCAGCCCAGCGGGTGCGCGAGGCGCGCGATCGGTTAACGTCGACCAGCGGAACTCGCCCGGCCTTCGATACCGAACTGCTCCGGCAATACGCCCAGACCCGCATCTCGGCATCCTATGTCGTCATGCTGCTGGTGATTGCAACCGGCGTGATGTTCGGCGTCTGGATGCAGCCGGTGCCGGCGGCGGCCTGGACGATCGGCATGCTCTGCGTCCATGCCGCCATCATTCGCAATTGCCGAAGGTTCCTCACCGAGTCCCCTTCGCTTGCCGCCACGCGGAAATGGCGCACGCAATTCGTGCTGCTCGATCTGCTCTACGGCCTGTGCTGGACCGCGGTCCTCATGCATCCGGCCGGATTGGACATCGTCTCCAACACGCTGATGATGTTCCTGATGCTGCTGGTGATCGCGGTATCGAGCATGCTCGCAGCCTCGCTGCCGATCGCAGCGCTGGCGGCGACCGCGCCGGTGACGGCCGCGATTGCGCTGAATTTCGTGCTCAGCGGCACGTTCGACAATTACGTGCTCGCTTTGCTCGCGATCGCCGCCGAAGGTTATTTTGCGCTGCTTGCCCATCGCCTGCATTCGACGACGCTGGCGACGCTGGAGGCCCGCGCCGAAAAGGACGCGCTGATCGGCGAACTCGAACAGGCCAAGGCGATCTCCGACGAGGCCCGGCACCGCGCCGAATCCGCCAACGTCGCCAAGTCGCGCTTCCTCGCGCAAATGAGCCACGAACTGCGAACCCCGCTGAATGCCATCCTCGGCTTCTCCGAGGTGATGAAGAGCGAGATTTTCGGGCCGCACACCGTGCCGGTCTACAAGGAATATTCCGCCGACATCCACAATTCCGGCGTGCACTTGCTCAATCTCATCAATGAAATCCTCGATTTGTCGCGGATCGAGGCCGGGCGCTACGAGCTCAACGAGGAAGCGGTTTCGCTTGTGCATGTTGTCGCCGATTGCCATCATCTGTTGAAGCTGCGCGCCACCAGCCGCGGCATCACCATCCATGAGGTGTTCGAGCAAGGCATGCCGCGGGTCTGGGGCGACGAGCGCGCCGCGCGCCAGATCGTGCTCAATTTGCTGTCCAACTCGATCAAGTTCACCCCGCAGGGCGGCGAGATCTGGCTGAAGGTCGGCTGGACCGCGTCCGGCGGACAATATCTCAGCGTCAAGGATACCGGCTCCGGTATTGCCGAAGATGAAATCCCGATCGTGCTGGCCTCGTTCGGGCAAGGCTCCAATTCGATCAAGTCGGCGGAGCAAGGCGCCGGTCTTGGTCTACCGATCGCCAAGAGCCTGATCGACATGCATGGCGGCACGTTCACGCTGAAATCCAAGCTGCGGATCGGCACCGAAGTCATCGTCACCTTCCCGCCCGAGCGCGTGATGTCGGCGCTGGCGCCGATGGCCGAAGAAGCCCCGCCGCTGCAACCGGAAACCGCAACCGCTCCCGCCGACGACAAGCGGCGGATCCGCAACAAACCGATCATGAGCGCGGGGACCGGGTTGTAACTGGAGCGCTTGCGCAGCCAAGTAAAATCGTTTCACACTTCCAACATGAGCAAAGAAACGCCGTGTATCGCAGTCTGCATGATGGACCCCAAATCGAAACTCTGCTTCGGGTGCGGACGCACGCTGCCGGAGATCGCGCGCTGGCACCGGATGGAGCGCGCGGAACGGCTCGCGGTGATGGAATTGTTGCCGGCGCGGATGGCGGACGCCGGGCTGGAGCCGATGGCAGACAGCACAAAACCGGGCTGACCGAGAGCCAGTGCGGCGGAGGCGCGCCATGAGCCGCGTCCTGCTCGTCATCCTCCTGCTCGCCGGCACTGCCGGCGCCGTCGTCGCCTATGGCGACCCCGAACAAATCGCGCGCGCCAGCCAGCAGGTCTCGCTGATGCTGCGCCAGCGCAGCACCGCATCGGCGCCCGCGGTGCAGGTCTCGCGCGGACAGGGCGGCGAATTCGCGCTGCGCGCCAAGATCAACGGCGTCACCGCGCCGATGGTGATCGATACCGGCGCGACCTCGGTGGTGCTGACCTGGGAAACTGCAAAGGCGATCGGGCTGCCGCTCGAAATGCTCGAATACGATGTCGACGTCGAAACCGCCGGCGGCCACACCAAGGCCGCGCGGCTGACGATCGACCGGCTCGCGGTCGGCCAGCTGGTCGAGAAATCAGTGCCGGCGCTGGTAGTCCCGCGCGGGCAGATGAAGACCAATTTGCTCGGCATGAGCTTTCTGGACCGGCTGGAAAGCTGGGGCGTTCGCGCCGACAAGCTGATGCTGCACGGCTACCCAGACGTTTCAGGCCGCCATCGTCGCGACCGCACGGCCTTCGACTAGCGCGATCGCATCGCGCAGTACATTGATGCCGGCGCCATGCCTGACGCCGTTCTCGGCCAGATGACGGCGGAATGCACGAGCGCCGGGCACGCCAAAAAACGCACCGACGAAATGCCGCGTGATCGAATGCAGCCGCGTGCCCCGCGCGAGCTGGTCCTCGATGTAGGGCATCATGGCTTCGAACACGTCCTTCATCGCGGTATGCGGCGGCGCCTCGCCAAAAATTTCCGGATCGACGTCAAGAAGCCGCCACGGCTCCTGGTAGGCCGCCCGCCCCAGCATCACGCCATCGACATGCGCAAGATGCTGCCTGGCTTCGGCAACGCTGGCGATGCCGCCATTGATGATGATGGGAACATCGGGCATCACGGCCTTCAGCCGATACACCCGGTCATAATCGAGCGGCGGGATGTCGCGGTTTTCCTTCGGCGACAATCCGTTGAGCCAGGCCTTTCGCGCGTGCACGATCAAGGCATCCGCACCGGCCGCGACTACGTTGCGCGCCAGCACATCGAGCGCGACTTCCGGATCCTGGTCGTCGATCCCGATCCGGCATTTGACCGTGACCGGAATTTTCACCGCGCGCTTCATCGCGGCGACGCCTTCGGCGACCAGCGCCGGCTCCGCCATCAGGCAGGCGCCGAAGCGGCCGTCCTTCACCCGGTCCGACGGGCAGCCGACATTGAGATTGATTTCGTCGTAGCCAAAATCCTCCCCGATTTTGGCGGCGGTGGCGAGATCGCGCGGATCGGAGCCGCCGAGCTGCAACGCGACCGGATGCTCGCTTGGATCGAAGCCGAGCAGCCGAGCGCGATCGCCGTGAATAATGGCGCCGGTCGTCAGCATCTCCGTATAAAGCAGCCCGCGACGCGTCATCAGACGGTGGAACACCCGGCAATGCCGGTCGGTCCAGTCCATCATGGGTGCAACGGAAAAGCGATAGTCTAACATGTTGATGTTGTTTTCATTTTATTTTTCAGTCGGTCCAATCGGCGGCGCGCAGCCTGACAAAGAGCGCGACAGAATTATAGTATTTCCCCTTTGTTATCAATATCTTGAGACTTGAACAGGGTCGTTTTCGCTTATTTCCGCTCATTCCCGGGCGCCGCGCGCGGTACAGCGCGGTCGTATCGATGGCAACGTTGCTGTACGGATTGCCGCAAGCTCTCGAGAAGTGATGAATGACCGGCATTAAATCGGTCGTTCGCAGCATGCCCGATTCTGATGAGCAACGATTCCGCACGATACCCCACTTTCACGTTTGGTGACGCCTGATATCGGAACCGAAATTGATCGATGATAATCCAGTGCCTTTGCACAAATCCGTGCGGTTGAGTTCGCCAAGTTGGGCCCTCACCGGAAGGTAGGAAGCACGACAATGCCGGGGCGGGTCCAGTCCATCAAGAGGAAGTTCGGCACCGTCGAGAACTTCTCTTCAAGCTCTTGCTTGTCCGCCTCATCAATTTTGATTGTCTGCACATCCGCCAGCATCGTCATCACGGCTGCGCCGATATCCGTGAACGGCACATAGCAGCCGCGACCATCGCCTCATCAGGTAGCCCGCGGTACTCAAGCAGATCCGCGAGGGACAGCCCAGCGGCGATGCCAAGCGCGATGCGCTGGTCGGCTTCGTCCGCAAGCTTGCGCAGTCCAGCGGCACGGTCAGCGACGAGGATTTTGCCGCGATCAAGGCCGCGGGCTACAGCGACGTCCAACTGGTGGACATCAGCCTCGCCTTCGCGACCACCGTGTTCACCAACGTCTTCAACCGCATCAACGACACCGAGATCGACTTTCCCGCGGTCGCGTGAAGGCGACGCCCTCGCGCCAGATCGTCAATGAAAGGAACACGACCATGACTACGCTTGCCGATACTACCCAAAGTCCGTTTGTCCGCGCGCTTCACCGGTCCGGCCTGCTTGCGGAATATCTCGACTACCACGTCGTCCGCGCCTCGATGGTGATCATGTTCTTGTTCTTCGGCTACCAGAAGTGGTTTCCATACGAGTTCGAAAGACTGGTTCCCTTCATCGACAACGGGCCGCTGATCTGGTGGCTGTATCCGTTGTTCGGCCACGCCGGCGCCAGCTATTTCCTGGGCGTTTCGGAGTGGACCTTTGGGAGCCTGCTGCTGGCCGGCTTCTGGTACAAGCGGCTCGGGGTTCTGGGAGCCCTCGGTTCGACAGGCACCTTCATCGCGACTGTCACGATCATCCGGTTCATGCCGGAAGGCTGGGACGTGGCCGCCGGAGGGTTTCCTGCAATGACGGGCAACGTCCCCTTCCTGATGAAGGACGTCGTTCTGCTCGGCGTCTCGTTCTATCTCCTGAGGCAGGATGTGGTTCGTTTGACGCGACAAGGTGAGTGACCCGGCGAGAGCGATACGTCGCCGGCGAGCAAAAGCTCGCCGGCGATTGTGCATTATTCTCGTCTCTCAACCTCTGCTGTGGCGCGGTTCAGCAAACATCGGCCACACTAACAATTTGCTCGACCGACCCCGCGTCACCGCACCCGATCAGATGTCCACCAAGTCGATCCGCAATGCAGCCAGCGCTGCAGTTGCTCGAGCCGGTGCAGCCAATTCAATTTTTGCGCTCAGAGCGAGGCTTCCGGAAGGCTCGCAATGCGCAGCAAATTGGTGGTCCCCGATGCTCCGTACGGAATGCCGGCGACGATCACGATGTTATCGCCGGGCTTGCCGAAGTCTCCTGCCAGCGCGGCATCGCAGGCGAGCTTCGTCATCGACGCTTCATCGGTAATTTCGTTTTCGACCACGACGGAATGAATTCCCCATACCGGGCTCAGCTGGCGGGCGGTCGCGATCAGCGGCGTCAAACTGAGGATCGGGGCGGCAGGCCGCTCGCGAGCTGCCCGCATGCTGGTAAAGCCTGATTTCGTATAGGCGACGGTCGATGTCGCCTGGACCAACCCTGCAACCAGCTGCAACGCGCAACAGATCGAGTCGGCATGCGACGCGCCGGACTTCGCGTGCCTCTCATTGGCAGGTGTTTGGAAATCGATGTCGCCTTCGACGCCGCGAATAATCGAATCCATCATGGCAACCGCCTCGCGCGGAAAATTTCCACTGGCGGATTCGGCTGACAGCATGACTGCATCGCTGCCTTCATAGATCGCCGTAGCAACATCGGAGGCTTCGGCCCGGGTGGCGACTGGCGATGTCGTCATCGATTCGAGCATTTGCGTTGCCACCACGACCGGCTTTCCCTCGCGACGGCATGCGCGCACGATCCGGCGCTGGATGACAGGGACCTGTGCCGGCGGTACTTCAACCCCGAGATCACCGCGCGCAACCATGATGCCGTCCGCCAGCGCGACGATCGCATCGAGATTGTCGATGGCAGCAGGCTTCTCCAGCTTGGCCATGATCAACGCGCGCCGGCCAATCAACGCCCGCGCCTCGACGATGTCTTCGGCTCTTTGCGCAAACGAAAGCGCGACCCAGTCCGCCCCCAATTCAAGCGCGAAGCTCAGATCGCAACGGTCCTTTTCGGTGAACGGCGACAGCGGCAGAATGATGCCGGGGACATTGACGCCCTTGCGCTCCGACAACCTGCCGCCAATCCGCACCCGCGTTTCGGCGTGACGCGGACCACATTCCTGTACTTCGAGGCGCAGCTTGCCGTCGTCGAGCAATAACTCGGTGCCGGGAACCAGGGCCGCAAAAATCTCCGGGTGCGGCAACGGCACGCGGTTCTGGTCCCCGGCTGCGGTCTCCAGATCGAGCCTGAACCGCTCTCCAGAGCGCAATTCGATGGGACCGTCGGAAAAAGCCCCGATGCGCAATTTGGGACCTTGCAAATCCGCCATGATTCCGATCGGGCGGCCGACATCGCGTTCAACATCCCTTATCGCGTGAAAGCGTCGCTCGTGATCCTCGTGATTGCCATGACTGAAATTCAAACGGAACATATCGACGCCGGCGTCGAACAGTGACCGGATCATCGCCGGTGATGAACTGGAAGGTCCAAGTGTCGCGATGATTTTGGCGTTCCGTGATCGGCGCAAGATCAATTCCTTTTTGTAACCAATATGGCTCTGAAATCGTTGACGTTGGTAAGCGTGGGACCGGTCACGACAAGATCGTTAAGCGCGGCGAATAGGGTGTAGGCATCATTGTCCGCGAGCCGCTCATTGACGTCGATGCCGATGCGCTTCGCGCGGCACAGCGTGTCGGGTGTAAGGACCGCTCCCGCGTTGTCTTCGCTACCGTCAATGCCATCGGTATCTGCGGCGAGCGCCCAGATGCCATTCCTGCCACCAGCGGCAATCCCCAGACTCAGGAGAAACTCCGCGTTGCGGCCTCCCCTGCCGTTGCCCCGCATGGTGACGGTGGTCTCACCGCCGGAGATGAGCACACAGGGAATTTCGAGAGGCTGCCCCCAATCTCCGCACTGCCGCGCGATGCCGGCATGAACGATGCCGACGTCGCGCGCTTCGCCCTCAATCGCATTGCCAAGGATCATCACCGCCAATCCGGCATCACGCGCGACTTTGGCTGCAGCTTCCAGAGACTTCTGCGGTGTTGCGACAAGAATATTGGTCACCTTGGCCAGGCGCGGATCGCCCGGCTTCGGCGTCTCCGAGCCCCCGCCTTCAAGATGGCTCGCGACAGAGGCCGGAATCGCGATGCCGTATCTTGTCAGCACCGCAAGCGCGTCGATCCGCGTCGATGCATCCGGCGCGGCAGGACCGGACGCGATAACGGAAATATCGTCGCCCGGCACATCGGAAATCGCGAGTGTGACGACTTGCGCCGGTGCGGCTGCAACGGCGAGGCGTCCGCCCTTGATGACGGACAAGTGCTTTCGCACCGCATTCATTTCGGCGATAGGCGCGCCGCATTTCAGCAAGGCACGGTTGATGGCCTGCTTGTCGGCCAGGGTGATCCCATCCGGCGGCAAGGCCAGCAGCGCCGAGCCGCCCCCCGAAATCAGAAACAGCACAAGGTCATCCGCCGTCAACCCCGAGACCTTGTCGAGAATTCGACGCGCCGCCTTCGATCCCGCCTCACCCGGAACGGGATGCGATGCCTCAACCACCTCAATATGCCGGCACGGCACGCCGTGACCGTAGCGGGTCACCACCAAACCCTCGATCGGGCCGTTCCAATGAGCCTCCACGGCGGCCGCCATCGAAGCCGCCGCCTTGCCGGCGCCGACAACGACGGTGCGGCCCTTCGGCCGCGGCGGCAGATGCGCCGGCACGCACAGGGCGGGCGCCGCCGCGTTCACCGCCGCCTGAAACATGTCGAGCAACAGGCGGCGACAATCGATGCTCATGGCTTGCTTCCGATCGGCTTTACGTGGTTCCGATTTCGTGGCTTGCCATCATCTCCAGCGCCCGCACCATCGCCGAATGATCCCAGGCCTTGCCACCATGCGCCGTGCAGGAATTGAAGAGCTGCTGCGCCATTGCGGTATTCGGCAACGACAGCCCCAGCGCCCGTGCGCCTTCGAGTGCCAGGTTGAGGTCCTTCTGATGCAGTTCAATGCGGAAGCCGGGATCGAAATTCCGTTTTACCATCCGTTCGCCGTGCACTTCGAGAATTCTCGAGGAAGCGAAGCCGCCCATGAGAGCCTGCCGCACCAGCGCCGGATCGGCACCGGCCTTCGACGCAAATAGCAGCGCTTCTCCGACCGCCGCGATGGTCAGGGCGACGATGATCTGATTGGCGACCTTGGTGGTCTGGCCGTCGCCGTTGCCGCCGACGAGGGTAATGTTCTTCCCCATTTTCTCGAACAGCGGATTCATGGCATTGAAAGCCTTTTCCGGGCCGCCCACCATGATTGTCAGCGTCGCCGCCTTCGCACCGACCTCACCACCCGAAACCGGCGCATCGAGATAATCGGCGCCATACGCGTTGATCTTCCTTGCAAATTCCTTGGTAGCGAGCGGCGAGATCGAGCTCATATCGACGACGATCTTGCCTTTCGAAATTCCTTCCGCGACACCGCCGGCGCCAAACAGGACCGCTTCCACATGCGGCGTATCCGGTACCATGACGATGACCACGTCGGCTTCTTCGGCAACTTCCTTGCCCGACTTGCAGACGCGGGCGCCGGCGGAAACCAGTTCCGGGGCAACGGACCCGACGTCGTGAAGAAACAGGCGATGCCCGGCAGCCTGGAGATGGCCAGCCATCGGGCGGCCCATAATCCCAAGGCCAATGAAGCCAACGTCAATCATCTTGATCTTTCCTTCCGCGTTATGCGTCGACGGTTTGAGCCGCGTACCACCCGAGCCCCTGGACGGTGGTTGTCTTCGGCTTGTATTCACAGCCTATCCAGCCGCGATATCCGATCTCGTCGAGATATCGAAACAGGAAGGGATAATTGATCTCGCCGGTGCCGGGCTCGTTGCGGCCGGGATTGTCGGCCAGTTGCACATGGCCAATGCGGGCAAGGTGCTTTTGCAACGTCGGCGCGATATCGCCCTCCATCACCTGCATGTGATAGATGTCATATTGAATGAACAGATTGTCCGACCTGACGTCGGAGATGATCTGGACGGCTTGCTCTGTCCTGTTCAGGAAGAAGCCGGGAATGTCGCGGGTGTTGATCGGCTCGATCAGAAGCCGAATACGGGCGCGCGCGAGGGCGTCCGCCGCGAATCGCAAATTCTCCACTAGCGTTTCACTCAGTGCAATGCGGTCAGCATCAGCCGGCGCGATGCCGACCAGGCAATTGAGCTGACGGCACTCCAGAGCCTTTGCGTAGTCGACGGCACGTAGCACGCCGTCGCGGAATTCATCGGCCCGATCCGGAAAAATGGCGATGCCCCGCTCGCCGGCGGCCCAATTGCCGGCAGGGAGGTTGTGCAGGACCTGGGTCAGTCCATATTGTTGCAACCTCTCGCGCAGCACGGCTTTTTCGAAATCATAGGGAAACAGATATTCCACGCCGCTGAAGCCGGCGGCCTTGGCCGCGGCGAAACGGTCAAGGAACGGCAGTTCGTTGAAAAGCATGGTGAGATTGGCGGCAAATTTCGGCACGATCGAATGTCCTCGCGTTGTCAGACCAATAGCGTTGGGCAGGGATTGATCCGGCGCTCAGACCGGCACCAGCCTGCCGCGCGGCGCTGCGGCCGGACTGGGCGTGTCGTCCACCGGCAAATCGAGGATCTCCTCGAATTCGACGATGTTGTCGATCTCGGTGCCCATCGCGATATTGGTGACCCGTTCGAGAATGAACTCGACCACGACCGGCACGCTGTATTGCGCCATCAATTCACGCGCCGTCGTGAACGCCGCCTGGGCGTCCTTCGGATCGGTGACGCGGATCGCCTTGCAACCAAGGCCTTCGGCGACCGCGACGTGATCGACGCCATAGACGCCAAGTTCGGGCGCATTGATGTTCTCGAACGACAATTGAACGTGATAGTCCATGTCGAATCCGCGCTGCGCCTGGCGGATCAACCCGAGGTATGAATTGTTCACGACGACGTGGATGTAGGGCAGCTTGAATTGCGCGCCGACTGCCAGTTCTTCGATCAGGAACTGGAAATCATAGTCGCCCGAGAGAGCCACAATTTCGCGATCCGGATCTGCGGCGCGCACGCCCAGCGCCGCGGGCAACGTCCATCCCAGCGGACCGGCTTGCCCGGCATTGATCCAGTTGCGCGGACGATAGACACCGAGGAATTGCGCACCGGCGATCTGCGACAACCCGATCACGCTGACATAACAGGTGTCGCGGCCGAACGCCTTGCTCATCTCCTCATAGACGCGTTGCGGCTTGATCGGCACGTTGTCGAAGTGACTCTTGCGCAGCATCGTGCGCTTGCGATCCTGACATGCCGCAGGCCACGCCTGACGCTCCTTCAGCTTGCCGGCTCTCCGCCGCTCCTTGGCGACCGTGACGAATAATTCGAGCGCCGCCTTTGCGTCGGAAGCGATGCCGAGATCGGGATTGAAGACGCGTCCGATCTGGGTCGGCTCGATATCGACATGCACGAAGGTGCGACCCTTGGTGTAGGTCGCGATTGATCCGGTGTGCCTGTTGGCCCAGCGGTTGCCGATGCCAAGAACGAAGTCGGATTCGAGCATCGTCGCATTGCCGTAGCGATGACTGGTCTGCAGTCCGACCATTCCCGCCATCAGGGCGTGGTCATCGGGAATCGCGCCCCACCCCATCAGCGTCGGCACCACCGGAACGTTGACGATCTCGGCAAACGCCTGCAGAAGGTCGCATGCATCGGCGTTGATGACGCCGCCGCCCGCCACGATCAGCGGACGTTCCGCTGCATCGAGCATATCGAGTGCCTTCTCGATCTGTTTGCGCGTCGCTGTCGGCTTGTAGACCCGCAACGACTCATAGGTCTCATCGTCGAATTCGATTTCCTCGAGTTGCACGTCGACAGGCAGATCGATCAGCACCGGACCCGGACGTCCCGAACGCATGATATGGAATGCCTGGCTGAATACGCGGGGCACCAGCGCCGCTTCGCGCACCGTAACCGCCCACTTCGTCACCGGTTTGGCGATCGACTCGATGTCGACAGCCTGAAAATCCTCCTTGTACAGGCGCGCGCGGGGCGCCTGCCCGGTGATGCAAAGGATCGGGATCGAATCCGCGATCGCTGAATACAGTCCCGTGATCATGTCGGTTCCGGCCGGGCCGGAGGTACCGATGCAAACACCGATGTTGCCTGCCTTGGCGCGGGTGTAGCCCTCCGCCATGTGCGAGGCGCCCTCGACGTGACGCGCCAGAATATGCTTGATCGAGCCGCGCCTCTGCAAGGCAGAATACAGCGGGTTGATCGCGGCGCCTGGAACACCGAAGGCGCAGACAACGCCTTCTTTTTCCAGAATACGCACGGCAGCATCGATTGCTCGCATCTTCGCCATTTCACACCCTGTCCATTTATTTTGGTACGGGTGGGATCATCACGGCGAGGACGGATTGCTTCAATCGAATTGAATTTGTTTCCCGCCTGGCGGGATGAATCACGAAATGACCGCGATATCAGGCGATTAGGCCGGATCCAAAATGAAAAATTGTCGACCGGGAATTTTCGATCGAGCTTGCGCGGCGGGCACGGCGCGAAAACCGCTATCTGGAATTTTTCAAAGAGATTTTACGTCGGGCGTCGTGCCGCCCAGCGCCATGGTCAGTTCGGCTGCGACTTCCTGCACCAGCTTGCCGAGAATGGGCAACCGGTCGTTCGGAACGCGGGAGGCCTTGCCCGAAACCGAGATGGCTGCCAGAGGTTCGCTGCAGTCGTCGTAGACCACGGCGGAGACGCAGCGCAGGCCAATCAAGGCTTCTTCATCGTCAACCGAATAGCCTTGCCGCCGGACGTCGTGCAGCGATTTGCACAACTCTCCGGCCCGCACGATCGATTTCGATGTCAACCTCGGCATGCCGTCGCGCTGGATGATCGCGAAGACATCCTGCTCGGAATAGGTCGCGAGCAGAGCCTTGCCGAGCCCCGAGGCCACCATCGGGACCCGGCCACCGACTTTGGTAACGGATCGCATGATTTCCCGGCTTTCGACCCGGGTAAGAATGACCATCGCGCCATCATCCACGACGGCGAGGTTTGCCGTCTCGCGCGTCTGATCGCGAAGCTTGCGAAGATAGGGCAATGCTTGTGTCACGAAATTGCGGCGCCGAACGAAAGTCGAGCCGATAGCGAAGCTTTGCGCCCCGATATGCCAGGTGGACGCATCGCGGTCGAACTGGACGAAACGCCGCTTCTCCAGCGTCGTCAGCAATCTGTGAACCGTCGAAGGTGACAACCCTGTTCGTATCGCGAGGTCGGTCAGGCGGTATCCTTCGTCATCCTCCGCGAGCGTTTCGATGATCAAGAGGGCGCGGTCAACGGATTGTACGCCGCCGTCCCTCGGATCGGGATCGTTGTTCGCCGTGGATTTCGGTTCGATGGCCTTGCGCCGGATCACGTGTCTTTTCATCGCGACCTGCATTCATTCGTAGGTGTGCTCGATTTTCAAAATTCCATCGTGCTTGGCAATTCCCTGGCAATTCCCCGAGCGACACGGTCAGCCAAGCGCCCGACTTTTCGTCCGGCAGAGCCACATGATTAACCTGCAAAGACGTGTAACGCTCCGCCTTGGTATTGGCATTTGGTATGCCAATTGCGAAATTGTCAAGAGTCCAAGTCGCACGTCCTGGGCATTCGGTTGCCACATCTGGCAAATTTTGCGTGGCCTGCACCCTTCCAGCCTCAGAGAGCTCTCTGGCTCAGGCCTACTTTTTCAGGACTTCTCTCCTTTAGGACAACATCACTTACGTAAACAGTGCAACGCAATAGGTAGATTTTTTTAGCTGGAGCGGAAAATAATAACTTGCATTTCTGGTATACTGCATACCAGTATGGGCAAAAGCAGGCATCTACCAAGCGTGTCTCGGGAGGACGTAATGACAGCTACCGCTCGACCATCCGCGCAGACGGTTATTGAACCCAGCTATTTCCGCTGGCTGCAGCTCGCGATGGGCATCGTTTGCATGGCCATGATCGCCAACCTTCAATACGGATGGACGCTGTTCGTCGATCCGATCGACGCGAAGTACCATTGGGGTCGCGCAGCGATCCAGCTGGCCTTCACGTTGTTCGTCGTGACGGAGACCTGGCTTGTTCCGGTCGAAGCATGGTTCGTCGATAGATATGGACCGCGCGTCGTGGTCATGTTCGGCGGCGTCATGATTTCCCTCGCCTGGATATTGAATTCCTACGCGGACTCGCTGGCGCTGCTTTACTTCGCCGCGATCATCTCCGGAATCGGAGCCGGCTCGGTGTACGGCACCTGCGTCGGCAACGCGTTGAAGTGGTTTCCCGATCGCCGCGGCCTCGCGGCAGGTGCAACAGCGGCGGGCTTCGGCGCCGGCGCCGCAATCACCGTGGTGCCGATCGCAAATATGATCGTCGCCAGCGGCTATCAGCAGGCGTTCCTGACTTTTGGCATCGGGCAAGGCGTGATCGTGTTCATCCTGGCATTTTTCCTGCGCAAGCCGTCGCGGACGATGCCGGGGAAGAAGAAACAGCTCAACCTGCCACAGACCAAAATCGATTTCACGCCGCCGCAGGTGTTACGCAGTCCGATTTTCTGGGTGATGTATCTGGTGTTCGTGATGGTTGCCGCGGGCGGTCTGATGACCGCGGCGCAGATTGCGCCGATCGCCCATGACTTCAAGATCGCGGATGAACCGGTAAGTCTTCTCGGCTTTCAAATGGCCGCATTGACCTTCGCCATTTCGCTCGACCGGATTTTCGACGGCTTCGGCAGGCCGTTCTTCGGCTGGGTCTCCGACACCATCGGGCGCGAACACACTATGTTCATCGCGTTCGGAACTGCGGCGGTCATGTTGCTGACGCTTTCAACCTATGGGCACATCCCGGTCGTCTTCGTGCTTGCGACCGCGATATATTTCGGCGTGTTCGGCGAAATTTACAGCCTGTTCCCCGCGACCACCGGCGACACCTTTGGTGCCACCTATGCAACCACCAACAACGGCATGCTTTACACCGCCAAGGGGACCGCGGCATTGCTGGTGCCGATTGCGAGCATTGTCGCTGCCAACTACGGATGGCAGGCCGTGTTCGTGATGGCCGTCGGCCTGAACGCCACCGCGGCGCTGCTCGCATTGCTTGTCATCAAGCCGATGCGGCGCGCTTTCATTCTGGGCAACGAAACCGCTCGGCCCGACGCCAACGCGCGGACGGTCGGCTCGGTTTGAGCGCTACTCTTTGAAAATCCAGACGAGGTGAACTTCGGTCCGCCTCTTCCTTTTATCCCGGAAGCACTGGCACACAAAATACAAAGACAGAGGAAAGCATGAACATCCATGAGAGCAAGGCGGTTCTAAGGAGCTTCGGCGCGCTGGTGGCCGAAGGTCGGCCGGCTCTCACGGTCGCGGAAGCGGTGGCGGTTGAAGACGCAGTCGCTGGCAAATTGTCATCGAGCAAATTGTCCTGGAGAACGGCATGAAAATCTGTATCTACGGCGCCGGCGCGATCGGCGGCTATCTCGGCGTGCAGCTGGCGCTGGCGGGAGCGGAAGTCAGCCTGGTCGCGCGCGGCGCTCACCTCGCCGCGATGCGTGCCAACGGCCTCAAATTGCTGATTGGGGATGAAGAGCGGGCTGTGCATCCCCGCTGCACCGACGACCCGGCCGAACTGGGACCGCAGGATTTCGTCATCATCTGCCTGAAGGCGCATTCGATCACCGGCGTTATCGAAACAATCCAGCCGCTGCTCGGACCGCAGACCCGGATTGTCACGGCAGTCAACGGGATTCCGTACTGGTACTTCTACAAGCATGGCAACGCGTGCGAAGGATCGACGCTTGAGAGCATAGACCCAGGCGGGCGGCAATGGCGCGAACTGGGCCCGGAGCGCGCCATCGGCTGCATCGTTTATCCCGCGACGGAGATCGAGGCGCCCGGCGTCATCCGCCATATCTATGGCGACCGCTTTCCTCTCGGCGAAGCCTCCGGAGAAAAAAGCGCTGACGTCGAAAGGCTCGCCGCGCTGTTTGTCAAGGCCGGGTTGCAAGCTCCCGTACTCGATCGAATTCGCGACGAAATATGGCTCAAGCTGTGGGGCAATGTCTGCTTCAATCCGATCAGCGCGCTGACCCACGCAACGCTGGACAAGATCTGCACCGATCCGGCGACCCGCGCCCTGTCAAAGGCCATGATGCTGGAAACCCAGAGCATCGCCGAGACGTTTGGGGTCCAATTCCGCGTCGACGTCGAGCGGCGGATCGAAGGCGCCCGCAAGGTCGGTGCGCACAAGACATCGATGCTGCAGGATCTTGAACGCGGACGCCCGATGGAGATCGATCCGCTGGTGACCGTGGTTCAGGAAATGGGACGTCTCACGCAGATTCCGACACCTACGATCGACGCCGTTCTGGCGCTCGTAAGCCAGCGCGCCAGAACCGCCGGCCTTTACTGAAGGTATCTTTACTGAACGTGTCTTGAACGCGTCTTTCTTGAACGCGCCAGGCCGTAGACTCTATCGGATGGCGGCTTTGTTCTTCGACTTCGGGAGGTTTTATCGTGACTAATTGGGTTCGTTTTCGTCATCACGACACAACCGGCTTTGGAACGATTTCGCAATCCGAGATCAGCGTTCGTGACGGAGAGATGTTTGGAAAATCATGGGACAACGGCCGGCGCATCGCCTTGTCCGACGTCGAACTCATGGCGCCAAGCGAGCCGTCGAAGATCATCGCGCTGTGGAATAATTTTCATGCCCTCGCCGCGAAACTGAACGTCAGGGAACCCGACGAGCCGCTCTATCTCCTGAAGGCATCAACGACGGCCGCTCCGCCCGACGCGGTCGTTAAACGCCCGGCGTCCTATGACGGCAGGATCGTGTACGAAGGTGAACTCGCCATCGTCATCGGGCGCCCGTGCAGCGGCGTCTCGGTCGATGAAGCCGACGCCTGTATCCATGGCTATACCTGCGTCAACGACATAACGGCCGCCGACATCATCAGCAAGGATGCAACGTTCGCGCAATGGGCCCGCGCCAAGGGCTTCGATGATTTTTGTCCGTTCGGGCCAGTCATCGCGTCGGGGATCGACCCCGCCACACTCGTTGTCCGGACCATCCTGAATGGCGAAGAGCGCCAATCGTATCCGATATCGGACATGATCTTCAGCGCGCAACAGCTTGTCAGCAAGATTTCGCACGACATGACATTGTTGCCTGGCGACCTGATCTGCTGTGGCACATCGCTTGGCGTTGGATCGATGAAAGACCCGGTCAACAAGGTCACGGTCGCTATCCACGGCATCGGCGAACTGACCAACGAATTCAGGCAGTGACATAACTCCTACGCCGGCAAGGGCGTGGTGCAGTATATGTTGTAGCGCGCATTCCACATGCGACCGGCCTCAAAAGCCGCCCGGAGTGCTTCGGGTCACCGCTTATGTTCGTAGAGTAACCGCGCGCGGATCGTGCCTTCGAGCGCCCGGATGTCGGCGAGAACCCGCTGGCTGTCCGCCGCCGAGGCGTCCGCGTCCAGCACCACATAGCCGACGTCGGCGTGGGTCTCGTAGTATTGAGCCGCGATGTTGACGGCGTGACGCGCGAGCACCTCGTTCAGCCGTCCGAGCATGCCCGGCAGATTGCGCTGAACCTGAATAAATCGCGTGCCGACCGGCCTCGCGGGCAATTGCGCCAGCGGGAAGTTGACCGCGCCCATCGTGGATCCGGTGTCGCTGTAATCGACCAGCTTGCGCGCGACTTCGGCGCCGATACGCTCCTGCGCCTCCTCGGTCGAGCCTCCGACGTGCGGCGTCAGGATGACGTTGTCCAGCCCCTGCAGCGGCGACGTGAAGCGTTCCTTGTTCGAGCCCGGCTCGACTGGAAAGACGTCGACGGCGGCGCCGCGCAGCCTGCCCTCGCGCAGTGCGTCGGCAAGCGCGCCCAGATCGGCGACGGTGCCGCGGCTGTTATTGATGAAGAAGGCACCCGGCTTCATCGCCTCGATCTCTTCGCGACCGATCATTCCCTGGGTCGCGGCGGTTTCGGGCACATGCATGCTGACCACATCGCTCTGTGCCAACAGTTCGTGCAGGCTCGCGGCCGGCTCCGTGTTGCCGTGGCGAAGCTTGTCGGTATGGTCGTAGAAGATCACCCGCATGCCCATCGCTTCCGCAAGATATGAGAGCTGCGAGCCGATATTGCCGTAACCGACGATGCCGAGCGTCTTGCCCCTGACCTCATGGCTGTCGGTCGCGGACTTGTCCCATTGGCCATCATGCGCGGCGTTGGATCGCGACACGATCCGGCGCAGCAGAAAGACAATCTCGCCGATCACCAATTCCGCCACGCTTCGCGTATTGGAGAACGGCGCATTGAAGACCGGGATCCCGCTCCGCCTGGAGGCGTCGACGTCAACCTGGTTGGTGCCCACGCTGAAGCATCCGATCGCGATCAGCCTGTCCGCGGCCTCAATAATGTCCGCGGTGATCTGCGTGCGCGACCGGATGCCCAGCAGGTGCACGCCCTTGATGGCTTCCTTCAACTCCTCCCCATCGAGGGCTTTTGACAATCGCGTCACGCTGGAATAGCCGGCGGCCGTCATCGTTTGCAAGGCACTGTCGTTGACACCTTCGAGCAGCAGAACCCGGATCTTGTCCTTGGAGAGCGAGAATTGCGGAGGAGACTGGATTTCTGTCACGATAGCGGTGTCCTGCAGGAATGAGTGGGCGGCCAGCCGTCGAGATTCGGGCGGAAAGCCCTGCTCTGCTCGAAGCTGCTTTTCGATCTCCAACACTATCTACCAGAAGCAAACTTCCATAGCTCTCATTCCGCGAGTGAAAGTCCCCACAGCGACTTACGCCGGTAGACGTGTTCTCCCTCGCCGCTTTATCCGTCACCGCTTGAATATCAGGCGCTGGGCGTCCAAACGTTCCTGCCAATCATAGCGTTCGAGTTCGGGATCGAGGTGCTCCTCCACCGGCCGGCCGATACAAAGATACGCAATCAGGGTCCAACTTTCCGGCACCTCAAGGACCCGGCACAATATCTCCGGTTCGAGAATCGAAATCCAGCCAAGTCCCAGTCCCTCGGCGCGGGCCGCAAGCCATAAGGTCTGAACTGCGGCAACAACGGAATATCGAAGGGTTTGCGGCATGGTTTGACGGCCGAGACCACCGCCGGCCTCCGTTGCCTCGTCGGCGAAGACCGCAAGATGGACCGGAGCATCATCGAGCCCCTCGAGTTTCAGTTTCGCGTAACGCGCGCGCTGCTCGCCATCATAGCTTTCGATCGCCTTTGCGTTGGCCCGCACAAAACTGGACCTCACCGCTTCGCGGCACTGGGTGGATTCGACCAGCACGAACCTCCAGGGCTGGCAGTGCCCAACGGACGGCGCGTGGCTCGCAAGTTCAAGCAGTGAATGAATCAGAGCCGGATCGACGGGATCGCGGCGAAACCGGCGAACGTCGCGGCGCCAGAGCACGAGATCACGGAGCGACTGCCGAAAGGCGGCATCGAACGGTCGCGAAGATCGATCGGGTGTCTCGGTCATGTCGTGACCCGATCGATGACGTGGAAAAACGTGCCGGTCGTCGAGCCTTGCCGGGCACCCTGTTCAGGAACTTCCACGCCGGCGGCATCCCAGCAGTCGACCAACGGATCGTCGCTCGCCAAAACTGTGCTGGCGTAGTGGAACTCATGGCCAAGCACTTCCGTGCCTTTCGCGCCCAGGGAGCAGGCTGAGCGAAGCCGCGCGCGTCGATAACCCAAATGCAGCCGGCGTTTTGCGAAAGAAGTTTCGAGTCCGAGCAAACCCGTCATTTCGTGCCTGTTTCCGTCGGCATCCTCCAGGCTGCGCCCGAGCACCATATGGCCACCACACTCGCCGTGGATTGGAATGGAGCGGCGGGCCAGCTGCTGGAGGCCTTCTCGGAAACGGCGGGCGGCCGCCAGTTCGCCGGCATGGAGTTCTGGATAACCGCCCGGCAACCAGACCGCATCCGCCGCGGCATCGGGAGGCTCGTCGGCCAGCGGCGAGAACGGAATGATTTCCGCGCCTGCGAACCGCCATTGTCGAAGGACATGAGGATACATGAAGGAAAATGCCCTGTCCTGCGCGAGCGCGATGCGCTGTCCGGGCGGCTGTAGCCGAGATTGCCCTCCGTCGGATTGCGCCGTGCGGACCGCGACGGCGGCCTTTGCAGGCCTTGCCGACTGCTCGATCGCATCGAGATCGATCGCAGCATCAACGATATCGGCAAGCGCGTCCAGACGCTGGTCGATCGCCGGTATCTCTCCCACCTGGACCAACCCGAGATGCCGCTCGGACAGCGCGATACGGTCCTCGCGCAAGATCGCACCGAAGATCCGGATCTTGATCCGGTCAAACGCCGGCGCCACCAGCGTAAAATGACGCTGGCTCGCGACGCGGTTCAAAATCACGCCGGCGATATCGACGTCGTCCCGATATCGGGCACAACCGAATGCGACGGCCGCCGCGGTCTCGGTTTGACCGGCGACATCGAGCACGAGCACCACTGGCCAGCCAAGCAGAGCCGCCAGATCGGCGGTTGAACCCGTTCCGGACTGCCCCCGTGCCGCGGCGCCGTCGAACAGCCCCATCACCCCTTCGGCAATGGAAAGTGTCGCGCCTGATGACGCTTCGGTCGCGAGGGTTGCGATCAATTCCTCTCCCATCGCCCAGCTGTCGAGATTGAAACTCGGCCGGCCTGCTGCGATTTCGTGAAACGCCGGATCGATATAGTCCGGGCCACATTTGAAGGGCTGCACCGCGGCGCCCCGACGCCGAAGCGCGCGCAGGAGCCCGAGCGTCACCGTCGTTTTCCCGGCACCCGAGCGTGGCGCCGCGATGATAAGGCCCGGAGCACCGGCGGAAAAGCTCATCGCGCGCCAACCATATTCGCCAGAAGCCGTCGCCTCATTTCCGCAATGGAGATCATGTACCGCCTCCGCGGAACCGCCGGCGATATTCGCTGTCGTAGAGTGCGCTGTCCCGAAAATCGCGCGCAGCCAGCACATCACCGACGATGATCAGCGCCGTGCGTTCGATATTGGTCTTCTTGACCTCCTCAACGATCGTGCCGAGCGTCGCGCGAATGATCCGCTCGTCAGGCCAGCTGGCGCGGAACACGACGGCCACCGGGCAGTCCTCTCCGTAAGCAGGAACCAGCTCCGCGACGGTCTTGTCAATCACGTGAATTGAGAGATGAATAGCCAGTGTCGCGCGGGTTGCCGCGAATGCCGCGAGATTTTCGGTCGCTGGCATTGCCGAGGCGCGTCCGGAGGTTCGGGTCAACACCACCGATTGCGCCACTTCGGGCAAGGTCAACTCCCTGGCTAGCGCAGCGGCAGCCGCGGCGAAGGCTGGAACGCCGGGGGTGACCGTGTACGGGATATCGAGGGCATCCAGGCGTCGCAGCTGTTCGCCAAGCGCGCTCCAGATCGACAGATCTCCGGAATGCAGGCGCGCGACGTCCTGCCCACGCTCGGTGGCGCGCGCGATTTCGGCGATGATCTCGTCGAGCGACATCGGAGCCGTATCGACGATGCTGGCTCCAGGCGGGCAATAGTCGAGCAGAGCTTTCGGCACCAAAGAACCGGCATAGAGGCAGACCGGGCAAGCCGCAATGAGATCGCGCCCCCGCACGGTGATCAGGTCGGGTGCCCCCGGTCCGGCTCCGATGAAGTGAACGGTCATGGGCCCTCACTGATAGCGATGGCGCAGGTCACCTTGTTGGCCGCGACCCGCGCGCCGAGAAGCCGCGCATTGCGACCCGCCGCCACCAGCGCCGACGCTTCCGCGATCGACGGGACACCCTTGAGCGCCTGAACGCGCGATGAGCGCGTCACGACCCTGGCGGCGGCTCCGTCCAGATCCGCGAGCGAACACCTGACAAGACGAACCGACAATGATTGCGCGGCATTTTCGATCCCGCTCTCATCCGCTTTCGACGCTTCGGTCGCGATCGCATCGAGTTTCTCGCGCCCGATTCCAAAACCGGCAAGCACCGCGAGAATCAGGCTCACGATGTCTTCAGACAACGTTCCACGGCCACATCCGATCCCGGCGACGATCATGGCTTCCTCACCCGCCATTGCGTCACCGGCATCGCCGGGCGCCAGCTGGACATGGTACCCACCTTGTCGGCTCGCGCGACCTGCAGTCGAATGAGTTCGCCGCCGAAACGGCTGAAATAATCGGCCAGCCGGGCTTCCGTTTCGAGCGACACCGCGTTGGCCACGAGGCGGCCGCGAGGTTTCAGCGCTGCCCAGACTGTTTCGAACACGCCATCGTCCATCATGCCGCCGCCGACAAACACGGCATCCGGTCGGGCAAGTTCCGCCAGCGCCTCCGGGGCGCGGCCTTGCACGATCTGAAGTTCCGGTACGCCGAGTGACGCGGCGTTGCGGGCGGCCCGCCCTGCCCGATCACTACGCGCCTCGATGCCGATCGCGCCCAACGAGGGATGCCGCAACAGCCACTCGATCGCGATCGAGCCCGCGCCGAGCCCGACGTCCCAGAGCAGTTCGCCATGCCGCGGTTCCAGCGCCGAAAGCGTCACCGCGCGAATTTCGCGTTTCGTCAGCTGGCCATCATGCTCAAACAACGCGTCGTCAAGGCCGGGTGCGAGCGCAATCAACGCAGCCTCCGGCTCCGCGACCACCTCGATGGCGATCGTATTGAGCGGAAGAATTTCCTCGATCGCAAAATGCGATGCCGTCGCATGACGGATCTGCTCGCGATGGCCGCCCATCGCCTCCAGCACCGTGATCCGCGATCGCCCCATGCCACGCGCCTCGAGAAGCCCGGCAAGATGCCCAGGCGTCGCACCGTCCCAGGACAGCGCCAGGATGCGCGCACCTGGCTGCAGGTATCGAATGATGCCCTGGAGCGCGCGGCCATGCAGCGTGACAAGCGAAACGTCCTGCAGCGACCAGCCCATCCTCGCTGCGGCAAGACTGAAGGCAGACGGTTGCGGCAGGCAAACGAACTCCCCGGCCGGGACAAATGTGGCGAGTTGCTTGCCAACGCCGAAATAGAAGGGGTCACCGCTTGCGAGAACCGCGACGGAACGCCCGCGATACCGCTTGACCTCGTCGAACGCGTCGCTCATCGGACTGGGCCATGCAAGACGCCGGCCGCGGATAAGATCGCCCGCGAGTTCCAGATGACGCGCGCCGCCGACGACCAGTTCCGCCGAACTGATCAACTGCCGCGCCACGGAGCACAGCCCCTCCACACCGTCCTCGCCGATCCCGATGATGGACAGCCAGCGCTTCTCCGTGCAGGTTGCGGGCTCAGCACTCATGGAGTTGGTCTCGATGCGCGTTCTCATCCTCGGAGGTACCACAGAGGCCTCGGAGCTGACGCGCTTGCTTGCGGCCGACAAGCGCTTTGATGCCACCATTTCTCTCGCCGGTCGGACCAGAAGCCCCAAAGCGCAGCCCATTGCAACGCGGATCGGCGGCTTCGGCGGCTCTGATGGTCTCGTTGCCTGGCTGAAGCAGAACGCAACGCACGCGGTCATTGACGCGACGCATCCCTACGCCGACCAAATCTCGGCCAACGCCGTCGCTGCTTGCGCACGGCTTGCGATCCCGATCGCCTCGATCATACGCCCCGCCTGGGAGCCGCAGCCGGGCGACGCCTGGCTTCCCGTCCCCAGCGCGGAAGCCGCCGCCGACGCGCTTGGCCAAAAACCCCGCCGTGTTCTCCTGACGCTTGGCCGCCAGGAGCTCGGCGCCTTCGCGGGCAGCCCCCATCATCATTACATTGCGCGCACGATCGATCCGCCTGATGACGTCGCGCTGCCGCCCGATGTGAAATTGTTGTCCGGTCGCGGCCCCTTCGACATCCAGTCGGAGGCTACGCTTCTCCAGCACGAGAAGGTCGACGTACTCGTCTCCAAGAACTCGGGTGGAACGGCCACCTACGCCAAGATCGAAGCCGCCCGCAATCTTGGAATTCCGGTCGTGATGGTGGCGCGTCCGCCTAAACCGCGCGGAGATGCCGTCGAAAATGCCGAAGCGACCATGATCTGGCTCGAACAGCAGCTTGCTCATCGCTCAATGTCCTGTTCCGCTCGCGGCGTATAGACCCAGGGCCTCTGCTCCTGTCGCGATATGAGCCGTGTTGCCGCTGATCCGACGATGACCAGCGTCCGCATGTCGGCGAGGGCTGGATCCACCTCGGCGAGGGTTGTCATGACGACGCGTGTTTCGGGAGTCGCAGCGCTTCTGACAAACAGCACGATGGTCTGCGGCGACCTTGTCGCGCGCAACAGATCGAATGCGCGACCGAGCTGATGCGGCCTTGCGCGGGAAGCGGGGTTGTAAAGCGCAATGACGAAATCGCCTTCGGCCGCGGCGCGCAGACGGCGTTCGATCGTCTCCCATGATTTCAGGTTGTCCGACAGCGAAATCGCGCAGAAGTCTGCGCCGAGCGGCGCGCCGACTTCAGCCGCGGCTGCCAGCATCGCCGTGATCCCGGGCTCGACATGAATATCGAGCTCTCGCCAGGCCGGATTGCCGGCTTCGATCGCTTCGAAAACCGCCGCCGCCATCGCGAATACGCCGGGATCGCCGCCCGAGACGACGGCGACGCTTTTGCCTTCGGCGGCGAGCGTAAGCGCGTGGCGTGCCCGGTCGATCTCGACGCGATTGCCGGACGCATGACGGTGACCGCTGAAGTGCGTGTTTGGAATCCGATCGAGATAGGTTTCGTATCCGACGAGATCCGTCGCCGCCTGCAGCGCCCGGCTCGCCGCCGGCGTCAGGAGATCGATCGATCCCGGTCCAAGGCCGACGACGGCGAGCGAGCCGCTCACAGCCGCCTCCCCTGACCCGGGATCAACACCATCGAAAAGTAAGGACCCCTGGCATCGGGACATTCGGACAAGGGCATGACCTGCTCGCCTCGCATGGTGCCGCGCTCGACATAAATCGCGCGCGACATCATTCCGGCCGCCTCGACCGCTCGGCGGACTTTTGCGAGGTTCTTGCCGACTTTCATGATGACGGCGGCGTCGGTCTCCACGAGCCGGCGGGTCAATTGCTCCTCGCCCAATGTCCCGGGCAATACCGAGAGGATGTCGTTGCCCCAGGTGATGGGCGCATTGGCGCGAAGTCCAGCAGCCCGACATGCCGGTGACGCCGGGAACGATCTCGACCGGGAAATCGCCTTCGAGGCGGCGCCACATATGCATGAAGGAACCGTAGAAGAATGGATCTCCTTCGGCCAGAAGCCCGACAGACTTGCCCTGCCGCAGCAACTCCGACAGCGCAGCGCCGCTTTCCTCGTAAAACCGGCTGATCTGCATTTGATAGGAAGGATCCTCGGGCGGGATCTCCTCGGTCAAGGGATATTCCAGCCGAAGCTCGCTGCGCCCCGGCTCGATCAGGGCATCGACAATGCCGCGCGCATTTCCCTGTAACCCCCGCTTGGCGAAAAAGGCTACGACGTCGACGTTGCGCACCAGCCCTGCCGCCCGCAGCGTCAGATAGCGGATATCGCCCGGTCCGACGCCAATACCATAAAGCGTCCCGCCGCTGGCGGTTCCCGCGATCGCGTCAAAGCTTGTCATTCTCGCTCACTTGCCAGCGCATTGATTGCCGCAACGGCCATGGCGCTCCCGCCTCTGCGACCGCGCACGACAAGGAATGGCACCCGCGTCTGCAACCCAAGGGCCTCCTTGGATTCGGCCGCGCCCACGAAGCCGACGGGAACGCCGATGATTGCAGCGGGAAGCGGCGCGCCCTCGTCAAGCATATCAAGCAACCGAAACAGCGCCGTCGGCGCATTGCCGATGGCGACGACCGCGCCTTCGAGATAAGGCCGCCACAGTTCAAGGGCCGCCGCCGAGCGCGTGTTCGCGGCTTCCACAGCGAGGCCGGCAACGGCGGGATCATCGAGTGTACACATCACCCTGTTGCCGCGAGGCAGCCTGGTGCGCGTGATACCGTGCGCGACCATCTTTGCATCGCACAGGATCGGCGCGCCCCGCAGCAACGCTGCACGGGCGCTTGCGGCAAAGCTCGGGGACATCACGATATCGCCGGCAATATCGGTCATGCCGCACGCGTGGATGATCCTGACCGCCACCTTTTCCTCGTTCTCCTTGAAACGGGAGAGATCGGCTTCAGCGCGGATAATCGCAAACGAGCGACGGTAAATCTCGGCTCCATCGCGGATATGGCTGCGAAATTCAGTCATGATAGCGCCCTTCGAGCCGATCAAGGAAAGCATCGGGATCAGCGACAAGCGCGGCGAACGAGCAACTCCGTGCAGGGCGATCCTGGGCGGTTCCGTTAAGAACGATCCCGTAAAGACCATCAGCGCCGACCAGCGTGAGGTCGGCCGCGTCGGACCTGGCGCATCCCTTGGCGCAACCGGAGACGTGAACGGTCCCTGCAAAGCCGAACCGGGGTAACAATTCGGCGAGCCGGCGGGCGTCGCCACGGATATCGAGACCCGTCGACCGGCAGGCCGGTGCGCCCGGACAAGCTTCGATTCTCAGCAGAGGATCAAATGAGTCGGCAACAAAGCCTTCGACGCTGGCGGCATCCAGAATCGCATGTCCAGCCGATGCATTGGGAACTTCGGCATACAGGATGCGCCAAGGGGACAGCCTGATTTCCTTGACACCGAAAGCCGCCAACTCGCCGGCAAGTTTCTGGAGTTGACCGGTCTCGACGCGCCCGAAGGGCGCTGCGACGCCCACGGCGAACCAATCCGCGCCCAAATCAAGCAGGCCAACACGCCGATCCCGCGACACATCGATTTCCTGGGGATCGCGCGTCAGCGGATCGAGCCGCGACGACATCGCTAACCGGATGGACACAAGACTTTCGGCGGAAAGGCCCCGCATGCGTTGCCGCGTCCCACGCGACGTCACCTCGAGGAAGGCGTACGCGGTTTCCACCGCAGCCGTAGCTGCGGTTGCGGGAGAGACGGAGCCCAGCCATTCTGTTCCGGCCTGCGCATCGAGACCGATCGCGATCGCCGGGGCCGCGCCATTGCCAATAGCCACAAGGCGAATGTCGGCGCGCTCGTCCGCAAGTGTCAGGCTGCCGCAACCGTCGACGATGAAGCCGAATTTAGACGGCAACGCCCAGAGCGCCTGCTCGGATGCGAGCATTCGCGCGAGGTCACCGGCGACGCCGCTGACATCGAACACCTCGGCCGGATCGATCCCGGTGAGCGGGCCGATCATGAGATTGCGCACCGTCTCCGCTTCCGGTGTCGGGTCGAGAAGCCCGAGCTTTCCGATCGCGTTTTGCAGCCCCGGCAGATTCTCTTCGCTGACGCCGCGGATTTGCAGGTTGGCGCGCCGTGTCAAGTCGATATGACCGTTGCCGAAACAGCGCGCGGCATCGGCGAGAACGATCAATTGGTCCAGGCTGAACTTTCCGCTCCGCGGGCGCACCCGCACGATCAATCCGTCGCCGCTCAGCATCGGCGTCAAAGCGCCGGGGCACCAGCCCTTCACCCCGAATGCCACGGCATGAGTCACTGCGCGGCCTCCATCGATGGACCGCGATCGTCCTGTGATTTCGCGATGGCGCGATCCAGCTCGCCGGCAACCGCGTTGCGCCACGAAACCCAAAGTCCACGCGCCAGTGCATCGCGCAGCCGGGCGACAATTGCTGCAGCACCCGCCGGGTTGGCTGCGATCATTTTGGCGAGCACGGCCTCGTCCGTAATCAGGGCATCATGCGCGAGATCGAATAAATGGCCCGGCACAACACGGGTTGTCGCCGCGAAAGCATAGAGCGCGTCGACGCCCTGCGCGATCTCGGCTACGCCACGATGACCGTGACCGAGCATGCCCTCGATCCAGCGCGGATTGGTCAGCCGCCCCCGCACCACCCGCGCGATCTCCTCGCCAACCGTGCGCGCTTTCGGGCTCGATGGCGCGCTGGTATCGAGGTGATAGAATTCCGCATCATTGCCGAGCAATGCCGCGGCTGCGGCAAAGCCTCCGACGAAATCGGCAACCCCGTCACCATCGAGAAGATCGCGCTCGCGGTCGTCTTGCGGGTGGACGAGCGCGTTGGCTGAGGAGACGCGGGCACGGAAGCCATCGCCCGCCGGCGTGACCGCTTGCGCGCTACCGTAGGAATGGGTCACGGCGGCGAGGTAGGCCTCGCCGAGATCTTCACGCGTGCCCCAGTTGCTGTCGAGCGTGAGCGCCGCGATTCCCGCGCCATAGCTGCCGGGCGCGCCGCCAAAGATGCGGGCGGTGTCGTCGCCGCGCCGGCGCGCGCCGGCGATCGGATTATCGGCGTCGTCCTCGTCGAGATCGGCGATCCCCCGTATTGCCGTATCAAGCAGCGATATCTGGGTTTCAAAGATATCCCTGAAAAGACCGGATATCCGTAGCGTCACATCGATGCGCGGCCGCTCGAGTTTCGCCAGCGGCAGGATTTCAACACCGATGACACGGTTCGACGATACGTCCCAGACCGGTCGAGCACCCAGATAACCCAATGCCTGCGCCAGATCGTCGCCGCCGGTTCGCAGCGATGTCGAGGCCCAGAGGTCGATCACGAGTGAATGGGGATAATCGCCGTGATCCTGCAAGTAGCGGCGCACCACTTCGTCCGCAGCCCTTAGGCCCATCGTCGTCGCCGTCCGTGTCGGAATCGAGCGGGGATCAAGCGTCGTCAAATTTCTTCCCGTAGGCAAAACGTCGGCCCTGCCCCGGCTGGGAGCACCGGCCGGGCCCGGGCTAACGCGGCGCCCATCGAGCGCCGCCAGAAGCGCCCTCTCCTCGTGCGCGGCGCTGCTGCGCACGGCCCCTTCAATCTGCCGGCGCTGCTCTCCCGTTACCGACGCGCCTGCTGCCGCAACGATCGCTTCGACCAGCGATGACTGCGCATCGTCAGCGGGAGCCCGCCCGAAAACGTGCAGCCGGTCGCGGATGCTGAGTTCCTTGATATCGCACAGACGCGCATCGAGCTTGACGATAGCATCCCTCGCCGGCTCGTCTCTCGACAGATTGCATTCGGCGGCGAGACCCGATGTCCAGGCGCAGTCGATGATCGCGCCTTCGAGCAAATCGAGCCGGCGTCGATCAAGCCCCCCTGCCTCGGCATATTCCTCGACCAGGGCCTCCAGCTCGGCCGTCGCGCCATGCAGCCCCGCCGCGCTCAGCGGCGGGGTGAGATGGCCGATAGTCACCGCACTTAGCCGGCGCTTGGCCTGCACCGCCTCGCCGGGATTGTTGACGATGAAGGGATAGATGACCGGCAGCGGGCCCGTCACCGCTTCGGGCCAGCACTCGGCGGAAAGCGCCAACGCCTTGCCGGGCAGCCACTCCAGCGTTCCATGGGTGCCGAGATGGATGAGTGCATCTATCCTGGCCTGTTCGCGCAACCAGGCATACAGCGCGACATAGGCATGGCGCGGGGGGATCGACGTGTCGTGATAGCCGGCCTTGCGATCATGTGCCAACCCGCGATCCGGCTGAAGCAGAACCAGCAGCTTTCCGACTTTCAGCACAGGAAAAGAGAAAACGTCGTTTTCAGCGGTGGGAGCGCCCCAGCAATTTTCGATCACGTTCTGCAGGCTCAGCGGCAACGCCTTCAGCCATGAAGCGTCGGTGTCCACGGCAATGTCGATGCCGGCGCACTCTCCCGAAAGCAGCCGCTCGACATCGGCCGCGCATAATCCGGCTGCGCCGACATCGAAACCTTCGGCATGCAGCAGCTTGATGATTTGAACGACGCTCTCGGCGGTATCCAGTCCCACGGCATAACCGGCACGACCCGCGCGAGCCGGATAGTCCGATAGAACGAGCGCCAATCGACGCTCCGCGCGCGGGGTTTTGCCCAACTTGACCCAGCACGCCGCCTGACGTGCGACAAACGCGATCCGGTCAGGACAAGGTCTATGCCGAACCGATGCAAATTCGATCCGCGAATCGAATTCGTCCTCGGTCTTGAACGAGATCGCACGACTCAACAACCGCCCATCCAGTTCGGGTAACACGACATTCATGGCGAGATCTGACGGAGACAATCCGCGCGGCGACGAGGCCCAGGCCTCCTGCGAATGGCTTGCCAGCACGATCTGCAGCACGGGAACATCGGCGCCGTCGAGAACCGTCGTGCCATCTTCGCGTAGCGCGGAGAATGCCGTCGCATTGAGGATAATCGCCGGCCGCCGCACCACGATCAGCCGTTCGAGAAATTCCCCCACCGTCGGGTCCTTGAGGCTGGAGACGGCAACTGCGACCGGCGCGAGATTCTCCGCTTCAAGCGCCGCCATCAAGGCGCGGATGGGAGCCGTGTCGGCGGCGAGCAGGCTTGCCTTATAGAACAGGACCAGCGCGACGGGGCGTTGGTCGGCGGCGCTGAGCAAATCCGCCTGAGGCACCGTATGGCCGTCGGCGGAAAACCCGACGGCCGGCCCGATCGGCATTGCCTCGGTCCAGGCGATGTCGCGCGACAGCAGGCTGCCGACGTATCCCAGGGCCTGGCGGAGATTCTCCGGCCCGCCTTCACGAAAGAAACGGTCGAGGCGAGACAGCGTCTCCGTCGTCACCGTGGATATCTCGGCCAACCGTAAATCCGGGCGATCGTCACCGGGCAAGGCGGCAAACAGAATGCCATTGCTGCGCGCAACCGAGGCGATGATTTCCAGTCCATACCGCCAGTACTCAAAACCGCCGAGACAGCGCACGATGACCATCCGTGCATGCGCGACGACGCGCTCGACATAGAGATCCACGGACATCGGGTGCTTCAGCTTTTTGAGGCTCGCAAGCCGCAATGTTGGCAGTACCTCGGCATCCGATTGCCAGGCCGCAGCCAGCGCGGACAGGTCACTGTCCGCGAAGGAGAGCACCACGACATCGGCCGGCGACTGTTCGAGATCGACCGCGGCTTCCGCCTCGTCTAATCTCGCAACGCTCGTCGCCAGCAAATGCATGCGTGATCAACCCAGGATCAGGTTTCGAATCGCTGTGGCGTCGAGCCCCTTCTGGCCGATCACGACGAGGCGGCTGCGGCGCTCCTCGTCCTTGTGCCAGGCGCGATCGAAGCGGTGCTGGATGCGGGATCCGACGCCCTGAACCAAAAGACGCATCGGCTTGTCCGAAATCTCCACAAAACCCTTGACGCGAAGGATGTCGTGCGTCGCCGCCGCCTCGGCAATTTTCTGAACCAGGGTGTGTGGCGTCTCGAAACGCCGGAGATCGATGATAAAGGACTCGAAATCGTCGTGGTCGTGTTCGGCTTCGGCGTCGTGGTGGGAGAAGCGGTTTTCGATATCGTCTTCCGCGGCAACCCCGAGCCCGAGCAGGACGGCCGGCGACACGCGGCCGCTTTCCACCTCGACGATCTTGACCGATCTGGAAATCACCTTTCCGATCTCGGCGACCACCCTGCCCCGCTCTTCCACCGACATCAGATCGGCCTTGTTCAGGACAATGAGGTCGGCACAGAGAAGTTGATCTTCGTAGACTTCCTCGAGCGGATTGTCGTGATCGAGTGCTGCGTCCTGCGCGCGCTGCCGGCTGACCGCATCCGGATCGTCGGCGAACCGTCCCGCGGCGATGGCTGCGCCGTCGACGACGGCGACGACGCCATCGACCGTCACGCGCGAGGCTATCTCCGGCCAGTTGAAGGCCTGCACCAGCGGCTTGGGAAGCGCCAGCCCGGAAGTTTCGATCACGATATGCTCCGGCGGAACCGGGTGATCGAGCAGACGTTTGAGGGCGGGGACGAAATCATCCGCCACCGTGCAGCAGATGCAACCGTTGGATAGCTCGACGATGCGATCCTCGGGGCAGCTCTCGATGCCACAGCTCTTCAGAATTTCGCCGTCGATACCGATGTCGCCGAATTCGTTGACGATCACCGCGAGGCGGCGTCCACCGGCATTTTCAAGAACATGGCGAACGAGCGTTGTCTTGCCGGCGCCGAGGAAGCCGGTGACGATCGTGCAGGGAACCTTGGCAAGGGATGTCATTGAAAACTGCCTTCAAATTTTGGGGCGCTGGACCGGGAGCGGCGGAACTCGCGCAATCGTGTTCTTGCGGATATGGACGGGGCGTTCGCGCCAGACCGGCAACCCTTCGGCATGGGCATGGTGAAGCCGCGCAAACCGGATCACGTCATCGGCATGCTGCTCGGGGTCGAGCGCACCGAGCACATACGTCCATTTGCCGGGTCCGGAGATCGCGACCGTGCAGCCGCGCGTGCAGTTTGACAGGCACTCGACGGGCACGATCTCGATGTTTTGATCGCCGTCTTCAACGAGCTGCGAAAGTATCCCTATCAGGCGCGCGCCGGGGCGCGGCTGCTGATCCTCGGCAGTCTCGCCGTTCAGACGGCAAGTGATACAGACAAACAGCTTTGAGGCGTTCGAGGGCAGCACGCCCCCGGTGTCGATCGAATTGGTCATGTGCTCGCCGCGCTCAGCCGGCTCGGCCAAACGAGCGCGCAGCCAGCGCCGAAACCCTCGCGAGCATGGCGGCACGCGCTGCAAGCACGCCTGGTCTATTGAGCAAAATCTTCATCGCGGACCTCCGTCGTCGTGGGCTTCGTCTGCCCTGGCTTGGTGCCGCTTCCGACGGAGCCCAGTCGCGACGATTTTCATCGCCGGCTCGTGAGCCTTCCAATGACCATCGCGACGCCCCGCGCGATGAGCCGGATAACAGCAGTCTAGACGGCAGGTCTCCTGGCTCTCGGGTCTCAGCGTCAGGCCACCTTCCCGGTTTCCCAGTGGTGTTTTGGCCTTCAGCTCACCGACTACAGTTGCGGGGGCAGCCGCGGATTTGGGGCCCGATGACCCCTTACCGCATTCCCATTCAATCCCCTTGCAGGGAACCGTCGCCCGATTGATAAGGGCAAGGATCAACCCCCGTCAATCGAATTCGCGGATCATGAGCGTTCCTTCCCTGTCCCGTCTGACCTTCGTTCTCGGCGGCGCGCGCTCGGGAAAGAGCAGGTACGCCGAGGGGTTGGTGATGGGCTGCGCCCCGCCCTGGATCTACGTCGCCACGGCCGAAGCATATGATGACGAGATGACGGTGCGGATTGCCGAGCACCGGCACCGACGTGATGGCAGGTGGCGCACGGTCGAGGCGCCGCTCGACTTGCCCGCGGCGATCGCAGCGCATGGCAGTACTGGACAAGCCCTCCTGATCGATTGTCTCACGCTCTGGTTGAGCAACGTCATGCTGGCCGGCCAGGATCCGATGGCCGAGCTGCAGCGGCTCGTCGCGGCACTGAGCCAAGCCAGCGGACCCGTTGTCGTCGTATCCAATGAAGTCGGACTTGGGATCGTTCCCGATAATGCGCTGGCGCGGAAATTCCGTGATGCCCAGGGCCGCGCCAATGTGCAGGTTGCCGCTATCGCTGACCGCGCTGTCTTGATTGCGGCAGGATTACCGCTCATTCTGAAATAAGCCGATGTGAGGAACGTTTTATCATGACAGAAGAAACCGACGATGACGCGCGCCACAAGGCCAAGATGGCCAACCGCAAGGCCGTCCAGGACGCTGAGGTCGCCGAAAAGACCATTGAAAAGGGATTGCTGATTGTCCACACCGGCAAGGGCAAGGGCAAATCGACGGCGGCCTTCGGGCTCCTGTTGCGCGCGATCGGGCGCGGTTTTCAGTGCGGCGTGGTGCAGTTCGGCAAGGGAGCCTGGCAATCGGGCGAGCGTACCGCGATCGAGCGTTTTGGCGATCAGGTCAAATGGCACACGCTGGGCGAAGGATTTACGTGGGAAACACAGGATCGCGCGCGCGATGTCGCCGCCGCCGAGCGCGCATGGGCCCGAGCGACCGAACTGATGGACGATCCCTCGATCAAGTTACTGGTGCTCGACGAGCTCAATATCTCCTTGCGCTACGAGCATATCGACCTCGGCCAGGTGCTGGCGGCATTCGCGGGCCGACGGCCTGACCTGCACGTGGTCGTCACCGGCCGCAATGCCAAACCCGAATTGATCGAGGCCGCCGACCTCGTCACCGAGATGGCGGCCGTAAAACATCATTTTGCCGCCGGCGTCAAAGCGCAGCCGGGCATCGAGTTCTGATGCCTGCACGCGCGATCATGCTGCAGGGTACCGGCTCGGATGTCGGCAAGTCGCTGCTGGTCGCGGGTTTGGCGCGGGCGTTCGCCAATCGCGGCCTTCGGGTGCGCCCGTTCAAGCCGCAGAACATGTCGAACAATGCCGCCGTTACCGCCGATGGTGGCGAGATCGGGCGCGCACAGGCGCTGCAGGCGCGGGCTGCGCGGGTGCAACCGAGCGTGCACATGAACCCGGTGCTGCTAAAACCGCAGAGTGAAACCGGGTCGCAGGTGGTCGTACAGGGCCAAGTCGTCGGCAATGCCAGGGGGCGCGAATATCAGGCCATGAAGCCGGGATTGCTCGGCGCCGTGCTTGAGAGCCTGGGCCATATGGCGCGCGAGGCCGACCTCGTGTTGGTCGAAGGCGCAGGCTCTGCCTCGGAAGTGAACCTGAGAGCCGCCGACATCGCCAATATGGGCTTTGCGCGCGCGGCCGGCGTGCCCGTCGTGCTGGTCGGCGATATCGACCGTGGCGGCGTCATCGCCAGTCTGGTTGGCACCAAGGCGGTGATCGCGGCGGAAGACGCCGCGATGATTGCCGGATTTATCGTCAACAAATTTCGCGGCGATCCGTCTCTGTTCAGCGATGGGATGGCAACCATCGCACGACACACCGGCTGGCAGCCGCTCGGCCTCGTGCCGTTCTTCGACCTCGCCTACAGGCTCCCGGCGGAAGACGCGCTCGGACTCGCGACTGGCCGGCCGCGCGGCGATAGCGACCGCAGCCTGATCGTCGTGCTCGCCTATCCCCGTATCTCGAACTTCGACGATTTCGATCCGTTGCGCCTTGAGCCCGGCGTCGATCTCGTCTTCATCCGGCCGGGCGAGCCTATTCCCGGCGACGCCGCGCTGATTGTCCTGCCGGGCTCCAAGGCCACCATGGCCGATCTCGCTGTGCTGCGCGAAACCGGATGGGACACCGACCTTAAGGCACATGCACGGCGTGGCGGTCATGTGCTCGGGATTTGCGGCGGGTATCAGATGCTCGGCACGCAAATTGCGGATCCCGACGGAACCGAGGGACCAGCCGGTTCCGTCGCCGGTCTTGGCTTGCTCGATGTCGAGACGGTGCTTCAGGGTGACAAGATGCTGGTCGAAATCCTCGGCGAGAGTGCCGACGGCGGCGCGCCCTTCAAGGGCTACGAAATGCACATTGGACGCACGACCGGCACGGGGTGCGCCAAACCGCTTCTGCGTTTCGCCGACGGACGCAACGAAGGCGCGGTCAACGGTCCGGGCTCCATCGCCGGATGTTACATTCACGGGCTCTTTTCCGACGACCGGCAGCGCGACCACTGGCTGCGCCGTATTGCGAGCCAGGCTTCCGGTTTCGCCTACGAAGCCGACGTCGAGACGACCCTCGATCGGCTGGCCGACCACATCGGGCGACATATCGATTGCGATCGCTTGCTTGAGATCGCGCGCACGCCCAATCTCACAGCAACGCCATAGCAGCGGCGAGTGCAGCGACACTCACGAATTGAATGGCGCAGGCGACCCGGTATTGCCTGAGAGCCAGGCGAATATCGCCGGCGCCGGCGGTCTCGCGGCCATCGCCGATCCAACGGTCATCGACGACAGCACCGTCATAGGCACGTGGTCCGGCCAACCTCAAACCCAGCGCGCCCGCCATCGCGGCCTCGGGCCATCCAGCATTCGGCGAGCGGTGTCCGTTCGCATCACGCCAGACAGCCGAGATCGCGCCTCGGGGAGAAAGCCCGGATAATGCCGCCGCGGCCAGCACCAGCCACAGCGCGGAGAGACGCGAGGCAGGCAGATTGACGAGATCGTCCAGGCGCGCCGACGCCCAGCCGAAGGCGAGATAGCGATCGGATTTGTGGCCGATCATGCTGTCGGCCGTATTGATCGCCTTGTAGCCGAAGATGCCGGGCAACCCGGCAACGAGGAGCCAGAACAGCGGCGCCACGACGCCGTCGGAAAAATTCTCCGCCAGGCTTTCGATAGCGGCGCGGCTGATGCCGGCTTCGTCCAGGCCTGCGGTGTCGCGCCCGACAATCATCGACACGGCACGACGGCCCGCCTCGATCCCCTCCTGCTCCAGCGCGTCGGCAACCGCCCGGACATGTACATCAAGGCTGCGCTGGGCCAGCAGCGTGCTGGCCACGGCTCCGCAAACCAGCGTCGCAGCAAAGCCTGCGAGAAAGTGTTGCGCCAGCTGGAAGATGACCGTCGCCGAGATCCCGCTGACAGCGAGCAGCAACAGCAGCGTCCCAACGCCAGCTATGCGCCGGCACTCAAACGAAAACTCAAGGCGGTTCCAGGCACGGTCGCACCGTGCTATCAGCGCTCCAATCCAGCCTACGGGGTGGCCGATCCTGCGATAAAGGACGTCCGGAAATCCGAAAGCGGCTTCGATAACGAGCGCAGTGAGGGCGAGTTCAGCGAACATGTGTGATCCGGAACAACTGGGTAGTGCACGGGCCCTGCCTATCACGCAGCCTGCCACCGCGGAACCAGTCTCGCATGGCGGCGATTTGGACACGGCGCGCGAGCGGTATCCCGACGCGCCGGAGCCGTGGATCGATCTATCGACCGGCATCAATCCCGTCCCCTTCCCGATTCCCGAGCTCCCGGCGGAAATCTGGTCGCGCCTGCCGGCGCGCTCTGAAGAGGAAGCGCTGCTGGCCGCAGCAGCAGTGAGGTATCGCGTCCCCGATCCCGGGATGATCGCGGCCGCATCTGGCACGCAGGCCTTGATTCAGCTGCTTCCCGGCCTTGTCCCGACGTCTCGCGTGGAGATTCTCGGGCCCACCTATGAGGAGCATGAGGCCTGCTGGACGAGGCAGGGGCATCGCATTTCGGTGGTGAATGATCTCGACCCGGGTGACCCCACCGATGTCGTCATCGTCGTCAATCCCAACAACCCGACAGGACGGGTTATTCCAGCGAGCATGCTTCGTACCGTTGCAACGGCGCTTGCGCACAAGAACGGGCTACTCATCGTCGACGAAGCCTTCATCGACGTGCTTCCCGAAGCCGCGAGCATCGCCTCCGATCCGCCGCCTGCAACGATCGTTCTGAGATCCTTCGGCAAGACCTATGGACTGGCAGGACTGCGGCTCGGCTTTGCGATTGCCGAAGTCCCGCTAGCAGCGCGCATCCGCGCTGAATTCGGCCCCTGGGCGGTTTCCGGCCCTGCCTTGCGGATCGGCAAGGCCGCGCTCTCCGACCCGGATTGGCTTTCGGAGACGATCAGCCGTCTTCTATTTGATCAGCCGCGGCTCGATGCTGTGCTGGAGGCTGCGGGCCTTACCGTGCTCGGCGGGACCCCGCTGTTCCGTCTTGCCCGCCATGTCGAAGCGGCCAAGCTCGCTGAACGGCTGGGACGCCATGGTATCCACGTTCGCAGCTTTCCAAGTCAGCCGCAGTGGCTGAGATTTGGAATGCCCGGCGACGCCGTGGCATGGGACCGTCTCTCTGCTGCGTTATTGGGCGAATAACAACAGTTCTGCTCCGAGCCCTATGCGTCCCACCGATCGCCTTTGATGATCCGGACGAACTGGCGCGCGTGATATTCGGCGCTATCGACATTCACGATGGTGACGTCGGGCGCAGCCGAAATATCCTCCACCGCGCGGCTCAGCCGGTGCTCGATTTTTCCGTCGCTGCTCCGCGCCCGCATCGCAAGCCTTTCGGCAAGGACGTTTGGCGGGGCCGTGATTGAAACCACGACGACGTCGGGGTACGCACCGCGCATGGCGCCGATTACGGTGCGGGATACGTTGGCGATGACCGTGCGGCCGGCGCGCAGTTCGTCGTCCATCGTGCGGGACAGCGCGTAGCAGTGACCGTGCGCTTTCCAATGGACGGCATAGTCGCCGCGTGCCAGCGCCTTCTCGAATCCGTCCGGGCTGACCTCTTCATTATCCTCGGAGGAAAAAGCCGCGCGCGTGATCACGCGGCGCAGAAAGACGATGTTGGAATCATCGGCGCAGGCCGCTTTTGCGAGACCCAGCAGCGTATCCTTGCCGGCGCCGCTCGGCCCCACCACCAGAATGAGCCGGCCGGCCTCGACCATGGACGTGCGACGATCCGTGATATCGGGTGCTTCCGTCATGCCACACGCTGCCCTTCGCGCCAGACGCAGCGCACCGCCGGAACGTTATGGGCGACATGCACCCGGATCATGTCCGCGCGCTTGCCGACCGCGATCTCGCCGCGGTCAGCTAACCCTACGGCCTCCGCGGGCGTCTTGGTGACGGTACGAACCGCCGACGCCAGATCGATTGCCGGCACGCGCTCGGGCAATTGCAGGGCGGCCATCAACAAGCTCGAGGGAATGTAGTCGGACGACAGGATGTCCAACAGCCCTTCGCGCGCGAGATCGATCGCGGCGATGTTGCCGGAATGCGAGCCACCCCGCACCACGTTAGGCGCGCCCATCAGGATGCCAATACCGGCCTGATGCAGTCCGCGTGCGGCCTCGATCGTGGTCGGAAACTCCGCCACCGATACCCGATCGCTGATGGCATCCGCGACGTTTTCATCGGTGGTATCGTCGTGACTGGCGAGCGGGATTTCATATTGCTGCGCCAGTGCCACGATCGCGCGCATGTTGGCCGCGGCGTAGGTCTTCTGATATGCAAACCGCCGCTCGAACAGCACATCGAGCTCGGCGTCGGTCATGCCGGCGCCCTTGCCGCGATAATAGTCGCGCAGCTTTACCTCGTCGCGGAACTGACGCTGGCCGGGCGTATGATCCATCAGCGACATCAGCCGCACATCCGGCCGGCCGATCAGCTCCTTGGCCTCCTCGACCACGCTCGGCATCGGAATTTCGCAGCGCAAATGCAGGAAGTGTTCCGCACGCAGCAGGTTCGCCTCCCGCGTCGATGCGATCGCTTCAGCCAGCACGCCCGCCCGCCCGTCGACCTCTTCGGCGCCGTCCTCGCGCCAGACCCGCAGCGAATCCAGCACCGTCGTGATGCCCGATGTTGCCAGCTGTCCATCATAGGAGACGACCGCCGCGATCGGATCCCAGAACACTTTTGGGCGCGGCACGTAATGCGCCTCGAGATGATCGGTATGGAGTTCGATCAGGCCGGGCAGAATCAGGTCGCCCGCAGCATCCTCGCTGCCGGCAGGTGCATGGCCTTCGCCGAATTCAGCGATGCGGCCATCGGCAACAGCCACCCAGCCGCGTTCGATCACGCGATCGGCCAGGACGATCCTGGCATTGGCGATGACGGTCTCATGCTTGGTCGAAGTCATCTCACATCTCTTCCTTCATGCCGCAACGGCAAACGACGTCACATCGACGATCCGGTCGGCAATCAGATGACGGATTTCGTCGTCATGCACGATCGCCACCATCGCCACCCCCTCGCGTTTCTTCTGTTCGATCAACTCAACCACCACGGCCCGATTGGCGGCATCAAGCGAAGCGGTCGGTTCGTCCAGAAGCAGAATCGGTAGATCCGAAATGAAACCGCGCGCGATATTGACGCGCTGCTGCTCGCCGCCCGAGAAAGTCGACGGCGGCAGCGCCCATAGTCGTTCGGGGATGTTGAGGCGGTGCAACAACGCGCCGGCCTTTTCGCGCGCTTCGGGACGCGTTACCCCGTTGGCGATCAAGGGCTCGGCCGCCACGTCGATGGTCGCCACCCGCGGCACCGCCCGCAGGAACTGGCTGACATAGCCGATGGTCACGCGACGCACGCTGAGCACCTGCCGCGGTTCGGCCTGGGCCAGATCAATCATCGCGCCCTGGTGCCGGATTCCGATCCGGCCGCCGTCACACCGGTAATTGCCGAACATCATCTTGAGGATCGACGATTTACCCGCCCCCGATGGGCCGGCCAGCACCACGCATTCGCCCGGCTCGACTCGAAACGAGACGCCGCGGACCACCGGCAGTTCCACCCCACCCTGCAGATGCATGGTAAAAGTCTTTTCGGCGTTCGATATGTCGATCATCGCAGTCATTGGCTTAACTCATGCCGGCAAAATCGAGGAAACGAGCAATTGGGTGTAGGGCTCGCGGGGATCGTCGAGCACCTGATCGGTCAGTCCGGTCTCGATAACGCGGCCGCCCTTCATCACCATCACGCGATGCGACAACAGCCGCGCCACCGCGAGGTCGTGGGTGACGACGATGGCGGCAAGGCGAAGTTCGCTGACGAGGTTGCGCATGAGATCCAGCAACCGGGCCTGAACCGATACATCGAGACCGCCGGTCGGCTCGTCCATGAATACCAGCCGTGGCTCGGTGACCAGATTGCGCGCGATTTGCAGCCGCTGCCGCATGCCACCCGAATAAGTTTTCGGCGCGTCGTCGATGCGGCCGACGTCGATCTCGACGCGCTCCAGCCATGACGACGCGGTGTCTCGGATGCGGCCATAATGATTCCAGCTGACCGCCATCAGCCGTTCGCCGACATTGGCGCCGGCTGAGACGGCCATCCGCAGGCCCTGCGCCGGATCCTGATGCACGTAGCCCCAGTCGGTCCGGAACAGGAAGCGCCGCTCGGCCTCACCCAGCGCCGCGAGATCGCGCAACACGCCGTCGCGCATCCGGTACGACACCCTCCCCGCGCTCGCCGCCAGCTGCGCCGACAATAATTGCAGCAGCGTCGTCTTGCCCGAACCGGACTCGCCGACGATCGCCAGCACCTCGCCCGGATAGAGCGCAAACGACACATCGCGGCACGCGATCAGCCGGCCATAATTCTTGCCCAGCCCTTCCGCGACCAGCAGCGGCTGGTCGTTTTCCAGCGCGCTCATTTGTTCAGCCATGCGCCCTCTCCTTGTGCGGAGCCACACTCTCGCTGCCGCGATGGCCCGCAGCCTGGCGTGTCTCGCAGTAGTCAGTATCGGAGCAGACGAACATCCGGCCGCCCTGGTCGTCGGTGACGATCTCGTCGAGATAAGAATCGTCAGCCCCGCACAACGCGCAGGGCGCGTCGAACCGGTAGCGCGTGAACGGGTGATCCTCGAAATCCAGCGAGACCACCGTCGTATGCGGCGGGATCGCATAGATGCGCTTCTCGCGCCCGGCACCGAACAATTGCAGCGCCGGACAATTGTGCATCTTGGGATTGTCGAATTTCGGCGTCGGCGACGGGTCCATCACATAGCGGGCGTTCACCTTCACCGGATAGGCGTAGGAGGTCGCGATGTGGCCGAACCGGGCGATGTCTTCGTAAAGCTTGACATGCATCAGGCCGTATTCGCCGAGTGCATGCATCCGCCGCGTCTCGGTCTCGCGCGGTTCGAGGAAACGCAGCGGTTCCGGGATCGGCACCTGATAGACCAAAACCTGCCCACCATGCAGCGGCGCTTCCGGAATCCGGTGCCGGGTCTGGATCACCGTGGCATCGGCGGTAGAGGTCGTGGTCGCGACGCCCGCAGTCTTGCCGAAAAACTTTCGGATCGAGATCGCATTCGTCGTGTCGTCGGAACCCTGGTCGATCACCTTCAGCACGTCATCGGGACCGAGGATCGACGCGGTCACCTGCACGCCGCCGGTGCCCCAGCCATAGGGCATCGGCATTTCACGGCTGGCGAACGGCACCTGATAGCCGGGGATCGCGATCGCCTTGAGGATCGCGCGGCGGATCATCCGCTTTGTCTGTTCGTCGAGATAGGCGAAATTATAAGCCGGCGCGTTCATTCGGCGGCCTCCTTCATCGGCTCGACTTCGGTGGCTTCAGCAAACTCCTTGCGCAACTTGCGTAACAGGCCAAGCTCGGACTGGAAGTCGACATAATGCGGCAATTTGAGATGCTCGACGAAGCCGGTCGCCTGCACATTGTCGGAATGCGACATCACGAACTCCTCGTCCTGGGCCGGTGCGACAACCTCTTCCCCAAGCTCGCGCGCGCGTAAGGTCCGGTCCACCAGCGCCATCGACATGGTCTTGCGCTCGCTCTGTCCGAAGGCCAGGCCATAGCCGCGCGTGAAACAAGGCGCTTCCGTCGCCGAGCCCTTGAACTGGTTGACCATCTGGCATTCGGTCAATTCGATCGAGCCGAGCGGCACCGCAAAGCCGGCGTCTTCGGCAAAAAACTCCACCTCTACTTCGCCGAAGCGGATTTCGCCCGCGAACGGGTGGTTGCGGCCGTAGCCACGCTGCGAGGAATAGCCCAGCGCCAGCAAAAAACCCTCGTCGGCGCGCGCCAGATTCTGCAACCGCAGATCGCGGTCGGCCGGAAAATCGAGCGGCTCGCGCGTGAGGTCGCCGACCGGCGCATCGGCATCGGCCTTGGGCGACGGCTCGATCAGGCCGTCGCGACCGAGAATATCGGTGACACGTGGCGTCGCCGCAGGCGAAGCTTCACTCGTTGCGGGCGCTTCGGGCGCAAAACCTTCCGCGAGCTGCGGGTCCAGCAGGCGATGGGTGTAGTCGAAGGTGGGCCCGAGAATCTGGCCGCCCGGAATGTCCTTGAAGGTCGAGGAGATCCGCCGCCGCACCTGCATCTTGCCGGTATCGACCGGCTCGGTGGCGCCGAAACGCGGCAAGGTGGCGCGGAAGGCGCGGACCAGGAAGATCGCCTCGATCATGTCGCCCCTCGCCTGCTTGATCGCCAACGCAGCAAGCTCGCGGTCGTAGAGCGAGCCTTCGGTCATGACGCGGTCGACGGCGAGCGACAATTGTTCAGAAATCTGGGCCAGCGAAACCTCGGGAACCTCGCGATCGCCGCGGCGCTCATGCGCGAGCAGCCGATGGGCGTTCTCGATGGCGCGCTCGCCTCCCTTGACCGCAACGTACATATCTTAAGCTCCTCTCGCGACCAGCTGCGTGGTGCGGGGTATCGCGACGATGCAATCATCATGGACCAGCACGACATCGATGCCGCGCGGAAACAGCGTGGCGTTGATGGCAAGCCGCTCGAACAGATCGTGCGGCTGGATCATCGCCTGCAGCAACGCGGCACCGTCGATGCCGGGACCGCGCAGCTCATAAGCCGGGCCCTTCGTCAGGCTTTCGACCTGCAGGATCAGCGTGGCCGAGCGATCCGGATATTCGTTGCTGCCGAACGCAAAGTGATCCAGCGACCGAAGCGCCTTCGCGTCTCCGATCAGCGCGAAGCTGCAAATTGTGGAATCGCTGACCACCGGCGCACTGGTGTGAAACTTCAGCCATTTGGCGACGTTGGAAGTCCCCGACATCGCGGCATCGAGCCAGATCGGCGTATCGTGATCGAACAGCGTCAGCGCGATCGCTGCGGTGCCGCGCATCATGCCGTCAGGTGCGCCGGATGTAGCCGCGATTCGCTGCACGCTGCCGGGGCGCGCCATCGCATCCATCACGGAGCGGAAGGTCGATTGCGCCGACAACACCTTGTCGACGAAAGCTGCGGGCAATTCGGCAACCGTTGTCATCTGTTATCCTTCCCCGCGTACCAGCGTATAGAAATCGACCCGCGTCGCCGCGGTTTCTGCGGCCTTCCGGTTCCGCTCTGCCGTCATCGCCGTACGCAGCGGCGCGATCACCTGCGCCTCGATGGTTCCGGCGAACTGATCCGACTGCACCATGGCATCGCATAGCGCGATCATCCGCGCCTTCGCGCCGTCGCGCCCGAGCGTGTAGCCGAAGCCGACCTCGCCGGTCGCGAGCCGGACCGCCGCGCGCGAGACAGTGGCTTCGCCGAGGTTGAACGCCGCGCCGTCGCCGCCTATGCGACCGCGCATCATCACCAGGCCGCTCTCCGGCTCCCGCAGATTTTCGTGCGCGGGGACTGAGATAGCTTCGAGACGGCCGAATATCTCGGCCGCGTCGGAATGCGCCAGCACGGCCATCGCCGCCTTGCGTTGCGCCTGTTTGGGGTTCTGGTCGGTCAAACTCATAATGCCCTTGCTGGAATCAAGTTGTCTATGATACTAGACAACTTTGATAAAGAAACGCCATGACTGTTTCGTGACAAGCCAATGATTTTCCGCACCGCTTCTATGCTAGGTTCCACGCCATGAGCATGCAGGACGCTATTACCGGCGTGGCGCTGTGGCGTCAGGTTGCCGACGGCATCGAGCGCGGCATCGCCGACGGCCGCTTTGCCGCCGGCGAAAAACTGCCGGGCGAGATGGAAATCGCCGAAACCTACCGGGTCAACCGCCACACCGTGCGGCGGGCGCTGGCGGCGCTGGCCGAACGCGGGCTGGTGCGCGCCGAGCGCGGCAGCGGCACCTATGTCGAGGCGCCGCGTCTGGCCTATCCGCTGCGCTCACGAACGCGGTTTTCCGAGATCGTCGGCGCCGGCGGCCAGGAGCCGCGCGGCCAGTTGATCGAGGCGTCAGACGACGTCGCGACCCGCGAAGTCGCGCGGGCGCTTGGCCTCAAGAGCGGCGCGCCGCTGATCCGCATCGAAGCGCTGCGGCTCGCCGACCGCACGCCGATCTGCGTCTCCACCACATGGCTGTCCGCCGACCGGTTTCCGGAGGCCGGACGCGTGTTCGCCAACACCCGCTCGATGACCAAGCTGCTCGCGCATTATGGCATCCGCGATTACCGGAGGGGATCGAGCAAGATCACCGCAGCCATTGCCGATGCGACCGACGCCACGCGGCTTGACCTGGCGCTCGGGCGTCCAGTGCTCGTCGTCGACAGCACCGACGTCGATCTCGACGGCAAGCCGCTGGTGACAAAGCGCTCGCGCTTTGCCGCCGAGCGCGTCGAGGTTTTGGTCGAGAATAGCTAGAACTGGGCGACCGCGCGCCGCCCGATGATCGCAAAACGGAGCTTGCCGGAGATCCAGTCGATCGCAGCGACCGCGATCAAGATCATCAGGATCAGGAACGACACTTTCTGCCATTCCAGCACGCGGATCTGCTCGGCAAGTTGCAGGCCGATGCCGCCGGCGCCGACGATGCCGATGATGGTGGCCGAACGGGTATTGGACTCGATGAAGTACAGCACCTGCCCTGCGATCACTGGCAGCACCTGCGGCATCAGGCCGAAACGGATTTCATGCAGCGCGCTGCCGGCGGAAGCGCGGATGCCCTCGACCTGCTTCTTGTCGGCGGCCTCGATCGCCTCGGAGAACAGTTTGCCGAAGGCCCCGAAATCAGAAATGGCGATCGCGAGCACGCCGGCGAACGGCCCGAGGCCGACGACGTTGATCCATACCAGCGCCCAGATCAGCGTGTCGACACCGCGGATCGAATCCAGAAAGCGCCGTATTGGAAAGCGGATGAAGTTCGAGGGAATGATGTTCCGTGCCGCCAGCAGACTGACCGGCAGCGCCAGGATCGCGGCGATGGTGGTGCCAAGCAGCGCAATCGACAGTGTCTCGCCGAGCGCGGAGAGATAGAGCGGCAACGATGAGCCGGGATCGGGTGGGATCATCATCATCGTGATCCAGCCGAGTTGGCTCAGCCCGGAGATCAACCTTGCCGGCGAAAAGTCGAGGTCGACCAGCCCGAAGACGAAGATAGCGAGGGCGGCGAGGATCACCGCCGGCGTCGCCAGGCGTGCCGACGTGGGCCTTGCGAAGACATCCGGATATTTTTCCCGGAGTTGTGCCTGATCGGGTTTCGGCAGCTGGCTCATGTGCGCGCGTCCCTGCCGAACAGCCGGCCGCGCAACCAGCCGGTCGCGATATCAATCACAAAGACGGTGAGGATGATCGTCACCAAAATTGCGCTGACGTCGGAATAATAGAATTTCCGGATCGCGACCACGAGTTCCTGCCCGATGCCGCCGGCGCCGACGAAGCCCATGACGGACGCCTCGCGGACGTTGATCTCAAAACGCAGCAGCGCGTAGCTCGCGTAGCCGGCGGTCACCTGCGGCAGCACCGCGAACCGCATGCAGGACAGCCAGCTGGCGCCGGTCGAGCGCACGCCCTCAACCGGCTTCATGTCGGCGTTTTCGACGATCTCGGAGAACAGCTTTCCGAGTGCGCCGGTGGAATGGATGGCGATGGCGAGCACGCCAGCCATCGGGCCGAGGCCGAATGCGATGACGAAGATCAACGCGAACACAATGCCCGGCACCGTGCGGGCGAATTCCAGCAGGCGGCGGACCACGAAGCGCAACCACCGCACGGGCGAGGTATTTTCGGCCGCCAGGAAATTCAGGCCAAACGCCAGCACCGCGCCGGCCAGGGTGCCGACATAACTGATCAGGATGGTCTCACCCAGCAACTTCAGCCACTTATGCCAGCCCCAGAACCACTCGCCGATGTTGGTCCAGACCCGGTGGCCGTCTTCCAGCGTGAAGATGCGGTCGAAATAGCTGACGAAGTTTCCGAAATAGGTGAAGAAGGTGCGCAGGTTCACTTCCGCGCCGATGGCGGCAATGACAAGTGCAGCGAAAAATACCGCCGCCGCCAATGTCACCCGCAGGCGCTTGCGCGCGACGGCCTTGCGATAGGCCTCGTTGAACGCTGCCAGCTGTGGGCCTGGCAGAATGGATACGGCCGTGGCCATCGACGATTGCGATCCGGTTCAAATGCCAAACGTGAAAAGGCCGGGTCACATGGACCCGGCCTGCTCTTCTATCCGCCGATCGATCAGGACGCCTTCTTGCGCAGATTGTCGACGAACTTAATCAGCTCGATGGTCTTGTCGTAATCTGCGTTGGTAATCGGCTGCCACGGCAAATTCTTGCCATCGGACAGTTTCTTGAAGGCTTCCTTGTCCTTCTCGGGCGCGCTGAGGAAGGCCTGCTTGATGGCGGCCTTCATGTCCTCAGGCAAGTCGCTGAGATAGGCGTATGGCGAGTCGATGATGAGGTCCGACTTCACGATGACGCGGAAATCTTCCTTCTTCAGCGGCGTGCCGTCGATCGATTTGACCATGTTCTTGGCGAGCATGCGGGTGAGGTTCGAATCATCTTCCGCATTCCACCAATTGGCGGCGACATCGACCGTGCCTTGGGCCAGCGCCAGCACCGCGTTCTCATGGCTGCCGGTGAAAATCACCTTGGAGAAATAGGCATCGGGATCGATACCCATCTGGTTCATCTTGAAGCGCGGCATGTTGTTGCCCGATGTCGAGTTCGGGTCGACCAGGCCGAGGTTCTTGCCCTTCAGGTCTTCGATCTTCCGGTACGGACTCTTGGCGAGCACGTAGAACACCGAATAATACCCCTTGGAACCGTCGGCGTTGACGTCGATCACGAAGGCGTCGGTCTTGACGCCAGTGACCCGTGCCCGTGCAAACGATGCCGGGCCGTAATAGCCGATCTGGATATTGCCGGCGCGCTGTCCTTCGATGACGGCGGCATAGTCGTTGGCAACGCGCAGATTAACCTTGATGCCGAGTTCTTTCGAGAGGTAGTTCACGAACGGCGTGAAGCGCTCGGTGACCCCCGACCCGTTCTCGGCCGGAATCACGGCGAAGGTGATTTCCGGATATTTCGCCTTCCAGTCTTCCGCCAGAGCGGATGTGGTGAACGCCAGCGCGGCGGCGCCGGCGAGAACGATGCGACGAGTGATCATGATGTACCCTCTTGTTTTGGTTACGCCCATCGGCCATTGCAGGCTTGCAACGGCCGCCCTGTACTGAAGCGATTTCTCAGGCCGCAGCTGCGGTGCCGAGCGCCGGAGCGGTTACGACGCCCGGCGCATGAACCGGCGCGCTACCCATGACTTCGTTGGCCTCGAGGTCATAAAGCTCACGCGCGATGTGATCGGTCAGCATTGCCGGCGCGCCGTCGAATACCACGCGGCCAGCCGACATCCCGATCAGGCGATCGCAATAGTTTCGCGCCAAATCGAGCGAATGGAGATTGCAGATCACGGTGATGCCAAAGTGCTTGTTGATGCGCAGCAGCGCGTCCATCACGATCCGGGTGTTGCGCGGGTCGAGCGAGGCGATCGGCTCGTCGGCGAGGATGATGTCGGGTTCCTGCACCAGCGCGCGCGCAATCGCGACGCGCTGCTGCTGGCCGCCGGAAAGCTGGTCGACACGCTGGGCGGCGAGCGACGCCATGTCGAACTGGTCGAGCGCGGACATCGCCAGCGCCTTGTCGTGTTCGGGCCAGAGCTGCGCCAGCGAACGCCAGGACGGGATTTCCGCCAACCGCCCCATCAACACATTGGTCAGCACATCGAGCCGGCCAACCAGGTTGAATTGCTGAAAGATCATTGCCGAGCGCGCACGCCACTGCCGCAAATTCCTGCCGCGCAGCGCGGTGACGTCGACGCCTTCGAACAGGATCCGGCCTTCGGAGGGTTCGGCGAGCCGGTTGATCATCCGCAACAGCGTCGACTTGCCGGCGCCGGACCGGCCGATCACACCGATAAAGGCACCGGGGGCGACCGAGAAGGAAGCATTGTCGACTGCGGCTTTGGTGCCAAAGCGGCACGTCAAACCTTCTACCACCAGCATGCAATGCTCCAACCGCGTCGTACTCGGTCATCGCTAGCGCGGGTATCTGACAGTTGTGTGACAGCCGCGCCGCAGTGCGGCAATCATCCACACCGGACAGCCCGTCACGCGTCCGTCATGCTATTGTCATCAAGGCCATCGATGACGTGCGCGACTTCTGGAAATTCCGATAGCTTAGGGAAAAGCAAATGGCCGGCAAGATGCTCTCTGTTGAACCGACCATCGATCCCACAGCGGCGGTGCGTGAGAGCCAACTCGGCGTCTATACCGAGGTTGGCGCGCGGACCATGCTGCTCGACGTCACCATGGGCGACTATTCCTATGTCGTGAACGACGCCCAGATCACCTACACCACGATCGGCAAATTCTGCTCGATCGCGGCCATGACCCGAATCAACCCCGGCAATCATCCGATGCATCGCGCGTCGCAGGCGCATTTCACCTATCGCGCCAGCGCCTACTTTCCCGGCGAGAGCGACGACACCGATTTCTTCGAATGGCGGCGCGAACACCGCGTCCATATTGGCCACGACGTCTGGATCGGGCATGGCGCGATTGTGTTGCCGGGACGCTCGGTCGGCACCGGCGCGGTGGTCGCGGCCGGTGCGATCGTGACCAAGGATGTGCCCGCCTACACCATCGTGGCCGGAAATCCGGCGCGGGTGATCAAGCGGAGGTTTCCGGAAGCCATTACCAGCCGCTTGGCCGAACTGGCGTGGTGGGATTGGGACCACGAGACGCTCCGCACCGCCCTGCCCGACTTCCGAAAGCTTGATGTCGAGGATTTCCTCGCGAAATACGCGGCGAAGGGCGGCTCGGCTCGCTCCCGCGCCAAACGGCGGAGTACCATATCGTGACCGATATCCTTCTCGAAGGCGGCCGGGCGCTGATCGGCGATGAGATTGTCGAGACGTCGCTGCGGGTCGCCGGTCGCGAAATCAGCGCCGTGGGTTCGGACCAGGGACGCGCCTCGCTTCACATTGATGCCGATAGCCTGAAAGTGCTGCCTGGCATCGTCGACCTGCACGGCGACGCGTTCGAGCGGCAGATGATGCCGCGGGCCGGGGTCGACTTTCCCGTCGATGTGGCGCTGGCCGACAGCGACCGGCAGGCGATCAGCAACGGCATCACCACCGTCTATCATGCCACGACATGGTCCTGGGAACCCGGACTGCGCAGCGGCGACAATGCAAGGCTTCTGCTCGAGGCCATCGAATCGATGCGGCCGCAGCTTGCCGCGGATACCCGATTCCATCTGCGCCACGAGACCTATAACCTCGATGCCGAGGCGGAAATCGTCGAATGGCTGACGGAAGGTCGTATCGATCTGTTCGCGTTCAACGACCATATGGATTCAACGGTTGCCAGTCTGGCAAAGCCGCAAAAGCGGAGCCGCATGGTGGAACGAACCGGACTCTCAAACGAAGCGTTCGACCAGTTGGTGCAGCGGGTCGTTTCCCGAGCTGACGATGTACCTGCCTCGATCGCACGCCTTGCCCGGGCCGCGCGCGAAGCTAATGTCCGGATGCTCTCGCACGACGACGACAGCCCGGCGATGCGGGCGGCATTCCGCGCGCAAGGCGTTGGCATCGCCGAATTTCCGGTGAACGAGGAAACCGCGCGCGAGGCGGCCGAGGCCGGCGACTTCATCGTGTTCGGCGCCCCCAATGTCGTGCGCGGCGGCAGTCATACCGGATGGACCAAGGCGTCCGACATGATCGCCAAGGGCCTCTGTTCAGTGCTGGCTTCCGACTACTACTATCCGGCGCAATTGCTCGCGGCATTCCGGCTGGCCGCCGACGGCGTGTTGCCGCTTGCCAAAGCCTGGGATCTGATTTCGGCGGCGCCGGCGCACGCGGCGGGTCTCACGGACCGCGGCGTCCTTGCCGAAGGCCAGCGCGCCGACATCATCCTCGTCGATGACAGGGTGCCGCTGCGGCCGCGGATCGTCGCGGTCATTGCTGCGGGACGCCTGGTGCACCTGACCGACACGAGCCGTCTCGTCCATTCATCGATCGCCCCGCGTAAGGCAGTTGCGGCCGCGTGACCCGGCCTTAATGTGCAGCGATGGGAATCTATCCACGTTATGCCATCTATTATGCCCCGGCGCCCGGCAGCGTGCTCGACCGGTTTGGCGCAAGCCTGCTCGGTTACGACGCCTATGGCGGTGACGACCTGCCCTTTCCGGACGAGGTTGCTCTGGCGAGGCCTGATTGGCGCGAGGTGACGCAGGATCCCCGAAAATATGGCTTTCACGCTACCCTGAAAGCGCCGATGGCGTTGGCGCCCGGCAGGACCGAGGCAGAACTGATGGCGGCGTGCGCGTCTTTCGCCGCTACGGCACTGACCATTCCGATGATCGAGCCCGTCGTCGATTCGATCAGCGGTTTTATCGCCGTGATGCCGGCAAGACCGTCGGCAGAACTCCTGCAGTTTGCCGCCGATGTGACCCGCGAATTCGATTCCTTCCGCGCACCTCTGACACCGCAGGACCGCGCGCGACGAAATCCAGCGAAGCTGACGCCGAGGCAGTGCGAATATCTCGATCGCTGGGGCTACCCTTATGTGATGGAAGAGTTTCGGTTTCACATGACGCTGACCGGCCGACTGGATCCGGCACGGCGCGAGCCGGTGATGGCGATGCTAAAGGATCGCTTTTCCGCGATCGGTATCGAGACGCTCGCGATCGACCGGATTGCACTTTTCCGCCAGGACCAACCCGATTCACGCTTCCGGATCATGGGACATTATGTCCTCAAGCCAATGCCGGGCTAGCGACACCCCATTGCCCGTCCGCTGGCCGCTCTCTAACCGATTGAAAGAACTAAGCTCTCTTTCGAATCTCCTGTGATCCCGCTTGGCCGGGCTCCGCCAAGCAAGCAGCTAGCGCAACGTCAGTTTTGCTGTACAATTTATCCGGTTAGAACCGTACCACACGTCCTGTGCGCGAATGCCACATGACGTGGTGTTTTGGATGCAAACGCGTTCGCATTCGACGCCGAGACCGTTCACGCGTTTTACAGGTTCACCGGTCGCAAACGCTTTTTAGCAGGGGGCAAGCACACTCGCACCGGCAATCACATCAAATAGATTTTGGACGTGAGCAAGGGAGAGGCCGATGGCTTTAGATGCGAAGCAGCTGCTCCAGATGTCGCAACAACAGCTTGACGCGCTATTCAGCGCTCATGATGCCGGACCGATCCCCGACGGCGAAGCCAAGGGTACCGCGATCATCGCGCCCGGAACTTCGTTCAGCGGCGCGATCGCCGAATTCATCAACATCTTCGCCTGGCAAGGCAAGGTGTTCGACGCCAAGGCCGGGCTGCTGCGAAACTACATTCTGGTGCTCGGCCTGAAGGCGATCATCGCTCGCGTCTACAAAGCGCCGAGCCTGCTCGACGGCAAGGAATGCATCGTGCTCGACTACTCCGAGACATCGCTGGTGGCGTCGCACATTCGCGACGAAATCCGCATGATCGAAGCCGGCTTTTATCTCGGCAAGGTCTATTGGGACAAGGCGCGATTGATCGATTTTTCGCTCGACTTCAGGACCTAAAGCCGGATTGGCGGCATGATCCCGCAAGAAAGTTTTGTAATCGTCGTGGAGGTTGATCCTGTTCAGCTCGGCTCGTTCAAATCGCTGCTGAAGACGATGACCTTCGACGACCGGCCGGGAATGGCGAACCCGGACAACCCGCTGCTGCGGTTTCGCGACTTTGCCGAGATCCACTTTGCCCGTTTCGTCGTGCTCGCGGACAACACACTGGACGATCGCGCCGATTATCCGCAACTCCCGTCCCGCGAGCCGACCTATCTCTGCTTCATGGCGGATTGCGACGGCCCGGCGGACGAACTATTGGCGCGTATGACGGAAAAGCCGGACGGATTGCGGAAGATCTTCGAGCACTGCAAGGGATTCGGCCAAACCACCGACCTGCTCGGCTGGCTGCGCTCGCACCGGCTAAAGCCCGCGACCTCCTACATCAACTGGGTCGGACGCAGCGTCGCTCAGGTGCGGCAGGAGGCGCGGCTGCACGAGCTGTTGCGCGCTGCGCTGGCGGGGATCGAAGAAGAGCAGCCCCAGCAGATCCTTGCCGGCTTGCGAAAGTCGATCGTACTGCCCGAACCTCTGCAGCCGACGCCTCCGACGCCCCCGGCTTGGCGCATTCGGAACTTGTGCCACTTGCTGTTTCCGTTGCTGGTAGCGCTGGTCTGCCTTGCACTGTTTCCGATCACGATCCCGCTGCTTGCCATCGCCACAGTGCTGTTTGTCATCGCGTTGCGCAGGCATGAACAGACCGACAAAATCGTCAAACAACCTTATGACGCAGGCTGGGTCGCAACGCTTCGCGCCAGCGAGGATCACGATGTGACCAACCAGTACACCGCCATGGGCTCTCTCAAGCCGGGATGGTTTCGCCTCACGACCGAGAAGGTGATCCTTTACGCAATCAACTGGTTCGCCCGCCACGTTTTCACGCGCGGATCGCTCGCGCGCATCGGCACGATCCATTTCGCCCATTGGGTGTTGCTGGACCAGGGCCGCCGCGCCTTTTTCTGCAGCAATTATGACGGCGGTCATGAAGCCTATATGGACGACTTCATCAACAAAGCAGGCTTTGGGTTGAATCTCTCGTTCTCGGGCGGCATCGGCTATCCCACCACCAACTGGCTGCTGGCCCGCGGGGCCTGGCTCGAGCAGGATTTCAAGCGCTTCCAGCGCCGCCATCAGATTCCCACGGACGTCTGGTACAAGGCCTATCCCGGGCTGACCGCCCACGATCTCGCCCGCAACAGCCGCATCCGCAACGGTTTTGAAAAGCCTGTCATGAGCGACGACGAAATTCGGCGATGGCTGGCCGAAATATGACGGTGCGAGAAACCATGCGACGCGAGATCGACGCAAACGACATTCAGGCGATCGCCCGAACCGCCTTCGACCTGCTCAAGGCCGCAAGGTATGTGCTGTTGCGCGTTGTCGAACCCAACGGCGCCCGTCAATGGCTGCGCAGCCTTGCCCCGGCGAGCGTTGCGCAACTGCCGCTGAACGATAACGCCGCTGAAATCAGCCAGATCGCCTTTACGGCGGAAGGTCTGAAGGCGCTCGGCGTCAAAGACGATATCATGCGGCAATTCGCACCCGAATTCGTCGACGGCATGGCTAAGAATGACAACCGCTCGCGGCGATTGGGCGACACCGGCGAAAACGCGCCGACGAACTGGTGTTGGGGCGTCGGCGAAAACGAACCGCACGTCCTGCTGATGCTGTTTTCGAGCGTGGACAAAATCGGCCCGTTCGCCGACCGGATGCAGCAACAGGCCCAAGCCGCCGGACTGTCCACGATCACGGTCCTCTCCGACAGCGACATGAAACACACTGAGCCGTTCGGATTTACCGATGGAGTTTCGCAACCGACGTTCGATTGGGATCGTCCGCGCATTGCCGGCACCAAGGCCGATGAGGATTACACCAATCTGCTGGCGCTGGGCGAACTTCTGCTCGGCTATCGAAACGAATATGGCCTGCTGACCGACCGCCCGCTGCTCGCATCAACCGAGAAAAATGTCGACCTCTTGCCGAAGGATTTGACGGATCGCAGGGACCTTGGCCGCAACGGCAGCTATCTGGTCTATCGGCAACTCGCTCAGGATGTCCCCGGTTTCTGGCGATGGGTTGCCGGTGAGGCCGCCCGTTCCGGGATAACAAAAGAGGAGCAGGCTGAGTTGATGGTCGGGCGCAAGCTCGACGGGAGCCCCCTTCCCGACCTCACCGTCGGCCGATCGATTCCCGGCATCGACGAGCGCACCGCCGGCCGCAACGATTTTCTGTTCGATACCGATCCGGATGGACTAGCCTGCCCGATCGGCGCGCATATTCGCCGTGCCAATCCGCGCACCGGCGATATGCCCGGCGGCAGGAAGGGACCGATCGACTGGCTGCTGACCATGCTGGGGCTGACCGTGCGCCGCGACCGCGATCCAACGTCGTCCACGCTTCCCTGGCGGCGCAATACCACGGTATGGCCTTTCGTTCGGTCCGAGGACGATGCGGTGGCTTCGGCCCGTTTTCACCGCATCCTGCGGCGCGGCCGCGAATATGCCGCGAAGCCCGATCCCGGCGTGGTGCACGACTCCACGATCCCCGCGCCCGAGACCGGCATTCACTTCCTGTGCCTCAACGCCAACATCGCGCGGCAATTCGAATTCGTTCAGGGCGCCTGGATCGCCAGCGCGAAATTTGCCGCGCTCACCGGGGAGCAAGACCCGCTGCTCGGCAACCGCGAGCCGTTTCCAACCAGCCCGATCGCCGAGCCGCAGCCCACCGACCGGTTTACCCGGCCCGGCGCTCCGCCTCACTGCCGGCACGCGACCGGGCTTCCGCAATTCGTCCGTGTCCGCGGCGGCGCCTATTTCTTCCTCCCGGGCCTAGCTGCCCTGAAGTGGATCGCCAGCGATTGATCCGCCGTCGAAGCGTTCGTCGCCGGTTGGCTCAATATGGCCCACGCCATTCATCTTCTGCCGAAACTTGGCCAGTTCGTCATACATCCGCTTGCGCGCCCGGCTCTGGTTGCCGAGCGGACGATGTTCCGGCAGACAATGCCAGGGATTGAACCTCAGATTGCGGGTAAAGGCGAATTGCGCGGGATCGTCGAATTTTTGTCGCGCAATTCGTAAACTGGCGACCGGCACGCGCGGAGACAGGCGCTCGGGCCAGAGCACCGCGTTGTTTTCGATCGGCATCAAAAAGACGTCGGTCTGTAACTGGACGCGCATTTCAAGTTCGACGTCCATGGCGCCGAGGGTGCTGATCATGTTGTCGCGCAAATAATTGTCGGGCGGGCGCAGCGGCAGCCGCGGAATCCTGCGGTGAACATCGGTCTTGGAGTGGAAGCTGTACTGCATCGCCTGGTGCGGTCCCAAAAGATAGGGAACGCAGCTGTAAAAGGTGGCGCCGAGCGGATTGGTCTGGGTTTCGTTCCAGAGGCCTTGCATCGCCATATCCAGCAGATGGGTGCCGCGAAAATCCATGAAATAAAACGCCGGCAGATGACGGCGGCTCCAATATTGCAGCCGTGCATTGGCCTTGATGTCAGGCGTCACGAACGTCGGCGTGCAAACCGCCGTGAAGTCTTGTGTGTGCACTTCGTCGTCCCACAGCTTGTCGCCCTCGACGCCCATCACCTTGACGCTGATGCTGACAAACCCGACGTCGTCGATATCAGGCTCGATATGCGGGCCGGGGCCGGAAAAACGGACCCAGCACCGGTAGGTCTTTGGCGCCTTGAACAGGCCATGCCGGAAAGCGTCCGGCAGGTTGTCGGCAATGGTCAATTCGCCGCGCACGAGGCCGTGGGTCTTGGTGTTGCCGGCGCGCTCGAACCCACCGGGCGGGAAATCGATTACCAGATGACGTCGCATTTCGTCGATCATGGTCTGGACATCCTGATCCTCGTCAGGCTGCGGCGTCTCCTCAGCCAGCGCAACGTCCTCGCGGCTGCGCATTAGATTGATCAGTGCGGTGAGGAGCCGCGCGATCGGTTCGCGCAGCAGATAGTTGAACGCCGGCCGCAGGAAGGGTTGCTCGAACCGTCGCTCGAAACGCAGCAGGAAATCGATGATAAGGTGCAGGAACCTGAGAAGCATCGCCAGTCTCTCCCCAGCAGACGCCGCCTTGAGTACCGCCAATCGTCGCAATTTTCGGACTCGCGGACGCCCGCAAAACAATACGCGAAGAAACGCTTCAACCGTAGCTTTCAATCGACATTGCCACGACCCGAGACGAAACACAAAGTTCTGCGCGCCGCGGCGCAACCGGCCTGATGTCGGATTTTCTCCTTCGGGCACGGTAAACGCTTGAATTTGGTCGTACTTCGGAGGAATCGGTCGAAAAAATCCGCCCTCCCCGTCGCGCCCGAAAGGATCAAAACCGTCCACAACCTCAGGGAGCTCGCTTTAATATTGCGCGTTTCGATAAATGGCGCAAAGATGCCGGCACGAGGCGAGGCCGTGCCGCCTTTGGGCTTTGAATTGCTGTCCGGTGAGCGTCGGCTTGACGCCCCCACATGCGCTGCCGGCGAATTTCGGAAGCGAGGAAGCGATCATGCAAGCGATCCATTTGCGCGCTCGTACCGCTGGACTGATCGGGATCCTGGCGGCGGCCATGCTGCTTTGGGTACCGGGCACGCAAGCCGCGCCCGCCACCCCGGACGAGGCGCAGCGCGCCGGCCGTGCCCCGTCGAGTTTTCCGCAGGCAAAGGAGGACTATTTTCACGACATGGACAATGCCGTGACCTTGCTTCCCGAAGAGATCCAGGGACGCAACATGTGGCTGCTCTGGACCGGCGGCAATGACCGGTTCTGGGACAAGGTTACGCGAAACAGCATGGCGACATTCGACTTGCTGAAGATCGTCACATCGCACCCGAGCCAGGCGTATTGCGACGGCAAGCATTGCGATCGCAACTCGCGCTGGCATTGGCTGGGCGCGCTCAACGAACCCTGTTTCGAAAAACCCACTGCGCCCGATCCGAACCGCTTCGGTCTATGGCTCGATGCGCGCCGCAAGGACTGTCCGGCGGAGCCGTTCGAGGACGAGAAGGCCTATCCTGGCGTCAAGATCGGCGCGCGCGGCGTGACGTTCAGCGACGGCTCCAAGCTGCCGGTCGGCTCCTATTTCGGCTATGCGACCGGCATCGTCGGCTTGCGACTGTTCCCGAATCCGGACTTCGACCAGGCCGCAAAGGACAAGTGGGATCCGGAGAAATATTACACCGACGAAAATTATTACAAGAATCCCGACCTCGTCCGGCCCTATCGCGTCGGCATGGCCTGCGGCTTCTGCCACGTCGGCCCAAGTCCCATTCACCCGCCGGCCGACCCGTCCAATCCGCAATGGGCCAATCTCAATTCGACCGTCGGCAGCCAGTATCTCTGGATGGACCGGGTGTTCGTCTACTCCGGCGACAGCAAGGAATTTCTGTACCAGCTGATGCATTCCTATCCGCCGGGCACGATGGATACGTCGCTGGTTTCGACCGATTACATCAACAACCCGCGCACGATGAACGCGGTCTATCTGCTGGAGCAGCGGTTGGTGGAATCCCGCCTATGGGGCAAGGAGACGTTGAAGGGCGGCGAGCTCAACAACAAGCAGTTGCCGCCCTATTTTGACGATCCGAACACGTCCTGGTCGCCGCGCGTGCTGAAAGACGGCTCCGATTCCGTCGGCGTGATGGGCGCGCTCAACCGCGTCTATCTCAATATCGGCCTCTACAGCGAAGAGTGGATGAAACATTTCAATCCGTTCTTTGGCGGCAAGAGCATCTCGCCGATCGAGATCGAGACTGCGGAGAGCGGCTCGCCCTATTGGAAGGCCACCGAAATCGGCACGCTGAACATGGCAAAGTTTCTGCTCAAGGCCGGGCGGCCGGACCGGTTAGCCGATGCGCCCGGAGGAAGCCAGCATTTGACAACCGACGCAGCCGTGCTGGAGCGCGGCAAGACGGTGTTCGCTGAAACCTGCGCCCGTTGCCACTCAAGCAAACTGCCTCCGGAAGCACGCGCGAAGATGCCGGACGGTTGCTCGGGACCCGGCTACCTGACCTGCTGGAACCGATACTGGAGCTATACCAAGACCGATGAATTCAAGGCCAAGATGCGCGCGATGGTGGCCGACCCCGACTTCCTTAAGGACAATTATCTATCGACCGAAGCCCGCATCCCGGTGACGCTGTTGCGAACCAATGCCTGCAGCCCGCTGGCAACCAACGCCATCCGCGGCAACATCTGGGATAATTTCTCTTCGTCGACCTATAAAACTCTTCCCTCGGTTGGAAAAGTCACGGTCCAGGATCCCTTCACCGCGGAACGCTGGCAATACCCGATGGCCGGCGGCGGACGCGGCTTCACACGGGTACCTTCGCTGGTCAGCATCTGGTCGACGGCGCCATTCCTGCTCAACAACCGGCTCGGACCGCCCGGGCCATTTTCCGACGATCCGTCGGTCGAAGGGCGCATGAAGATTTTCGACGCCTCGATCAAGCAATTGCTGTGGCCGGAAACGCGCGACCACGAAGAAAATTTTGACGGTTATATCGCCCGCACCACCGAACGAAGTGCGATCAACGTTCCGAAGCGGAGCATCCCGGTCGAATTGAAGAGCCTCGTCGACAGCCTTCCGCCAAAACCGTTCGGGCGTCTTTTCGACAGCGATGGCGCGTTCAAACTCGGCCCGATACCGAAGGGATTTCCCATCAACCTGGCGGCTAATTACCAGCCGCTGCCCGATCTCGATCGCGCCACCGCTGCCGAAAGATTTACCCATGTCGCCAACTTCGGTCGACTTATCGCGAAATTCATCGAGAACTGGCCGAGTCTCGATCCCACCGCCGATGACGCAACACTGCTCGCCTGGGGCGCCAATCTTCGAGAACCGTTGCTCAAGTTGAGCAAATGTCCGGATTTCGTCGTCAACCGTGGCCACTATTTCGGCACCGCGAAACTCAACGACACCGCCGGATTGAGCGACGACGAAAAAGCATTCGGAAGCGAACCGCCACTGAGCGACCAGGATAAACAAGCCTTGATCGAATTCATCAAGACGTTCTGACCATGAACCCCGCTTCAACCGACGACTACGACTACGTCGTGGTCGGCTCCGGGGCCGGAGGCGGCACGGTCGCCGCCCGCCTCGCCGAAGCGGGAATGAGGGTGCTGCTGCTCGAAGCCGGCAGCGATCCCAGCGATCCGGCCAGCCGCGATCCGGAGCTTTCGAACCAGTACCAGGTTCCCGCCTTTCATCCGTTCGCCTCGGAAAACCCGGCGATGGCGTGGAATTTTCAGGTGCACGATTTTGGCGACGACGCCGCCCGCCGCCGGCCGCGGGAAAATCCGCCGGCCGGGGTGCTCTATCCCAGGGCCTCAGCGCTCGGCGGCTGCACCGCGCACAACGCCATGATCTTCATGTACCCGCACGATTCGGATTGGGACCAGATCGCCGCGCTGACCGGTGACCGATCCTGGAGCGCGGGCAACATGCGGCGCTATTTTCATCTGCTCGAGAATTGCCGGCATCGCCCGCTCTGGCGTTTCCTCTCGTGGTTGACCGGCGATCGCTTCAACCCGACGGGGCACGGATGGAGGGGCTGGCTCGACGCCGAAATCCCGCTGCCACGGAAGGCGTTTGGCGATCGGGCGCTGATGCGAACGATCAAGGACACGATCCGCTCCGATCTCCTGCCGGGACAGCGGACTACGCCGGCTGCCTGGCTCCGCCGGACCTTCCTCAGGTTGGCGCGTTTCGTGATCGGCGAAAGCGATCCCAACGACCAGCGCCTGCAGGGATTGCTCGCCGAGGGTCTTTGCGAAATTCCGTTATCGACGTCCACGGGGCGGCGGCGCGGCGCACGCGAGCGCGTATTGTCCGCCGTGGACAAACACGGACTGGACGTCGAATTCGACGCGCTTGCGACCAAAGTGCTGCTGGATGCCGACAAACGCGCCGTCGGCGTCGAATTTCTCAAAGGCAACGCGCTCTATCGCGCCTCACCGAACGCCACCGCCGAACCGGGCGTGCCACGGCGCGTCGGCGTTGCGCGCGAAGTTATCCTTGCCGGCGGTTCCTTCAATACCCCGCAACTGCTGATGCTATCGGGCATCGGCCCGCCAGCCTCGCTCGCTGCATTGGGCATCAAGGTCGAGGTCCCGCTGGAAGGCGTCGGCCAAAACCTGCAGGACCGTTACGAGATCGGCCTCGTGCACAAGACCTTGCGTCCGTGGAGTTGCCTGCGGGATGCTCATTTTGCCGCCGATGATCCCGTCTACCGCGACTGGCTTGCGGGTCGCGGCATGTATATTTCAAACGGTGCAGCGGTCGCATTTGCCTTGCGGTCGAGCCAGGTTCAGGCAACCCCCGATCTGTTCGTCATGGCGCTGCTGACGCGCTTCTCCGGTTACTTTCCCGGCTATTCCGATCTCATCCGCAACAGCCATGACGATCTCACCTTCGCGGTGCTGAAAGCCCATACCAATAATCACGGCGGTACGGTGTCGTTGACATCAAGCGATCCACGCGATCCGCCGCGGATCGATTTTCGCTATTTTGAGGAAGGCACCGATCAAGACGGCGAAGATCTCGCCGCAGTCATCGAAGGCATTCGCCGGGTCCGGAAAATGTCGGCGGAGCTACAAGCCTGCGGACTTATACATGACGAGGAAACGCCCGGCGCAGACCTCCAGGAAGACGAGCAATTGCGGCGATTCGTCCGCGCGAACGCCTGGGGGCACCACGCATGCGGCACTTGCGCGATTGGCCCTCGAGACGCCTGCGGCGTCCTCTCCAGCGATTTCCGCGTGTACGGAACGAGCGGCATTCGCGTCGTTGACGCCTCCGTCTTTCCCCGCATTCCCGGCTTTTTCATCGCCTGCGCGGTCTACATGATCGCCGAAAAGGCCGCGGCAGCAATTCTTGAGACCGCGAAGACCACGCCCAGGTGTTCGACAAGCCAAAGCAGGGGAGTTATCCATGCCTGACAGTGCCTCGACACTCAATCCGCAGGTTCGCGACCTGATGGTGGAGAAGAAAGTCACCTGCCCGTTTCTTGGCAGCCTGGTCCATCAGGAATTACTCGGCGTCAACGGCGCCCCCGACAATCCGCTGGCCGACATCGAAGAGGTCAGGCGGCTGGGCAACCAAGGCGGCGGTGACCTCGGCGACCTGCTGGCGTTTTTTGCTGCCGGCAATCATGCCTTGATGCGCAACAGCTCGGGAAGCGCACTCGATACGCCGGTGCCGGCCGGCCTGTTCTCGCTCGAACTGCCGGGTTCGCAGGGTTCCCACCCCGGGCACAGCGGCATCCTGCAGGCAGACCCCACGATATTGGGCTCCGGACGACTGAGCGAGGAAGATTTCGATCGGCTCACGAAGTTTGCCATCGACAACTCGTTGAAGCGGTCGGATGTCGGCAAATTCATTGCACAGAATCTGAAACGAGATCCGAACTCCAAGGTCGCGAGCATAAACGTCGCCGAGTTGATGGCCCGTGATCTCGCAGGCGTCGTCGGGGCCATTTCCACCGCCCTGACCTCGAGACTGTTCGGTTCCAGCTCCGGTGCCCATGACAACCACGGACTGTTGGAACAGAAACTGACAAAACTGATGGGAGAGAACAATCTGGTCGGTTCTGCCGGAGAGTTTGGTCTTCTGTTCGCATTCCTGACCCATGATCCCGACACAAGGGAAATAGCAGGTGAACCAGCGCTCTCGCTCGACCACGTTCAGGGCATGTTTATGCAAAAACGACTTCCGGAGGGATGGCAGGCCTGGAAGAAATCTCGCCTCGACTGGGTAGTCCACACCACGGCGTTGCTGCTTGCTGCGGGCAAGGAATACCACCAGCTCTCGGCGAACTGACGGCCCCTCGCCTCAGCGCCGCTGGTTGTAGACATCAAGGCACACCGCGCCGAGCAGTACCAATCCCTTGATCACCTGCTGATAGTCGATGCCGATGCCGAGGATCGACATGCCGTTGTTCATCACGCCCATGATCAGCGCGCCGATCACGGCACCCGCGACCCGCCCGACACCGCCATAAGCCGAGGCACCGCCGATGAAACAGGCGGCGATGACGTCGAGCTCGAAGCCGGCCCCGGCTTTGGGCGTTGCGGTGTTGAGCCGGGCGGCGAACACGAGGCCGGCGAGTGCCGCCAGCACGCCCATGTTGACGAAGGTGAGAAAGGTCAGCCGCTCGGTCTTGATGCCGGAGAGCTTTGCCGCCTTCTCATTGCCACCGACCGCATAGATCTGCCGGCCGATCGTGGTGCGCGCGGTGACGAAGCCATAGAGCGCAATCAGCGCGATCATGATCACCAGCACGTTGGGCAGACCACGATGCGAGGCGATCAGGTAGGTGAAATAGATAATCACGCCGAACAGCAGCGCATTCTTGAGCGCAAAGAATCCGGTGGGCTCGACCTCGACGCCGTGGCTGGCGCGCCGGGCGCGGGTCTTGACGCTGACATAGACCAGACCGAGCGCCAGCGCGGCGCCGATCAGGATCGAGGTCGGATAGAGCGCGCCGGCGCCGGGAAACAGTTCCGGGATGAACCCGGAGGAGAGTTTCTGGAAGGTCGGCGAGAACGGACCGACCGATTGGCCCTGCAGCACGGCAAGAGCCAGCCCCTTGAACACCAGCATGCCGGCCAGCGTGACGATGAAGGACGGAATCTTGAAATAGGCCACCCAGTAGCCTTGCGCCGCGCCGATCAGGGCGCCGAGCGCGAGGCAGGCGATGGCGGCTGGAATGAAATGCACGCTATATCGCACCATCAGCACCGCGGCGATCGCGCCGATGAAGCCCGCTACCGAGCCGACCGAGAGATCGATGTGCCCGGTGACGATCACCAGCAGCATGCCGAGCGCCATGATCACGATATAGCTGTTCTGCAGTACCAGATTGGTGAGATTGAGCGGCCGCAGCAGCGTGCCGTCGGTGACGAATTCGAAGAACAGCATGATCGCGAACAGCGACAGCAGCATGCCGTTCTCGCGCAAATTGGCTTTGAGAAAGCCCGCATGTTTCGGCGTATCGGGAAGCGTCACGGTCTTGTCGCTCATGGATGCGCTTCTCCCAACAACTTCTCTTCCAGGCTTCTATCGACCAGCCGTTCGCCCCTGCTGACGATGGCGCGCATAATTTTCTCCTGCGTCGCTTCGGCTTTGTCGAACTCGCCGACAAATGCGCCTGCGTTCATGACGCAGATTCGGTCACAGATCCCGAGCAGTTCCGGCATTTCCGACGAGATCACGACGACCGCCTTGCCGGCGTCGGCCAGCTCGTTGATGATGCAATAGATCTCGTATTTGGCGCCGATGTCGATACCGCGGGTCGGTTCATCGAGGATCAGGATTTCCGGATCGGTGAACAGCCATTTCGACAGCACCACCTTTTGCTGGTTGCCGCCGGACAAATTGCCGGAGGTCTGGTAGACGTCGGAGCAGCGGATGCGCATGCGGTTGCGATAATCATTCGCGACGTGCAACTCCTTGATGTCGTCGATGATCCGGCCGGCCGCGACACTGCCGAGATTGGCCAGCGTGATGTTCTTGCGTACGTCGTCGGCGAGCAACAGGCCGAGCTGCTTGCGGTCTTCGGTGACATAGGCAAGGCCGGCGTCGATGGCCCGGCTGACGGTCGACAGATCGACCTCGCGCCCGTGCAGCGTGGCGCGGCCGGTGATCTTGCGGCCCCAAGAGCGGCCGAACAGACTCATGGCGAATTCGGTGCGCCCGGCGCCCATCAAGCCGGCGATGCCGACGATCTCGCCGCGGCGGACCTGGAAGTCGACATTCTTGATGACCTGCCGATCCGCATGCTGTGGATGATAGGCCGACCAATTCTCGACCTTGAGCACGACCTCGCCGACATCGGGCTCGCGCTTTGGAAAGCGATGCTCGAGGTCACGATCCACCATCTTGCGGATAATGCGATCTTCCTCGACCGCGCCGGCGTCGCAGTCCAGCGTATCGACGGTGCGACCGTCGCGCAGCACGGTGATGCGGTCGGCGACACGCGCGACCTCGTTGAGCTTGTGCGAAATCAGGATCGCGGACATGCCCTGGGAGCGGAACTCAAGCAGGAGATCCAGCAGCGCCGCGCTGTCGCGCTCGTTGAGGCTGGCGGTCGGCTCGTCGAGAATCAGGAGACGCACCTGTTTGGACAGCGCCTTGGCGATCTCCACCAGTTGCTGCTTGCCGACCCCGATATTGGTGACTAGTGTGTCGGGCGCCTCGTTGAGTCCGACCTTTGCCAGCAATTGTTGCGACCGCCGGTAAACCGCGTCGCGATCGATCACGCCGAACCGCGACGGCGGGTTGGCAATAAAGATGTTCTCCGCAATCGACAGTAGCGGGATCAGCGCCAGCTCCTGATGAATGATGATGATGCCGACCGCCTCGGAATCATTGATGTTGCGGAACTGCCGCTCCTCGCCGTCATAGACGATGCTGCCGTCATAGTCGCCGTGCGGATAGACGCCGCTCAACACCTTCATCAAGGTCGACTTGCCGGCGCCGTTCTCGCCCACCAGGGCGTGGATCTCGCCCTGCCGGACCGTGAAATTGACGTCGTTCAGCGCCTTCACGCCGGTGAAGGCTTTGCTGATACCGCGCATTTCGAGCAAGACGGTCATTCGGATACCCTGGGGCGAGAAAGACGCAGATGGCCGGAGACATCAAGCGCGAAGATACCTTGCGCTCCTTGCCCGGCCACCTCGGGCGCAGTCCGCCTCAGTTGATCTGCGCCTTCTTGTAATAGCCACCGTCGATCAGGACCTTCTCCCAATTGGTCTTGTCGACGACCACCGGCTTGAGCAGATAGGACGGCACCACTTTCACGCCATTCTTGTAGGTCGTGCTGTCGTTCACCGTCACGGTCTTGCCGGTCAGCGCCGCGTCTACCATGTCGGCCGTGACCTTGGCGAGGTCGCGGGTGTCCTTGAAGATGGTCGAATACTGCTCGCCGCGCAGCATGGATTTGATGGAGGGAATTTCCGCATCCTGACCGGTGACGATCGGCATCGGCATGTTGCCGCTGCCATAGCCAACGCCCTTGAGCGACGACAGGATGCCGATCGAGAGCCCGTCATAGGGCGACAGCACCGCATCGACCCGCTTGGAGGTGTAGAACGCGCTCAACAGATTATCCATCCGGGCCTGCGCCGTGGCGCCATCCCAGCGCAGCGTCGAGACCTTGTCCATGCCGGTCTGGTGGCTGGCGACCACGAGCTTTCCGCTGTCGATATAGGGCTGCAGCACCGACATCGCGCCGTTGTAGAAGAAGTAGGCGTTGTTGTCGTCGGGCGAACCGCCGAATAGCTCGATGTTGAACGGGCCCTTGCCTTCGCTGAGCTTCAGCCCCTGCTCGATCGACTGCGCCTGCAGTACACCGACCTGGAAATTGTCGAAAGTCGCATAATAATCGACGTTGGGCGTGTCGCGGATCAGCCGGTCGTAGGCGATCACGGTAATGCCCTTCGCTTTGGCCTGCTTGAGCACGTCCGAGAGCGTGGTGCCGTCGATTGCCGCGATCACCAGCACCTTGGCGCCCTTGGTTACCATATTCTCGATCTGGGAGAGCTGGTTCGGAATATCGTCCTCGGCGTATTGCAGGTCGGTGTTGTAACCGCGCTCCTTCAGCACCTTGACGATGTTGTTGCCATCATCGATCCAACGCGCCGAGGATTTGGTCGGCATGGCGATGCCGACCGTGGGCTTGTCCTGCGCGAGCGCGGGTCCCGCAAGGGCGACCGCGCCGAGTGCGATGGCGGATAGAGCCGACTTGAGTAGGTTCATGTTTCACTCCCAACGTGTTGAGCTTCAGTCGCCGCATTGTCGCGGTTTAGTTTTGGCGCCGCCAATTCACGGCGCATTGTCAGGCCCCCGTCGCGACCGGCGAAAACGAGGCGATGATCGATCACGCATGGTGGTTCTGCAAGCATCATAAAGCTCTCCTTCGCGACGATCCGCTTCATGTCGGACCGAGCCTGACGCGCGGTTCCGCCCGGCCCCGTGCGCCGACGTCGAGAATGAACGTCCTGCCGTGGCCGGGATCGGCAAGCCTGGCCTGCTCGTCCATTCCCTCCCAGGCGGTGGTCACCAGCAGCCGATCGAAATGCCGCCCGACGAATACCGGGCAACTCGGCTGCGTCGCCGGCACCCGAATGGTGCGAACCCGCTCGCCTTCCGGCGTATAGACCTCAATGCACGATCCGCCCCAACGCGCATTCCAGATCAATCCCTCGCTGTCGACCACGGCGCCGTCCGGACTACCCGCCCCGTCGCGACGGGCATGGAGGGGTGCGGGATTTCCGATCGGCAGGGCATTCGTCGGGTCGAGTGCGACGCGATGGATAATTCCTTCACGGCTATCGGTGAAATAGGCGGTGGCGCCATCCGGCGAAAAGCAGATCGCGTTGGGGATGCTGACGTTGGCATAGAGCCGGCGCAATGCACCGCGATGAAAATGATAGATCGCGCCCGCACCCTTTTCTCCCGTGCGGCCCATGGTTCCGATCCACAGCGCGCCGCACGGATGGACCCGGCCGTCGTTGGACCGCGTCGCCGCATTGTCCGCCTCAAGCGGCATGTGAAGCGCAAGGCGGCCATCGCCGACATCGCGAATATAGAGGCCGTTCTCGGTCGCGAGCAGCTGGCGCTGGTCGTCAATGAAGGCAAGCGCGCTGGCCATCAGCGGCAGCGCGTGCGCAGTGACGGCGCCGGATTGAAGATCGGCCTGAAACAGCGTGCGCTCGATGATGTCGAACCACCATGCGGTATCGGTCGCCGGATCATAGGTGCAGCCCTCGCCGAGATGGCAATGCTGCTCGCTCAGGATCCTGGTGCCGACTTCCTCCACGCGATCTCCTTTCTACTGCGCCGTCAGTTCGCGGAAAATCGATAGAGCGAGGTGTGGCGATAGGTCTGGCCCGGATCGAGCCGCGCCGACGGAAAATCCTGATGGTTTGGCGTATCGGGATAGACCTGCGGTTCCAGGCACAGCGCGTCAAACTGACGGTGGACGCGGCCATATTTGCCGGTCACGCTTCCGTCGAGGAAGTTGCCCGAATAAAACTGGACGCCGGGCTGGTTGGTCCAAAGCTCGAGAACGCGGCCCGACGTCGGTTCTTCCACCCGGGCAGCAAAGCGCGGGACATCCGTGACGTCCCCGCGCAGGCAAAAATTGTGATCGTAACCCTGCCGGATCCGAAGCTGTTCGTTGGCATCGCGAAGGCGGGCGCCGACGCGATGGGGAGTCCGGAAGTCAAACGGCGTTGCATCAACCTTGTCCGGCGCGCCCGAGGGAATGCCGGCAGCGCTCACCGGCAGATAATGATCCGCCCCGATGGTCAGAACGTGATCGAGAATGCCGCTATCGCTCTCAACGCCCGCGAGGTTGAAGAAGCTGTGATTGGTCAGATTGACGATGGTCGGTTTGTCGGTTACCGCGGAGAATTCTAGCGATAGCTCGCTACCGCCCGAAATGCGGTAGGTGAGTTCGGTCTTCAGCGTGCCAGGATAGCCCTCCTCGCCATCCAGGCTGACATAGGACAGCGTGACGAACGGCGCCGGGTTTTCGCCCACGGCCGTGATGGTCCAGGGCTTGCGATCGAAGCCCGTCAATCCGCCATGCAGCGCATTGGCCCCGTCATTGGTGGGCAGTTGAAAGCGGTGGCCGTTCAGTTCGAAGCTGCCATTCGCGATCCGGTTGGCGTAACGCCCGATCGTCGCGCCGAGGAATCGCCGAGCTGCGAGATAGCCCGCAAGATCATCGCGGCCAAGCACCACATCGGCGATACGCCCGGCGCGATCCGGCGTGAAGATCGACTGTAGCACCGCGCCGTAGGTGATAAGGCGAACCTCAAAACCGCTATCGCCGCGCAGCCGCACCAGTTCAATCGCGGTGCCATCAGGCAGATGCCCGAAATTCTCGCGCGTGACCCTCGGCTCCTGTGATTTATTCATCTGCGTCACATCAATCCCCGAAAAATGGTTCGACATCCCGGCGTCGGCCGAGCATGAAGGCATCCGCGACATGCGCCAGCGGCGACAGATCGACGTCGGACACGCCGTTGGCGATCAGTTCGACGAAGCGCCGATAGATACCGCGATATTCCGCCTGCTTTTCGTCAACCAGCACGTGGCCATCATGGACGAGGCGGCTGCCGCCGGAAGAAAGCGTGATGCGCCCCTTGTCGGTGTCGACGCTGATATCCCAGGTCTGCGGGCCGGTCTGGCGCCAGTCGAATTCAGCACGGATCGGCAAGCCGGTTTCATCCGAGAAGACGAGATCGGCCGCAATCGGGGCTGCGCGGTTCTGCGGGAAGGACAGTTCAGCCTCGGTCAGAAAAAATGGCCGCGGCAAAATGCGGGTGAGGATAGAAAGCGCGTTGATGCCGGGATCGAACACCCCGAGCCCGCCGGGCTCCCAGATCCAGGCCTGACCGGGATGCCAGACTTTTACGTCTTCCTTCCATTCGACCCCGACCGAATTGATCTGCCGGTTGGCCAGGAGCGCTCGCGCCGGTTCGACCGCCGGCGCAAAACGGGAATGCCAGGTTGCGAACAGCGTTCGCCCGGTTTGCCGGGCCGACGCGATCAGCGGCGTCAATTCGCTGACGGTCGCACCCGGCGGCTTTTCGAGCAACACGTGCTTGCCGGCCTGCAACGCCCTCGCGGCTTGGGCGTGACGAACCTGCGGGGGCGTGCAGAGCGCCACGGCATCGATCCGGGGTGCGGCAGCAAGCAGATCGTCCAGCGTTGCAAAATGCACGATGCCGTCGATGGACGCATTGCGGCTGGCGACCGCGAAGAGTTCGATACCCTCGGTGGCGGCGATCGCGGGGATGTGCTGATCCCTGGCGATCTTGCCGAGGCCGACAATGGCGAGGCGAATGGCGATCACCACGGCTCACTGACCCCAGCGCAGCACGAGTGGATCGAGACAACCCGCGATTTCGATCAGGCCCGATCGAACCGCCGGATGCAGCGGCTGCAGCGGAAGGCGGACGGTCTCGTGCTTGATCACGCCGCCCTCCTTCATCAGCGCCTTGCATGCAATCAGGCCGCACTGGCGATTTTCATAATTGATCAGCGGCAGCCAGCGTTGATAGGCCGCAATAGCCTCGTCACGGCGGCCGGCAAAATACGGATCCATAATCTGGCGAATGCCGTCCGGATACCCGCCACCGGTCATCGCGCCGGTCGCACCGGCATCAAGGTCGGCCATCAGCGTGATCGCCTCCTCGCCGTCCCACGGACCTTCGATCGCCGGACCGCCGAGTGCGATCAACTCGCGCAGCTTGGCGGCGGCCTGCGGAGTCTCGATCTTGAAATAGGCGATGTTCTTGAGCTCACGTGCCATGCGGGCGAGGAACACCGCCGACAGCGGCGTGCCAGCCACCGGCGCATCCTGGATCATGATGGGGATCGAGATCGCGTCCGAAACGGTTCGGTAGAACTCGTAGATCGCGCTCTCCCCGACCCGGATGGTCGCACCGTGATAGGGCGGCATCACCATCACCATGGCCGCCCCTGCCCGCTCGGCCCGCCGCGAACGCTCGGCGCAGATGTGTGAAGCGAAATGGGTCGTCGTGACGATTACGGGGACACGGCCCGCAACATGGTTCAGCACGGCGTCGAGTATCAGGTCGCGCTCGGCATCGGTCAGCACGAACTGCTCGGAGAAATTGGCGAGGATGCAGAGCCCCTGCGAGCCCGCATCGATCATGCAATCGACGGCACGTTTCTGGCCATCGAGATCGAGCCGGCCATCGCCGTCGAACACCGTCGGTGCGACAGGGAATACGCCCTTGTAGGGCCGCCGACCGGTGGAATTTGCCATGTCCATTCTCCGTTTTTGCTTCAACCCGCCGCGCCATGGCGGCGCAGGCCGTTGAAGATGACTTCCCGCATCGCCGCGGCAGCCGCCTCGGCATCCCGGTCGGCGATGCCATCGACAATTCGCTCATGGGCCGCGATGGTGAGTTCGCGCTCGCGCTCCTCGGTCGGCGCGCTGAGCCGGAATGAGGCGCGCAACGCCGCCTCGATCACGGCACCGATCGAGCGCATGAACGGGTTGGCGGAGATCGTCGCGACGTCCAGATGCAACCGAAGATCGGCATCGGCGAATTCGATGCTGTCGGAGGCAAAACTGCGCATCCTGGCGATGCTGTCGCGCAGAATGGCTATCGCATCGTCCGCCCGCCGCTCGGCCGCCAGCGCTGCGGCACGCGGCTCAACGGCCAAACGAATGTCGGCGAGATCGCGAAGAAACCGCTTGTCGATCCCGGCCTCGAGATGCCAGCCGAGCACGTCGGAATCGAACATGTTCCAGGCCGAACGTTCCCTGACCCGGGTGCCGACACCCGCCTTCGAATTGAGCAGTCCCTTGGCCGACAGCGTCTTGACGCTCTCGCGCAACACGGTTCGCGAGACGTCGAACATCGCGGTCAGTTCCGCATCGCGCGGCAACGGCGTGCCTTCCGGATAACGGCCGACGATGATGTCGATCCCGATCGTACGGGTCACTTCCAGCTGGCTGGAATGTCCGCGCCCTGGCGGAATCACGACGATATTGGAGGTCATGGTGCTCCTCCCGCGGTTAGGGTGGTGGGCCGTTTCGCGATCCGCACCAGGGTTTGCTGGAGGGCGATGAAAGCAAACAGCAGCAAGCCGGTCACGATCTTGGTCCACCAACTCGACAGATTGCCGTCGAAGGTGATGTAGGTCTGGATCAGGCCCTGAATCAGCAATCCCATCAAGGTGCCGAACATGAAGCCCGCGCCCCCCGTCAACAGCGTACCGCCGATGACCACGGCGGCAATGGTGTCGAGTTCGACGCCGACGGCGGACAATGCGTAACCGGCGGCGGTGTAGAACGAGAACACGATACCCGACAGGCCGGCCAGCACGCTTGAGAGCATGTAGACCCGAATGATGGTCGGCGCTACCCGAACGCCCATCAGCGCCGTCGACTGCCGGCTGCCGCCCAACGCATAGACGTTGGTGCCGAATTTGGTGAAGTGCAGCAGCACGGCGCCCACCGCGAACACCGCCAGCATGATGTCAGCGATCAGGGGCAGCCGGCCGCCGCCCGGCAGGTGGATCGTCAGCGATCCGATGTCGGTATAGAGCGGCGCATTGATCGGGATCGATTCCGTCGACATCATGAAGGCGGCGCCGCGTGCCAGAAACATGCCGGCGAGCGTGACGATAAAGGGGGGCATCTCGAAATAGTGGATCACGGCGCCCATGGCCGCGCCAAACAGCAGGCAGATAACGAGCACCAGGGCGAAGGCGACGACGGGCGGAATGCCCAGGCGCCCGATCGCGATCGCAAGGAATACGGTGGTGAAGCCGATCACCGAGCCGACCGAAAGGTCGATGCCGCCGGAGATAATGACAAAGGTCATGCCGACGGCGACGATGCCGAGAAAGGCATTATCGGTGAGAAGATTGGCGACGACGCGGGTCGAGAAGAAGTTCGGAAACTGCAGCGAGCAGAGAATGAACCCGACGACGAACACAGCCGACGTGACCAGGACAGGGAGCAGACGGCGCATCAGGTCGTTCTCTTCCCGTTGAGCCAATGGCCGAGACCGGCCACACGCGGTGACTGCAGCAGCAAAACCGCGATCACGACGACCGCCTTCACGACCAGATTGAGCTCCGGACGATAGCCGCTGAGCAGGATGCCGGTGTTCATCGCCTGGATGATCAACGCGCCGAGGACGGCGAGGATCACGCTGAATCGTCCGCCGAACAGCGAGGTCCCGCCGATCACCACGGCGAGGATGGCGTCGAGCTCCAGCCACAGACCGGCATTGTTGGCATCGGCGCCCAAGATGTCGGCGGCGGAAATCACGCCGGCGACCGCCGCGCAGAGACCGCACCAGACATAGGCGGCAATCGTCACCGCCCAGGTGCCGATGCCGGCCAACTCACTGGCGCGGGCGTTGGCGCCGGTCGCCTCGATCAGCACACCAAGGGCGGTGCCTCGAACCAGCAGCAAGGTCAGAAGCAGCATCCCGAGTGTGATCGCGACCGGCGTGGGAACGCCGAGAACCGATCCGTTGCCGAACCAGGCCAGCGACGGCGAGGAAAACGTGACGATCCTGCCTTCGGTGATGAGCTGGGCAATGCCGCGACCGGCAACCATCAGGATCAGCGTCGCGACGATCGGCTGAATACGCAGCACTGCCACCAAAAAGCCGTTCCAGAGACCGCACACCACCCCGACGAAGAGAGCCGCACCGAGCGCCACCGGCACGGAGTAGCTGTCGACGAGGCTTGCAGCGACCGCGCCTGCAATCGCCATGACGGCGCCGACTGACAAATCGATGCCGCGCGTCGCGATCACCAGCACCATTCCGAGGGACAGCAGCGCCACCGGTGCGCCGCGATTGAAGACATCGACCAGGCTGCCGAACAGGCGTCCGTCCTGCAGTCGGATGTCAAAGAACTGTGACGAGACCAGCCGGTCCGCCAGCAGGATGGCCAGAAAGGCCAGGATTTGCGCCGCACCTTTCGTTGGCATGCGAAACGGCATCACGGTCATCTTTCTTCGGGCCAGTTGCTTTCTTCAGGCCACATGCTGCGTCTCGGCGGCAATGGTCGACAGCACCGAGGGAACCGTGATCTGGTCACCGCTCAAGGTGAGAATGTGCTTGCGGTCCCGCAGCACAACGACCTTATCGGCATAAATCGCCACCTCCTCGACCTCCGACGAGATCACCAGAAGGGCGAGCCCATCGGCGCACAGCTGGCGGATCAGGCGGATGATCTCGGCATGGGCGCCGACGTCGATGCCGCGGGTCGGCTCGTCCAGGATCAAAAGGCGCGGCTTGGTCGCAAGCCAGCGCGCGAGCAACGCCTTCTGCTGATTGCCGCCCGACAACAACCCGATCGGCCGCTCCGGGTCGGCGGGGCGGATATCCAGCAGCTTGATGAAGCGCCGCGCGATTTCGTCCTGCTCCCGCCGCGAGAGCGGCCTCATCCAGCCGCGCCGGGCCTGAAGCGCGAGCACGATGTTCTCCCGCACGGAAAGCTCGGCAACGATACCCTCCGTCTTGCGTTCTTCGGGGCAGTAGCCGAAGCCGAGACGGATGGCATCGCGTGGCGAACCGACGCGGACGGTCGCGCCATCGACTTCGACCGTACCGGTATCCGCCCGTTCAGCGCCGAATACCAGGCGCGCGGTCTCGGTTCGGCCCGATCCGAGCAGACCGGCGAGCGCCACCACCTGCCCGCTCCGCAATGCCAGATCGAACGGCGCCACATAGCGCCGCTTGCCAACATCCTGGAAGCGCGCATATGGCGGCTTGGCATCGTCAATCGGCCGGTGTTCCCGATCCGCCGTTACTTCCGAGAGCTCTCGGCCCAGCATCATGTGCACAAGGTCGAGCCGCGGCAGCGCCGACGTCTCCCGCTCGCCGACCAGCCGGCCGTTGCGGAGTACGGTGATGCGGTCGGAGATGGCATAGACCTGATCGAGGAAATGCGTGACGAAAACAATGCCGATGCCGCGGCCGGCGAGCTGACGCATGATCCCAAACAGGATGTCGACTTCGTGGGCATCGAGGCTCGCAGTCGGTTCGTCCAGGATCAACACGCGCGCCGACATGTCGACCGCGCGGGCAATCGCAACGAGATGTTGCACGGCAACCGAGTAGTCGCCGAGCGGTGCGCCGACGTCGATAGCGAGCCCGAAACCGCGCAACAGGGCTGCCGCGTCGCGGCGCATGACGCCGTCGCGCACCAGCCCGAACCGCGTCGGTTGCCGGCCGAGGAACAGGTTTTCGGCAACGTTGAGGTTGGGAAGGAGATTGACCTCCTGGTAGACGGTGGCGATGCCCGCTTTCACCGCCTCCTCGGACGAGCGCGGCATGATCTCGACACCATCGAGCCGGACGGTGCCGGCGTCGCGCTGAACGACCCCGGTGACGGCCTTGATCAGTGTCGATTTGCCGGCGCCATTCTCGCCCAACAGCGCGTGGATCTCGCCGGCACGCAGCGTGAAATCGACACTGTCGAGCGCGCGTTGCCCCAGAAAACTTTTGGTCAAGCCCGCGACTTCGAGCAAAGGACAAGCTTGTTCCGAACGCGCAGCCATATCAGACACTCGTACCTGGAGACTGAAGCCGCGACGCAGCGGCGCAGCGATGAGAACGGCCGGGCAGCACGCCCGACCGTTCCCGATCCATGGCTTCAATCAGTAGCCAAGACCTTTCTTGCTGTCATAGATCTTCTGCGGATCGTCGGTCGGGGTGTACAACTTGGATTCCGTCTGAATCCATTTTGGCGGCACGGTCCCCTTGTCCTTGTAGGCGATCAGCGCATCGAAGGCTGGTCCCGCCATGTTCGGCGTCAACTCGACGGTCGCATTCGCCTCGCCGGACATGAATGCCTTGAAGATATCCGGCACCGCGTCGATCGAAACGACGAGGATGTCCTTGCCGGGCTTGAGGCCGGCCTCCTTGATCGCCTGAATGGCGCCGACAGCCATGTCGTCATTATGGGCGTAGAGCGCGCAGATATTCTTGCCGCCGTTTTCGGCCTTGAGGAAGCTCTCGGTGACTTCCTTGCCCTTCGCGCGCGTGAAATCGCCGGTCTGGCTGCGGATCATCTTGATGTTCGAATGCTTGGCGATCGCGTCGTCAAAGCCCTTCTTGCGGTTGGTGGCGACGCTGGCGCCCACGGTGCCTTGCAGCTCGACGACGTTGCAGGGCTTGTCGCCGACATTCTTGGCCAGCCACTCACCAGCAACCACGCCTTCATGAACGCTGTCTGACGTGACGGCGGTCAGATAGAGCGACTTGTTCGCGGTCTCGATGTCGCGGTCGAGCAGGATGACCGGAATCTTGGCGTCCTTGGCTTCGCCGAGCACCGCATCCCAGCCGGTCGCAACGACGGGCGCCAGGAAAATCGCATCAACGCCTTGCGCGACAAAGGAACGGATCGCCTTGATCTGGTTCTCCTGCTTCTGCTGGGCGTCGGCGATCTTGAGCGTGATGTTGCGCTTCTGGGCTTCACTCTTGGAGACGGAAGTCTCGGCCGCGCGCCAGCCCGATTCTGAGCCGATCTGCGAGAAGCCGACCGTCAGACCGGCGGCGAAGGCACTGGTTGCCATCAGCGGAGTGAGCGCGATGAGCGCTGCGGGAAGAATCTTTTTGAGAGTCATGGCTGGTTTCGCTCCCTAACTGTTGCGGACCGCCGTCCTGCCTCTTCGGGCACGATCTGGCTGGCGAATACTCCATGCCACAACTCGCAATTGCTGTATAGAACATTATCATATTAGTATGACTTACTCCGCTGGGACTGGAACCGGCCGGAATCTGCGCCAGATCCGAAGGGATCGGAGCAAAATATCGCATCCCATCGATGACGCCCCCGCGACCGCGACGCTTCCCTACGCTGATGGCAAGCCAAAGCCGGATGCGTTCCATAAGGACGGCTAATTCCGGCCAGCCGCTCAGCGGCCACGAACGGTCAGGTTTCGGAAGTGACCATCGGTACCGTTGTCGACCCAAAGACCGACCGAGCCATGTGCCTCGGCGCCACGTTTGAGATCGTGAACGATGAGCGCCGGCTGCGAGGCCCTTCCAACGTAGAATTGAGCATTCGTGGCCGCCACCTCAATGCGAAGGTGGGTCCATTCGTCGGCCACGACGTCCGCATATGATTCATATCTGCCCGGGGATTCGCGCCGCAGCCGATCGAAGTCATAACCTGGATAGGAAAAATATTGCGTCGAATGATTGCGGCGCACCTGATCGTCGGCCCGGCCATTGGTCGGGCGGATATAGAAGCCCTCGCTCGCAAAGCTTCCGCCGGCCGCATCGATCCGAAAGGCGATCCCAATGAATCCGCGCGCGCCGCTCAACGAACTCGGCAGCAAAGAGCCGGCGACATCCACCTCGATGGTGCCGTTGTGGAAATCCAGGTCGGGAATGTAGGCGAAGGTGTCCATATCGGGGCCGCGATACGGGCCGGCGAGCCGGACCTCGAGCGCCTCGCTGTCGCGATAGCGGACCGCGGTTGCCGTCACATGACGCAGTTCGAGCTGCGAAACATCGTTCAAGGGCAGCATGACCGTTCGCTCTTGCGCGAAAACCAGCTCGCTCACGGCCACCAGCACCAGCGCCAAATATGCCCCTCCCGCATACCACTTCATGTGTCGACCCCAAAAGGCACGGTTCGGAAGCTCCAGATCGGCCCGCGCCAATGCTCGCCGTCGCCTTCAGGCCGGACAAGCTGGCTGAAGTTCGGCGCCGCCGCGATGGCATGCGGCCAAAATGCCATCGCCGCCGTATTGCGCTTTGCAACGGCAATCTCCCACTGCCCCGGATACAAATTCAGGATCTGGCGGACAGCTTCCGTCGCAACGCCGCGGCGCCGATATTTTCGCGCCACGAAAAATTCCGCCATGTTGTGCTCAACCCTGCCGCCGCGGTGTGAACTTGTGTTGATCAAGCTGAAACCGGCCAGCCTTTGCTCCACGCGGATCAGCAGTGGACGAAAGCCTTCGATGCGCCAATAGCTGTCGATGCCCGGAAGCGGCGGATAGCCGCCGTGATCGCCGAATTCCAGGTTGCTGGAGCAGGCCGCCTCCATCTCCGAAAAGTCGTAACTATAGAATTGCGAAAAACTCTCGATCACGCGCCGCTCGCGAGCATAGGCTGGCCTGATGCTGACAGTCTCGTGATCCGCCTTCATAATGGCTCGCCCAAGCAGCCGCGGTTCCCGCATCACTCACCCTTGCGCAGGAAAACGTAATCCGCGGCATAGGCGACGCTGAGATGTTCGCCCGCGCGTCCACACGATCCCTCCGCAAGTCCTCCGTTGGTGTCGATGCGCAGGACGGTCGTGGCATCGGACAGTATACCTTTGCCGCGACGGTCGCTCACTTCGAGTTTAAGCCACGGGATATCCTTTGACGTCGCGCCGGGGGCGCTTGCCGTCACCTTGCCCTTCACGCCACTGCCATCGATATGATCCCAATTCGGCCCGGCACCGTGCCGGCCCACCGATTTTCCATCAACGAACAGGGTCGCGACCGGTTCGAGAAATTGCCACGTCAGCGCCGGCACTCCCGCTACGGATTTGGCGGAATCGGGTTTGCACTCGTAGATCTGAGCGCCTTCCGCATGAAGCTCGACGAGCACAATCTCGCCGAGCGAGATCAACGGCACTTGCGCCGATGCCTCGGCGGCCGACAAGGCGATAACAATCGAAGCAGCGCCAAACAATAATTTCGACAAGCGGTTCATGGAATATCCTGACTGTTCAATGTTATTTCTTTGCGACTGCGCGCGGAGCCTTCATCGTTCCCGCAACGTTTCCTGCCGGTACCGCAGCAGCGGCGACAGCAAATAGCTCAGGATCGTTCGCGATCCCGTCTTGATTTCCACGGTCACCGCCATGCCGGGCGACAGATTGACCATTCTGTCGTCGACCTGCATTTGGGTGCGGTCGAGCGAGATACGTGCGCTGTAATTCAATTCCTGGCCTTTCGGCTCGCTGCTGTCGTTCGGCGTCCCCAGTTGGCGGTCATTGGGGCGGTCCTGTTGCCGGTCGCGGATGACGGCATCCTGCGACACCGAGAGCACCTCGCCGTGCAACAGGCCGTAACGGGTGAAGTTGAAGGTATCGATCTTGATCTCGGCCTGCTGGCCTGCATGGATGAAACCGATGTCGTGGTTCGATACCATGGCTTCGATCTCGAGCCGGCTGTCGCTCGGCACCACCACCAGCAGGGACTGCGCTGGTGTCACCACGCCGCCGATCGTATGGACCGCAAGTTGCTGCACCACGCCGTCGACGGGCGCGCTCAACAGCTGAAGTTTGGTCCTCTGCTCGGCCTTGATCAGGTCCTGGGCCAGTCCGCTTGTCTTCTGCTCGGCCTTGGCCAGTTCGTCGGAGAGCGTATGCCGATATTCCGCCATCGCCTGGCCGCGGGTCTCGCGAATCGCGGCGATCGCCGCCTCGGTCTCCTGCAGATGGCTCTTTTGAACGCTGAATTCCTCCTGTTGCTCGACCAACAGCTGGAGCACCTCGAAATAGCTCAGCTTCGAGCCGAGTTCCTTCTCCACCAGCGTCTTGCGGATGTCGACGCGCGACTGGACCACCGGAATGATCGTCTCGAGCTTGTGGATGGTCGCCGCTGTCGTCGCCTGCTCGGCTTCCTTCTGCGCCTGCTGACGCAGGAGTGCGGCGATCTTGGCGCGGTGCTCGGTCACCTGGTTGAGCAAGAGCTGGCGCTGGGTCGCAACCAGTTCGGGGTCCGCGCCGGCGGGAGCAACGAAATCAGCCGCGGGATCGTCGCCGCCGGCAAGTGCCGCGCGCAGGCGCGCGATGTTGAGCCGCTCGGCCAGCAGGTCGTTGCGCAAGTGATCGCGTTCGGCCTCGTTGGCGGTCGGATCGAGCTCGATCAGGACATCACCTGCCCTGACCGCCTGCCCGTCCTGCACCTTGATCGAACGCACCACCCCGGTCTCGAACGGCTGGATCACCTTGACCCGGCCGCCCGGCAGGATCTTTCCAGGCGCCGACGCAACGATGTCGATGGTGCCCCACCAGGCCCAGACCAGCGCCGTACAGAACAGCACGATGATGACCGCGCCGATCGCACGCTTGATTGGCGAGGGCGGCGTTTCCACGATTTCGAGCGCCGCCGGCAGGAATGCCAGCTCCTCGCGCCGCCGCTGCTGCATACGCCGGAACGGAATCACGCGTGGCGTGGACGGGTCAACGATGGCTGCTTCAGCCGGCTTCATGCAACCCTCCTTGCAACCGATGCAGCGATGCATAACGGCCGCCGGTTTTGATCAGCGCGTCGTGGCTGCCGTCCTCGACCAGGCGGCCGCGATCGAGCGTGACGATGCGGTCCGCCGTTCGCACCGTCGAGAGCCGGTGCGCGATGATCAGCACCGTCCGCCCCTTGGCGATGTCCCTCATGTTCTGCTGAACGATGCGCTCGCTTTCATAGTCGAGGGCGCTGGTGGCTTCGTCGAAGATCAGGATGCGCGGATCGGTGACGAGGGCACGCGCAATCGCGATGCGCTGCCGCTGGCCGCCCGAAAGCGTCGAGCCGCGCTCACCGACCACGGTGTCGTAGCCTTCGGTCAGCTCGAGGATGAATTCGTGCGCCCCCGCAAGTCGTGCCGCCGCGATGACGCGTTCCATCGGCATCGCGGGATCGGCGAGCGCGATATTGTCGCGCACCGAGCGGTTGAACAGCACATTCTCCTGCAGAACGACGCCGATCTGGCGGCGCAGCCAAGCCGGGTCAGCCATCGCGAGGTCCATCCCGTCCACCAGCACGCGTCCGCGCTCCGGGACGTAAAGGCGCTGGACCAGTTTTGCGAACGTGCTCTTGCCAGAGCCCGAGGGACCGACGATGCCGACCGTCTGGCCGGACGGCACCTCGAAGCTGACATCATGGAGCACTTCCTGACCGTCGATGCGATAGCGGAACGAGACGTGGTCGAATTTGATGTCGCCGCGGATCGCCGGCAATCGCGCGCGCCCCGCCGAATAGGTCGGCTCGGCGGTGGTGTTGAGGATATCGCCCAGCCGCGCAATCGACAGCCGCGCCTGGTGGAAATCCTGCCAAATCTGGGCGAGACGCAGCACCGGCGCGCTGACGCGGCCGGCCAGGATGTTGAAGGCGACCAGTTCACCGACCGACAGGCTGCCGTCGATGACGAGCTTGGCGCCGAAATAGAGGATGCTCGCAGTGACGATCTTGCTGACGAGCTGTACGGTCTGGCTGGCGCTGTTGCCGAGGCTGAGCACCCGAAAACTCGCAGCGACGTAGCCGGCGAGTTGCTCTTCCCAGCGCCGCTGCATCTGCGGCTCGACCGCCATGGCTTTGAGTGTCTCGATTCCGGTCACGCTCTCGACCAGAAACGCCTGGTTCTCGGCGCCGCGCTGGAATTTCTCGCTCAGCCGGCGCCGGAACAGCGGCGTAACGCCAGCCGATATCGCGATATAGAACGGGAACGAGCCGAGCACGATCCAGGTCAACAATGGCGAGTAGAAGAACATCACGCCCAGGAAGACGAAGGTGAACAACAGGTCGATGACGAGAGTCAGTGCCGAGCTGGTGAGGAAATTGCGGATGTTCTCGAGTTCGCGCACCCGCGCTACGGAGTCGCCGACGCGTCGTGCCTGGAAATAGGCCATCGGCAACGCCAGCAGGTGCCGAAACAGCCGCGCCCCGAGCTCGACGTCGATCCGGTTGGTGGTGTGCGAGAACAGATAGGTCCGCAGGATTCCCAGCACGGTTTCGAAAATCGAGACGGTTACAAGTCCGAGGACGAGGACATCGAGGGTGCTCAGGGACCGGTGCACCAGCACCTTGTCGATGACGACCTGAAAAAACAGCGGCGAGACCAGGCCGAGCAGCTGCAGGAAGAACGAGCCGAGCAGCACCTCGCCCAGCAGGCGGCGATATTTATGGATTGCCCCCAGAAACCAGGTGATGTCGAACCGGCGGGTGACATCGGACAATCCGGCGCGGCGGGTCATCAGGATCAACCCACCGTCCCAGACGGCCGTGAGTTCGTCCCGTGTCATCAACACGGGCCGGGGCGCCAGCGGCGACTGGACCAGAACCCTGCCCGCGTCGGCCTTGGCAATCAACAGAAATCCGCCATCGCGCAAGCGTGCGATTGCGGGCAAGGGTGTGCTGGCCAGCCGCGACCACTCGGTCCGATAGGCCCGGGCCTTGAGCCCCAGTTCCCCGGCGCACCGGAGCATCTCCGGTGCGCCGATCTTGTCCGTTCCCAGCCGATGCGCGATCTGTCCGGCATCGGCGGCAACGCCCTGGAGATGCAGCAGCGTCACAAGGGCTGCAAGACCAGGATCGGCCGGTCTCGCGCTGTCCGTTTCGGTGCTCATGGGTGCTCTCCAGGGCTAGGTCGCATCAGGCGTGCGGCTGCGCCAACTGCGGATGCTGGCTGGCCGACGGATCGGCGATCGGCACCGCGCCGAGCCCTTCACCCGCCGAGACGAAGCTCGACGCCATGAACTGACCCAACAGCGCCGCACTCGAGGCCGGCGAGGCCTCAATTGCCGCGCCGCTGCGGTTCACGGGCGCCTGAAGGAGGATGTTGTTGCCGGTTCCTCCGTCAAGGATGTCCTGTCCTCCGCCGCCGTTCAGGATGTCATCTCCGGCGCCGCCACTGAGCGTGTCGTTACCGGCACCTCCCAGCAGAACGTCGGCACCATCGCCACCATTTTCGGTGATCAATATGCCGGCCGGAAGCGTGGAGGCGTTGATGATGTCGTCACCACCGAGTCCATTAATGACGATGCGATCGCTGGAATCGAAACCAGCGATCGTCACGTCGGTAGCCAGACCCGACACCGTGACCACACCGTTGCTCTCGGTGATGTTGATCACGTCGTCGGCATTGGTGCCATTGATGACGATCGTGTCCGGCTGGCCGTCGCTGACGCCGCTGCCTGGCGTCGACGACAGGTCGATGGCGACGTGCTTCACATCGGTCTTGGACAGGTCGTTCACCGTGATGGTGTCCGCGCCGCCCAAGGCGTTGAAATCGATGGTCTCGATATTGTCGAGGCTCATCGAAATGGCCGCGACGTCGCGGGTAAAGATCGCCTGTCCGCCATTCGCCGAGATATCGATGTTCTCGTTGACATTGGCGCCGTTGAACAGGAGCGTGTCGTTCCCCGCACCGCCGTTGACGGTGTCGCTGCCATCGCCGGGGTTCCAGACGAAGGTGTCGTCGCCGGCACCCATGTTCACCACGTCGTTGCCGCGCCCGCCAATGACGGTGTCGTTGCCCGCGCTGCCGGTGATGGTGTCGTTGCCATCGCCGCCGTTGATGGTGAGGTTGACCTGGCCGGCGTGAAGCCCGGAAGCATTGATGATGTCGTCGCCGCCCAATCCATTGACGACGAGCGAGTCGGTGCCGGCGTCGAAGCCCTTGATCGTCACCTGCGCCGCCAGACCGTTGACGACGATCGATGAGCCGCTGCTGACGACACTGATGTGATCGTCGCCAGCAGTGCCGTTGACGATCACGGTGTCGGGCTGCGCGTCGCCCTGCCCGCTGCTCGGCGTCGCCGACAGATCGATGGCGACCTGCTTGACGTCGGTACCGGTGAGGTCGTTGACCGTGACGGTGTCGGCGCTGCCCAGCGTTGCGAGCTGGATATGCTCGATGCCGTTGAGGTCCATGGTGACGTTGCCGACGTCGCGGAACAGTCTTGCCCGCGAGCCATTGGCCGAGATGTCGATATTCTCCGGCGCGTTGGAGCCGTTGAACACAAGCGTATCGGTGCCGGCCCCGCCCTCGACCAGATCGCTGCCGTCACCCGGGTTCCAGATAAACGTGTCGTTGCCGTCGCCAAGCAACGCGACATCGTTGCCGCGACCACCGGTGACGACGTCATTGCCGGCACCGCCGATCAACGTGTCGTTGCCCTGGCTGCCGGTGATAGTGTCGTTGCCGGCACCGCCGTCGATGGTGAGGCCGATGCCGCCGGCGGCAAGGCCGGCAGCATTGATGACGTCGTTGCCGTTACCACCTTCGACGATGAGCTGGTCGTTGGCGCCCTCGGAGCCGGCAAGGGAAACCGTTGCAGGCAGGCCGGTGACCGTGACCGAGCCTCCGGTTCCCGACACCTGAATGTTGTCGCTGCCGTTGGTGCCGTTGACAGTCACGGTATCCGCCGCGCCGTCGCCCGTACCACTGCCGGGTGTCGCCGCGAGGTCGATCGCGACCTGGGTGACACCGGTTCCGGTGAGGTCGCCGACATTGATATTGTCGGCGCCGCCACGTGCGTTGAAGTCGATCTGCTCGATGCCGTTGAGATCCATCGTGACGTTGCCGACGTCGCGGGTGAACTTCACACGCCCGTGGTTGGCGGTAATGTTGATGTTCTCGTTGACGTTGGCGCCATTGAACACCAGCGTGTCGGTACCGTCGCCGCCTTCGACTTTGTCGCTGCCGTCGCCCGGATTCCAGATGAAAGTGTCGTCGCCGCTGCCGCCGAGCAGGGTGTCGTTGCCGCGGCCGCCGGTGATGACGTCGTTGCCGTCGCCGCCAAGCAGCGTATCGTTGCCGTCACCGCCGGTGATGGCGTCGTTGCCGGCGCCGCCGTCGACCGTAACGTTGATGAGAGGTGCGAGGCCGTTGCCTGCGGTGAAGACGTCGTCGCCGCCATTCATGTTGAGCACAAAGTTCTCGGTGGTGCCGATGTCGAGCGAAAACGGCGCCGGGCTGATACGATCGAAACGCACGCGGGTTCCGTTGGCCGTGAGCGTAAACACTTCGGCGCCGTTGCCGCCATTGACCTGCGCGGTATCGGTGCCGTCGCCGCCCTCCATCAGGTCGGTGCCCTCACCCGGATTCCAGATCATCAGATCGTTGCCGGCGCCGCCAAACATCTGGTCGTTGCCGGTGCCGCCGATCAGCGTGTCGTTGCCGTCGCCGCCGAACAGCAGGTCGTCGCCGCCCTTGCCCTCGAGGATGTCGTTACCCGCGCCACCGAACAACTGGTCGTTGCCGGAGCCGCCGATCAAGGTGTCATTGCCCGCACCGCCGAATAGCAGCGCGGCGGGGAGCGCGCCGTTGGTTTCGTCGAGCGCAATCGTATCGTTGCCGCCCTGGCCGAACACCTGGATCAATCCGGTGTTGGCGACGGTCGGTCGATCGCCCTCTACCGGCACGGCACCGCCGTTGACGAGAATGTTACCGGCAGCATCGCGGCTGGTCACGATGGTGTTACCGATACCGTCGTCAATCACCGACAACACGCCAGTCCCTTGGGAAAATGTCGCTTGGGTAGCCATAAGTCGTCATCCTTCTAAAGGTCTAAGTCCCTCGGGTGGTTGCTTAGCCGCGAGTTGCCGTGAAGACTTGAAGCCGGGCTTTAGACCGCCGTGAATTCTGCTGAAGAGAACCTTCAGATTTCCTGTGCGTGGTGTGCTAATGCACGGGCCGTTACCCGCCCGGCCTTCGGGCGCGGCCAACGAGCGGCGACCGCGAACGCAAACGCATAGGATGCCGCCTCGCTTTTTTCAGATCAATTGCGGCGCCGGTCGTGCCGATCCGATTTTAAGGATACTGGCGTGCAATTTCTTTTTGCCGATCATGTGCTGGATACCGCGCGCCGCGAGCTGCGTCGCGGTCTTGAATTGATTGCGATCGAGCCACAGGTGCTCGATCTGCTGGTTCACCTGATTCAGAACCGCGATCGCGTCGTCAGCAAGGACGATCTCATCGCTTCGGTTTGGTGCGGCCGCGCCGTGTCGGATGCAAACCTGACAAGCCGCATCTACGCGGCACGCAAGGCGCTGGGCGATGACGGCCAGCGCCAGACCCTGATCCGCACGATAGCGCGCAAAGGCCATCGTTTCGTCGGCGCCGTGCGCCTGCACCCGGAAGACGACGAAGCGGCGGCGCCTGCCACCGAGTTGCGCCCGAACGAGCTCAGGGAGGAGCAACAGCCGACATTGGCGCTGCCCGACCGCCCCGCTATCGCCGTACTGCCCTTCGTCAACATGAGCGACGATCCCGAGCAGGATTATTTCTCCGACGGCATCAGCGAGGACATCATTACCGCGCTGTCCAGGCTGCGCTGGTTCTTCGTAGTCGCGCGCAACTCGTCGTTTGTCTATCGCGGCAAGTCCGTCAATATCCGGCAGATCGGCGCCGAGCTCGGGGTCGGTTACGTAATCGAAGGCAGCGTGCGCAAGGATGGCGACCGCGTCCGCATCACCGCCCAGCTCAATGACGTTGCCACCGGCAGCCATCTCTGGGCGGAACGTTACGATCGCGGCCTCGCCGACGTGTTCGCCGTGCAGGACGAGATCACCGAGGCGATCACCGCCTCAATCGAACCGCAACTCTTTGCCGCGGAAAATTTCCATGCCAGGCGCCGGCCGCCTGACAGCATGGACGCCTGGGGTCTGGTGATGCGGGCGCTGTCCCACTTCTGGCGTCTCACGCAGCCCGACTATGTCGTCGCACAGGAGTTACTGGAGAAGGCGATCGCGATCGATCCCGGCTACGGCCAGGCGCTCGGCGTTCTCGCCACCAGCCATGCCTTCTGCGCCTATAATGGCTGGGCCGATATGGCCGTTGCCGTTCCGCTCGCTGAACGCGCGGCGCTGGCGGCGATCCGTGCCGACAGCGAGGACCCCTGGGCGCACCTCGCGCTGGGCTGCGTTCATGTGCTGCTGCGGCGCTTCGACGATTTACTTGCCGAGTTCGAGCTTGCGCTGAGCCTCAACCCGAACTTTGCGCTGGCCCAGAGCGTGTACGGTCTCGCGCTGGCGTTTTGCGGCCGCTGGCAGGACGCCGGCGCCGCCACCGCCCGGGCGCTGCGCCTCAGCCCGCGCGATCCGTTTTCGGCGATTTACAATGGCATGGCCGCCTACGCCCAGTTCGTCGGACACGATTATGCGCAGGCGATGCGGCTGGCACGCGCGAGCATTCGGCTGCGCAGCGATCATGTCGGCGGCTACCGCATGCTGTGCGCCGCTGCCGCCATGAGCGGACACGCCGATGTCGCCACTTCCGCGCTCGACGCGCTGCGACGCGCGCAGCCCAATTTCTCGCTGGCCTGGATCGCGGCCAATATGCCGTTCAAGCACGCCGCCGACCGCGAGCATTATCTGGAAGCATTTCGCCGCGCCGGCCTGAACTAGCTGCAACGCCGGCGCCCGCTCACCGATAGTTGAGGAGACCGCGCGCAGTCGCGCTCACGGCTGCTGAGTTCTGACGTATCGCGCGCGAAACCAGGCCCATTGAATGAAGACCGGTTCACGGCGAACCCGCAAGCAACGAATTGCTTTGATGGCGGCGGGTCGAGGCCAGCGCCGTCGGTCCGACGGCGCACGGAAACGCGAGGAACGGCCGCTCAGGCCTTCCCGAACAGGATCGGAAGCTGACGCGGCCCGCGCACGGTGCCTTGCGACCATGTGACCTGGCCGGCCGGGTCGAGCCGGAACTCAGGGATGCGCTTCAGCCATTCCTCGATCGCGACCGTCATCTCCATGCGCGCGAGGTTGGAGCCGACGCAGCGGTGAATGCCGAGCCCGAAGGCGGCGTGGCGGTTCTCCTTGCGGTCGATCACGACCTTGTCGGCATCCGGGAAGACAGCGGGATCGCGGTTGGCGGCAGGGAACGACAGCAGCACCATGTTGCCGGGCTTGACCGGGCAACCACTGATCGTCGTTTCCTTCATCACCTCGCGCGCCATCGTCACCGGCGAATAGGCCCGCAGCAATTCCTCGATCGCGACCGGCATCAATTCCGGCTCCGCGATCAGGCGCTCGCGGTCCGACGGCGTCTTAGCAAGATGCCACATGGACGCGCCGATCGCGCTCCAGGTGGTGTCGATGCCGGCGATCAACAGCAGCCGCAGCGAACCGAGCACATGGGCGTCGTCGAGCGGCTGGCCATTCTTGTCCCTGGCGTTCATCAGCGTCGAGATCAAATCGTCGGTCGGACGTTGTTTGCGATCTTCGATATGGCCGGCGAAATATTCGGTCATCTCCTGCACCGCCTGCATCAGCATCCGCTCGTCCTTGATGCCGAGCTCGAGGATCATGTGGATCCAGGTGATGAAGCGATCGCTGTCCTGTTCGGGAATGCCGAGCATATGGGCGATGGCGCGCACTGGAATGTACTTGGTGTAGCGCGCCGCCGCGTCGCAACCGCCGTCGGCGATGAACTCGTCGATCAATTCGTTGCAGATCGCGCGAACCCGCGGCTCCAGCTTTTTCATCGCATCCGGCGTGAAAGGCGGCAGCAGCAATTGCTTGGCCGGCTTGTGCTCCGGAGGATCGGAGGTGATCGGCGGGGCGGCGTTCCGCGTCACCTCCGGCCGCTCGTCGCGAACGATGACGCGGCGCGAGGAGAAATGCTCGGTGTCGTAGGCGATTTCCTTCACCGCCTGATAGGTGGTCGGCATGTAGCAACCGAGAAAGCGGTCGGTGTGGACCACCGGACTGTGGGCGCGCAACTCGTCCCAGATCGGGAACGGATTCTCGGTCCAGCGCGGATCAGTGTGGTCGAAATCGCGGGCCCAGTCGGTCACCGGGGGATGTTCGGGCAGTACGTTGGCAGAATTGGACATCGGGCAATTTCCTCTGCTTGGTTCGCTCAGATCGATATTGGACGGATTGCCTGGTTGCTAGGCCGGTTCATTCCTCGGTGATCTCGATCGCGATTTCCGGACAATTGGAATGCGCCAGCCAGGCCTTGTCCTCCAGACCGGCGGGCACGGTGCCATCGCCGATTTCGTGCGCGTTGCCGAATTCGTCAAGATCGAACAGTTCCGGCGCCAGCGATTTGCAGCGCGCATGTCCCTGACATTTGTCCTGGTGGACGCGGATCTTCAGCTTTCCGGACATGGTCTGGCTTCCCCTTGTCACGCGCAGTTGGCCGCGCGCATTTCCCCGTGTCGATTTGATCGGGCGGGCCGGTCGGCGCCACACCCGAAGTTATACCATATTACATTCGGTCCGCGGTTGTGCTGTCAAGCGAAAAGTTATAGATCATAACACTGAATGTCGTCCCGCCCCGCCCGTAAACCGCTCAATACCTACCACCATGGGGATCTCAGGGATGCCCTGGTTCAGGCTGCGCTCCAGCAGGTGGAGCTTGGCGGCCCCGAGGCCATCAGCATCAGCGCGCTGGCGAAGAAGCTCGGCGTCTCGCAACCCGCCCCCTACCGGCATTTTGCCGACCGCGAGACGCTGCTGACCGCGGTGACGGCCGAGGCCTTCCGCCAGTTCAGCGCCATCCTTCGCGAGTCGATCGCAACGCCGTCGAAGCGTTCGAAGCTGTCGTGCTTTGCGCTCGCCATGCTGGATTTCGGCCTTCGCCGCAACGGCATTTACCGGCTGATGTTCGCCTCACGCACGATGGCCTGCGCGCCAAAGGGCACCGAGCTTCACACCGCCGCGATGGAAACCTTTGGTCTGGCGCTGGAGGCCCTCGAAGCGCCCGCTGTCGGATTGTTGCGCGAACAGCATGCCCTGAAAATCTGGGCCGCGGTGCACGGCGTGGTGATGCTGGCGGAACAGGGGCTGCTCTCTGGGCAGGTTGGCCACATCACGCGCGAAGAACTGGTCGAGGATATGGCGGAACAGACCAAACTCAGCCTGTCGCTGGCGATCAAGGCCGCCGGGAAAGACCGATAGCGCTTCGACATTTTGCGTCACGCGTTACGCCGCCCCCAATCGATTTCTCAACCGGCATGCTCGATGGTGCGGATGGCGCCGCGCAATTCGGCCAGGCCGCGCAGCCGTACGCAAGCGCCACTCGACGGTGTCCTTCACCCGTCGCGCAAAACGCCCGGCGTTGATGGATGTTTCCCGCTGATATGATGGACGACCCTCCGTCCGGCCTTCTGAGACACAAAACGCGATGTTCACCCGCATCAAACATTGGGCAAAAAACCTCAAGCGGGACAGTCACGCGATTTATCTCGCGTCGCGCGATCCGCGCGTGCCGTGGTATGCAAAAGTTCTCGGTGTCGCCGTTGCCGCCTATGCGCTGTCGCCGATCGATCTCATTCCGGACTTCATCCCGGTCGTCGGCTATCTCGACGATCTCGTCATCGTACCCCTGGGCATCTGGCTCGTGGTGTCGCTGATCCCCGGCGAGGTCATGGCCGAGTGCCGCGCCAGGGCCGACGAGGCCGGGCAGCGTCCGGTGAGCCGGGCCGGAATGATCGCCGTCATCGTGGTCTGGATCGTTGCGGCGGTCGTACTCGGATGGATCGGCTTTATCGCGTGGAACAAATCTAAATAGACCGGATCCAGCAATTTCAGAACGTCGCCTTCAGCCCCGCATAGAAGGCGCGCGGCCGCGCCGGGCTGACCGAGCGCGGGTCGGTGAAGGCCGCGCCGCCATTGGCGAAATTGGGCACGGCGGTGGTATCGAAGAACGTGCCGTAGGTCGCGTAGCGATTGTCGAAGAGATTGTCGATGCGGCCGTAGATCTGGAACGTCTTGTTGATTTGATATGAAGTGTGGACGTTGAAGACGGCATAGGACGGCAGCCGCTGTGCCTGGTTGGAATCATCGCCGACGAAATACTGGCTGCCGACCCACAGCGCGTCGCCGCCGATCTTGAGCGCGTCGGTGATCGAATAGTCGATGCCGGCCTTGACGCGGTTGCGCGGGATTGCCGGGATCCGGTTGCCCGGCAAGATCTGGACGTTGCCGTTGGCGTCGGCGAACGGCGAGTTGGAGCCGACCAGCAGACTATCGAGGAAGCGCGCATCGACCAGCGCGTAGCTGGCGTAGAGCTGCACGGTTTTCGACGTCAGCGTGACCTGCGTCTCGAGGCCCTGGCGGCGGGTCGAGCCGACGTTCTGGAAATAGCCAAAGCCCTGCAGCACCGGGCTCGGAATGGCGAGGATGTCGTCGTTGTTTGTGGCGCGGAAGGCGCCGATTTTCCATCCGAGCGTGCCGATGCTCAATTCCCTGGTGCCGCGGAATCCGGCTTCGACGGTGCGCGACACTACCTGTTTCAGCGGAGGGTCAGAGACCAGGAATGCCGCGATGATGCAGGGATGCGCGGGGTCGGCGCAGCCCAGTTCCAGCGGAGTCGGCGCGCGGTTGGCTTCCGAATAGCCGGCATAGGCGGTCACATCAGGCGTGATCTTGTAGGTACCGCCTATGACCGGATTGAAACGCTTGAACGTGTCGCTGCCGTTGAGCGCGGAGCCGATCTGGTCCTCGAGTTCGATCTGGGCGAGGTTGAACCGCCCGCCCCCCGTGATCGAGAATTTGTCGGTGACGTCGAACGTGTCCATTGCATAGAGCCCGCTGTAGCGGTTGGTGGTGCGCAGCGCGACCGGACCGATGGAGACGGGATCGCCGGACTGGCCGAGAAAGATGCCGCTGCCGCTGACGACATAGTTTGTACCGATCGTGCCCAATTCCGCGGCGGCCGAGAAACGGGTGACGCTGGAATTGAAACTGCCGCCGACCATGAAGTGATTGTTATGCCCGAACAGCTGGTCGGTGTTGGTGGCCTGCAGCGTCGCCCCGGTCGACACCGAGCGGGTTTGCGTGGTGTCGATTTCTCCGAGCACAGCCCCCGTCGGGAACGGGTTGGCGAGTTGGGCGCCGTTGAGGCCGTTGGCGGGGGTACTGTCGTCGCCAAAGCACAGCAGCGTCGCGTCGGCGGCGCAGGGCTGGGCGCCGGTCGGATTGCCGTCGACCGCCTTCTGCTCGAACGCGCGCACATGCGCGGCGGCGTCGATGGTCCAGGTCGGCGTCGCCTCGACCTTGCCGGTGAAATTCAGGTAGCCGACACGGTTGTTGGTGGTCTGCGGCGTGGTGTAGGTCGCGCCCCAATATTGCTGCAGCAGTTCAACCGGCACGGTCGCGGACGCGCCGAACTTGTTGTCGGCGACGCCCATATTGACGTGAAACTCGTTGCCTTCGAAGCGGTAGCCGACATCGCCGTAGAAGCGGCGGACATCCGACGGCGAGAAATTGCGAAAGCCGTTGTCGTGCAATCCCTCGAGCGCGCCATAGACCGCGAAATTGTCGATCTGCTTGCCCCACTGCGCCGAACTCTGGATCCGCCCGAACGAGCCGCCCATGGTGTCGATCTCGGCGCCCTTGTAGTTGAAGCCGTCCTTCATCAGCACGTTGACCGCGCCGCCCAGTGCGTTGAGGCCGAAGGCGGGATTGTTGGTTACCACGGTGACCGACCTGATCGCCGCGGTCGGAATCAGATCCCAGTTGACGGTGTCGCCGAAGGCTTCGTTGACGCGCACGCCGTTCTGATACACCGCAAGTCCCTGCGGCGTGCCGGCGACCGGCGAAGCGACGAAGCCGCGGAATTCAAGGGTCGGCTGGAATGGATTGCCGCTGACTTCGTTGACGACGACGCCGGGTACCTGCTGCTGCAGCGCGTCAGTGATGTTGAGCGAGTCCGTGCGCTGGATCTGGGCGGCGCCGATCGCGTTGATACTGGCCGGCACCTTGTCGACATCCATGCCGGAGCCCGGGCTCACCGTCGGCGCGGTCGGATAGATGAAGACCCGTCGCACATTTTGCGCGACCGGGCGCGGATTTCGGGCCTGGCCGGGTTTGGTGGTGGTCCGCGGCGCCGACACTTCGATGGTGGGCAAAACATCGGTGGTCCCGTGCGCGTCCTCGGCCTGCGCGCCGGAGTTGCCGGAAATCAGACATATCGAGAGGATCCCGATCGTCGGGAAACGCGCGCCCATTGCCTCGTCCCATTCCATTCCGGCTGCGTAAGCGTCCCCGCCGGTCAGTCGCGGTGAGTGTAATGTGCGGGTGGCGTGGCGCAGCATTAAAAGGTCCCGAATCGATCGGGAATAATTCCCGATCACACACGCAAGTCATTGGGAACCAGGGCTTCCACGGTGACTCCGCCCTCGCCCGAGGCGACCGTCAGCGTGCCGCCCAGCGCTAGGATACGCTCGTGCATCCCGGTCAAGCCAAGGCCGAGCCGGTGATCCGGCCGCAATCCGCCGCCGTTGTCGCGCACCCGCACCAGCGCGCCGCCACGGCTCGTTCCCGTCGCGCCCCAGAGCTCAGCCGGTTCGATCGACACGTTGACGCAAGTGGCGCCGGCGTGGCGGAAAACATTGGTCAGCGCCTCCTGAATGGTGCGGTAGATGGTGAGATCGGCGGTCTCGCCGCGCTCGCCCAGCTCAGGCGAAATCGCGGTTTCGATCACCACGTCGGGATGCGACTCGCCCCACAGGCGCAACAGCGCCCCGAGCGCTTCGCCAAGGCCAAGCTCGCTCAATCCCGGCGGACGCAGTTTCTCGAGCACCCGTCGATTGAATTGCTGCAAGGCATTGATCTGTTCCAAAATCGCGCCGCCGTGCTTCCGCAAACTGCCAATGTTCGGTTGGCTGCTGTCCGCCATCCGCGTCAGCGCGCTGGCATGCGCCCGCAATGCAAACAGATAGGGCCCGAACTCGTCGTGCAGTTCGCGCGCGATCTCCTTGCGTTCGACGTCCTGCAGCGACACCACGCGCTCGGCGAGCCGCCGCTTTTCGTCGACCGCGTCTCCCAACGTTCCCGCCAGATGGTTCAGCTTGTTGCAGATCGCGGCGAGCTCCGGCGGGCCATCCGGTTCCACCCGCGTGTCATAATGGCCGGATTCGATTTGGGTCATCGCCTCCGACAGCGTCTCGATCGGCGCCAGCGCCCGGCTGACAACCATGAACGTGATCAGAAACAGAACGACCGCGATCGCCGAGCCGACCAGCAGTTAAGTCACGATTCCGTCCCAGATCTCGGCCATCTCGTCGTCGGGATGCGACGTAATCAGCAGCGATGCGGGTTTTCCGTTGACGGTGATCGGCACATTCACGGCGGTCTTTTCCGGATGCACTAGCGCAACGAACCAGCCGGGCACCGACTGCGGCCCGCTCTCAACCTCCGCGCCATCGTTCGCCGGCGGCTCGGCCTTGGCTCCGTCGTGCCGCAGCGTGATGGAGACGTGACGCAGCCGGTTGAGATCGCCGACAATCCGGCCAAGCCTTGCCTCCGCGTCGGGTGTTTCGTTCAGGCCGACGACCAGGGTTTCGATGAATTCGCGCGCCAGCCGTATGACGCTTTGATCTTCCGCCTGAACCCGCGGACCGGCCTCCAGCACGAGCCGCGTGATGTTGATGGCGAGACCAAGTGCTAGAACGAGCGCGAGCAGCAGGCTCAGCCGGCTGCGTAAGGACAATTTCTGCCACATCATATTCATCCAGTACCGCGCTGCGGCGGGGCCTCATCACGAGCGGCGTTGACATCCAGAAAACGCGGCTATCTAATTGAAGCGTACAGCAATCTTGCCGCGGATGCATGATTGGCAAAGAGAGTATCGCGGCCACGGGTCGCCGGCAGGTCAGTCTGATGCAACGCAACATCGCAACCCGGCGCAAACCACCCGCGAAAGCCAAACTGACGCGCGTTCTCATCGTCGATGATCATCCGATTGTCGCTTCCGGATGTCGCGCGCTGTTCGCCAACGACCCTGAAATGGTGATCCTGGAAGCTGCGGATGCCGAAAGCGGCGAAAAGGTTTTCGCCGCCAAATATCCCCATATTTGCGTCATCGATATCAATCTGCCGACCGTGTCCGGCTTTGAGCTGGCGCGCCGCATCCTGGCGCGCGACGGATCGGCGAGGATCATCATGTTCAGCATGAACGACGACCCGATCTTCGCCGCGCGCGCGATCGAGATCGGCGCCAAGGGCTATGTCGCCAAGACCGGGGATCCCTACGACCTCGTGGAGGCGATCCGCGAAGTGGGCAATGACGGGACGTACCTGCCGCCCGCGATCGCCCGGAGCATCGCGTTTGCCGGACCTTCGTTCGCCAAGAGCCCGCTATCGAAGCTGACCGCGCGCGAGATGGAGATCCTGCGCCTGCTCAGCGCCGGAAGAAGTCTTTCAGAGATCGCATGGATGGTTCATTCGTCGTACAAGACGATCGCCAATACGTCATCGATCATGCGCCAGAAACTTGGGGTACGAACGTCTGCGGAACTGGTGCGGCTCGCGATCGAGAGCGGCGTGGCTTGAATGAGCGTCGCATAGCGCCGGAGTCCGAAAATCATGACAATCCAGACCGTTTCGCAGAACAAATCCTATGGCGGCGTGCAGGGCGTCTATCGGCACGCCAGCCGCGAGACCAAAACCGACATGACATTTTCGGTCTATGTGCCGCCGCATCAGGATGGCGCCAAGCTGCCGGTGGTCTGGTATCTCTCGGGCCTGACCTGCACCCAAGCCAATGTGACGGAGAAGGGCGAATTCCGCAGCACCTGTGCCGAATTGGGGCTGATCTTCGTAGCCCCCGACACCAGCCCGCGCGGCGAAGGCGTGCCCGGCGATGCCGCCAACGCTTATGATTTCGGGCTCGGCGCCGGCTTCTATGTCGACGCAACGGAAGAACCGTTTGCGCGCAATTACCGGATGTGGAGCTATGTCACGGAAGAATTGCCGGAACTGGTCGCGGCAAATTTTCCGGTCGATCCGAAGCGGCAATCGGTCGTCGGTCATTCCATGGGCGGCCACGGTGCGCTGACCGTGGCGCTGCGCCATCCCACCCGCTATCGCGCGGCCAGCGCGTTTTCGCCGATCGTGGCGCCGTCGCTGGTGCCGTGGGGCTCCAAGGCGCTCGGCGGTTATCTCGGCGGCAACAAGGACACATGGCGCAAGCATGACGCGGTGGCGCTGATCGAGGACGGCGCACGGTTTTCCGATCTGCTGGTCGACTACGGCGATGCCGATCCGTTCGAGACCGAACAGCTTCGCCCGGAACTGCTGCAGAGCGCCTGCGAGAAGGCGGAAATTCCGCTCAAGCTGCGCCGCCAGCCCGGTTACGACCACAGCTATTATTTCATCTCCACCTTCATGAGCGATCATCTGCGCTGGCATGCCGCGCGGCTGAAAGATTGAGCCCCCGCCGGCGCGCGCTCCCATCTTCGTGAACCGTGACATGCAAGCCCGTCCAACGACAAAATGCGGGGTTGCAAGCGCGGGCAATTCCGTCATGTTTCCAACCAGGAGTTTGTGCAGATAAAGCGCCCTCCATCGTCGATCAAGGCGAGGAGGCATATCGGGAGGATGCATGATCCGATGGTTGGTCGGTGCGATCGGCTTCTGCGTCGTGGCCAGCCACGCGCTCGCGGCGGACGTGGCGGAGATCGGCATCGGCTATCTCGGTCATACCGGCGTCAAGTCGAAATTGTCGCTGGTCGAGCAGCCCGCGGATAATGACGGCATCGCCGGCGCGCGCCTGGCGATCGAGGACAACAATACCACCGGCAAGTTCCTCAATCAGCATTTCACCTTGGAGGAGGTTCGCCTCAAGGAAGGCGACGACGTCGCCAAGGCCGCGCTGGCGCTCGCCGGCCATAACGGTTTCATCATTGCCGATCTTCCGGCGGATGCGCTGCTGAAGGCCGCCGACGCGCTGCGCGATCGCGGCACCGTGCTGCTGAACGCCGGCGCGATCGACGACCGGCTGCGCGAGCAGGATTGCCGCGCCAATGTGATCCATGTGGCGCCGACCCGGTCGATGCTGGCGGATGCGCTGGCGCAATATCTGGTGTGGAAGCAGTGGAAGCGCTGGCTGCTGGTGGCCGGCTCGCACGACACCGATAGGCTCTATGCCGACGCGCTGCGCCGCGCCGCGGCGCGCTTTGGCGCGAAAATCGTCCAGGAGCGAACGTTTGAGGACACCGGCGGCGCCCGGCGCACCGACAGCGGCGTCACCTTGATCCAGCGCCAGATGCCGGTGTTCACGCAATCTGCCCCGGCCTATGACGTTCTGGTCGCCGCCGACGAAAGCGAAGTGTTCGCCGCCTATTTGCCCTACCGGACCTGGGACCCGCGGCCGGTCGCAGGCTCGGCGGGCCTGGTGCCGACCAGTTGGGACGCGTCGCAGGACCAGTGGGGCGCGGTCCAGATGCAAAACCGCTTCCTGAAGCTGAATTCGCGGCGGATGTCGGCGCTGGATATGCAGGCCTGGACCGCCGCGCGCCTGATCGGCGAAGCGGCGTCGCGCACCAATAGCGGCGAGACAAAGAAGGTGTTCGACTTCCTCAAAGGACCGGACTTTTCCGTTGCGGCCTTCAAGGGAACGCGGCTCACCTTGCGGGATTGGAACCTGCAGCTTCGCCAGCCCATTCTCCTGGTCGACGGCCGCATGGTGGTTTCGGTCTCGCCGCAGGAAGGTTTCCTGCACCAGGTCTCGGAACTCGATACGCTGGGGCTCGATCGGCCCGAAACCAAATGCAAGCTGCAGTGATGCAATTGAAGATAAAGCAATTGAAGATTCGGAGTTCGCTGATGTGGCGTCGTTACCTGCTGGCCGGAACGGTTTTGTGGCTCGCCGCCGCGCCCCCCGCCTCGGCCTTCGTCGCCTATGTCTCGAACGAGAAGAGCAATACGGTGTCTGTCATCGATACCGACAAATGGGCCGTCACCAACACCATCAAGGTCGGCCAGCGGCCGCGGGGCATCGAGTTCACGCGCGACGGCAAATTCGTGATGGTCGCGGTCGGCGACGACGACACCATCCAGGTGATCGACGCCAAGACGCAAGCGGTGGTGGACACCCTGCCCTCCGGACCTGATCCGGAGTTGTTCACCCAGGATGCCCAGGGCAAGGTGCTCTATGTCGCCAACGAGAACGACAACACGGTGACCATCATCGATCTCGAAAAGCGCACCCGTCTGGGTGACATCCAGGTCGGCGTCGAGCCGGAGGGCATGGCGGTCAGTCCGGACGGCAAGATTTTGATCAACACGTCCGAGACCACCAACATGGCGCATTTCATCGACACCGCGACGCACCAGATCGTCGCCAATGTGCTGGTCGATGCACGGCCGCGCTTTGCCGAATTCAAGCGCGACGGGTCCGAATTGTGGGTGTCGTCGGAGATCGGCGGCACGGTGTCGATCGTCGACCCCGCCAAGCACGCGGTCACCGGCAAGATCACCTTCGAGATACCCGGACTGCGGCGTGAAGCGATCCAGCCGGTCGGCATCGGCATGACCAGGGACGGCAAGACCGCCTTCGTCGCCCTCGGCCCAGCTAACCGCATCGCCGTCGTCGATGGCGCGAGCCACAAAGTGACAAAGTATCTGCTGGTCGGGCAGCGGGTCTGGCACATGGCCTTCACCCCGGACGAAAAATATCTGCTGGTGACCAATGGCGTCTCCAACGACGTCTCGGTGATCGATGTACCGGCGCAGAAAGTGATCAAGACCATCCAGGTCGGCGAACTGCCCTGGGGCATCACGATGGTGCCACAATGACCGCAACCGACGCGCAAGCCGCCGCCCAGATCGTGCCGGACATTCCGCCCCGGAACGACCCGGCCGGAATTCCGGCGTTGTCGATCGACGGCGTCAGCCATTCCTATGGCCCGCGGCGCGCCCTCATCGACATCAATTTCACGGTCGCTCCGGCCAGTTTTACCGCGCTGCTCGGCCTCAACGGCGCCGGCAAGAGCACGCTGTTCTCGCTGGTGACGCGGCTGTTCGGCATTCAGACCGGGCGTATCGGCATTTTCGGCCACGACATCGGACGGACACCCGGTGAAGCGCTGCGCCAACTCGGCGTCGTGTTCCAGCCGCGCACGCTCGACCTCGACCTCTCGGTGACGCAAAACCTGCTGTATCACGCCGCCCTACACGGCATCGCCAGGCGCGACGCACGGCTGCGCAGCGACGAGGTGCTAACGCGGATCGGGCTTGCCGACCGCACCGGCAGCAAGGTGCGCGACCTCTCGGGCGGCCAGATGCGGCGGCTGGAAATCGCGCGTGCCCTGCTGCATCGCCCGCGCCTGCTGCTGCTCGACGAGGCGACCGTCGGGCTCGACGTCAAGGCGCGCGCCGACATCCTCACCCATGTCCGCCAGCTCGTCACCGAACAGGGCATCGGCGTGCTGTGGGCAACGCATCTGTTCGACGAGATCATGCCGGGCGATGATCTCGTGGTGCTGCATCAAGGCCGCGTGCTGGCGCGCGGCCCTGTCGCGCGCGTCATTGCGGACGCCGGCGCGCAGGACGTCAACACCGCCTTCATGCGCCTGACCGGCGCTGTCGCGGCATCGGGGGACGCGGCGCCATGATCTCCCTGACCGCGCGGCAAAACCAGAGCGGATTCTCGCTGTCGGAATATCTGACCTGCCTGAACGGCATCGTGTGGCGCGAAGCGCTGCGCTTCCTGCACCAGCGCGAACGTTTTGTCTCGGCGCTGGTGCGGCCTTTGGTGTGGCTGTTCATCTTCGCCGCCGGCTTTCGTCAGGTGCTGGGCATCTCCATCATCCCGCCCTACGAGACCTACATCCCCTACGAGGTCTATATCGCGCCTGGATTGATGGCGATGATCCAGCTGTTCAACGGCATGCAGTCCTCGCTCTCGATGGTCTATGACCGCGAGATGGGCAACATGCGCACGCTGCTCGTCAGTCCGGTGCCGCGCGGGTATCTGCTGTTCTGCAAGCTGCTGGCGGGAACCGCGGTGTCGCTGCTGCAGGTCTACGCCTTCCTGCTGATCGCCTGGTTCTGGGACATCGCGCCGCCGCCGATCGGCTATCTCACGGTATTGCCCGCGCTGATCCTGTCGGGCCTGATGCTGGGCGCGCTCGGCATGCTGATCTCGTCCGGCATCAAGCAGCTTGAGAATTTTGCCGGCGTGATGAATTTCGTCATCTTCCCGATGTTCTTTGCTTCGTCCGCGCTGTACCCGCTGTGGCGGGTACAGGAGGGCAGCCCGATGCTGTACTATGTCTGCCAGTTCAATCCATTCACCCACGCGGTCGAGCTGATCCGGTTTGCGCTGTACGGACAGACCAACTGGCTTTCGCTGGCGGTCGTGGGCTCGTGCACCGCGGCCTTCATGATCGGCGCGATCTATGCCTATGATCCGTCGCGCGGCCTGGTCCGTCGCGGGCCCGCCGGAGGCGAGACATGAAATGGCGTACTGCGATTTTGGCGTTGTTGGCCATCGCGGCATCGAGGGCGCCCGCTCTGGCGGCCGATCCGCGCTATCCGGACTGGCCGTGCGCCCAGGCCAAGGTGCCGGAGATTTCGCTTGCGGCCGTATGGGCCGGGCCGCCGCTCGACGATGCCCAGAGCAAATGGAAAGACAATGCCAAGGTGAGCGCGCTGGTGTCGAAACTGGCCGCACGGCGGATCCCGATCGAGGAAGCGCAGAAGGACATCACGGATTTTCTGACGGGGTCGACGACCGAGAAGACCACGATAGGCAAGCTATTGTTCGCCGGCCTGTTCGATACGCTCAATGCGCAGCGCTCCCAGGTCATGAACGGGCTCGAACGCGTCATGCGCAAGCAGCGCGAGGCCGCCGACAAGGTCCGCTCCGATACCGCGGCGCTGCAGGCACTGCAGGATGCCAAGCCGCCCGATCAGGCCAAGGTCGACGAGCTCGGCAATCAATTGACGTGGGAGACCCGGATTTTCGAGGACCGCCGGCGCGTGGTCAAATTCGTCTGCGAGGTGCCGACCGCGATCGACCAGCGGCTGTTCGCGCTCGGGCGCGCGATCCAGCAGGAGATGGAGTAGTCGGCGCGTTTCTCCCTCTCCCCGCTTGCGGGGAGAGGGTTGGGGTGAGGGGGACTCTCCATGCACTCGGACTCGCGGATAGTCCCCCTCACCCGGATCGCTGCGCGATCCGACCTCTCCCCGCAAGCGGGGCGAGGTAAGCCGAAGTCGAGCATCGCTTTAGCACGAAGCCCTCTAACGCGGCGACGCCCCTTCGCCTGCCCGCGGCTCCGGTTGCGATTCCGTCACCGGCAGATTGGCGCGCTCCCAACCATCGGTGCCTTCCGGATACCAGGCCACGTTGGTGTAGCCGTACGACAGCGCGCGTTTGGCTGCGTTCCACGACATCCAGCAATCGGTCAGGCAATAGACCACCAGCAGCGCTGCGTTATTGCTGCCGGAGGCGCGGGCAAGGCCGCGCCGAAAATAGTCTTCGGTCGCTTCCGCCAGTTTTCCGTAACCGGTGTCCGGCAGCCAGATGCTGCCGGGGATGTTGAACCGCGGCTTGTCGCGCCAGACCGTGCCGGCCGGCAGATTTGGCGGTTTTGGCGCGCGCGGCAGCACGTCGATGAAGGCGCCGCTTTTGGCGCGCCAGATCGTCTCGGCCTCGGCGGTCGTGAGCACGCGCGCACCGGCGAGCGTTTCCGGGACCAGCGTACGGTAGTCGTCCATGCGGTAGCCGTCAGGCTCCGGCACGAGTCCTTGCGTATGCGCCGGCGCAGCAAGCGCAAACATCGCAAGGATCAAACCTGCGAGCTTCCACATCTCATGGCGACTTCGTTGCGGTCTCCGCGCCGATCGGCCGGTCGTTCTCGTCGAGCAAGGGAACGCCGAAATCGAGCAATATCTTGTTGATGGCCGGCTGGTTCTCCTGGATCAGACGATTGAGCTGCCGCTTCCAGTTCTGGTCGGCCGGCCGCACACCCATGCCGATCCGATACGCGAGCTTGGGTCCGGTGGTTTCCTTGACCAGTGGCGTGACGTGGAGCGGCGGGGTTGCGTTCTTGGCATAGAAGCCCGCCATCGGTCCCCACAGCACTCCGGCGTCGATCTCGCCCTTCTGCAGATCGCCGATCATGGCTTCGGCCGATGAATCGAAACGGGTGTCAATCATCAGCGGATACGGTTTGGCATTCATCATCAAACCATTGACGGCCATGTTGGTGGCTGGCGGCGTGCCGGCGACGATGCCGACATGCTTGCCTTTCAGGCGCTCGTCTCCCAGCGTCGCGACGTCCTCAAGGCCGCTGCCTTGCTTGACGACCAGCGCATAGGCCGTGCGGTAATAGGGGTTGGTGCCCTGGGCGAGGTCGTCGCCTTGCGGAAATCCCATGATGACGTCGCAGCGATGCGAGCCGAGCGTCATCCGGACGAAACCGGTCGCCTGCGGGAAGTACATGTAGTCGAGCTTCTTCTGAAGTTTTTCGGCGAACAATTCGGCGATCTTGTTCTCGAAACCTTCGCCCTTCTCGTTCGAGAACGGCAGATTGCGCGGGTCGGCGCAGACGCGCAGCACCTTGGGATCGACCAGTTCGATCGAGAGGTCGCCGGTTTCACTGGTTTGCGCGCGGCAGACGTCCCGGCTGACAAGCATTGCGGCGATCGCGAGAAGCGAAATCAACAGCCAATGATGGCGTTCGGCATTTCCAGGCAAAGCTCGTCCTCGATATCGGATGACAGACGAACCGGCGCGTGGAGTGATCCACGCGCCGGAACGAGATTGGCTTAAGGCTTACTGCGGCAGCGCGAACACCGTGAGGGCGCCACCGAGCGCAGTGTAGTTGCTGAGCGCAGCATAGCCACCGACGGCGCCAAGGCCCGCGGTCGGATCGGTCAGGCCGGCCGCAAGGCCGATACCCGCCCAGCCGCCGACGCCGGACAGCACGGCGATATACTGCCTGCCACCGTGCTCGTAGGTCGTGACGTTGCCGATGATGCCGGACGGGGTCTTGAACTTGTAGAGTTCCTTGCCCGTCTTGGCATCGACTGCCTTCAGGTAGCCTTCCAGCGTGCCGTAGAACACCACGCCGCCGGCGGTCGCAAGCGCACCCGACCAGACCGAGAACTGCTCCTTGTTCGACCACGCGATCTTGCCGGTCTTGCCGTCCCAGGCAATGAAGTTGCCCATGTTGGTTTCGCCGGGAGGCGGATACATCGACAGCGTCGCCCCGACATAGGGCTGGCCGGCGGTGTAGCTCACCTTGAACGGCTCATAATCCATGCAGACGTGGTTGGTCGGCACGTAGAACAGCTGCGTGTCGGGCGAGTAGGCTGCGGGCTGCTCGTCCTTGGAGCCGAGCGCTGCCGGGCAGATGCCCTTGTTGTTGTGGTCTTCGCCCTGCTTGTCAGTCGAGTACTGGTCGAGAACCTTCGGACGACCATAGGTCGGCGAGTTCTTGTCCATGTCGACGCCGGAAGTCCAGTTGACCTTCGGATCGTACTTGTCGGCAACCAGCAATTCGCCGGTGGCGCGATCGAGCGTATAGCCGAGGCCGTTACGGTCGAAATGCGTCAGCAGTTTTCGCGGGGTGCCCCCGATGGTCTGATCTGAGAGGATCATCTCGTTGACGCCGTCAAAGTCCCATTCGTCATGGGGCGTCATCTGGTAGACCCATTTGGCCACGCCGGTGTCCGGATTACGCGCCCAGATCGTCATCGACCATTTGTTGTCGCCGGGACGCTGTTTCGGATTCCAGGTCGAGGGATTGCCGGATCCGTAATACACCAGGTTGAGCGCGGGATCGTAGGAGATCCAGCCCCAGGTCGCGCCGCCGCCGATCTTCCACTGATCGCCTTGCCAGGTCTTCAGGCTCGAAATCCTTGCCAATCGGCTTGCCGAGGGCGGTGGTCTTGTCGTCGACCAGAAGCTGGTCATCCGGTCCTTCCGAGTACCCGCGCCAGACCTGCTTGCCGGTCTTGATGTCGTAGGCGGTCATATGCGCCTGGACGCCGAACTCGCCGCCGGAGATACCGACCAGGACCTTGTCCTTGATCACCATCGGCGCCGAGGTTCCGGTCGAGCCCTTGCTGGGATCGCCGTTCTTGACGCTCCACACCACCTGGCCGGTCTTGGCATCGAGCGCGACCAGCGTGGTATCGGACTGGTGCAGGAAAATCTTGCCATCGCCATAGGCAACGCCGCGGTTGACGGTGTCGCAGCACATCACCGGGATGACGTTCGGATCCTGCTTGGGCTCGTACTTCCAGACGATCTGGTTGTCCTTGGAAAGGTCAAGAGCATAGACCTTGTTCGGGAACGGGGTGTGGACGTACATCATGTTGCCGATGATCAGCGGACCGCCTTCGTGGCCGCGCAGCACGCCGGTCGAGAACGTCCAGGCGACCTGCAGCTTGCCGACATTGCCCGCATTGATCTGGTTGAGTTTCGAATATCGCTGATTGTCGTAGCTGCCGGTCGGCATCACCCAACCCTTGGGGTCCTGCGACATCTTGATCAGTTCATCATTGGCTGCAGCGCTCCCTGCGGCAAATGCCGCCATCGCGCCAAGCCCGGTCGCAAATAGCACCTTGCGCATCGTCAATCCTCCCAGTTTAAGCCCGGGGTTTTCCCGCCGAAGCGGCCCAGCCTTCCATTATTCGTTCCTATCCCTATCCCGTCCGGCAATGGGAAACTTGCCCAAGAGGGAAGCGCGCTTGCTCGAAAGCGAAAGCGATGGAACTTTCGCCTCATCAATTAGGCCAGCCTCCGATGGATATCGGCGCTCTCAATGAACCGAAATCGCGCAGAAGCCGGGGACGGTCAAAAAACTATGCTTCCCGGTTGCAGCGTGCAACAGGAATAGTCCTCACGATGGATTCGCTTGCGTGCTGCGACGCAAACCAGCGCCGGTGACGGAACATCAAGCCGCCGGCGCCGCTTCGTGGCAAGACCGGGGCAGGAATATGGTTCGTCGGATTTCGATATTTGTCGCGCTCGCGCTGCTCGGCGCATCGACATTCTCGTTTGCGCAGCAACAGCAACTGGCCGTCCGTGAAATCGCTAGCGGCGTCTTCGTGCATGACGGCCAGACTGCCTTGATGACGCGCGAGAACGACGGCGCGATTGCCAATGTCGGCTTTATCATCGGCGCGGACGCGGTGGCGATGATCGATACCGGCGGCAGCGTTCGCGAGGGGCGCGAGCTAAAGGCGGCGATCCGCGCCCGCACCGACAAGCCGATCCGATACGTCATCAACACCCACGGCCATCCCGATCACGTCTTCGGTAATGCGGCCTTCGTGCATGACGGCACCGTGTTCGTCGGTCACCGGAACCTGCCCCGGGCGCTGGCCGCGCGCGGGCAATTTTATATCGATGCGTTTCGCCGGATCATGGGCGATGAGCTGATCGGCGAGGTCCGCCTGGTACTGCCGACGCTATTGGTCGACGACACCGTCACGCTCGATCTCGGCGCGCGCACCCTGACCTTGAAGGCGTGGCCGGCCGCCCACAGCGACAGCGATCTCACCGTGATCGACGAGCAAAGCAAAACCCTGTTTGCCGGTGACCTCGTGTTCCTCACCCATATCCCGGTCATGGACGGCAGCATCCGCGGCTGGCTCGGCGCGATGGACCAACTCGCCGCCCTGCCCGCGCAACGCGTGGTTCCCGGTCACGGAGCCGTGAGCGAATGGCCGGCAGCGCTTGCGGACGAACGCCGCTACCTCGCAACGCTGGCCTCCGATGTTCGCGCGCTGGTCGCCCGCGGCGCGCCGATTACGGCCGCCGCCGATACCGCCGCCGCCTCCGAACGACCGCGCTGGCAATTGTTCGGCGATTACAACGCGCGCAACGCGACCGCCGCATTCTCGGAAATTGAATGGGAATAACCGCCGCGATGCCCTATATTGAACGCGTTGTTTCGACCCTCGCGAGGACGCGGACCATGTTCGGGACTCATTTCCGTCTGCTCTGCATTGCCGGCCTGCTGGGCGCCGCGTTCGCTGCGCGCGCTGCGCCCGTGGCCACCGCCGAGGCCTATGATCCGTGGCCCGGACTGGTCCAGGACATCTTCAACAACCGCCCGATGAACGATGGCACTGAGGTGATCGCGATCGAAATGCCGTACCGCGCCGAGGATGCGGCGATCGTCCCGGTGACGCTGCGTACCAAACTTTCGCCCGGCGATACCAGGCGCGTCACGTCGATCACGCTGGTGATCGACCAGAACCCTGCCCCGATGGCAGCAAAGTTCGAGCTGGGGCCGGACGCCAATGTGTCGGAAATCTCGACCCGCGTGCGCGTCAACAATTATACTGACGTTCATGCGGTGGCGGAGCTCAGCGACGGCAAGCTTTACGTGACCAAGACCTATGTGAAGGCCTCGGGCGGCTGCTCGGCGCCGGCCGTCAAGAATGCCGATGAGGCCAAGGCCAGGCTCGGCCAGATGCGATACCGGCAATTTGCGAGGGCCGGCCAGGGTCCCGCCAGCGGCGCCCGCGAAGCCCAGATCATGATCGGCCATCCCAACAATTCAGGCCTGCAGATGGACCAGGTCACGCAACTCTATATTCCGCCGTTCTTCGTCAACCAATTGCGGTTGACCCAGGACGATAGTCTGGTGCTGGCGATGGAAGGCGGCATTTCGATTTCGGAAGACCCCAATATCCGCTTCACCTACGTCTCCAACGGCGCCAAGCGCTTTCGTGCCGAGGCCAAGGACACCGACGGCCATGTGTTCGAGCACGAATGGACGATCGACGATTCCGGGATTTGATGCGGCGGCCTTCCCCCTCGCCCCGCTTGCGGGGCGAGGGGACCTGAACGCTCGCGCTGGATCAGCCGAAGGTTTTCAACCTCGCTAAAAACACCGCACTTCCGCTTCCGCCTGCGCGCGGCGGAGATCGTTGAGCGCGCTGGCCGCCTGTTCGGAGGAGCGGAATTCGCCGCCGAGATTGCCCCTGACCTGCGACATGCTCAGCACGGTTTCGGCCGTGACATACCGCTCATAGGGCACCAGCGAGGCGATGACATCGATCGAACAGGAGCATTGCTCGATCGCCTGCCGCGTTTCGCCGTTGGCTTTCAGGCAACCGAATACATATTCGGCGCGCGCCGAGGTCGGATAGTCGTTGAAATCCTCGGCGCCTGCGTTCATCGCCGTTGCCGTTAGTGCGGCCACAGCGGCGACAATACGTCCTACCGTTCCGACAAATCTCATATCCATCCTCCCGCTGCTTCTTGCGGAAGCTATGCTATGACTGCCATGCTGAAAAGAACACGATCTGAGGAATCGGTCCGACCGACAATGAAATTTTTTGTTCGCATGCTGCTGGCCGCAGCCGTTTTCGCCGTCGCGCAAGCGGCCTGCGGCGCGGAGACGATCCGCGTTGCCGCGCAGAAAACCGGAACATTCGCCTGGGAACTGGCGGTCATCCGTGCCCACGATCTCGACAAGCAGGCCGATCTTTCGATCGAAGTGACCGAACTGGCGAGCCCGGAGGCCGGCAAGATCGCGCTGCGTGCCGGCAATGCCGACATGATGGTGTCGGACTGGCTGTGGGTGTCGCGCGAACGTACCCTTGGCGCCAACCTGACATTCTATCCCTATTCGAGCGCGCTCGGCGCCGTGATGGTGCCGGACGCCTCGCCGATCCGGACCCTGGCCGACCTGAAAGGCCGCAGGCTTGCCGTTGCCGGCGGCCCGATCGACAAGAGCTGGCTGCTGCTGCAGGCGCGGCTGAAGCAGGACGGCATCGACCTGAAATCGGAAGCGACCATCGTCTACGGTGCGCCGCCGCTTCTGACGGCAAAGATGCAGGGCGGCGAAATGGACGCCACCATCAATTACTGGAATTTCTGCGCCGCACTGGAAGCGAAGGGATTTCGCCGCGTTGCCGGCATCGAGGATATTTTGCCGAAACTTGGCGCCAAGGGCCGCATCGCAATGGTCGGCTACGTCTTCGACGAAGGCTGGGGTAACGCCAACAAGGATGTGGTGGCGCGCTTCATCGCAATGACCCGGAAGGCCAAGGAGATTTTGTCGACCTCGGATGCGGAGTGGGAGAAAATTGCGCCGCTGACGGGTGCGGCCGATGCCGCCACCTTGCGCGTCTACCGCGACCGTTACCGGGAAGGAATCCCGCGCCGCCCGATCGCCGACGAGGAGGCCGACGCCCGCGTGCTCTACCGTGTGCTGGCCGAAATCGGCGGCCGCGAACTGGTCGGACCCGCGCCGGAGCTCGCGCCCGGCACCTTCTACCACGCGATCGCCGGAGACTGAGGTGCTGCGTCTATTTTCATTTATCGTGTTCCTGGCGACCTGGTGGATTGCTGCATTGCTCGTTGGGCCTGCAAAATTGCCGCCGCCGCCGGTCGTGCTCACCGCGATGATGACCGAGGCCCGTTCCGGCGCGCTGTTCTTCAACCTCGGCGTCACGCTCGCGCGTGTGGCGCTGGCCTTCACCCTGGCGATGACGCTGGGTTCGGCGATCGGCTATTGGATGGGCCGCGTGCGGCTCGCCAATCGGCTGGGCGATCCCTGGCTGATCCTGCTGCTCAATCTGCCCGCGCTCGTCGTCATCGTGCTCGCCTATATCTGGGCGGGGCTGACCGAAGTGGCCGCGATCACGGCGATCGCCATCAACAAGCTGCCGACCGCCGTCGTCACCCTGCGCGAGGGAACCCGCGCGCTCGACGCGGCGCTCGACGAGATGGCCTCGGTGTTTGCGATCCCCCGCTGGCGCGCGTTCCGGCACGTGATCCTGCCGCAGCTCGCGCCCTATATCGCGGCCGCCGCGCGCTCGGGATTGTCGCTGGTCTGGAAGATCGTGCTGGTGGCGGAATTGCTCGGCCGCCCCAACGGCGTCGGCTTCGAGATCGGCGTCGCCTTCCAGCTGTTCGACATCCCGCTGCTGCTCGCCTATTCCCTGAGTTTTGCCGCCGTCGTCCTCGTCATCGAAACCGCGCTGGTGCAGCCATTCGAAGCCCGTTTATCCCGGTGGCGCCCCCGTGCAGCTTGAGGTCGACATCGAAAGCAAGACCTATGAGAACGCGGCCGGCGGGCGGCAGCACGTGCTCGCCGGTATCAACTTTGCCCTCGGCGCCGGCGAGGTTGCTGTCTTCGTCGGCCCATCCGGCTGCGGCAAGAGCACGATGCTCAAAATTCTCGCCGGCCTCGATTGTGAATATAGGGGACGCGTGTCGCGGCCGGCCGGCGCCCGGCTCGGCATGGTGTTCCAGGAGCCGCGGCTATTGCCGTGGCGATCGGTCGAGGAAAATGTGCGGCTGGTTGCCCCGCACGCCGATGACGCGAAACTTTCGGCGCTGTTCGGCATTCTCGAATTGAACGCCCATCGCAGCCATTTCCCCGGTGAATTGTCGCTCGGCCTCGCCCGCCGCGTAGCGCTCGCGCGCGCGTTCGCGATCGATCCGGATTTTTTGATTCTCGACGAACCGCTGGCCTCGCTGGACGAGGCGCTTGCCGCGCGCCTGCGCGAACAGATCGCCACATTGGTCGGCAGCCGCACCGTGACGACGCTTTTGGTCACCCACAATCTGGACGATGCGGTCCGTCTCGGCGACCGCCTGTTCTTCCTGTCGGCGCGACCGGCCAGAATTGTTCACGTCGAGACCATCCACGCGCCCCGGGCCGCGCGAAGCGAGGCCGATGTCAATGCGATGAAGGCCGGCCTGTCGAGGTTAAACCTTGCAAATATCTGAGGCGCGTTCATCTTCGGTTGAATTTTTTGGAGAGGTCGTCATGTCGCGCGCACCGATCATCGTCGCTGTCTTGTTGCTCGCCTCGGCGGCTGCACTGTTCGCGCAGGGCAAGGGCATCCGGTTGTGGAACCTGACCACCGCGACGATTTCCGGTTTTCAGCTTTCGCCCGCCGGCAAGAATGAGTGGGGACCGAACCAGACCCTGAACGACAAGGACAAGGAGGTCGACCACGACGAACGCCTGCGCATCACCGGCGTGGAACCCGGCCGCTACGATGCCAAGGTCAGCTATGCCGGCTCCAGGCAATGCTTTGTGCGCGATATCGAGATCAAGGCCGACGCGGTGTTTTCGATCGCGGACAAGGATTTGAAGGACTGCAAGAAATAGATCCCTTCAAGAAAGGGTCTCGCGGCCCCTGTTCGTCACATCGGGGTTCAGCCCGCAGGCGTCGCCTTGCCTGCATCCGCCTTGTCGTGGGTGTGCGGATATTCGCAACGCCATTTGACCGCGTTCCACTTCGGATGGTCACCGACCCATTGGGCGATATAGGGCTGCGCCGCCATCACGCATTGCTTCAGCGAACCGTTCCAGTTGAACACCAGATGGGTCTCTTCGCAGGTGGCCGGCGAGAGCACGACACATACCGTGACGATCAGATCGATAGGATTCATGCCTGACATCCTTGAATCGTCGAATACATACCACAAAGAGAGACGTATTCGGGGCTGGTAAGTTTCACACCACCGCGAAAATCCCGCGTGCGCGCAGCGTCCTCGTCACCACTGCAGCCCTAGAAACTGACGCCGAACACCAGCCGCGCCTGATGGCGCTCGAAATTGACGAGATCGAGCGCCGCATTCGATCCGGCCGGGCGGCCCCAGGCCTGAACGCTCCAGCTTGCGGTCAACCGCGAGCGCTCCGAGAGCTGGAAGTACGCGGTGGGGCCGATCAGCAAGGCCTGACCCGCGAGTTCGTCCAGGCCAATTCCGTCATATTTCCTGAAATAGCGCGCCTCGCCGCCGAGAAAAATGCCTGGACGCACTTGCGCCATCAGCCCGAACGCAGCGCCCACGGTGGATTCCTGTTCCGCAGCACCGGTGCCGACAAAGCGCGTCCATTCCGGCTGATAGGTCAAATTGATCGCTGCGACGGCGACGTTTGGAATCACTTCCCGGTCGACCGCGAGCGTAAATTCCGTGCCGTAATTTCTCACCACCGCAGCCGTCGTCTCATCGACGCGGTCGGCGTGCGGCACGAATGCCAATGTCAGGCCGAAGGGCGCTGTGTCCCGGTCGAGAAACCGATAGCGGAAGTCGACCGAAACGCCCTGCCATGACAATTGCCGACGATCGTCGAATCCGATGACCCCATTGATATCGTGGGCCGCAAAGCTGGTTCCCATCTCGATTCGAAAATTCTCGGCCGGCAGGAATTCCAGTTCAAGCTCTTGCCCGACTGCGCGATAGTTTCCGCCATTTTTGGCAAATCGTCCGGTCGTCGTGCTCTGGAATTCACGCTCGCCGACGGTACCGACATCGGTGCCGATCATGAATGCGAACAGATGCTCGGTGTCGATGCCTTCGGCACGAACGCCGCCGGCAAACAGCACAGACAAGCACATGATCGCTGCCCGGAACGTTTTGGTACTGATTGGCATTCACAAGCCATTGGGGTGAATGGAAGGAGACAGCACCGCTGCCGACACCTTGACCCTATCACAATGCCTGAACCTGCGGCCAGCAATCGGAATACTTGATCCCGGCGCTCAGATCGGCTGCAATGCGAGGACTTGCCCGGCTTAAGAAAACAACAGGGAGGACCACCGCATGGCAAAGGCACTGGTGTTGTACAAGACACCGACGGATCCTGCAGCTTTCGACAAGTACTACGCCGCGGTTCACATCCCGCTCGCGAAGCAAATTCCCGGGCTGAAGAAGTACGATGTGAGCGTGGGTCCGGTCAGATCGCCTGCCGGCCCGAGCGGCGTTCACCTTGTCGCAGAGCTTAATTTCGACTCGTTCGAAGCGCTCGCCGCGGGCATGGCCTCGCCGCAGGGACAGGCTACAGCCGCCGATCTCCCCAACTTCGCAACCGGCGGAGTGGATATCTATCTCTACGATTCGAAAGAGGTGTGAGGGCTTTGTCTCAGTTTTGAGGCTGCGCGTCGCGCGCCCGTGGGCCGGACGCTTGCCCGGCTCCGAGCGGCAGATTGCCGCCGGAGCCGGGCAGATCGTTTCGATGGCAGATTATTTGCGAGCGGCGCAGGCGTACATGTTGATTTCCATGCCCACCGGCACCTCGACGATCTTCGGAGTTTTCCAGGTCATTGAGGTCTCCCAACTAGCTTGCAAGTAGTTTGGCGCGATGTCGCGCCAAGGTTGAACCTAGGGCCGCCTCCAGGGCAGCGCAAGTGTGGAACATCGACGGCCAACCACGTTTCAGCGCCGATACTTCGCTCTTGGGCAAAGCTATTTCGCTCTTGGACAAATCTCGCGCGAACAAGCCACGACGGGATATGATTGCCGCCATCGCCGATGAGACGCGGGTTTCGGGTGGAAAGGGAGCGTTGTTCGGTCGCGCGTTGCTCTATTCGCGCTGTGCCACAGCGCCGAGATTTTGCGAGGCCACCATGCGATTCCCGTACCGAAGATCGATCATCTCCATCGTCGCAATCTGTCTCACATGCCCAGCGATCGCACAGGAGGCGCGACAGCCCACGCCGAACGCGGCCGTCCATCAGGAAACGCTGACCGGCAAGGAGCGGCTCGGGCCGAAGTGGACCGACGAGCAGCGGATCGACAATTGCAAGGTGCCGGTCGACAAGCGCGGGACCAAGCCGCGGTCGAGCGCCTGTCCTCATATTCCCACGGGATGATGGGGCGCCGGCCCATGCGCGGAACCGAAAAACACACGATGCCGCGCGGTTGCGTGCACGCAATTCGCAAGGGAGCCGGATTTCAGGCTGGCCTGATATCGATGCTGCTGATCGCGCTTGCCGGTTCGCGGGCCAGTGCCGACGAGCCATCGCTGACACCGGCAAAGCTGGCCCGTATCGGCGAGGTCGACGCCCGCTTCCAGTCCTACAATGTCGAAATGGTCGAGGTGACCGGCGGACAATTCTGGAAGCCGTATGGGCCGGAGCGTTTTGAATCAGGCTCAGATCTCTTTGCGTACCGCGCACCGATCGATCTGACCAACATCCGGCTGCGAAAGCTCGCAACCGCGTTGGCCCCGGCCTATCTGCGTGTCAGCGGAACCTGGGCGAATGCCACCTATTTTGCGGATTCGGACACGGCCCCCTCCGCGCCGCCGCCCGGCTTCAATGGCGTGCTGACCCGTCAGCAATGGCGCAGCGTGATCGATTTCTCACACGCCGTCTCGGCGCCGATCGTGACGTCGTTCGCCGTAAGTCCGGGCACCCGCGATGCGGCCGGCGCGTGGACGCCAGATCAGGCTTCCCGCCTTCTCGCCTATACGGCATCGGTCGGAGGCCATATCGTTGCGGCAGAGTTCATGAACGAGCCGAACGTCGCTGCGGCGGGCGTTGCGGCAGCCAGCGACGATGCGGCGGCGTATGGACGCGACTTCAGGGCATTCCGTTCGTTCTTGAAACGGCGGGCGTCCAAAATCATGATCCTTGGTCCGGGCATGGCCGGTGAGACGGATGCAGCCGCACGCCTGCTCGCTGCATCCCGACATGGCCTGGATGTTTTTTCGTACCATCACTATGGCGCGTTGTCCGAACGGTGCACCGGCGCCCCCTTGGACGGCGCGCTTTCGGAACAATGGCTGGCCCAAACCGACCAGACGCTGAAATTCTATCGCCGGCTTCGCGACCGATACGAGCCGGGCAAGCCGATCTGGCTGACCGAGACCGCGGAGGCCGCCTGCGGCGGCAATCGCCTCGCCGCGACCTTTCTCGATACGTTCAGATATCTTGACCAGCTTGGGCGATTGGCAAAAGCCGGCGTGCAAATCGTGATGCACAACACGCTCGCGGCCAGCGATTACGGCCTGCTCGACGAAAACAATTTTGCGCCGCGGCCGAATTACTGGGGCGCGCTGTTGTGGCGGCGGCTGATGGGAACGACCGTGCTCGAATCGGGCCTGCCGATCCAGGCGGGCCTTCACGTCTATGCGCACTGCCAACGCGGCGCGCCAGGCGGCGTCAGCCTGCTGGTGATCAACACCGACCGCGCTACAGCGCGCGTGCTTCGGGTCGACACCGTCTCGCAGCGTTACACGCTCGATGCGGCCAAGCTGGACGACGGTACCGTGCGCCTGAACGGCCACGCGCTCGAGCTTGGTGCGAACGACGATCTTCCGGAGATCACCGCTGTCCAGACGCCGGCCGGTACGCTGACATTCGCGCCAGCGACCATCACCTTTCTGGCGATGCCGGCGGCAGCCAACGGCGCCTGTCGGCCGCGACGCTAAAGGACCGTTGGAATTTTGCGGGCGCCGTGCCACCCTCACAGGAAGTGCCGGGAGAAACCGCTTGTACCGCCAATTCGCCTTGTTCTGTTCCGTGGTCGCCGCACTGAGCGCGACTTCTGCACGAGCTTCGGAATCCGAAGCCTGCCGCGATATCCGCCTTCGGTTCGAAACCATCAAATCGCAGATCAGCGCGATCGAGGTGTCGCTGACGCTGTTTTCGGCCGTCGACAAAAATTGCCTCGATCTTGCGACCGAACTGTTGGACCACGGCGCGTCGGTTGACGCACGGGACCGCTTCGGCGCCCGGCCGCTCAGCCATGCCGCGCGGTTCGGCCATTTGCCGATGGTCGACCTGCTGCTGGCGCGGGGCGCACCGGTCGATGCCCGCAACCTCGCCGGCGCGACCGCGCTGTTTTTTGCGATCGACACCGACGGTACAGCGGTCGCACAACGGCTGATCGAGCGTGGCGCCGACGTCAATCTGGCCGGCCGCGGCGGCGTGACACCGCTCGCCGTCGCCGCCTATCGCGGCAATGATACCATTGCCGAAACCTTGCTTGCCCGCGGTGCCGACGATCGAGCAACTGACGAGACCGGGAAATCGCCCATCATCTACGCGGCAGCCGCGGGCTGGTTTGATGTCGTGACGCTGTTGCTGGCACGAAACGTCGATATCAACGCCCGCTACGCCAATGATCTCACGCTACTGATGTGGGCCTCCGGTCCCGATGAGTCGGCGCCAGATCCCCAGACGATCAAGGTCGTCCGGCAATTGCTCGACCTGGGCGCGCATATCGATGATCATGACGCACGGGGCCGTACCGCCCTGATGATCGCCGCGGAAGGCGGCCACGCCGGCATTGCTGATCTGCTGCTTGAACGCGGCGCTGACGCCGCGCTCAAGGACAAGGAAGGCAAGCGTGCTGCGGACCTGACGGTGCTGAACTCGCTGCGGGAACGTTTGACGCCGCGATGAATGGCCGCTCAGCGGCCGGCGAGATATTCCGCCAGCGCCGCGAGATCTTCCGGAGACGTCGCCAGCATCAAATCCGACATCCCCGGATTATTGCCGCGCGCGCGCGAACGAAAGTCCGCGATGGTTTTGGTCAGATATTCCCGGCCCATGCCCGCCAGCCGGGGCACGGTGCCGTCGCCCTGGAACTGGTCGAGATGACAGCCGGTGCAGCCGACCGAGCCATTGGCGCGCAAGGCCTGGCTTTCGACTTCCTTTGACGCGCTGGGCTGGCCGAGATTGGGCCACGGCTTCTTCGAAAAATACTCCGCGATCGCCAGCATGTCGTCGCGTTCCATCGTGGACGCGATCGGCTGCATGGTCTCGTTCTTGCGGTCGCCGCGCTTGAAATCGCGCAGTTGAATGTAGATGTAGCCCTGCTGCTGGCCCCAGATTGTCGGGATGGTCCTGTCGATCGGCTTGCCGTCTTCGCCATGGCAGCCGGCGCAGACCTGGGCCTTTTCCTCGATACTTTCGGCGTTTACCGCGCCGACACCGAGAATGATTGCAAGTACCGCAACCCCGGAAATGCGCCAAGCAGGTTTGCCGTACATCAAGTCATTCCGATGGTGATAAAAAAGCGGGGCCGCGCCGGGCCCCGCTCCATCATATGGTGATCGTCAATTTCTTCAATCGAGCGAGAAGGCGATGATGTTGTTGCCGCGGCGGAAATCGACCTGCGTGTTGCCGCCCGCCCCCACCACGACATATTGCTTGCCGCCGACCGTGTAGGTCGAGGGCGGCGCGTTGACGCCGGCACCGGCGTGGAAGCTCCACAATTCCTTGCCGTTGGAGGAATTGTAGGCGGCGAACTTGCCGTTGCCTTCACCCGTGAACACCAGACCGCCGGCGGTGGCCAGAATGCCGCCGATCATCGGTTGCGGCGTCTTCACCTGCCATTTGATCTTGCCGGTGTTGTAATCGACCGCGGTGATGTTGCCCGCCTGCGCCTCGCTCGGGATTACCTTGAAGGCGCCGCCGAGCCACAATTTGCCGTTCGGATAGGCTGAGTTCTCGACGTGGTAGGTCATCGGCTGGTGCAGGTTGATCGCGTAAGCGAGCCCCTGCCCCGGATCGGTCGCGATCGGCGACCATTCGACGCCGCCATTGGCGCCCGGCAGCATTCGCGCGCCTTCCTTGGTCGGCAGCACCCACATGTTCTCCTGCGGCACCATCGCCTCGGAGAAGCGGATCAGGCTGCAATCCTTGCGGTCATGAACATAGATATGACCGGTCTTGCCGGCGTGGATCACGCCCGGGATCATTTTGCCGTCCTTGCCCTTGACGTCGACCAGCACCGGCGGGCTGACCGCATCGAGGTCCCACACGTCATGGGCGATGTACTGCAGATGGCAGACATATTTGCCGGTATCGAGATCGATCGAAACCAGCGAGTCGGTGTAGAGGTTGTCGCCGGGACGGTTCGAGCCGTCGAGATCGGGCGACGGATTGCCGACCACGAAATAGAGCCGGTTGGTGGCGAGATCGACCGCGGGATTCTGCCAGACACCGCCGCCGAGTTTCGCGAACGGATCGCCTGACTTGGCGAACTGATCCTTTTCAGCCTGGATGTTGCGATGCATGTCGCGGCCGGTGGCGTCCTTGGTCGCCCAGACGCCGACCGTACTCTCCGGCACGGTGTTGAAGGTCCACAGCAGCTTGCCGGTCTTGGCATCATAGGCTTTGAGGAAACCGCGGATGCCGTACTCGCCGCCATTGGTCCCGATCAGAACCTTGTCCTTGATGACGGTCGGCGCCATCGTCTCGCTGTATCCGAGTTCGGGATCGGCGATGTCGCTTTGCCAGGCGACGTCGCCGGTCTTGGCGTTCAGCGCGACCAGCTTGGAATCGAGCGTGGCGACGTAGACGAGGTCGCCGAGAACCTGGACGCCGCGATTGTTGGGGCCGCAGCAATAGGTCGTGACCGGTCCCATCTTGTGTTTGTAGTGCCAGATTTCAGCGCCGGTCTTGGCATCGAGCGCATAGACGTGGCTGAACGACGTCGTCACATACATGACGCCGTCGATCACGATCGGAGAGGTCTCCAGCGATTCCTTGACGTCGGTCTGGAAGATCCAGGCGACGTGCAGGTTCTTGACATTGTCGCGGCCGATCTGCTTGGCCGGATGAAACCGCGTCTGCGCGTAATTGCCGTTGGTCAGCAGAAAATTGCTGGCGTTCTTGTCGGCGGCGTTGAGCTGATCCTGCGTTACCGGAGAAATTTTCGCCTGGCCCGTGGCCGATTTGGCGTCCTGTTTTACTTCTTGTGCGAGCCCGGGTGTTATCGAGATGCCGACCGCGAGTGCGAATGCGGCTGCAGAAATGGCGCGTTGACCCATTTGTTTCTCCCCCAATTTTTATCATTGATCTCGACCGGCATTGCAAAATTCCCGATCGGACCATTGCAATTTGCCCGGGTGGAACCGGTTTGACAAGCTGCAAACGCCGTGCGCAGAGCAGCCCTCCGCGCGCACGCTCCATTGCGGCGTCGCAACAAGACGACATCAGCCGCGAATGTCGCGGTGCACTCCGTCATCGGCCCGCCCTGTCTCGCCGCGTCCCTGCATTGCCTGTGGCGAATGATTGCGCGCTTTGGCGGCGCGCCGATCGCGGCACGATCGGGTCCTCGATGAACCTGACCGGCCCTGCGCGATCGATCAGACGCCGCCGGGTTGAACGTAGCAAAACACGTATCTGTTGCGGCTCAGGAATACGATGCCGTGGCCAGTCGGATTCGACCGATCCCATTTCAGCTTGTTGCTCGGGATTTCAATTTCCGTTCCGGCCTCGACGTGAGGCCGTCCTCGCGGCTGATCGGGCCGGTCGTCGGTGATGATCGCGTAGGTTTTGCCGTCGCGGACGTGGACTTCATCCGCCCAGTAAGCATCGGCCTCGCCGCAGCATGATGCGCTTGGAACATCCGGCTGCATCAGGGCCTGGTACCACTCCCGGATAGCTGGATCGGCGCCGCCCCATTGTCCGATGTCCCTCGCGTTGATGCCCGTTGTCAAATAGCCGAAAATACTGAGAAAAAGGATGATGTGCTTCATCCACCTCGCTCCTGGTTTTCCGGCGAGACAGACAAAGCAATGTTCGTGCCGCGACCGAGCCGCAAACCCGGCAGCTCCAAATGTTTCGGATGGCGCCGATGCGGCGCCGGACGGGTCAGAACCTGCGTCGATCGAGATCGGTCAGGCGCCTCTTGAACAAAAGTCAGGCAACAGGGAGCGATGTACCAGCTGCCTGGTATCCCAGATTATTGGGAATATTCCACTTGGGATTGCGTATTGACGCTCTGCTTTTTCGGGAAGATTGTTGACGCGCAGCGTCAGCATAGGCGCGCAAAAATCATTGGGAGGTAACGAATGAAACGCCTTGCGCTTGCCGCCAGCCTTGTCATTTTCGCGCCATTCGGTGCGAGCGCTCAGACCAACGATCAGTTGGTCAAGGGCGCGACCGATACGCCAACGTCCTCAACTACGGCATGGGCTATAATCTGCAGCGATTCAGTCCGCTCACGCAGATCAACAAGGACAACGCCAAGAACCTCGTTCCGGTCTGGAACTACAGCTACGCCGACGATCGCAGCGAAGAGTCGCAGCCGCTGGTCTATCAGGGCGTACTCTACGTCACCACCCACGCCGCCACGATGGCGGTCGACGTCAAGACCGGCAAGCAGATCTGGAAGACCAAGGTCGAGTATCCGGCGGAGACGCCGCGCATCGTGTGTTGCGGCATCATCAATCGCGGCGCCGCGATTTTCGACGGCAAGATTTTCCGCACCACGCTCGATGCCAATGTCATCGCGCTCGACGCCAAGACCGGCAAGGAAGTCTGGCGTCAGAAGGCAGCCGACATCAAGGAAGGCTATTCGATGACGGTGGCGCCGCTGGTCGCGGACGGCGTCATCCTGACCGGCATCTCCGGCGCGGAGTTCGGCACCCGCGGCTTCATCGACGGCTGGGATCCGGCGACCGGCAAGCATCTGTGGCGCACCCACACGCATTCCCACCCCGGATGAGCCCGGCGGCGACACCTGGAAGGGCGACACCTGGAAGCTCGGCGGCGGATCGACCTGGATCACCGGCTCCTACGATCCGGAGCTGAACACGGTCTATTGGGGCATCGGCAATCCCGGCCCGTTCAATGCGGCCGTGCGTCCCGGCGACAACCTCTACACCTGCTCGGTGCTCGCGCTCGAGCCGAAGACCGGCAAGATCAAATGGCATTACCAGTTCTCGCCGAACAATCCGTTCGACTACGATTCAGTCGCCGAAATGGTGCTGGCCGACATCAACGTCGAAGGCAAGCCGACCAAGGTGCTGATGGACGCCAATCGTAACGGCTTCTTCTATGTGCTCGACCGCACCAACGGAAAGCTGCTCGCGGCCAATCCCTATGTGAAGGTGAACTGGGCGACCAGCATCGACCTGAAGACCGGCCGCCCGGTCGAGACCGACGTCACCAAGGACGCACGCGACGGCAAGAAGGTCGTGGTGTATCCGTCGATCCTCGGCGGCAAGAACTGGGAGCCGATGTCGTTCAATCCGCAGACCGGCCTCGCCTATGCCAATACGCTGGCCTTCGGCGGCCACTACAAGACCGAACCCGTCGACCTACAAGCAGGGCGAATGGTATCTCGGCATGGATCTGACCGATCTGTGGGACTGGCCGCAAGGCGATGAACCGCGCGGCCACCTCAAGGCGATCGATCCCATGACCGGGAAGACCAAGTGGGAAGCAGCCGAGCGCGATCCCGCGCTTCTCCGGCGTGATGTCGACCGCCGGCGGTGTCGTGTTCTCCGGCCAGTTGACCGGCGAATTCGAAGCGTTCGACGCCGACAGCGGCAAGAAGCTTTGGAGCTTCCAGACCGGTTCCGGCATCGAAGGACAGCCGGTGACCTGGCAGCAGGATGGCGTGCAGTATGTCGCGGTCTCCAGCGGCTACGGCGGCGTCTATTCGCTGTTCTCCGGCGACGAACGGCTGGCCAAGGTGCCGACCGGCGGATCGCTGTGGGTCTTCGCGGTCAAGAACTGATCGCGGCTCGCACGTGACGAAGAAAGTATCCGAACTGGACGGCGGCGCATTTCGCCGCCGTCATGGTGATGGCGATCGCGCCGATGACGATGCCGGTCGCCGCCCAACAGCCGGGTGGCGATCAGGCCCAAATCGATCTGGGCAAGAAAACCTATGCCCAGAATTGCTCGCACTGCCACGGCCCCAACATGGTCAATTCCGGCACCATCACGCCGGATTTGCGCGCGTTTCCGGACGACAGGACGCGCTTCGTCACCACCGTCAAGCAGGGCAAGAACGGCAAGATGCCGCCGTGGGGCGATATCCTCAGCGATGAGCAAATCGGCGAGCTCTGGGCCTTTCTGTCAAGCCGGAGGAATCCATGAAGGCCTGGCTCGCGGTATCGGCCGCAGCGGTTCTGCTCAATTTGGCGGCGACAACCGGCGCACGTGCGGCCGATGAGCCGTTGAAAATCTGCCTCGACGAGGACCTGCCTCCGCTTTCGTCGCATCGTCGCGGCAAGCCCGACAGCTGGCTTCGATGTCGCGCTCGCCCAGGCAGTTGCCGAGCGGCTTGGCCGGCCGCTCAAGATACAGTGGTTCGAAAGCAAGCTCGACGAGGATTCGAGCCCCGCGCTTGAAGCCAACGCGCTGCTTTCGGACGGCCGCTGCGCGCTGGTCGGCAGCTACGCCCTCACCAAGGACTCGCTGGTCGTGCCAGGCGTCAAGACCGCAAAACTGCCCGGCTTCGAGGGCATCACCCCGCCCGATCGCAGGCGCCGCGATTCCGATCGGCCTGCTGGCACCGAGCCAGCCCTACATCTATTCGCCGCTGACGGTGGTGCTCGGTCCCAAGGCCCGCGACCGCAAGATCGCCGGTGTCGGCGACCTCGCCGGGCTTCGCATCGCCATCGAAAGCGGAACGCTTGGCGATGCGATCCTGATGACGTTCGACAAGGGACGGCTGATCGACGATATCACCCATCTGGTCCCCGGCCGCGACGACCTTCTCGGCGCCGCTCGACCGTGGCGATTTCGACGCGACCCTGCTCGACCTCGGCCGGTTCGACGCCTACCGCGCCGCGCATCCCGAGACCAAACTCACCGCGTCAGGATATTATTATCCGATTGGCGCCAATCGCGGCTATGTCGGGCTTGCCAGCGACCCTGCCCTGCTCGTCGCGGTCAACAAGGTGCTTTCCGATTTGCAAGGCGCTGGCACCATCGCCGAACTTGGCCGCGCCGCTGATCTCACCTACCTCGCGCCCCGCGAACCGATCATTCTCGGCGATGTCTGGCTGAAGATACTTCAGAAATGAGCAAGGATCGGAAGCGGCGTTTCACGGCGCAACCGTTTCCGTAAACCTGATGCCTGCGGAGCGGATATTCTGCTTCCTAGGGAACTTCGGGGGACAGGCCGGCGTGCTGCGCCTTGTGGATGGCAGAAGGAACAAATCCAAAATACTTGCGGAAGACGCGGCTGAAATGGGACGAACTCGAAAAGCCCCACGAGAACGCCACGTCCGTGATGGTCTTTCCGGCCTGCGTCTCCAGCTCATGCCTGCAGTTCTGCAGCCTTGTCTGCCAGATATAATCGCTGACGGTCATGCCGCGGTCGCTGAACAGCATGTGCAAATAGCGCTTGGTGCAGCCGAGTGCCGCGGAAATCTGGTCGATGGAAAGATCCGGATCGCGCAGATGTTCGCGGATAAAACCCTGCGCGCGGACGTACATCGCCTCGGGCCCGACCCGATCGAACATCGTGTCGGCTTCACGCAGCGGCAGCAGCAGCAGGTCGATCAGCGAATCGGCGACGCCGGCGGCGTTGTTCGGTGACAGCTTGGTGGCTTCGTCGAACACGGCGTGCACGAAGTCATGGGCGATGCGGCCGGTGCCGGTGCGGGCCGATAGCTTGCACGCCGACATCTTCGACAGGCGGAAGCCGCGCTCCTGCAGCAGCTCCTTCGGCACGATGACGACTTCATGCCGCGTGTGCGCCGGACTGACGATGGTATGGGGGCACGATACGTCGTAGGCAAGGCAATCGCCCGGCATCACCACGATGTGGCGGCCGTTCTGTTCGAAGTAGGATACGCCGTGAGTCTGGAACAGAATCTTGACGTAAGGATGTTCGCTCAGGCGTGACCGCGAAATGGTATGTGCGATCCGGTGCTGGCTCGCCTCGATCTGACAGAGCTTCAACTTCGAAACGGTAGTGTAGTTGACCCGTCCTTCGAACGACGAGGCCTCGAGCGGATCGACGTCGAAGTGACCACAAAGATCAGTCAACGCATTTGTCCAACACTGGATCTGCTGCTTCGGCGCCAATCCGGCAGTGCTGAGTGAACGGACTGTATCGGACATTAGTCGGCCACCGATTCGAGATCAGAACGTGAGGCGCGCCACATGCGCGCGATCACGGAGAAGCGACATTTATCTCAATTTAAAGCGGTCTTGGGGGTTGAGCAGAATTCCGTCCCGGTATCCATTTGATAATCCTCCGACTTAGTTGCGGCCCCGTCAAGGGGAACCTCAACCGTGGGTCGCGCGTTTGGAGCACGCTCCAGACGCTGCCGCAGTGCAAGGGCGGCGGCGACGGCGGCAAAATCTGTAAGCAGCGAGTAAAAAGTTCATCGGGTTTCGCTTACGAGCAAACCTGCTTCACTCTTGGGCAAGTTTCCCGTTTTCGAAGGGGATAGGGATATGAGCCAAGAAAATGGAAGAACTGGGCCGCTCCGCGGAAACCCACAGCTCATAACTGGGAGGATTGACGATGCGCAAGGTGCTATTTGCGACCGGGCTTGGCGCGATGGCGGCATTTGCCGCAGGGAGCGCTGCAGCCAACGATGAACTGATCAAGATGTCGCAGGACCCCAAGGGTTGGGTGATGCCGACCGGCAGCTACGACAATCAGCGATATTCGAAACTCAACCAGATCAATGCCTCCAATGTCGGCAAGCTGCAGGTCGCCTGGACGTTCTCGACCGGCGTGCTGCGCGGCCACGAGGGCGGTCCGCTGATCATCGGCAACATGATGTACGTCCACACCCCGTTCCCGAACAAGGTCTATGCTCTTGACCTTTCCAAGGACAACCAGATCGTCTGGAAGTACGAGCCCAAGCAGGATCCGAACGTCATTCCGGTGATGTGCTGCGACACCGTCAACCGCGGCGTTGCCTATGGCGACGGCAAGATCTTCCTGCATCAGGCCGACACCACGCTCGTAGCACTTGATGCCAAGACCGGTCAGGTGGTGTGGACGGCCAAGAACGGCGACGCCGGCAAGGGCGAGACCGGAACCTCGGCGCCGATGGTGATCAAGGACAAGGTCCTGGTCGGTATCTCCGGCGGCGAGTTCGGCGTCCAGGCGCATATGACCGCCTACGACATCAAGACCGGCAAGCAGGTCTGGCGCGGGTACTCGGAAGGACCGGATGACCAGCTTCTGGTCGACGACAAGACCACCGCCCTCGGCAAGCCGATTGGCAAGGATTCGAGCCTGAAGACCTGGCAAGGCGATCAATGGAAGATCGGCGGCGGCGCGACCTGGGGCTGGATCTCCTACGATCCCGCGCTCAACCTGGTGTATTACGGATCCGGCAATCCCTCGACCTGGAATCCGAAACAGCGTCCCGGCGACAACAAATGGTCGATGACGATCTGGGCGCGTAATCCGGACACCGGCGTTGCCAAGTGGGTCTATCAAATGACGCCCCATGACGAATGGGACTTTGACGGCGTCAACGAGATGATCCTCTCGGATCAGACCATCGGCGGCACGCCGCGCAAGCTGCTGACGCATTTCGATCGTAACGGCCTCGGCTATACGCTCGACCGCGCCACCGGCGAATTGCTGGTTGCCGACAAGTACGATCCGAAGGTCAACTGGACTTCCGGCGTCGACATGGACAAGAACTCGCCGACCTATGGTCGTCCGAAGGTTCTTGACCAGTACTCGACCGACCTGCAGGGCGAGGACCACAACAACAAGGGCATCTGCCCGGCAGCGCTCGGCTCCAAGGACGAGCAGCCGGCAGCCTACTCGCCCGACACGCAGCTGTTCTACGTGCCGACCAACCATGTCTGCATGGATTATGAGCCGTTCAAGGTGAGCTACACCGCCGGCCAGCCCTATGTCGGGGCGACGCTGTCGATGTATCCGCCTCCCGGCGAAACCCACATGGGCAACTTCATTGCCTGGGATGGCAAGACCGGCAAGATCGCGTGGTCGAACAAGGAGCAGTTCTCGGTCTGGTCGGGAGCGCTTGCGACCGCCGGCGGCGTGGTGTTCTACGGCACGCTGGAAGGCTACCTGAAGGCAGTCGATGCCAAGACGGGCAAGGAACTCTACAAGTTCAAGACCCCGTCCGGCATCATCGGCAACGTCACGACCTACGAACAGGGCGGCAGGCAGTACATCGCCGTGCTGTCCGGCGTCGGCGGCTGGGCGGGTATCGGCCTTGCGGCCGGCCTGACCGATCCGACCGCGGGCCTTGGCGCCGTCGGTGGCTACGCAGCACTCAGCAACTACACCGCACTCGGCGGAGCACTCACGGTGTTCGCGCTGCCGCAGTGAGCTGAAACCTCGTTCCGGCGCGTGGATCACTCCATGCGCCGGTTCGTTTCCATCTGATATCGAGGAACGAGCTCTTGCGTAATATCTGGTTTGTAGCTGCTGCGATCATCCTCGTGGCATCAGGAAAGACTGTCTTCGCCGAAGACGTGGCGGACCCGACCGCCGTCAAATCCGAGGACGGCAAATATCTGGACAAGGAAGGCAACCCGACCTTCAAGGTCACTGCCGACGGCACCGTCGACTGGTACACCTATTCCGGCTACCGCCGTTATCACTCGGAATGCCATGTCTGTCACGGCCCCGACGGCATGGGATCGAGCTACGCGCCGGCGTTGAGGGATTCGCTCAAGACCATGAGCTATGCCGATTTCCTCGGCGTGGTCGCAAGCGGACGCAAGAACGTCACCTCGTCGCAGGACAACGTGATGCCGGCGTTCGGCGATAATCCGAACGTCGCCTGCTACATGGATGACCTCTACATTTATCTGCGAGCCCGCGCCAATGATGCGGTGGGGCGTGTGCGCCCGGCGAAGCATGAAGAAAAGCCCGAAGCCTACACCAAGGCGGAAACTTCCTGCATGGGCCACTGAATATGCCAGCGATGGATCGAAGTGCGGATAACGACATGTTTTACGGTTTGGAGAGACAACGATGAAGACACGCGCCGCCGTCGCCTTTGCGGCAAAGAAGCCGCTTGAAATCGTCGAACTGGACCTCGACGGCCCGAAGGCCGGCGAAGTCCTGGTCGAGATCAAGGCGACCGGAATCTGCCACACCGACGCCTACACGCTCGACGGCTTCGACAGTGAAGGAATCTTTCCGTCGATCCTCGGCCACGAGGGCGCCGGCATCGTTCGCGAGGTCGGCCCGGGCGTGACGTCCGTGAAGCCGGGCGATCACGTGATCCCGCTCTACACGCCCGAATGCCGCCAATGCAAAAGCTGTCTCAGCCAGAAGACCAATCTCTGCACCGCGATCCGCTCCACCCAAGGCAAGGGGCTGATGCCCGACGGCACCTCGCGCTTCAAATACAAGGGCGAGACGGTTTTCCACTATATGGGCTGCTCGACGTTTTCGAACTTCACCGTGCTGCCGGAGATCGCGGTGGCGAAAATCCGCGAAGACGCCCCGTTCGACAAGAGCTGCTACATCGGTTGCGGCGTGACCACCGGCGTCGGCGCCGTGGTCAATACCGCCAAGGTCACGCCGGGTTCGAACGTGGTCGTGTTCGGGCTCGGCGGCATCGGGCTCAACGTCATCCAGGGCGCGAAGATGGTAGGCGCCGACAAGATCATCGGCGTCGACATCAACAATTCCAAGGACAATTGGGGCCGCCAGTTCGGCATGACGCACTTCGTCAACCCGAAGAAGGTCGAGGGCGATATCGTCCAGCACCTGGTCGGGCTCACCGATGGCGGCGCCGACTACACCTTCGACTGTACCGGCAATACCACCGTGATGCGCCAGGCGCTGGAAGCGTGCCATCGCGGCTGGGGTGTCTCTGTCGTGATCGGGGTTGCGGAATCCGGCAAGGAAATCGCCACGCGGCCGTTCCAGCTCGTGACCGGCCGGGTGTGGAAGGGCACCGCGTTCGGCGGCGCCCGTGGCCGCACCGACGTGCCCAAAATCGTCGACTGGTACATGAACGGCAAGATCCAGATCGATCCGATGATCACCCACACGCTCAAGCTGGAGGAGATCAACCAGGGATTCGATCTGATGCACGAGGGCAAGTCGATCCGATCGGTCGTCGTATTCTAAATCCAAACGTCCAAACAAGGAGGATAGGCCTATGACTGTTCATATCCACCCATCCGTTGATAGCGGTGTTAAGAAGGGTACTGGCAGCTTTGCCGGCGGAACCCTGGTCTGCAAATGCAAGGACAAGCCGGTCAAGGTCGGCATCAAGGGCGATGTCGCCCACAACCACGCCTGCGGCTGCACCAAATGCTGGAAGCCCGAAGGGGCGAACTTCTCGGTGGTCGCCGTCGTGCCGCGCGAGAACGTCACCGTGCTCGAAAACGGCGACAAGCTGCAGATCGTGGATGCCTCGGCGGCGATCCAGCGGCACGCCTGCAAGGCCTGCGGTACCCATATGTACGGCCGCATCGAGAACAAGGGCCATCCGTTCTATGGCCTCGACTTCATCCACCCCGAACTGTTCCAGGAAGGCGGCTCGGCCGCTCCGGGGTTCGCAGCCTTCGTGTCGTCGGTGATCGAGTCGGGCGTCAGTCCGTCGGAGATGCCGGGCATCAGGTCGCGCCTGAAGGAACTCGGGCTCGAGCCCTATGATTGTCTGTCTCCGGCGCTGATGGATGCGATCGCGACCCACGTGGCGAAATCGCGCCCCAAGGCGGCCTGACCGACCGCGTGCGATTGCCGGTGGTGGGCCCCACCACCGGCAGAGCCGCGACCAAATCACGCACGGCTTTCGCGAGGCCCGCCAGGGGCGGTTCTCGGCGACGATTTTCTGTGTGCCAATATCTGCTTGCGCCATTGAGGCCTGCAGCAGTTGAGGCTGGCAAAATACGATTGCGCGTGACCGGCAGATTCCTGGACGCAAGTCACAGGGCGACCTGCAAAGACCTTTCTCGCCCTACCTGTGTAAGTCCCGTTGACCAAAGCCGGGCCTCTGCGGGAACAGCCCAGCTTTCGCCAAATACACATGCAAGACAACGCGTTGTGAAGTCGGTTTGGCCGGTTTTCTGCTAGTGTCCGGGCACGTCGATCGCGCAGGGCGCGCGGCCCCTTGAAAAAGTAAAAATCAAAAGAGGAGGATGGCCCCGACACCAAACGCAAGCCGATCATACGGCGTCGTCAGCGGCTTTTCAGAAAGTCCGCTTTCCGCCGGATCATGCGAGCAAACTCACTGCGAAAAACTCACTGCGACAAAACTCTTGGCGACAAGACTCATGGCAACGGCGTCGAGCGGTTGGGAAATATGTTCCCGCTCACGTCGAAGAGACATCGGCAGCTTATGAAGAGCGAGGAACGATCATGATCAAGATGAAGATTAACGGCGAGGAACGCAGCTGGGACGGCGACCCGGATCTTCCACTCCTCTGGTTTCTCCGCGATGAAGCCGGATTGACCGGCACCAAATTTGGTTGCGGCCAGGCGCTCTGCGGCGCATGCACCGTGATCGTCGACAAGCAGGCGGTGCGCGCCTGCATCACCTCGGTTTCCGACGTGGTCGGCCGCGACGTCACCACCATCGAGGGCCTTCACCCCACCGGCGATCACGCGGTTCAAAAAGCCTGGCGTCAGGTCAATGTCCCGCAATGCGGCTATTGCCAGGCCGGCCAGATCATGCAGGCCGCGGCCCTGCTGTTGGACAATCCAAAACCTTCCCACGATCAGATACGCGAAGCGATGGCAGGCAACATCTGCCGCTGCGGCTGTTACCAGCGCATCGAAAACGCCGTCCACCTCGCGTCCACGGGGGTCTGATCATGAACATCATCACAAATCCCGAGCGGCTTCGTGGCTTCGAGCGCCACATCAAGGTCGAAAAAATCTCTCGCCGCAGCATTCTCAAAGGCCTCGGCATTGTCGGCGGACTGGTGCTGGCGGCACCGGTGACGTCGCGTCAGGCCTTTGCGGCCTACAAGACCGGCGCCGACAAGATGCCGCACGGCACCGTGGTCGACCCGCGCGTGTTCGTGGCGATCGCGCCGGACGGAACCGTAACCATCGTGGCGCACCGCGCCGAGATGGGAACGGGTGTCCGGACCAGCCTGCCCATGATCGTGGCCGAGGAAATGGAAGCAGACTGGTCGCGCGTCAAGGTCACCCAGGCCCCCGGCGACGAGGTCAAATACGGCAATCAGGATACCGACGGCTCGCGCAGCACGCGGCACTATCTGCTTCCGATGCGCCAGATCGGCGCGTCGGCGCGCAGCATGCTGGAAGCCGCCGCCGCCAAACGCTGGGGCGTGCCGGTAACCGAGGTCAAGGCCAGCAATCATGAGGTGGTTCATGCAGCCAGCGGCCGTCACCTCGGATTCGGCGAATTGGCCGCCGACGCCGCCAAGGAATCGGTGCCGGCCGTTGAAGGCCTGAAGCTGAAAGATCCGAAGGATTTTCGCTATCTCGGCAAAGGCCAGATCGGCATCGTCGACCTTCGCGACATTACGATCGGAGCGGCGCGATACGGCGCCGACGTGCGCCTGCCCGGCATGAAGTATGCCGTGATCGCACGGCCGCCGGTGACCGGCGGCAAGCTGGTGTCCTTTGACGCAACCGATGCGATGAAGGTCTCCGGCGTCGAGAAGGTCATGGAGGTGCAGGGCTGGCCCTGGCCTTCCAAATTCCAGCCGCTCGGCGGCGTTGCGGTGATCGCGCGCAATACCGGTGCGGCGATCAAGGGACGCGACGCGCTGAAGATCGTCTGGGACGACGGCGCCAACGGCAAATACGAGTCGGTGGCCTATCGGGCGGAACTCGAGGCCGCCGCGCGCAAACCCGGTCTGGTCGTGCGCAAGGAAGGCGACGCGGATGCCGCGCTGAAGAGCGCCGACAAGGTCATCGTCGGCGAGTATTACCTGCCCCACCTCGCCCATGTCAGTATGGAGCCTCCGGTCGCGGTCGCCGACGTCAAGGACGGCAAGGCCGAGATCTGGGCGCCGGTGCAAAGCGCCGGCGGCACCCGCGAAGACGTCGCCAAGACCCTTGGCATTGCCGAGGACAAGGTGACCGTCAACGTCACGCTGCTGGGCGGCGGATTCGGACGCAAATCGAAATGTGATTTCGCGCTCGAAGCCGCCCTGCTGTCAAAGACGCTCGGCGCACCGGTGAAGGTGCAATGGACCCGGGAAGACGACATTCACCACGGCTTCCTCCATACTGTCTCGGTAGAGCGTATCGAGGCCGGGCTCGACAAGAGCGGCAAGGTGATCGCCTGGCGCCACCGCAGTGTCGCGCCCACAATCGCCTCGACCTTTGCACCGAAAGCGGTGCACGAGGCTGCGTTCGAACTCGGCATGGGCCTGATCGACATGCCGTTCGAGATCGCCAACATCACAGTGCGAGAATCCGGAAGCCGCCGCCCATACCCGCATCGGCTGGTTCCGTTCGGTGTCGAATATCCCGCGGGCCTTTGCAGTCCAGTCCATGGTCGGCGAAATCGCGTCAGCCACCAACCGCGATCCGAAGGATATGCTGCTGGAACTGATCGGCTCGCCGCGGATCGTCAGTCTCGCCTCGGTGAAGGACCCCTGGAACTATGGCGAGCCCTACGACAGCTATCCGATCGACACCGCACGTCTGCGCAAGGTGGTCGAACTGGTCGCCGACAAGGGCGGCTGGGGACGGCCGGTGCCCAAAGGCGGCGGGCTCGGCATTGCCGTGCATCGCAGCTTCGTCAGCTATATCGCGACCATCGTCGAGGTCGCCGTTGACGCCAAGGGCAAGCTCACGGTGCCCAGGGTCGATACCGCGATCGATTGCGGAACCTATGTCAACCCGGAGCGCATCGAGTCCCAGATCGAGGGTGCCGCCATCATGGGGCTCAGTCTCGCCAAATATGGCGAGATCACCTTCAAGGACGGCAAGGTGCAGCAGGGCAATTACGACGACCTTCCCCGTGATCCGGATGGACGAGTCGCCGCTGGTGACCAACGTTTACATCGTGCCGCCCGGCCCCGATACGCCGCCGAGCGGCGTCGGCGAACCCGGCGTGCCGCCGTTCGCGCCGGCGCTGATCAACGCCATCTTTGCCGCAACCGGAAAGCGCATCCGCGCGTTGCCTATCGGCAAGCAACTGGAGGCTTAAGGTGGAACGTTAGACGGGATGGGCCGTTTTCATCGATCTGATAAGGAGCCAGGTCGATGAACCCCAAGCCCAAAGCGTTAAAGCCTTTGACACTCAGGCGTTGGACGCTCGCAGCATTGTTGCTGTCGGGCGTCTTTCTTTTCAGCGCGCAGATCGCAAGCGCGCAGACGAATTCGCCGCCGGGCGCGACCGCGACCCGGCCTGCCAAGACACCTCCCGACCAAACCTCGATTCCAAACAACAGCCCGCCGGCTACGACAACACAGACCACCGGCGAAGCCGTCCGCGATCCGACAATCAAGAAAATGAACGAGGACGAAAAACAGAAAGTCGATACCAAGGGCAAATAGCTCAACCCCGATCATCCCACGGCAACAAAAAGAGCGGCGGGCATCTCGCCCGCCGCCCTTTTCGTTCCGCCTGGTTCCTACCCCAGGGCAGCTACGACCCGCCGATTACTTCTTGAGCGCGAACACCCAGACGACGCCGCCTTGCGGCACGTTATTCTCGACGCCGATATTATTGGCGGTCGCCAACGCGTCCTGGATACGCTGCGCGTCGACGCCCCAGCCCGACTGGATCGCGATGTATTCCGTACCATCCACCTCGTAGGCGACCGGCATGCCCATGATGCCGGAGTTGGTCTTCTGCTCCCACAACAGTTCACCCGTCTTGGCATGATAGGCGCGGAACATCCGGTCATTGGTGCCGCCGACCAGGACGAGATCGCCGGCGGTCGCCGTTACCGAGCCGAACAGCTGCGATTTCGGGAAGTTCTGTTGCCAGACCTTCTTTCCTGTAGCCGGATCCCACGCCTGCAGTTCACCGAGATGATCGGCGCCGGGCTTCACCTGGAGGCCGATATCCTCCGGTTTTGTCCCGAGCCAAAGCTGGCCGGGAACCAGCGGCACCTTCTCTCCGGTAAAGCCGCCGCAGAAATTCTCGTTGGCGGGAACGTAGACGAAGCGGGTCTTCTGGCTATACGCCGCCGACGGCCAATCCTTGCCGCCCCACAGCGACGGGCAGAACTCGACGCGCTTGCCGATGACAGGCTTGTGCTCGGGATCGACGATCGGCCTGCCGGTCTCCGCCTCGATGCCTTTCCAGACGTTGGTTTGAACGAAGGGCCAGCCGGCGACATAGTTGATCTTGTCCGCCTGGCGCTCGAGCACCCAGAAGATCGCGTCGCGTCCGGGGTGAATGAGGCTCTTGAAGGAGCGGCCATCCCTTTGCAGGTCGATCAGCATCGGCGCATCGACCTCGTCCCAGTCCCAGGAATCGTTTTGATGGTACTGATGGTAGGCCTTGATCTTGCCGTTGCTGGGATCCAGTCCGAGCACGGAGCTGGTATAGAGGTTGTCGCCTGGATGGGTTGAGCCCGGCCAGGGTGCTGCGTTGCCGACGCCCCAGTAGACCGTCTTGGTTTCGGTATCGTAATTGCCGGTCATCCAGGCCGAGCCGCCACCCGACTTCCAGTCGTCGCCGCTCCAGGTGTCGTGGCCGGGCTCACCTTCGCCGGGAATGGTGAAGGTCCGCCACAGTTCCTTGCCGTCATTGGCGTCGAACGCGACGACATAGCCGCGCACGCCGAATTCGCCGCCGGAACCGCCGACGATGACCTTGCCGTCGACGACCAGCGGCATCAGGGTCAGGTACTGACCCTTCTTGTAGTCCTGCACCTTGGTGTCCCACAGAACCTTGCCGGTTTTGGCATCGAGCGCCACGACGTGATCGTCGGTCGTCGCCAGGAACAGCTTGTCCTGCCACAAGCCGACGCCGCGGCTGGTCGGGTGCAATTGAAAGAGGTCGTCGGGGAGTTGCCGCTTGTAGCGCCAGTACTCGTCGCCGGTCTTGGCGTTCAGCGCAATCACCTGCCCCATCGGGGTCGCGACGAACATCACGCCATTGTTGACGATCGGGGGCGCCTCGTGGCCTTCGACCACCCCGGTCGAGAAGGTCCATACCGGCGTCATGTTCTTGACGTTGGTGGTGTTGATCTGGTCGAGCGGGCTGTAGCCCTGCCCGTCATAGGTCCGGCGATAGAGCATCCAGTTGCCAGCCTCGGGATTTTCGAGCCGAGCCGAAGTCACCGGACTGTAATTCTCGATCGGACCGGCGCCGGCGGCGGTTGAGATAAGGCATGTGAACGCGACACAGCCTGACAATAGCCGTTGCTTTGTGGTCATGGACGCTACCTCCCTGTTTTGTTTTTTCACTTGTTTCGGTGTTGCGCTGTATCCGACCCGGGCTGCCGTCAACCCGCCTGCTGAGCACCTACCTTTCCAACAAATGCTGCAGCTACCGTGAGGGAACCATCGGCCGTCGTCAGCGGAAGCGCCGCCAGCCGCCGCGGCGCCGGTCCGAATACGACTTGCGCGCTCTGCCGCGGATCAAATTCGGAATTGTGGCAAAAACATTTGAAAATGTTCTTGTCGCCGGTCGCGCCCTTCACCCAGGCGGTGATGGGACATCCGGCGTGGGTGCATGTATCCGAATAGGCGACGACGCCATCGGCAAACCGCGCGCGCGTCTCGTCATCGAGTTCGGCCGGATCGAGCCGGATGATCAGCACCTCGTTCAAGCGGGAACCCTTGCGGACGACCGAGGTTTTCGGATCCTTTGGCCAGGCGCGCACCGGCGGTCCGCCGAGCTTCAAATCCCCCGGCTTGATGACCTCGCCCGTACGTTCGCCTTCGGCGAAAACCAGGACGTCGGCTTTCTGCGGTCGCTCGTCGCTGCCGGGCTGATCGTCGTCGGCTCGCGCCGCCGTGGAGGCCGCCGCGCCCGCCGCCGTGGCGAGCGCCGTCAGGATCACCGTGCGCCGTGTCTGATCAGAAGACGATGACATTGGCGTCTCGCGTTCTGCACTGATGCCTGCGTTGATGCTGCAGTGCGTGACCGGATTTTGAGATGACTCAAGCTGAACGGTTGAACTCGGCCAAAAAGAGGCGACGGACGATTTTTGTCACCCGACCCGTGATTTTGTACTGATGCAACCTTCGCGAGAATACGATTTCTGCCCTAATCAAATCATAACTGCAGAAAATCGCGCCATGCGCATTTCGCAGACCAGATCAAATGCATTTGGCTTGGTGCGGCGCGTGAGAAAGACCCGCCCAAAACTGAACGCATCTCAGTCAGGATCTGTGGAACTTTTCGATTGACGGAAAGTTGTCGTCAACGCGCCTTGCGCTCTGCTGTTCACGTCTTCGCTTTCACTGTGAACCAGCAGCTTCGCTGAAGAACTTTTCGAACTTGCCTTCCACGCCTTCGAATTCCTCGGCGTCGGCGAGCGCCTCTTTCTTGTCCGAGATATTGGGCCAGATCACGACGAATTTGGCGTTCAGCGCCAACCATTTTTCCAGGCCCTGCTCGGTGTCGGGCTTGATCGCGTCGGCCGGACATTCGGGTTCGCAGACGCCGCAGTCGATGCATTCGTCGGGGTGGATCACCAGCATGTTGTCGCCCTCGTAGAAACAATCGACGGGACACACCTCGACGCAGTCGGTGTATTTGCACCTGATGCAGGCTTCGGTGACGACATACGTCATCTGGCGCTCCGGACTATGAACCCGCCTTCGCCGTGCTGGCGGCGATCCGCTGCAGCCCCCAGCGCGCGTTCTTCCTGACCTCGGGATCGGGATCATTGGCCACCAGCACGAGATAAGGTTCGGCCGCTGCGTCCGCGATTTCGCCCAGCGCCGCGGCCGCTTCCTTGCGCAGATTGGCCTGTTCGTGGGTGATGCATTTGCCGATCGGATGCACGGCACGCTCGATCTTCATCTTGCCGAGGCTTCGGATCGCCTTCAGCCGCACCTGCCAGAATTCGTCGGCCAGCGCCGCGATCAACTGGTCCGCCGCCACCGCGCCATTGGCGTTCTGGCCCAACGTCTCCGCGGCCATCTCGCGGACCATCCAGTCGTCATCGCCCAAGGTGCGGGTGATCGATTCAGCCGCTGGCTTCATCTGCGAAAATGCCAGCGCGCTGACCGCCGCCCGCCGGACATGGGAATCGGTATCGCCGGTCGAAGCCGTGAGCGCAGGAATCGACTCTTCGAGCTTCAGGAAGCCGATGACGCCGATCGCCTGCACGCGAACGGAGGCATCGCTATCTCTCAACGCTTCGAGCGCCGGTTTGAGCGTGTCCTTGCGCCGCAACTCTTTAAGCGCACGCAGCGCGCCCATACGGACGAAGGCGTGACCGTGCTTGACCAGCGGCAGGATCGCGTCGGCACATGCCGGGTCCTTGAACTCGGCCATGCTGACGGCCGCAGCCGACGCCACCGCCTGCTCCGGATCGACCAGCAATTGCACCAAGGCTGTAGCCGATTCCGGCCCATCGAATTCCCCGAGCGCCATCGCCACCTGCTGACGCACGCCGGCGTCGGGGTCGGCGACCATATTGGCGAGATGTCCGACCGCGGCCGGATCGCCGGAATGGCCGAGCGCAATGATGGCGACGCGACGTTCCGCCGGGTCGGCGGCCTGAAGCCGCTCATCGGCGTCTTCGAGATCGTCGTAGGATTCGAATGGGCCCGACATGGTTACCTCAGGAGGTAGGGAATGTTGACGGTGACGGCGCCGGTCGGGCAATCGGCCTCGCACGGCATGCAATACCAGCACTCGTCATAAGCCATGTAGGCTTTTCCGGTCATGTCGCTGATGCGCAGCACATCGAGCGGACAGACGTCGACGCAGACGGTGCATCCCTTGTCCGCGATGCATTTGGCATCGTCGACGACGACCGGCACCGAGGTCTGATAACTAGCGAGAGGCATGTGTCAAATCTCCTGTTGCTTCGTTGCAGGGTGGTTACGCGCTGGCACGGATGCGTTGCTTGTCGTAGAGATCCTTCTCGTCGTCGGCGATCGGAACCACATAGGGCTCCACATCCCGCTTCGCGCTGGTCATCTTGCCGTCCTGCTTGCTGAGCAGCGTGTGGCAGAACCAGTTCTCGTTGTCCTTCTCCGGAAAATCGGTCCGCAGGTGATAGAGACCCCAGCGACTTTCCTCGCGGTACAGCGAGGCGTGGGCGGCCATGTCGGCGCAATCCAGGATCGACTGGGTTTCCAGCGCACGCAGCAGCTCGTGCGAATTGCGCGCGATCATGCGCTGCTCCATGTCCTCGCGAACTTCCGCCAGCCGGCGCTGGCCCAGCTCGAACTTGCGCGTCACCTTCGGCGGCTGCAGATAATCGTTCACCAGGCGGCGGGCCTTGTATTCGATCTGGTTCGGCGGGATGCCGTCCTCGCGTTTGGTCGGCGCCATGACGCGGTCGCGTTCTTTGGCCACATCGGCGGCATCGAACTCGGCAAAATCGTGATTGTCGGCGAATTCCATCGCGTCGATGCCGGCGACCGAGCCGTTGGTGAAGGCGCCGAGCATGTAATTGTGCGGCACGCTCGCCATATCGCCGGCGGCATAGAGCCCCGGCACCGTGGTGCGCGCAAAGTCGTCGACGAATACGCCCGACGCGCTATGCCCCGAGCAGAACCCGATCTCGGAGATATGCATCTCGATCGATTCGGTACGGTAGTCGGTGCCCCGCCCCTTCTGGAACAGGCCGCGCGTCGGCCGCTCGACCTTGTGCAGCGTGGATTCGATCTCCTCGATCGTGCTGGGATGCAGGTGCTTGAGCTGAAGGAAGACCGGACCCTTGCCGGACAACAGCTCGTTGTAGAACTCGAGCATCATCTGGCCCGACCAGTAGTCGCATTCGATGAAGCGCGATCCTTCATTGTTGGCGGTGAACGCGCCGAAGGGTCCCGCGACATAGGCGCAGGCCGGCCCGTTGTAATCCTTGATCAGCGGATTGATCTGAAAACATTCGAGGTTCGCGAGCGCCGCACCGGCATGATAGGCCATTGCGTAGCCGTCACCGGAATTGGCAGCGTTCTCGTAAGTGCCGAACATATAGCCTGATGTCGGCAGGCCGAGGCGTCCGGCCGCTCCCATGCAGAGGATGACGGACTTGGCCTTGATGACCAGTATCTCCGCGGTGCGGGTGTTGACGCTGATGGCACCGGCGACGCGCCCATCGCTCGCCGTCAGCAAACGTGTTGCCATGTAGCGGTTCGAAATCAGGATCCGGGCCCGGCGGAGCTGGCGGTAGAGCGCCTTCTTCACGGTCTCGCCATTCGGCATCGGCAGCACATAGGTGCCGATGTGATGCACCTTCTTGACCGCGTAGTCGCCGTTCTCGTTCTTCAGGAAGCGGATGCCGAAGCTGTCGAGCTCCTCGATGATTTTGTAGCAGTTCTGCGCGTATTTATAGACCGCCTTCTGGTCGACGATGCCGTCGTTGGCGATGGTGATTTCCTTGGTGTATTGCTCCGGCGTGGCATAGCCGGGGATCACGGCGTTGTTCAGCCCGTCCATGCCCATCGAGATCGCGCCGGACCGCTTGACGTTGGCTTTCTCGAGCAGGACGACATTCGCCTTGGGATTTTTCAGTTTTGCTTTCAGCGCGGCCATCGGGCCGGCGGTGCCGCCGCCGATCACGAGCACGTCGCAGGAAACTTCCGAAAGCCCGTCGACGATTTCATCCATTGCCATCATTCGCTCCTGGTTCGGCGCATTCGCCGCCGTCATCCGCAGATTTGTTCAGTTGCACTTCCGGCGATAGCAATTAGTTGTCGCTGGAGAGAGAATGCCAATGTTTGGCCCGTTTGCCGAAATCGAAGCCAGCTTCTTGATCAACAAACAGGCAAACAACACAGACTGAACGTTCCCGGGGAAACCAACATCGCGCAACGGCGGACTTTGTTTTGCGGTCGACTAGTTTCCAATTTTACGCGGAAGGTGGACGTGACGCGATCATCTAAAACGTCATCGACGCAGCATGTTCGTGCTGCGTCTTGCGCGCTCGCCGGCAATTAGTTGCTATTCACGCCATCGGCCGCAACATAACGTCAACAACGTAAGGACATTCAGATGTCGATGACGACACCGATAGCCGCCGACTTATTCACCTGCGAGGTGAGCGCCGATCTCGCCGCGCTCTCGATGATCGCAGCGGATGGATCCTGCACCACCCTCAGCGCGGAGAAGCTGCGGCAATCCTGCAAATGCGCGCACTGCATCCGGGCGCGCTTCGACGACCGCTTTCCGGAGCGTTTTCCAGGGATTGCGATCGTGGAAGTCGCCGACCTGGGCTACGGCCTGAATATCTGCTTCTCCGATGGGCACAATCGCGGGATTTACCCGAAGAGCTATTTGGCAAGCCTGACTGATCATTGATTTTATTAATCTTTTCGTCCCCACGCATGGACGCGATCTGGCACGAAGATTGCTGCTTTTTAGATCAGTTATAAATGATCTGGAGACCGGCAATGCTGCTGCAGGCGACAAACCCGGTGGGCGGAAACCCGCCTTCGGCCGCGGCGGCCAGGACGAAAACGAATTCGTCCCTGCTTCTCACCGAGAACCAGCAATCGATCGGCGGCCCGCCCTCCCTGATGGAGAAGCTGACGCTGCGCGAGCGCGAAACCGTTCTCAAGCAAGGGCGCCGAAAGGTCCTCAACCGGGGCCAGACGCTGTTCAGCCAGGGCGCCAAACATGACGGCATTTTCCTGATCGAAAGCGGCCGGATCCGCGTGTTTTATTCTTCGCCGGCCGGGCGCGAGATAACGCTGGCCTATTGGCATGTCGGCAATTTCGTCGGCGGGCCGGAGGTATTCGACCACGGCATTCACCAATGGTCCGGCATTGCTTCCAGCAATTGCAGCGTCGTGCAGCTGCCGGGCAAGGAACTGCGGGCGCTCGTCGGCGAAATACCGAACCTGGCGATCGGCTTGATCGAGGGGCTGGCCTTCAAGGGCAAATGCTATTCGGCGCTGGCGCAGATGTTGGGAACCCGCTCGATTACCCAGCGGCTCGCACATCTACTGCTACATCTGATGGATCTCTACGGCGTCGAGGATCCCGACGGAACGGTGATCGCCGCGGCGTTCACCCATGCCGACCTCGCGCACATGGTGGGCGCGACCCGGCAATGGGTCACGATCAGCCTGAAGCGCATGCAGGAAAAGCAAATCGTGCTGACGAAGCGGTCGCAGATCGTCGTCTGCCTGCCGAACGTCCTGGAGGAGATGCGGGGGCAGGCCTCCGATTAACGGATCTCGGATTAAAAGCGATGCACACGCAAACGGCTTTGCCCGGCAAAACTGCCCAACGAGTATGCAACCGGCTTTTGACGGCAACTAATCGACTATGACCACCAGTCCGCATTTGCAGGCAGCGCATCCCCAACCAATCATGGGGACCGCAGCGCATCCAACCGAATGAGGATGAAAATGGTCCGCCACGTTCAAGCACTCTCGACAGCGATGTCCATAGCGGCCGTGGCCCTGGCGCTCGCACAGCCGGCGAATGCGGAAACCGTCAGCATCGGCATCGGCACCCAGGATACCACGACCAACACCGTGACGGCCGGCACCGTGATTCGGCAGCTTCATCTGTTCGAAAAGTACCTGCCGACCGACGGCAAATACGCCAACATCAAGTTCGAACTCGAATGGCAGAATTTCACGTCCGGGCCTCCCGTCACCAACGCGATGATGGCCAACAAGCTGCAGTTCGGCATGATGGGAGATTATCCGCTCATCGTGAACGGCTTCACCTTCGAGAGCAATCCCGAGAGCAAGAGCCGCCTGATCGCGGTCGCGGCCTACGGCCTGACGGGTTCGGGCAACGGCATCGTCGTTCACAAGGACTCGCCCTATTACGATCTGGCCGACCTCAAGGGCAAGCTGGTCAGCGTTCCCTTCGGCTCCGCGGCACACGGCATGGTGCTGAAGGCGATGCAGGACCGAGGTTACCCCGCGGATTTCTTCCAACTGGTCAGCCAAAGCCCCGAGGTTGGCTCGACCAACCTGCAGGAAAAGAAAATCGACGCGCATGCCGACTTCGTGCCGTTCGCCGAACTGCTGCCGTTCCGCGGCTTCGCCCGCAAGATTTTCGACGGCGCCGAGACCAACCTGCCGACCTGGCACGGCGTCGTCGTGCGCACCGACTTCGCCGAAAAATATCCGGAAGTCGTGGTCGCCTACCTGAAGGCCGTCATCGCCGCCAATCAATGGCTGCGCGACGATCCCAAACGCGCCGCCGAGAAGGTCCAGGAATGGACCGGCATCGCCAAGGAAGTCGCCTACGTATTCCTCGGCCCGAGCGGCAACATGACGACTGATCCCACCATCAAGCCGGCCTTGATCGAGGCTGCGGCCGTCGACGTCAAGGTGCTGCAGAATCTCGGGCGCATGAAAGAGTTCGATCCGAAGAAATGGGTCGACGACAGCTACATCCGCAAGGCCTACGCCGACATGAAGCTGGACTACGATGCCCAGTTCGCCAGCACCAAAAATTACGAGATTTCCGGCGACGACAAGTTCTGCAACAAGCCGATCGCCGATCCCCACAAGTCCGGCGAAGTTTGGGTCGATGGTGAGGGCATTCTCCCCTTCAGCAGCGCGACCTGCACGCTCGGCGCCTACGCCGATTTCAAGGCCAAGGGCAAGAAGATCAACGTCACCTACGTGTTCGATACCGCCCGCGGCATCAAGCTGTTCGCCGATCAGGCCTTCTTCGCGGTCGCCGGCGGCGACATCGCGCCGTTCCTCCTGAAGAAGGATGCGGAAACCTATGCCGCGAAGAACAACGGCAAGGTGCTTGGATTTGAGGACGCCGTGAAGTCGGCCGTGACCGGAGGCAAGACGTGAGCAGTCCTTCGCTCGTGCGACAACCCTCGGAAAGCGAGACATCCGCGACGATGGCCGAGCCGGCGCAGCCGACCGCAGCGCCGGTAATCGCTCCCGCCACGCTCAGCGTCCTGGCCGGCCGCTGGTACCGGCTCAACAAGGAGCGTCTGCGCGCGATGCTGATCGGCGTGATCTCGCTGGTGGCCTTCCTGATCGTCTGGCACCTCCTGACCAAATACCGCGTGGTGTTCTTTGTCCGCTTCACCAACGTTCCCTCGCCGCTGGCGGTCTATGCCAGTTTCACCAAGGCGATCCACGATCCAAAATTCCTGCTGCACGTCCTCCTGAGTTGCCGCCGGATCATCTTCGGCTTCTCGCTGGCGGCGCTTGTCGCGGTGCCGCTCGGCCTCGTGATGGGCCGCTTCAAGCTGATCCACGAAATGGTGTTTCCGGTTTCCGAAGTGCTGCGGCCGATCCCGGCGATCGCCTGGGTGCCGATGGCGATCATGCTGTGGCCGACCAACGAACAGAGCATCGTCTTCATCACCTTCCTCGGTTCGTTCTTTCCGATCCTGGTGAATACGCTGCACGGCATGTCGCTCGTCGACCCGGTTCTGGTTCGCGCCGCGCGCTGCCTTGGCGCAAAAGAAGCTTCGATCTTCCGCGAGGTCTACTTTCCGGCGTCGCTGCCGCACATCTTCACTGGACTTACCGTCGGGATGGGCGTGGCCTGGGTTTCGCTGATCGCCGCCGAAATGATCTCCGGCCAATACGGCATCGGCTATTTCACCTGGGAAGCCTACTCGCTGGTCCAGTACGCCGACATCGCGCTCGGCATGATCGCGATCGGTGTGCTCGGCCTGTTGTCCAGCCTGTTGATCCGCGCCGCCGGAAAGCTGGCGATGCCCTGGGGACGCACATGAGCCTGATCGAAGCCAAAGCCGCCCAAGGCCACATCGAAGTCAAGAATTTCGCGCTCAGCTACGAGACCATCGACGGCTCGGTCGCCGCTGTCACCGACAACCAGATCCACGTCAAGCCCGGCGAATTCGTCTCGATCGTCGGGCCCTCCGGATGCGGTAAATCCACGCTGCTGAACGCGGTCGCGGGATTCTTAAAGCCCACCGCGGGCACGGTCACCGTCGACGGCGAAGAGGTGAAGGGACCGAGCGCCGAACGCGGCATGGTGTTCCAGCAATATTCGCTTTTTCCGTGGAAGACGGTGCGCGAGAACGTCGAATTCGGATTGAAGATGCGCGGCATGGAGCGCTCGCGCCGCGAGCGCGCCGCGCGCACCTTGCTCGGCATCGCCGGGCTGGAAGCGTTCGAAAAACATTATCCCGATCGGCTTTCCGGCGGCATGAAACAGCGCGTCGGCATCGTCCGCGCGCTGGCGACAGGACCGAAAGTGCTGCTGCTCGACGAGCCCTTCGGCGCGCTGGATGCACAGACCCGCGTCATCATGCAGCAGATCCTCACCAACATGTGGCAGCGGCTGAAGATCTCGGTGCTGTTCGTGACCCACGATATCGACGAGGCGATTTTTCTGTCCGACCGCGTCTACTGCATGACGGCGCGCCCCGGCTCGATCAAGGCGGAGATTCCGATTCCGCTGGAACGGCCGCGCCAGCAATCCATGATGATGTCGTCGGAATTTTTAGGACTGCGGCGCGGCCTGATGTCGCTGATCCGCGAGGAAAGCCTCAAAGCGATGGGCGGCGAAATCAGCGACCTCGGCATGCAGGGCCTCAATATCGACCTGCACGGGCAATCCCTGGCCGACGTGCTCTAGGGGGCGCGTACTCATAAATGCGCGATGTCCGCTTTGGGGCGTGGGAAGAGACATTGACTCTGTCCGGATTATAACGAGTCAATTGGAACGACGCATGAGCCTGAGCGGCGCTAGTGCAGGTGGAGAAAGGCTGAAAGGCAATCTTTCCCTGCCACCGTTGCTGCATCGGCCCACGCCGATGCAGCAACGTATGAACCGTATTGCCGTGACGATCGCTTAGGCCGACCTGGTAAATCCAAGATCGTCTTCGATCACAGCGTTGGGTCCGACCGGCACCCGGCCTGAGTTCGCTAGATCGAGTTTGCGGAAGACGATCTTGTCGCGCCAGACCTTGCGGAGAAAATCTTCGAAGACCTGAATCGTCAACTGCTCGCCTGGACACCGTCGTATCCGAAGCCGAATGGCGCGAAGCCGGCATAGTCACAAACCGGCATGCTCCTCCCGTCGACAACACTGAAAACCGTCCCAAAACCACTATTCGTCATGTTTGCCTTGCGTCCATCCTTGACCTCGAAATTTGTGATTTCAAATGGGCATCGCGCGAGGCCGATCTGCTGGCATTTATCTTCATTAATCTGGGCGCTGGTCGGAACGTCAAGATACCGTGATGAATCGAAAGCATTCGGGTCCTTCCAGTGGACCGGGTCCAGGCTGGTACTCGTGTGGGGTGTGCTGATGTAGCTATGGCGTTCAATAGGCAAGCCAAACCTTTGCTGCGGAGATGCGCCATAAGCGCTTGTCCTGGCATCCTGGATAGCCGAGATGCTCCCGCCGTTTGGCGATATGACGCGGAAAAATTCCATGGCGAATAACTCCAGTGGCGAGAAGGGAGCGCCGTTGGCGTTATCGAAAGTTCCGCTCATTGTCTTCTGAAAAGATGCTCGCACGGCCGGATCGCCGCCATCTTCGGACAAGCGCGACATAATCCCGAAGATCGAGTTGCCCCATTGGCTGAGAGCCACGAAATTGTGGAAGCACTCGAACACGACGTCCTTCTTCGCAAAGTAACGACCATCGCCGGCGTTTTTCAACCAGTACCAAGCCATCGTCTTTTCGGGATTCTTGGTCTTGCCACTTTCAATGTCGGTGAGTCGATCATCGATCCATGACTTCAGAAAGTCGAGGCGCTCACGAACTATCATGTAGTTATCATACGTGATGGGCAGAAGAGGATTCCTCTATGCGAGGACAGTGTTGAATGCTTCGCCAATCTGCCGTACCTCGAAGGGAATGGCGTCCCCGGTTACTCCAAGGTGAGGGTCCCAATAGAGGTCGAAATAATAATCGAGGTAATGCCGCATGAACGGCTTATTGGCGAATTGCTTGTCCATGAGTTTGTCGAAAAATGCGACGACCTTCGCACTATACATCGGCTTGTAAAGGTCCGGCGTCACTCCTGAGAAGTAAATCCTCTTACGGAGATTATTGGGGCCACGTTTCTCAAGACCCTGCAAGAAGACCGTAACACCGTCTTCAGGAGTCGGTCGCCAGTCCCGGGTAATGAGTCCCCATGGGTCGTAAGGCAGTGCGTTTTCCTTGCTGAAGGTGACGTCGATCACCGGTAGCATTGGACGCTCGCCTTCGTAAAAGCTCGTCAGGAAAAACGGTTTGACGGCCTTCTCGATGTACTCATGATCGAAGTTCGCTGGAATGGTTTCACGGAAACGTTGAAACGCGGCTAGAATTTGATCCGGAACTGATGATGGCGGCATATCGGCGGATGCCTGTTGTACGCCCGCCACCACTGCAGCGGACGCGCCGCTCCCCAACATACCAACAGCAGCTGCGCCTGCTTTAAGAACAGTCCGACGTTCCACTATTTTCCGTTCCATTGTTTTCTCCTTTTTTGATGCTCGCGTTCGAATGTTCTCCGTCCTTGGCGGCCACGCACTTATCGTGTGCGATAAACCTTATCACAACTACTGATTGCCAAAAACCGATGGCTCGCCGCTGAGGATGCCGGCGCCGTAGCTGGTTGGTTGTTATGCTTCTGCAGGGTTCGTCAATCCGACGGCCGAGATCGCGGCCGCCGATTGGTCCGTGTTCATCTCACGCTTTTCCAGAATCCTATCGTTACTGTCATCCTCTTCTTAGGATGCCCCTGACGCCGACATGGCTTGATGATTGAGGCGTACAGAGACAGAGCGGCCCACTTCCGGGTGTTGATCCAGATCAAAGGATGTCCGAGTCGGGTCATTGGCGTCGTTTTGACTGTGGCCAGCCACTTCCGGTCTACCCCGAACAACGGACCTCGCCAGACCGGCCCGGTTGGTCCGGTTGGTGCCAGGAGGCGACTTTGTTCGGAAAGGTCGCATTTGAAGTTCGCCGCGACGCCATTACTTCGACTGGATCGCCATCGCCTTTCCCGCGGCGCGGACGGTATCGATCAACAGCTCCGCGGCCGGGCTCAGGGTACGGTTCTTCAACGTGATAATCGCCATCGGCCGCGAGTTGACGCCCAAATCAACCGGCAATGCCTTTACAGCTACTCCTCTGGAATTGAAGGCACGCAGCATCGAGGCCGGAACCGCGGAGAGATAGTCACTAGTCACCAACAGTTTCTCGCGAAGATAAAACGAATAGGTCATGATGCTCGGCTGCGGCGGATCCAGACCTTGCGCTCGGAACGCCTCGTCCAATACCAAAGTCGGCGCCTGACGAGCTGGGTACAATATCCACATTCCATGAACCAGATCCGCCAATTCAATTTTGCGGCGCCGCGCCCGTTCGCTTTGTGCTCCCGCCACAACGATCAACCGTTCGTGGGACAGGATTTCGACGCGCAGATCATCTTCCCTGAAAGTTGGCGCCGATGAACGGCTGGTCGGCGGCGGGAACGTTCGTAGGCGAATTCTCCGGCGTCACCCGCTCCTACGCCAGCAAGGGCGTCGTTCGCTATCAGTGGTAGAGACGTCCGCCCCAGGGCGTCCTCACGACGAACCCGCTCAGGACGGCCCGCCAAGGCCGCCATCGGAACCCGATTTCGCTGGGGCCAGTTCCGGAATGCGCCCGGTGCGGGCGCGCATGCGGCGTTCATGGCTTGAATCCAGCGGCTCGCGGGGGCATAAGGCCCAAAATAACGCGCCAGCCCAAGGATTTACGATGCCCCCCTACCGTTCCCGCACCACCACGCACGGCCGCAACATGGCGGGCGCCCGCGGCCTGTGGCGCGCCACCGGGATGAAGAACGAGGATTTCGGCAAGCCGATCATCGCGGTGGTCAATTCCTTCACCCAGTTCGTGCCGGGGCACGTGCATCTGCAGAACCTCGGCCAGCTGGTGGCGCGCGAAATCGAAAAGGCCGGCGGCGTCGCCAAGGAATTCAACACGATCGCGGTCGATGACGGCATCGCGATGGGACATGACGGCATGCTCTACAGCCTGCCTTCGCGTGAGCTGATCGCCGACAGCGTCGAATACATGGTCAACGCGCATTGCGCCGATGCGATGGTGTGCATTTCCAATTGCGACAAGATCACGCCCGGCATGCTGATGGCGTCGCTGCGCATCAACATTCCGACCGTGTTCGTCTCGGGCGGTCCGATGGAGTCGGGCAAGGTCGTCATCAAGGGCAAGAAGCGCGCGGTCGACCTGATCGACGCCATGGTGGCCGCGGCGGATAGTTCTGTGAGCGACGCCGAAGTCGAGGAGATCGAGCGTTCGGCCTGCCCGACCTGCGGCTCCTGCTCGGGGATGTTCACCGCCAATTCGATGAACTGCCTGACGGAAGCCCTTGGTCTCGCGCTGCCGGGCAACGGTTCGGTGCTGGCAACCCATGCCGACCGCAAGAGCCTATTCGTCGAGGCCGGGCATCTGATCGTCGATCTCGCCCGCCGGCATTACGAACAGGACGATGCCAGCGTGCTGCCGCGCGGCATCGCCAGCTTCAAGGCGTTCGAGAATGCCATGACGCTCGATATTTCGATGGGCGGTTCGACCAACACCGTGCTGCATTTGCTGGCAGCCGCCCATGAGGGCAAGGTGCCCTTCACGATGAGCGACATCGACCGGCTGTCACGCCATGTGCCGGTGCTGTGCAAGGTCGCGCCATCGGTCGCCGACGTCCATCTCGAAGACGTCCATCGCGCCGGCGGCATCATGGCGATCCTGGGCGAGCTCGATCGCGCAAAACTGATCACCACCGATCTTCCGACCGTGCACAGCGCAACGCTCGCCGACGCACTCGATCGCTGGGATATCGCGCGCACCCAAAGCGAAAAGGTCCGGCATTTCTACATGGCCGCACCCGGCGGCGTGCCGACCCAGGTGGCGTTCAGCCAGAACGAGCGCTTTGACGAACTCGATCTCGATCGCGCCGCGGGCTGCATTCGCGATGCCGCGCACGCCTATTCGAAGGACGGTGGACTTGCCGTGCTGTCGGGAAACCTCGCCGAGGACGGCTGCATCGTGAAGACGGCCGGCGTCGACGCCAGCATTTTGAAATTCTCCGGTCCCGCCCGCATCTTCGAAAGCCAGGACGCCTCCGTCGAGGCCATTCTCACCAACAAGGTGAAGCCCGGTGACGTCGTGGTGGTCCGTTACGAAGGCCCGCGCGGCGGTCCGGGCATGCAGGAAATGCTGTATCCGACCAGCTACCTGAAGTCGAAGGGACTGGGCAAGGTCTGCGCCTTGATCACCGACGGTCGCTTCTCGGGCGGTTCATCGGGATTGTCGATCGGGCATATCTCGCCGGAAGCCGCCGAAGGCGGCCTGATCGGACTCGTCGAAGAGGGCGACCTGATCGAACTCGACATTCCCAACCGCAAAATTCATCTCGCCGTGCCGGACGCTGAAATCAGCCGCCGTCGCGCCGCCATGGTCGCGAAGGGCACGGCCGCGTGGAAGCCGGCGCCGCGCAAGCGCGCGGTGAGCACCGCGCTGAAGGCGTATGCCGCGTTCGCAAGCAGCGCCGCCAAGGGCGCGGTGCGTATCTTGCCGGAGTGATGTGAGCCAGCCGGAGCGCGTGCTCCGCTGAACTCTCAGGAATGCAGGCCGGACGACTTGACCTGGATCCGGTCGGCATGAAGCGACCAGTCGCACAGCGCCTGCAGTTCGCAGAACTTTTGCTTGGCCATTTCCGTGGCCTGGCCTTCATCGGAGGCGTCCACTTCCAGCAAACCCTGGCAGACTTCCCGCTCGCGGCCGTTGTCGCCGAGCACGTCCTTCATGAAGCTGATGACAAATAGCGACATGACAACCCTCCTGCCGCATCCGCAGCATCTCGAGTGCATGCACGCTTATATGCGACAAGGCTGGCTGTGTGGAAAAAACAACTGACGAAAATCGAAGTCGTGGATTCAGCGGCTGCTGGCCGCGTCGCCCCTCAGGCCCCGGCCTGGGGCAGGCTGGCGGCGGCGATGGCGACGATCTGCGCCAGCCGGCGTCCGATCCGGGACGGTGCTGCCCGCAGCAATGCTCGTACCTGTGCCATCTCATTTTCCTCAAGTATCCCGGGCAACGGCCCGGGCACCCCTTGAAAATGGTCTTTGGCGGCTAAGTAGTCGATATCTCAGCGAAAATAACGACAGACGCGTCGTCCGAACGGGCGTTTGCAGTGGATTTATTGCAGCATTCGAAGCCCTGACGAACAGAATCTTCTTCGCCGGTTCCGCCCTCGCCGCCGCTATTTCGGCGCGAAGCCGAACGTCCGTTCGAAGCGTTTTGCGTAATCCGGCCAGACCTCGGGATTAACGATGCGCAGCGCCCGCTTGCCGTCGAGCGCATCGAGCATCTGCTCGGCCGCGATCTTGCCCATGTTCATCCGCGCCTCCCTGGTCACGCCCGCCGTATGCGGGCTTGCCAGTACGTTGTCGAACTGCAGCAGCGGATGGTCCGGCGGCGGCGGCTCCTTGGCCCAGACGTCGAGGCCCGCACCGGCGATGCGTTTTTCACGCAGCGCTTCCTCCAGCGCCGCCTCGTCGTGAATGAAGCCGCGCGCGGTGGTGATGAAAAACGCGTGCGGCGGCATCAGCGCAAATTCGTGGGCGCCGATCATGCCGCGATTGTCCTTGTTCAGCGGACACGAGATCGACACGAAATCCGAGCGGCGCATGAGGTCATCGAGTTCGACCTTCTCGCCGCCTCGCGCTGCCATCTCCTGCGCCGTCAGATAGGGATCGTAGGCAATCACCTTCATGTGCAGCAGGCCCTTGCACAGTTCGGCGATGCGGCGGCCGACATTTCCGAGCCCGACAATGCCGATGGTCTTGCCGCCGGCTTCGTTGCCGATCAGCGCATTGCGATTGACGTTCGCCTCGCGCCGCAGCGCGCGGTCGGCCTCGAGGATGCGTTTCGACAGCGTCAGCAGCATTCCGAGCGAGTGCTCGGCGACGGAATTGGCGTTGCCGCCGGATTGATTGACGACCAGCACGCCCGCCGCCGTACAGGCATCGACATCGACGGGATCAAATCCCGCGCCGTTGGAGGAGACGATCAGCAAGTTCGGTGCCCGGCGCAGCAAATCCTGATCGACATGGAAATGTCTTGCGAGTTCGTCGCGCGCAGCACCGATCTGATAGGCGTGCGCCGCCGACAGGATCGGGACCGTGATGTCTTCAGGGCTTTCATTCTCCAGCCGGTCGAGCCGCACATCGGGCCGGGCTTTGAGGATCTCGGCATAGATCTCATGGGCGAGGTATTTGACGTAGAAGACGCGCTTGCTATTCACGGACATTGCCTGGACGACTTTCAGTGAGGGAAGCCATAGAGTTTTGCGGGATTGGTGACGAGAATGCGCTGCTGCGCCGCCTGATCCGGCGTCCAGGCTTGAAACAATTCGAGCAGATGCCCGGCATCGGGCATCTCGCCCTCGACGCGCGGATGCGGCCAGTCGCCGCCCCACACCAGCCGTTCGGAATTGGCCTTCACCAACGCTTCGTGGAACGGCCGTGCGTCGGGATAGTCAGGCGCGTTCTGGCTGAGGCGATGCGCGCCCGACAATTTGGCCCAGCACCAGCCGTCGCCGACCGCACGCAACAGGCTCTGGAAACCTGCGGTGCCGGTGCCCGCGCGGGCATCGGTGCGGCCCATGTGATCGATCACGATGGACAGGCCGAACGATTTCAACTGCGGCATCGTCGCCGGCAGATCCTTCACATCGATCCAGAGCTGGAGATGCCAGCCGAGTTCTTTCATGACAGGCGCAAGCCTCTCGGCGGCGGTGAGCGGAACGCCGCCGCGATAGTGCAATTGGCCGTCGCGAAAGAAATGATTGAAGCGCAGGCCGCGGACACCGACCGCGTTCCATTCGCGTAAAGTTGCGGGCGAAACGTCGCCGTCGGCGACCGCGACGCCGCGCAGCCGCTCGGGCTGACGTTTCAGCGCATCGAGCATCGCGGAATTGTCATGGCCATGCGCGCTGCCTTGCACGAGCACGCCGCGCGCAAAGCCGATGGTATCAAGCATAGCCAGATATTTTTCCAGCGGCGCGTCGGGCGGCGTGTAGCTGCGATCGTCTGCATAGGGAAAGCGATCACCCGGCCCGAACACATGGGCATGGGTATCGCAGGCGTTTGGCGGCAGCGGCTGCCTGGGGCGGCTGACCTCGCGCGGCGGCAAGCAAGCAGGAATCATTTGATGTGCCACCGCGTCATTCGGCTGTCATTCCGGCGGCCTCGATGATCGGCCCCCATTTGTCGTAGTCAGCATGGATTTTTGCATCGAATTGCTGCGGCGTGCTGCCGATCGGCAGCGCACCGAGCTTGGTCAGGCGCTCCTTCACCGAGTCCGTGTTCACCGCGGCGACAAAATCATGCGAGAGTTTTGCCAATACCTCCGGCGGCATGCCGGCCGGCCCGAGCAGGCCCCACCACACCTCGGTGTCATAGCCCGGCACCGTCTCCGACATGCTGGGCACATCGGGCAGGAACGGCGCGCGCGTGGCGGTGGTGACCGCCAGCGCGCGCACGGTGCCGGCCTGCAGCTGTCCGATCGATTCCGGGCCGTTGTTGAACGACATCGGGATTTGCCCGCCGAGCAGGTCGTTGATCGCAGGCGCGCCACCCTTGTAGGGGATCGCGTTGAGATCGATTTTGGCGAGACTTCTTCAGGAGTTCACCGGCCAGGTGCGTCGACGTTCCGGTGCCGGCCTGGGCAAAGGACAGGCTCCCCGGCTTCGCTTTTGCCGCCGCGATCACGTCGCCGAGCGTGTTGAACGGCGAATCGGCCCGCACCAGCAGCACATTGGGCGACGACGCCAGCAGCGAGATCGGGGTGAAATCCCTAAACGTATCGTAGGGAATTTTGGGATACAGGAACGCGTTGGTGGCGTGGCCGCTGGCGACGACGATCAGGGTGTAGCCATCCGGCGGCGACGTCGCCAGCGCCTGCGAGGCGATCAATCCACCGGCGCCCGGCCGGTTTTCAATCACGACCGACTGCCCCCATTGTTTTGAGACCACGTCGCCCAGCGTACGCGCCAGCACGTCGACCCCACCTCCGGCCGCATAGGGCACGAAAATATGCACGGCCTTGGAGGGAAATGATTGTGCGGATGCCGCGCCGGCCACAGCGCACATGATCGCCGCAATGGCAGCCATCCGGAACCGGCTCCCCATGACACTCCTCCCCTGTTCTCTTTATCTCACATTGTGGCATGCCGACACGATAGCGGCATCGCCACGGCGCGCAGAGCACGGTAACGACGCGGCATGTTGACAATCCCGCTGGTCGCGTCAAGTTTCGGCACCACAAGACGACCGCGATTTGGATCGCGAACGCAAAATCGTCGCGAAACAAGGGAGAACAAGATGGCGGTTGCGGAGCAGCGAACCTCGCCCAATACCTCTGACGAGAAGAGCTGGCACGGCATCGTGCTGCAGGCGCTCAAGCGCAACGACATCCGCCTGGTGCCCTATGTGCCGGACCGCGTGCTGACCACGCTGATCAAGAACATCCACGCCGATCCGTTCTTCACGACCTTTCCCACCGCGCGCGAAGAGGAAGCGGTCGGCATCGTCTCCGGCGCCTGGATGGGCGGCATGCGCGGCGCGGTGCTGATGCAGACCTCGGGCTTTGCCACGCTGGCGAACGTGCTGGCGTCGCTGGCGATCCCCTATCAGATCCCGCTGATCATGTTCGTGTCCGAGCGCGGCACGCTCGGCGAATTCAATTACGGCCAGTCCTTGGTGTGCCGCACCATGCGCCCGGTGCTGGATTCGCTCGCGATGGAGCACCACACCTGCACCCGGCTCGAGGAGTTCGAATTCATCGTCGACCGCTCGATCAAGCAGGCCATCACCACCCAGGCGCCGGTGGCGCTGATCCTCTCGCCGCTGTTGACCGGCGGCAAATCCTTCGACAAGTGAGCGATCGCATGAACCCCGCAATCAAGCCGCCCGCCCGCAACACCAAGGTGATGAACCGCTTCGATCTCACCTCGCGGCTGATCAAGAAACTCGAGCATGAGGAAGCCGTGGTCGGCGGCATCGGCAACACCAATTTCGATTTGTGGGCCGCCGGCCACCGCCCGCAGAATTTCTACATGCTCGGCAGCATGGGCCTCGCCTTCCCGATCGCGCTCGGCGTGGCGCTGGCGCAACCGAAGCGCCGCATCTTTGCGCTCGAAGGCGACGGCTCGCTGTTGATGCAATTGGGCTCGCTGTCGACCATTGCGACATTGGCGCCGAAGAATCTCACCATGGTGGTGATGGACAATGGCGTCTATCAGATCACCGGCGCGCAGCCGACACCGGCCGCTGCGGTGGCCGACATCGTCGCGATCGCAATCGCGTGCGGTCTCGTCAACAGCGCCTGGGCGGCGGACGAGGAGGATTTCGAGCGCCTGATTGATCGATCGATGTCGGCCGCGGGGCCAACCCTGATCGGCGTGCGGATCGACGACAAGCCGGGCGTCGGCACCACGCGCCGCGATCCGGTCCAGATCCGGGAGCGCTTCATGCATGGCATGGGCGTGCGGGAACCGCTGTAAATTCAGGACAATTGGCGCATTAACCACACGCGCAGCTCAAGCCGGCGTGGGCGATTTCGGGCGGACAAATCGTGCTAATCCGGCACGATGAACCTGATCTATAGACTCCTCGCCTGGGCATTGGCCGCAGCGTTGTGTTCGCAACGCTGGGGCCGGCATCGCTTCGCCCGCATTCCGACCTCGGGCAGGACGGCGAACATGCCCTCGCCTTCATCCTCGTCGGCCTCGCGTTCGGATGGGCCTATGGCCGCAACCGGCTGCTGACGACGGCGGTCGCCGTGGTCCTGATCGGCGCGCTGGAAATCCTGCAATTCTGGGCGGCGGGACGACATGCGCGGCTGGAGGATCTCGCCGTCGATGCGCTGGCGGCCTGCGTTGGCCTGGGGATCGCGGCGGCGCTGGACTGGTCGATCAAGCGAACCGGCCCGCCGAACATCGGCACCCCCTGAAAGAAAAATCCCCGCGGGCACACGTCCCGCGAGGATTTCATCTCGAAACTGATGCAGCCGGTCAATCGATGATCTTGATGACCTTGCGGGTGCGCGGCTCCACGATCACGCGGCGATCATTGACGACCGCATAACGGTATTCGGTGTGGCTCGGCACCGTGCGCAATTCGACCGTCGGCGGCAGCGGCTCGCCGACCACGACGCGCTCACGCACCGTGACGGAAGGTTCGCGCTCGGGAATCGACGTGATCACGGCGTTCGGAATTTCCACGGCCGCGCCAACCGCCGCACCCACGGTGCCACCGACGATCTCGCCGACCGGACCGGCAACTTCGCCGCCTGTCCTGGCGCCATTCGCTGCACCGGTTGCGGTGGTGGATTGAGCAAAGGCCGCGCCCGACGTCAGCAGCGATGCGGCAATCAGCGAAACGGCAAGACGGTTGTTCATCGTGTCCTCCAGTAAATTGACGATGCCTCTCCAACCATCGCAGCGAAGAGATGTTCCGGTTCCATTTGCCGTGATCGCAGGCGCTTGAATCCGATCCGGTCCCAATCGCAGGTACTGGCCTGTTTCGACCCCGAGTGGCCTGATTTGAATAGGAACCCACCCGGGCCGCCTTTGTTTGGTTTACGAGTATGGGGCGCCAATGACCGGGTGCTATCATGTGGACGCTAGTCGCATTGGTAACCGCAGCCGTATTGATCCCGGCAATCGTACTTTGCCTGTTCCGGCTTGCCGCATTGAAGCGGGCCAACGATCCGAGGGTCTCAGCCCAGGTTGATCGGTGGGCATCTTCCCGAGACCTTCAGAGGCCGGAAGCTAACCAGTAGTTCTCCGGCCAAGAACAAAGTTCCGAAGCCGCCTCATTGGCGGCGTCAACTCGCAATCCCGTTTGCGCCGCAAAGAAACGGCCCCGGTACTGGACAGAAACCGGAGCCGTTCTTGGAAGGTCGATTGTGTACCTCTCGGGGACAAGAAGCACGTTCCAAAAACTCGCCCGATTGCCACTTGTTCCTGAATTTTACAGTGGCCTGTTTCGAATCTGCCAGCGGCCTGTTTCGGCCAGTACCAATCGCGCCGAAAACGAAAATGCCGCCCGGGAGCCCCGGACGGCATTTGCGCAGATCGGTTGATCCGGGTCGGTGGTTACAGCAAACCCGCGCCGCGCGCCCATTTGTACTTGGCGCCAAGCACCTCGACCGGCAGTTCGGTCGAATAGGCGTAGGACGGGATGCCGTTCTGGTAGAGATATTCCGCGGCCTCCTCGACCTCGACGTCGCCGGCGAGCGAGGCGACCATCGGCTTCACAAAGCCCTTGGCCTCCATCTCCTTCTTCACCTCGACCATGTTGCGCGCGAACACCATCGGCGGCGTGACGATGGTGTGCCAGTAACCGAGGATCAGCGCGTGGATGCGCTCATCCGACAGCCCGAGCTTGACCGTGTTGACATAGGTGATCGGCGGCTCGCCGCCGGTGATATCCACAGGATTTCCTGCGGCGCCGAACGGCGGGATGAACTTTCTGAACGCAGCATCCAGATCCGGCGGCATCGCCATCAGGGACATGCCGTTGTCGACGACCGAGTCCGACAGCAGCACGCCGGAACCGCCGGCGCCGGTGATGATCAGGATGTTCTCGCCCTTCGGCGTCGGCAGCACCGGCACGCCGCGCGCGAATTCGAGTAATTGCCGCAGGCTGCGGGCGCGGATCACGCCGGACTGCTTGAGCACGTCCTCATAGATCTTGTCGTTGCCGGCAAGCGCGCCAGTGTGCGAGCTTGCAGCTTTCGCGCCGGCCGAAGTGCGGCCGGCCTTGAGCACGATCACCGGCTTTTTCTTCGAGACTCGTTTGGCCGCTTCCGCAAAGGCGCGGCCGTCCTTCAGGTCTTCGCAGTGCTGGGCGATCAGATTGGTGTTCGGGTCCTGCTCGAAGAAGGCAAGCAGATCGTCCTCGTCGATGTCGGACTTGTTGCCGAGGCCGACGATGGCGGAGACGCCCATCTTGGCCGAGCGCGAGAAGCCGATGATCGCCATGCCGATGCCGCCGGACTGCGACGACAATGCCGCGTGGCCCTTGACGTCATAGGCGGTACAGAACGTGGCGCAGAGATTGGCCGGGGTATAATAGAAGCCGTAGATGTTCGGGCCCATCAGGCGAACGTCATACTTCTTGCCGATCTCGACGATCTCGGCCTGCAACTCGGGTGCGCCCGCTTCGGCAAAGCCCGACGGAATCAGAACCGCGCCCGGAATTTTCTTCTCGCCGCATTCGATCAATGCGCCCGCGACGAATTTGGCAGGGATCGCAAACACCGCGGTGTCGATCACACCCGGAACGTCCTTGACGCTCTTGTAGGCCTTGTAGCCGAGGATCTCGGCGGCCTTCGGGTGGATCGGATAGATCTCGCCCTTGTAGCCGCCATTTATCAGGTTCTTCATCACGGAGTTGCCGATCTTGCCATCTTCGGCGGAGGCGCCGATCACCGCAACCGCTCTCGGCTGCATGATGCGGTTCATCGCGGTGACGATTTCCTCGTTCGAGCGCGGCGCCGGGCGCGGCTTGTAGTCGAAGTCGACAACGATGCGCACATCGGCCGCGATCGCGTCCTTTTTGGTGGCGAACACCGGGTTGAGGTCGAGTTCGACGATTTCGGGGAAGTCGCTGACGAGTTGCGACACCTTGACGATGACATCAGCCAGCGCATCGCGGCTGACCGGATCGCCCCCGCGCACGCCCTTGAGCATGTCGTGGGCCTGGATGCCGTCGAGCATCGACAGCGCATCGTCCTTGGTCGCGGGCGCAAGGCGGAAGGTGACGTCCTTCAGCACTTCGACCAGCACGCCGCCGAGGCCGAAGGCGACCAGCTTGCCGAACGAGCCGTCGGTGATCGAGCCGACGATGACCTCGGTGCCGCCGGCCAGCATCTGCTGGACCTGGATGCCCTCGATCTTGGCGTCGGCCTTATACTTCTTGGCATTCGCCAGAATGGTCTCGTAAGCCTTTTCGGCATCGGCCGCGGTCTTGACCCCGACCACCACGCCGCCGGCCTCGGTTTTATGCAGGATGTCCGGCGAGACGATCTTCATCACCACCGGGAAGCCCATGTCGGCGGCGAGCTTGGCGGCCTCGCCGGCGGATTTGGCCACGCCCTCTTTCGGGACCGGGATGCCGTAGGCATCGCACACCAGCTTGCCTTCCGGCGCCGTCAGGCTGGTGCGCTTATCCGCCTTGACCGCATCGAGCACCTTGCGGACCGCGTTTTTTGGCATTGGTGCCACAGGATCGGGGATCTTGCGGGCCGCATCTGCAGAATTTGACATAGGCTTCCTCCTGGGGCTAGTTTTATGGCATTTGGTATGCCAGAGACAGGATTGTCAAGAGCGACGAAGCTGTGGAAACGCTGAAAACACGGGCAACTTGACAATCTGGTATTTGGTATGCCAAAAATCTAAGGGTAATTCTTCTGCTACAAGACGTCTCCCAATGGATGGAGACGAATCGTGCCCGCACGTAAACAACCCAAGGCGCCGCCTGTCATGGCTGAGGCAGATATCGCGATCGTTCGGATTGCGCCTGAGACGAGCTTCAAGAACAAGGCCTATGAGGCCTTGAAAGAAGCCATTCTCAAGATGGATATCTATGCGACGCCCGAGCAGGTGATGCTCGATGAGCGTGCGTTGTCCGAACGCCTCGGCGTCAGCCGCACGCCGATCCGCGAAGCGATCGCGATGCTGGAGCAGGACGGCTTCGTCAAAACCGTGCCGCGCCGCGGTATCGTGGTGGTCCGCCGCACCAAGAACGAGATCGTGGACATGATCCGCGCCTGGGCGGCGCTCGAGAGCATGGCAGCACGGTTGATCACGACCACCGCGCGCAAGAAGGACATCACCGCGCTGCGTGATTTCTTCAAGGATTTCAACCAGGACCGGCGACCGCAGGATCACATCGAGGAATATTCCAGAGCCAACATCGCCTTCCATCAGGCGCTGATCTCGCTTTCGGAGTTGCCGGTGCTGGTCGACATGACCAACGACATCCTGCTGCACGTGCGCGGCTATCGGCAGCTGACGATCGGGCGGAAGGATCGCACCGCGACCTCGCTGCCCGAACATTTGGCCATCATCGAGGCGCTCGAAGCGCGCGACACCGACCTTGCCGAGAAGCGCGCCCGCGATCACACGCTGGGGCTCGCCGCCTATGTCGAGGCGCACGGCCAGGAACTGTTTACTTAAACGCGAACTGTTTACAAAAGGACGAACTGTTTACGTAACGACGCACTCGTCCGCGCCAAAGAAACGATCAGGGAGAAAGTGGAATGTCCGCAACCGCAGCAAAGAGCATTGATGCAACCGAGGCCGAGCGCGAGCTGACCGACGGCTTCAACCTCATGATCGATGCACTGAAGCTCAACGGCCTCACCACGATCTATGGCGTGCCCGGGATCCCGATCACGGATTTCGGCCGCATGGCGCAGGCCGCGGGCATCCGCGTCATTTCCTTCCGCCACGAGCAGAATGCCGGCAACGCGGCTTCGATCGCGGGCTTCCTGACCAAGAAGCCCGGCGTGTGTCTGACGGTTTCGGCGCCCGGCTTTCTCAACGGCCTCACCGCGCTCGCGCACGCCACCACCAACTGCTTCCCGATGATCCTGATCTCGGGCTCCTCCGAGCGCGAGATCGTCGACCTGCAGCAGGGCGACTATGAAGAGATGGACCAGCTCGCGATCGCAAAGCCGCTGTGCAAGGCCGCGTTCCGCGTGCTGCACGCCGCCGATATCGGCATTGGCCTCGCGCGTGCGATCCGCGCCGCGGTCTCGGGCCGTCCGGGCGGCGTCTATCTCGACCTGCCGGCAAAACTGTTCGGCCAGGTCATGGACGCCGAGGCCGGCCAGAAGTCGCTGGTCAAGGTGATCGACGCAGCACCGGCGCAGATTCCCGCGCCTTCCGCGGTCAAACGCGCGCTCGACGTGCTCAAGAGCGCAAAACGTCCGCTGATCATCCTCGGCAAGGGCGCGGCCTACGCGCAGGCCGATGACGCCATCCGCACGCTGGTTGAGAAGAGCGGCATTCCGTTCCTGCCGATGAGCATGGCCAAGGGATTGTTGTCCGATCTGCATCCGCAGTGCGCGGGTGCGGCGCGTTCGACGGTTCTGAAAGACGCCGACGTCGTGATGCTGGTCGGCGCGCGCCTCAACTGGCTGTTGTCGCACGGCAAGGGCAAGAGCTGGGGCGAAGCCCCGAAGAAATTCATCCAGATCGACATCGAGCCGAAGGAGATGGACTCCAACGTCGAGATCGTCGCCCCTGTTGTCGGCGACATCGGCTCCTGCGTCACGGCGCTGATCGAAGGCATGGGCGCCAACTGGACGGCGGCGCCGTCCGACTGGACCGGCGCGGTTGCCAAGAAGCGCGAAGAGAACGTCGCCAAGATGGCGCCGCGGCTGATGAACAACAACTCGCCGATGGATTACCACGGCGCGCTCGGCGTGCTCCGGACCATCATCAAGGAACGGCCGGACGCCATCCTCGTCAACGAGGGGGCCAACACGCTCGACCTCGCGCGCGGCGTCATCGATATGTACCAGCCGCGCAAGCGGCTCGACGTCGGCACCTGGGGCGTGATGGGCATCGGCATGGGCTATGCCATTGCCGCCGCCATCGAAACCGGCAAGCCGGTGCTCGCGGTCGAGGGCGACTCGGCGTTCGGTTTTTCGGGTATGGAAGTCGAGACGATCTGCCGCTACAAGCTGCCGGTCTGCATCGTCATCTTCAACAATGACGGCATCTACCGCGGCACCGACGTCAATTCGGCCGGCGCCGATCCGGCGCCGACCGTGTTCGTCAAGGGCTCGCGCTACGACAAGATGATGGAAGCGTTCGGCGGCGTCGGCATCAACGTGACGTCACCGGATGAACTGAAGCGCGCCGTCAACGAAGCGATGGATTCCGGCAAGCCGACCATGATCAATGCGGTGATCGATCCGGCCGCCGGTTCCGAAAGCGGCCGCATCGGCAACCTCAATCCGCAGAGCATTTTGAAGAAGAAGTGAAGAGCAACATCGACGTCATGCGCCGCGCAAGCGGACCATCCAGGGCATGACACAGTAAATATTCAAGGAGAGAACAGATGACAAAGGCGCTTGAGGGTGTTCGCATTCTCGATTTCACCCACGTCCAGTCGGGACCGACCTGCACGCAATTGCTGGCCTGGTTCGGCGCCGATGTGATCAAGGTCGAGCGCCCCGGCGTCGGCGACATCACGCGTGGCCAGCTGCAGGACATTCCGAATGTCGACAGCCTGTATTTCACCATGCTCAACCACAACAAGCGCTCGATCACGCTCGACACCAAGAACCCGAAGGGCAAGGAAGTCCTCACCGCCCTGATCAAGAGCTGCGACGTGCTGGTGGAGAATTTCGGTCCCGGCGTGCTCGACCGGATGGGTTTCCCCTGGGAAAAGATCCACGCCATCAACCCGAAGATGATCGTGGCGTCGATCAAGGGCTTTGGGCCCGGGCCGTTTGAAGACTGCAAGGTCTATGAGAACGTCGCCCAGTGTACCGGCGGCGCCGCCTCCACCACCGGCTTCCGCGACGGGCTGCCGCTCGTCACCGGCGCGCAGATCGGCGACAGCGGCACCGGCCTGCATCTGGCGCTCGGCATCGTCACCGCGCTCTATCAGCGCACGGTCACCGGCCAGGGCCAGAAGGTCACCGCCGCGATGCAGGACGGCGTGCTCAATCTTGCCCGCGTCAAACTGCGCGACCAGCAGCGCCTCGCCCATGGTCCCTTGAAGGAATACAGCCAGTACGGCGAAGGCATTCCGTTCGGCGACGCGGTGCCGCGCGCCGGCAATGATTCCGGCGGCGGCCAGCCCGGCCGCATCGTCAAGTGCAAGGGCTGGGAGACCGACCCCAACGCTTACCTCTATTTCATCACCCAGGCGCCGGTCTGGGAGAAGATCTGCGACGTGATCGGCGAGCCCGGCTGGAAGACCCATCCCGATTACGCCAAGCCGCCTGCGCGGCTGTCGCGATTGAACGAAATCTTCGGACGCATCGAACAGTGGACGATGACGAAGACGAAATTCGAGGCGATGGACATCCTCAACAAGGACGACATCCCCTGCGGGCCGATCCTGTCGATGAAGGAGATCATGGAGGACCAGTCGCTGCGCGCGACCGGCACCGTGGTCGAGGTCGACCACCCCACCCGCGGCAAGTACATTTCGGTCGGCAACCCGATCAAGCTGTCGGACTCACCGAGCGACGTCACCCGTTCGCCGCTGCTCGGCGAGCACACCGACGAAATCCTGCGCCAGGTGCTCGGCTTCAGCGATCACCAGGTCGCCGAGATCCACGATTCCGGCGCGCTCGACCCGCCGCGCAAACAGGCGGCCGAATAAGCCGGGTTCCCTTTCGATAACCCTTTGAAGGGCCGCCAAATTCTGGCGGCCCTTTTGCTATGCTGGGTTGTTAATCAATCATTTATGCTGCAATGCACACGCTAAATTGCTGCCATGCAAACAAATGCGTTGTTCTTGGTATCTGGTATACCTAGATTGTTCCCAGATCACAGGGCAGCCGATCGCTGCCCCTCATGAAAGGGGACACCATGTCCAAGACTGCTTCTATTTCGCCTGCTTCCATTACCCTCCGGCCCGCCAACACCCTGTTCGGCCGCCTGCTTGCCAGCATCGACCGGCTGCTGATGAAGAGCGCCGAGATCGCGAACCGCAACGGCGACCTGCCCCGCGTCGGTCTCTGAGCACCGCGCGCTTTGGCGTCCGGCTGATCGCTGCTTTCGTTCCGCGACGCGATCCGAAATCCTGCTTTTGTCGAATGGCCCCGCTTGTCGGGGCCATTTTTTGTTGAACGCGTTGTCCGCTGTCGCCGTCCAATTTCTGCGGCATTTCCGCGCCGCGACCCTCTGTCGCTTGAAAGCCTGGCGTATCGAACTCCAAAATGCCGGGCGCAGCACTCGTTGCAACAAAAACCGCGCGTCATTCCCGGGGCCAGCGAGTTCCCAATCCCGATCGAATGCCCGATCTCAAGTTGCGATGCAGCACAAGATACGCTTGCATATTGGCATTTAATATACCAACATTTGTTCGGTGCGATGAATAGCTACAATTTTGCGACACTAAGTCACAATACGCGCGCGCCGGGGAGGACACATGGTTTCCAGCACAGACGCTACCATACCCACGTCCAGCGGTTTCCGCTGGCTTCAGCTCGTCATGGGCATCGTCTGCATGGCGATGATCGCGAACCTCCAATACGGATGGACGCTGTTCGTCGATCCGATCGACGCAAAATATCACTGGGGCCGCGCGGCGATCCAGCTCGCGTTCACGATTTTCGTGGTCACCGAAACCTGGCTGGTCCCGATCGAGGCCTGGTTCGTCGATAAATATGGCCCGAGCCTCGTCATAGCCTTCGGCGGCGTGATGATCGCGGTGGCCTGGGTGCTGAATTCCCAAGCGGATTCGCTGACGCTGCTGTACGCCGCCGCTGTGGCCGGTGGTATCGGCGCCGGTGCAGTCTACGGCACCTGCGTCGGCAACGCGCTGAAATGGTTTCCGGACCGCCGCGGCCTGGCCGCAGGCGCAACTGCCGCAGGCTTCGGTGCGGGCGCCGCGATCACCGTGGTGCCGATCGCAGCCATGATCGCCTCGACCGGCTACCAAAGCGCGTTTCTCTATTTCGGCATCGGACAAGGCGTGATCGTTTTCCTGCTCGCCTTCTTCATCCGTCCGCCGACGGTGAAGATGCCCGCGAAAAAGAAGCAGCTCAACCTGCCGCAGACCAAGATCGATTTCACGCCACCGCAAGTTCTGCGCAGCCCGATCTTCTGGGTGATGTATGTGGTGTTCGTGATGGTCGCGGCCGGCGGCCTGATGACGGCGGCCCAGATCGCGCCGATCGCGCATGACTACAAGATCGCCGGCACGCCCGTCAGCCTGCTCGGCTTCCAGATGGCCGCGTTGACCTTTGCGATCTCGCTCGACCGTATCTTCGACGGCTTCGGCCGCCCGTTCTTCGGCTGGGTGTCGGACAATATCGGCCGCGAGCACACCATGTTCATCGCGTTCGGAACCGCCGCGCTCATGCTGCTGACGCTCTCGGCGTACGGGCACAATCCGATGGTGTTCGTGCTGGCGACCGCGGTTTACTTCGGCGTGTTCGGCGAAATCTACAGCCTGTTCCCGGCCACCTCCGGCGATACGTTCGGCGTGAAGTATGCCACCACCAACAACGGCATGCTGTACACGGCGAAAGGAACCGCTTCGTTGCTGGTTCCGCTCGCCAGCGTCGTCGCCGCCAGTTACGGCTGGCAGGCGGTGTTCGTGATCGCGGTCGCGCTCAACGCCACCGCGGCCTTGATGGCGCTGTTCGTGATCAAGCCGATGCGGCGCGCGTTCATCCTGGGCAATGAGACCGCCGCCGAGGAAGCAGCGGCGCGCGAAGTCAAAACCGCCTGATCAGATCCAGGCCCGGGCAAAGAGGCGCACTCCGGTGTGCCTCTTTTTTTGCCTGCCGCCACAGGAATACAAAATACAATCGTGCGTTTTTACGTTCTGAAAGCTGCGAACGCGACGACGTCCCGCTCGAAATGTCAGCGTTACTGCCGTAAAATAAGCGCTTCTTCGACGATCTCATCGAACGATCCCGTATTGACAATTGGCATTTTGTATACCAGAATCGGACCAAATTCACCCTGGGAGGAGATTCCAATGCAAGTCGGAGATGTCCTGCGCAAGAAATCTGCCCGTGTTGCAACGATCCGCATGAACGAGACCGTCGCGATCGCCTGCCAGTTGATGCGTTCCAGCAATATCAGCGCACTCGTAGTCAAGGACGTCGTGCGCACCGAGGGTAACACCGCGGTCGGCATGTTCACCGAGCGCGACGTGGTTCGCGCCATCGCCGAGCACGGCGCGGCCGGCGTGAACCTGAAGGTGTCGCAGCTGATCTCGGTCCAGCAGCTGGTGTCGTGCAGTTCGTCCAACTCGCTCGAACATGTCCGGCATCTGATGAACCGGCACCACATCCGTCATTTGCCGGTGATCGACGATTACAGCCTGATCGGCGTCATCAGCATCCGCGACATTTCGACGGCGTTCGATGATGAGGCGACGCACACCAAGGCCGTCGCCTGACACCTGTTCGCACCTCCAATACCCGCGCGCCGGCCTGAGCTGCTCAGTCCGGCGGCCTTTGCATGAGGGCGATGCCCTGCCCCTGGCCGCCGCCCGGTAGACATTTGCCGGGCGGCCCGTCATCCTGCTCCTCGAAATCTCCAAAAAGAGAACGCGGCGATATTCCGCGTCGAGGAAACAGGGGTCCAAAACATGATCAAGACGCAATTCACCGAACTCGTCGGCGTCGAGCACCCGATCGTGCAGGGCGGCATGCAATGGGTCGGGCGCGCCGAACTGGTTGCGGCGGTCGCCAACGCCGGCGCGCTCGGCCTCATCACCGCGCTGACGCAGCCGACCCCGGAAGATCTGACAAAAGAAATCGCGCGCTGCCGCGACATGACCGACAAGATTTTCGGCGTCAATCTCACCATCCTGCCCTCGATCAAGCCGCCGCCTTACGTGGAATATCGCCAGGCCATCATCGAAGCCGGCATCAAGGTGGTCGAGACCGCCGGCAACAAGCCGCAGGAACACGTCACCGAATTCAAGAAACACGGCATCAAGGTGCTGCACAAATGCACCAGCGTCCGCCACGCATTGTCGGCGGAGCGCATGGGCGTCGATGCGATCTCGATCGACGGCTTTGAATGCGCCGGCCATCCCGGCGAGGACGACACCCCCGGCCTGATCCTGATCCCGGCCGCCGCCGACAAGATTAAGATTCCGACGATCGCCTCGGGCGGTTTCGGCGACGGCCGCGGCCTGGTCGCAGCGCTTGCGCTCGGCGCCGAGGGCATCAACATGGGCACCCGCTTCATGTGCACCAAAGAGAGCCCGATCCATCAGCTGGTGAAGGAAAAGATCGTCGCCAATGACGAGCGCGAGACCGAATTGATTTTTCGCACCATGCGCAACACCTCGCGCGTCGCCAAAAACGCGATCTCGACAAAAGTGGTCGCGATGGAGAAGGAAGGCGCCAAATTCGAGGACGTCCGCGAACTCGTCGCCGGCGCCCGCGGCAAGATGGTCTACGCGTCCGGCGACGCCGATGAAGGCATCTGGTCGGCCGGCCAGGTGCAGGGCTTGATCCACGATATCCCGACCTGCGCCGAACTGGTGTCCCGCATCATGCGCGACGCCGAGGCGATCATTCAAAGCCGCTTCGCCGGCATGATGTCCGGCGCCCAGCGCCAAGCCGCGGAATAAGCGGCGCGCTCGCTCCACCTCTCCCGCGCTTGCGGGGGAGGTCGCATCGCATCGAAGATGCGATGCGGGTGGGGGAACTCTCTCACCACGGGCAGTGCGACTCGCTGCGGCACCCCCACCCCAACCCTCCCCCGCAAGCGCGGGAGAGGGAGCAACAAAAGAGACGCCCCCATGAAAGCCTATGTCTACGGCGCCAACGGCGCTGAAATCACCGACGTCGCAAAACCCTCGCCGAAAGGGACGCAGGTCCTGGTCAAGGTTCACGCCTGCGGCCTCAACCGCGCCGATCTCGGCATGACCAAGGGCCACGCCCATGGCGCCGCCGGCGGCGTCGGCACCGTGCTCGGCATGGAATGGGCCGGCGAAGTCGCCGAACTCGGGCCCGACGCCAAAGGCGTCAAAGTCGGCGACAAGATCATGGGCTCCGGCGGCGCCGCGTTCGCCGAATATACCCTGGCCGACCACGGCCGCTTGTTCCGCGCGCCCTCCAACATGAATTTTGACGAGGCGGCCACCCTCCCCGTCGCCCTCGCCACCATGCACAATGCCGTCGTCACCAACGGCGCGCTGCAGCCGGGCCAGACCGTGCTGATCCAGGGCGCCAGTTCCGGCGTCGGCTTGATGGCGATGCAGATCGCTAAATTCAAGGGCGCGAAGATGGTGATCGGCTCCTCGACGGACGCGATGCGCCGCGGACGCCTGAAGGAATTCGGCGCCGATCTGGCGGTCAACTCCAGCGATCCCGGCTGGGTCGACCAGGTGCTGAAGGCCACCGACGGCCAAGGCGTCGACCTGATCGTCGATCAGGTGTCAGGCCCCGTCGCCAACCAGAATCTCAAGGCCACCAAAATCAAGGGCCGCATCGTCAATGTCGGCCGCCTCGGCGGCACCCACGCCGATTTCAACTTCGACCTCCACGCCGCCCGCCGCATCCACTACATCGGCGTCACTTTTCGTACCCGCTCGATCGACGAAATCCGCGAGATCTTTGACGAAGTCCGCAAAGACATCTGGCCGGCGGTGGAGAGCCGAAAACTGCAATTGCCGATCGATAGGGTTTATCCGTTCGCCGAGATCGGAGAGGCGTTCGCGCTTATGGAAGCGAACAGGCATCTGGGGAAGATTGTGGTGACGATGTAGGGGGCGGTTTTGTAGGATGGGTGGAGCGTAAGCGATACCCATCGATTGCACGAAATCGCGGGTGATGGGAAACCGTCCATCGATAATCGCACAAGTACGGAACACAATGCGAAATGCCGAAAGAACCGTACAAGCCACCCGGAATCGCCTCGCCCGCGAGCACAGGCAACGCCGGTCCGCAGTCGAGGCCAAGGTTGGTGCGTTTTACGCTCTATCGCTCCTTTCGGGCAGCGAGCCCCGCGGCTTACCGGGCGCGATCATTCGCAGCGTCGAATTCCAGCAAAGGGTCGCTGGCCACGCACTTGATGACGTTATCGTCAAAGCGATCAACGGCGACGGTTCCCCTGCGATCCTCGAAATTCAAGCCAAGCGCACGCTGACATTCACGGCTTCGGACGCAGAATTCCAGCAGGTCATCGGACAAATCTGGGAAGCTGCGCAGAGGCCCGAGTTCCAGACGAGCCGTTATGAAGTCGCCGCTGCGGTCGCGCGAACGACCACGCGGATCGAACTCGCATGCCAAGAAGTTTTGCACTGGGCGCGCCAATTGCACGACGGCGCGACTTTCGCGGCAAACATCAGCCGTCCAAAGTTCGCATCGAACGACATGCGCGATTTCGTCGAGGTCTTCCGTGCAAATCTAGCATGGGTTGGCGCCCCCACGGACGACGAAACGGTTTGGCAACTGCTTCGCAGGTTCCAAATCTTGGTCTTTGATTTTGAATCCCCGGGCTCAGATTACGAACATCGGTCACGCGAACGCGCGCGCTGGGTGCTCGCTCCCGACCAGGCTGGCCGCGCTGCCGATCTCTGGCCCGTTCTGATCGATCATGTCGGTGCATGCGCACGAGCAGGGGGCGCCAAGCGCCGCCCCGCGATTGTCACAGTCTTGGAGACGCAGCATGGATTTCGTTTCGTTGAGCATCCGGACGTACGGCCTGTCTACGCCCGTTTGTCAGAAGCTGCGGATCGAGCGCTGGATGATATCAGTGAAACCGTCGGCGGCGTGCGGCTTGCTCGGAGTGATTTGATCGACGCGGCCTACACAGGCCTCGAGCGGCACCGCATGGTCTTCATCCAGGGCGCACCCGGTGTCGGTAAATCCTCGGTGCTGAAGCACCTTGCCCGTCGGCTGCAATCCGAAGGACGCGTCGTCGTCCTTCGAAATGGCAGGATTATTCCTGGCGGCTGGCTGCCAATGGCCCACACGATTGGATGGGCCGGATCGCAGGCTGATCTATACAACGAGCTCGGGTGCGGTGGCGGCGCTATTCTTTTCATCGATAACATCGACCAGATCGACGATTTAAGTGATTGGGCGACGATATCCGATTTGTTGTCGGAAGTGATACGCAACGCGGGCTGGCGCGCCGTTGTAACCGGCGGCCTCACGAATGATGACTGGAAGGCGAGACTTCCAGCATCCGTGCGCGCTGCCGGCATTGCGAACTTGCAGGTCGGCGCGCTGTCGGATGAGGAGAAAGCGGCGCTTTCTGAACAGAACAGCGTGCTGGCCACTATTTTGGCGGACGGCCATCCGGCAAAAGGGATTGCCGAAAATCTCTTCTACCTGTCCCGCATAATCGAGCTTGGCATCGGACAGGAGGCAGGCGTTGCAACCGAACTCGATCTGGCGCGTCTTTGGTGGCGCTATGGTGGTGGACGATCGGAGGATGACCGGAGATTTGCACGCTTAAGACTGCTTCGAATGATCGGTGCGCAAGTGATCTCCAATCCTGCGCAGGCGACGTTCAATGTCGATAATCTTGATTCCGCGACCGTAGCCGAATTGTTGCACTTCGATAGCCTGCGTGAGGAAGTCAAAGGCGCAATCGTGACGTTCCGCCACGACGTCCTTCGTGATTGGACGATCGGATTCCAATTGTACGAAGACGCAGGTCCGTTGACGACGCAGTCGATGGACAGACCGCTACCGACAGTCTTGGCACGCGGCCTAGAGATAGCCGCGAGATTGGCCCTCACCGATGATCCTACGGGAAAGCGCTGGTTGGCTCTGCTTGCAATCGCGGAGCGCGGAGGTAGTCATGGAAGCTGGAAGCGGCCGATATTGCTCGCCCTTCCCCGCTCCGAAAACGCCTTGTCGCTCTTCGTTGCGTTAGCGCCGGTTCTGCTTGAAGCGGAAGGGCGCCGTCTGCGCGAAATCATCCGGCTAATGATTGCGGTCGAGTTGGAGCCTCTCGCTGATTTGATCGCGCGCATAAGGCCGGACATACCCGTGCCGACCGGCGCCGGCGATCTTATCGTTCCAAAGGGCACCGGTTGGGTTGCACTCGTGGTCTGGCTCACGATATCGGCCAAATCATTACCGACCGAACTAATTCCGGACGCGATCAAGGTATTTCAGGCATGGTTGATAGCAACGCAAAGCCACCAGCATCCGATAAACACCGAGATAGCCGGGATTCTTTTCGATTGGCTCGCGCTTGTCGAATTGCATGTGAACCACCGCGTTTATCGAGACATCAGTGAGGTCCCGCCGAGCCTCAATATCGATCATCTGGAAGCAACGAAATCCGAATGACCGTATTCACTTTCGCGAACCTGAATCCGGCTGCGGCGGCGCAGTACCTGTCGGGCATCAATTCAGAACTCGATCAATCATCACGATCAACAAACCCTTCTACAATCGCCTGGAACGCTGCCGGAGGCTGCCCCTGGGCCGTTCGCCGATTTCGTGTTGGGGGCGTTGATCGAGAAGGATGATCCAGACCGTTACTATTCGAGGCGTCGCCACTACGGCCCATTTGAAATTTACGAACACGTTTTTCTAGATGCGCCGCCCGATGGGGGGCCGTTTCTAACAGTGCTCAACAGTTCGTCCGTTGACGGGTTACGGCTTGTTCGCGGGCTCGTCGAATATGCGACGAACTGGCGCCGCGAGCAGTATCAGGAACAACGTACGCCCTTTCCGAGCCTCGCGATTTCATTCCCCGACAAAGAAATGGTATTCGAAGGTGATCTTGTCATCTATCGCTGGGCGCGCGCTTCGGGTCCCTCTCGGATCACTACGACGGCATTGACCGCACTTGAAGCCTGGGGCCATCTGCAGATTGAGGCGGGACGCCCGTTCAACGACGTACTGAACGATGTCCTAGGTGCTAGCGGTTCAAGCGTCGCCTTTGTCGCCGTGGCGATTGACCTAGCGCTATCGCATTGGTCCACTGCCGCTGAGGTGGCTTGGCCCATGATCGCAAATCCCCGACTGCTTCAATTCGACGAAGACCGCTTTAGGCTTGATATTTCGGGCGTTAACCGTCCGAGGCGTGTTCGGGGTCAGCGAACTGAAGCCGCCGTTCGCGTGAATCTTGCCGCACAAGCTTCGCGCCGAATGCGGTTATCCGACATGATCGGTCGCTAAGCCTTCGGTTCGAATACCGCAACGCTCGCCTCTCTTCGGGTGGCTCTCGAACAGGCTCTCGACAATCCCGGCGACCGAGTTGACGGCGACGAAGATCGAATCGACGGACTCCGTACAACCGTCGAACGCGCCCTTCGCATGGCGGATGCCGAGAATTGGGAACTGGTAAAGGTTCGCTTGCAGGACGGCACGGAAACCGAGGTGTATCAATTCAAACAAGACAATGAAGAACAACGGCAAAGAGACGAGCAGGCAGCAACCGCGAGCGCCGACCTTCAACGCCTCAACATTCGCCTTAGGATTCAGTCGGCTCTTCTCGAACCTGACAAATCAACGCCGGTCCTCTTGCAGGAAGCAATTGAATGGGCGAAAGCGCAGCCATTAGAGGCCGAGCCGCGGACAGACGAAGAGGAGGACGACGACAACTACGACGCGGAATGGAACCGGCGTGCGGTGGTGATGACAGCCGCGCTCGCTGCGCGTGATTACGAAGGCTCCGATCGAGGGGATGCGATGGCCTGGGCAAGTCCGATTCTCCTTGCAGCACCCATGAAAAATGATCGCGAATATCTGGGCAATGATCAGGTCGAGTACAATGCAACGGCTATTGCCGCGCTTGGCATTGTGTCTCTGTTTCTACGAGATCGAGACAACGCGACGCGCGATATCATTTTGCGTCTGTCAGGATACGATCACCCCGCGGTGCTCGAAGCGCTCGGCCAAAACCTACAGCGACTTGCCAGGCTCAATGAACAGATTCCGCGGTCCATCGCTCGCATTGTTATGATCAGCGCGGTTCATCCGCGCCGGGTTCTAGACATAGCGCGCCAGACGGAAAATGCTGCCCTTCACCGTCAGACAATCGATACCGCCATTGAGGCCGAACGGTGTTGGCTCGGCGGGGACGGATCTGAGCCGCCTTGGCCCGAATTGGCGCCGTGGAAATCGAGGCCTCGTCGCGGTATTCGACTGGGTGACGACGGCCATATCGAGGACGACGAGACTGAAGATGAGCCGCCGAGCCACTATGTTGATGAGCGAGCGATTGGCAGGCTTGTTCACCACCTTATCAGCTTCACGATCGTCGAGGTGCCCGCCTGGATTAGAGATTTGGCTGGCCACTTCATGGCCTGGTCCGACGAAGCCAATGGGCCACACGGGGATGACGTGCGCGATCGCGACAATCGCCCGGACACCTGGAACATCCAATTCTTCGATTTTATCGGTGTCTTGAGCGTTGCCATTCCGCACTCAGAAGTGGTCGATATTTTCTTGAGCCGCATTCTGAAGTTTAATGAAGAGGCATTTCACGACGCGATGGCGTCTTTCCTTCGCGGGTACGATCGCGCGACGGTCGCGACGGATACCAAAGAGCCGGAAAATCCGGCCGCCGTACGCGCGTTACTTGCGGATCGCATCAAGTGCGCCTGGAACTATCGGCGTCTGGGACGTGAGAAGGGATTTACCAGCGAAACCCATGCGGGAGATGCGCTGAACGCGATGTTCTATCAGCCCTCGCGCTGGGCGAATAACGGGCATACGATCCCTGCCAACTGGCGAGGCTTGCAGGAAACAATGGCGACCCTGACGGATCTTGCTGTCGGGGCTCCAACTTCCGGCTATTTGGCAAGCCTGTTCTTGAACTTGGCCGAATCTTCGCACGACAAGGCGCTTGTTCCGTTCGTGGTTCAGGCTACTGCGGCGTGGTGTGGCGTGTACGGTATCGACAGAAACTTCTGGGCAGAAAAGAACATCGGGAGCCGCGTCTGCACCTGGTTCGACGTCCTTCTTACCAAAGACGCCTCAGCATACGATGTCGTAAAGAACGCCGCTGACGAATTGTTTAAGTGCCTTGATGTTCTTGTTCAGTCCGGCGTCGCTCACGCCCGCGTCCTGGAAGACAAGATTTCAATTTCGCTGGGTGGCCGCAAGGCGGGATAGTCTAATCCGTTTTGTACGTGTTAAGGTGACAGCGCATTTAAATGACCCGCCATCGCGCGCGCATTAGCGCGACCCATTGCTATCGACGAGCTGGTTAGTGCGACAACGAGCTGTGCGGCCCCCTTACCTCGGTCGATCGGGCAAATGACCGATTCGCGGAAAATTTATTTTCTGTAGCGACGTCAACATGATTTGCCCTGTCAATCCCTCGACAAGAAAATATTCCTCTTCCCATCTCCCCCCAAATCAGCGGCATAACTCCCGCCGTCCCGTCCCGGTAGAGGGGCGTTGGCCATCGTCACGAACGTGGGGCGGGATGCGGTGGACGCGGCAGCGTCGGGCGCGTGGTCGTGGTCGCAGGGCGGGCTTTGGTCCGTGAGCGAACACAGCGCGCAGACGACCGGCGCCAATGTCCGGCGGAGCCTTTGGGAAGAAGTCGGGCATTGCCCGGCGAAGCCCTTGGGCGAAGACGGGCGGTGCTGCGTACGGCAAAACCGTGTGGTTCTGGCACCCGTTGCTGGTGTCAAGCTGACGGAGGAAAAGTCGACCCAACCGGGTTTGGACAATCCTTCAATCCGTCAGCGACGGAGGCAAGACGAATTCGTCTCCGGGGAGATCACGGCATAAGCCGTCAAACCATTGCGCGGGGAATGCCGGACTGCTCCGACTGTACCTGTATGCTCGTGTGCGTCTCTTCGCACATTCTTGCACACGAGACCGCGGGTGCAGCAAGCACCCGGCATTCCCTGCGCCCTCTAATTTTCTGGGCGGATGATTTTGGAAAAGCTCGGGCGCATCGCGCCGCGAGATGGCGGAGGTGTATTCAGTGGAAGATACGTCATTGCGAGCGAAGCGAAGCAATCCATTGCCACCGCACATGCCGAAGGATGGATTGCTTCCGCCTTCGCTAAAGCTACGGCGGACACGTCGCTTCGCTCGCAATGACGGTCTCTCAACTCGGAACAATTCGCAACAAACCTGCTTCTGCAAGCGAGTAGCGACTAGGGTTGTGGATGGGCGCTTGATGTTAACGGATGGGCTGCTACACAGCCGCCCATGAACGCACATGCCCACTCCACCAAATCCAACGTCGCGGCGATTTCGATCTTCGCCAGCGCCGGCATGGCCGCGGCGAAATTCGTGGTCGGCATTGCGATCGGCAGTCTGGCGCTGATCTCGGAGGCGCTGCACTCGTCGGTCGATCTGATGGCCACCATCGTCACCTGGCTGGTGGTCAGGGTTTCCGACCGTCCCGCGGACGACGAACATCATTACGGCCACGGCAAGTTCGAGAGCCTGTCGGCGCTCGGCATCATCGCGATGCTCTATGTGCTGGCGGGCGGTATTCTGGTCGCGTCCTATGGCCGGCTGCGCGAGGGAACGCCGCCGCCGGTGCTGTCGGCGATCCCGTTCGTGGTGCTGCTGATCGACATCGCCGTCAATCTGTGGCGGGCGCGGGCGCTGCATCGCGCCGCGCGAGACACCAAGAGCCAGGCGCTGGCAGCCGACGCGCTGCATTTTGCCTCCGACGTGCTGGGCTCGAGCGCCGTCATCGTCGGCCTGATGCTGTCGGGACTTGGCTATCACTGGGGCGACGCCGCGGCTGCGATCGCGGTGGCGGTGATGATCGCGCTGCTGGGCCTGCGGTTGGCGCGCTCCACGGTGGAAACCCTGCTCGATCGCGCGCCGCAAGGTGCGGCCGAGAAGGCGACCGCGGCGATCGGCTCGGTGCCCGGCGTGGTCGGCGTCGAGCGGCTGCGCGTGCGCATGGTAGGTCCGACGCATTTCATCGACGCCATCGCCGAGGTGCCGCGCACCTACCCGATCGACCGCGTCGAACAGATCAAGCGGACGGCGCAGGAGGCCGTGACCCAGGCGCTCGGCGACGCCGACCTCACCTTCACCGCGGTGCCGGTCGCGCGCGACAATGAGAGCGTGCGCGAGCGCATCATGGTGATCGCCCGCAATTCGGGGCTGGCGATCCATCACGTCACCGTGCACGACCTCGGCGGCAAGCTGACCGTCTCGATCGACCTCGAGGTCGACGGAGAGATGGCGCTGACGGCGGCCCACGACATCGCCCACGAGCTGGAGCGGAGCATCCGCGAGGATTTTGGCGAGGACGTCGAGGTCGACACCCACATCGAGCCGCTGGAGCCGGAATTGCCGCACGGCACCGACACAGCACCCGCGCGCGTCGAGGCCGTCAAGGCGGCGCTGTCGCGCTTTGCCGCCGACGGCGCCATCCACGACATCCATAATGTGCGGGTGCGCAACACCGACGCCGGCGAGATCGTCAACTTCCATTGCCGCGCCGCGCCCTCGATGAGCGTCATCAAGGTCCATGACAGCGTCGACGAGATCGAACGCGCATTGCGCCGCGCATTTCCCTCCATCAAGCGCGTGATCAGTCACGCCGAACCGCCGCGCGCGTAAACTTACGGGCACGTTCCCGTTTCGGACTCACGGATGGAGTCCCGATTCCCCGTTGGACAAGATTTATTTTGCATTAACGAATCGTTGACTCTCGACAGCCCCGGAAAACTGGATTCAAATCGCTTTGATTCGGAAGCGGCGTGGGGTTCCTTCCGGACATTGTGCAAAAAGAATATTGTGGGGGTTAAGGGCATGGCGCGTGCGCATGCGGCGAACGCATGCGTCCAATCCGATTCGATCAAGGGATTGGCGCAATCGATCGCAAAACCTGCCTATCACAGGCTGCTGACCGCGGAGCCGGCGCTCCGCCGGGCGGTACCGACCCTCATCATCGCCTTCCTGATCACCATCTGCCTCGGCGCGTTCGTGCAGGTGATCGACCAGAGCCGGCAAAAGCGCGCCGCGATGAAGCTCAATCTCGCGGCCCTCTCCGACATGCTGGCCGAGCGCCTCGATCGCGTCACCGCGGTCCGGCAGGATCGCCTGGCCAACATTGAGCGCCTGCAGGATCTGCTGCCCGAAATCATTCCGCCGTGGGGCTTCGCCGCCGGGCGTCATGTCATCGTCACCGGCGCGGACCATCGCGTGCTGGCCCGCCTCCCCGTCGAGATCGACGGCGACAGCGACCGCGTCCTCGACGTCATCAGCATGGCGCAGCTAATGGCCGCACCGGGCCTGCAAGGCGGCGTCAGCGACATGATCCTGCCGAGCGGCAACGGCGCGATGGCGATTTCGCGGCTGGTCAAATCGCTGCCCGGCCAGGTCATCGTCATCCAGGAAAAGATCGAACCGCTGTGGGGCTCCGATGCCGCGCTCTCGGTCACGTTGTCCGCCACCACCGGCTTCGTCGTGCTGATCCTCGGCTTTGCCTTCCATTGGCAATCGACCCGCGCCCGCGAGGGCGATCTCATCAACGACGCCGTGCGCGGCCGGATCGATACCGCGCTCAACCGCGGCCGCTGCGGCTTGTGGGACTGGGACCTGTCGCGCGGCCGCATCTTCTGGTCGGCGTCGATGTTCACCATGCTGGGGCTGGACTCCCGCAACGACCTGCTCACCTTCGGCGAGGTCAACGCGCTGGTGAAATCCGACGACATCGACCTGTTCGCGATCGCCGACCAGCTGATCTCCGGCAAGATCGCCCACATCGACCAGACCTTTCGCATGCAGCACACCGACGGCCACTGGATCTGGCTGCGGGTGCGCTGCGAGCTCAGCCAGGCCGCCGCCGACAACGGACTGCATCTGATCGGCATCGCCGTTGACATCACCGAGCAGAAGAGTCTCGCGGAGAAGACGGTGGAAGCCGATCTGCGGCTGCGCGACGCGATCGAGACCATTCCGGAGGCCTTCGTGCTGTGGGACGCCGAAGACCGCCTCGTGCTCTGCAACTCGCACTTCCAGCGCCTGCACAAGCTGCCGGACTCCGCGGTCACGCCGGGCACCTCCTATGAGACGGTGATCGAGGTCGGCAGCATGCCGGAGGTCCGCACCAGGCTGCAGGAGACCGGCGTGCAGACGCCGGGCGCGCGCACCTTCGAGGCGCAGCTCGATGACGGCAGCTGGCTGCATATCAGCGAGCGCCGCACCAAGGATGGCGGCTACGTCTCGGTCGGCACCGACATCACCCGCATCAAGGAGCACGAACAGAAACTCGTCGACAACGATTTGCGCCTGCGCGCCAACGTGCTCGACCTCAAGCGTTCGCAGGCCGAGCTGGCGGATTTGGCCGAAAAATACTCGCAGGAGAAGAACCGCGCCGAGGAAGCCAACCAGGCCAAATCGAAATTCCTGGCCAATATGAGCCACGAATTGCGCACGCCGCTCAACGCCATCATCGGATTCTCCGAGATCATGGGCAGCGGCATGTTCGGGGTGCTCGGCTCCGACAAATATCAGGAATACTGCCACGACATCCTCACCAGCGGCAAATATCTGCTGGAGGTCATCAACGACATCCTCGACATGTCGAAGATCGAGGCCGGCCGCATGAAGCTCGACATGGAGCCGCTCGATCTGTCGAAGACGCTGGCGGAATCGCTGCGCGTGGTGTCCGGACGCGCCGAGGACAAGCACCTGACGCTGGACGCCGATATCGAAAGCGTGATCTCCGTGGTGGCCGATCGCCGCGCCGTCAAGCAGATCATCGTCAATCTGCTGTCCAACGCGGTGAAGTTCACCCCCGATGACGGCAAGGTCATCGTCCGCAGCCAGGTGCTGAGCGATTCAATCGTGCTTGTCATCGCCGACACCGGCATCGGCATCGCCCCGGATTCGCTGCGGCGGCTGGGCAAGCCGTTCGAGCAGGTCGAGAGCCAGCTCACCAAGACCTATCAGGGCTCGGGGCTGGGGCTCGCGATTGCGCGGTCGCTGACCAATTTGCACGGCGGAACGATGCGGCTGCGCTCGAAGCTCGGCACCGGCACCGTGGTGCGCATCACGCTGCCGCGCGATCCGCACAAGGCGAAAGCGAGGGTTCAGGTCGCGGCGTGATCTGGTCGTTGACGCCGGCGGCGCGCGCAAAGCCGCCAGCGGCCGCGCGCGTTATTCGTCGCGCTTGCGCAAAAGGTAGGTATCCATGATCCAGCCCTTTCGGGCCTTGGCTTCCGTTCGCAGCCGTTCGATATCCTGCATCGACCACCGAAGATCTCCCGATACCAGGATTTCGTCCGCGGTGCCGACATAGGCGCCCCAATAGATGTCGAGCTCCGAATCGGCCAGATGCCTGAAAGCGCAATCGCCGTCGAGCATCACGACCACGTCGTCGATGTCGTCCGGAAGGCCCTCGGCGATCTTGCGTCCGGTGGTGATGTGAATCGACTTGCCGATCCGATTGAGCGCGATCTTGTGGCGCGCCGCCAAAGCCTGAACGGCACTGATTCCCGGAATGACCTCGTACGCGAACGCGATCGCCCCTCTGGCCATGATCTGATCAATGATCCGCAAGGTGCTGTCGTAAAGCGACGGATCACCCCATACGAGAAAGGCGCCGCATTCATCCTCGCCAAGCTCTTCGGCGATCAGCCGTTCGTATATCCCCGCTCTCTGGTCATGCCACGCCCGCACCGCCGGCTCATAGGACGGTGGATTGCGGTCCCGCGGCGGGTCTGCCGTCTCCACGGTCCGATAGGATTTGTCCTTGATATAGCGCTCGCAGATCTCCTTCCGCAGGCGAACCAGGTCATCCTTCTCCTGTCCCTTGTCCATCACGAAGAATACGTCGACCGCGTTGAGCGCATTGATCGCCTGGACGGTGACGTAGTCCGGATTGCCCGCGCCGATGCCGATGATGAAGATTTTTCTCATTGCTGCTCCTGCCCGCAGCCTCGCCGGCAAAGGTGTCGACCGCGACGCTGCATCTTCCCTAGCTATAGTTGCGGTTGCGGCACGCCGCTAGGTTTCCAGCGTCGGCGCGACTTCGCGGGCGATCTGCACCAATGCAGCGATCAGCGGCGTCATCGGGTCGCGCTGCGGGATCACAAGGCCGATGCTGTAATTGACCGCGGGATCGACGATCGGAATGCTGCGGACGGTATCCGCCAGCCCCAGCGTCTCCGCGAGCTTGGCGGGCATCACGCTGGCCCATCGGCCGGTCTTGACGTGGGTATAGAGCACCAGCAGCGAATTGGAGGTCAGCGTCGGCATCGCCTCGGCGCCGACCGAAAGCAGCGCGCGGTCGATGATGCGCCGGTTCTGCATGTCGGGCGTCAAGAGGCACAGCGGCACCTGCCCGACTTCCTTCCAGGTGACCTGCGTGCGGTCGCCGAACATGCCGTCAGGCGACGTCAGCAGACGGTAGCTCTCGTTGTAGAGCGGAATGGTGCGAACCCGGCCGATCGGTTCGTTCTCGATATAGGTGAGACCGGCATCGACCTCGAGATTTTCCAGAAGGCCAAGCACGTCGGCCGAGGTGCAGGACTGGATCTGGAAGCGCACGTCCGGATGGCGCGCCCGGAACGGCGTGGTCAACGAAGCCACCATGCCGAGCACGGTCGGAATCGCCGCGATCCGGATCTCGCCGGACAGCTTGTCCTTTAATCCGTTGATCTCCTGCTTCATCGCGCGGGCGTCGCCGACGATGCGCCGCGCCCAGTCGAGCGTGCGCTCGCCCTCCGGCGTGAAGCCCTGGAACCGGGAACCACGCTGCACCAGCATGACGCCCAAAATTTCCTCGAGCTGTTTGAGGCTGGTCGACATCGTCGGCTGGGTGACGCCGCAGGCCTCCGCTGCCCGCCCGAAATGCCGCTCTTTGGCGAGCGCCAGCAGAAGTTCAAGCTTGTCGATCAAGAAGTAGCCCCGCAGGAACAGGTGGAATGGCTGTCACAAATACCACGGCTGCAGCACGACCAACACGCTAAAAGCCGCGTCCGATGTACGCGATTTTGAGATTCATTGCATTTTCAAATCACGCGATTTCGCGGGCTTATTGATCGCGTTTCCGTATCGCAGCATGAGACAGCTTTATTGATGTTTGGAGCAATTCCAATCAGATGGGAGTGGCCATAACCCTCTGACTGAGAATGCCGATGACACCGGTTTACGAACCCTGGGAAGAAGCGCGCGGCGCTGCGATCATCGCCGAACACGACAAGCTCGAAGGCGCCACGATCGTCATCCTGCACGCGCTGCAAGAGGCGTTCGGCTACGTGCCGGAGCCCGCCATTCCGATGATTGCATCCGCGCTCCATTTGTCGCGCGCCGAGGTGCATGGCGTGTTCACCTTCTACCACGATTTCCGCCACCAACCGGCCGGCCGCCATGTGCTGAAACTGTGCCGCGCAGAGGCCTGCCAGGCAGCGGGCGGCGATGCGTTGGCCGCGCGTGCAGAGGCAAAGCTCGGCATATCGCTTGGCAACACCACCGCCGATGCGCGGGTCACGCTGGAGCCGAGCTACTGCCTCGGGCTCTGCGCCACCGCGCCGTCGGCGATGCTCGATGGCCGCGTCGTCGGCCGGCTCGATAACGCCGGACTCGATGCGCTGGTGGCGGAGGCGCAGCGATGACGATGCGCCTTTTCGTTTCACGCGATGCCGGCGCGGTCGCCGTTGGCGCCGATGATGTTGCCGTCGCGTTGGAGCAGGCCGCCGCAAAGCGCGGCCTCGCCATCGAGATCGTCAGGACCGGATCGCGCGGACTGTATTGGCTCGAGCCGATGATCGAGGTCGCGACATCGCAAGGCCGGGTCGCGTTCGGCCCGGTGACCACGACCGACGCGCGGTCGGTGCTCGATGCAATGGCCACCGACGGCCCGCATCCGCTGCGGCTTGGCGTCGCCGATGAAATCCCCTGGCTGAAGCGGCAGACGCGGCTGACTTTTGCGCGCTGCGGCGTGATCGATCCGCGCTCGGTGGAAGATTACCGCGCCCATGACGGCTACAAGGGTTTTGAGCGCGCGCTGAAATTGACCTCCGACGAAATCCTCGCCGACGTCACCGCCTCGGGGCTGCGCGGCCGTGGCGGCGCCGGTTTTCCGACCGGCATCAAGTGGAAGACCGTGGCGCAGGCCAGCGCCGACCGCAAATACATCGTCTGCAACGCCGACGAAGGCGACAGCGGCACGTTTGCCGACCGCATGATCATGGAAGGCTATCCCTTCGTGGTGATCGAGGGCATGACCATTGCCGGCATCACCGTCGGCGCGACCAAGGGCTATATCTACATCCGCTCCGAATATCCGCATGCGGTCACCGCGATGAATGCGGCGATTGCAGCAGCCAAACGCGCCGGCTATCTCGGCGCCCGCATCAATGGCTCCGCGCACGATTTCGACCTCGAAGTCCGCGTCGGCGCCGGCGCCTATGTCTGCGGCGAAGAGACATCGCTGTTGGAAAGCCTGGAAGGCCGCCGCGGCATCGTGCGTGCCAAGCCGCCGCTGCCGGCGCACAAGGGCCTGTTCGGCAAACCCACCGTGATCAACAATGTGCTGTCGTTTGCAGCGATCCCCTTCATTCTCGCCGGCGGGGCCAAAGCCTACGCGGATTTCGGCATGGGCCGCTCGCGCGGCACCGTGCCGATTCAGCTCGCGGGCAATATCAAGTACGGCGGCCTGTTCGAGACCGCCTTCGGCGTCACGCTGGGCGAACTCATCGACGATATCGGCGGCGGAACGCTGACGGGACGCCCGGTGCGCGCGGTGCAGGTCGGCGGTCCGCTCGGCGCGTACTTCCCCCGCGCGCTGTTCGACACGCCGTTCGACTATGAAGCCTTTGCCGCCCGTGACGGCCTGATCGGCCATGGCGGCATCGTGGTGTTCGACGACAGCGTCGATATGGCGAAGCAGGCGCGCTTTGCGATGGAATTCTGTGCGGTGGAGTCCTGCGGCAAATGCACGCCGTGCCGGATCGGCTCGACGCGCGGCGTCGAGACCATCGACAAGATTCGCGCCGGCGAACGCGTGGCTGAAAATCTCGCCGTCGTCGAAGACCTCTGCAACACCATGAAATTCGGCTCGCTCTGCGCGCTCGGCGGCTTCACGCCCTACCCCGTCATGAGCGCGCTGAAACATTTTCGGGAAGATTTTGGCCCTGTGCCGACGCGCCTTCAGGCTGCGGAATAAAGGAGATCGCCATGTCGCTGATCCAGGAAGCCGATTTCGGAACGCCGCGCTCGAAGTTCGAGACGATGGTCACGCTGACCATCGACGGCAATACCATCACGGTGCCCGAGGGCACCTCGATCATGCGCGCGGCGATGGAAGCCGGCACGCAGATCCCAAAGCTGTGCGCCACCGACATGGTCGACGCGTTCGGCTCCTGCCGGCTCTGCCTGGTCGAGATCGAGGGCCGCGCCGGCACGCCGGCGTCCTGCACCACGCCCGCCATGAACGGCCTCGTGGTCCACACCCAGTCCGAGCGGCTGAAGAAGCTGCGCAAGGGGGTGATGGAATTGTACATCTCCGACCATCCGCTGGACTGCCTGACCTGCGCCGCCAACGGCGACTGCGAATTGCAGGACATGGCCGGCGCGGTCGGCCTGCGCGACGTGCGCTACGGCTATGAGGGCGAAAATCATGTATTCGCCAAGGCGGATGGCTGCAGCAATGACAACTGGATGCCGAAGGACGAGTTGAATCCCTATTTCACCTACGATCCTTCAAAGTGCATCGTCTGCTCACGCTGCGTCCGCGCCTGCGAGGAAGTTCAGGGCACCTTTGCGCTGACCATCTCGGGCCGCGGGTTTGACAGCCGGGTCTCGCCCGGCATGAGCGAAAGTTTTCTGGGCTCCGAATGCGTCTCCTGCGGTGCCTGCGTGCAGGCCTGCCCGACCGCGACGCTGACGGAAAAATCGGTGATCGAGATCGGCCAGCCCGAACATTCGCTCGTCACAACCTGCGCCTATTGCGGCGTCGGCTGCACCTTCAAGGCCGAGATGCGCGGCGAGGAAGTCGTGCGCATGGTGCCGTACAAGGACGGCAAGGCCAATCGCGGCCATTCCTGCGTCAAGGGCCGTTTTGCCTGGGGCTACACCACCCACAGGGAACGTATCCTCAAGCCGATGATCCGCGAGCGGATCGAGGACCCCTGGCAGGAAGTGTCGTGGGACGAGGCGTACTTGTTCGCCGCCGCCAGATTTAGAGGTATTCAGGAAAAATACGGCCGCGACGCTGTCGGCGGCATCACCTCCTCCCGCTGCACCAATGAAGAAACTTACCTGGTGCAGAAGCTGATCCGCGCCGGTTTCGGCAACAACAACGTCGACACCTGCGCCCGCGTCTGCCACTCCCCCACCGGCTACGGCCTGTCGCAGACTTTTGGCACCTCGGCCGGCACGCAAGACTTCGACTCGGTCGAGAATACCGACGTCGTGATGATCATCGGTGCCAATCCCGCGTCCGCGCACCCGGTGTTTGCCTCGCGGCTGAAGAAGCGGCTGCGGCAGGGTGCAAAGCTGATCGTGATCGATCCCCGCCGCACGGAAATGGTGGAATCGGCCCATGTGAAGGCGCTGCATCTGCCGCTGATGCCCGGCACCAATGTCGCCGTGCTGACCGCGCTGGCCCATGTCATCGTTACCGAAGGCCTCGTCGACGAGACCTTCGTGCGCGAACGCTGCGACTGGAGCGAGTTCGAGGAATGGGCCGCCTTTGTCGCCCGGCCGAACAACAGCCCGGAGGCGACGGCGATCATGACCGGCGTCGATCCGAAGGACCTGCGCGAAGCAGCCCGCCTGTTCGCCACCGGCGGCAACGGCGCGATCTATTACGGGCTCGGTGTCACCGAGCATAGCCAGGGCTCGACCACCGTGATCGCGATCGCCAACCTTGCGATGGTCACCGGCAATATCGGCCGGTCCGGTGTCGGCGTGAACCCGTTGCGCGGCCAGAATAACGTTCAGGGCTCCTGCGACATGGGCTCGTTCCCGCACGAGCTGCCCGGCTATCGGCATATCGCGGGCGACGCCGTCCGCGAGCAGTTCGAGGCTGTCTGGAACGTCAAGCTCAACCCGGAGCCGGGCCTGCGCATTCCCAACATGTTCGACGCCGCGATCGAAGGCACGTTCATGGGCCTCTACGTGCAGGGCGAAGACATCCTGCAGTCCGATCCCAACACCAAGCATGTGGTGGCGGCGCTGTCGGCGATGGAATGCGTGATCGTTCACGACCTCTTCCTCAACGAGACCGCGAACTACGCCCATGTCTTCCTGCCCGGTTCGACCTTCCTTGAAAAGGACGGCACCTTCACCAACGCCGAGCGCCGCATCCAGCGCGTCCGCAAGGTGATGACGCCGCGCAACGGCTTTGCCGATTGGGAGGTCACGATCGGCCTCGCCAACGCGATGGGCCTTGAGATGCACTACGATCATCCGTCAGAGATCATGGACGAGATCGCGGCGCTGACGCCCACCTTCGCCGGCGTCTCCTATGCCAAGCTCGACGAACTCGGCTCGGTACAGTGGCCCTGCAACGAGAAGGCGCCGGAAGGCACGCCGGTGATGCATATCGGCGGTTTTGTGCGCGGCAAGGGCAAGTTCATCATCACCGAGTACATCGCCACCGACGAGCGCACCGGACCACGTTACCCGCTGCTGCTCACCACGGGCCGCATCCTCAGCCAGTACAATGTCGGCGCGCAGACCCGCCGCACCGAGAACGTGGTCTGGCATTCCGAGGACCGGCTGGAGATCCATCCGCACGACGCCGAGCAGCGCGGCGTCCGCGACGGCGACTGGGTGCGGCTGAAGAGCCGCGCCGGCGAGACCACGCTACGCGCGGAGATCACCGACCGTGTGGCGCCCGGCGTGGTCTACACCACCTTCCACCATCCGGACACGCAGGCCAACGTCATCACAACCGAGTATTCCGACTGGGCGACCAACTGTCCGGAATACAAGGTCACGGCGGTGCAGATTTCGCCGTCGAACGGCCCCTCCGACTGGCAGAAGGCCTATGACGAGCAGGCCCGCCACTCGCGCCGGATCGCGCCGGCGGAAGCCGCGGAGTGACAATGCACCAACCGGTCCGCAAAGTTGATCGGCAGGTCTGGCGCGACGGGTGTCCGAACGAGGGCGCGCGCCTGATCCCGGAGGAAACCGCGCTGGCGCTGACCTACAACGGTGGCACCTACGCCGTAATGATGGGCACGCCGCAGAACCTGCGCGATTTTGCCGTCGGCTTCAGCCTGTCTGAAGGCATCGTGCAATCGCCGGACGAGATCGAGACGTTCGACATTGTCGAGCTCGACGACGGCATTGAACTCAGAATGTGGCTGAACCCGTCGAAGGCCGCGCTCATCAGCGAGCGGCGCCGGCACATCGCAGGCCCCACCGGCTGCGGCATCTGCGGCATCGATTCGATTGCCGAGGCGGTTCGTCCCGCCGCGATCGTACCGGAGGGCCGCAGTTTCGCGCCCCGCGAGATCATGGCGGCGATGGCGGCGATCGCGCCGCTGCAGCAGATCAACATCGAGACCCGCGCGGTCCACGCCGCGGCGTTTTGGACGCCGGCGGGCGGCATCATGTGCCTGCGCGAGGATGTCGGCCGCCACAACGCGCTGGACAAGCTCGCGGGCGCACTGGCGCAGGCCAGGGTCGCCGCCGGCGAAGGCATGGTGCTGCTGACCAGCCGCGTGTCCGTCGAGATGGTGCAGAAGACCGCGGCGTTGGGCGCGCCGCTGATGGTCGCGGTCTCGGCGCCGACGGCGCTCGCGGTACGGATGGCGAAAGCCGCCGGCATTACGCTGGCCGCGATCGCGCGATCGGACGGATTTGAAGTGTTCACGCATCCGCAACGGATCAGGGAGTGCGTTCACGCCAAGGAGGCTGCCAATGTCGCCTGATCGACTGATCTACATGGCCAACCAGATCGGCAAATTCTTTCAGAGCCAAGGCCACGACAAAGCCGTGCCGGGTATTGCCGATCACATCAAGAAATTCTGGGACCCGCGGATGCTCAGGGCGATCTTTGCCCATCTGGACGCGGGCGGTGCCGGCCTCGATCCCGATGTCCGCGACTCGATCAAATCGCTGAAGCAGGCGTAAAACATCGAGCGGCCCGCTCAAGCTGCCGCGGTGTCGGCGCCTTCAGAGGGCCTACTGTCTCTCGAGCTTCTCGATGGTCTTCCTTCCGCCCGTCTCGGTGGCGGAGAATGTCACCCGGTCGCCGGCGTGCAGATTGTTCAACATGCTCTCTTGCGCCTTGAACTCCTCGGCAGCGCCGCCGGAACTCGCTCCAACCGTGCCGCTTTGGGTTTGCCGAATAGCGACCGTGCCGCTGATCCGGTCAATCTTGGTGATCGTTCCCGTCGATGCTTGCTGGGCCAGAGCCGCGGAACTGACGACGAGGGCCGCAAAGCCGGCCATAGCGATCTTTGCCATGTTCATGGGGGTCTCCCGGCGTTCGAAACGTCGACGATAAGTCGCCCCGACCGGATTTGTTCCGGCCGGCTGAAGGGTTGCGGTGCAACAAACGATCGCATCGTCACGCACGCATCTGCCACGCCTCGTCGCTTCGGGAGGTTGCGCACGGATGCCGTTCGGCGCTAGTTTTTCGTTCAACCAGGGAGACGGCGATGCGTTATGGCTTGTTGACAGCAGGATTGATTGCCCTCGCGACACCGGCGCATGCCGAGTCTCGTTTGGCTTATGTGACCATGGTCCTGCAGGCTTTCGCCGCCAAGGTGGAATGCCCCGGCACCGACGTCGCCTATCAGGACTTGGTTCAAAAGGCAGAGGAGATGCAACTGCCGGATGGAACCACCGAACAGGTGCGCAAGGCGATCGCCTACATGCATACCGGCGGCAAGATGGGCGAGTTGCAATCCAACGACCTGATGTCGGAAGTGGCGTTGGCGACCAAGACGACGGATTTGGACCAGAACCGCATCGGCATGACCGCGTGGTGCGATGCTCAGAAAACCAAGCTCGCCGGGTTCATCCGCACCAAGAACTAGCCGCCGACCAGCGCCCGAAATACCCGCCGCACCTCGGCCTGCGTTTCGCGCACGCGGGCTTCCAGCGTCGAAAAATCCGGCGTGTCGCCGGCCCGGGACATCACGCGCAACAGATCTTCGCCCACGGTCTCCGGCTTGAATTTTTCGGTGACGCACAGCCGCAGGATTTGCGTGAGATCGTGATAGAGCCGCGCGGCCGAGCGCAGGATTTCCGTCTCCGGCTGCGCCAGCACGCCTAGTCTCGCGGCATTGTCGAGCACCTGCAGGGTCGAGACACTGAGAATTTCCGGCTTCTCGGCGGCGTGCACGAGCTGGAGATATTGCGCGATGAAATCGATATCGACGAGGCCGCCGGCGGCCAGTTTCAGATCCCAGACGTCGTCTTCGCCCTTCTCCAGCGCGATGGCGCGGCGCATGTCGGCGACGTCGGCCGCCGTAGCGGCGGGATCGCGCGGGCGCGTCAGCACGGCGCGGATGATGGCTTCGATCCTGCCGCGCAGCTCCGGCGAGGCCGAAATCACCCGCGCCCGCGTCAGCGCCATGTGTTCCCAGGTCCAGGCTTCGCGCTCCTGGTAATCGGCAAACGCGTCGACCCGCGACGCCACCGGCCCGGCGCGGCCGGACGGACGCAGCCGCATGTCGACGTCATAGAGCACGCCGTAATTGGTCCGCGTCGTGAACGCCGAGATCAGCCGTTGGGTAAAGCGCGCAAAATACTGCGCGCCGTGCAGCGACCGCTCGCCGTCGGAATCCGGATGCTCGTGGTCGTAATCATAGAGCAGGATCAGGTCGAGGTCGGAGGACGCCGTCATCTCGCGGCCGCCGAGCCGGCCCATGGCGAGGATCGCGGTCTCCTGCCGCTTGATCCGGCCATATTGCGCGGCGAACTGATCGGTGACCAGTCCATGTACGGTGTGGACGATGCCCTCGGCGACGTCGGCGAAGGCGACATTGGCCTGCTGGGCGGACACCGTGCCGGAGAGAATCCGCGTGCCGATCAAAAACAGGCTTTCCTGGCCGAAGAGCCGCAGCCGGTCGAGAAAGTCCTCGTAGGAAGCGGCATCCTTCAGCGTCGCCGCCAGCCGCGCCGATAATTCCTTCTGATCCGGCATCGCGCCGAAGAAGCGCGGATCAATCAGGCCGTCCATGATCTGCGGCTGCCGCGCCAGCATGTCGCCGAGCCGCGGTGCGGCGCCGAGGATCACCGCCACCAGCGCGACCAGGTCGCGGTTCTGGCTCAGCAGCGAAATCAAGCGCCCGCCGCGTTGCAAGGCGCCAAGGAAACGGTCGAATGCCGTCACCGCATCGTCGGGGTCTTCGGCATGCGCGAGGCCGTCGATCAGGCCGGGCATGAACTCGACGAACGCGCTCCTGGTGGTTTCGACGCGCAAGGCGCGATAATCGCCCTGCATCCATTGCTGCACGGTCTTGGCCACCATGATCGGCTTCTTGAAGCCGAGCGTGGCGAGATGTTCGAGCAGGCGCGGCTCGTCCGGACCGGCGCCGTAGTCAACATCCGGCAGTCCTACAGTACCGGTCGGGTCGCCCTCGAACAGCTTGCTGTAGTGCCCCTGCACGATGTTGAGATGACCGAGCAAGTCCTTGGCAAAGGCGCCGCGGCCGTCATAGCCGAAGAAATGCGCGAAGCGCTCCACTGCCTCGGCATCGTCGGGCAGCGTGTGGGTCTGCTCGTCAGCGATCATCTGCAGCCGATGCTCGACGCGGCGCAGGAATTCGTAAGCCGCGGACAGTTCGTCGAACGCCTGGAAGGTGATCCAGTTGCTCGTCGCTAGCACGTTCAGCGCCTGCAGCGTCGGCCGCACCCGCAATTCCGGATGGCGGCCGCCGGCGATCAATTGCTGCGTCTGCGCGAAAAACTCGATCTCGCGGATGCCGCCGCGCCCGACCTTGACGTTATGGCCCTCGACCGCGATCTCGCTCTGGCCGCGATAGGTCTGCATCTGCCGCTTCATGTCGTGGACGTCGGCGAGCGCCGCAAAATCCAGATGTTTGCGCCAGACGAAGGGCGCGAGCTCCGACACCAGCGCCTCGCCGGCTTTGGGGTCGCCGGCGCAGGGCCGCGCCTTGATCATCGCCGCCCGCTCCCAGGTGCGCCCTTCCCGCTCGTAATAATGCAGCGCCGAATCGGTCGAGATCGCGACCTGGGTCGAAGCCGGGTCCGGCCGCAACCGCAGATCGACGCGGAACACATAGCCGTCGCCCGAGCGCTGCTGCAGCAGCCGCGACAGCGCCTGCGTCACCCGCACGAAAAACGGTTGCGGCTCGATATCCGGCACCAGCGAGGTTGCGGCGGGATCGAAGAACACGATCAGGTCGATATCGCTCGAATAATTCAGCTCGCCCGCGCCCATCTTGCCCATCGCCAGCACGATCAGGCCGCTGTCCTGCTCGAGCCGGTCGTGGTTGGCCGGGTTCATCCGGCCGCGCGCGACCTCCTGCCGCAGCAGAAAGCGCAACGCCGCCTGCACCGAGGCGGTCGCGAGATCGGTCAGCGCCGCGGTCACCCGCATCACCGGCCAGACCCCTCCGATGTCGCACAGCGCGATCAACAGCGCTGCTTCCGCCTTCATGCGGCGGAGCAGCTGCATCACCTCGGTCTCGGCGGCCGCGGCGAACACCTCGTTCGACGTTTTCTCGATCAGCGCCGCGAGGTGCGGCTCCGGGTCGCACGCGAGCAACCGGATCAGCCGCGCCGCATCGGCCCGGATCAGATCGAACAGATAGGGCGAGAATTCCGCGATCCCGAGCAAAATGGCCCTGGCAAACGGGCGATCCAGCAGTCCGCCGAGCACAGCCGATTGCGCCGGCTCCAGATCGGAGAGCCAGTCGTTCAGGCGCTGTTCGGCTTGATTGGAAGCGGCGACATACGGTCCGTCCACGAACCGCGCGGCCAGACGAAGGTCCGCGTTTCCCGGCGCGGATGAATTCATGCCGCCTTCTGTGGCACATCCTGCGTTTGAGCCGCAAGCCTGTCGCTGTCCGCAGGCAGCGCCGGGATCGCCAGCGTTGCGGTCAGTCCCGGACCGGAATCGCCGAGCCTGAGCTCGCCGCCATGCAGCGTCGCCACCGCCGACGCCAGGCTCAGGCCCAGCCCGGAGCCCGGCAGGGTGCGGCTGGCTTCGAGCCGGACGAATCGCTCCACCGCGTGCTTGCGGTCGCCTTCGGGAATGCCGGGACCATGATCGCTGACGCTGAGCAGCACTTGGTCGCCTTCGCGCCGCGCCTCGATCAGGATTTCCTTGTTGCCCGCCACGGCGTCGGCGCCCAGCGGCTGCGCGGACGGTACCGGCTTGCCGTATTTGATTGCGTTTTCGACCAGATTGGCCAGCGCCTGGCTGATCAGCTCGCGGTTGCCATGAAGCCGCGCAGGCGCCGCCTTGACGTGCAGGACCATACCGTCGTCTTCCGCCAGCGGCTCATACAGCTCATGGATGCCATTGGCGACGTCGGCGGCGTCGAAATCGTCCATATTGCCGCGCGCCTGCCCGGACTCGGCGCGCGCGATCATCAACAGCGCATTGAAGGTGCGGATCAGGCCGTCGGATTCCTCGATGGTGCGCTCCAGCGCCGCACGGTATTCGCCCTCGCTGCCGGAGCTCGCCAATGCCTCCTCTGCGCGGTTGCGCAGCCGCGTCAGCGGCGTCTTCAGGTCATGGGCGATGTTGTCGGAGACTTCCTTCAGCCCCACCATCAGAGCCTCAATCCGCTCCAGCATGGCATTGAGGTTTCCGGCCAGCCGGTCGAGTTCGTCGCCGCTGCGTCCGACCGGCAACCGGCCGGAGAGGTCGCCGGCCATGATGCGCTGGGTGGTGCCGGTCATAGCATCGATCCGGCGTAGCACCCGCCGCGCCACGAAGATGCCGCCGCCGATGCCGAGCACGATGACGACCAGGATCGACCATTGCGCGGCATGGGCGACGATCCCGAAAAGCCGCCGGCGTTCCTCCAGATCGCGACCGATCAGGAGCCGGAAGCCGTTGTCCATTTCGGTAACGCGCACCAGCGCCCGATGATCGGTATTGTCCTGATCTTCGACCCGCCGATAGGCTGTCTCGGACCAGCCGGTCGTCGCCATCACGCCGGGCGCCAGCGAGCCGACATTTCCGGCCAGAGCCTCCCCGGTCGGCGTGGTGACGAGATAGAGGTTGGCGCCGGGCCGCAAGGAGCGGTTGCCGATCGCGCGGCTCAGGCCGATCAGCCCGCGGCGGTTATAGATATCGCTGATCTCGCCGACCTCGGCATTGACCGTGGTGGTGATCTGCTCGGTGATCAGGCGGCGGGTGTTCCAGGCGAAATAGCCGAGCAGCGAGGCGGCAAACAGCGCAAACAGGAACAGGTAGACCAGCGTCAGCCGGAACGCCGTCGTACGGATCAGTTTACCGAATGCCGTCACGGATCATGTATCCGGCGCCGCGGATCGTATGCAGCAAGGGCCGTTCAAAACCCTTGTCGATCTTGGAGCGCAATCTTGAAATATGCACGTCGATGACGTTGGTCTGCGGATCGAAATGATAATCCCAGACGTTTTCCAACAGCATGGTGCGCGTCACCACCTGGCCGGCGTGCTTCATCAGATATTCGAGCAGCCGGAATTCGCGCGGCTGCAATGTCAGTTCGTCCTTGCCGCGGGCGACGCGGTGCGAGAGACGGTCGAGTTCGAGATCGCCGACCTTGTAGGCGGTTTCTTCCGCCGGGCCGACATTGCGGCGCGACAGCACCTCGACCCGCGCCAACAGCTCGGCGAACGAATAGGGTTTTGGCAGATAATCGTCGCCGCCGGCGCGCAGGCCCTTGATGCGGTCATCGACCTGGCCGAGCGCGGAGAGAATCAGAACCGGCGTCCGGTTGCCCTTGTCGCGCAGGCTCCGATCAGCGACAGGCCGTCGCGCTTCGGCAGCATGCGGTCGACCACCAGCACGTCGTAATCACCGCTGTCGGCGAGCGACAGCCCTTCCTCGCCATCGCTGGCGAGGTCGGCGACATAACCGACTTCACGGAACGCCTTGACCAGATAGTCGGCGGACTCGCGGTCGTCTTCGATGATCAAGAGGCGCATCTGGGGGGCGGTTGCGGTCAAGTGATTGGCTTTCTCTCACCATGGCGCGGGCCGCCTGCCGATGCAAGGCGACCCGGAACCCTCGCAATCATTTGTTCGAGCATGATCTCTTCGGAAAACCGGTACCCACTTTTCCGGATCATGCTCCCTAAGTGAAAAAAGCGGGCGGTGAAGCTGGGGGACCTCACCGCCCTTAGGCCTTCCGACGGAGGGGGGCGAATTCCACCGGAAGGTAGCCATTGGGAGCGAACCTTAAGCCCGCTCCCGCGGAAGGCTCCGTCGGCGGGGGCAACAAATGCCGGCGGCGCCTTCCATCTGCTAATTAACCCTTGGCCAGCGGCACTGCCACAAAGCGCGACGAACCGCCGCTCTTCACGCGCATGAGAACGCTGTTCTTGTTGTCGGTGCGCGCGGCATTGATCGCCTCTCGCACGTCGCCGGCATTGGTGACGCTCTTGCCGGCGACTTCGAGAATCACGTCGCCTTCCTTGAAGCCGCGTTCGGCCGCCGCACTCTTCGGGTCGACCTCGGTGACGACGACGCCATCCTTGCCGGCGCCGGCCACGCTGTTGGCGGGCGCGAGCGTCAGGCCGAGCTTCGGCACGTCGGTTCCCTTGGTGGCGCCGCCCTTGTCGCTGTTGTCGGTATCGGCCTTGGCCTCCAGCGTATTCGGCAACTGGCCGAGCGTGAGGTTGACGACCTTGTCCTGGCCCTTGTGCAGCACGTTGAGCTTCACCGCATTGCCGGGCGCCAGACCGCCGATGGTGCGGGCGAGTTCGCGCGCATCCTTGACCGATTCGCCGTTCACCGCGGTGATCACGTCACCGGATTCGATGCCGGCCTTGGCCGCCGGGCCATTGGCCTGCGGTTCCGCGACCAGCGCGCCTTCCGCCTTCTTCATGCCGAGGCTGTCGGCGATGTCGGAGGTGACCGGCTGGATCTGGACGCCGATCCAGCCGCGGCTGACCGAGCCCTTGTCCTTGAGCTGCGCGATCACGCTCTTGACCGTCGATGCCGGGATCGAGAACGCGATGCCGACGCTGCCGCCGGACGGCGAATAGATCGCGGTGTTGACGCCCATCACCTCGCCCGAGGTATCGAACGCCGGACCACCGGAGTTGCCCTTGTTCACGGGCGCGTCGATCTGGATGAAATCGTCATACGGGCCGTTGCCGATGTCGCGGCCTGAGGCCGAGACGATACCGGCGGTCACGGTGCCGCCGAGGCCGAAGGGGTTACCGACCGCCAGCACCCAGTCGCCGATCCGCGGCTTGGCGTCGGACAGCTTTGCGAACGGGAAGTCCGATCCGACCTTCGACCTTGATCAGCGCGACGTCGGTGCGCGGATCGGTGCCGATCACCTTGGCGGTGTAGGTCTTGCCATCGTCGGTCGTGACTTCGACCTTGTCGGCGCCGTCGACGACGTGATTGTTGGTTACGGCATAACCGTCAGCCGAAATGAAGAAGCCGGAACCCTGGCCGGTCACGGCGCCACGGCCGCCGCGCGGACCACCGCGCATGCCCGGGGGCAAGCCATCCGGTCCGCCGAAGCGGCGGAAGAAGCGCTCCATCGGCGAGCCCGGCTGGAACGGCAAGTCGTCGTCCTTGCCCGCGCTGTCGTCCTTGCTCGCGACCTTCTCGTTGATGTTGACCTTGACCGAAATCACCGACGGCTTCACGCGCTCGACGATGTCGGCAAAGCCGATCGGCTGCTCGACTTTGCGGACTTCGTTGTTGACCTGCGCATGCGCGGGGCTGGTGAAGATATTGACCGGGCCCTGCGACGGGCTGAAACCGTAAACGGCGACGCCGAGGCCGGCGACGACGAAGGCCATCAGCGCGAATTTGCGCGCCGAGAACAGCGAGCGCCGCGGCGCGCCGGTAGGAGGGAAGGGAAGAAAGATCGGTGGGACGTTCGGTCATTGTTGGAAATCTCCAGGGCCAGAATCGACGGTGCGGGGGCGCGCACCTGACAACTCCGAAGATGGGGATTTCCGCCTTACCGCGCGCTGGCGAGGGAATTAAACTTTGGTAATGCAGGGCCAACCGGATGCGGCAGAATAGCGCAGGCCCATGAAGGGGTTAGCGGAGACCTACCCCACCACCTCCGGCTTTGGAAATCAGCCTTTCATCCGCAACCGGCCCATAAAATCCCGCTTGCCCAAGGGAACCCCATTGGTCCGCAGGATGTCGTAGGCCGTGGTGGCGTGGAAATAGAAATTGGGCAGCGAGAACGACATCAAAAAATCCTCGGCCGTAAAGGGCAGTTTGCGGTCGCCGAGCTGGAAGACGAGATCGCCGCCGCCAAGCGCGTTGACCGCCTCCGGCGTCAGGGCCGACAGGGCTTCGCGGGCTTCGGCGACCAGCGCCTGCAGTCCGGCGAAATCATAGCTGACCTTCCTTGACGGTGGGTGGAACACACCTTGTTGCACGCCCTCGATCGCGCCGCGGGAGTGCTGCGCGACGGAAATAATCTGGAAGCGAAGCGGCTGCATGTCCGGCGCCAACCGCGCCTCGACCATCTGTTCGGGATCGACATTATGCTCGCGGAAATAGCTCAGGCTGCGGTCGAGAAAACCACTGACCGCGCCAAGAGTTTGCAGGTAGTTCGCCACGCTGGCGTCGTAGAAGCGAAAGAGCCATCTTGAAATCTCCCCCTGAACATATTTTTTGAATTGCGAAATATCATGAACAGCCCAGAAGGAAGACTAAACCGGCCGTTCCGGCGATGTTTCCGCCGCGATCAAGCGCTCCACCCTGGCTTCTTCCTCTGCGGTCAATTTGAACAGGGCCGCATCTTCCGTGGCCCCCGATTTGGCGCGACGCCGGCCGAATGCCCAGAGCGCCAAGCCGCCACCGCCAAGCGCCAGCGGCGGCAACAGCCACAGCAACCAGGTATGTGCATTGACCCGCGGCTTCAGCAGCACGAACTCGCCATAACGCGCGACCAGGAAATCGATCACCTGCGTGTCGCTGTCGCCGGCGGCGATCCGCTCGCGGACCAGCAGCCGTAAATCGCGCGCCAGCGGCGCCTCGGAATCGTCGATCGACTGGTTCTGGCACACCATGCAGCGCAATTCGCGCGACAGATCGCGCGCCCGCGATTCCTTGGCCGGATCCGCCATGATCTCGTCGGGCTGCACCGCGTAGGCCGCCGGAACTCCCAACAGCACGGCGACGGCGAACAGGCTGGCGAGGAAGCGTTTCAATGGATCACTCCGCTGCCTGCAGCCCGCGCAACGCCCGCGCGGGTTTCGGCGCGCCGACCCGCAGCCTGCGGTCCGACAGCGACAGCATGCCGCCGAACGCCATCAGCACGGGTCCCCACCAGATCAGGAGCACCAGCGGCTTGTGATAGATGCGCACCGCGATGGCGCCATCGGCCGTGGTATCGCCGAGCGAAATGTACAACTGGCTGGCGCCGCGCGTCAGCAGCGCGGCCTCGGTGGTCGACGATTCCCGCGTGGTGAAATTGCGCTTCGACGGCGTCATCACGCTGAGCTTTTGACCGTCGAGATTGACCGTGAAGCTGTGCGATCATCTCGCGGAAATTCGGCCCCTGCCGCTGCGTCATGCCGTCGAGCCTCAATTCGTAGCCCGCGACTTTGGCGACGTCGTCCGGTTTCATCGTTCCGATATATTCGCTGTTCCAGGTGGTTTCGCAGACGATTCCGATCAGGGCGATGCCGACGCCGGCATGTGCGAATGCCGAACCCCAGGTCGCGCGCGGCAATCCCCGCGCCCGCCGCATCGCCGTTCCCAAGGGAACACGGAACAGGCCGGTGCGCTCGGCGAGATCGGTCAACGCGCCGGCAATGACGAATACCGCAAGGCCGATCGCCAGCGGCGCCAGCGTGCTGCCGCCATAGGTCCACGCCCACAGCACCGCGATCGCGATCAGCGCGGCGACGCCGGCCGCCGTCAGCCGCTGTGCGGCGCCGAGCAGATCGCCGCGCTTCCAGGCCAAGCAGCGGCCCGAACGGGACGGCGACCATCAGCGGCACGAACAGGGGCGCGAAGGTCAGGTTGAAGAACGGCGCGCCGACCGAGATCTTGTCGCCGGTCAGGACTTCCAGCGCCAGCGGATACAGCGTTCCGATGAAGACGGTCGCGCAGGCGGTGGTGAGGAACAGATTGTTGAGCACCAGCGCGCCCTCGCGCGAGATCGGCGCGAACAGGCCGCCCTGCTTCAGCGCCGACGCGCGCCAGGCATACAGCGACAGACTGCCGCCGATGAAGATGCAGAGGATCAACAGGATGAACACGCCGCGCGTCGGATCGGTCGCGAACGCATGCACCGATGTCAGCACGCCCGAACGCACCAGGAAGGTGCCGAGCAGCGACAGCGAGAAGGTCAGGATCGACAGCAGGATGGTCCAGACCTTCAGCGCGTTGCGCTTTTCCATCACCACCGCCGAATGCAGCAGCGCGGTGCCCGCCAGCCACGGCATCAGCGAAGCGTTCTCGACCGGGTCCCAGAACCACCAGCCGCCCCAGCCGAGCTCGTAATAGGCCCAGTACGAGCCCATCGCGATGCCGAGCGTCAGGAATATCCAGGCCACCAGCGTCCACGGCCGCACCCAGCGCGCCCAAGCCGCATCGATCCGGCCTTCGAGCAGGGCCGCGACCGCAAACGAAAACGAAATCGAGAAACCGACATAGCCGAGATAGAGCATCGGCGGATGCACGGCGAGGCCGATGTCCTGCAGCACCGGATTGAGGTCGCGGCCCTCGATCGGCGGATTGGCGATGCGCAGGAACGGGTTCGAGGTGATCAGGATGAACAGATAGAACGCGCTGGCGATCCAGGCCTGCACCGCCAGCACATGGGCGCGCAGCGACAGCGGCAGATTATTGCCGAAGGCCGCAACCAGGCCGCCGAACAGCGCCAGGATCGACACCCACAACAGCATCGATCCTTCGTGATTGCCCCAGACGCCGGTGATCTTGTAGATCAGCGGTTTCAGCGAATGCGAATTCTCGTAGACGTTGACGACGGAGAAATCCGACGAGACGTGCAGCTACACCAGCGCGATGAACGATATCGCCGCGAACAGCAATTGCGCCAGCGCGGCCGAGCGCGCGACATTCATCAGCGCGACGTCGCCCCAACGCGCGCCGGCGATCGGCACCGTGGACTGGATCAGCGCCAGCGCCAGCGCCAGCACCAGCGCGTAATGTCCGGCTTCGGCGATCACCGCATCACTCCCTGCGTCGGTTGGGGGGCTGCCGATGCGCTGGGCTTCGCGCCATAATCGTCCTTCCAATGGCCCTGCTTCTTCAGCGCGTCGGCGACATCCTTGGGCATATAGTTCTCGTCATGCTTGGCCAGCACGGTGTCGGCCTTGAAGATGCCGGAGGCATCGAGCGCGCCCTCGGCGACGACGCCCTGCCCTTCGCGGAACAGGTCGGGCAGGATTCCCTTGTAGGACACCGGCAGATTGGCGCTGCCGTCGGCGACGCTGAAACTGACCTCGAGATTGTCGCCGCGCTTGAGCGATCCCGGCTGTACCAGCCCGCCGAGGCGGAAGCGCTTGCCGGCGGCGACATGCTTCTCGGCCACCATCGACGGCGTCGAGAAGAACACGATCGAATCGCGCATGGCGTTCAGCACCAGTGCCGCCGCGATCGCCAGCACCGCGAGCGAGCCGCCGATCATCGTCAAACGCCGCTGCTTGCGCGTCATGGTGTTCCCTTCGTGCATCCGCCGGATCATCCATCAAGCCCGAGATTCTTCAGGCCCTCATTGAGCTGGCGCAAGCGCTCCGCATTGTTGGCGACCGCCTGGCGGGCATCGGTGACCGCGCTGGCCGCCTTGTCGCGGTCGCCCATCACCATATAGGCCCGTACCAGCCGCAGCCATCCCTCGACATCGTCGCCGTTTTGCTTCAGCCGCGTTGCCAGGCGATCGACCATGCCGCGGATCATCGCGCCGCGGTCGGCATCGCCCATTTCCTTGGCCGCGGCCACCGCGCTCATCCTGCAGCGTGGGCGCGGCCGGACCGCCGACCCGGACCAGCGCCGCCTGCACCAGCGGCCGCCATGGCGCCTCCGTCGGCGCCTTGGCCAGCATCCCGCGCCAGATCGAGGCGGCATCGGTGTTGCGGCCGTCCTGCTCGGCGGCGAGCCCCAGGAAATAATTGGCCTTGGGATCGTCTGCGCTCAAGGCTGTGGCGCGCTCGAATTCGGCCTTGGCCTCCGCAGGTGACGACGCCGCCCGCCGCACCCACAAGGGCTTCGCCGAGATCGGACCGGCGCTCGGCGCTGTCGCCGTTATAGGTGATCGAATTGTGATAGGCGCGGACCGCCTCGTCGTAACGGCCAAGCCGCGCCAGCACCGGCGCCAGCACGTTCCAGCCGCGGCCATCGGTCGGGTTCTGTTCCAGATGCGCCTCGACCTGGGCGACCAGATTGCCGAGCGGCTGCGTGGCGTCGGCGACGCGGGCGCGGCCGGCAAGCGGAAAATCGCCGAGCTGCGGCGATCCCAGCCAGAGGTAGAACGCAACCGCTGCGACCGGCAGCCCGATCAACGCCGAGACCGCGGTCAAACGGCGCAATTTGACGTTCGACTGCGCCGACGGGATCGCGCTGACCGTCCACGGCGGCCAGCAGGCGGCGGCTGATTTCGACCCGCGCGGCGTCCGCTTCGGGCGCTGCGATCAAATCGGCGGCAACATCGCGATCGATCTCGGCCAAGTTGATCCTTGTAGACCGCAGCCTCACTGCCCCCGCTTTGCGGCAGGGCGCGCCGGCCCAACGGCCAGAGCACGGCAAAGATCGCCGCGACCGTCATCAGCGCGAACACAAACCACAGCGTCATCAAGCGGTTCCCGGGCGAAACGGCGCTCTTCAGGCAAGCGCCGATGCGCCGCTTTACACTACCGGCGGCAAGCCCGGCAATTGACAATTACTGGATCGAAACCGGGGCCGGAAAACCCGGAATTCGCAGGCAAAATGGCGGCAGCCGCCCTACCCGGCCCGGGAGGGTTTGCGCTCTCCGGTCATGGCGTTTTCGGCGGCCCGGCTCATCAGCGACGCATAATCCTGGCCGAACAATACCTCGCAGAAGCGGATCGCCGCCTTGACCTGCGTCTGCCGGTAGGCGCGCGCCTTGGTGTCGCCACCGCGCAGCGCCTGCACCAGCCCCTCGGTTGAGTGTTCGACATATTGCTGCAGGTCGGAATAGGTTCGCAGCGTGACCTCGTTGATCGCAAGTTCGCTCGCATAGGTGCGGCACACCGCGACGAAATCGATCAGGGCGGCGGTTTCCTCGACCTCGGATGGATCGACCTTGGGCGCGGAGGAAATGTCCTTGTCGGCGCGCTGGCGCAGGATGCGGCGGACCCGGCCGGGCACGCTGTCGATTTCCGACTGCAGCGAGTTGGAAATATCGGCGCGGATCGCCGTCAGTTGCTTGCCCCACGAGGAGTCGTTGCGCAGATCGAGTTCGGTCCGCAAGCCGCGTACCCCGTCATGGAGGATCTTCAGCTGCTCGCCGACATTTTCAAAATGGCCGCGCCTGATGTCCGTCCGCAGGCAGGCCGCGAGGAAGTAGAGATCGTGCAGCGCGATGGTGACGGCGACGCCGTATGGCGTGGCGGCGACGCGAATTTCGTCGTCGGATGCCGCCATCTTGATCGCGAGGCGGATGATCTGCCAGGGCGCCGCCAGCCGCTGCATGATCAGCGACAGCGCGAACGGCAAGAGCTGCGGCGTTTGCAGCGAGGGCACGTTGAGCGCCTCGGTCACCGACGCGATCTGGGAGTCGGTGAAGACCCGCAATTGGCTGGGGAGCCGGCTGCCAAGCGTATCCAGCGCCTCGCGTGCCCGCAAAACTCCGCCGATCGACAACAGATCCTCGACGACATTGGGCGGGCCGATGCGGGACAGCGAACGCTGCTTGTCGTCGCCCGGCGCGGCCGCAACCTTGGACGATCGCCTCGACCGCGGCGAGCTGGAACTTGCGGGCGGCCGCTTCGACCATCGACGCCGCACCGCTCTGCCGCGCCTGGACCAGCACCGCGTCGAATTCGCGCGCCTGCTCGGGCGCGCCGTCGCGACTGAGCCATTGCCAGACCGGCAGCAGCGACGTGCGCCGGATCTGGCCGGGCCGCACCGGAAAGTTGCTCTCGGCGAGAAACGGCTCGAGCGGACGGAACACCAGACGCGCCGGATCGTCGGTCCGCGGCCGCGCGTCCTCGTCTTCGTCGGATCCGCGCACGACCTTGCGCAATTGCTCCAGCACCAGGGTGGCGACCGCGGTGTCTTCGCCGCGCTCGATGGCGCGCTCGAACTCCCGCATCAGCAGCGCCTGCGCCTGCGGCGGGAGCTGCGCGAGATAGTCCCTCAGCCGCTCGGTCGATGTCTGGCTCATGCGCCCGGTATGGATGCTTGTGTCGCGCGGACGGCGAAACGCGTCCACTGCAATCATAAAAGTGCGCGCGTTAAGAAGTCGTTTAGGAATGATCAAATGGCGGGCGTTACGGCATGTTACCCATGCGAAAAATCACGTGTGTTCCGCCACCGCTCAGACCCCCGGCAGCACCAGTTCCGCCCGCAAGCCGCCGGTCGGGGCGTTCGCCAGCGAAAGGCTGCCGCCATAGAGGCCGGCGAGATCGACGACGATCGACAGCCCGAGCCCGGAGCCCGGCTTGGATTCGTCGAGCCGCTGGCCGCGCCGCGAGGCCTGCGCGCGTTCGGCGGCCGACAAGCCGCGGCCGTCGTCATCGACGATGATTCGCAGCCTGGGTCCGGCGCCGGGCAGTGCCGGCGGCTCGACCAGCACCTCGATGAAGACCTGGGACGCCGCCCATTTGCAGGCGTTGTCGACCAGGTTGCCGGCCATCTCCTCGAGGTCCTGGCGTTCGCCGCGAAACTTCGCCTGCGGGTCGGCCTTGACCTCGATGGCGATGCCGCGATCGCGGTGGATCTTCTCCATGGTCCGCCGCAGCGCCTCGATTGCGGGCGCGACCTCGGTGACGGTGCCGATGATGGTGAGCCGCGCGGCGATGCGCGCGCGCTCCAGATGATGCGCCACCTGGTCGCGCATCACGTCGGCCTGCTCCAGCACCTTGCTCGCAAAGGGATCGACCGCGCGCGCCGAGGCTTCGTTGACGATGACCGAGAGCGGCGTCTTGATGGCGTGGGCGAGATTGCCGACATGGGTGCGGGCGCGCTCGACGATTTCCCTGTTGGCATCGATCAGCGCATTGGTCTCGCGCGCGAGGGGCGCGATCTCGACTGGAAATTCGCCCTCCAGCCGTTCGGCCCGGCCGGAACGGATGTCGGCGATCAATTCGGAGATGCGCTTGAGCGGGGCAAGGCCAAAGCGGACCTGGAAGATCGTGGTCAGCAGCAGCACGATTCCCAATGCTGCGAAGGTGCCGCCGAGATAATAATCGAAGCTGCGGGTTTCGTCGAAAATCTCCGACGCGTCGCCCGCGACGCTGACCAGGAACTTGCCGTCGGCGCCCAGATCGACCGGGCGCTCGACCATCCGCAAGTTCTGGCCCTCCGGGCCGTCGACATAACCGAGGCGGATGCCGGCGGCGGTCAGCTCCGCGCCGTGCTCTTCCAGTTTCGGCAGTTTCTTGTCCCACAGCGAACGCGAGGCGCGGGTTTCCGCTTTCTCGGTATCGGTCCGCACGATCTGCCAGTACCAGCCGGACAGCGGCAGATCGAACAGCGGCTCGCCGAGCGACTGGAACTGGCGATCGGGCGGCTCGTCCGGGGTCGCGACTTCGGCAACCAGCGTGCGCAGATAGAGGTTGAGGCGGCGGTCGAAGGCGCGCTCGGTCGCGTCGCGATAGACCGACGACAGCACAACCCCGGTGATGACGAGGATCACCACCACCCACGCGGTCGCCGACAGAAACAGCCGCGTGGCGAGCGAGCTTCCGCGCATCAGAGCATGATCCCGAAAAGCATGTCGTTAGGCCCAGATCCGGCGAACGGGGCCCCGTTTTTCGGACAATATCACGCCCACCACAAGTGCTGCGCTCAGGCGCCGGCCGCCGGCGGCGTCAGGAGATAGCCGAGCCCGCGCACGGTTTGAATGATATCGACGTCGAGCTTCTTGCGGATGCGGCCGACGAAAACTTCAATGGTGTTGGAGTCGCGGTCGAAATCCTGGTCGTAGAGATGTTCGACCAGTTCGGTGCGCGACACCACGCGGCCGGTGTGGTGCATCAGATAGGCCAGCAGCCGGTATTCGTGCGACGTCATCTTGATCGGGTTGCCGGAGACGCTGACCCGGCCGGTGCGGGTATCCAGCGACACCGGACCGCAGGTCAATTCGGACTGCGCGTGGCCGGCGGAGCGGCGCAGCAGCGCGCAAATCCGCGCCAGAATTTCCTCGAGGTGAAACGGCTTTGCGACGTAATCGTCGGCGCCGGCATCGAAGCCCTGGACCTTGTCGCTCCAGCGGTCGCGCGCGGTCAGGATCAGTACCGGCATCACGCGCCCGTTGCGGCGCCACGCCTCCAGCACCGAGATGCCGTCCATCTTGGGCAGGCCGATATCGAGCACGACGGCGTCATAAGGTTCGCTATCGCCGAGGAAATGCCCTTCCTCGCCATCGAACGCGCGATCGACCACATAACCGGCATCTGTCAGCGCCGTCGTAAGCTGACGGTTGAGATCCGGATCGTCTTCAACGACGAGCAGACGCAAGCTGGCCTCCGATAGTGAGCTTCACAATAACTGGTCTCAAGATGAGGCTCACGGGCGTGAATGGCCTATGAACAGGGCACACGGCAAAAATTACATTTTTCTTCATAACGGCTTTCGGCGACCCAAGGGCCACGCCGCTGCGTACCACGACGAATCGGAAGCCCCAAGAGCCTCCGGCGGCGAGGTCCCGCTAGCGTATGGCCGGCGGTCCCGTGACCACGATGAAATCGGCCGGGCCGCCCGCTTGGTCGTCGTCGAAAACGCCGACCATCAGCCGTCCCGTTCGCCAGGCCAGCGTGTCGAGGTTGGTGCGGCCTTCGTAGAGCAGCGGGCCGGCGGGATCATTGTCATGGCCGTGGACGACGTGACGTTCGCCGAAGCCGCGGGCGTATCCCCTGGGATAGCGCTTCCACAACAGCGTCACCTCGTCCTGCCGGTCCAGGGGAACTTCCGGATCGACGCCGGCGTGTACGTAAATGCGGTGCGCGTCGACATGCATCAGCTGCAGTCGATCGAGCCAGGCGATGTGGGTCTGCGGCACCGCCAAGGCGTCGCCGCCGTAGGACGCCAGCGCCGCGTCGCCGCCCTTCTCGATCCAGAACGCCATCTTCGCGGGATCGCGCAGCGCCTGCGCCATCATGGAATCGTGATTGCCCTTCAGCGTGATGAGGCGCCAGCCATCGGCAACGCCGGACAGCAGCCGGTCGATGACCTGCCTGCTGTCGGGTCCCTTGTCGACATAGTCGCCGATCATGACGATGATTCCGGCTTCGCCGCCGGCGCGCGCGTCGATCTCCGTCAGCGCGCGGCCGAGCAGATCATCGCGGCCATGAATATCCGAGATGACGTAAGTGAAGCTCATACCGCTCGTGCATTTCCGGCTGTCGGATCGGGATGCGACGGTCCTAGTCCAATCGATCGCAGCCGGCAACCGAGGCCGGCCGCTCAGACCCGGAAGAACACGAACCAAACCACGCCGAGGATCAAAACCGCCAGCCCGTTGAAGCCGTCAAAAGCGCGAGCACCGACGGGCCCGGTTCCGCCTGGCGCGCCTCGGTCGGGGTTTCGACAATCTGGCCATGTCGACGCGTTACCATGGGGACCTCATTGCGTAAGTGCCTGTAATGCCAGCCAATGCCTCGACACCACCTGTCGAAAGCAACGCATGATGCCGAGATGATGTTCCGATCTTTTGGGCCCTGCGGCCTCAGACCTGACCGCGCAAAAAGGTCGCAGCCGGAACACGCGACCCGGCCACGGTTAACGCCGTTCCGAGATTCCCTGTTCCGCCCTGTTTGAAACCGCCTGCCCCAATGGTATTCTTAACGGTCGTTTGTCGCGTTTTCGGAGTATCCCATGGCCCCCCGCGCCAACTGGAAAGGCTTTTTGCGCCTTTCGCTCGTGACCTGCCCGGTCGCCCTGTATCCGGCGACGTCGGACACCGAAAAAGTCTCCTTCAACCAGATCAACCGCAAGACCGGCCATCGCATCAAATATGCCAAGGTCGATGCCGACACCGGCGAGGAAGTCGCCGCTGAAGACATCATGAAGGGCTACAAGATCGACACCGACACCTACATCGAGGTGTCGAAGGACGAACTCGACGACATCGCGCTGGAATCGACCCGCACCATCGAGATCGACGAATTCGTGCCGAAGACCGATATCGACAACCGCTATCTGATCCGCCCCTATTATCTCGTGCCCGACGGCAAGGTCGGCCACGACGCGTTCGCGGTGATCCGCGAAACCATCAAGAGCATGAACAAGGTCGCGATCGGCCGCGTGGTGCTGACCAACCGCGAGCACATCATCGCGCTGGAGCCGCTGGACAAGGGCCTGATGGGCACGCTGCTGCGCTACCCCTATGAGGTCCGCAGCGAGAAGGAATATTTCGACGACATCCAAGACGTCAAGGTCACCAAGGACATGCTGGATCTGGCCAAGCATATCGTCGAGCAGAAATCCGGTTCCTTCGAGCCGGAAGAATTCGAGGATCGCTACGAATCCGCGCTGATCGAACTGATCAATCAGAAACGCAACGGGGTCACGACCGCGGCAAAGGCCGCGCCGAAATCCGGCGGCAACGTCATCAATCTGATGGACGCGCTCAAGCGCAGCCTTGCCAGCGAAAAGCAATCCGCCCCTGCGGCTGCCAGGGAAACCTCGAAGGAAACGTCAAAGGAAACGGCCAGGCCCAAGGGCAAGAAGCCGAAGAAGGCCGCCGCCGGCCAGCGCGAAATGCTGCTGCCGATCAGTGGCGGCGGCAAGCGCGCCGCCAAGGAGACGGCGAAGGAAGCGCCGAAGAAGGCAGAGAAGCCGGTGCGTGCGCCGGCCCGGTCAAAGAAGGCCGGATAGCCGGACCGGCGATCGCGGTAGCCCGCAATGCCGTGGTCGACGCCGTTCGAAGAGCCGATAGCGTTACGCTCCGGCCGCAAACTCGCGACGCTGCAGCACGCCGCCGATTACATCATGAAGTTGCCGGAAGACGCACAGCAGAGGCAATGCTGGCAGGTCGCGGTCGAGAATTTGATCAACGCCGCGGAAACCGGCGGCGGCTGGCTGATGTTCGCGCGGATCGCGATGATGCAGGCACTGAATGCGGGCGAAGACAGCGGGCCCGGTCTACTTCAGTGAGGTGCTCACCGTCGTGAATGTGGAGGTGAGCTTGGTGCCGATGCCGTTAACAGAGGCGACGATGACAATGCTGATACCGGCCGCAATGATGGCATATTCGATGGCCGTCGCGCCGGACTCGTCACCCAGAAAATTGGTCAGTAACCGTCGCATTCCAATAGCTCCTGTCGACGCCTTCCCCCGGAACTGTCCCGCGCCCTGTTCGGACCTACTGTAGATTGTGATTGGTTGACAGTGCATTCACGAACAGGATGAACGTTTGATTAAAGCGCGGCGCCAGATTCCCTGCCTTTCCGTTCGGTATTCATACGGGACGGAAAATTTACCATCGATTGTCCATCGCCCGCGCAAGGTCGCCGGATCGGCAACCTCTGGAGCGAGTGCAATGTCCACGCAGAAGCGTGAGCCGGGCAAAAACTATATCGACCTCATGGACGACGGCGAAGAACAGCGCGCCATTAAATCCGCGGCGCCGTCCAATCGCCGCATGCAGGATTATTTCCTCGGGCTGATGGCCGCGGTATTCAATCGCCGCAGCGACCCGAGGTAGTGGTCCTCGCCTCGCCGCGGCGACGTTCCGGAATGCCTGTGATCAGAAGTTACGCTGCACACGAACCTGCAACGAAACCGCATCCTGATCCTTGAATTCGTACCGGGCCGTCGGCTTCGGCGCCGACGGCCCGAGCACGGCCGAACCCTGGAACATCTGGTCGAGATGGAACCACTGCACTTCGGCCGAGAACGTCAGGTTCTTGACGGGAGTCCAACGGGTGAGGACGCCGAGCTGCGAGACGTTGTAGTCGGGGTTGCAGACGTAATCCGCACTGACGGCCTTGGCCGGCGTGGTGTAGTTGGCGCACATGAAAGCCTTCGCCGTCCCGTCATAGCGAACGGCGGAATAGCTTCCATAGACGCTGGTGATCCAGTTCGGATTCCAGTTGTGATTGAACGCGCCGCGGACACCATAGGCCGAGGTCAAATGCAGCGAGCCATCGCCGCCATTGGCCACCGGAAGATAGACCGCGTCGGTCGTCGCGCCGAAGCCGATGCTCTGATAGGCGCCGGCAAGGCCAGTGCCGCCGAACATCGCAAAGCTCGGCGAGGCCGCGGCGGTGGCGATTACGTTTTTCGTTTCGCCCTTGGTGTAGCTCGTGTCGATCTTGAAATCGTCGCCGGCGCCGGTCGGAATATTCTTGATCTGCAGGGCCGCCATGACCGAGCCACCCCACTTGGTATCGGGGTGACCGCTGATCTCCGACAGTGCGTTTGGCGAGGCGCCGGCAGGACCAATCGCACCAGCCGGAACTGCCGCTGCGTTCAGGATGTTGTAGGAGCCGCTGACCTCATGCGCGGCCGCCGAGACCTGGAACAGGCCCCAGGCCTGGTCGACGCGGATGTTGCCCACGATGTCCGGAGCATGGGCGCCCGCATAGGCAGTGCTGCCGCCGAGCGTGGCGTTGAGCGGAAGCGACAGATTGTAGACCGCAGTGCGGTCCCAGACGATGGGATCATCGAGGCCGATACTGCCGGACACGCCGTTACCGAACTGGGCGGTGTACTGGATGTTGTTGACGCCGGTGTCGGTATTCTGGCCGCCGAGCAGGTACGACGAGATGTTGCCCGGGAAACCCTGCCACGGCGACGCATAGGCCGAGGCGGATTTGCCGAAGGTGAAGCCGGCGAACTGGAGGAAAATGTACTCCGTCGCGACATAACCTTCGCCCGGCTGGTTCAGGAGCGATGTTTGGGTGCCGGCGCTCGGCGATGCGGTGAAGTTGGCCGGATTGACGTTATTGCTGCCCTGGGTCGAGAACTGGAAGTTGGCTTGCATGAAGGTGCGGACTACCCCGTATTCGGTGCCCGTACGGGTATCGACCGTCAGCGCCATGCGGGAGCGGGCGGCGAAATAGTCGGCATAGCGGTTGCCTTGGCCGAGATCGCCGTTCCAGGCCGGCTGACCGTGAATGCTGCCGTTGAAGGTGACGTCGGCGCGCAAATAGCCGCCGAGCTTGATGCAGGTATCGGTGCCTGGAATGTAGAAGAAGCCGGCGCCGTACAGCGAACAGATCCTGACATATTCGACCGCCTTGGCCTTGACCGGAAGGTCGGCCGCCTGTGCGCCGCCGACCGCCACCAGACTTGCCGCCGAACAGAGAATAAGGGTTCGCGCCATTTTCATGTGTGCCTCCCCGGTTGACGCAGCTGCGTGCGTCCAGAACCCTAGCTACTCCGAAAATTCCCGACCGCAATGACAACGCGGGCGCCGGATTCACTTCGCCGCCGGCTGTGATTTTTTCGCAACGCTTCGCGGCCGAAACCACCGCCGTCGACTTTCACCCAAGGCTCCCGGCACCGGAAGCAAGAATATTCTCTCCGGTCTTTGTGCGAAGCCGGGGCCCCTGAAACGGAAAAACGCATATCAGCACTACCGAAGGCACGCGCCGCGCGCGCTTTACCGGTCGGCAAAATCCTGTTCCAACTGTCGACAACTCGGCCGGACCAAACCGGCCGGGACCAAGGGGAGAGAGACCGTCATGAAACTCGGCACGGCGATCGCGGAAATCATGAAACGCGAGGGGATCGAGATCCTCTGCGGCTATCCGGTCAATCATCTGATCGAGTACGCCGCCAATGCCGACATCCGACCGGTGATGGTGCGGCAGGAACGCATCGGGCTGCACATGGCGGATGCGATTTCCCGCGTCACGTCCGGCCATTCCATCGGCGCGTTCTGCATGCAGCACGGGCCGGGCGCCGAAAACGCCATGGGCGGCGTCGCGCAGTGCTACGGCAAATCCGTCCCCGTGCTGGTGCTGCCGATGGGCTATGCGCGGCGGCTTGCGAACATCGATCCGAACTTCAATTCCAGCCAGGCGATGAAGGCGTTTTCGAAATCCTCCGAACCGATCAACATCGCCGCCGAAGTCTGCAACATCTTTCGGCGCGCGTTCACGAAGCTGAAGAACGGGCGCGGTGGGCCCGTCATAGTCGAAATCCCGGCCGACATGTGGAACGAGGAGGTGCCGGAGCCCTTGAACTACACGCCGGTGCTGCGCACCCGCTACGGCGCGGATCCCGTACATGTGAAGGAAGCGGCGGCGCTTTTGATCGCGGCCAAGCGGCCGGTGATCTATGCCGGCCAGGGCGTGCACTACGCCAAAGCATGGCCGCAGTTGAAGCGTCTCGCCGAACGGCTCGCCATCCCCGTCACCACCAGCCTCGGCGGCAAATCGTCGTTTCCCGAAACCCATCCGCTGTCGCTCGGCTCCGGGGGCCTCGCCGTGCCGCGTGCGGTGCCAAAATTCCTCGCCGACGCCGATGTGATCTTCGGCGTCGGCTGCTCGTTTACCGAAACCTCGTTCGGCATCGCGATGCCGAAGGGCAAGACGATCATCCATTCCACGCTCGACCCCAACCACCTCAACAAGGATGTCGAAGCCAGGATCGGCCTGGTCGGCGACGCCGGGCTCGTGCTCGACGCGCTGCTGGAAGAGATCGGCAAGACCGTCACATCGGACCGCGACGCGAGCGCGGTCGCCGCGGAAATCGCGGCCTCGCATAAGGAGTGGCTGGCGAAATGGATGCCAAAGCTCACCCACAACGATGCGCCGCTCAATCCCTATCGCGTGCTGTGGGACCTGCAGCACACCGTCGACATCAAGAATACCATCATCACCCATGATGCCGGCAGTCCCCGCGACCAGCTGTCGCCGTTCTGGAAGGCAGTCGAACCCTTGTCCTATATCGGCTGGGGCAAGACCACCCAGCTCGGCTATGGCCTTGGCCTTGCGATGGGCGCCAAGCTGGCAAGACCGGAAAAGCTCTGCATCAATGTCTGGGGCGATGCTGCGATCGGTTTTACCGGCATGGATTTCGAGACCGCGGTGCGCGAGCGGATTCCGATCATGTCGATCCTGCTCAACAATTTCTCGATGGCGATCGAATTGAAGGTGATGCCGATCTCGACCGAGAAGTATCGCTCCACCGACATCTCCGGCGACTATGCCGCGATGGCGCGGGCGTTCGGCGGCTATGGCGAGCGGGTGACCAAGCCGGAAGACATCATCCCGGCGATCCAGCGCGGCATTGCCAAGACCAGGGAAGGCATCCCGGTGCTGCTGGAGTTCATCACCTCGAAGGAAACCGAGGTTTCGCGGCCGGGGACCTGAGGCCTAAGTGCGACAAGCCCGTTTGTCAGCATTAACGCCGACCCGGAAAAATCGGCCGGTGGCGCTGGCCGGGATGTGCCCGGAGTGGAATAATCAGCTACTGGTATTCCAGCCTGGCGCCACCAGGCCTTGGGCGCAATGGATTTAGGTAAATGACCGCGGTACCCCCGGATGAGGCAGCCGATCTCAGGCGGGAGAACGCGCGGCTGCTGACCGAGTTGCGCATCGCCCGGGATCGCCAGGCCGCCGGCGCAGATATCCTGCGCAACATCGCCAGCGCGTCGGGCGATGCCGAACGCTCACTGTACCAGATCGCGGAAACCACCAAACGCCTGTTCGACGCTCAAAGCGTCAGCATCCAGATTGCCGAAGGCGATGGCTGGCGCCATACGATACGCGTGGGTGACACGTCGAAGCGTATCGGCGAGGCCGTCCCGGTTGCATTGTTGAAGATCGGCGGCCGGAACATGCCGGGCACGATCGTCGCCGAGAACGTTCAAATCCACGTTCCCGATGTCGACAATGTCGCCCCCGAGATCGCAGACTGGCCTGGACTGCCGCCGGCGCGCGCGGCCGGCACCCGCACGTTGTGCGGCACCCCGCTCCGGCGCGAGGGCAAGGCGATCGGCGTTCTCATCGTCTTTCGCAACCAGCTGTTGCCGTTCACCGACGAAGAACTGGCGCTGCAGCAAAGCTTTGCCGATCAGGCCGCCATCGCCTTCGAAAACGCACGGCTGTTCAACGAGACCAGGGAGGCGCTGGAGCGGCAGACCGCCACCGCCGACATTCTGAAGGTGATCGCCAGTTCACCCTCGGACGTGCAGCCGGTGTTCGATGCGATTGCCGCCAGTGCCAACAGGCTGATCGGCGGTCTCTCGACCGCCGTATTCAGCATCCGCGATGACGCAGTCCACCTGTCGGCTTTCACACCCACCGGCCCCGAGGCCGATGCAGCCTTGCGATCCTCTTTTCCCCGACCGCTGGCCGAGCAAAGATGGGCTCAAGCGATCCGTGACGGCGCGATTTTCCAGGTCCGCGACGTCGAAATCGAATGGGCTGAGCGGCCCGCGATGCAGGAGATGGCGCGGATGCGCGGCTACCGCAGCCTGCTCGTTGTGCCGTTGTTCCACGACGGGAAAGCGATCGGGACGATCAATGTGTCGCGGGCGGAGCCTGGCGAATTCGCCGCCCATCACGTCAAGCTGCTGCAAACCTTCGCCGACCAGGCCCTGATCGCGATCGAGAATACGCGGCTGTTCAACGAGACCAGGGAGGCGCTGGAGCGGCAGACGGCGACCGCGGATATCCTCAAGGTCATTGCCAGCTCGCCGTCGGACACGAGGCCAGTGTTCGAAGCGATCGCGACCAGCGCTAATCGTCTGCTCGGTGGATTTTCCGCGGCAGTTTTCCGCTTCCTCGACGGCAGCGTGCATCTCGCCGCATTCACCCCGGTCAGTCCGGCGGCCGACGCCGCGCTCAAGGCGGATTTCCCTCAGCCGGTCGATAAGTTCGAGGGGTTCCAACTCGCCCAGCATGGCAGGCCGTTCCCGATCCCGGACACCGAAGTGATACCGCACGCGCCGGTCAGGGAGATCGCGCGGGTGCACGGCTTCCGCAGCATGCTGTTCGTACCCCTGATGAACGGCGGCGTTCCCGTCGGCATCATCAGCGTCACGCGCCGCGAGACCGGCGCGTTTTCTTCCAACTACATTCAGTTGCTGCAAACCTTCGGCGATCAGGCCGTGATCGCGATAGAAAATACGCGATTGTTCAACGAAACGCAGGAAGCGCTGGAACGGCAGACCGCGACATCAGACATCCTGAAGGTGATCGCCAGTTCGCCGTCGGACGTTCAGCCGGTGTTCGACGCGATCGTGAACAGCGCCGCAAGGCTGTTCGAGCCATGTTCGGCTACCATCACAACGCTGAAAGACGGCAAGCTGCACTGGAATGCCGTTGCCGAGATCGTGCCGAGTTTTGATCACGCCGCGGCCGACGCCGTGTATCCGATCGACTTCGACCCCGATCGCTCACCCTCGGCCCACGCCATCCTTGAGCGCCGCATCATCGTCATTCCCGATACAAACGCAGCGGACACGCCAGAGTACACCCGAAGGGTCGCCGCCGCCGGCGGGTTCCGGAATATCATCTTTGTGCCGATGATCCATGAGAACAGAGGCATCGGCACCATCATCCTGACCCATCCGCAACCCGGTTTCAGGCTTTCGGAGAAGCAACTCGCACTGATCCAGACCTTCGCCGACCAGGCCGTCATCGCAATCGAAAATGCCCGACTGTTCGACGAGGTGCAGGCCAAGACGCGGGACTTGACGGAAGCCCTCACCTACCAGACCGGCAGCGGCAATATTCTGCGGGTCATCGCCTCGTCGCCGACCAACGTCAAACCGGTGCTCCAGGCGATCGTCGAGAGCGCGTGCGAATTGTGCGAGGCCGACGATGCGCTTGCAACGTTGAAGGACGGCGGCGACCTCGTGTTCCAGGCGCAACACGGATCGATTCCGGTGGTTTGGGAGCGCCAACCCATCGATCGTCACGCCGCGGCCGGTCTGGCGGTGATCGACCGCATGCCGGTGCATGTGCATGACCTTCTCGCGCCCGAAGGCGAACAATTCCCCCGCGCCCGGGAATTCGCGCGCAAGACCAACGTTCGCACCGTGCTGTGCGTGCCCTTGCTGCGCGAAGGCGAAAGCATCGGCGCCATCGTGCTTCGCCGCACCGAAGTGCGTCCGTTCAGCGACAAGCAGATCACGCTCTTGCAAACCTTTGCCGATCAGGCCGTGATCGCCATCGGCAATGTCCGTCTGTTCGAGGAAGTCCAGCAACGCACCAGAGAACTTGCTGCCTCGCTCGACAATCTGCGCACCGCGCAGGACCGGCTGGTGCAGACCGAAAAGCTTGCTTCGCTCGGCCAACTCACGGCAGGTATCGCGCACGAGATCAAGAATCCGCTCAACTTCGTCAACAATTTTGCCGCGCTTTCCGCTGAATTGACCGATGAATTGAATGACGCGCTCAAGCCCGCCGCGCTCAGCGATACCGTCCGCGAAGAGGTCGATGAGCTGACCGGCATGCTGAAGGACAATCTGCAAAAGGTGGTTCAGCACGGCAAGCGTGCCGACTCCATCGTCAAGAACATGCTGTTGCATTCGCGCGAGGGATCAGGTGATCACCGGCCCGCCGACATCAATGCGCTGGTCGATGAGAGCCTCAACCTCGCCTATCACGGCGCGCGCGCTGAAAAACCCAATTTCAACGTCACGCTGCAACGGGATTTCGACCCCGGCGCCGGAATGGTTGAGGTGTTTCCGCAGGAGATCACCCGCGTCGTCCTGAACCTGGTCGCCAACGGTTTCTATGCAGTGGCCAAGCGCAAAAACGAGAACGGCGATTCCGGCTTTGATCCGATCCTCAGCGCCACCACCCGCGATCTCGGCGACACCGTGGAGATACGCATCCGGGATAACGGCACCGGCATCCCGCCTGAGGTAAAAGACAAGATGTTCAATCCGTTCTTCACGACAAAGCCCGCGGGCGAAGGCACCGGCCTCGGCCTGTCGATGAGCCACGACATCATCGTGAAACAACATGGTGGCACGATCGACGTCGAAACGACGCCCGGGCAATTCACCGAATTCCGCATCGTACTGCCGAGGACCAGCCATCCTCGCAACAAGAACCGAGGTCAGACGTGAGCATTTTGGTTCTGGTGGTCGATGACGAGCCCGACGTCGAGGCGCTGTTTCGCCAGCAATTTCGCCGGGAATTGCGCGCGCAACGCTTTGCGATGGATTTTGCCAGTTCGGCGGCGGATGCGCTGGCGCGCATCGCCTCCACGATCGAGCAGTCGCTGATCCTGATCCTGTCCGACATCAACATGCCCGGCATGACCGGCCTCGAGATGCTGCCCAGGGTCAGGGAAATCCGGCCCGAAGTCCCGGTTATCATGATCACCGCCTACGGCGATGCCGACACCAGGCGCAAGGCGATCGCCTGCGGCGCGACCGGCTTGTTGACCAAGCCGATCGATTTTGCGCTGCTCCGGGAAGAGATCGACACGCGGCTGGCGCGGGCAGCGTAGTTCACGGCTTGAAGAAAGCGGGGTCGTTGAGCGCCTTGATCATGGTGTCGACCATGTCGGCGGCGCCGTGGTCTTCGCGCTCTTCGAGCAGCTCCCACATCTTGCGCAAATTGGCGCGCATCGGCGCTTTCAGCGAGGGATCGCGTTCGATCAGGGTCCGCGCGATGCAGAAGGCAATGCCCTCCGCGCCCATCTTCATCTGCTCGATGGACGGTTTGCTCATGGCCGGCTCCTTCAGACTCAACGTTTGATTTGCTGCGGCCGCTGTAGATCAAATCGCGGCTCAGGGATAGCCACGGGCTTGGCGCGGAGGCACGGAGGCACCAAAAGGGCCGGCTGCGCCCTACTCCGCCATCTCCGCCGGTACCGTCGCTGGGCCGGCCAGCGGCCGTTCTTCCATCGCGATCATGCACAATGATGCGCCGGCGAGCATGGCAGCTGCGGCGCCGAACACGTAGCGGAATGCCGTGATCATGTCGGCGACGGGGATCGAGTTCACCGGGCCGCGATGTTCGCCGGCGAGCGAGATGTCCGCGCCCAGCGCCATCAGCAGGATCGCCGCGAACGCCGCGACCGTGAACGAGGCCATCAGCGCGCGGAAGAAATTCATCGCACCGGTCACGGTGCCGATCTGCGCGCGCGCCACCGCGTTTTGCAGCGAGGTCACGCTGACCGGGAACGTGGTGCCGAGCCCGAGCGCGAACAGCGACAGGACCGTCAGCAATCCCCAGAGCGGCAGCGTCGACGTCGCCAGCACAATCCCGAACACCGTCGCCAGCGACGTTCCAATGATTGCAACGCGCTTGTAGTGCCTGGCGCGCGCCATGGTGCGGCCGGCAAATGCCGCGCCGCAGGTCGAGATCGCGGCGAGCGGAATCAAGCGCCAGGCCCGCCTCGCTGGCGCTGAGGTGGTAGACCACCTCGTAATAGAGCGGCAGATGCACGGTCAGCCCGATCAGCGCCCCGAGCGCGCAGCCGCCGGCCACCATCGCATAGGGCACCACCGTGCCGCGGGTCAGCAGCGACAACGGCAGGAACGGCTCGTCGGTATTGTTCGCGTGCCAGACGAAGGCGCAAGCCAGCGCGATCGCGGCTCCCATCATCGCGAGGATTGTCGGCGACAGCCAGAGATAGCGGTTGCCGCCCCAGGTCAGCACCAGCATGCACGGTGACGGCGGATGCCATCAGCAGCACGCCGCCGAGCCAGTCGACCTTGCGCTTGCGGTGGAACACCGGGATCTTGCCCATCTTCGGCAGCAGCATCGCCAGCGAAACCACCGCCAGCGGCACGTTGATCCAGAAGATCAGCGACCAGTGCAGATGCTCGGCGAACACGCCGCCGACGACCGGTCCGACCAATCCTGCCGCCATCCATACGCCGCTGAAATAGGCCTGATACTGGCCGCGCTCGCGTGGGCTGACCACATCGGAAATCACGGTCTGCACCACGGGCATGATGCCGCCGCCGCCGAGCCCCTGCAGGCCCCGCGCCAGGATCAGGACCGTGCATGTTCGGCGCCATCGCGCACAGGATCGAGCCCGCGACGAACAGGGCGAGCGACACGATGATCATGACGCGGCGGCCGTAGATGTCGCTCAGCGTGCCGAATACCGGCGCGACCGCGGTCGACGCCAGCAGATAGGCGGTGATCACCCAGGAGAGACTGGAGACATCCTGGAACTGGCGGCCGATGGTCGGCAGCGCGGTTGCCACGATGGTCTGGTCGAGCGCTGCCAAAAACATCGTCAGCAGCAGGCTCATCAGGATGGTGCGGACTTCATCCGGCGTCAGCGGCGCGGGCGGCGCGATCGGCGGCGCATCGCTGATGTCGATGACCTCGGTCGGCATGCGCGAGATCTCGGCGGCGACGTCGTCGGGCAATGTCTTGATGTCGGCGGAGTCGCGGCCCTGCCGTTCGAATTTGTTCATCTCGGACGTTATTATGTGCTGCGCGGCGCAACGCCGCGGCGGAATCATTCTGTTCGCTGCTATTTACGCGGCAAAATCGTCTCCAGGCAGGCGTTTGCGCGCATGGGTGCATCCCGCAGGTGCGTCTTCGCAATCACGTGATCGATCAGCCCGCGAAAATCAGGCTTTTGGCCGCTTTTTCAGCCGCGCCCGCTTCGGCAACTGCGCCGGCCATTGCACGATGTGATCCTCGAGATCGGCGTCCGCAATCTCGTTTTCGGTGCCCTGCACCCGCCCGCGCACGGAAACGCCTGCTTCATGCACGGTATTGGGGTCGCCCGAAATCAGCGGGTGCCACCAATACAAATCGCGCCCCTCGGCGACCAGTTTGTAACCGCAACTCGGCGGCAGCCAGTTCAGGGTGCGGACGTTTTCCGGGGTCAGCCGGACGCAATCGGGAACCTGGTCGGAACGGTTCTGGTAGTCCTTGCAGGCGCACAGCCCGGAATCGAGCAGCTTGCAGGAGACATGGGTAAAATAGATCTTGCCGGTATCCTCGTCCTCGAGCTTCTCCAGGCAGCAGCGCGCGCAGCCGTCGCACAGGCTCTCCCATTCGGCGCTGGACATCTCCTCCAACGTCTTGGTTTTCCAGAAGAATCCCTCCTGGGCGGAAGGCGGCTTGGGCGGCGCAGTCATGAAATCAATAGGTTCCGGTTCGGCTGGGTGTCAGCCCTTCTAGGAGGTGGGGTGGCCGGGGCGCAAGCGGCAGGGTGTGCAACCCCGCAAAAAGGCGTGGGCAGCATTAGGACTACTGTTCAAAATCGTGAGCCCGGCCATTGGTTTATGGCGCCTGCTCGGATAGAACAACCGCGAGTCTCCAAGGTCGCTATAGCGGGTCGCAAAAGCGCCTTGGGTTTGCCGCAACATGGAAGCAAGACGTCTCAACAGCGCCCGGCGGGCGCTTGAGCGCCTTCGAACCGACCAAGGGCCCCGGTGCGCCAGATCATTCCATCGCGATGGAAGAAGAAGATCCAGAACTTCTTTCTGGATCTGGACGCGCGCATCGACTCGACGCTGTTCTCGTCAGGCAAGGGCCTGCGCGAACTCTATGAGCGCTACTCGACCTTCATGGACCGTTTCTATGTCGGCCGCTGGAAGCGCTGGGTCTTCATCGAGCCCTTGTCGGAAGCCGCCACCATCGGTCTCGGCGGTTCGATCCTGATGCTGGCGCTCGCGGTGCCGGCGTTTCGCGAAACCGCCGACGACGACTGGCTGAAGAAATCCGATCTCGCGGTGACGTTCCTCGACCGCTACGGCAAGCCGATCGGCAGCCGCGGCATCAAGCACAACGACTCGATCCCGCTGGAAGATTTTCCGGACAATCTGATCAAGGCGACGCTTGCGACCGAAGACCGCCGCTTCTACGACCATTTCGGCATCGACATCGCCGGCACCGCGCGTGCGCTCGTCACCAACGCGCAGGCCGGCGGCGTGCGCCAGGGCGGTTCGTCGATCACGCAGCAATTGGCGAAGAACCTGTTCCTGAGCAATGAGCGCACCATCGAGCGCAAGGTGAACGAGGCGTTCCTCGCCGTCTGGCTGGAGACCCGCCTCACCAAGAACGAGATTTTGAAACTCTATCTCGACCGCGCCTATATGGGCGGCGGCACCTTCGGCGTCGACGGTGCGGCGCATTTCTACTTCAACAAGTCGGCGCGCGACGTCAATCTGGCGGAAGCCGCGATGCTGGCCGGCCTGTTCAAGGCGCCGACCAAATACGCGCCGCACATCAACCTGCCCGCCGCCCGCGCCCGCGCCAACCAGGTGCTGGACAACCTCGTCGATGCCGGCTTCATGACCGAGGGCCAGGTGTTCGGCGCGCGGCGCAATCCGGCCTTCGCCGTCGACCGCCGCGACGAAGCTTCGCCGAACTATTATCTCGACTACGCCTTTGACGAGATGCGCAAGCTGGTCGACACGTTCCCGAAATCCTACACTGAACGCGTCTTCGTGGTCCGCACCGCGATCGACATGAACGTGCAGCATGCCGCCGAAGAGGCGATCGAGAATCAGCTGCGCCAGTTCGGCCGCGACTATCACGCGACCCAGGCCGCCACCGTGGTCGCCGATCTCGACGGCGGCGTCCGCGCCATGGTCGGCGGACGCGACTATGGCGCGAGCCAGTTCAACCGCGCGACCGATGCCTATCGGCAGCCCGGCTCGTCGTTCAAGCCCTATGTCTACTCGACCGCGCTGATGAGCGGCTTCACGCCGAACTCGACCGTGGTCGACGGTCCGGTCTGCCTCGGCAACTGGTGTCCGCAAAATTACGGCCACTCCTACTCCGGAACGGTGACGCTGACGCAGGCGATCACCCGCTCGATCAACGTGGTGCCGGTCAAGCTGTCGATCGCGATCGGCAATTATCCGAAAGGCCAGGGTCCGAAAAACGAGTGGGAAGCGGCCAAGCGAGGCCGCGCCAAGATCGTGGAAGTGGCGCGCCGTTTCGGCATCAAGGCGCCGCTGCCGGATACGCCGTCGCTGCCGATCGGCGCCGACGAGGTCACCGTGATCGAACACGCGGTGGCCTACGCGACATTCCCCAACAGGGGCAAATCCGTGACGCCGCACGCGGTGCTGGAAGTGCGCACCGGGGCCGGCGACCTGGTGTGGCGCTTCGACCGCGACGGCAAGAAACCGATGCAGGCGATCCCGGCCTCGGTTGCATCCGACATGGCGGGCATGATGAGCCACGTCGTCAGCGAAGGCACCGCGCGCCGTGCGGCGCTCGACGGTATTCCGACCGCCGGCAAGACCGGGACCACCAACGCCTATCGCGACGCCTGGTTCGTCGGCTATACCGGCAACTTCACCTGCGCGGTCTGGTACGGCAATGACGACTATTCGCCGACCAACCGCATGACCGGCGGCTCGCTGCCGGCGCAGACCTGGCACGACATCATGGTCGCGGCGCATCAGGGCGTCGAGGTCCGGGAAATCCCGGGCATCGGCATGGGCACGAAACTGCCGCCGCCGACGACGCCGGCCACGGTCGCCGTCAACACCGCGCCAAAAGTGCTGGAGACCAAGCCGGGACCGCCGCCGGTGCTGACCAAACGCGGCGCGGATATCCTGGTGCGCGTCGAAAAGCTGCTCGACGACGCCGGCAAGACCGCGGGCAAGACCTCGTCCAGCGATCAGCCGGCGCCGGCCAAGCCGGTCTCGACGGGCGCGCTGGCGTTCCCGGAGAACTATGCAGCGGCGGGCTCCGGCGATCCGACCGCGCCCGCGCCGCGCAAGAACTAGTGCAGTGAATTTGCGGAGCACTGGCCCGTGCGGCTGATCCTCATCACCTTGCTGGCGCTGATCCTTGCCACCGTGGTCGGCCTCGGCTCGACCTATCTGACGGCGACGCGCGGCACCGATCTCGGCACGCTGACGATCGGCGCCTGGACCGCGCGGCCGAAGAACGGCACCGCCGACGTCGATCCCTATTCAAGGGCCTCGATCGCCCGCAGCGGCGAATTGCCGATCGGCACCGGCGACGGCATCGCCTTCTCGGCCACCACCGACGACAAGAAGAAACCGCTGGACGGGCGCTGCGACATCGTGGTCAGCGGGATCACGCCGGCCGCGCGGTTCTGGACGCTGACGCTGTTCGACCGCAAGGGACGCCTGGTCGCCAATTCGCTGCAGCGTTACGGCTTCACCAGCCAGGAGATCATCCGCAGTTCGGATGGCGCGTTCGAGATCCGCGTGGCCTCGCGTTCGCGCGCCGGAAACTGGCTGCCGACGGGCGGCATCGAGCGTTACGCGCTAATGCTGCGGCTCTACGACACCCCGGTCGGGGTTGCGACGCGGACCCAGCGCGATGCGCCGATGCCCTCCATCTCCACGGTCAACTGCCCATGATCCGCCTCGTGTTCACCATCATCGCAGGCGTGCTGCTGGGCGGCGTGGTGCACCTCGTCAGCGTGCTGGCGTTGCCGCGGATCGCTAGCCAGGACGCCTATTCGCGCCTGACGCCGATCACCAGGGAGAATGCGGTCACGCCGCTGCCGCTCGCCGACCCGAACAACGCGACGATGCCGTTGATGGATCCGGCGTTTGCAGTCGCGATCTGCCGCTATAACCTCAAGGACGGCCCGATCAAGCTCACGGTCCCCGTCAGCCAGGCCTATACCTCGGTGTCGTTCTATACCCGCAACGAGGTCGCCTATTACGCCATCAACGACCGTTCGGCCGGCCGCAAGGTGATCGAACTCGACCTGATGACGGAAGCGCAGCACAACGAATTGCCTGAAGACGAAGAGGTCACCGCCGCCGACCGGCTGATCATCGACTCCCCGAGCGCCACCGGCCTGATCGTGCTGAAGGCATTGGCGCCGGAGCCCGGCCTGATGCCGCAGGCGCAGGCCTCGCTCGCGGCATCGAGTTGCAAGGTGCAGACGGATCAACCTGCCGCCAAGGAGGAGCCCGCGCCCGCTCCGCCGGCGCCGCGGGGCAAGCGCTAGCCTGCCATCAGGCGTGCGGCGAGCCGCACCGGCAGGATTCATAATCGACGGGATCGTGGCTGTTGACGATCGTCACCGCATCGCCGTGTTTGGCCTTCAGCTCCCGCAGCCGCTCCTGGTTGGCGATGCGCGTCTTGCGATCCATATCGGCCTTGCGCTGAAACATACCGAGCACCAGCGGCATTTTGCGCAGCGCCGCCAATTGACCATGGAAGAAATAGCTGTCGCCGGCGTGAAGCAGCCATTTGTCCTTAGCCCGCACGGCGATGCCGCAATGGCCGAGCGTGTGGCCGGGCAGCGGGATCATCAAAATATCCGGTTCGCGATCGCCCAGCGCGCGCACGCCTTTAAAACCGAACCAGTCTTCGCCGCCCTCGCCATAGAATGCCCAGTCGGGTCCATGCTGCCACTGCCCGGTGATGTAACGGCCCTCCGGCGCGGGAATTCGTTGCGACACCGCCATCTCGTATTCGCTGCGATGGACATGCACCTTCGCCCCAGGGAAATCCGGAATGCCGCCGGCATGATCGCGATCTAGCTGCGTCAGCAACAAATGCCTGACATCGCCGGGTGAAGCCCAGCGACTTGACCTGCTGGATCGCGGTCTCGGCCGGATCGAGACGCGGCGCCGTTTGCCGGACCCATTTGCGGCCGAGCCGCGGCGGGTTTTTGATGTCGTCCAGCCCGATGCCGGTATCGACCAACGCCAGCCCGTCATTGGTCTCGACCAGCAGGCAGTGACAAACCATGCGGGCGCGCTGGAAGATGCTGCCGGTGCCGTTCACGAGACGCCGCCCGATCGGGCACATGGTGCCGGTGTTGAGATGATGGATGCGCATGAAATGTTCCTCGTTGAGGTCAGGCGCCTTGCTTGCCATTTCCCTATTCATAGGTAAAATATTGATATTCGATATCATCGATAGGCTATAACTATGGATATCCGTGAGCTTCGATATTTCGCCGCCGTGTTCCGGGAACGTAACCTGACGGCGGCGGCCAAGATCTGCTTCATCTCGCAGCCTTCGATCTCGGCAGCGATCACCCATCTGGAAGCCGAACTCGGCACCACGCTGTTCATCCGGCGCAAGAAGGGCGTCGCGCCGACGGCGTCGGCCGAACAATTTTACGCGGCCGCCCGCCGCATCATCGACGACACGGATGCCGCGCGTAACCTGTTCAGAAAGCCGTCGATGCGGCATGCGCTGACGCTCGGCCTGATGCGCACGCTGGATCAGCCCCGCACGATTGCGTTGCTGAAGCCGCTGACCGAAAATTCCGATATTGCGCTCCGCCTCGTCGGCATCAAGGAAGCCGCGGATGCGCGGATCATTTCCAGAAACATCATCGGCGCCGGCGAGCACTTCATTCCGCTCTGGGTCGAACGCTATGTCGCGGCGCTGCCGCCGTCGCATCCGCTCACCCTGAAAGATCGGCTTCGCGCCTCGGACCTTGCCGGTGTCGCGATGATCGATCGCTGCCACTGCGAGCAAAGCGAATTCTTTGGCCGCACCGCGCAGCGACGCCAGCCTGCGGCCATCGCGGAATCGGAGGATTGGGCGATGGCGCTGGTCGCCGCCGGTGTCGGCATCGCCATCGTTCCGGAAGGCGTGGCGCGCGCCAATCCCGATGTCGCCGTGCGCGAGATCGACGTGGACGTTAAACGTCAGGTCGGGCTCGCCTACAGCGCGGCCCGGCCGCCGTCAGATGCGTTGCACAGCTTCATCGCGAAACTCCAGAAACAGCGTCCCAAAGCGGGCCGCGCCAGCCCTGCGCCCAAACCCAAGCGAAAGGTCTAGCCCTTCACTACCACCGCGCGCCCGATCACGGGCTGGGCGGCGACCGGCGGATTGGCCGTCTGTGCTGCGAGTTCGCCGATCAGCCGGTCGGCTTCGGCGGCGATATTGTCCGGGGCCTGGATCACCAGCCGCTCCAGCGCCCAGCGATAGGACGAGATCCGCCGCTCCAGGCATTGCTGGACCCACTGCACGATCAGGCTGTTCTCTTCCATGCGGGAGATCGCGTCGGCCCGTTCGGGCGGCGACAGCTCCGACACCATCTTGAGGCTGGCGTTGCGCTTGCGGTCGAGTTCGATCACGCGCGCGGCCGAGGCGAAGAACGGCTCGAACCGGGTGATGTCGTCGCGCACGTCCTCGATCAATTGCTGATAGCGCGAGGTATGCGAGCGGTGCGGCTCATCGATCAAGGTGCGCCCGTACATGGTGCGGTCGAACACGACGTTCTGCCGCCACGGCGACGGCAGCGGCTGGTAGTCGCCGAACACGCTTCGCCAGGCCGGGCGCGAATGCGGCGGCTCGATCAGGGGATAGGCGAGATCGCGCAGCTGGCGTTCGTTGTCGGTGAGCTGGAATTGCGAGGCCTTGAGCCCGACGCTGCCGGTCACCTCGGCGCCCAGCCAGCTGTGCATGTCGTCGTTGCGAAAGTCCTGGCGGGTTCGGCCGAAGTCGCCGCCGCTGCAGCCACCGAGGGCCGCGCCCACCAGCAAGAGGGCGAGAGCCGGTCGTGAACGCCGAATTCCGGTCATCCGGATCGGAAGGCACATCTCCGGCATTTTCAAACGTCCAATGTCAGGGGCGCCGACGGCGACGGCGACCGGGTGCTGCACCTTCTTCCGGTCCGCGTCCGCCGCCTGTGTCGTCGGTTTCGCGTTGGATCCGGACAACGGGAAGGATCAGCAAGGTTCCCAGCCCCTCGCGTGGCGCGCCATCCATGCCCAGCCGCCGCGAAGCCGCATCTGCTGGAAATTCAATGATGGTGCACATGTTCCGTTCTCTCTGGTTGCCGCGCGGACATCATCTGGCCGGCGACATGCCATCATTAAGAACAGCACGTGGTTAACGGCATGTTAATTTTTGGCCCGGGTCCAAATACGGATGCGCCGCTGTGGCTTGTCGAACACCGGCGGATTTTAATGGATTTCTTCACCGGTTGTTTTCCTTAACCGGCTCTTAAAGCGGCCCGCGTAGGCTGGGGGTCAGAACCTCCAAAGTCGCGTATGCTGACATGACTGCAACTCCCCTGTTTCCGGGTTTCGACGGCTTGATGACGCTCTCGCGCCGCGAGGGCGTCGACATCCGCCCTACCTTGCTGCGCGTGCTGACCGATCTCTATGTTCAGGCCAGCGCCCATTCCGGCGACGAGGAACGGCAATTCATCGAACTGGCCTCGCGCCTGATCGAACAGGTCGACGACGCCACCCGCGCGGCGGTGCGGGCGCGGCTTGCGATCTACCCGGCGACCCCGCCTGAAATTCTGGACAAGCTCGGATTGCGGCGTTCCCAGCCCGGCGAGATCATGCCGGTCGCATCGGCGATTCCGACGTACCCGGCGGAAATCCTGCCGGCCAAGGCACCGACCGAAGCGCAGTTGCGGATGGCATCGAATTTGTCGATGCGGCCGAACGATGCCGCCGAAATCAACGACATGTTTTTCGCGGCCAGTGCCAGCGAGCGCGCGCTGATCCTGCATAATCTGAACGCGACGCCGCTGAAGGCGTCGGCGCGGATTCCGGCCGCCCGCTCCGCCCGCGCCATCGAGACGCTGGAGATGGCGGCGTTTGCCGAAGACAGCGAAAACTTCATCCTCGAGCTCGGCGACGCCTTGATCCTGCCGACGCGGATCGCAACCCAGGTGGTCAACGATCCCGGCGGCGAACCGCTGGCCGCTGCGGTTCGCGCGCTGGATATGCCGAGTGCGGTTTTCCAGCGGGTGCTGATGTTCCTCAATCCCGAATTCGGCTCGGTGCACAATGTCTACCGGCTGTCGCGGCTGTACGATCGCCTCAGCGAACGTTCGGCGCTGATCATGCTGGCGGCGTGGCGCGGCTCGACCATGGCGGTCACCCGCGCCAAATATCGCCCCTCGCTTTACGACGACGAACGCAACCGCGCGCGCGCCGCGCCTTCCCAGACCCGTCCGGCTGTGCAGCCGGGCACCGCACCCGCTGTACGAACAGGCACAGGCACCGATGGCTCGGGACGCTAAGCGCGCGGCAAGCTGATCAAGGCTTGCCAATCAAATTCCGTTCACGCCTTCGCCAGATCCAGGAAATGCCGCCCTGCCCGGTCCTCGGTCTCGACGATCCAGGTATCCGGATCGAACCGGATTTCCTTGACCAGACGTTCTTCCACGGATTGCTCCGGCACCGGCTGCGGCGACGTCGCGACGAACAGGCGCTCGGCCGGGCGGCTCTCGTCATAGACCGTCTGCGGCGCGGGCGCATACAGCATGGCGTTGCCGTCAAGCGTCGCCACCTTGACGAAGACAGCGCCGGCTTCTTCGGCGCCACGCCGGCGGACAGCGCCAAAGATTCCCTCGGTTTGGCAGCGGCGCAGATAGGCGGCCACCCAGATACTTGATTTCAATCGCATGAGGATGACGATAGGCCAGCGGATATTTTGAAGCTAGTGTTCATCTTTCAGCCGCACCCATCTCCCTTTCAAGTGGGCCGCGCATGCCGCCTGCGGCTTCCGGTGAACCCCGCCGGCTGCTATCTTTCCCGCACAAGAAGAACAGTTGCACGGGAGGAAATACGCATGACGTCGCCGATCGTTCGCGCCAGTCGCCGCCGCTTTCTGCAATACCTCGCGGGAAGCCCGCTGCTCGCCTCTGCCGCCCTGTCGGCTTACGGCGCCGAAGCACCTTCCAAATTGCCCGATCCCATGATCTGGGCGCCGGCGAGTGGCGAACTGATCGGCAGCCCGAAGGACGCGATCAACGTCTTCGACTTCGAACCGGTGGCGCGCCAGAACGTGCCGCCCGCGCATTTCGGCTACATGGCGTCCGGTCTCGACGACGAAGTCACGCTGCGCGCCAATCGCGAAGGGTTTTTGAAATTCCAGCTGCAACCCCACCGTCTCAATGACGTGTCCAAGGTCGACACCAGCATAGAGCTGTTCGGCACCAAATATGATTCACCGATCTTCGTGTGCCCCACCGGCGGCAATCAATTCTTTCACCCCGACGGCGAGGTCGCCGTCGCCAAGGCCGCGCGCACCGGCAATCATCTTCAGATCCTGTCGACGTCGTCGAACTATTCCGTCGAAGACGTGACCAAGGCGCGCGGAGCGCCGATCTGGTTCCAGCTCTATGCGTCGCCGCGCTTTGAGGTCGCGCAGGCTCTCATCAAGCGGGCCGATGCCGCCGGCTGTCCGGTCCTCATGGTGACCGTCGATCGCATCGCCGGCCGAAACCAGGAAACCCTGTTCCGGCTGAGGCGCACCGATATGCGCGAGTGCGGGGCCTGTCATGATCGCAGCAGCTTCGCTGCGCGGTCGGTCCGGCGGCACAATTACGACGGCATCGACCTTACCGGCATTACCGGAGGCGGTGAGTCTTCCAATTTGTCCTGGGACACGATCAAACGAATGCGCGACATCACCCGCATGAAAATCATGCTCAAGGGCATCGTCACCGCCGAGGACGCAGAACTTGCGGTGCGGAACGGGGTCGACGGAATCCTCGTCTCCAATCATGGCGGGCGCGGCGAGGACAATGGCCGCTCGACCATCGACGCGTTGCCGGAAATCATCGCTGCGGTGAAAGGCCAGATACCCGTCATCGTCGACAGCGGATTCCGTCGTGGCACCGACGCCGTGAAAGCACTTGCCATGGGCGCGCAGGCCGTCGGTGTCGGCCGGCCCTATCTATGGGGGCTTGGAGCCTTCGGCCAGGAAGGCATCGAGCGGGTGCTCGAGATCATGCGCACCGAGACCCGCGCGGCCATGCAGCAATGCGGCGCGCGTTCGGTGAAAGAACTCAACCCAGACTTCGTACGCCGCGCGACCTGAACCGCCTAGTCGATCGGATGGCCGATCATCGCGGTGAGTTCCTTCACCACGCGGTCCGACATCTGTCCGTTCACCGGGAGCTTGCGGTCGCGCTCGAATTTCGAGATCGCGGCCTGGGTGTCCGCACCGATGGTCCCGGTCGGCTTCAACTGGCCGTAGCCATATTGGGTGAGCGCGCGCTGCACCGACGCGATGCGGCGCGAGGCGATGGATTGGGTGATGTCGCCATGCGACGGGATCGGCGCCGGCGGCCGCATGACGTTCGAAGCCGCAACGGGAGCGACGGTGGCGGGTCTGACCACCGGATTGGCAGCGTTGGAGGCCGCGGCGGGGGCAGAACTGGTCGATTTGACCACAAGATTGGTCATCAGATCTGAGCGGTCCGAGCTCCTGAGATCGGCGCTCTTCGCCTCGACCGTTCTGGCCTCAACCGGCTTGGCCTCGACTACCTTCGGCTCGGCCGCTACGGGCTCTGCCGGTTTCACGGCAGTATCGACCGGGCGCGGACGCGGCAAAGGACTTGCGACGGCTACGGGGGGGCGGGCGGCGGCAGCGTGACGACCGATCCGCCGAACATCGGCGACGGGTGACGGCCGGCCTGCAGGAACAACGCGTTGGTGATGATGGCGCACACGGCAGCAACGGCCAGCGCGCCGGCCACCATGTCCTTCGGACTGTGCAGCAGCATGCGCATCGCAAGGCCGCGCTCCTCCTCGGCTTCGATCGCTACCGCCTTGGCGCTGCGCCGGCGGCGAGGCATCAAATCATCATCCGTCTGTCTAGGCACTTTTCTTCACCTGATGGGCCTGGTCTTGTAGTCCGGAGCGCAGCGCCGGCTTCAGCGTCGCGACATTGCTCGACGGCTGCGCGGCCTGCGGCGTGAACGAAAGCGGCAATGCAACGGTCACCGTGGTTCCCTCGCCGACCTTGCTCTGCACGTTGATCTCGCCATGGTGCAGCCCGACCAGGCCTTTCACGATCGACAATCCGAGGCCGGTGCCTTCGTGCTTGCGCTGATAGGTCTTGCCGGCCTGGAAGAACGGATCGCCGATCCGCTTCAGGTCGTCGGCGGCGATGCCGACCCCGGTATCGGCAACGCGCAGCATCAGGCGCGAACCCTCGACCACGGCAGAGACCGTCACGCTGCCGCCGCGCTCGGTAAACTTGATGGCGTTGGCGACCAGATTCAGCGCGATCTGCTTGAATGCGCGCGGATCGCCGTTCATGACCGGCAAATCGTCCGGTGCGCGGGTGACGAGATCGACGCCGCTTTCGCGCGCCTTCAGCGCCAGCAAATTGCAGCAATTGAGCAGGGCTGCGCGCGGCGCGAACGGCTCCGGCGAAATCTCGAAATTGCCGGTCTCCATCTTGGACATGTCGAGGATGCCGTTGACCACCGACAACAGATGCTGGCCGGAATCGTTGATCAGCTGCGCATATTCCTTGCGGCGCGCGGCATCGATCATCAGCACGTCCTCCTGCACAATCATCTCGGAGAATCCGATGATGGCGTTCAGCGGCGTGCGCAGTTCATGGCTCATGGTGGCGAGGAAGCGGGTCTTGGACGCATCCGCCTGCTGGGCGGCGATGCGTGCCAGTTCGAGCGCTTCTTCCTGCACCTTGCGGTCGGTGACGTCGCGCATGACGGCGACGACCTCGGCCTCGTCGGATGACTGATCGAGCGGCCGGCACCGCATCTCGACCCAGATGAAATCGGCGGAATTGTTCTGGCCGCGGACGGCATCGCGGCGCAGCCGGAACTCGACGCTGCGCGCCTCGCCGCCCCGCGCGGCATCCGACAGCGCGGTCAGATAGGCCGGACGATCGGCGACATGGACGCGGTCGAACAGGCCGTGGCCGAGCAGACGTGCGACCGGCGCGCCAACCATGGTTTCGGCCGCCGGCGAGACGAACTGCACCGCGCCGTTGCGGCTATGGCGCGAAATCATGTCGCTCATATTGCGCGCCAGCAGGCGGTAGCGGTCTTCCTCGACATAGAGCAGCGACACCGTGGTGCGCGCCAGCGATTCCGCGCCGAACGCAAGCCCGGCCGCATAGAAGATCGCCGATATCATGCCGACCCCGGTCAGGGCGCCGCGCAGCGCCGTGCTGAGATCCGGCACCGGCAGCAGGTGATAATGCCCGAGCACGATCAAAAGCGCCGCGCACGACATAGCCAAGGCAAATGCAAACGAAACCACGCGGCGCGAGGCCGAGAGCGCGGCCTCGAGCGGAATGACGACCAGCCAGACCGCCGCAAAGGATTCGATGCCGCCGGTGGCCGCCGCGACCACCATGACGAAGCCCGCCAGCGCCAGCGACGACAGCACATGCGCGCCTTCGTAACGGCCGGTACGCGACAGGAACCATGACAATAAGATGGGTGCGATCAGCCAGGCGAATGCGGCGACCTCGAGCGCGGTGGGTGCGCCGCGCAGCGCCAGAAACACCGGAAATGCCGCCAGCGCGGCGAGGCTGCCGAGCAATCGCGGCGCCATGAACGCGCGATGGCGCGCGCGTGTCAACGCATCATAGCGCGCCGACGGGTGCAGCAGCGCATCGAGACAGTCGCGGATGATACTCAAAACACTCACGGTTACCTGCGCTTCGGCTGGTTCGTCGAACAGACGCGCCGGAACGCCCCCTTTATCTTTGGCCCACCGTGTCAGAGCGAACTTAAGCGAACGCTAAGGCATCGCGGCCGGCCGCCAAAGGCCGGACATTCCAGCGGGTTTGGCGCGCCATAAGTTGCCCATTCGGCGCGAATGGTGAACGCAAGGTTTCCGGCGCATTTGCCCTATGGTTTCGAAATGGTGGACGCGCGGGATGCGCCGATTTCATGCGCCCGGCCCATCTCAATCGAAAATTTACATCGAATCAAATCATTCGGATTTTCAGCCAATTTTCCGCGAGTTTACCTCAATGCAAACACTTGCGATTTATCGACGGCTGATAGTCAGGAGCGAACTGCGGAATCAACCGCAATTGAATCAAAAGAGATGACCGGGGTCGCGTGATGTTTTTCCTGCTTCGCATGGCATTCTGGCTCGGGCTGGTGCTCGTGCTGTTGCCGAGGGACAAAACACCTGAATCGGACAAGATGCCGCAGATTGGCGCGTCCGAGGCCGTATCGGCTGCGACCGCAGCCGTGTCCGACATGAGCCAATTCTGCAAGCGCCAGCCGGCGGCCTGCGAAGTCGGCGGCCAGGCCGCCACCGTGATCGGCCAGCGCGCGACCCAGGGCGCCCGCAAGCTGTATCAGATCATCACCGACAAGAAGCCGCCCGATCACACCGGCTCGATCAGCGGTGGCGAGAATATCGACGCGCCGCTCAGCGGCGCAGCACCGCGCGAAACCTTGACGCTGGACGATATGGCCGTCGAATGGCGCGTCCCGCCAACGCCGTGACCGCAAATTAAGCGCGGAACCGGTTCCATTTTCGTCGCTTTCGATCGCCTGCGATCCTATATACCTGTCTCAGGATTGGACACGGGCAACGATGACGATCGACGAAATCAGGGATAATTTTGCGCTGCTGGACGAGTGGGACGACCGCTACCGGTACGTCATCGAACTCGGCCGCATGCTGGCGCCGATGCCGGAGGTCGAGCATTCCGCAGCCAACAAGGTCAATGGCTGCGCCAGCCAGGTCTGGCTTTCGAAGCAGATCGATCGGACCGGCACCAGCGAGCCGCGCCTGAATTATCTCGGCGACAGCGACGCCCACATCGTGCGCGGCCTGATCGCGATCCTGCTGACGCTGTATTCCGGCCGTACGCCGCAGCAGATCCTGTCGACGGACGCGATCGCGGTGTTCGACGAATTCGGATTCCGCGAGCACCTGACGCCGCAGCGCTCCAACGGCCTGCGCTCGATGGTCGAGCGCATTCGCGCCGATGCGCGCGAGGCGCTCGCCGACGCCTCCTGAAAATAGAGGTTACTTCCGCTTCCGCGCCTGCTGGCCGAGCCCCATCTTCTTGGCAAGCTGTGAACGCGCCACCGCATAGTTCGGCGCGACCATCGGATAGTCGGCCGGCAGGCCCCATTTGTCGCGGTACTGCTCCGGCGTCATGTTGTACTGCGTGCGCAGATGCCGCTTCAGCGACTTGAAGCGCTTGCCGTCCTCGAGACAGACCAGATATTCCGGCGTCATCGATTTCTTGATCGAGACCGCAGGCTTTGCCGGCTCGAGCGGCGCCTCGACCCGGCCGGTCGATACCCGCATCAGCGCGGCATGAACCTGGCTGATCAGGTTCGGAATTTCGGATGCCTGCGTCGGATTGTTGCTGAGATAGGCCGATACGATACTGGCGGTGAGTTCGACTGGCGTCTTGCCGGCGGCATCGGTCATGGCTCAACCTTCCCTCGGATGCGAATGGTCGCACGGTTCACACACAGTATCCGGCCACGCCTATACGCTGCCGAATCCTCGTACGACTTGACGAATATGAGCGGATTGCCGGGAATCTGACAAGGACAACGGCGTTTTATTTTATAAACTGGATCATTGCCGCAAGTATTGTCCGCTCAGGGGCGGTGATCGAGATGCGAGCGCAATTCGTCGATCGAGGCGAATCGCATCATGCCCTCGGGCATCTGGGCCTCGATCGAACCGTCGGAATAGAGCGAATAGGCCATGCCGTCGACCACGCCTGACTTCAGGACGGTGACCGGCGGCTGCTCCTCGTTTCGCCCGGTCGCGCGCATTTTCGCTGAATCGTCGTGGGCCGGGCTCGGGGAGCTCCTGGGGGGCCGCCGCTGCGGCGGGACCTCGCCCGGCCTCGGCCGTTCCGATTTTGGCCAGGCGTCGTCGAATGAAGCGGGCGGCGCTTCGGTTCAGGCGGCGGGGGCGCGGCCGGTGGATTGGGGCGAAGCTCCGGTGACAGAATATCCGGCGGCAGGGGTTCGCTGGTGCGTGCCTGGGCGCGCTCGCGCTCTTTGCGCGACGACGAGGAAAACAGCAGATTGCGCTTTGGCTTGGCCGCTGGTGCAGCCTCGGCCGGCTCGGCTTCGGGCGGCCCCTCGCTGCGCGGGCGATCGCGCGAAGTGGCCTCTTCATGCCATGGCGGCGGCGATGCGGGCACCGCTGGTTCGGCGTGGCCGGCGAGCCTCGGCCGTGGGCGGCTGGTCGCGGCTGAACAGGAAGCCGCCATCGCCGGGCACTGGCGGGCGCGACGGCACCGCGGGAGCCAGCGACTGCGCTGCGACTTCCCCGTGCGGCTCGGCCAAAATTCCCGCGCCAAGCCGCCGCCCGATGTTTTTCAGCTCCCGCACGGCCATCCAAAGACCGATCATGATCGCGCCGGTGCAAACCCCGATCACGCCCGACTCGATCAGCGTGCTGCCGACGCTGAACTCCTTGTACAGAAAGCCGTAGCCGGTCGCCAGCAGGCCCGCCAGAACGAAGCCAAACCCGGCGACCAACATGCCAACCATCATCGAACTCACCCCCTGCAGCCGGGCTCGAAATACGCGCCGGCCGCCTAACGCCACGATACCGTCATATTGTCTGCATCGCCAACCGGCAATTACGGTGCCGGTTCCTCAATAATCTTGCGTCGGCCGGAACATTCCCGTCGGCGCCGCGTGGTTCACACCGTTGCCCGGTTCCCGTGTCCGTATTTTTACCTTCTACCAATGGATAGCCCACATGTTGCGTTGCATCAGGGAAATTACGCCACAATTGCCAATTACTTGGAAACGGAACTGCGCTATATGGATGCCGGGGAATGAGGCCCAAAGCGCCAACTGGGCCAAAGGGACGCCGGGTTACCAATAGCCATGTCATCCATCACGACTTCGGCCATCGACACGCCGGCGAGGCGCTCGGTCGAGCGGACTTGCGACGAGCTCGCCATCATCGTGCTGGGCGTGGTCGCCTTGATCGCCGGTCTAACCTTCCGCGATTACGGACTGGGCTGGGACGACTATACCCATGCCGAATATGCCGACCTGCTGCTGCGCATGTACGGTTCCGGGTTCAGGGATACCGGCGCGCTGTCGTTCGCCAACCTCTATATGTATGGCGGCGGCTTCGACATGGCGGCGGCATTGCTGCACAAGGTCATCCCGCTCGAATTGTTTGAAACGCGCCGCCTGCTCGGCGCCGTCGTCGGCGTCGATCGGCCTTGCCGTGACATGGCGGCTCGGCCGCCGCGTCGGCGGCCCGCTGGCCGGCCTCGCCACGTTGCTGTTGCTGGCGCTGTGCCCGACCTTCTACGGCCACATGTTCATGAACCCGAAGGATGCGCCATTCGCGGTCGCGATGGTGATCCTGATCCTGGGCTTCGTCCGTCTGGCCGAGGAATATCCTCAGCCCTCGCCGCGCACCATCCTGATCGTCGGCTTTGGCGCCGGCCTCTCGATCGGTTGCCGGATCCTCGGCGGACTGGCCTTGGTCTATGCGGTGGTCGGCTTCGTGCCGCTGCTGCTCGAGGAATACCGCACGCAAGGACCGCGCGAAGCGACGCATCGCTTTGCCCATGTGGTTTACGTGCTGCTGCCGGGTCTCGTGTTCGGCTACCTCGTCATGGGCCTGATCTGGCCATGGTCGATCATGGAGCCGGGACACCCGTTCGAGGCGCTGACCTATTTCTCGCACTTCTTCGAAAAACCCTGGAAGGAAATGTTCGACGGCGCGCTGGTGTCGGTCCCGGACATGCCGTGGTCCTATCTGCCGACGCTGTTCGCGCTGCAGCTTCCCGAAGTGCTGCTTGCGCTGCTGGTTGCCGGCGTCGTCGGCACCTTGATGTCGCTGTCGCGGCCTGACGTGCCGGGCCGCCGCAAGACCGTCCTGTTGATGCTGACGCTGGCGGCGACGCTGCCGCTGGTGATTGCGATGGTGAAGCGGCCGGCGCTCTACAACGGCATCCGCCATTTCATCTTCGTGATCCCGCCGATGACGGTGCTCGCGGGCCTCGCCTTCGCGCGCGGCATGGACGGATTGCGCGACAACCGCCGCAGCTGGCAGCCGGTGGCGCTGGCGCTGTTCGCGTTCGGCCTGCTGCTGCCGCTTGGCGAAATGATCCGTCTGCACCCCTATCAGTACACCCACTTCAACCATATCGCCGGCACCGTGCGCGCCGCCGATGATCTGTTCATGCTGGATTACTGGGGTCTTGCGCTGAAGCAGGCTTCCGACGGACTGCGCGAGGAATTGACCGAGCGGCAGGAAGCGCCGCCGCACGGTCGCAAATGGAAGGTCGCGGTGTGCGGACCACAGCGGCCGGCGCAGGTCGCGCTCGGTCCCGACTTCACCATCGGCTGGGACAGCCATTCCGCCGATTTCGCCATGACGCTCGGCGAGTTCTACTGCAAGGGCCTGACCGCGCCCGTGCTGGTGGAGATCAAGCGCGACGACGTGGTGTTCGCCCGCGTCTACGACATCCGCGGCCGCAGCATCTCCAGCCTGCTCTCGATTCCGGCGCCGTAAAGCGCCACTCACCGTCCGAAAGCATATCAGCCACCCCGGGCTCGTGCCTTGCTGCGGACCAGGCGCAGGGCTAGGCTTGCGCTGACAATCAGCCATTCACACGGAGATACCGCTCATGTCGCCCGCCGAAGCTCGCCTGAAGGAAGTGCCGTCGGACATGACGGAAGCCGAGTGGAACCAGCGCATCAATCTCGCCGCCTGCTATCGCCTGGTCGCGCTGTATGGCTGGGACGATCTGGTCGACACCCACATCTCGGCGCGCGTGCCGGGACCCGAGCATCATTTCCTGATCAACCCCTACGGATTGATGTTCGACGAAATCACGGCGTCGAGCCTGGTCAAGGTCGATCTCGACGGCAACCAGCTCACCAAGAGCGACTACAGCATCAACCCGGCCGGCTTTACGATCCATTCGGCGATCCATGAAGTCCGCGAAGACGCCGGCTGCGTGCTGCATCTCCACACCCCCGACGGCACCGCGGTCTCGAGCTGCATGGAAGGCCTGCTGCCGCTGAACCAGACCGCGCAGCTCGTCACCTTCGATCTCGCCTATCACGATTACGAAGGCATCGCGCTCGATCATGACGAGCGCCCGCGCCTGCAACGGGATCTGGGCGACAAGAACCACATGCTGTTGCGCAATCACGGCACGCATGACGGTCGGCCGCTCGGTCGCTTCCGCCTTCGAGCGCATGTACCATCTGGAGCGCGCCTGCACCATGCAGGTCCGCACCCGGATGTTGGGGCCTTCAGCCTATCCGGTCGACGAATCCGTGGTCGACAAGAACACCAATCTGCTCTCGAACCGCGACCGCGCCGAATTGCGCTCGACGACGCTGGTGTGGCCGCCGCTGCTGCGCAAGCTCGACCGGATCGATCCCAGCTACAGGAATTGAAATTCGACGATTTCCGTGTAAGATCGCCTCCAACGACCTCTGCACTACCGAATCAAAACGCCGCCCAATTCCGGGCGGCGTTTTTATTTGAGTCCGCCAGCGTGTCCCGGAACGCGCGCTTCAACGCGGCGCGTCGCCGAATGCGCCCAGAATCCGGGCCCAGGAGCGGATGCCCTTGTGAAAGCTCTTCAGGTCGTATTTTTCGTTCGGCGAATGGATGTTGTCGTCATCGAGACCGAAGCCGACCAGCACGGTATCGAGATCGAGCGTGCGCTTGAAATCCGCCACGATCGGGATCGAGGCCCCGGAGCCGATCAGGAGCGCTTCCTTGCCCCATTCGTCGGTCAGCGCGCGCTTGGCAGCCGCCAGCGGCTTCATGTTCCAGTCGAGCGCGATCGCCGGCGCGCTGGAATGATCGATAAACTCGGCCGTACAATCGCCCGGCAGACGCGCCGTCACATAGTCGCGAAAAGCCTTGCGGATCCTTTCGGGGATCTGGCCCTCGACCAGCCGGAATGAAACTTTTGCCGACGCCTCGGCCGGGATCACTGTTTTCGAGCCCTCGGCGGTATAGCCGCCGATGATGCCGTTGATGTCGCAGGTCGGGCGCGAGGAGACCTGCTCGATCAGCAGGCGATCTTTTTCTCCGGCCGGAAGCGAGAGCCCGATCGGTTTCAGGAACGATTCCGGCGTAAGGTTGAGGTTTTTCCACTGCGCCAGGATTTCCGGCGGCAAATCCTTCACACCATCGTAGAAGCCGGGAATGGTGATATGGCCGTTCTCGTCATGCAGGCCGCCCAGAATGCGGGTCAGCACCCGGATCGGATTTTGTGCGCCACCGCCAAAGATGCCGGAATGCAGGTCGCGATTGGCGGCCTTGATCTTGACCTCGTCATAGACCAGTCCGCGCAGCTGTGTGGTGATCGCAGGCGTATTCGGATCCCACATGCTGGTGTCGCAGACCAGCGCGAAGTCCGCTTTGAGATCCGCCTTGTTCGCTTCGAGAAACGGCACGAAGTTTTTCGAACCGATTTCCTCCTCGCCCTCGATGACGATGGTGATGTCGACCGGCAACGATCCCGTCACCGACTTCCACGCGCGGCAGGCCTCGACAAAGGTCATCAGCTGGCCCTTGTCGTCCTCGGCGCCGCGCGCCACGATGATCTTTCGTCCGTCGGCGTGATCGGTAACGGCGGGCTCGAACGGCGGGCGATGCCAGAGATTGAGCGGATCGACCGGCTGCACATCGTAATGACCATAGAACAGCACGTGCGGCCGCCCGTCGGCGCTGCCATTGATCTTGGCGACGATGGCGGGATGACCGGCGGTCGGCCTGACCTCGGTCGCAAATCCGAGCGTCGCAATGTCCTTCGCCAGATGATCGGCGGCGGTCTTGCAATCGCCGGCAAACGCCGGATCGGCCGAGATCGACTTGATCCGCAGCAGCGCAAACAGCCGTTCGAGACTATTGTCGAAATCGGCATCGATACGGTCGAGGACCGGCTGAAGCTTGGCGTTGGACATCACGATGTTCCCTGGCTGTGGGCGTTGTTATCTGCGCCAAGTTGTAGCCCGCTTGCGGCCCGAGGCAAGGCGCTGACGGCGTCTGCGCCAAGCGGATGCAGCATATGCCAGACCAGCCCCGCCACGAGCACGACGGTTGCCGCGAGGTTGTTGCCATAAGCCTGCAGATCGATCGGAAACACCGGAAGCGATAGCAACGTCAGGCCGCCCGCAATGGCGAGCAAAGCCCAGGTGCCGGCCCTCACGGCCGGACGTGGATCGTAGGCGGCGCGATGCATCAGCACGGTCATCGGAAAGAACAGCCACATGAAATAATATTGTCGGGCCAGCGGCGAGGCGACCGTCATCAGGCAGAACAGGATGCCGATTTCTTCGGCGTCGGACCGTTCGGTCCGGCGCGAAGCCTTCGGCATGACAGCGACATAGCCAAGCCCGATCAGAAGCGAGACCGCCATGACGATCAGGTTCGCGGTCTTGAAATCGAGATTGGCGATATTCATGTAGCGCGCCGGTTTGGTTTGGGTCGGATCGTCCTGACTGTAATTGACCGAGCGCGTCAGCCGGTGCGTCATCGCGATGATGGACTGGTTGACCCACGACCAGTTCTGCTCGTCGCGCTGCCCAAAGCCCTTCTCGGAACTCGACCCGATCATGCCCTGATACCAGGTCTTCAACTCCGACACATTGTGCTGGGTGCCGCGGAACGGCGCCGGAAGCACGAACAGAAACACGCCTAAGAAAACCACCATGCCGGCGGCTGCGGCCCACTGCTTGCGCCAGATCAGATAAGGCAACACCGCTACCGGAAAAACCTTGATCGCGGTCGCCAGCGCAAACATGCTGCCCGCCATCCATGGCCGCATCCGCCGCAGCAGCCAGAACCCGTACAGCATCATCGCCAGCAGCATCAGGTTCGGCTGGCCAAGATCGAACATGTCGAACACAAAGGTGACGGTGACGATGCCCGGCAACGCTTCGAGCCAGACTCCGGGCTTGCGGCCCGATCCGGTCATCGCGTGCGAGAATTGCGCGGTCATCCACCAGGCGACGACGTTGAGCAACGACAGGCACAGATAAAGCGGTAGCTTGCCGAAGAAAGCCGGCACCGCGAGCAGGACCGCGGGCAGCGGCGGATAGATGAATTCGAAATAGGCGCCGGGATCGCTGGGGTAGAGATCCCTGCCCTGCAGCACCTGCTGCCCGGCCCAGAACCACAGCGGATAGTCCTTGGTCTTGCCGTGCCCCCAAATCTCGGGGGCGATGACGTCGGCAGTCAGCGCGATACAGCAGATCAAGAACAGGATATCGAGCGGCGCTCGCAGCGATGGGTATCTCAGCACAAGCCCGGTCCAGACATCACAGGAAGATCGCGCGGGATATCATCTCCGCAACAGCCCGCCAAGCGCGCCGCGCACCAGCGCGCGCCCGACCGAACCGCCGATCGAGCCGCCCACCGATTTGCCGAGATCGGCGACAACGCCGCCGACCACCGTGTTGGTGACCGAGCGCGTCACGTTTCGCGCCATCAACTGGCCGGTCGACATCCTGCCGCGCTTGACGTTGGTGCCGAAGATGGTGCCGACGATCGAACCGATCTGCCCCAGGATTCCGCCGCCGCTGCCGCCATCCGACCCATCCGCCGGCGCCGCCGTCCCGGCGAGGCGCTTCTGGATGATCTCATAGGCGGATTCGGCATCAATCGCGGTGTCGTATTTACCCTTCACCGGACTGTTGTCCATGATCGCCTTGCGCTCCTCCGGCGTGATCGGTCCGATCCGCGCCGTCGGCGGCCGCACCATGATGCGCTCGACCATCGCCGGCGTGCCGCCCCCTTCCAGGAACGACACCAGGGCTTCGCCCTTGCCCAGTTCCATGATGACCCGGGCGGTATCGAGTTTTGGGTTGGGCCGGAAGGTCTGGGCCGCTGCAGTCACCGCCTTCTGATCGCGCGGCGTGAAGGCGCGCAGTGCGTGCTGCACGCGGTTGCCCAATTGGGCGAGCACCTTGTCCGGCACGTCGATCGGATTTTGCGTGACGAAGTAAACCCCGACGCCCTTGGAGCGGATCAGCCGCACCACCTGTTCGATCTTGTCCATCAGCGCCTTCGGCGCATCGTTGAACAACAGATGCGCCTCGTCGAAGAAGAACACCATTTTCGGCTTCGGCAGATCGCCGGCCTCCGGCAGTTCCTCGAACAGTTCCGACAGCATCCACAACAGGAAGGTCGCATAGAGCCGCGGGCTCTGCATCAGCTTGTCTGCGACCAGGATATTAACCATGCCTCGGCCGTCGCGGTCGGTTTTCATGAAATCCTTCAGCGACAATGCCGGTTCGCCGAAAAATTTCGTACCGCCCTGATTTTCCAGCACCAGAAGCTGGCGCTGAATGGTTCCGACCGTGGCCCGGGTGACGTTGCCGTAGCCTTGCGCGGCCTTCCGGATCGGCGCCAGCGGATCCTGGTCGGCATCCGCGCCCTTCTTGGTCGTGTCGGGGACAATCGCGTCCAGCAGCGCGCGGATATCCTTCATGTCGATCAGCGCGAGACCGTTCTCATCCGCGACACGGAACGCGACATTGAGGACGCCTTCCTGCACGTCGTTCAGATCGAGCATCCGCGACAGCAGCAACGGCCCCATTTCCGTGACGGTGGCCCGGACCGGATGACCCTGCTCGCCGAACACGTCCCAAAATACCGTCGAGAACTGGTCCGGCTGGAAGGTCAGGCCCATCTCGCCCGCCCGCTTGACGATAAAATCCTTGGCCTCGCCGACTTCGGAGATCCCGGACAGGTCGCCCTTGATATCGGCGGCGAAAACCGAAACGCCCGCACGCGCAAACCCTTCCGCCATCACCTGCAGCGATACGGTTTTGCCGGTTCCGGTCGCGCCGGTGACAAGGCCGTGCCGATTTGCGAGCGCGAGCGTCAGCCAGGCTGTCTCGTCGCCCTTGCCGATAAAAATCTTCTCGCCGGTATCGGCGGTTTTGTCATCGGGGGTGGCCATCGCATCGCCTCTTCGCGCGTATCGGGGAAGTTCAGACAGCAAGCAACCCGATCATAGCGCATCCTGCCCGTCGATTGAAACCGTCAGCGGACATGGACGTATCGCGTGGCCGCGAAGACCATGCTCGTCATACTTTTTTCCAATCCCTGGCAGACAAAGGGAGGACGGGCTGCGGCAACTTGACGTGAATCAAGCGTTCACTCTTGCATTGCTGCAACACTCGCGGCGCGATCTCAAATGAAAATCGCCTTGGCGTGCGGTCATCGCTTGTATTTCGGATCGCAGGCGATCAAGATAAATTCACAAGCAAACGACCCGGTATTCAACCGGCTGAGGGCGGGGCAATATGGACGAACTGATTGGAAGGCTGGCCACCAAGGCCGGCTTCGATAGTGTTGTCGCTGAAAAAACCATCGGCATCGTTCTGGGTTTCCTCCGTAACGAGGGGCCTTCCGACAAGGTCCAGGCTCTGATCGACCAAATCCCGGGTGCGGAGGCTGCCATCGCGGCCTCAAGCAGCAATGGCGGGCTCTCCAGGTTGATGGGCGGCGGCTTGATGGCGCTCGGTACCAAGCTGATGGCGCTTGGTTTGGGCATGGGCGAGATTCAGAGCGTCGCGCGTGAACTTTTCCGGTTCAGCCGCGACAAAATCGGAGCGGATCAAATGGGCGAGATCATTTCGGGGACGCCGGGCCTCAGCCAGTTTGCATAACGGCACCGTTCGGCCTGCGCAGCTTTATTTGCATATCGAGTATCATGACATACCCCCTTTCCGAGATCGACGGCTTGACGGCCTACTCAGCCTCGAAACTGAAATCGCTTGGCATTCGCACCACCGAAGCGCTGCTTGAAGCCGCCAGTACAGTCAAGGGGCGCAAGTCGCTGGCGGCGAAGACCGGCATCAGTGAACAGCAGCTGCTCGAATGGGCCAATTTCTCCGACTACATGCGGATTCCCGGGATGGGCAGGGCAAAGGTCGGCCTGGTGCGCGCCGCCGGCGTCCCCACGGTCCGTGAACTGGCGTTGCGCAATCCCGCGCGCCTTGCCCAGAACATGAAAGAAGTGAATATCCGGCGCAAGCTCGTCCGCGTCCTGCCGTCGGAAAAGTCGGTCGGGCAATTGATCGCGCAGGCGCGCAAGCTGCAGCCGAAAATCAGCTACTAGAGCACTGATCGAGCCGGCCCGGCCGGTGTTGGGTGGCGAGGTCTCCCGCCTTGACTTGCTGGCGCGGACCGCGCAAAGCGACCGCATGATCGCAACCATGTCCAGACCCGCCATGGCGGCCGGCCCGGCCGGTCATGCCCTGCTGCCGGCGCTGTTGTCCCGGCCCTATCCGGCCGTGATGGGCGTCCTGAACGTCACGCCGGATTCATTCTCTGACGGCGGACAGTTTGCAGCTCCCGAACGCGCGCTGGCGCAGGCCCGCCGGATGGTTGCCGAGGGCGCCGACATCATCGACATCGGCGCGGAATCCACCCGGCCCTACGGTTCGGAACCAATCTCGGCAGATGAAGAGCTAGAGCGGTTGCAACCGGTGCTGGCCGAAATCGTGTCGCTCGGCGTTCCCGTATCGATCGACAGCATGAAATCCACCGTCGTCGCGTGGGCGCTCGACAATGGCGCTGTGATCGCCAACGACGTCTGGGGCCTGCAGCGCGACAGCGGCATGGCAGCACTGGTGGCGGCGCGCCATGCCCCTGTTATCATCATGCACAACCGCGACAGCGCCGATCCCGCCATCGACATCATGCAGGACATCGCGGCCTTCTTCGAGCGTTCGCTCGACATCGCAACCAAAGCGGGTATTTCGTCCAACCATATCGTGCTTGATCCCGGGATCGGCTTTGGCAAGACGCCGGAACAGAGCATGACCGCGCTGGCGCGCCTGAACGAACTCAGCGTTTTCGGCCTGCCGCTATTGGTCGGCGCCTCGCGCAAGCGCTTCATCTCGACGGTGACGCCGTCGGAGCCGCAGCAACGCCTCGGCGGCTCGATCGCGGCGCATCTGATAGCCGCGCAAGGCGGCGCGCGGATCATCCGGACGCATGATGTGGCGGAAACCGTGCAGGCGTTGCGGGTCGCGGCAGCGATCAGGGAACAGCAATGAGCGATACCATCTTCATCACCGGCGTCGTCATCCATGCCCGCCACGGCGTGATGGAACATGAGACCGAGGTCGGGCAGCGTTTTGTGATCGACCTCGAACTATCGGTCGATCTGTCGGAATCCTCGCATACCGACCGGCTCGCCGACACCGTGTCCTATTCCAACGTGGTGGCGACCGCATCCGCGGCATTCAAGAATACCAATTACAAGCTGCTGGAGCGCGCGGCCGGCGCCGTCGCCGATGCCATATTGTCGAGCTTCCCGCGCATCAACGCGGTCGAGGTCACCGTCCACAAGCCGCACGCGCCGATCGCTGCGATCTTCGACGATGTCGGCGTGGTCCTGCTGCGCACGCGGCAACCCTCCCATGGCTGACGTGCTGATCGCGCTCGGCGGCAATGTCGGCGACGTCCGCGCGACATTCCAGAAGGCGATCTCCAATATTTGCGGCATGACGCAGGCCGCCCTGCTGGCGCGGTCGTCGGATTACGCCACCCCGCCCTGGGGCGAGGAGCAACAGGCCGATTTCATCAATGCCTGCATCGAAATCGAAACCAGCCTGGATCCCCATGCGCTGCTGTTCACGCTGCACAAGATCGAGAAGAAATTCGGCCGCGACCGCGCCCGGGAAACGCGCTGGGGCCCGCGCACCCTCGACCTCGATCTGATCGCCTATGACGATGTCAAAATCGACAAGCCGGAGCTGACATTGCCGCACCCAAGGCTGTTCGAGCGGGCTTTCGTGCTGGTGCCGCTCGCCGAGATTGTTCCCGACCGTCTCATCGCGGGACGCAGCGTGAAGGCGGCGCTGGCGCTGCTTTCGACCGAAGGTATTCTGCGGCTACCCGAACCTGGCTAGCCAAAAAGAGACCGAAAACAACCGTTTGGCTTGGCGGCCGCCCCGTGGCAATTTCCGGCCAACAAGCGAAGGCTTTAGGGAACGATTGGGCGGATGACGACCACGACTGACGATTTGAGGCTGGCGGCGGATTTTCAACCAGCGACCTACGACGACTGGCGCAAACTGGTCGACGGCGTGCTGAAGGGCGCGCCGTTCGAAAAGCTCGTCGGCAAGACCGCCGATGGATTGAAGATCGATCCGATTTATCCGCGCGCGAAGGGAGCGACGCCGGTCGGAGCCCGGCCTGCGGCCGCCCCCTGGCAGATCATGCAACGGGTCGATCATCCCGACGCCAAACAGGCCAATGCGCAGGCGCTGCATGATCTCGAAAATGGCGCCACCGGGCTGACGCTGGTCTTCGCCGGCGCCAATGGCGCCTATGGTTTTGGACTGGAGCCGACGGCAGAAGCGATCGAGCAGGTTTTGGACGGCGTCTATATCGATGCCGGTATCGCCATCGAACTGCAGGTCGGTCCGCAGTCGCGGATGGCCGCCATTCACATCGCCGAATATGTGAAACGCAAAGGCCTTGGCCCCGCTGCCTGCAATATCCGCTTCGGTCTCGATCCGCTCGGCGCCTGCGCGGTGTGGGGCTCCAGTTCCTATAGCTGGCCCGAGATCGTGCCGGCGGTAACGGGCGCGATCAAGGGCCTCGCCGCGATGGGTTTTAAAGGTCCGTTCGCGGTGGCCGATGGACGCGTGATCCATGATGCTGGTGGATCGGAGGTGCAGGAGCTGGCGTTCGTGCTGGCTTCCGGCGTTGCGTATCTGCGCGCGATCGAACAGGCCGGCGTTACGCTGGAAGACGCGCAGGGCATGGTCTATGCCCGAACTCAGCGCCGACGCCGACCAGTTCCTGACGCTGGCGAAATTCCGCGCGCTGCGGCTGCTATGGGCGCGGATCGAACAGGCCTGCGGTCTCGCGCCAAAACCACTGTTCGTCGCCGCCGATACCGCCTGGCGGATGCTGACCCAGCGCGATCCTTACGTAAATATGCTGCGCGCGACGATGGCGACATTCTCGGCGGGCCTCGGCGGCGCCAACGCCATCACTGTGCTGCCGCACACGCTGGCGCTGGGATTGCCCGATCCGTTCGCCCGGCGCGCCGCACGCAACACGCAGCTGGTGCTGCTGGAAGAATCCAACCTCGCAAAAGTGTCCGATCCCGCGGCCGGCTCGGGCGGCATCGAGACATTGACCCGGCAGCTCTGCGAAGCCGCATGGACGCTGTTTCAGGACATTGAAAAGACCGGCGGCCTGTTCGCTTCGCTCGAGCAAAACCTGATCCAGCGCAAGGTCGCAGCGACCCGGGCGGTGCGCGAGGCCAATATCGCCAGACGCAAAGACGTGCTGACCGGCGCCAGCGAATTTCCAAACCTGCACGAGGCCGAAGTCGCGGTGCTGGACGCAAAGCCGGTCGCGCTCGCGCCCTACGGCGAGGCCAAATTCAAATTCGATCCGCTGCCGCCGATGCGGCTGGCGTCACCGTTCGAGGCGCTGCGCGATAAGTCGGATACCCGACAGAAGAGCAGCGGCGCACGGCCAAAAATCTTTCTCGCCAATCTCGGCACGCCCGCCGATTTCACCGCGCGTGCCGGGTTCGCCAAAAGCTTCTTCGAGACCGGCGGCATCGAGGCGCTCGATTATTTACCGCCGCCCTCTTCTTCACCTCTCCCCTCCGGGGAGAGGTCGACGCCGCAGGCGTCGGGTGAGGGGGCGCTTGATTTGGACCGTAACCCCTCACCCGCTCCATCGCCTTCGGCGCTGGAGCGACCTCTCCCAATGGGAGAGATGAAGGAATTCGCAACCCTTACCGCCGCCTTCAAGGCTTCCGGTGCGGCCGTGGCGTGCCTGTGCTCGGCGGACAAGGTCTATGCGGTCGATGCGGAAGCCGCTGCCAAGGCCCTTCAAGCCGCGGGGGCAAGGCATATCTATCTGGCAGGCCGTCCCGGCGAACAGGAAGCCGGCTTGCGGGCCGCCGGCGTCGGCGATTTCATCTTTGCCGGCGGCGACGCGCTGGCGACATTGCAGGAAGCCTGGCGGCGGATGGAGTGAGCATGACCGAGGAGAATAAGACTGTCCTGACCGGCGGCTGCCAATGCGGCGCCGTCCGCTTTGCGCTGTCGGGGCTGCCGGCCAAGATCAGCATCTGCCATTGCCGGATGTGCCAAAAGGCTTCCGGCGCGCCGTTCGCCTCGTTCGCCGATATCGAACATGCCGATTTCGCCTGGACCCGCGGCAAGCCGGCCGCGTTCAAATCCTCGTCGATCGCCGAGCGCGATTTCTGCGCCGCCTGCGGTACGCCGTTGAGTTTTCGCCGCATCGGCGGCCCCAGGATCGAGATCATGACCGGCGCGTTCGACCGCCCCGACCAGATCATCCCGACCCGGCAATACGGCACCGAATCCCGGCTCGGCTGGGTGGTTGGCATCGCCAATTTGCCGAGCCAGACCACGCTGCAGAATTACGGGCCGGAAAAGGCAAGTGGCATCGTCAGCCACCAGCATCCGGACCATGAGTGATGCTGGCGCCGCCCAAATTTTACCTGTGCTATAAAGGTAACCCATGAGCCGCATACCGAACTTTGCTGATGTCTCTTTCGAGCCCGTCGCCGCGGCGATGCCGGCCGGCAGCGCCGAGCCGTGGCTGACGCCCGAAGGCATCCCGGTCAACGCCAGCTACAGCGAGGCCGATCTCGAAGGCATCGACTTTCTTGAGACATGGCCCGGCATTGCGCCCTATCTGCGCGGCCCTTACCCGACCATGTATGTCAACCAGCCCTGGACTATCAGGCAATACGCCGGGTTCTCCACGGCGGAAGATTCCAACGCCTTCTATCGCCGCAACCTCGCCGCCGGCCAGAAGGGCCTGTCGGTAGCGTTCGATCTCGCCACCCACCGCGGCTATGACTCGGATCATCCGCGCGTCACCGGCGACGTCGGCATGGCCGGCGTTGCGATCGAACTCGATCTACGACATGCGCACGCTGTTCTCAGGGATTCCGCTCGACCAGATGAGCGTGTCGATGACCATGAACGGTGCGGTGCTGCCGATTCTGGCGCTGTTCGTCGCGGCTGCCGAGGAACAGGGCGTGCCGCCGGAAAAACTTTCAGGAACGATCCAGAATGACATCCTGAAAGAGTTCATGGTGCGCAACACCTATATCTACCCACCGGCGCCCTCGATGCGGATCATCTCCGACATTTTTGCCTACACCTCGCAAAAGATGCCGAAGTACAATTCTATTTCGATCTCCGGCTATCACATGCAGGAAGCTGGCGCGACGCAGGACCTCGAACTCGCCTATACCTTGGCCGATGGCGTCGAATATCTCCGCGCTGGCCTGGCCGCGGGCCTCGACGTCGACCGCTTTGCGCCGCGGCTGTCGTTCTTCTGGGCTATCGGCATGAATTTTTTCATGGAAGTCGCCAAGATGCGCGCGGCGCGGTTGCTGTGGGCCAAGCTCCTGACCCAGTTCAATCCGAAAGACCCGCGCTCGTTGTCGCTGCGCACGCATTGCCAGACCTCCGGCTGGTCGTTGACCGCGCAGGATGTGTTCAACAACGTTATGCGCACCACCATCGAGGCGATGGCGGCAACCCAGGGTCATACCCAATCGCTGCACACCAATGCGCTCGACGAAGCGCTGGCGCTGCCGACCGACTTTTCAGCCCGTATCGCGCGCAACACGCAATTGTTCCTGCAGCAGGAGACCGGCACCAACCGCATCATCGATCCCTGGGGCGGCTCCTATTATGTCGAACGGCTGACCCGCGATCTCGCCGCCAAAGCCTGGGGCCACATCCAGGAAGTCGAGGCGCTCGGCGGCATGGCGAAAGCCATCGAGGCCGGCGTGCCAAAGCTGCGGATCGAGGAAGCCTCCGCCAAGACCCAGGCCCGGATCGACGCCGGCCGGCAGGCGGTGATCGGCGTCAACAAATACAAGCCGGTCAATGAGGCCGCCATCGACGTGTTGAAGGTGGAAAATTCCACCGTGCGCCGGCTGCAGATCGACAAGCTGTCGCGGCTCAAAAAGGAGCGCAACCAGAAGGACGTCGACGACGCGCTGGCGGCGCTGACCCGCAGCGCCGGCGAAGGCAACGGCAATCTCCTCGCACTCGCAATCGATGCTGCGCGTGCAAAAGCCACCGTCGGCGAAATTTCGAACGCGATGGAGAAAGTGTTCGGGCGGCACCGCGCCGAAATCAAATCCATCACCGGCGTCTACAAGCGCGAGGCATCCACCATGTCCAACCGGGTCGAAAAGGTGCAGGCGCTGATCGATGCGTTCGAGGATGCCGAGGGCCGCCGCCCGCGCATCCTGGTCGCCAAGATCGGCCAGGACGGCCACGACCGCGGCCAGAAGGTGATCGCCTCGGCGTTTGCCGATGTCGGCTTCGACGTCGATATCGGGCCGCTGTTCGCCACCGCCGACGAAGCGGCGCGGCAGGCGGTCGAGAACGACGTCCATATCCTCGGTGTCTCGTCGCTCGCGGCCGCGCACTTGACCGCGGTGCCGGAATTGAAGGCCGCACTGAAGAAGCAGGGCCGCGAGGACATCATGATCATCATCGGCGGCGTGGTCCCGCCGCAGGATTATGAGGCACTCTACAAGGCCGGCGCCGAAGCGATCTTCCCGCCAGGCACGGTGATCGCGGATGCCGCCGAGGAGCTGATCCACAAGCTCAACGCCCGCCTCGGCCATAGCGAGGCGGCGGAGTAGCTTGACAGAAAATGAAACAACACCTTGGCATTCTCATGAGAGCGTAGAGCTTTACAATTCGCTATTTCCGATTCTTCCTGACTTCGTTGCTCACTATACGGTCGGCTTAGAGCGCGGCGACAAAATCGGATTGCCAGACAAACATTCGCTCCGCTTCCGTAGAGATATATTGGCGGCGCTTGTTGCTGATAAGCTCGACATTGGCAGCGCATACGCGAAGCGTCGATACACCGAAGAGAGAGATCATTCGCGCTGGCTTGGTCTTACAGATAGAATCGACGCGATCTTCAACGAGGGGCGAACGTCCTTCAGTTGGTATGTATCATTTGAAAGAGACCAAATTCCGGAAAACGATAGTTCCTTTCGTCGTAATTCGATCCAATTTTTCTACCGGAGTCTCGGCTCGCTTGATGCTGCCAAACGATTGGCCGAACTTGGATACCTATGTGAGGTCGCAAATATCTTGAGATCTGCGCTGGAGCAATTCGCATTCTGTTCAAAGCTCTCGTCATCGAGCGAAGCGGAGGACTACAAAGCTATCAGACCTGTTCACTCTCTAAATCACTTTAAGAAATACGTGCCAGCGGCAGGTCAACTGTACGGCTTAATGTCAAAATACACCCACTTCGAGTACGATCACCACACTCATTTTTTTTACCTATGGACCGGACGAAACCCGAACGATGCAGAAGGGGCCAGTGCTGCGAGCGTATGCAACGCACCTACTCTTCATCACAATGGCTTGTGTCGGAAAATATATATTGGCTATCGCACCAACTCAGTTCCAAACTATCCCGAAAACTATACAAGATATCAGTGTTTTCATCGAAGACGTCTATAAATACTCGGATGACGTCTGCTACATGTTGCCCTTGGATGAGGTTCTGGCAAACATGGACATACTGCTTCAAGGCATCGTCAGAAAGGCAGCCTAGACGATGAATTTTTATCGATTTAGCGCTGAAATGAAATGTTTATCGCTGCCGCTGCAATTAACAGAATTGACGATAGCGTTGCTTTTGTTCCTAGCGATTTTCCCTGCTCTCCCCGCCGATCCGAAGCCCGATGCGGCGATCAAGAACAAGATCATCGAAGCCAACGTCTACCTCGACGACAAGATCAAGGCCGATCCGGCACTGGCGGCGGATTGCCTCGCCGAGGGCAAGGCCTGGGCGGAGAAGAATCGCGCCGACGCCGAGAAGGAGCACAAACAAGACCCGCAAATGTTTCGCGACGGCGCATGGACCATGGAGCGGAAATACGAGACACGCTCGGTGGTCGACGGCCGTTATGTCAGCGTTGTCAGGTCCGCCTACATGAACACCGGCGGCGCTCATCCGAATCTCGACGTCAACACCATTCTCTGGGATAAATCCGCGAACAAGCGCATAAGCATCCGCCCGTTCTTCACCGAGACATCAGATGACGGCCCGACCATGACGGCGATGGTCAAAGCCGTCATCGCCTCGCTCAATATCGAAAAGAAGAAGCGCGACACCAGCGAGACCGCAACGGCGGAATGGTACAGGGACTTGAAGCCGACGCTGCTCAAGATCGGCGCGGTGACGCTGGCGCCGTCGACCGTTCCAGGCAAGAGCTCCGGCCTCACCTTCCACTACCCGCCCTATGCGGTCGGGCCCTATGTCGAAGGCGAGTATGTCGCGTTCGTGCCGTGGGAAACGCTAAAGCCCTTTCTGACGCCGGGAGGCGCCAACATCTTCGGCGGCGCGCGGCCCAAGGGCGACGACGACGGGCAGCAATGAGTGGAAATAACGCGCTCGACATCCGCAAACTGACCAAAGACCTCCGCTCGGGTCACCGCGCGGCGCTGGCGCGGGCGATTACACTGATCGAGAGCCGCCGCGCCGACCATCAGGCGGCGGCGCGCGATCTGGTGCAGGCGCTATTGCCCGACACCGGCAAGGCGATCCGCGTCGGCATCACCGGCTCGCCCGGCGTCGGCAAATCCACCACGATCGATGCGCTCGGCATGTTCCTGATCGAGCGCGGCCACAAGGTCGCGGTGCTCGCGGTCGACCCGTCGTCGGCTCGATCAGGCGGCTCGATCCTCGGCGACAAGACGCGGATGGCGCGGCTCTCCGGTTCCGAGGCCGCCTTCATCCGGCCCTCGCCGGCATCGGGCACGCTCGGTGGGGTCGCCGCAAAGACCCGCGAGGCGATGCTGTTGTGCGAGGCCGCGGGCTTCGACGTGGTGCTGGTGGAAACCGTCGGCATCGGCCAGTCCGAGACCGCGGTCTGCGACATGACCGATTTCTTCCTGGCGCTGATGCTGCCGGGGGCCGGCGACGAATTGCAGGGCATCAAGAAGGGCCTGGTCGAACTCGCCGACATGATCGCGATCAACAAGGCCGATGGCGACAACATCAAGCGCGCCAATCTGGCGGCCGCCGAATATCGCGGCGCGCTGCATATCCTCACCCCCCGCTCGGAGCACTGGCATCCGCCGGTCCTGACCTATTCGGCGCTGACCGAAACCGGCATGGACGCGCTGTGGCAGAAGATCCTGGACCACCGCACCGCCATGAATGCCTCGGGCGAGTTCTCCGCACGGCGGCGCGAGCAGCAGGTGAAATGGATGTGGTCGATGCTGGAGCAGCGGATGATGGCGCGGCTGCGCTCCGATCCTTCGATCCGGGCGAAAGTGAAAAAGACCGAAACCGAGGTGGCGGACGGCCGTATCACGCCGGCGGTCGCCGCCGCAGAGATCGCGGAGATGCTGCGGTGAGCGCAAGACTTCGCATTCTCATCACCGGCTTCGGTCCGTTTCCCGGCGCGCCGTTCAATCCGACGCAGGCCCTGGTCGCGCGGCTGTTGCGGTTGCGCCGCCCGGCCTTGAGCGATGTCGAGCTTATCGGCCACATCTTCCACGTCACCTACACGACCGTCGATCGCGAATTGCCGCTGTTGCTCGCACAGCACCGGCCGCAGGCGCTGTTGATGTTTGGGCTCGCCGGCCGCACCGCGCATCTGCGGGTCGAGAGCCGCGCCCGCAATGCCGTCACCACGCTCTGGCCGGACGCCGATCGAACCCGCGCGCGCAAGGGGTCGATCCTCAGCGACGCCGACGCAAAAATGTTCGGCCCGCATACGGCCAAATTGCTGCGCGCGGCGGTCGGCACCGGAATAGACGCCCGCGCCTCGCGCGACGCCGGCAGCTATCTCTGCAATTATCTGAGCTGGCGCGCGATCGAGGCTGTCGAGACCGGCGAAGGCCCTCGCCTCGCCGCCTTCGTCCACGTGCCGCCGCTCGCGCGCGACGGCGCGTCCCGCCAAAAGGGTTTTGCCCGCATCACGCTGGAAGAGTTGGTCGATGCCGGCGAGGCGATGCTGCTGGAGATGGTGCGGCTGACGCGGCAGGCGGCACGAGAGGTCCCGTTATCCTGAGGCGCGCGCCGCGTTAGCGGCGAGCCTCCAGCGATAACGGCGCAGCCGTTACGCAGGGATGACGATCACAAGCCGTCCATTAACCCTACCCCCAACAATCGCCTTGTTCGGCCCTCGTCTTCACCGCGCGCCGCCGCATTTCGGCGTTACGTAGAAGGGCGATGCGACAGCTTGCGTTGCGCGAGGGCTATTCAACCATGGACGTCAACCGCCGCCATCTGATGGGCGTGTCCGCCGCCGGCGTCGCCGGCGCGGTGGCGATGTCGCCGGATAGCGCCCGTGCGGCACCGCTCACTTCCACGCTCGGTCGCGACGTCACGCAATATGGCGTGCGGCCCGGCAGCCCCGACGATCAGACCAAAAATTTGCAGCGCGCCATCGACGAGGCCGCGCGCGCGCAGATGCCGCTGGCGCTGCCGCCCGGCGTCTACCGCACCGGCATGCTTCGGCTGCAGAGCGGCAGCCAACTGGTCGGGGTGCGTGGCGCGACCAAGTTCGTCTTCAACGGCGGACCATCGATGCTGCAGGGCGAAGGCGCCGGCAGTATCGGCCTCTCCGGCATCCTTTTCGACGGCGGCGGCATCCCGCTGCCGACCCGGCGCGGCCTCGTGCATTGCCTCGGCGGCCGCGATGTCCGGATCATCGATTGCGAATTCACCGCCAGCGGCGGCAACGGCATCTGGCTCGAGCAGGTCTCCGGCGATATCTCGGGCAACATCTTCACCGGCATGGCGGCGACCGCGGTGGTGTCGTTCGACGCGCTGGGCCTGATCGTCTCGCGCAATACCATCACCGGCACCAATGACAACGGCATCGAAATCCTGCGCACCGCAATCGGCGATGACGGCACGCTGGTCGCCGACAACCGGATCGAGGACATCAAGGCCGGCCCCGGCGGCTCCGGGCAATACGGCAACGCCATCAACGCATTCCGCGCCGGCAACGTGATCGTGCGGGGCAATCGCATCCGCAACTGCGATTATTCGGCAGTGCGCGGCAATTCGGCGTCCAATTTCCAGATATCAGGCAACAGCGTCAGCAACGTCCGCGAGGTCGCGCTCTATTCGGAATTCTCGTTCGAGGGCGCTATGATAGCCAACAACACCGTCGACGGCGCGGCCGTCGGCGTCTCCGTCTGCAATTTCAATGAGGGCGGCCGCATCGCGGTGGTCCAGGGCAACATCATCCGCAATTTGATCCCGAAGCGGCCGATCGGCACCGCGCCCGACGACGACGCCGGCGTCGGCATCTATATCGAGGCTGACAGTTCCGTCACCGGCAATGTGATCGAGAACGCGCCGTCGTTCGGGATCGTCGCCGGCTGGGGCAAATATCTGCGCGACGTCGCCATCACGGGCAATGTGATCCGCAACGCCTTTGTCGGCGTCGGCGTGTCGGTGACGCCAGGCGCTGGGACGGCGCTGGTCAACAACAACATGATCTCGGAAACCCCACGCGGCGCCGTGGTCGGCCTCGACCACGCCCGCGCGATCACGGCCGATTTGTCCGCCGACGGCGCCCAGCGCTATGCGCAGGTCGTGATCGAAACCAACGCGGTGCGGCGGTAAGATATTGACAGCAACCTGCGGTTCGTCATCCCTGCGCAACGGCTTCGCGGGACCTTCCCATCGATTGGCGCTGGTTCCTTGTGATTCAGGATCCATGCTGATGCACGCGGACAATGGAGGTGTCGATCATCTGGACAGCGGCATCATGGGCAGCGGCAAGTGCGTCTATGCAAGTCCGGCCAAACGCAACGCTTCTGGCTCGGCCCCGGTTCGGCGCTTACGGGCAATGATCGGGATAGGGGGGAGCCTTGCGGCTCCGCCCCTCCCACACCACCGTACGTACGGGTCCGTATACGGCGGTTCGAGAAGTTACGCTAACGCGCTTCGGTCAAGGAGAGGAACCCGAGCGATTTGAAGTGGGCATTGGAGAGTGCCACCGAGAGGGCTTTGCTCCGGGCGAGGTGCCAGGGTCCACGGCCGCTACCGGCCATGTTGCGCAACTCCCCCGAGACTCCCAGCGCGATGAGTGCCGCTCGACGACGTCCTGGTGTTTTCCATTGGCGCCAAAGAGCGGCCCGCAATCGCAAGCGGACCCAGCGAGTGAGGGCGATCAACACCTCGGGTGTTTCGCAAAAGCCGAAATAGCCGCGCCAGCCCCGCATATACTGGGCCAGCTCCTCCATTGTCGTCTTGATGCTGACGCCCTTGGCCCTTCGCGTGATATCCCGGATTCGTTGCTTGAACCGTTCCAGCGATTTCGGCGCAATCGTGCGCTTGATGTCCGGACCAGCCGCAAAGCTGAACCCGAGGAACTTCCGTTCCTGCGGTCGTGCCACCGCACTCTTCGCCTCGTTTACCTTGAGCTTGAGCTTTTGTGTGATGAAGCGCGAGATGCTCTCCATCACCCGCTGACCCGCGCGTTCGCTGCGAACGTAAATGTTACAGTCGTCCGCATAGCGAACAAAGCGATGTCCGCGATGCTCCAGCTCGCGGTCGAGTTCGTCGAGCACGAGATTACTTAGCAGTGGCGAAAGCGGTCCTCCTTGCGGAGTTCCTTCCCCGCTCGGGCTGACCAGTCCGTTCTCCATCACCCCGGCATTCAGGAATGCCCGGATGAGCTTCAGCGGCCGCTTGTCTTCGATGCGTTTCGCGATCTGGCCCATCAGCTTGTCATGATTGACTTGATCGAAGAACTTTTCCAAATCGAGATCAATCACCCAGCTGTAGCCTTGCGCGATGTACTGCTGCGCTTGGGCCACGGCGTGATGCGCCGAGCGACGCGGTCGAAATCCGTAGCTGTGCTGGGAGAACGTCGAGTTCCATCGCCTCTGCAGAACCTGCATCACCGCTTGCTGGATGAAGCGATCCAGCACGGTTGGGATGCCAAGCTTTCGCACCCCTCCGTCCGGCTTCGGGATTTCCACCCGTCTCACCGGTTTCGGCTCGTAGGTCCCGTTCAGCAATTGCTCCCGAATGGCCGGCCAGTGCTGTTTCAGATAGTCGCCAAGTTGATCGACCGTCATCCGGTCGACGCCGGCGCTACCTTTGTTGCCCCTCACCTGCCGCAATGCTTCCTTCAAGTTTGCTCGTTCACATATTTCCTCCATGATTCGACGCGTGTTGGCTGGGCGTTCGGGTTCACTCACCACCGAGAGCGATTCGATGTCTTCCCGTCCCGCCTGCCGGGCTTCACCCGTCGGCGTCGATGAGAAGTCCAGTCTCAACTGGATGTTCAGCCGCTTGTCGCTCTCGAGGTTCATGTCCTACTTGCCTCTCCTCTCGTTCGGGCCTTCAGTCACCGTTCCCGGCTTGGCCTATCTGTTGCCTCCGCCTTTCGGCACGGAGTGCCTCACTAGCCTTGCCGACGACATGACCTAATATGCCCTCTGCTGACTTCTGCTCCGCGGTCAGACCGCCTCACGGCGCTCTCAGTCGCCGAAGCGACACCGAGCAGATCTCCTGGGGTAAGTTCAGTCGCTTTCCGTGCACCGTCGCCGGATCTACGCTTCGCATCCTTGATGGATATGGACTTCGCGGTAAGTCGCCCGCTCGTCCGACGCTCGCGCCTTGTACCCGGTTCTTGTCCATCAACTCGCACGTTTGCTCGACGCTTCCTTCAGACCTCGCCTCGCGGCGACAGCCCTTGCGTTCTCGCTAACCCTTCACCTCCATCAGGTTGGGTAGAGGACTTTCACCTCCAAGCTACTGAACATGCCCAGCACACGACGAAACCGCTCGCGCGGTAGGGCGCCGTGGTTGGCGGCACGGCGAATAGGATAGCGCCATAGGGCGTCCTGTCTTGAGATGAGGGGTTCGCAACCTTCACTCAAAACAGGAGCATCCCCCATGACCGATAGGGCCATAAGCCCGCTGCGGCAGCGCATGATCGAAGACATGACGATCCGCAAGTTCGCGCCGAAGACCCAACATGACTACGTGCAGAGGGTCAAGCACTTCGCTGCTTTCCTCCGCCGCTCGCCCGACACGGCGAGCTTCGAAGACGTACGCCGCTATCAGCTCCATCTGGCGACGAGCGGCGCCGGCGTTCCGACCCTCAACCAAAGCGTCTCGACACTGCGGTTCTTTTTCAAGATCACGCTCGGGCGCGCCGACATCGTGAACCATACCCAGTTTATCCACGTGCCATGCAAGCTTCCGGTGGTCCTGAGCCCGGAAGAGGTCGCCCGCTTTCTCGATGCGGCACCGGAGCTCAAATACAAGGCGGCATTGAGTGTAGCCTATGGAGCCGGATTGCGCGTGTCCGAGGTGGTCGCGCTGAAGGTATCCGACATCGACAGCAAGCGCATGGTGATCCGGATCGAACAGGGCAAGGGCCACAAAGACCGCTACGTGATGCTTTCGCCGCATCTGCTCGAGCTGTTGCGCGCCTGGTACAACGCGGCACGCCCACAGGGGTGGCTGTTTCCCGGAATGAACCCGGTCAACCCGATGTCAGCCCGCCAGCTCAGGCGCGCCTGCGATACCGCGGCCCAGATGGCCGAGATCGGCAAGCAGGTGTCCCCGCACACCCTGCGACACAGCTTTGCGACGCATCTTCTGGAGCAAAACACCGATATCAGGGTGATCCAGGTCTTGTTCGGAACGGCGACATACTGCCCACGAACACCTGGTTGAAGGGCTGATCTACTACCGATTTCATCCACAATTCGGCGAGACCGTGCTGATCAGTCGGCAGCTCGAGTACCGAGGTGTCGAACTGGTAGTCGTCTTGCAGCCGGACCGCTCGCTCGCTTGCATTCCGGCGTGGATGACACGGGAGGCTGCCGCTCAATACGTGCTTTGTGAGAAGCCCCGTTTCTCCGTTGATATCTTGCGATCCCTGCGCGCCGCAGCCGATGCGCTCCTAGGCTCTCTCCAGTCCGAATCAAAGATGGAGGAAGCCGATAATGCCGCGCCAAGCCAAAAACCTCCAACCGAGCCTATTCGAGGACGAGGCGCCTCGCGTGGTTTTGGCGGCCGCACCAATGGGCGATCTGGCCGCTCTGGTGGAAGCGCTGCTGCGCGAGATCGCGACCGCCCTGGCAAACGTGGAGAGCGGCGATGAGCAAGATCACGACTGAGCATCTTGCGCGCGGCGCCTATGTTTACATCCGACAGTCGACGGCCGATCAGCTGACGCATAATCAGGAGAGCCGACGCCGGCAATATGGTCTCGTGGATCGAGCCCGTCAGCTCGGCTGGACCACGGTCGAGGTCATCGACGATGATCTTGGCCGTTCGGGCGGCGGCATCGTTCGGCCGGGCTTCGAGCGCTTGCTGGCTGCAATCTGCGAAGCCCGCGTTGGCGCTGTGCTCGCGATCGAGGTATCGCGACTGGCGCGCAACGGCCGTGACTGGCACACGTTGATTGAGTTCTGTGGATTAGTCGGAACGATCATCGTCGACGAGGACGGAATCTACGATCCTCGGCATCCCAATGATCGGCTGTTGCTTGGGATGAAAGGGACGATGAGCGAACTTGAGCTGTCGCTGTTTCGCCAGCGTTCGCAGGAAGCGTTGAAGCAGAAGGCGCGCCGCGGTGCGCTAGTCCTCGGTGTTGCTGCCGGCTATGTCAAAGTCGGGCGCGACCGGATCGAGAAGAATCCCGACCAGCGCGTCCGGGATGCATTGCAGATCGTCTTCGCAAAATTTGCCGAGTTCCAGAGCGCACGTCAGGTCCACATCTGGCTTCGCGATGAAGGCATCGAGTTGCCCGTGAAGTCGCGCGCTGGCGAGGCGCGCGGTGTCGTCTGGAGGTTGCCAGCCTACAATATCGTGCACAACATTCTGACCAATCCGATTTATGCTGGCGCCTATGCCTTCGGGCGCACGACGAGCAAGGTGAGCGTCGAGCAGGGGCGCAAGCGCGTGAGGCGTGGCGTGCATCGGCCGATGGGCGAATGGGATGTACTGATCAAGGATCATCATGAGGCCTACATCACCTGGGAGGAGTTCGAGAGGAACCAGCGCGTGATCGCCAACAACGCCACCGGCAAAGGCAGCGCCACCGTCAAGGGAGCGGTTCGGCGCGGAGAGCTGTTGCTGCCCGGACTCCTGCGCTGTGGTCATTGCGGCCGCAAACTGCATGTGTCCTACAGCGGCAAGCTCGGCCGCTACAGCTGCTACGGCGCTCGCACAAATCACGGCACGGCGCGCTGCATCTCGATCAGCGGCTTAAGCATCGATGCTGCCGTTGGCGCGGAAGTGCTGCGTATCCTGAAGCCGCTCGGCACTGATGCCGCCGTCAAGGCGATCGAGACCCAGACGTGCGAGACATCGGCTGCGCAAAGGCAGCTTGAGCTGTCGCTTCAACAGGCGCGCTACGAGGCCGCGCATGCTCGTCGGCAATACGATGCAGTCGACCCCGCCAATCGCTTAGTGGCCGGCGAGCTGGAGCGCCGCTGGAACGAGGCATTGCAGGCCATCCACCGAATAGAAGGCGAGATCGCTGCAATTGTCGCGGCCAAGCCCCCACCGCTGGGCGAAAGGGAGCGACAGCAACTCATGCAGCTCGGCGCCGACCTCGAGCTGGCCTGGTCGCATCCAGGCGCCACAGCCGTTACGCGCAAGCGGATATTGCGCACGGCGCTCAACGAGATCGTGGTGCGCAAGGAAGGCGCAGGCATCAACATGGTTCTTCACTGGCAGGGTGGCGATCACACTGCCCTACAAGTCAAGCTGAGATTGAATGCTGCCGGTCGACCCTATTGGCCGCTGCGTGAAGATACGATCGCGCTGGTGCGCGAGCTGGCGCGTTTGATGCCGGATCGACAGATCGCACGCCTCCTCAATCGTTCCGGCAAGCCGACGGGGTATGGCAACGGATGGACGGAGCAGCGCGTGCGCGGCTTCCGCAAACACCACGACATTGAGGTTTACCGGGACGACGAATGGGCTGAGCGCGCCGAGATCACGCTCGATGCGGCCGCACAGATCATTGGCGTTGCCAAGATGACGGCGCTGCGTATGATTCGAACAGGCGATCTCAATGGACGGCAGGCCTGCAAGGGTGCGCCCTGGGTCATCAAGGCGGAGGATGTGGCTGCAGTCGGTGCTCGGAAGCGGTCAACAGGGCCGGTAACACCAAATCCCGCGCAGCAGACCCTTAAGTTTCAATGAGATAGCAAGAGGCGGATTATGAATTACGACTGTTGGGACATGCCAAGCTCGACACCACCGCGCTCTATACGCGTGTCGCCACCAAGATCATCCGGGAGATCATGAGCCCGTTCGATCGCATTACAGCCAAGCTCAGGGAGGGCGCCGAACCGCCCGCCTGACGCGCGTCGTGTCGCGTCCATCGCTGGAGGTCGCGGACATCTTCCGCCGCCACGGCCCGGCATGGCGCCGGGCCAATGCCGGCCATATGAGCCTCGGCCAACTCAAGGTGATGTCGGCGATCGAGAGCTGCCGCACGGCGGCCCTCGGCGGGCATGTCGCGCGCTGCGAGAACTGCGCGCACAGCCAGATCTCGTACAATAGTTGCCGCAACCGGCACTGCCCGAAGTGCCAGGGCGCGGCAGCAAAGGACTGGCTGGCGGCGCGCGAGACCGACCTGCTGCCGGTGCCGTACTATCATGTCGTGTTCACGCTGCCGGCGCTCGTTGCCGACATCGCCTACCCGAACAAGGCCGTCGTCTACGATATCCTGTTCAAGGCATCTGCCGAGACCCTGATCACGATCGCGGCCGACCCGAAACACCTCGGCGCCCGCGATCGGCATCACCTCGGTCCTCCATACCTGGGGGTCGGCCATGACCCATCATCCGCACGTGCACATGATCGTGCCGGGCGGCGGCATCTCGCTCGATGGCAAGCGCTGGGTGGCGTGCCGGCCTGGCTTCTTCCTGCCAGTGCGTGTGCTCTCGCGCCTGTTTCGCCGGCTGTTCCTGGAGAGGTTGCTTGCCGCACACCAGGCCAATCGCCTGAAGTTCTTCGGCAATCATTCAGCTCTCGCCGACACGAAGGCGTTCGCGGCATATCTGGCACCGCTACGCCGAGTCGAATGCCGAGTAGGTGGGGATGTTGCCATCCCCACCCCTCACAGACCCGGACGTGCCAATTTCCAGCATCCGGTTCTTCACGGGAGAGCTTCGCTCGCGGTGGCGTAAAGGCGGTGGACGATCCGCGCCGGTGGAAGCGGATGGCGCTGCAGGATCGCGTTGAGGCGGGTCCACTGGAACGCGCCTCCGCCGCGATGCCGTCGCCCCAGCCATTTCCTCCACTGCACCACGACCTGGCAGGCGAACCATCGTATGCGTCGAGAGTTGCCTGATATGCCGTAGTAGGCATAGTGGCCTCGCATCATCTGGGACAGGTGGGCATGCTGATCGCGCAAGGATAGATGCCGATTGCGTCGGCACCACTCTCTTACCGCCGCCAGCGCCCGCGCGTACCGGCCTTTGGCCGTCACTTGCCTCACCCCGTTCACGCCCTTCTTCGACTTGGCCCAGATATGGGTGAAGCCGAGGAAGTCGAACGTGGTGCCGTCCGTATCCGGATGGCATGTGCCCTCCGGCCGATGAAAGCGACAGTCGACGAGGTGCGTCTTGTCAGGATGGAGCTTGAGCCCGTACCGTGCAAGCCGCTTACCCAGCACGTCCATGACCCGCTTGGCGTCGTCGAGACTCTCGAACGCCAGCACGCTGTCATCGGCGTACCGAACGAGGATGCCGTTCCCCTTGAGGCGGGGCCGCACGTCCCGCTCGAACCATTCATCCAGCACATGGTGCAGGTAGATGTTTGCGAGCAGAGGCGAGACGACTCCACCTTGCGGGGTGCCCTCGGTCGTGCGCTGAAGCAGACCATGCTCGAGCACGCCCGCCTTCAGCCATTTGTCGATCATCCGGCGAATGACGCCGTCCGTGACTCGCCTGTCGAGAAACGCACGCAGGTGATGATGTTGGATGGTGTCGTAGTATTTTGAGATGTCGACGTCCAACACCCAGCGCAGCCCCTGCCGACCCATGAAGGCCAGACGCAACGCACTGAGGGCCTGATGCGCCGACCGTCGCGGCCGGAAGCCAAACGAGCACGGCAGAAAGTCCGCCTCGTAGATCGGCTCCAGCACCATGACGATCGCCCGCTGTGCCACCTTGTCTTCGAGCGTTGGAATGCCGAGCGGCCGCTCCGAGCCGTCCGCCTTGGGAATGTAGACCCGACGGACCGGCGGGGCGACGTAGCGGCCGGACTTGATGCGCTCCAGGAGGGCCGAGAGATTGGCCTCCAGGTTCGCCTCGTATGCCGCCGCCGTCACGCCGTCGATGCCGGGCGCTCCATCCTTGCGCGTCAGCCGGTACGCCTCCCGTATCCATTCCAGGTCGATAACGTGGTGAAGCGTGGACAGAACTGCCCCCGCCTTGGTTCTCGCCAGTTCGGCTATCCGTTGTCGTTTCGTGGACAGGTTTGTGGAGCCCAAGGTCTCCTCCCATGTTTCCTGGCAACGGTTCTCATCCCATGGCGCCTCCCCTCCCTCGTGCGGGTCCCAGTGAGCCCGGTTCCCCGCGGTCAGCAGTACGATGAAGGCGCTACGACTTCCCGCTTGCGTATCCCCGGTCACTTATTTGCTTCGCTTCCGAGGTCCACGCGATCCTCCGTTGTTCGTGCTCGCTTTGACAGCGCTCCCGGCCGGGTGGAGGACCCGGTCCAGGCCAGGGCATTTGTTCAACCGGCTGCCCAGGTGCCGGCGTGTTCTCGCATGGACGCGAGCGGGATCTCACAGGTTCCCAGGCGATCCATTCCATGCCTTTGCCCCGGTCTGAGACCCCGGCCGGATCGACGGTCCCTCACCATGACGGTCCCGTCGATGCTGCCCCCGCTCAACCCACAGCGAAGGCTCCAGCGATCATAATTTCGAGGCTATTCACGCGGCTTCAGCATCTGCTGCCTACGCTTCAAGAATGGCGTTGCCGCCATCCAGGCAAGGCGCGCTTCCGACTGGCTGGTTGGCCTTTGCCGGGAGGGAGTTAAACCCTCTGGATCGCGTTGAAAGGTTTCAGAACGCCATGTTCATTCTCCTCTCCTGAGCTTTTCCTGTCGCAAGGGTGGTCTATGCCAAGCGCCCGTTCGGCGGGCCACACGCCGTTTTGGCCTATCTGTCGCGCTATACCCACCGTGTCGCCATCGCCAACAGCAGATTGATTGCCTCCGACCGCAACGGCGTCACCTTCCGATGGAAGGACTATCGCACCGAAGGTCGTGATCGCCAGAAGGTCATGACACTCGTTACCGCCGAGTTCATCCGCAGATTTCTGACCCACGTCCTGCCGCACGGCTTCCACCGCATCCGCCACTACGGCCTGCTCGCCAGCGGCACGCGCGCCGGTAACATCGCCCGAGCGCGCCGATTGCTCGACCCATCAACGGCACAGCCCGAGGCCGCGGATACAAGGCGCGCCGAGACTGAGGAACCCAAGCCGCTATCGCAGCCGTGCCCGTGCTGCGGCGGTCGCATGATTATCATCGAGAGGTTCCAGCGCGGATGCTCACCGCGCACCCGTCCCGCCGCAGCCCCTGCCACAATCAGAATCGACACATCATGATCAGATCACGTTCGATGCAACATCCCAGTGCTGCACTTCCGCTGCGCCGGCTATCGGTCGGAAATGACCATGCTCGCCGTCGCGCTGCTCACGATAGTCGCCGTCTCATTCCATCACCGCCGCGCAACTCCGATTCTGCTCCTTGCAACCGGCCGACCCGCTTCGTAGCGCCCGCGATCGCCTGCCGAGAAAGCTCCCAACCCACCTCGGCAAAAGACATCAACCTGCCGACAATCCCTGATGAATCCGTCGAAAATAACCCAAAGATGGTGTAATCGGCCGGCCCAGCTTGTGGATAGCTGAAGATTTTGGGTGCTGCGCTTCAGGCTGATGGTGAAAAACGAGGTCCTTGGTGACGACCTCAAGCATCAGAAGGAGAAGCGCAGCATGGACCATTTTGGTGGATTGGACGTATCGGTCAAGGAAACCAGCATCTGCATTGTGGATGACACGGGCAGGATCGTGAAGGAAGTGAAGGTAGCGAGCGAACCTGCAGCCCTGCTGAAGGTTCTGGGGAACCCCACCTACCGCTTCAAGCGGATCGGACTGGAAGCCGGGCCGCTGTCGCAATGGCTCTTCAGCGCTCTCGCCGAAGCCGAGTTACCGGTGATCTGTGTCGAGACGCGGCACATGCGGGCGGTGCTGAAGGCGCAGATCAACAAGACCGACCGCAACGACGCGCGCGGCATCGCTCAGATGATCCGGGTGGGACTGTACCGTCCGGTGCATGTGAAGACGCTCCGCAGTCAGAAACTGCGTATGCTGCTGACCCATCGCAAGCTTCTGCAGTCGAAGGCCATCGCCATCGAGAACGATCTGCGAGGTACGTTGCGCAACTTCGGCCTCAAGGTCGGAATGGTTGGCAAGGTGAGGTTCGAGGCCCGCATCCAGGAGCTTGTCGAGAATATCCCCGACTTGGCGGTACTGGTGGAGCCGCTGCTCATCGTCCGGCGGGTGCTCCGTGAACAGATCGTCATCCTGCACCGTCGCTTGCTGGCTATCGTCCGGGAGGATGAGGTCTGCCGGCGCCTGATGACGACCCCGGGTGTCGGCCCCGTGGTGGCGCTGACCTATCGCGCCACCGTCGATGTGCCAGCCCGGTTCCGCAAATCCAAGTCAGTCGGGGCGGTATTTGGACTGACGTGCGCCAGGTATCAATCGGGTGAGATCGATTGGAGCGGTAAAATATCGCGCTGCGGCGACGAGATGATGCGCACGATGCTCTACGAAGCAGCTCAAAGCATGATGCATTCAAAAAAATGGTCATGGCTCAAAGCGTGGGCCATGCAGATCGCGAGGCGCCGCGGGATGAAAAAGGCGATCGTGGCTCTGGCTCGCCGGCTGGCCGTGATCATGCACCGCATCTGGGTTGACGGCACCGAGTTCCGGTGGACCCGGGAGCAAGCCGCGGCAGCAGCATGAAAACCGTTCAGCATCAAACCCGATAGGAGAAAACTAGAGCTCCGCCAACCGGTGGAAGGATGTCCCTCGCGGGACGATGGATGAGGTGAGTTCGTATGTCCGCTTGGACCTGCCGTCACACTGACGGCAAGGTCGTCCAAAAGATTGTTCCGCCTCGTCCTCGGATCCCATGGTGGAAGGGCCCAGGTGCCGATTCCGAAGAGAAGCAAGAGCCCGCGAGCGACATTAACACCGCATTGGGGATAGTCTGAAAGTGCTTGACCTCAAAGGGCCGATTAGAGAAGAAGCGGACGTGATTGAGAGTCCAGAAGTTGCCATTTCTACGAGAACTCGCGTATGCACTACGTCTAGGATCGTAGTGTGAGAAATTCAAATGGCGATGGAGCTGAGGGGCGCGAGCGGCGAGGGATTTGCGACGATTGCCGCTGACGGTCGCGTGTTAGATTCCTGGTTCCTTCAGCTGCGCCTGGTTGTGGAGGCCGACAAGGCGGCAACGGTACGGCTGACGAAGGACGAGATCAAGAGATCGTTGGGTGAGTCGGCAGACGGATATGCGCGACACGACGACGTCCGCAACGTCGACATCGTTTCCATTCATACAGAAATTGACTCCCTTGCATCTGCGCCGACTGATGTGCACGATGCATATCTTCGACTCCATCTACTGAGCCAGCGGCTCGTCCAGCCTAATTGCCTGAACCTTGAAGGAATTTTCAGTCTGTTACCTAACGTTGCCTGGACGACCCTCGGTCCCTGTGAATGCTCTCGTGTACCGGAAGCACAAATCGTAGCACGAAAGCGTGCCCTGGCGTTTGAGGTGACAGGCGTGGATAAGTTTCCGCGCATGACTGATTATGTGACGCCTGCGGACGTGAGAATTGCAGATGCGGATCGCGTAAGGCTCGGAGCCTACTTGGCTCCGGGCACAACCGTCATGCATGAAGGCTTTTGCAATTTTAATGCGGGTACGCTCGGTCCCTGCATGGTCGAAGGCCGGATAAGCGCCGGTGTGGTTGTGGGAAGCGGCAGCGACGTTGGTGGCGGAGCGTCGATCATGGGCACTCTGTCCGGAGGAGGGAAAGAGAGGATTACAGTTGGTGAACGCTGCCTGATCGGAGCCAACGCCGGTATCGGCATTTCATTGGGTGACGATTGTATCGTCGAAGCGGGCTGTTATGTCACGGCAGGCGCGCGCATCCTTTTGGAAGATGGCCGAGTACTGAAAGCCAAAGAACTCTCAGGCCAGAAGGGCCTTCTTTTTCTTCGTAATTCCCAGAGCGGCGCTCTTGAGGCAACCAGACGTACACCAAATTGGGACGGCCTCAACTCGCAACTTCACAGCTAGGCAGCTCACTCGAAGAAGTCGTCGGCGACAATTTTGTGGCGCGTCAACGATGTCGCCTTCTGGCCCCTCGCGTCATTTGCTGCTGCTGCACAAAGGCGGTCGATGTCGGGGCGAACCGGACATCGACGAAGATTTATGAGTACGCGCCCTGGTCTGGTCTGAATATTTCGATCGGATTACAGACGGCATTGCAGTCGAGCGCCAAATCAAAGGTTGGAAGCCGGGCCAAGAAGGAAGCACTCCCTACAGCGCGTTGCGCAGCAGCGGATAGCGCTCCTGCATCATGTCGAGCGTGGCCAGCGATGACTGATCCTCGGTTGGCGCCTCCGGTGCGGAAGGCGCGTCATCCGAGCCGATCAGTTCGCTTTCCAGAGCCGCCAGAATATCCTCCGGTATTTCGCGGGGCGGCGGCTCGATCGCGGCCGGCTGCGGCTGCGGCTGATATAGTTGGACCCGCTGGCGCGATCTGTCGCCGGCCGGCAGCGTCAAGCGAGCAGCGCCGGGCCAGGCGACATCGACGGCTGAATTGCCGGGCGAGGCCGCGTGGTTCAACAGATGGCGCCAGGTCTCGACCGCGGCCTTGGCTTCCTGAATGTTTTCGAGGAAGGCGAGTTCGCTGTGATAGCGGCGCCAGCGCCCGGTCTCGAACAGTTCGGTGAGATATTCCAGCCGCTGCTCGGCAAGGTTGCACCAGCGCGCGACAACATCGCGGCCACGCGCCACATCTGCATGAAGTGTCATGAATCAGCCCGTAAGGAGAAAAACGGACGCGGACGCAACCGGCACGAATCAATTCGATGTGACATGGATATTCTGTGGAAAACTTCCGCGTTGTCCAGTGCACGACACTATGGATCGCGTTTCAATCGGAGAACACCGCGCAAATACGGGGTTATTCGCGCTATCCACCGTCAAGCCGCACGGCGACATGGCCGCGTTGCAGAGCGCGTCCGGTCATTTCGCCGGACCAGCGCACAGGAATATCGGCATGGATTTTCGGTAAGGCCCCGGCGGCGCGAAGGCTCTGCGCGCACCGGCGGCCGGCGGCCGCGATGGCGCAAAACGTTCCGGAAAAGAAAGACCCGCCCGGGGGGACAACCGGACGGGTCAAGCCATATGGGCGCTTGGGGTGGATGGGCGCTCGCGCCGAATACAGCCGATGGGGAGGGAATTAACCGCTCCCACATTGATAAGTCGCAGCAGGTGCGCCGGACGTTCAAAACGTCAGGCGATTTTTTTAACTTTTTGTCGGGAGGTTCGGACGCGCCTTTGGCGGATTTGCCGCGAAAAATTCGAGAAAAATGCGAGCAAAATCACCGCGCCGCGGGGCGATTGGCATCGTTTGCCGCGGATTTGTCCGACGCCATCGAGGGCGCGGAGTCATCCAATGCTCTGCTCACGGAAGCGTTATTGCGATCGGGCGCTTTTTCCGCGGCGACGGGCACCGAAGCCGGCGCCGATCGCGGCCGTGACCGCAGCGTAGGCGTCGGCCTCGCCCGCCCCGAACAGATCGTCGCGGCCGGGCGCACCGAGATCGCGGGCGGTTTTTTCGAGAATTGCGCGCACTTCATTCGGCTTCAACGCAGGATTGCGCTCCAGCACCAGCGCCGCGATACCGCTGACGTAAGCGGCGGAAAACGAGGTACCGGACGTCATCTGATATTTTCCGTCCGGCGCCGGCAGGAAGATATCGGCGCCGGGCGCGGCCAGGGCGATGTAATTGCCCCGGTTCGATGCCGCGAACAGCTTTTCCTTGGCGTCGGTGCCGCTGACCGCGATCACGTTCGGATTGGCGGCGGGATAGAGCGGCGGCGATTTTGCGCCGGCATTGCCGGCGGCCGCCACCAGGATGATACCCTTGGCCGCGGTCGCGGCGATGCCGCGTTCGATCAGCGGATCCTTCGGACCGGCAAAGCTCATATTGACGATCTGCGCCCCGTGCAAAGCGGCATAGTCGAGGCTTTTCAGGATCACCTAGGACGTGCTCTCCGCGCCGCCGGATGCCGCGCCAAAGGCACGGATCGCCAGGATCCGCACCTCAGGCGCGCTTCCCATCAGCTTCGCGTGCGCGGCGATCGCGCCGGCAATGCCGGTGCCGTGAACGTGCGGACCTTCCTTGCTGCCGAGCGCATCGAAGGTGTCGGCAATCGAGTTGGCCAATTCAGGATGGTTGGCGTCGATGCCTGAATCGATCACGGCAATGGTAACGTTCATGCCGTGGGCGAGCGTGTGCGCCTGCGGCAGCCGCAGCTGCGCGAGTGCGTATTGGGCCGGATCGCCCTCGCTGGGTACAGCCTTCTGATCCTGCAGCACATAGCGGAAATTGGGCTGCACCGTGCGACGCGCCATCGGCAGCCAGTTCACGGCTCACGGTCTCGGCCGGGCGGCGATCGACGATGCGGAACAGGCCGATGGTGCCGCCGACAAGCGGAAAATTCTGCGACTGCGATCCGCTCGAGGCCATGACGCCGCGCCCAGTTCGTCGGCCTGCGTATCCGACCATGCGCCGTCGATTTCCGCCACGAGTTCGTTGGCGATGCTCCGCAGATTGACCGCGGATCTGCGCATTATTGCCGCGCGAACCGCCGCTATTTCCGTTCTTGGCCGAGCCGCCGCCGGTGCCGCCGCCATCGGTCGCGTTGACGCGCCGGTCAAAACATTCGCCGCTCGGCCCGCGATAGGCGTACTCGCAAGCCGGATAGAGATTATGCGAATAGCGCGACATAAGGCAGCGACGTCCCCACGCGCTATGCGGGAAATCGCGTGCGCGGTCGAGCTTATCGCCGGTGACCCGGGGCGTCGTTCGTCCGACGCCGCCGACGCTTGCCCGGCCGGCGATATTGGGATTGATCCGCGGCGCGACCGTCGGATTGATGGTCGGTACCCGCGAGTTGATGTGCAGGCTCGGCGTGCGCATGATACTTTGCGCATGAACCGCCGAACCCGCCACGCAGGCAAGCGGCAATAGCGCGGCGGCGAATGTCATCGCGGCCTTGATGCGCCAGTTCACGGGATCACGGGTCATCGGACCTCTGGCTTTGGCCGAGAAACGCCGGACGCTGTTACGGCGTCTCCACCGCGAGACTGACGATCTTCTCTTTCTGCAGCTTGCTCATCAGCGCCGCGACGTCGTTCTTGCTCATCGCGCTGGTGCCGAATTGCAGCCGGAACATGCCGCCCTTGGCGCCATCGACGATCGAGGCCTGATAGCTGTCGAGCAGCGCGGTGATGTCCGCAACGCGGGCATCCGGCGGAGAACCGCACCAGCGCGCGCGGCGGCGACGACGCCGCCGAGATCGCGGGTGATGGGCGCCGTTACGCTCGCTCAAGTCCAGCGACGCGGTCTGGAACGAGCTGCCCTGGTTCTTCACCAGCACCGCGCCGATCACGCCGGCCTGCAGCAGCAGCGCCAGGGCGCCGAGGCTGGCCGACCAGGCCAGCGTCCGCGGCGAAAGCCTTGCGAAAAATTCGGATATCCGCGCGGAGATGTTGACCGACACCGATGGCTTGCGCACGGGCTCTCCGTCGATCGCCGCGAACAGCTTCTGCATGGCGCGCGCGGACGGCGCACCGAGGCTCTCGTTGAGATGAATGGTCTCGGCATATTCCTCGCGGATCACGGCGTATTGCCGGGCCAGTTCGGGATCGCTGGCGAGCGCCTCGTCGACACGGCGCGCGTCGCGCGCGTTCAGCGTGCCGGCCGCATGCCATGGCAACAGCATCTCGATTTCGCTGGGCTCTTGATCCAGCATTTTCTTGCTCGCTGCCATCATGGCCAACCTCGCTCTATGCCGGCTGCCTTGAGCAGCTCGGCCAATTTCTTGCGCGCATAAAACAGGCGCGTCTTGACGGTGTTCTCGGGAATACCGACGATTTCAGCCACCTCTTCCACGGACTTCTCGTGGTAGTAGACGAGATCGACGATCTCCCGATGGTCCGGCGAAAGTGATGTCAGGCACTTGCGCAACGCTTCACTGGTATCCTTCTTCTGCACCACCACTTCCGGATCGTCGGACGTATCCTCGATCGCGTTCGCGGCCTCCTCGTCCAGTCCAACGTCCTTGCGGCGCCGCAGCGCCGACAGGGCCTTGAACCGTGTAATCGCCAGCAGCCAGGTGGTAACGGCGGATCGGCCTTCGAACTTGCCAGCCTGACGCCACACATCGAGAAAAACCTCGCTGATGAGGTCTTCCGCAACCTGTTCGTCCCGAACGAGCCGGAGCCCGAAACGGAACACCCTGACATGGTGCCTTCCGTACAGCACCTGCATGGCGAGCCGGTCGCCTTGGGCGATCCGGGCGATCAGAACCTCGTCTGAAGCCGCCTGTGTCGCGCTCAATGGCCGTCTCGCAAGGTTGGTCGGATGGGGGTGGCGGCTGGTTCGATGGGGGAGGCAAGATTCTTCACAATACGGCAATGTCCGGATTGCATGTGTGATCTACCCCACAGAACGCTGATTGCCGGGCAGCCTTTCTACTCGCGAAAACGGACATAGCCCCGAAATTGGTATCATAATACGGAAATACTTTCCTGAGATATCGCGCCGTCCGTGCCGACCTTACCAAGGCTTGGGCCGCAAGGCAGCATCTGCTTACAGCCCGACGGCCCGCCCGCCTCGCGATCCGGCAGCTCCGGATGCAACGGATTTCCGTTGCGAAACAGGGCAATGGCAGGGTTTTAACGGACCAGATTCGGTTCCAAAAGATACCAAACCTAAAGGCTTTCCCACTTAGATTTTTTCGCGGGTTCCACCAACGGCGAGACCATGGGCACCGCTGCGTCCTCATTCGTGAATCCGATTGCGGCCGAACTGGATGGCGTGGCTGCCAGGCCGACGGCGCAAGGCGCTGGCGCGCCGCGCCAAGCAGCGCCGCCAGATCCTGGCCATGATCGGCGTCAGCTATGTCATCGATGCCGCGGATCCTGCTGCTCTATGCGCAGGCCGGCACGATCCCGATGCATGATCGGCCCCGGCCTATGCCGCCTGCGGCCTGACCTTGATCGCCTGCGGCATCATGCTTTCGGAACTCGGCTTCAACGACCGCTTCAGGGATCACTATCTGGTCGCGCCGCAGTCGACCGCCATGCATGATGATCGCGCTGGCGTTCACCTAGATCGCGCCGGAAGTCGGCGTGATGTTCCTGTGCACCCTGTTCATCGTGTTCAGCTTCAGTTCGCTGCGCTCGACGCCGCGCCAGACCATGATGATCTGGACCGCGATGGCGATCGGCCTGGCCGGGCTGTTCCTGCTGACCGACAAACCGATCTCGATGCCGCACGGCAGCTACCTCGAACGCTTTGCCACGATGCTGGTGTTCGTCCTGACCATCGGGCGCTGCATGTTCCTCGGCATCTTCTCCAGCTCGATGAAGCAGTCGCTCTATCAGAGCGGGCTGAAGCTCAAGGAAGCCTACAAGCGGATCGAGGAGCTCGCCGAACTCGACGAACTGACCGGCTCGTACAACCGCCGCTGCATCATGCGGATGCTGGACGAGGAGATCGCCCGCGCCGGCCGCAGCGGCACGCCCTGCTCGATCGCGCTGATCGACCTCGACTGGTTCAAGCGCATCAACGACGCCTATGGCCACCCGACCGGCGACGAGGTGCTGCGGACGTTCGCCATCACCATGTTCGCCAACATCCGCGGCATCGACCGGTTCGGCCGCTATGGCGGCGAGGAATTCCTGCTGGTGCTGCCCGATATGGCGGCAGACAACGCCGTGCGCGCGCTCGACCGGCTGCGCGCGATTATCGCCGATCTCGACTGGAGCGCATTCTCGCCCGGCATGAAGGTGACGATTTCCGCCGGCGTCGCGACGCTGAAGCCGAACGAGAACCCGGACACATTTCTCGCGCGCGCCGACAGCGCGCTTTATGCAGCCAAGGCACGGGGACGCAATCGCATCGCCGGCGCCTGATCCGATATTTTCAGTTTCCGGTGACGGAGAAACCGTCACCGGCATATTACTCCAGGATAGAGTCATGAGTTCGAAGTCCGCTACCGCCCCCGAAAGTCTGCTCGACGAGCTGCAGACCACGCTCGCGCACGGAACCGTCGCGCGCCGGGTCGAGACCCTGCGCCGGGTGACCGATCTCTTCATCAACGGCGCGGTGGACTATTCGGACGAGCAGGTCGGGCTGTTCGACGACGTGTTCCAGTGCCTGATGGATCACATCGAAACCTCCGCCAAGACGCTGCTGGCCAACCGCCTCGCCCCGATCGACACCGCGCCGCCGCTGACGATCCGCGCGCTGGCATTCGACGACGTCATCGAGGTCGCCGGGCCCGGTGCTGTCGCAATCGGCGCGGCTCGACGACAATACCCTGATCGAGAATGCGCGCAGCAAGAGCCAGGCGCATTTGATGGCGATCTCGACCCGAAAGGTACTGAGCGGCGCGGTCACCGACGTGCTGGTGCAGCGCGGCAACGACGAGGTGATCCAGAGCACCGTCAACAATCCCGGCGCCGAATTCACCGAGCGCGGCTTTACGCGCCTGGTCAACCGCGCCGAAGGCGACGACAATCTTGCGACCTGCATCGGCCTGCGTCCGACCATTCCGCGGCATCTCTATCTGAAGCTGCTGGCGAAGGCGTCCGACACCGTGCGGCAGCGGCTGGAAGCCGCCAACCCGCAGCAGGCGGGCGAAGTGCCGACCGCGGTCAAGGAGGCGACGCGGCGCGCGCGCTCGGCGCCGTCGGCGATCACCAGGAACACCGCGATCGCCCACGCGCTGGTCAAGTCGCTCTATGAGGACGGCCGGCTCGACGAATTCCAGGTGGCGTCATTCGCCGAGGCCGGCAAATTCGACGAGGCCAACGCGTCGATCGCAGCGCTCGCCAACGTGCCGGTCGCGATCGCCGAGAACATGATGATCGAAACCCGGGCCGAAGGCGTGATGATCCTGGCGAAGGTCGCCGGGCTGTCGTGGTCGACCGTGAAGGCGATCATCAACATGCGCGACGAACTGTCCGGCGGCGAGCCGACCGACATCGCGGCCTGCAAGGACACCTATGAGCGGCTGCGGCCGTCGACCGCGCAGCAGGTGCTGCGCTTCCACCGCATGCAGCAGAACGCGCCGGCGGCGTGAGCTACCGATAATTCGCGTCGTCCCGGCCTTGGGACGGGATCCAAATTCAGAACCTCAGCAGCTTCGATCCGGCCAGCGCGCCGATCGCCGTGACCAGCGCGGTCGCGACCGTGTACCAGGTCGCCACGAACAGCGGTGAATCATCGGTGCAATGCGACGCGTAGAGCGTCGCCGCCAGTCCTGCCGACAACAGCCCGGCGATGGCGCCGGCAACCGCCGGCCGCGCCGGCGCGCCGTGGCGCAGGCCGATCAGCGCGCCCGCCAGGATCGGCAGCGACATCAGCGGAATGGCCGTCATGCAAACCCGCGAATTGTTGCCGACCAGCCGCGTCATCATCGGCAGCCGCTGCGGCATCATCATCTCGCCGCCGATGCCCGCGGTCAGAATCCCGGCCGGGATCAGCAGCAGCCAGCCGAAGCCGCGCAACGAGGCTTCCGGCCGCGACAGATGCAGGCTGACGGCGATCGCCGAGATCGCCAGCGCCAGCGTCACCGCGAATTTCAGGTCGAAGAACGGATTGCGCATCGCGGTCATCACGTCGGGCCTGATGCCGAGTTCGGTGAAGAACATCAGCAGCGAGACCGGCGCCGCGGCCAGCAGCGCCAGCATCAGCGCAAAGCCGACCGGCCGCGCGCGATGCGCGTTGTCGGCGGCAAGGGTTCGAATGAGCTGATCGGTATCCATTCTCATTGTTCCCGTAACTTCGCCGTCAGGCTGGCGAGCCCGCGATGCAGCGCCACCCGCACCGCGCCCTCGCTCATCGAAAATTTCGCCGCCGTATCCTTGATCGAGGCGCTGTCGACCGCGATCGACTGCAGCACGTCGCGCTGGCGCGCCGGCAGCGACTGCAGCTGCGCGGCGACCTCGCTCGCCGAAGCGGTCTCGGCCGGCGGCTCGCCCGGCAGCGTCTCGGCGAAATCGTCGATGTTGACGAAAATCCGCCGTCCGCGGCGGCGCAGCGCATCGATCAGCTTGTTGCGGGCGATCGCAAACAGCCATGGGGCAAACGGGGCGTTGGCGTCCCAGGTATGCCGCTTCAAATGCACCGCCAGCAAAATGTCCTGCACGATGTCCTCGGATTGATCGACCGGTTGCCCCGCCCGCGCCAGACCGCGGCGCGCCGCCGCCCGGAGCACCGGCGTGACGGCCTTGAGCAGGCGATGATACGCCGCACTGTCGCCTGAAATGGCCGACCGCATCAGGCCGGTCCATTCGTCCTCACGTTCGCGCACGCGCGCTCCCACATTGCAATTCGGTCGATCTTTCAATTTGTTACATCGGAGATGCCACGATCACGAAGTCGTGATCTGACATCCCGTCGGCAGCATGATCGAACGGCCCCGTCCGGGAATCGGGACAGCTCAGTTCCGTCCTGGCAGGCTCATAACATCGATTGCGCCGGCTCGCACCCGCCGCACCGCCGCTAGAAATCCGCGCGGCAAGCAAATGCAGCGGTAATCGCCTGACGGTTCGACAGCGCGTTGCCCTGCTTTCGCCCGGTCTTGCCCGAAGATTCCCTTTTTCTGCCCCGCTGTGGACACGCGGCGGGGTCTCATTTCGCTTCGGGGGCGGGCAAATGGGGAGATTGCCAAATGACGATCAAAGCCAGCGGGCGCTCGGCGTTGATACTGGCGACAGGGCTGTTCGTATGTTTCGCGGCGCCGTCGCCGGCAACGGCAGCCAGCGCCGACAGCGCGGCCACGACTTCGAAATCGGACAGCGCGACATCAGCCAAATCCGTCAGGCAGGCTTCGCGGCACTGGAAACGCTACGCGCATGGCAACGCCGGCAAGGTCGCTCGAAATCCGCCGAGAGCCGGACAAGCCACCGAGAAGGATCGCCGACGCCGCCGGCGACACGCCAGCCGCGATCCCGGCCTCGGTCGCCAACGCCAATGCGCAACTGACTTCCGCCGACGCCCCCGCCGACAGCGCCAGCGCGATGACGGCAAAGGCCAACACGATGCTGCTGGCCGCAGCGGACAAGCCGGCCGACGCGCAAGCCGCAGCCGATGCGCCGGTGGTCGCCTCCGATCAGCTCAACGACGTCGATCGGGCGCTGCAGACAGAACCCGCCGCCGTCGACGCAGACCGTCGCGATGGCCTCGGCCAAGCCCACGCCCGCAGCCGCCGGCACTGGCCTCCGGCAGACGACAGCTCGACCTGGGATCAGACCTCGCTGATCGGCAAGATCTTCATCGCCTTCGGCGCCTTGCTGACGATGGCCTCCGCCGCGCGCATGTTCATGGCGTGAGCAAGCCGCGCACCGGACGCCGCGGCAGCGCGTCCGGCCGCCGGCCGTTGCCCCACTTGAAGCCCATCCCGCCAGCGGGCACATTGCCCGCGAAATCAGGCACCGGGGTGGATCATGGCGACGTTCGAATACATCATTGTCGAGAGCAAGGGCGCGGTCGGCATCATCACGCTGAACCGGCCGAAAATGCTCAACGCGCTGTCGTTCGGCGTGTTTCGCGAGATCGCGGCCGCCGTCGATGACCTCGAGGCCGACGACAAGATCGGCTGCATCCTGCTCACCGGCAGCGAAAAGGCGTTCGCCGCCGGCGCCGACATCAAGGAAATGCAGCCGAAGACCTTCATCGACATGTTTTCCAGCGATTTCGCCGCGATCGGCGGCGACCGCGTCGCCACGCTGCCGGAAGCCGACGATCGCGGCCGTCAGCGGCTATGCGCTCGGCGGCGGCTGCGAACTCGCGATGATGTGCGACATCATCATCGCCTCCGACACCGCGAAATTCGGCCAGCCGGAAATCACGCTCGGCACCATCCCCGGCATCGGCGGCACCCAGCGGCTGACGCGCGCGATCGGCAAATCCAAGGCGATGGATCTCTGCCTCACCGGCCGGATGATGGATGCCGCCGAAGCCGAACGCTCGGGCCTCGTCAGCCGCGTCGTGCCGGCGGACAAATTGATGGAAGAGGCGCTGGCGGCCGCGGAAAAGATCGCCTCGATGTCGCAGCCCGCCGCCGCGATGGCCAAGGAAGCCATCAACCGCGCCTTCGAGACGCCGCTGTCGGAAGGCATGAACGTCGAGCGCAATCTGTTCCACTCGACCTTCGCGCTGGAAGACCGCTCCGAAGGCATGGCGGCGTTCATCGAGAAGCGCAAGCCGGTGAACAAGAACAGGTAGAGCTCTTTCCTCCGTCATTGCGAGCGAACGCGAAGCGATCGCATAGAGGCCGCTGAAGAACGTGCGCCATCTGCTATCCAGTCCATGCTTGCGGCTCCTCGCGATGACGATCTGCCGAGCTACCCCGCCCTGCTCCTCACCAGCGCCGCACTGACCAGCGCGCGATAGGCGCGCTCGGCCAAACTCGCGGGCGGTCGAGCCCGAGCCGCGCCAGGCATTCGCTGTCCGCCGCATCCGGCGGCTGCGAAAATCCCCTGCCACAGCAATCCCGGCAATCTCAGCGGCGTACGCTGCGCTTCCTGCAGCACCTGCAGGGCCGGGATCAGCCGCTGCTCGACTTCGGTAAAATCGCTGCCGAACGGAAATGACGGCAACAGCCCGGCCTCGCGCGCGGGTTTTAGCGCCTCGGCGATCCGCTCCGGAAAATTCTCGCGATGCGCAGGCGGAATTTCAAAATTCTTCGGCAGCTTGCCGGCATCCTTGGCCATGCGCGCCAGTTCGTCCTGGAAACGCGAATCCGTCACCTGCAGCATCGCCGCGATCACGTCGGCGTCGGATTTTCCGCGCGACATCGGCAACGCCATATTCGGTGACGAAGACGTCGCGCAGATGCCGCGGAATGGTCTCGTGGCCGTAGTTCCAGCGGATATTGGATTGCGCCCTGGCGCCGGCCTGCCGCGTCGCTTCCAGCGCCAGGACCGAGCGCGCGCCTTCCAGCGCGAACGCCTGCGCCACGAAATTATACTGGCCGCCGACGCCGCTGACGACCTGGCCGTCCTCGAGGCCGTCGGAAATCGCAGCCCCCATCAAGGTCGCCATCATCGCGTTGTTGACGAAGCGGGCATCGACGCGCGCGCGGCGTTTTGCAGCCTCGTCGCCATAGAGCTCGTTGGTGAACGACACCGGCATCATCTGGATGCGCGCGATCTGGTCGGGCGGCATCTCGCGCAAGCGCGCGGTAGAACGATTTCGGCCCGAGGAAGAACGCGCCGTGCAGCATCACGCCATCGACTTCGCGCTTGAGAATGCCGGCCTCGATCAGGCCGAGAAACGCCTCGAACAGCATTTCGCTGACGCCATAGAGGCCCTTCTCGAACGGCCCGGTCTCCAGCGCCGAGAGCTGTTCGGTCCCGGGCGCGAGCCGCTTCATGATGGCGTGGAATTGCGTGTTGTCGCGATGGCGAACGATCAGGCCCTGCGCCAGCGCGTCGCCGACCTGCCCGATGCCGATCTGCAGCGTGCCGCCGTCGCGGCACGAGGCCCGCGGCATGCAGCCCGATGGCATATTTGGTGTCGCTGATCGGCTCGGCCGGCGGCGCGAACAGCGGAAAATCGGTCTCGGGACTGTCGAGCACCGCGGAAAATTCGTCCGCCGGCAGGTCGCCCAGGCCCGGCATGAACGGCAGTTCGGAATTGACCTGCCCGATCAGCTTGAACGACGCGCGGCCTTCGGCGCGCGCGCGCAAGATATCCAGCGTGGTATCGGTGTTGCAGCTCAGGCTGTAGCGCGCGGCGCCGTCGACCACGCGCTTGGCCACCAGTTGGGTGACGACGTTGAGCCCGCGCGCCAGCAGATAGGACGACGGCATGGGTGTAGTTCGCGGAGATATAATGCTGCTGCGCGAACGGCACGTGCAGCCACCTTCCCGCCAGGAAGAAGAACTCGATCACCTTGATGTTCGGCGGCAACGCGCCGGCATGCAGCGCGTCGGCGTAGGCGAGATCCGGATAGCCGCCGAACAGGCGGTCGATCACCGGGGCGATAAAGCGCCGTTCGAGCAGATTGGTCGGCTTCGGCTTTTCCAGCGTCAGCGCGGAAAAGAACGTCAGGTTGATCGAGCGGTCGGCGGCGGCGCGGGCGTAGAGCGCATTGATGACGTGGTTGGCCTTGCCGAGCCCGAGCGGCAATCCGACCACGAGGTTGGTTCCGACATCGCGGATGATGTCCTCCGCGATCGCTTCGGGGTCGGAGAACAGCTTTGGCATCAAATGCGGCCCCGGGACACCACGGCACAGCCAACCGCCCTGGAATCGGACGCCAGCCGCCATGAGCTATAGCGCATTTATGACGGCTGTTCGTCTGTGACGAACCGGCAACAGCCAAGCACTGAATTGATGTGCGAGATGTCGCGCGGCCGTTTGCCTGTGGCGGCACCGCCCCCTAAACAGGTAGATGTGTCGAGGGCGTCGGCGGGGGCGGACGGCCGGAGTTGTTGCGGGATCATATGGTTGGGCGTGCCGCTAGAATTGGCGACGTTGGAAGGCGCGTGCTTCGATCGGGCATTTGCCTTGGCGTGTTGACTTGCGTCGCGTTTGCTGCGCCCGCGGCCGCCGAAAGCCTGCCGGAGGCGCTGGCCAAGGCCTATCAGACCAATCCGCAGCTCAACGCCGAACGGGCGCGCCAGCGCGCGCACCGACGAGAACGTGCCGCAGGCGCTGGCGGGCTATCGGCCGCAGATCATCGCCAGCCTGAGCGCCGGCATGCAGGCGGTGCGCAACCTGCTGCCCGACAATACCGTCCAATCGGCGAGCCTGAAGCCCTGGACCATCGGGGTGACGGTGACGCAGACGCTGTTCAACGGCTTCAAGACCGCCAACAGCGTGCGGGTGGCGGAACTGCAGGTGCAGTCCGGCCGCGAGGCGCTGCGCAATGTCGGCCAGGGCGTGCTGCTCGACGCCGTCACCGCCTATACCAACGTGCTCGCCAACCAATCGCTGGTCGAGGCACAGCGCGCCAATGTCGACGTTCCTGCGCGAAACCCTCGGCATCACCCAGAAGCGCCTCAATGCCGGCGACGTGACCCCGACCGACACCGCGCAGGCCGAAGCGCGGCTCAACCGGGGCCTCGCCGATCTCAACGCCGCCGAGGTCAATCTTGCCATCAGCCAGGCGACCTATGCCCAGGTGATCGGCAACCCGCCCGCTCAGCTCCGTCCCGCCGAAACCGTGGACCGCTATCTGCCGCGCAGCCGCGACGACGCCACCAGCCTCGCCTTCCGGGAAAATCCGGCGGTGGTGGCGGCGGGGTTCGACGTCGATGTCGCGTCGACCTCGATCCGCGTCGCCGAAAGCAGCCTGATGCCGACCATCACGGTGCAGGGCAGCGTCAGCCGCAGCCGCGACGCGGATCCCACGCTCAGCACGTTCGGGACGGATCAGGCCTCCGTCGTCGGTCAACTCAACCAGCCGATCTACGATGGCGGCACCGCGGCCTCGCAGACCCGGCAGGCCAAGGAAGTCGCCGCCCAAAGCCGGCTGGTGCTGGATCAGGTGCGAAACCAGGCGCGGACCGCGGCGATCAGCGCCTGGGTCGCCAATGAAGGCGCCAAGATCGCGGTGACCGCTTCCGAATCCGAAGTTCGCGCCGCAGGCGTGGCGCTAGCGGGTGTGCAGAAGGAAGCTGCCGGCGGCCAGCGCACCACCGTCGACGTGCTGAACTCGCAGCAGGATTTGATCTCGGCCAGGGCGCGCCTGATCGGCGCGCTGCGCGACCGCGTCATCGCCTCCTACACCCTGCTCAGCGCCGTCGGCCGCCTCGACGTCAAGACGCTCGCGCTCAATACGCCCGACTATCTGCCCGAGGTGCACTACCACCAGGTGCGCGACGCCTGGCACGGATTGCGCACGCCGTCGGGGCAGTAGTGCGGGGATTTTTTGCGATCACGATCCGATTATGTCGGATATTTTCGCTGCGACGGCAGCGAGAAGATCGGAGATGGTTTCGGCGAACGATACTACCACCTCGTCGCTGACGAATGGGATCGCTGCGCAATGTTCGACCCGCTAAACGGCGAAATGCGTTTCCGAGGCATATTCTCATCAAGCGCGGCCGGACGTCCAACGGTGAATTCTGGTGTCCATTAAGGGCGGCGGCTATCGGACACCAGAATTGTGCTACGGTCCCGATTAAGGAGAACGCTCATGCCGTGGAAGATCACCAATATTGCCGAAATTTCTGCACCCACCGGTGACATCATGCCGGGCTTCAATCTTCAGCAGGAGGGCCGGTCGCCTTCGGTTAGTTTCCTATTTGAAAACGAGCAGAAGGCGGAAGAAGCCCGAGACGCGATGCTCGACGTCCTGGATCTTTGCGCCGCGATCGTCCACGCCGGACGCTGATTGGAGTCTTTTTTGGCACACGACAAAGCAATAGTCCGTCAGCACCTGGAGCGCATCGACGGCGTCCTCAGGACTTGGTTCGAATGGGAATTTGAAAACCCCGAAGGGCGCATCAAGGTGCTGGTGGTTGAAGTCAGTTTTGACACCGATCCCAACAGCATACATTTTTCTGAAAGTCGCCTAAACGCTATCGAAGAAACGGCAAAAACAGTGCTCGCTGAAGAGACTACAATGGTAGTCAGCAAAATGCGGATTGTCCCGCGCCGCTAGAGAAAATCCCTGAGCTCGTAGGGCGGATTAGCCGCAGGCGTAATCCGCCGCTCAGCTACAACGTCAATGTGCTATCCTGCGCCTCATGTCGAATTATCGTCGCGCGTTCGTTCCGGGCGGAGTTACGGTGACAGTGCACTTTACTCTGCTGCATCGCGCGTCCTGTCACGATGATTCCCATCGTTATTCCTTCAGGCTGAAATCGCAAACCCGACTGCGTCGCCTCGCGCGCAAGAAAAATCTTGCGACCAGCCCGCGACAAAACAACGCGACGAGCAAATCAAGAAATGCTGTCAAGGCCTTCTGGAGAATATATTCCTCTTGCTCCGTCGGGCAAATCAATGGTTTAGCTTGGCGCGTCTCACCCGATGAGAGGGGCGGATCGCGATCGTCACGAACGCGCGGTGGGATGCGGTGGACGCAGATGCTGCGACTGACGAGCGTGGCGGACGCGTACGGCGAAAGCGTGTGGTTCCGACGCCCCGATGCCGGCGTCAAGTTGGTGGGAAGTATCCCGCCGATGACGGTGACAAGAAAGCCCGTTCACCGAGGAGAGCGCGCCATAAGCCGTAAAGCCATTGCGCAGGGACGCCGGAATGCTCCGACTGTACCTGTATGCTCGTGTGCGTTTTCCTTTGTGCACTTTGCACACGAGACCGCGGGTGCAGCAAGCACCCGGCGTTCCCTGCGCCCTCGATCGGGCGGAAGAATTTTCAACGGCCCGGGCTTTCACGCCGCGGGATCATATAGTCACGTCATGAGGTCTTGATATGCCTGATCCCTTGGGGCGGAAATGATTAGTCAAATCCGAGAGGCCTCTGGTTCGATTAGCCGGCTTGCGCGATGGGCGCCAAGCGATACCCGGATGGAGCCGCCCTTCCCGCCTCGCACTTACCGCTATAGTCTCGTGTCGTGGCCGCGGCGAGACAACGTCGGGCGCCGACATCGGGAGAACGCCGACGCGAAGACCGGATCGCTAATCCGTCTCAGCGCGACCAACGAAACATCAAGAGCAGAACACGCCAGGGAGAACCGCCAATGCTGACGCGACGCAGTATGATGCTTGCCTCCATCGCGACCGGAGTAATCATGAACAACAAGACCGTGCTTGCCAAAGCGGCGCAGCCCTCGACGCCGGTGAATTTCGAGATGCCGGTCGGCGCCTGCGACTGCCATACCCATATCCACGGCGATCCCGAGAAATTCCCGTTCTTCGCCGGCCGCGTCTATACGCCGGAACTGGCGTCGCCCGAAGAAATGTCGGCACTGCACAAGGCGCTGCATATCGAGCGCGTCGTGATCGTGACGCCCAGCGTCTACGGGCCGGATAATTCGTCGACGCTGTACGGCATCATGGCCCGCGGCGCGACCGCGCGCGGGGTTGCCGTGATCGATGACAAGACGCCGGAGAGCGATCTCGACACCATGAACAAGCAGGGCTTTCGCGGCATCCGGCTCAACCTCGCCACCGGCGGCGTCAACGACCCCTCCGTCGGCCGGCCGCGCTTCTCGGCGGCAGTCGATCGTGTCAAGGCGCGCGGCTGGCACGTTCAGCTGTTCACCAGCCTTGCCATGATCTCCGCGACCAAGGATCTGGTCGCCGTCTCGCCGGTGCCGGTGGTGTTCGATCATTTCGGCGGCGCGCAGGCCGAGCTCGGCGTCGACCAGCCGGGTTTTGCCGACCTGCTGGAACTGATGAAGTCCGGCAAGGCCTATGTGAAGATTTCCGGTGCCTATCGGGCCTCGAAGCACGGCCCCGACTATGCCGACGCAGCGCCGCTGGCCAAGGCGCTGATCGCGGTGAATGTCGACCGCATCATCTGGGGCACCGACTGGCCGCATCCGGATTCGGTGACACCGCCGGGACGAAAGGTCACCGACGTCACGCCGCTGTTCCAGATCGACGACGGGCGGCTGCTCAACCAGCTTCCGGTGTGGGCGCCGGACGCCGCGACGCGCAAAAAGATTCTGGTCGACAACCCGGTGCGACTTTATGGGTTCGGATAACCGGCAGCCCGCTCCATCGGCTGGAGCGGGTCGTGGCCGTACTCGCGCAACCACCGGCTCGCCTTGCGCAGTCCGCCGAACGGGAACAGGTGGAAACCGGCGACCGATGCGGTCGCGCTCGCCGGCGCCGATCGCAAGCCGCGCACGACATCGTCCGGTCCGGCATCGGTCAGCAGCCGCCCGAACCGGCCGATCTGGCCGCGCAGCGCGCGGATCGAATTGCCGATGCCGCATCGGAGCGCGAATTTGGTTAGCGTCGCCGGCGTCGCGGGACCGGCGAGGCCGACGATGACCGGCAGGTCGATAGCGTGCGCATTGAGTTCGCCGATCCATTCCAGGATCGGCGCGCTTTCGAAGCAGAATTGCGTCACGACATCGACGCGGATATTTCGCTCGCGTCCCCAGTTCCGCCATGCCCCGAGCGCTTTGAAGGCGTCCGCAGCCTTCAGAAACGGATGGCCCTCGGGATGGCCGGCCACACTCACCGACGCGATGCCGTGCGCTTCAATCAGGCCGCTGGCGCCAACATCGAACGACGACCGGAACGGGCCTTTGGCGGCCGCGACATCGCCTGCAATCAGCAGGATGCGCGTCACGCCGGCCTCGCCGCATGCCCGCGCCAGAAAATCGTCGAGCGCTTCGCACGACGGCATCTCGCGCGCCGCGATGTGGGGCACCGGATTGAAGCCGACGCGGCGCGATGCGACTGACGTCTCGATGTTGTGGCGATAATTGTCGCCGGGCAGGAACGTGATCGTGACGTCCGTGCCCGCCGGAAAATTGTCGCGTAACTCCTGCAATTGACGCCCGTGCGAGGAGACCTCGACCGAGGCCGACGGCAATAGCCCAGCGAGGCGGACGGATGTTGCGCGGTCGGATCCGGTCACACGCCCCTCCCCGTTCATGCCGGCGCACGGCGGCGCGAAATCACATAGGTTTCATCGTTGAACCACAGGCCGCCATATTTCCTCACGACGCGGTCGGTGGCTTCGAGGTAGCGACCATCGCGCACCACTTCCGACAGCCTGTTATCCTCGATCTGCGCGACATAGATCGCGGCATTCCAGGCCGCAAACAGCGTCGAGGTTCCGATCGGACCGCTGACCTCGTCCGGCAGCGTGTGCATGCGATAGCGGAAGATCGATCGGGCGTCGGACGAGGCGTTGAAATTATAGTGCCGCGCCGCCGAGCCGAGTTCGTGCTTGACCTGCCGCAGGATCGCGTAGCGGTCGGTCTTGAAGGGATCCTCACCGGGCCAGACCTGATCGATGATCTCGATGCCGGGATCCTTGCCGTGCGAATGGATGCCGATCAGCCGGCCGCCGGGCCGCAGCGACTTGACCAGGGGCGTCACCACCTTGGAGGCCTTGAACGCGACGCTCGCCCGCGCCCGGTAGGGCTGCGAGGCGATGACGAGGTCGTAATCGGCCATCACCCGGCCCGGCCGCGGCATGATGGGGTCGAGCAGGAACGAATGGTCCTCGCGCCTGAGCGTGAGGATGATCGGCCTGGTATAGACCGGATTGCCGGTGGCCGGGCTGATCCCGGCGCGCCAGTTCTCGGCCAGGAAGCCTTCGAGTTCGCCGATCTGCTCCGCAAAGCCGTGGGCGGTGTTGCCCGACAGCGCGACATCCTTCCAGATCAGCCCTTGGGCTGCCATCGCCGACCGCGGCGTCAGCCATGGCGCCTCGGCGTAATAGAGGTTGGTGATCACGAGTACGGTCGCGGGATGTTCGAACAGGCGGTCCGCCATCTTCTCGAGCATCAGGCGGACGTCTTCGTAGCTGATTTCCTTGGCCACGACATAGAGCGGCATGGTCGGGAAGCGGGCATGGACCGCCCGCATCACCCGCGACAGCACGGTGCCGTCGCCGACCCCGGCATCGAAGATGCGAAGCGCCGGCGGCGCCGGCTGCAGATTGCCGAGTTCGAGCGAAATCCGGTTGCCGACCTCGGTCTTTTCGCTGCAGGTCGAGACGAACAGCAGGTACTTTTGGCGGTTGTCGAAGAATCGGAAGCCGGGCGGCGCAATCGCACCGGTGGCGGCGCCGTTGGTCGGCCTCGCGATTGGCGGCGTTTCGCCCGGTGTGGATGGCGTGGCCCGATGCTCGGACAGATAGACGCGGACCTTGTCGAGCGTGCCGGTGGTAATCCTGGCCCCATCGCGCAGGCGTGACACCAGCTTGCCGTCGTTGACGACCAGCCGCCCAAAGGTGGATTCGGCCGTCTGCGTCGCCCGGCAATAGTCGCGGATTTCGCCGAGAATCTGTTCGGCGGTGGCGGCCGGTTTTCCCTGGTCCGCCCGTTGGCTTTCCTCGATCCGCATGGCGATCTCCTGCGGTTTTCATCCCTTCGCATCAAGGAATGCCCGTCATGTGCCGTCAACCACAAACCGAGTGGGCAGAAAATATGGGCATGTGCCCACAGGAAGCCGTGAGCGCGATCATCGCGCCCGGCGCGAGAACACCGAGATCAGCACCGGCAGCGTCACCAGGATCACCAGCGGCGCCAGCATCATGCCGGTGACGACCACCACGGCCAGCGGCTTCTGCACCTGCGATCCGATCCCCGCCGACAGCGCCGCCGGCAACAGCCCGACGCCAGCCACCACGCAGGTCATCAGCACCGGCCGCAACTGCAGTTCGCCGGTGCGGATCACCGCCCGCACCCGCTCATAGCCTTCGTCGATCAGCTGATTGTACTGCGACAGGATGATGATGCCGTCCATCACGGCGATGCCGAACAGCGCGATGAAGCCGATCGCGGCCGAGACGCTGAAGGGAATTCCCGTAATCAGAAGCCCGAGCACGCCGCCGAAGATCGCCATCGGGATCACGCTCATGGCGAGCATGGTATCGACCATCGAACCGAAATTGAGAAACAGCAGCACCGCGATCAGCGCCAAGCTGATCGGCACCACGATCGACAGCCGCTTGATGGCGTCCTGCAGGTTGCCGAATTCGCCGACCCACTCGATATGCGATCCCGGCGGAAGCTGGACCTGCTCGGCGACCTTTTGCTGCGCCTCCTGGATAGCGCTGCCGAGGTCGCGTTCGCGCACCGAGAACTTGATCGGCAGATATCGCTCCTGCTGTTCGCGATAGATATAGGCAGCACCCGAGACGAGTTTGATCGAAGCCACTTCACTCAATGGTATCTGCGTGATTCCGCCGTTCGGGCCTGCCACGCCAATGCGCAAATTCTGGATCGCTTCGGCGCTCTTGCGGTACTCCGGCGCCAGACGAACGATGATCGGAAAATGCCGGTCGCTGCCGGACTCGTAGAGGTCGCCGGCGGAGTCGCCGCCGACCGCGACCTTGATGGTGGCGTTGATGTCGCCCGGCGCGAGGCCGTAGCGAGCGGCGCGCGCGCGATCGATATCGATCTGGATGGTGGGCTGGCCGAGCGAGGTGAACACCGCAAGATCGGTGATGCCCTGTACCGTCGAGAGCACGGCTTTGATCTTGTTGGCGGTGTCGCTCACCGCCTGCAGATCGTTGCCGTACAGCTTGATCGAGTTCTCGCCCTTGACGCCCGAGACCGCCTCCGAGACGTTGTCCTGCAGATATTGCGAGAAGTTGAATTCGACGCCGGGAAACTTGTCCTGCAATTGTGCAAGCAATTGCCCGGTCAGTACTTCCTTGTCATGGGTGCCCGGCCATTCGCTCGCCGGCTTCAGCGGCGCGAAGAATTCGGCGTTGAACAGGCCGGCGGCGTCGGTGCCGTCATCCGGACGTCCGTGCTGCGAGACCACCGCTTCCACCTCGGGCCGGGCACGGATCATCTTGCGCATCTCGTTGACGTAGGCGTTGCCTTCCTCCAGCGAGATCGTCGGCGGCAGCGTGGCGCGAATCCACAGATTGCCTTCTTCCAGCTTGGGCAGGAATTCGAGGCCGAGCAACCGCGAGAAAACGATGGTCATGACCACGAGACAGGCGGCGCCGGCCATCACGATCGTCCGGTTCGCGATCGCCCAGTTCAGGACCGGCAAATAAAGCCGATCCAGCTGCCGCATGATCCAGGTTTCGGTCTCGGCCATATGCGACGGCAGGATGATCGCGCTCAGCGCCGGCGTGATCGTAAACGTCGCCAGCATTCCGCCCGCCAGCGCGTAGGCATAGGTCCGCGCCATCGGCCCGAAGATGTTGCCTTCGACGCCGCTCAGCGTGAACAGCGGGATGAACGCGGCGATGATGATGGCGGCGGCAAAGAAGATCGAACGCGACACGTCGGCAGCCGCAGAGAGGATGGCATGGGTCTTCATCCCCATCGCGGTCTCGTAGGAAATGTGGCTCTCTTCGGCTTCGGACAGCGCCGTGGTTTGCGACAGCCTGCGGAAAATCGCTTCCACCATGATCACGGTTGCGTCGACGATCAGTCCGAAATCGATGGCGCCGACCGACAGCAAATTGGCGGATTCGCCGCGCAGCACCAGGATGATCACGGCAAAAAACAGCGCGAACGGAATCGTGGCGCCGACGATCAGCGCGCTGCGCAGGTCCCCCAGGAAAATCCATTGCAGCAGCACGATCAGCAGGATCCCGACCACCATGTTGTGCAGGACGGTTGCGGTGGTGAGATCGATCAGGTCCTTGCGGTCGTAAATGCGCTCGATCCGCACGCCCGGCGGCAGGATGGTGGAATTGTTGATGGCGGCGACGACCTGCTCGACCCGAGTGATGGTCGGCGAACTCTGCTCGCCGCGCCGCATCAGCACGATGCCCTGCACGATGTCGTCGTCGTCGTCGATTCCGGCGATGCCGAGCCGCGGTTTCTCACCGACGGTCACGGTGGCGATATCCTTCACCAGCACCGGATTGCCGTTGCTTTGCGAGACCATGGTGTTGTTGAGATCTTCGATCGAACGGATCAGGCCGACGCCGCGGACCACGGCGGATTGCGACCCGATATTGACGGTGTTGCCGCCGACATTGATGTTGGCGTTGCCGACGGCCTGCAGCACCTGCGGCAGCGTCAGGCCATTGGCGACCAGCTTGTTGAAATCGACCTGCAGCTCATAGGTCTTGGTCTTGCCGCCCCAGCCGGTAACGTCGATCACGCCCGGCACGGCGCGGAAACGGCGCTGCAAAACCCAGTCCTGCAGCGTCTTCAGGTCGAGCACGCTGTAGTTCGGCGGCCCCTTCAACCGGTACCGGTAGATTTCGCCGATCGCGCTGAGTGGCGAAATTCCCGGCTGCACGTTGCCCGGCAAGGGCGCGAGTTGCGACAGCCGGTTCAGCACCTGCTGCAGCGCTTCGTCATAGGTATAGTCGAACGAAAACTGCAGTTTGACGTCGGACAAGCCATAAAGCGAGATGGTGCGGATGGTGCGCAGGTTCTTGATGCCCGCGACCTGGGTCTCGATCGGGATCGTGATGTAGCGCTCGATCTCCTCCGACGACAGGCCAGGGCTTTGCGTCACGATGTCGACCATCGGCGGGGTCGGATCGGGATAGGCCTCGATGTTGAGCTGCTTGAATGCGATCAGGCCGCCGACGAACACCGCGACGAACATGCCGACCATCAAATAGCGGCGGCTGACTGCAAGGGCGACAAGGCGATCCATTCAGACCGGAGCTTTCAAAGGCTTGAAGGGGGTTTAAGTGCCGGATGCAGCGCGGTCGATGAACAGGCTGCCCCTTGTAACGACCTGTTCGCCGGGCTTCAAATTCTCCGTCACCTCGACGAGGTCGCCGTTGGTGAGGCCGGGCCTGATGTTGCGCAGTTCGATCGATTTGTCGTCATGGGCGACCCAGACGCGGACCTTGTCGCCCTCGTAGATCAAGGCCTGCCTCGGCACGCCAACGGCCGGATGGTCGCTGGGGGAGTAGAGCGTCACGTTGGCGAACATTTCCGGCTTCAACTGACCGTCCTTGTTGTCGATGGTGGCGCGGACCAGCAGCCGGCGCGTCGCCGGATCGATCGCGGTGGCGACATAATTGATGCGTGCCGACAACGGCCGCCCGGGCAGCGCCATGACGTTGAAACTGACGTCCTGCCCGACAGAGACCTTCGCAGCGTCGGTCTCGCGGACGAAGGCCGTCAGCCAGACGGTGGAGAGATCGCCAATGACATAGACCGGATCGCTGGCACCGGTGGAGACATATTGTCCGGGGCCGACCTTGCGCTGAACCACGGTGCCCGCGAGCGGCGAGAAAACCGTGGTTTCCGGATTGATGCGGCCCTTTTGCCGAAAGGTTGAGATGTCGTCGTCGCTGAAGCCAAGGATGTGCAATTTGTTGGTGGAGGCTTCCAGCGCGGTTTGCGAGGAGCGCAAATCGTTCTGCGCCTGGATCAGCGTCGCCTGGCTCTGCTGGTAGTCCTTCAGCGGAACGGCCTTGCCTTCGAACAGATCCTTGGCGCGGGTGTCCTGGATCTGCGCCAGATTGACCGCGGACTGCGCCTTGTTCAGGCTGGTCATGGCCGCGATGTAATCGTTTTGCGCCTGCACCGTATCGGCGGCCTCAATCACGAACAGCGGCTGGCCTTTGATGACGCTGTCGCCCGGCCGGACCAGAAGCTTGGTGACCCGGCCGGTATAGGGCGAGAACACCGGCGTGGAGCGATCCTCATCGATCGCGATCTTGCCCTCGGTGACATATTCGGCGCGGAAGGCCCGCTCGGTGACCGGCTGAAGCGTCAGGCTGGCCCATTCGGCCGGCGTCGGGGTGTAGCGCTCCAATCCCTTGCGGGACTGGCTCGACACCTCGGAATGTCCGGGCTTTGCGGCGCCGATATGCTCAAATCCGTAAACGGCGCCAGCCAGCACCAGCAGGGCTACGCCCACCGCCAGTTGCTTCCGGCTAACCGTTTGCAATCGTTTAATAAACTCGTTGAACATGCGGTCCGGGTCAAGTCGGCGATGATTCCGGCAAGGACTGCCCCTGCGGTGCGCTAATAGTGCCCAATTGATGTTTCAAACAACCTAAAAAACGCGATTAGGCTTAGCGTTTGTCGTTAAAGTTTGGAGAGACAAGCCAGCGGACCTCAATCGAGCGGCGGCCATTGCGGCGAATGACTGCCGAGCGGCATCGCCGGGCGGGCCCAGAACGCGGGCGTTTTCGACAAAACCGCAGAATGCCTGACCGAACGCAGCGCTCCGAAGCCCGAAGCGACCTCCTCGATAAACGGCATCACCGTTTCCCCCTTCAAATCCTCGGTCACAAAACCGTCGCCGACGCGGCCGAGATTCCACAGCCATCGGCCGGTCTGCGCCAATGATACCCGGACATGCCAGCTGCCGCCTTCGCAGGCCTGACGGGCTTTGGCCATCATGGCGCCGAACGCCATGAAGTAACCGGTGGCGTGGTCGAGCATCTGCGCCGGCAATTCCTTCGGCCCATCGGCGCCGGCGGCCTCGCCTTCGGCGTGGTTGAATCCGGTCGCGGTCTGCACCAGCGAGTCAAAACCACGGCGCTCCGCCCAGGGCCCCGCATGGCCATAGGCCGACAGCGTCACATAGACGATGCCGGGATTGATGCGCGCCGCCTCCTCCGGCGAAAACCCGAGGCCCGCGATCGCGCGCGGCCGATAGCCCTGCGAAAAAATATCCGCCTGCGCCAGCAGATCGCGCAATGCGCTGCGGCCCTGCTCGCTCCTGAGTTCGACAAAGCTCGTGAGCTTGCCGCGCCCGGTGTCGATGGTGAGCCAGGGGATCGCCGGTAAATCCGGACCGGAGATCAGCAGCACATCGGCGCCGTGGGCGGCGAGCGTACGGCCCGCGACCGGCCCCGCGATCACGCGAGACAGATCGAGCACGCGAATGCCGGAAAGCGGCCGGTCGCCTTCCGGCCAATCTTGTTGAGGCCAAGGCTTTGGCGCGGCGTCGCCGATCTTCTCGATCGAAATCAGCGGCAATTCGGCGAGCGCCTTGGCGTGCGGCGTGGCCGACCATTCCGCATGCGAGCGCATCAGCGCGACCACACAGCCGCCGGCATAGGCCGCGGTCTCGAACGCCTCGCCGTCCCACTGCATCAGCGCCGCCTGCACCTCGTCGCGCTCGGGCTTGCAGTTCAACACCTTGCAGACGGCGTCGCGGTGATGCCGGAAATTGGTGTGCAGCCGCACGAAGCGCTGGTCGCGGGTCCGGTAGATGCCGGCGATAGCATCCCAGGCCGGCGGCGGTGGCTTGCCGTCGACCCGCAGATAACGCTCGCTCCGGCATTCGACCACAGCATGACGCATATCGACCGCGACGTTCTGCGATTGCCCGCTGCGCAACTGCCAGATCTGCGCGGCCGCCAAACCGGCCGCGGCCACGCTGGTCTGCGCTGCGGCGGCGACGCGAAACGATGACGGCAATTGCGCTTCGTCGCCGGTGAGCGTGACCGTATCGAGCGCGGCTGGATCGCCGCCGGCGGATGTCCAGATATCGGAGAGAATTTCCCGTGGCGTTTTTCTGGAGCTTTGCATCAGCGTCCCTCTTTCTCTAGCCTTCAAAAAGCTCTGCCTCACTCAGGAAGGAACTGCAATGGCCGCCATCGATCCCCTGACCGCCGGGGCCGTCTTGATTGCAACCGCCGCAACGGATGCGGTCTATGTCATGTTCACCTCGGCCGTGGTGGCGCGCAAGCGGGTGCCGGCCGCGACCTGGAGCAGCGTCTGGTACCTGCTGTCGTCCTACGCGGTCATCAGCTACACCGAAAACTGGGTCTATGTGGCGTTTGCGGCGATCGGATCGTGGATCGGCGCGTTTGCGTCGATCACTTTTTTGCACCGGCCGCCGGGTGGCCCGCCGATCGGTGCCGCGCCGGAGTAATAAGGCGGTTGGCGGCCGCACGTACCCGCCGTCTGAGGTGCGATCGTAGCGAGCCTCGAAGGATGGGCCGCGGGATGCCATCCTTCGAGGCTCGCAAGCGCTCGCACCTCAGGATGACGTCGCTCCGATTTCAGATGTGCGCCCGTATTCTCGCGGCACGCTGCGCCCGAGGTTTGCATCAACTTTGTCCCTCTTTGAGAACAGAGGGCGCAGGGAAAGCCGGGTGCGCGCTGCACCCGCGGTCTCGTGCGCAATTTGCACAAAAGAAGGCGCACACGAGCATACAGGTTCAGCGGAGAACATCTGGCCTTCCCTGCGCAATGGTTTTACGGCTTATAACGTGCTCTCCTCGGCGACCGGCTTTGTTGCCACCGTCGCTGACGGATATCTCCGCCAACTTGACGCCAGCATCGGGGCGTCGGAACCACACGATTTCGCCGTCCGCATCAGCCGCGCTCGTCCGTCGCAGCTTCCGCGTCCACCGCATCCCACCGCGCGTTTCGTGACGATCGCGAGCGCCCCTCTTGTCGGGTGAGACGGGCGGAGAAAGGCCACTGATTTGCCCGACGGGGCAAGAGGAATATTTTCTTCGCAGCGGCTTGACAGGAAATCTTGATTTGCCCGTCGAGGCAAGCCGCGGGCTAATCGTGAGACCAAGCCGTTCCAAATCATGCCGTGTTATTGCGTCGCCCGCGGAAACCATGTGTTTCCCGGCGCAGCCTTGTCGTTCGAAGACCCGCTATTAGCTGGAGGCCAGCTTCTCGCAGCCCGCCCCTCCCGTTCGTGCACATTGAAAACTCACGGCGCGATGCGCTAACGCACGCCAGAACCGGATATGTCAGATGACCACCCCGCTCGAATTTGGGCTCGATACCTTTGGCGATGTCACCAACGATGCGCTGGGCGGTGCGCTGCCGCCTGCGCAAGTGATCCGCAACGTCATCGAGGAGGCGGTGCTGGCCGACCAGCTCGGGATCGACTTTATCGGCCTTGGCGAGCACCACCGGGCCGACTTCGCGATCTCTTCGCCCGAAACGGTGTTGGCGGCGATCGCCGCCCGCACCAGCCGCATCCGGCTCGGCTCGGCGGTGACGGTGCTAAGCTCGGACGATCCGATCCGCGTATTCCAGCGTTTTGCGACCGTCGATGCGGTGTCAGGCGGACGCGCCGAGGTGATCCTCGGCCGCGGCTCGTTCACCGAATCCTTCCCGCTATTCGGCTTCGACCTGCGCCAGTATGAAGCGCTGTTCGAGGAGAAGCTCGATCTGTTCACCGAGCTCCTGAAGCAGGAGGCGGTGAACTGGCAGGGCAAGCTGCGCCCGCCGCTCAATAACCAGCATGTGTTTCCGCCGATCGAACACGGCACGCTCAAGACCTGGATCGGGGTGGGCGGCAGCCCGGAATTGGTGGTGCGCGCGGCGCATTATGACCTGCCGCTGATGCTGGCTATCATCGGCGGCGATCCGAAGCGGTTCGCACCCTATGTTGACCTCTATCACCGCGCCTTCAAGCAGTTCGGCCGCCCGGTCAAGCCGATCGGCGTGCATTCGCCGGGTTATGTCGCCGATAGCGACGCGCAGGCGCGCGAGGAGCTCTGGCCCGATTACAAGACCATGCGCGATCGCATCGGCAAGGAGCGCGGCTGGCCGCCGATGGGCCGCGATGAGTTCGTGCAAGAGGCCGATCACGGCTCGCTCTATGTCGGTTCGCCGGAGACGGTGGCGCGAAAGATCGCGGCTACCGTGAAGGCGCTCGGCATCGCCCGCTTTCAGCTGAAATATTCGGCCGGCCCGCTGCCGCATGAGAAGCTGATGCGCAGCATCGAACTGTACGGAAGCAAGGTCGTGCCGCTGGTCCGCGACATGCTCGCGATGGAGGCTGCTTGATCGAGCCAGCCGGGCGAGCGCGGCCGTTTCAGCGGACCAGAAAAACCAGCTTGCCGCGAAAGTGGCGGGATTCGCTTAAGGTGTGCGCGGCGACCGCTTCGCTGAGCCGGTAGCGTGTCACTTCCGGGGGACGGATAGCCCCCGCCGCAACCAGCGCCACGATGCGCTCCAGATGCGGCCGGTCACGTCCGACGCTGGGCCGCAAGCCCACGACATCGCTGCGGTCCGGCTTTGGCGCCTGTGCGCCCGAGGCAATGAAGGCCGCCCGGCCGCCTGGTTTCAGTACGCTGAACGACCGCTGCGCGACATCGCCGCCGACAGTATCGAACACGGCGTCGCAGCCGCTCACGGCTTTGGTAAAATCCACCGCGTTGTAGTCGATGATCTCGTCGGCGCCGATTTGGCGGAGATAATCATGGTTCGCAGCGCTTGCGGTCGTGATCACGCGCGCGCCCAGATGCTTTGCCAACTGGATGGCAAAGCTCGCGACACCGCCCGCGCCGCCCTGGATCAGGATCGTCTCGCGCGCCTTCAGTTTCAATGTGTCCTCGACGGTGCAAATCGCCGTCAGCCCGGCCAGCGCCAGTGCTGCGGCATCGACATGCGACAGGCGATCGGTTTTTTTGGCGACGATGGCGGCCTTGATCGCAATCTTCTCGGCATAGGCGCCCTCCTGGCCGACGTCGCAGACGGCAAAAACCTCGTCGCCGACACTGAGGTCAGTGACACCTTGCCCAACCGCCGAAACGACGCCGGAAAAATCCCGTCCAAGAATGTATGGGAATCGCGAAATCGGGTTCGACTTTCCCTCACGCACCTTCCAGTCCGCGCCGTTGACGCTGGCGGCGACGATATCGACCACGACCTCGCCGGGCGCGGCCACGGGATCCGGCATCTCGCCGAATTGCAGAACTTCCGGCCCGCCGTGCCGTTCGATGAAGGCAGCTTTCATTGGGATTCCTCGCTTTGATGGGATCAAGGTCGCATGTTTGACGGACGCAATCAAATTCGAGGTCCGGCCTTCGCCGAAAGCGGACATTCACTGGCGCTATGCCGATATCCGTTTATGCGAACAGGCGACAAGGACGCGTGGCTTGAGATGGGTTTGCGCCTTTTGAGCAACGGCGAATAGGCCGCTTTGCCCGCTCCGCGGTTCTGCTACAATCGCGCCGGTCAACAAAAGGAAGAACAAAATGGACTTGGGTCTGAAGGGAAGAAACGCGGTCGTACTCGGGGGCACGCGCGGCATTGGACGCGCCATTGCAGCGACGCTGGCCGCCGAAGGCGCCGGCGTCGCGGTCTGCGCCCGCAATGCCGATCAGGTCGCAAGCACGGTTGTCGAGTTGAAAGCCGAGGGCGTGCGGGCGACCGGTGCCGCGGTCGATATCACCGACGCGGCCGCGCTGAAATCATGGATATCGGGCGTGGCCGAGGCGCTCGGCGGCATCGACATGCTGTTCTCCAATGCCGGCGCGATGGCGCAAGGCGGCGATGCCGCATCATGGGAGCAGAATTTCCGGCTCGATGTGCTGGGCGCCGTCCACGCGTTCGAGGCCGCGCGGCCGTTCCTCGAAGCCGGGGCTGAGAAGACTGGCGACGCCGCCTTTCTCCTCATTTCATCGGTGTCGGCGGCGCAGGCGGAAAACGCCAGTTCGTACGGTCCGATCAAGGCGGCGCTGGTGCACATGGCGAAGGGACTGGCGCGGCAATACGCGGCTAAGAAAATTCGCGTCAACGTGATGTCGCCGGGCACGGTGTATTTCAAGGGCGGCGTCTGGAACATGGTCGAGCAGAACATGCCGAAGCGCTATCACGATACGCTGGCGCGCAATCCGACCGGTCGCATGGCGACACCGCAGGAGATCGCCAACGCTGCCGTATTCCTGGCCAGTCCGGCTTCTTCGTATACAACGGGTTCGAATCTCGTCGTCGATGGCGCGATCTCGAACCGGGTGAATTTCTAGGCGGCGAGTTGCAGGGTGGGCAAAGGCGCTTTTGCACCGTGCCCACCTTTTGCCGGCGGACGACCTTGTCCGGTAAGCCCACTCGGCCTTCTGCTACAGACAAGCGGCGTGGTAGCCGCCGGAAATGCCCGTGATTTCGCTGCTACCTGCGGTCGTCCATTGAACTGAGATGGTATAGCCACACGGAAAGTTACGCCATTCATACTTGAGTGTTTTGCCGGAATCATATGCGGGGCATGGTTGAATGACCCTGCCAACCGGAGCAGGCCTATCACGTGGCCAGCAATTGGGTGACGGCGGCGGATAAGGCTTGAATCCCTGGCTGACAAGCTTCGATTTCAATACCGCCTCGCTTGTTCCGACGGGAAAGCTTTGCGCCAAAACAGCATTCAATTTTCGGTTGGTTTCATCCGGATGCCCCCAATCCGCCGCGATGATCACGCCTTCGGCGATCGCCGGCGGTCTTGTGATTGAAATCAAGGGTTGGAGAATAACCAGCGCGCCAACAGCAACGCGGCTTCGGGCTTCAAAACGAATAGAACCGCGACGGCCGCGATGAGGATGAGAAAAATCCCGAGTACGATTCGGATCGTCCAGCGAACCACACGCCTCATCATCCGACGCCGCCTCCAGGATCAAGCACTATCGCTTCTGTCACCGTCAACCACCCCTAGCCGCTTTCGCCACGTGACGCAAAAATCAAGAAACCGCCATCGACAACTGCACCGCAATATAATTCAACTCTCCTTCGACCCGACATCAGGTGCCAGCGCGCCGAAGATGCGCTATGCTTGATGTCTTCGGCAATGTGATCGGACGTCACGGACTGACTCGAGAGGGCCACTGAGGCGGGGCAGCACCAATGATGACCTTACCGGCGCTGGCGGCGAATGCCCTGGAGGAATTTCTCCGTTCCTTCATGCGGAGTGCCTTCGGGTCTACAGAGAAGCAGCTTGCGGAGATCGTGCCGAACGCCGCTCACGTCGCGCTGGAATGCATCGGCAACAGCGATGCGCTGTACCACAATGTCGAGCACACGCTGCTCGTCACGCTGGCGGCACACGAGATCTTCTGCGGCCGGATGTTGCAAACCCACCAGACCGCGGACGATTACGCCCATATCATCATCGCCTGCCTTGCCCATGACATCGGTTATGTGCGCGGCCTCTTCAAGAAAGACGATGCGGAAGGCTTCGTGATCGATGCGACAGGCAAGAAGGTGACGCTGCCGCGCGGTTCGTCGGACGCCAGCCTGATGCCCTACCATGTCGACCGGTCGAAGCTTTATGTGATGGAGCGGATCCGGCACATCATTCCGCTCGACACGCAGCGGATTGCGGTGGCGATCGAAGGAACCCGGTTTCCTCCTATCGAAGGCCAGCAACATGGCGAAGAAGCCTCGATCGTTCGCGCGGCGGATTTCATCGGCCAGCTCGGCGATCCGAATTACATCAGGAAGACCAACGCGCTCTACCATGAGTTCGAGGAGGTCGGCATGAATCGCCAGCTTGGCTATGATTCCCCCGCCGATATCGTCAATCGCTATCCGCAGTTCTACTGGAACAGCGTGGCGCCGCATATCCAGACCGAAATCGGCTACCTCAACCGGACGACACGCGGACGCCAGTGGATTTCGAACCTGTATGGCAACGTATTCCGCGCCGAACGCGACATCTCGCTGTCGGGTCCGCAACGGTAGTGCGAATGGCGGGTTACGCTTTCGCTAACCCGCCCTACGATCTCCATCAACGCTATTTCAGCGCCGCCTGACCGGCCAGCGACACCACGTTGTCCTGCGAGCCGGAGCCGCCGCTGACCCCGATCGCGCCGATGATCTTGCCGTCGACAACAAGCGGATTGCCGCCGCGGGACCCGATCACGTCATCGAGCGTCGTGAGGTAGGCGAAGTACGGTCCCTTGCCGATCAGCGTTTCGAACACCAGCGTCGGGCGGCGATAGCGGGCCGCCGTGCGCGCCTTGTGCTGCGCGATCGTGATCGACGCATATTGGCAATTGTCCTGCTTCTCGAAATAAACCAGTTCGCCGCTCGGGTTGACGACCGCGATGCAGAACGCGTTCCAGTTTCGCTTTGCGGTCTCGGCGAGGGCGGCGGCGGCGACCTTCCGGGCGGTCTCCAGATTGATCGGCTCGCCATAGGGCGGCGGCGTCAGCGCATCCGGGATCGCATCGTTGGGATTGTCGGGGTTCGGCGGCACTTGCGCAAAGGCGCCGGTGCTGACCAGGAGCGCGATGCCGACGGCACCCGCAAGCGCGATGAGTTGACGCATTTATTCCTCCCAAGGGTTGTTTCCCGATCCTCCCGGACTGATGCCGGGTGCCGGACGATAGCAATTGATCCGGTCCGCAGAAAGCCGCAAGCGCGACTATTCGCGGCTGCAAAACCTGAAATTGCGAGCCTTTGGCTTGCTCCCGCCTGCCGGGCGCGTTATTTTGACCGTGCAGTCAACCGAGAAAGGAGGGCCGCGCGATGACGACATTCTTCCGGCATTATCGCCAGCGTGGCCCGGTCAACGCCCTGCAAATGCGTTTGCAGGGCTGACCAGACATTCTTCTCGAAAAATCTTTCTGGTCTGCCCTTCGTGGCCATGCGTCGCGCGTTTTGAGTTCCGCGCCCGCATTTTCAATCCATCGCCGCGCTTTGACACTGACGTCCGATGCTGGCTGCGTGCCACCGACGTCGTGATGGCCGGCAAGACCAGAGAACGATCATGACGCTCATTACGATCCGCAATCTCGGCGTGACGCTGGGCACGCCGCTGTTTTCCCGACTGAATCTCGTGGTCAATCCCGGTGACCGGATCGGGCTGGTCGCAGCCAACGGCCGCGGAAAATCCACGCTGCTGCGCTGCATGGCCGCCACTATGGAAGCCAGTGAAGGCGAAATCGTCCGATCGCGCGGGCTTAACGTCGGCTATGTCGAGCAGGAGGTGCCGAAAACGCTGCTGGACACGCCGTTCCATGCGGCCGTGCTGGAGGCATTGTCCGCCGACCAACAGCTCAGCGAAGGCTGGCGGGTCGATGTTATCATGGAATCCCTGGAGGTGCCTGAGGCGCTGCGGCAGAAGCCGCTGAAACAGTTGAGCGGCGGCTGGCAGCGGCTGGCGATGCTGGCCCGCGTGCTGATGACCGACGCCGATGTGCTGTTGCTCGACGAACCGACCAACCATCTCGACCTCGCGAAAATCAGCCGGCTCGAAAACTGGCTCAACGCGCTGCCGCGCGAGATTCCGGTCGTGATCGCCAGCCACGACCGCGCCTTTCTCGATGCGACCACGAACCGGACGCTGTTTTTGCGGCCGGAGGCGTCGCCCATGTTTTCATGGCCTTATACGCGGGCGCGCGCGGCCCTGCGCGAAGCCGACGCCTCGGACGAGCGGCGCTATCAACAGGACCTGAAGACGGCCCAACAGCTTCGCCAGCAGGCCGCCAAACTCAACAATATCGGCATCAACTCCGGCAGCGACCTGCTGCTGTCGAAGACGAGACAGTTGAAGCAGCGCGCCGGGAAGCTGGAAGATGCCGCAAAACCCGTGCATTTCGAACGATCCGCCGGCACTATCCGGCTGGCCAATCGCGGCACCCACGCAAAAGTGCTGCTGACGCTGGACGACGCCAGCGTCGAGACGCCGGATGGCCGGCTGCTGTTCAAAACCGGCAAGCAGTTCATCTGCAAGGGAGACCGCATCGTGCTGCTGGGGCCGAACGGCGCCGGCAAGACCCGGCTCGTCGCCATGCTGCATGCTGCGATCGAACATCCGGACGCGGCGCAGGCCGGCATGAAGGCCACGCAATCGCTCGTTCTCGGCTATTGCGATCAGGCGCTGGCCGGGCTTGCGGATGTCGACACCCCGATGGGCACGATCATCCGCCGCTTCGACGTCGGCGACCAGCGGGCGCGTACATTGCTGGCAGGCGCCGGCCTCTCGATCGAGATGCAGAGCCGTCCGATCGAAAAGCTCTCCGGCGGACAGAAGGCGCGCCTCGGCATGCTGCTGCTGCGGCTGACGCTGCCCAACTTCTATCTGCTGGACGAGCCGACCAACCACCTCGATATCGAAGGACAGGAGGCGCTGGAGGACGAATTGATGGTCCATCAGGCCAGCTGCCTGTTGGTGTCGCATGACCGCAGTTTTGTGCGGACGGTGGGAAATCGTTTCTGGCTGATCGACAGGAGGAGGCTGGTCGAGCTGGAGGGACCGGAAGGATTCTTTGCAGCGGTCGGTAAGGGAGGCTAGCAATGACGGCCGCTCCTCAATGAAAATCCCGCGACGGCGGCAGGATGCGGACGTTGCGGGGGTGGCGGATTTTTTGCGCCGGGGTGTCGGGATGGTCGCGGCGATCGTCGTTGAGCGGCTCGATCAGCGCGGGCCCCGCCGGCACCGGAGGCTTGCGGCTCAGCGCATCGTTGGCAAGCCCGATCAAATCGTGCGAGCGATCGAACATCCGTTGCGCCACCAGATGCGTCACCTGTTCCGGGCTGGACTGGATATAGCCCTCGACCAGGATCAGCCGCGCGCCCATCACTTCTTTCCGGTATTGCTCCATCACCTGCGGCCACACCACGATATTGGCGATGCCGGTTTCATCCTCCAGCGTCATGAACACGACGCCGTTGGCGCTGCCCGGACGCTGCCGCACCAGCACCACGCCGGCGCAGCGGACGCGCCGCTTGTCGTTGCGATGACAGACGTCCGTGCAGGCGACGACGCGCTCGCGTGTGAACATCTCGCGTAAAAATTCCATCGGATGTCCCTTCAGCGACAGCCGCACCGTCTGATAATCGGCGACCACCTGCTCCGGCAGCGGCATCTCGGGCAATGGTTTTGCATTCTCGTCCGGCTGCTCGCGCGCGGTGGCGGCTTCGAACAGCGGCAGCGGCACGTCGTCAGGCAGCCGCCGCACCGCCCACAAGGCGGCCCGGCGATCGAGCCCAATGGACCGGAACGCATCGGCATCCGCGAGCAGGATCAGCGCGCGTTTGGGCAAGGCTGTGTCGCGGGCGAAATCTTCCAGCGAGGTGAAGGGATGGCGGGTTCGGGCGGCGACGATGCGGTCGGCCCAGTCCAACTCACCGCCGTCATTCCGGGGCACGCGAAGCGTGAGCCCGGAATCCATCGAGCTGCATACGAGCTGAGGAATGGATTCCGGTCTCGCGCCAAGAGGCGCGCCTACGATGCGCAATTGCACATCGGAGAATGACGGCGAACTCCGCTTCAACCGCTCCTCATCCTCATCGACCCAGAGAAACCCGTCGATCTGGCGAAAACCGAGCCGCACCGCGCAATACTTGCCGCTCCCCTGCTCCAGCGTGTTCTGCGCAAAACTGTGGGACACATCGATCTCGCGCACCTCGACGCCGTTGTTGCGGGCGTCGCCGACGATTTGCGCCGGGGCGTAAAAGCCCATCGGCTGCGAGTTGAGCAATCCGCAGCAGAACGCATCGGGGTGGTAATGTTTGAGCCATGACGAGATATAGACGAGCTGCGCAAAGCTGGCGGCATGGCTTTCCGGAAAGCCGTAGGAGCCAAACCCCTTGATCTGGTTGAAACAGTTTTTGGCGAATTCGGGATCGTAACCGCGCGCGATCATGTTGCCGATCATCTTGTCTTCGAATGTGCCTATCGTGCCGAGGTTGCGAAAGGTCGCCATCGAGCGGCGCAGCCCGTTGGCTTCTTCGGAGGTAAATTTGGCGGCTTCGATCGCGATCCGCATCGCCTGCTCCTGGAATAGCGGCACGCCGAGCGTCTTGTGCAGCACGTTTTTTAGTTCATCCTTGTTGCCGCCCTTGGGATAAGGATATTCGATATCTTCGGGCTTCATTTTGCGGCGTTTTAGATAGGGATGCACCATGTCGCCCTGGATCGGACCGGGCCGCACGATCGCGACTTCGATGACGAGATCGTAAAAAGTTCGCGGTTTCAGGCGCGGCAGCATGTTCATCTGCGCGCGGCTTTCGACCTGGAACACGCCGAGCGATTCACCCCGGCACAGCATGTCGTAGACATTCTCGTCGTCCTGCTCGACGGTAGCGAGCTCCCAGCGCTTACCCTTGTGACCGGCGATCAAATCAAAACATTTGCGGATGCAGGTCAGCATGCCCAGCGCCAGCACGTCGACCTTCATCATGTTCAGCGCGTCGACATCGTCCTTGTCCCATTCGATGAAGGTGCGGTCGTCCATCGCGGCATTGCCGATCGGCACATAGCTGTCGAGCCGGTCCTGCGTCAGCACGTAGCCGCCGACATGCTGCGACAGATGCCGGGGAAACTCGATCAGTTCGGTCGCGAGTTCGACGGCGAGTTCGATCATCGAATTTTTGGGGTCGAGCCCGGCCTGCCTGACCTGCATCTCGTTGAGGCCCTTGCCCCAGCTTCCCCACACCGTATCGGCCAGTGCGGCGGTGACGTCTTCGGTCAGCCCGAGCGCCTTGCCGACATCGCGGATCGCGCTGCGCGGACGATAATGGATGACGGTGGCGATGATCGCGGCGCGATGGCGGCCATAGCGGCGGTAGACATATTGCATCACCTCCTCGCGCCGCGAATGTTCGAAATCGACGTCGATGTCGGGCGGCTCCAGCCGCTCCTTGGAAATGAAGCGCTCGAACAGCAAATCGACCTTGGTCGGATCGACCGAGGTGATGCCGAGCACATAGCAGACCGCGGAATTGGCCGCCGATCCCCGGCCCTGGCAGAGGATGTTCTGGCTGCGCGCATAATGGACGATGTCGTGCACGGTGAGGAAATAATGCGCGTATCTCAGCTCGGCGATCAGGTTGAGCTCCTTGCGCAGGGTGGTGCGGAGTTTTGCGTCGATCTGGCCGCCGAAATACGTGTCGACGCCCTGCCATGTCAAATCTTCCAGATGCTGCTGCGCGGTCTTGCCCGGCGGCACCGGCTCGTCCGGATACTGGTATTTGAGCTGATCGAGCGAAAAATGGATGCGGCCGGCGAAGCGCGTGGTTTCCGCGATCGCGTCCGGGAGATCGCGGAACAGCCGCGCCATTTCGTGGCCCGGCTTGAGATAGCGCTCGGCATTGGCCTCAAGTCGCCTGCCGACCGCCTCGATGGTCGTCTTCTCGCGGATGCAGGTGAGCACATCCTGCAGCGGGCGGCGCGCGGGGTGGTGATACAGCACCTCATTGGTCGCGAGCAGCGGCACTTTTGCCTTGGCCGCGACGTGATGCAGCCGCGCCAAACGGCGCTTGTCGTCGCCGCGATAGAGCAGGCTCGCGGCCAGCCACACGCCGTCGGCGCGGCCAGACTTCAAACGGTCGAGGACATCAAGGGCTTTCGCCGCTTCAAAGCGATGCGGCAGCGTCAGGATGAGAAGCTGGCCTGCGGAAAATTCCAGGAGGTCATCTAATCTCAGATGACATTCGCCCTTCTCGATTTTCTGGATGTCGTCGCCGCGCTTGCCGCGCGTCAGCAACTGGCACAGCAGGCCGTAGGCGGCGCGGTCGCGCGGATAGACCAGGATATCCGGCGTGCCGTCGACGAAGACGAGGCGCGAACCGATCAGCAGCTTTGGCTTGTATTCGACCTCGGGATTGTCGAGTTCCTTCCAGGCGCGCACCACACCGGCCAGCGTGTTGTGATCGGCGATGCCGATCGCGGGAATGCGCAGTTGGCTCGCCTGATGCACATAGGCGCGCGGATCCGAGCCGCCGCGCAGGAACGAGAAATTCGTGGTGATGCCGATCTCGGCATAAGGAATATTCATGCGAACAGCCCGTGCACGAACCAGTTGACCGGAACTGGTTTTTCCTCCGTCCCGCCTGCCTGGCTTTCATAAAGCCCGTCGCGAAAGATCCAGAAGCGCAGGCCTGCTTCGTCCTCGATCCGGAAATAATCGCGCGTCAGCGCCTTGCCGTCCTGCTTCCACCATTCCATGGCGATGCGTTCGGGCCCCTCCACCCGCACCACCGCATGCGTGACGCGCCGCCAGGTGAAATGGTGCGGCGGCCCGTCCGGCACCGTTGCAAACGGTACTTTGATCGGCTCCGGCCTTTCGAACAACCGCAACGGCCGCAGCGGCGGCTCGCTTTCGGTGCGCTCCGGCCAGGCAGCCTGTGCGGCGGCCGCCAGATGATGCTGCGCCGGCACCGCCAATACCGCGCGCTCGGGAATATGGGTGTCCTCAGGCAGATGCACGACCACGCGTTTGCCGCCGATGCGCGCGGCGATGCGGTCGATCAGATCAGCCAGTTCGTCATTGTCATGGATATTGGCATCGAGATCGCGCTGCTGCTGCACCACGATTTCGGTGCGGCTGGCCGACAGCCTGACGAGATCGAAGCCGAAGCCGGGATCGAGGGGATCGTTCAGGCTTTCGAGCCGTTCGCGAAACAGGCGGTCGATCACCTCAGGCCTGGTCACCGGCCGGCCGGTATCGACCATGATGGTGCGCACCGCGCCGTCGGTGCGGAAGAAACTCGCTTCCAGCCGCCGCGCGCCCTTGCCCTGTTTGTCCATCGCCGTGACCAGCATTTTGGCCAGCCGGGACAGCGTCGCCGAGATCACGCCTTCGGTGGCGACCGGTTCGGGAAAACGTTGCTCGACAATGTAATCCGGCAGCGGTTTGCGTGGGCTGATCGGCGCATCGCCCTGCCCCAGCGCCTGCTCCAATAGCGTCGTGAAGCCGGCGCCGAACCTGGCCGATATCTCGTGGCGCGCCCGCGAAGCGACATCGCCGATGGTCTTCAGGCCGGCGCGGCGCAGGCCGCTCGTGATGGCCGCTTCGGCACCGAGCGCGGATACCGGCAGCGGACTGACCGCATCGGCCTCCGCGCCGTCGGCGATGATTTTTCCCGACACATGGCGGGTGATGGTGCGAGCGCAGACCGACGTGCCGGCGATGCCCGCGCTGACGGCAAAGCCTTGCCGCGTCAGCGCGCCGCTGACGATCTGCAGCAGCGCACGTTCGCCGCCGAACAGATGGGCGCAGCCGGTGATGTCCAGGAACAGGCCATAGGGCGGATCGAGCGCCACCAGCGGCGTAAAGCGGTCGCACCAATCGGCGATGTCACCCAGCGTCTTGGCGTCGGCGGCGACATCGGCATCGAACACTGTCAGTTCCGGACAGATGGCGCGGGCATTGGCCAGCGGCAACCCGATTTCGAGACCGCAACGCACCGCTGCGTCATCGAGCGCATGGATCTGCAGCGCGTTGTTTTGCTTGGCGACGACGACGCTGGGCGTTTCTTGCTGCACCTCTCCCGCTTGCGGGGGAGGTCGGCGCGAAGCGCCGGGTGGGGGAACTCTCTCAACACGGGCAGTCTGACTCGCTGCGGCACCCCCACCCCAGCCCTCCCCCGCAAGCGGGAGAGGGAGCCGACCGTCCGTGCCGCAAGAGATTTCACCCCGCGCGCCGCAGTTGCTTGCGATCTGTCGCTTGATGCGGTCGATGGGCAGGCGCGGCAGCCACAGGCTGAGGATACGCCGACGGTTCAAAGAAAAGGCACTCATCACATTTCCATTCCATGATCCACCGCCCAACCGGGCCATGACGGTTACGAACGAGCTCAACGTCGAACACCGGCGCGCCCCATGCGCTAAAGACGGATCCCGGCGGCGAATGCGCCGCGCGCACGATCCATCGTGTCTCCGCCGTCGAGGGCTGCGGGGTTGCCGCGAGGCGCAACAACAGCGCGGTGACGCCGGAAGCCTGCGCCGCCAGGGTCAGCTTGCGGCTGGCGACCAGATCGAGCTGGCGCGCCTCGCCAAAAACTTCCAGCACGACGGCGCCCAGCGCATCGCAGGCCAAGGCGTCGGCCGCCGTCCGCAACGCGCTGTCGGCGTCGGCCGCGCGCACCGTCACCAGACAACGCGGATCGAGACCGAGTTCGGAAAACCCGCTCATCGACAGCGCGCCGGATTCGATCTCGGAAAAATCCTGCCGCACCCAGACCAGCGGCCGGCGCGCGGTGATGCGTCCGGCGAGGCCGGCGATGAAGCCGGTTGCCGCAGCACTCTGATGTCCCTCGGCAAACACTTCATGCACCGCGGCCATGGCGAGGCCGCCGCGCAGCGTCGCGTCGGCGTCGGCATGGCCGAGCGGCACCTTGTTGGGCGCGTAGGCGTCGCCATGCGTTTCGATGCGCTCGATGCGTCCTCGCAAAGCCGCAAGCGTGTTTATGCGTGCGCCGCTCATGCGCCGCTCCCTCGAGAATTTGGGCCGTGACGGGTGGGTTGAATAAACCCGCTGCCGGCTCATTTGTTCATGATATGTTCTAATATAAAGCTAACAGCCCCGGTGGAGTCAATCGGGATTCGCGGCCGGGAAATTCGTGAACGGAATCAAAGGGATTTTGGATGGATTGCCAACATTGGCTGGGAATCCCGGCACGGCCAAAAATACGACGCTTCCTCAGACGGTCGTCATCCTGAGGTGCGAGCGCTTGCGAGCCTCGAAGGATGGAGGAGCCCGTGGCCCATCCTTCGAGGCTCGCCGAAGACGGCGAGCACCTCAGGATGATGCGGTATGTGTGGCGAGAGTAGAATCCGATGTACGTCATCACCCTCACCAGCGAAACCGATTTCGATGGCTGGCGGAAAGCGGCGCGGATGCTGGCGCTGCACGAAGTGGAGCCGTCGGCGGTGACATGGAGTGTTCGAAGCAACACGCCTGAACTGCTCGAACCATCGGTTACAGCAATGCCGCTGGAAGCAACGCAGGACACCTTCAGCGTATCCGCAAAGTTCATCGAGCTGGCACAAGCCGCGATCCTGCACCACGACATCAGGCGTTTTGCCATTCTGTACCGGCTGCTGTGGCGGCTGCGCGGCGATCACGATCTGCTCGGCGGCGCTGATGATCCCGATGTCGCGCGCGTTTCAGCCATGGCCAAAGCCGTGCATCGCGACCAGCACAGGATGCGTGCCTCGGTCCGTTTCCGCGAAATCGGCCGCGAACAGAAATCGCATTACATCGCCTGGTTCGCGCCGGAGCATCACATCGTCGAAGCGATCGCGCCGTTTTTCGCCAGCCGTTTCGCCGACATGCCATGGTCGATCCTGACCCCGGATGTCTGCGCCCATTGGGACGGCCACGCCGTCGCGATCACGCCCGGGATCGAGGCGCCGGGCGAAGACCGGCTGGAGCAAACCTGGCGGCGCATCTACGCCAGCGTCTTCAATCCGGCGCGGCTGAAAACGGCATTGCCGCGATGATCGCCGGTCGCCTCATAAACAATCCAAATAACCCCACCCCCCAATTTCTCATGGCGGAAATGACAAATAGATGTACAACCTTTAATTGATAACTGATACAATCGCGTTTTCGACAGGAATTGGGGCGTCCTGTTCACGCCAAGACGTTCCCATGAGGTCGGCGCGCTGCGCGGTACGAGCAGCCCCCGTGCTGTGCAGCGCGCGACCTACCCACCTTTTCGGATTCTCCAGCGTTCAAGATTTCCAGCCCGTGGCGCGCCACTGGCGAAGTGCTGCACTGCGTTCCGGACATGGCAATCGTCAGCGCCGCACATTTCCAAAAATTATGGCAGCCCCAGCGCCGGCATCTTTCAATCCGGCCCGGCCAAAGGTCAGCCCACACAGCCGGCGGTTGGCCGCTAGCTGCATTGCACCAAAAACCGGCGGTCCCCGCCGTCATTCCGCGCGGGTGAACGGTGGGGACAGCCGACCCGCGTTTCACCCGACTGTCACAAGCATCCGTCAAAATCGGCGGCATTGGGACATGGAGATTACAATGAGCGATATGGCGTTACCCGGTTCGATCGAACCCGCCCTGAAAAAGGGCCCGGATCTCGACAAGGGCTTTCATCCACTGACCGGCATCATTTACATGGGGGTGGTCGCTGCCGCCCTGCTGTTCGTTGCCTACAGCATCTATTCCGACATCGATGCGACCGGCACGCGCGTCACCTCGTTCATGCCCTACATCCTGCTCTTCGTCGCCTTGCTGATCGCGCTCGGCTTCGAGTTCGTCAACGGCTTTCACGACACCGCCAATGCGGTCGCCACCGTCATCTATACCCGCGCGATGCCGGCGCACATCGCCGTGGTCTGGTCGGGCATGTTCAATCTGTTCGGCGTGCTGCTTTCCAGCGGCGCCGTCGCCTTCGGCATCGTGTCGTTGCTCCCGGTCGAGCTGATCCTGCAGGTCGGCAGCAGCGCCGGTTTCGCCATGGTGTTCGCGCTGCTGATCTCCGCCATCCTCTGGAACGTCGGCACCTGGTATCTCGGCCTGCCGGCATCGAGCTCGCACACCCTGATCGGATCGATCATGGGCGTCGGCATCACCAACGCGCTGTTGCGCGGCCGCGACGGCACCTCCGGCGTGGACTGGTCGCAGGCCGGCAATATCGCCAAGGCGCTGCTCCTGTCGCCGCTGTTCGGCTTCGCGCTGGCGGCAGGCCTGCTCTATGTCGTCAAGATAATCTTGCAGCGCGCAACGCCTGAGCTGTTCGGCGAGCCGAAGGGCGACCAGCCGCCGCCGGTATGGATCCGGGGCATCCTGATCCTCACCTGCACGCTGGTCAGCTTCTTCCACGGCTCCAATGACGGTCAGAAGGGCATGGGCCTGATCATGCTGATCCTGATCGGTACGGTGCCGACGGCCTATGCGCTCAACCGGGCAATGCCCGCCAGCCAGATCGAAAAGTTCGAGTCGAATTCGACCGCCGCGAGCAAGGTCATCGAGAGCAAGGCGGCCGGCTACAACGTCATCGGCAACCCCAGGCCGGCCGTGACCAACTATGTCGCGCAGCGCCAGATCAATGAAGGCACCTTTCCGTCGCTGGCCGTGCTGGTGCGCGACATCGGCAGCCAGGTCACCCAGTACGGATCGCTGGCGAAATTCCCGGCGGAGACCGTCGGCAATACCCGCAACGACATGTACCTGGTCTCCGAGGCGATCCGCTTCCTGATGAAGGACAAGGAAGCCGAACTCTCCAGCGCCGATATCGCCACGCTCAACGCCTACAAGGGTTCGCTCGATGCCGCTACGAAGTTCATTCCGGGCTGGGTGAAGTTCGTCGTCGCCATCGCGCTCGGCCTCGGCACCATGGTCGGCTGGAAACGTATCGTCATCACCGTCGGCGAGAAGATCGGCAAGACCCACCTGACCTACGCGCAGGGCGCCTGCGCCGAAATCACGGCGGCCGCGACCATCGCAGCCGCGGACGGCTACGGACTGCCGGTTTCGACCACGCATGTGCTGTCGTCCGGCATCGCCGGCACGATGGCAGCCAACGGCAGCGGGCTGCAATGGTCGACGATCCGCAACATCGCCATGGCCTGGGTCCTGACCCTGCCGGCCGCGATGATGATCTCGGGCGCGCTGTATTACGTGTTTTATCACCTGTTCTGAGCGGCGCGCCTTCCGGCAAAAGGCCCGCACCGATGGTGCGGGCCTTTTGCTTTTGGATTAGTGAGCACGAAGCGGGAAGCTGGTTCACCTCGTCCCGCTTGCGGGGAGAGGTCGCCGCGCTCTTGCGCGGCGGGTGAGGGGGTACAGGTCCATCGATAGATCACGCTCGCAGAGACAGCCCCTCACCCCAACCCTCTCCCCGCGAAGAGCGGGGCGAGGGAGAAGATCAGCTTCACGCCGCCAGTGTGTTCTCCACCAGCTTGATCCAGTACGAGGTGCCGTACACGATCGCATCGTCGTTGAAATTATAGGCGGGGTGATGCAATCCGGCGGTGTCGCCATTGCCGCAGAAGATGAACGCGCCCGGCCGCGCCTGCAGCATGTAGGAGAAATCTTCCGCGCCCATCATCGGCGGCGCTTCCATGACATTGGCGTCGCCGGCGATTTCCTTGGCCACCTGGATCGCAATATCGGTCTGCGCAGCGTGATTCTTCGTCACCGGATAGCCGCGCTCATACACCAGATCGATCTTGGCGCCGGTCATCTGCGCGACACCCTTCACGACTTCGCGGACGCGCTTCTCGACCAATTCCCGGACTTCCGGGGTCAGGGTGCGCACGGTGCCCCGCAACTCGGCGGTCTGCGGAATCACGTTGCGGGCATGGCCGGCGTGAAACTCGCAGATCGAGATCACCGCCGAGTCCAGCGGATCGACGGTGCGCGCGACGATCGTCTGCAACGCCGCGATCAGCTGCGAGCCGACCAGCACCGAGTCGATGCATTTGTGCGGCCGTGCGGCGTGACCGCCAAGGCCTTCGATCCTGATGTCGATGGAATCGGTAGCAGCCATGATCGGGCCGGGCCGGATCGCGAACGAGCCGACCGGAATTCCCGGACCATTATGCATGCCGTAAACCTGCTCGATGCCGAAACGGTCCATCAGCCCGTCCTTGATCATCGCGTCGGCGCCGGCGCCGCCTTCTTCCGCCGGCTGAAAGATCACGACCGCGTCGCCGGCAAAGTTGCGGGTCTCGGCGAGGTAACGGGCGGCGCCGAGCAGCATCGCGGTATGGCCGTCATGGCCGCAGGCGTGCATCAGACCCGGCGTCTTCGAGGCGTAAGGCAGGTTGGTTGCTTCCTCGATCGGCAGCGCATCCATATCGGCGCGCAGCCCGATCACCCTGATGTCGCCGGAGCCTGTGGGCCTCTTGCCCTTGATAACGCCGACCACGCCGGTCCGGCCGAGCCCGGTGGCGACTTCGTCGCAGCCGAATTCGCGCAGGCGATCCGCCACGAATGCCGCAGTGCGGTGCACCTCGTACAGCAATTCGGGGTTTTCATGGATATCGCGGCGCCAGGCCTGGATATCGGGTTGCAGATCGGCGACGCGGTTGACGATGGGCATTGGGGTTCTCGACTTGGGGTTGGAGTATTTGCCGCTGTGTAGCATGCAAGGGGCGATCCACCCAACAACCTGAACGGAACTCCTCCCACCCCCGTCGTCATGGTCGGGCATAGTCGTCCGAAGGACGGCGTCGCTTCCGCTTGCCTTTGCCCGGCCATCCACGTCTGACTAAAACCCAAGAAAGACGTGGATGCCCGGCGCACCTTGCGCGAAGACGCGCTTCGCGCTTAAGGCCGGGCATGACGATCGCGAGCGGATGGAACTAGGAAATGCCGCGCAGGCTTGAAGGTGATTTCGACTATATCGTCGTCGGCGCGGGCACGGCCGGCTGCATCATGGCCAACCGGCTGTCGGCCGACGCCAGCAACCGCGTGCTGATCCTGGAGGCCGGCGGCAACGACAACTGGATCTGGTTTCACATCCCGGTCGGCTATCTCTTTGCGATCGGCAATCCGCGGTCGGACTGGATGTTCAGGACCGAGGCCGAACCCGGCCTCAACGGCCGCGCGCTGGCCTATCCCCGCGGCAAGGTGATCGGCGGCTCCTCGGCCATCAACGCCATGATCTCGATGCGCGGCCAGGCCGCCGATTACGATCACTGGCGTCAGCTTGGCCTCACCGGCTGGGGCTACGACGATGTGCTGCCGCACTTCCGCCGGCTGGAAGATCACTTTCTCGGCGAGAGCGAACATCATGGCACCGGCGGCGGCTGGCGCATCGAGGCGCCGCGGCTGTCCTGGGATATTCTGGATGCGGTCGGCGATGCCGCGGTGGAAATGGGCATCAGGCGGATCGCCGATTTCAACACCGGCGACAATGAGGGCGTCAGCTATTTCCACGTCAATCAGAAGCGCGGACGGCGCTGGTCTTCGGCGCGGGGTTTTCTCAAACCGGTGCTGAACCGCGCCAATCTGAGGCTGGAGAAAAACGTGCTGGTCGATCGGCTGATCGTCGAGAACGGCCGCGCCGTCGGCGTACGCTTCATGCAAGGCAATGAGGTTGTCGAGGCCCGCACCAAGGGCCAGGTGATCTTAAGCGCCGGTTCGATCGGATCGACGCAGGTGCTGCACCGATCCGGCATTGGACCGGCGGACTGGCTGACACCGCTCGGCATCGAAGTTGCGCTCGACCGGCAGGGCGTCGGGCGCAATCTGCAGGACCATCTGCAGCAACGCGCGATCTACAAGGTCGAAGGCGTCCGCACGCTGAACGAGACCTATTATAATTTGTTCCGCCGCGGCCTGATGGGCCTCGACTATGCCTTCCGCCGCCGCGGTCCACTGACCATGGCGCCGTCGCAGCTCGGCATTTTTACGCGCTCCGATCCGCATCGCGAACGCGCCAACATCCAGTTCCACGTGCAGCCGCTGTCGCTCGACAAGTTCGGCGATCCCCTGCATCGCTTTCCCGCGATCACGGTCAGCGCCTGCAATTTGCAGCCGACCTCGCGCGGCACCGTGCGCGTGCGTTCCGCGCAAGCCGATCAGGCGCCGATGATCGCGCCGAATTATCTTGCGACCGACGACGACCGCCAGGTCGCGGCCGATGCCATCCGCACCACGCGGCGGCTGATGAAACAGAACACGTTGGCAAAGTATCACCCACAGGAATACCTGCCCGGCCCCACGGTCGGCGACGACGACGCCGCGCTGGCGAAAGCCGCCGGCGATATCGGCACCACGATCTTCCATCCCGTCGGCACCGCGAAGATGGGTGCAGCGTCCGATCCGGCGGCGGTCGTTGACGAACGGCTGCGCTTTTACGGCATCGCAGGCCTTCGCATCGCCGACGCAGCGGTTATGCCGACGATCACCTCGGGCAACACCAATACGCCGACCGCGATGATTGCGGAAAAGGGTGCGGCGATGATTTTAGCGGATGCAAAATAGCAGTCCGTAGTCCGTAGCCCGGATGAAGCGCAGCGCAATCCGGGGCCGGTGCCGCGTTCATCCCGGATTTCGCTGCGCTTCATCCGGGCTACAATTCCGTAACGTCTAAAAAAATGCCGTCCCTGGTTACAGGGACGGCAAAACGCGACTCCACGCGTACTGAACTCATAAAAACGATTAGTGCTGGCCGTGGTGCTCGGCGTGATGACGGCTGGCTTCGGCATGATGCTCTTCGGCGTGGCTGGCGTGGCCGTGAGCGGTGTGGGCGTGATGCGCCGCCTTCTCGTGATTGCCGGCTTCGTGATGCTTGGCGGCTTCGCGGTGATGCTTGGCGGCATGCTCGTGGTGTTCGGCGGCCTTGTGATGATGGTGCTCGACGCCTGCGTGGTCGCTCATATTTGGCTCTCCCGGTCAGTCGGTTAGTCTTTGCGGTTATAAGTCCGGCTGACTTACGCAAAACAGCTGACACTGTGCTGACGGCTGCACGACAGGTTTGTTGCAGCCGGACGTGGCGGGAAACCGCCGCCGTTCACGGAAACGTTACCGGCCTCCCCCCGGTTCCGGCCGCCCGGCCGGGAGGGCCGGGAATAAACCCCGCCGCCGCCCGATCAAGTCCCCGAAAGCCCAATCAAGGGCTGAGGGAGCTATGTCATGAGCCATCACGACCATCACGACGACGAAACTCCGGGCGTCAGCCGCCGCCGCGTCCTCGAATGCATGACCTGGGCAGGCACCGGCGTGCTCTGGACGGTAACGGGCGGCGTGCCCCATTCGCTCGGACTTGTCGGCTCCGCGGCAGCGGCCGAACCGGCCGGAATGACCTTCCTGCAGATCAGCGACAGCCATGTCGGCTTCGACAAGCCGGCCAACCCGAACGCGCTCGGCACGCTCGAGGAAGCCATCAACAAGGTCAAGGCGATGCCGGCCAAGCCGTCGTTCATGATCCACACCGGCGACATCACCCATCTGTCGAAGGTCGAGGAATTCGACAATGCCGAGCGCATCATCTCGCAGGCCAAGCTCGACGTGCATTACGTGCCGGGCGAGCACGATTTCATCGACGAAGAGATCAAGCTCTACAAGGAGCGTTACGGGAAGGGCACCAAGGGCGCCGGCTATTATTCGTTCGACGCCGGCGGCGTGCATTTCGTCGGCCTGGTCAACGTCGTCGACCTCAAGGGCGGCGGTCTCGGCAATCTCGGCAACGAGCAGCTCGAGTGGCTGGAGAACGATCTCAAGGGCCGGTCGAAGTCCACCCCGATCGTGCTGTTCGCCCACATCCCGCTCTGGACGGTCTATCCGCAATGGGGCTGGGGCACCGAAGATGGCGGCCGCGCGCTGGAATACGTCAAGGGTTTCGGCTCGGTGACGGTGCTCAACGGCCATATCCACCAGGTGATGCAGAAAGTGGAAGGCAACGTCACCTTCCATACCGCGCGCTCGACTGCGTTCCCGCAGCCGGCGCCGGGTGCGGCCCCCTCGCCCGGACCGATGAAGGTCGAAGACAGCAAGCTTCGCACCATGCTCGGCGTCGCCAGCATCAACTTCAAGCAGAACAACCAGCCGCTCGCCATCATCGACACGCCGCTGGTGGGCTGAGAACCAAAGACTGAAGGAACTTTGAACATGATATCGGCAACTCTCCGCAGCCTCGGCCTGATTGGGCTGGCCTTCGCTGCGGCCATGCTCCTGCACGCCAATGTCGCCGCCGCCGAAGACGCCAAGGTGGAAACGGCCAAGGTTGAAAATACCAAGGCCGACGAGACCAAGGTGATGATCGACAATTTCACCTTCGAGCCGGCACAGCTGACGGTGAAGGCTGGCACGACCGTGACCTGGACCAACCGCGACGACATTCCGCATGCGGTGGTGTCCGCGGGCAAGTTCAGGTCCAAGACCATGGATACCGACGGCACCTTCTCGTTCACGTTCACCACTGCTGGCGAATACAAGTATTTTTGTTCGCTGCATCCGCATATGCAGGGGACGGTCAAGGTTGAATAGCCTGCGAAACCAAGGCATCACTGCGGTGTCCGGCGGCTGGATCGAACCTGGCCGGGCACCGTTGTTATCCGCGGCAGCCGGACGAGAAGCGATGCCCGTCAAAGCATCCGACGACAATCCCGACAAGGCGCGGCGGTTTCGCGAGGCCGCGCTGCCCTATCTCGACGACGCCTATACGCTGGCGCGCTATCTGCTTCGCAACGCCGCCGACGCCGAGGATGCGGTGCAGGAATGCTATTTGCGCGCATTCAAGCATTTCGACAGCTATCGCGGGCCGGCGATGAAGCCGTGGCTGTTCGCGATCCTGCGCAACGTCTGCCGCGCCGAATATGCACGGCGGGCGACCACGCCGACCAGCACGATCGAGGACGTGCCCGAGAGCGCCGAACAGGCGCCGCTGTGGCACGAAGCCCAGGAAACGCCGGAGGGGCAGATGCTGCGCCGCTGGGATTCGGACACCATCCGCCGGCTGGTGGCCGCCCTCGCCGAACCGTTCCGGGAGACTTTTGTGCTGCGGGAAATCCAGAATCTTTCATACCGCGAGATCGCCGATGTCGCCGAAGTGCCCGTCGGCACCGTGATGTCCAGGCTCGCGCGCGCCCGCGCCATGCTGCGAACGGCATGGATGGCGGAAGAGGAGCAAGTGAAATGAACTGCGAAGAAGCCGAGATCCTTCTTCACGCGCTGATCGACGGCGAACTCGACGCCGGACATGCGCGCGACGTCGAAGCCCATATTGCCGGCTGCCAGCATTGTGCGGCGGCGCTGAGCGACTATCGCGAAATGAGCAAGCTGATGGCGAACTCCGATGTGCGCTACAAGGCGCCGCCGGAACTGCGCCAGCGCATCGAGGCCGCCCTGCCGCAACCGCAGGCGCAGGTGGTGCAGATGCCGAGCCGGCGCGGAGTGCTGCGCGGCTTTACGCTGGGATCGGCGGTTTCGGCGCTGGCCGCGACCGGCCTCGTCACGATCGTGCTGCGCAACGACGACATGGAGCGGATCCAGTCCGAAGTGGTTTCGGCGCATCTGCGCTCGCTGCAGGCCGGACATCTGATCGACGTGATCTCCACCGACCAGCACACGGTAAAGCCGTGGTTCAACGGCAAGCTCGACGTGGCGCCGCCGGTGGTCGATCTCACCGCGCAGGGCTTTACCCTGATCGGCGGCCGGCTCGATTACGTCGACGCCCGCGCCATCGGCGCGGTGGTCTATCGCAGACGCCAGCACGTCATCAACCTGTTCGTGGCGCAGACCGCCAGCACCGAACGCCGCTCGGCAAAAATCGAAACGGTGCAGGGTTTCAACATCCGGCACTGGAGCGATCGCGGATTGAACTACTGGGCAGTCAGCGATCTCGCCAAGGACGAACTCGCCGATTTCGGCGACAAGTTCGAGGCCGCGATGGGGAGCAGTACGGGCTAGAAGCTGGACGGTAAGTAGCCCGGATGAAGCGAACCGCAATCCGGGACAAGTCTATCGACGGCGAAGGCCGGCCCCGGATTTCGCTGACGCTTCATCCGGGCTACGGCATTCGCTTGTTGTTACGCCGACTTCCGCACCGCGTTGTCGACCAGCGTCTTGCCGAGCGACCAGATCGCGCCGGGGACCTTGTGGCTGGAGGCGATGACCTCGTCGAACGACTTCGCAATCCAGTTGCAGTCTTGTTCCGTGATCACCAGCGGCGGAAGCAGCTTGATGGTGTGGCTGCCGTGGCCGGAGACCTGCGTCAGGATCTTGTGATCCTTGAACAGCGGCACGGTGATGAGCTGGCAGAACAGGCCCTTGTTGGCGGTCTCCAGCACATTCCAGGACGCCTTGAGCCGCAGCGATTTCGGCGGACCGAACTCGATGCCGATCATCAATCCCTTGCCGCGCACTTCCTTCAATAGTTCGTAGCCCGGCACCATCCGCGTCAGCGCCAGCCGCAGTTCGGCGCCGCGCTTGGCCGCCTGCTCGACCAGCTTTTCGGCCTTCATGACTTCGAGTGTGGCGATGCCGGCCGCCATCGCCAGATCGTTTTTCGCAAAGGTCGAGCCGTGCACGACGGCGCGGTCCATCTGGTTGAAGATCTTGTCGAAGATGCTCTTGCGGGTCAAAAGCGCGCCGACCGGAACGTGTCCGCCCGACAGCGCCTTCGCCAGCAGCACCATGTCGGGTTCGACATTCCAATGCTCGACCGCGAGGAATTTTCCGGTGCGCCCGATCCCGGTCTGGATCTCGTCGGCGATGAACAGCGAACCGTATTTGCGGCACAGTGCGGCCGCGCCCGGCAGAAATTCGTCGGAGGGAATGTTGACGCCCTTGCCCTGGATCGGCTCGACGATGAAGGCGGCGACCTGTCGCGACGACAGGGCCTGCTCCAGCGCTGCGAGATCGTTAAAAGGGATCGCGGTGCACCCCGGCAGCAGCGGCTCGAAGCCGCCGCGGAAATTCGGATCGTCGGTCAGCGACAGCGCGCCGTAGGACAATCCATGGAATGAATGGGCGCAATAGACGATGCCGGGCCGGCCGGTGGCGCCGCGTGCGAACTTGATCGCGGCTTCGACGGTTTCCGCACCAGAGTTGGCAAAGAAGACCTTGTCCAGATATGGCACATGTTCGAGCAAACGTTCCGCGAGCACCCCCGCCAGCGTTGAAACGTCAAGCTGCACCAAATTAGGCAAGTCGCCGTCGAGCACACTCTTGAGCGCCTGGCGCAGCGCCGGATGATTGCGGCCAATCGCAAAAACGCCAAAACCGCTCAGTAGATCGAGATACTTGGCCCCGTCGCGATCGAAGAGATATTGACCTTGCCCCTTCTGAAAGCCGACATCGTAGCCGATGGTCTTGAGCACGCGAACGAGTTGCTCGTTCAAATAGCGCGCATGCATGGAACTGCGCTGCGCCTGCCGCTCCACAAACATCTCGGAAACGTCTAGATTTGAACTTAGCATTCGCTACATACTTCGCTTGATGGCCATTTCGTCAACTGAAAACGCTCATTGCGGCGTTTTGACCCCCACTTTGGATCATCTACTTAAGCATAGGTTCGAACCATGTTGCACTGCCCAAGAACAATCGCGCGCGCAATAGTGTATTCCGGATTCGTTTTAGCCACCGGCCTTGCCCCGGCGCTGGCGGCCGACCCCACCGGCGACTGGAAGGTGGCCGATGGTGTCGCCAACATCCAAGTCGCGCAATGCAATGGCAGCATGTGGGGCGCCGTTGCCTGGGAACAGACGCCGGGTGGTAAAGATGTACACAATCCGGATGCCTCAAAGCAGAGCAGGCCGACGCTCGGCATGCCGATCCTGATCGACATGAAGAAGAAGCCCGGCGTCGATGCGTGGGAAGGCCAAGTCTATAACGCGAAGGACGGACAGTTTTACAGCTCGACCATCAAGCCAATTGGGTCGGACCAGCTCGAGATTCAAGGCTGCGTGCTGGGCTTTCTTTGCGGCGGCGAGACCTGGACCCGCGTCGCGCCTCCGATCCCCTCCAGCCCGGCCAACAGCATGGCCAAGGGCGCGGTAAAGGGCACGACGGGTGTTCAGGCCAAGGCCGGGGCAGCGGCGATCCCGAAGACCACGGGTTCGGTGAGCGCGGCTCCCAAGCCAGCCGGACAGAAACAGGCCGCCGCGCCGTCAGGTGACGTCGTTGGCGATATCTGTCTCCTTCCCGATATTGCGCGGTTTGCCCATTAGCGCCGGCTGGAACAGCAGCACCGCCGCCAGCGTGGTGACGAGCGACAGCGCCAGCAGCTTGCCCATGCTGGCCGTGCCCGGGTGGCTCGACAGCCACAGGCTGCCGAACGCCGTGGCGGTCGTCAGCGCGCTGAAAAAGATCGCGCGCGTCAGGCTGGTCTGCAGCAGGTTCGTTCTGCCCGAGCGCCACGCCGTGACATAATAGATCTTGAACGCGACGCCGACGCCGAGCAGCAGCGGCAATGCCACGATATTGGCGAAGTTGAGCGGCAGCCCGATCACCACGCAGATCTCGAGCGTCACGATGCCGGCCACCAATAGCGGGATCAGCGTCATCAGCACGTCGGTGATTCGCTGCAGCGTCAGCCAGAGCAACAGGCCGATCACGACCAGCGCGTAGATGCCGGCGTGGATGAACGCGTCGACGACGACGTCGCCGGATTTGAGAATCGAGACCGGCCCCCCGATCGCGGTCGGCTCTGCGACCAGGACGGCATCGGCGAACCGGCGCAGATTGTCGTTGTCGTTGGGATCGCCCTTCGGCAACGCCTCGACGCGCATCAGGCCGTCCTTGGTCTTCCAGCCGTTGACGAGATCGGGCGGCAGCGTCTTCAGGCTGACCGGCTGCGCCTGCAGCGTGTTCTTGAGTTCGTCGAACACGATCTTGAGCGGGGTGACGAAAACATCCTGGGCCTTTTCGCGCGTGGCCTGATTGGACTCGGCAAGCTTCGACAGCGCGTCAGCCAGGCGCCGCGCGGCGTTGGCGCCCGCGCTCTTGTTGTCGCCTGCGGTTTTGCGCAGGCTCTCGACCGAACTCTTCAGCGCGTCCACATTCTCCTCGTCGGTGGGCGCCGCATCGATGGAATCGGGATTGAGCGCCGGACCAACCACCTTGGCGGCCTGCGCGATCAGCTTCAGCTTGGCCGGCTGGTCCTCCGGCACAAAACTGTCGAGCGACATCACGCGAAGCACTTCCGGCACTTTTTCCAGCTTCGCCTCGATAGTCTTCGCGTCCGCTTCCGAATTCGTCATCACATTGATGGCGTTGGCGCCGGTGTTCGGATCCTTCCTCAAGTCGAGGAAGGTCGCGATCAACTCGGCTTTCTTGTTGCGCAGATTGATCGGATTGAAGTCGAACTTCATGAAATAGAGCAGCGGCAGCCCGGCCACCGCCACCAGCAGCGTGCCGACGATGATGATGACGCGATGCTTTTCCAGGAAGTGGTCGACCGGCGCCAGGAACGCATAACCGACCGCCTCTTTTTCCCCGGGAGGATTGAGCAGCTTCAAGAGCGCCGGCAACGTCGTGATGCTGGTCAGGAACGCCACCAGCATGCCGGCGCCGGCGATCTTGCCCAGCTCCGAGATGCCCTTGTAGTCGGTCGGCAGGAAGCACAGGAAACCCGCCGCGGTGGCCATCGCCGCCAGCGAGAGCGGCACCGCGGCGCGACGCGCCGCGTTCTCCAGCGCCAGCGGCAAATTGTCGTTTTTGAACCGCTCCGAACGGTAGCGGACGCTGTACTGAATGCCAAAGTCGACGCCGAGGCCGACGAACAACACGGCGAATGCGATCGACAGCAGGTTCAGCGAGCCCACCATCATCAGGCCGACCGCCGTGGTGACCGAAAGGCCGACGAACAGATTGGCGAACACCGCGAAGATGATCTTCGCCGAGTGCAGCGCCAGCCAGAGGATCACGAGCACGATCACGACGGTGCCGATGCCGTTGGTGATCGCGCCGTCCTGCACCGTGGCGTATTCTTCGTTGGCCATCGGCACTGGTCCGGTCAGCCGGACCCGCGCGCCATATTCGCTGGCGAAATTCAGATCCTTGGCCGCCTGTCTGATCGCGTCGGTAGCGTCCTTGCCGGGCTCGAGCGCATTGTAATCGAGGACCGGCTTGAATTCGATGAAGGAACGCCGGTCGGCGTCGGTCAACGGCTTGTCGCTGACCAGTTCGCGCCAGGAGAACGTCGCCGTTCCCTTGCTCACCACGTTCTCGACGGTCTGGGCGATCAGGTTGAAGGGCCGTTCGGCATTCTCGAGCTTGGCCTGCCCGCGCTTGATGCCGGCAAGGCCGGTTTCCAGCGCGCCGGTCAGACCGCGGATCGAGGGATCGCCGGCCATGATCTCGATCAGGGGCGCTGCGGATTCGAGCTGGCCGGTGACCTGGCCGACCTCCTCCGCCGGCAGGAACAACAGCCCGTTCTTTTCAAAGAACTCGCCGGAACCGAGCGGCGTCACCGACTCGAAGTTCTTGGCATCGCCGGAAAGCTTCTGCGCCAGCGCCTTGGCCGCGGCGCTGGAGAGTTCCGGCGTCGGTGCCTCGACCACGGCCAGAATCAGCCGGTCGCGGTCGAACGCCGCTTCGAACTGATTGTCGCGCTTGCGCCAGTCGAGTTCGGGAGAAATCAGCTTGTTGATGTCGGTGTTGATGGAGAAGTTCCGCGCGGTATAGAAGCCCGCGCCGATCGCAAGGAGCAGCGAGAAAATCACGACAGGAATGGCAAACCGCGTACACGTTCTAACAACCGAGACAACAATACTTGTCAGCACAACGATTCTTTCTGAGGCTTAAGGAGCTTGCCGAAAACGCCCGCTGTCTAGCGGAGTTCCCGAGGCCGATCTAATGTTGTTTTGGTTACCGTCTTCGGGGTTCAAGACCGGGCAACAAAACAGCGCAAATCCGCGTTGGGGGCCGGTATAGACCGTCACGAGGGGCGAGAAAGTGGCGGAGCGGCGACGGCAGAGCGTCGCAGGGACGACTTATCCCTACCGTATTACCGCTATTTGTAAGGCTGTGCGCGAACTTTCGCGATGCACCTTTTCTAGGCGTTGATTTTTTGACACAAAGCCCTGTGCTTCCATGCGCTTGGGCCGGGATTTGGGCCGCGGAACCGGTCATGGTGCGGATATTGCAGATATCGGGCATATCGGGACGGCACGGGGGCTTTTGAATGATTTTGGTGCAACTTGCGTAATTGGCGTCCCATGGAAGTGTTTTTGGCTCAACCGCGCGGGTTTTGCGCGGGCGTCGTGCGTGCCATCGAGATCGTCGAGCGTGCGCTCGAGAAGTATGGCCCGCCGGTCTATGTGCGCCACGAGATCGTCCATAACAAATACGTGGTCGAAAGCCTGAAGAACAAGGGCGCGATTTTCGTCGAGGATTTGTCGGAAGTGCCGCCGCTGGCCGTGACCGTGTTCAGCGCCCATGGCGTGGCGCGCATCGTCGAGGAGGAGGCTGCGGCGCGCGGCCTGCCGGTCCTCAATGCCACCTGCCCGCTGGTCACCAAGGTCCACAATCAGGGCAAGCGCTATATGTCGAAGGGCCGGGCGCTGATCCTGATCGGCCATGCCGGCCATCCCGAGGTCGAGGGAACCATGGGCCAGGTTCCAGGACCCGTCCTGCTGGTCCAGAACGTCGACGACGTGGCCGCCCTGACGCTGCCGGCCGACACCCCGGTGGCCTATATCACCCAGACCACCCTGAGCGTGGATGACACAAAAGACATAATTGCGGCCCTTCAGGCCCGATTTACTGATATTCAAGGCCCGGACATCCGGGATATCTGCTATGCGACACAGAACCGCCAATCTGCGGTAAGGGACCTGAGCAAACTGGTGGACGTGATTTTGGTGGTGGGGGCCGCCAATAGTTCCAACTCAAACAGGCTACGCGAGATCGGCACCGAGGTCGGGGTCGCGAGTTATCTCGTTGCCGATGGCAGCGAGTTGAACCCGGATTGGTTGAAGGATGCGAAAGCCGTCGGCATTACGGCGGGTGCCTCGGCACCCGAAGTTCTGGTCGACGACGTGATCGAGGCTTTGAGGCGTATCGGACCCGTCAAGGTCTCGGTGCTTTCCGGCCGGGAAGAAAATATCGAATTCCGGCTTCCAGCCGAACTGACTGCGGGCTGACCACTTCACTACTTCTAAAGGTCCAGAAAGAAAACTTGTAATGGCAATACCGTTCTTCAAGGAAATGCGTATCGGCGGCTACCTCATCAAGCAGAAGCTGCTTGGCCGGAAACGCTATCCGCTAGTGCTGATGCTGGAACCGTTGTTCCGCTGCAACCTCGCATGCGTCGGCTGCGGCAAGATCGACTATCCCGATGCGATCCTCAATCGCCGCATGTCGGCGCAGGAATGTTGGGATGCGGCCGACGAATGCGGCGCGCCGATGGTGGCGATCCCCGGCGGCGAGCCTTTGATCCACAAGGAGATCGGCGAGATCGTGCGCGGCCTCGTGGCGCGCAAGAAGTTCGTCTCGCTGTGCACCAACGCGCTGCTGCTGGAAAAGAAGCTCGATCTGTTCGAGCCGTCGCCCTATCTGTTCTTCTCGGTGCATCTGGACGGCCTGAAGGAGCACCACGACAAGGCGGTGTCGCAGAAGGGCGTGTTCGACCGCGCGGTTTCCGCGATCAAGGCCGCCAAGGCGCGCGGCTTCACGGTCAACGTCAACGCCACCATCTTCGACGGCCATCCGGCGGAAGAGATCGCGAAATTCCTCGACTTCACCACCGAACTCGGCGTCGGTGTCTCGATGTCGCCGGGCTACGCCTATGAGCGCGCGCCCGACCAGGAGCACTTCCTCAACCGCACCAAAACCAAGAAGTTGTTCCGCGACGTATTTGCGCTCGGCAAGGGCAAGAAGTGGAACTTCATGCATTCCGGCCTGTTCCTCGACTTCCTCGCCGGCAACCAGGAATACGAATGCACGCCTTGGGGCATGCCCGCGCGCAACATCTTCGGCTGGCAAAAGCCCTGCTACCTGCTCGGCGAAGGCTATACCAAGACCTTCAAGGAATTGATGGACACCACCGATTGGGACACCTACGGCACCGGCAAGTATGAGAAGTGCGCCGACTGCATGGCGCATTGCGGTTACGAGCCGACGGCTGCGAATGCCGCGCTGACCAATCCGTTGAAGGCGATGTGGGTGGCGCTGCGCGGCGTCAGGACGTCAGGCCCGATGGCGCCCGAGATCAACCTCGATAAGCAGCGTCCGGCCCAGTACATCTTCTCGGCCGAAGTACAGAAGCGGCTGTCGGAGATCCGCAAGGATGAGGCGGCCGCCGCCGCGGCGAAGCAGCAGCAAAAGGCATCCACGGCCGCTTGAGGGCGGCCTAAAGGCCACCGGTTGTCCCGACAGCTCCAAGGTGTACGGCCGATCGGATCATCACCGCCAAAACAAAAACGCCGCTCACTGGGAGCGGCGTTTTTTATTGCGGCCGGGGCGTGCCCGGCATCCGTCAGAGATTGGCCGCCGCGAGTTCTTCGCCGCCGAGCAGAAAGCCCCGGCAGCCGCGCAGCGAACGCAGCGCGCGATTGAAGTCGATTCCGGTCGAGACCAGCGCGCGCAGCGTCGTCGGGTGGCGCGCAAGCCCGCGCAGCACCTTGCGCAGGTCGATATCGCCGTTCGGCTTGATCGCGCTCATCGCCAGGGCCGGCAGCGCGCGGCTGGCGGGATCGCTGATGACGCGCAAGGCCGCGAACGGAAGCCCTGCCTCGGCCGCATAGGCCGCCGCGATATGGCTCTCCATGTCGACGGCGGACGCGCCCGTCTCGGAGCGCAGCGCCGCCTTGCAGGCGGTCGCCGCGATCACCTGCTCGACCCCCGCCAGAACGCCCCGGACCACGCGTCGGCGGCGCAGCGCGACGCTGGCGATCATTTCCTCGTTGAGCGCCAAACCAGCCAGAAAGCGGGTATCGCCGGCAAACACCTCGGTCGCCAGCACCACGTCGCCCGATTTCAGCGACGGATCGAGCCCACCGGCGACGCCGAACGAGATCACGCCCCTGAATGTGGATAAATCCAGCGTCGCCAGCAGCGCGCGCAGCTGCTGCGGATCGCTGGAACTGCAGATCACGATCATGCCGGGCCCGGCCGCTATGCGGGCCTCCTGCACCAAACCTGTCACGATCAAAACCGGCCGTCGATCAATCGTATCGACCACGGTCACGGCGGCCCCCGCCAAAGTCACATCCCGACCCCTACCACCCTGCTGTTGGTGCTGCTCCAATTTCGATACCGCGCCAGCGCCCAGAGCGGAAAGAACTTCGAGTAGCCATGATAACGCAAGTAAAACACCCGCGGAAAGCCCGTAGCCGTGTAGCGGGCCTCGTCCCACAGCCCTTTTTCGGTCTGTGTGGTTTTTAGGTACTCCACACCCCGTAGAACTGCGGCATTTTCGACCTCGCCCGCTGCCATCAGTCCAAGCAAGGCCCATGCCGTTTGCGAGGAGGTCGACGGCGCCCCCTCAAATCCCTTGTAGTCGAGTCGGTAGCTGACCGCATCCTCGCCCCAGCCGCCGTCCCGGTTCTGGATCGAAACCAGCCAGTCCACCGCCTTGCGCATCACCGGGTCCTGGTGGTCGACGCCGGCGGCATTGAGCGCGCACAAGACCGACCAGGTTCCATAGACGTAGTTCAGGCCCCAGCGGCCGTACCACGATCCCTCCGCCAGCTGGGTCCGGCGCAGATAGGCGACCCCGTCCGCCACCGCCTTGCTGGTCCTGGCGGTCTCACCTAGCTGCGCCAGCATCGAGACGCAGCGCGCGGTGACATCCTCGGTCGGCGGATCGAGCAACGCGCCATGATCGGAGAAAGGAATGTTGTTGAGGTAGTATTCGAGGTTGTTGACGTCGAACGCGGCCCAGCCGCCGTCGCGGCTCTGCATGCCCTCGATCCACTCACGGCCGCGCGCGATCGCCTCGTCGTATTCGCCGCTGCCGGATTGCCGCCGCGCGCGATCCATCGCCATCACCACCACGGCGGTGTCGTCGAGATCGGGATAATAGTCGTTGTTGTACTGGAACGCCCAGCCGCCCGGCCGCACATCGGGTCGTTTCACGGCCCAGTCGCCCTTGAGGTCCAGCACCTGCCGCGGCTTCAGCCAGTCCAGTCCCTGCTTGGCCGGCGGCATCGCCTCGCCCCCGGCTTCGATCATTGCGTGGCAGGCGAGTGCTGTGTCCCACACCGGCGAAACGCAGGGCTGGCAATAGGCTTCGTGCTCGCCGATCACCAGCAACCTGTCGAGAGCCCGCCTCGTGATAGCGCGCGGCGGATAATCCGCGGGCCGGCCGAACGCCTCATACATCATCACGGTGTTGGCCATCGGCGGATAGATCGCGCCGAGCCCGTCTTCGCCGTTCAGCCGCTCTTCGATGAAGGCCACGGCGCTATCGATCGCCCGCGCACGGAGCTTTTTGGGAAACATCGGCTCGACGAACCGCAGCACGATATCCAGCGCGCGGAACAGCGCGAACCAGCCCCAACTCTGATGCGGCGCCTTGGCGGTCATGCCGATCGAACGCGGGTCCTGCAGGAACAACTCGTCGATGCCGACGCCTTTGGGATTCTTCGCGAGCGGCTTCAGCGCCGCCAGCACCATCAGCGGCACGATCGTGGTGCGCGCCCAGTACGAGATCTTGTTGATGTGGAACGGCGACCACATCGGCAGCAGCATGATCTCGATCGGCAGCACCGGCACGCTGCGCCAGCCCAGCACCCCGAACATCGCCAGCATGAACCGGGTGAAGACGTTGCTGTGGATGCCGCCGCCGCGCGACAGGATCGCCTCACGCGCCCGCACCATATGCGGCGCATCGACGAAATCGCCAATCATCTTCAGCGCGAAATAGGATTTGACGCTGGCGCTCATGTCGAAGGCGCCGTCCTGCACCAGCGGCCATCCGCCATGGTCGCCCTGAACGCGGCGCAGATAGTTGGCGATCTTGGCCTCCAGCACGCTGTCGACGGGCTCGCCGAGATAGTGGCGCAGCAGCACATATTCCGCCGGGATCGTGCTGTCGGCTTCCAGTTCGAACACCCAGTGCCCGTCGGATTGCCGATAGCCGAGCAGCGCCTGCGTCGCCCGGGAGATGCTCTTCTCCAGCGCGGCTTGGTCGACTGCAACGGTGTGATGGCTGGAAAGCATCTCGCTCGACATCCCCTGTAGGCGCGACCGTCGAACCGGCCGCGCGGTGTCCGATCAGCCCGGCGATCTTGCCAGAACCAGATCGGCGGCACGGTCTCCGGACCGCACCGAACCCTCGATGGTTGCCGGCAACCCCGTATCAGTCCAGTCGCCGGCGAGAAACAGGTTTTTGTGGGCCGTGACCGGGCCGGGCCGCAGCGCATTCTGCTCCGGCGTCGCCTCGAACGTAGCACGGCGTTCGCGCACGATCTGCCAGGCAGGCAATGGCGGCTCGCCCGGCACGCCCGCGGCCTTGCAGACGTCCCGCCAGATCGCCAGCGCCAGTTCCTCGCGCGGCATATCGACCAGCCGGTCGCCATTGCTGATGGTGACCGACAGCCGCTGCGGAAACGCAAACAGCCACTCCACCAGTCCGCCGACGACGCCGAGGATGGCCGGCGCATCCTTTGGCGGATCGAAGCGGAAATGCGCGTTGACGATGGCGCGGAATTTCGTCGGCGTTTTCAGGCCCGGCAGCAACGCCGCCGCCGGGCGCGGCGGAACGGCGAGCACCACGACATCGCCGGCTCCGACGGCGATCGTGTCGTCGCCAAATTTCAGTCCACTGATCGTGTCGCCCGCCATCACGAACTCGCGTAGCTCATGGCCGAACTGGATGGTGGCGCCCTTGTCCTGCAGCAGCTTGACCGCGGGCTCGATCAGGACCGAGCTCAAACCGTCGCGCGCGATGAGCGGCCGGCAGGCCTTGCCGCCCGCCAGCAGTGTCTCCCGCACGATCGCGCCGGCAAGGCCCGCCGAGCCATCGGGCGGATCGACGTTGAGCGCCGCCAGCAACAGCGGCTGCACCAGCCGCTGGTACAGCGTCCCTTCGGTCGGGATCGCCTTGCCGACCAGCCTGTCGGTCCCTGCCCAGATCAGAGGCATCAATGCGAGATAATCGAGCAGGCCGGTATCAGGCACGCGGCGCGCCGCATCGAACACCCAGAGCGGCAGCCGGCCGTCGCCGAGGTCGAGCTGCCAGCGCTTGCCGCTGGTCACATCGACGAAGGGAAACTGCGCCCGCATCGGTCCGACCAGCCCGGCCTCGGTGCCGATCGATCTGGCGTACGCCAACGCGTGGCGGTTGCCCGACAGCAGCAGATGATTGCCGTTGTCGATCATCAGATTGGTCGCGGCGTCGAAATAGGACCGGCAACGGCCACCGGCGGTCTGCGTCGCCTCGTGGACGCGCACGCTGTAATTGGCATTGGCCAGCCGGACGGCCGCCGAGAGGCCGGAAATGCCGGCGCCGATGATATGAACGGTTTTCTGCATCAGATGATCGCGTAGCGCAGAAGGATGGCGATCCTGGCCATCTTGTTGACGCGAACCGGTGCGCGCGGGGCTGCAAATCCCCGCGCGACCAATAACTCCAGTATCGCGCGATAATATTTCGACATGATCCGGGGCGCGCGCACCGCGCGCCGCGAATTGCGCTTCATGATCTCGTCGGACTTTTCGAAATGCGCCCTCGCCCGCTCGACCAGCGGCAGGCAAACCTTCGGCAATGCCCGGTCGGCCGACGCCTTGACCGGATCGTCGCTGGTGATTCCGGCATGCAGCAGGCCTTCGCGCGGCAGGTAGAGGCGGCCGAGGCCGGCGTCCTCGTCGATGTCGCGCAGGATGTTGGTCAATTGCAACGCACGGCCGAGATGATGGGCGAGCAGGATGCCGTCATTCTCGGGCAGACCGAACACCCGCACCGACAGCCGCCCGACGGCGCTGGCGACGCGGTCGCAATACAGATCGAGCGTAGCCAGATCCGGCGCACGGATATCCTGCGGCACGTCCATCTCCATGCCATCGATGATGGCCAGGAAATCCTCGCGCTTGAGACCGAACCTTTCGACCGACGCCACGTAATTCTGCAGCCGCGCCGGCGGGCGCCCCTGATACAGGGCATCGATATCGTCGCGCCATTGCTGCAGCGCCGCCAGCCGGTCGGGCCGCGGCCCGTCGGAATCCGCGATATCGTCGACCTGCCGGCAAAAGCTGTAGATCTGAAACATCGCCTCGCGCTGTTCGCGGGGCAGGATGCGCATCGCAGCATAGAACGAACTGCCGGACGCGGTGGTGCCGTAATTTGCGTTGGCCGCCGCCTCCAGCGTCATGCGCCGGCCGCCGGTTTCGACAGCGGCCGGCGTCCGACCGCACGGCGGCCGATCTCGCTGGCGATGCCGCCAAAGCTCTGGCCGAGCAATTCGAGCGGGCTCAGATGTACGCGTTCGCTGAGGGGATCGCGCACTCTCAGCATGCCGACGATCTTGTCGGCAAAAGCCTGGATCACCGAAACCTCGAGACCGAGCCGGAAATCCCTGACCTCGGCGGCGAGCGATCGGCTTTCGTCGAGCAGCGTTGCGGTCCGCACCGCCAGCGCCTGCAGGCACTGCAGCAGCGCAGGCTGCGACTTCGCCTCTCCGAGCATCTCGACGGTCGCCCCCGACGCTGCGAGAGCATCGCGCGGCAGGTAGACGCGGTTGAGATCGCGGTAGTCCTTGGCGCAATCCTGCAGATGATTGTTGATCTGCAGGCCGGCGCATAACGCATCCGATGCGGCCCAGGTCGAGGTGCTCTCGCCATGCACGTCGAGCATGAAGCGTCCGACCGGCATCGCCGAGTAGCGGCAATAATGAATGACTTCGTCCCAGTTTTCGTAACGGAGTTTTGTGACGTCCATCCGGAACGCGACCAGGACGTCAAGCGCATGGCGCGGCGGCATCGCGCGCTCTGCCAGCGCGTGGCGCAAATTCACCGCTTCTTTCTGGGTGTCGCCCTTGCCGAGCAGTTCGGCCTCGAACAGGTCGAGATAACGAAGCTTATCGTCGGCGCTCAGCGTCGCATGATCGGCAATATCGTCGGCGGTCCGCACGAAATTGTAGAACGCCAGGATCAGCGCCCGGTGACGCGGATGAATGATCCACGACGCGACCGGAAAATTCTCGTCGCGGTGGGTCTTTCCGGATCGCAGATCGCTCGCGCTGGTCATCAGGAACTGGCTACATTCATCTCGGCATGGCGCATACGCCGATGCTCAGCGCATGCGAGGGATCGCGTGCCCCATATAGGCGAATACGCCGCCAAAACCAATGCTATCTCAGCCGTTCGCGCAGGCCCGCGGGCCGGATCTCACACACCGGTCACGCGGCTTGCGGCGACGTTTGGATGCCAGCGCGGCTTACTGCCCGTGGCTTTTCAGCACTTGGTCGCAGGCCACGGAAATCTTGGGGCGAACGCTCTGGAGGCAGGCGAGGATGGTGAAGTCGCCCTGATCGATCACCGGCCGGCAGTAGCGCTGAACGTCACGGGCGCAAGCGGCCTGTTCCTGCGGCGTGCCACTGCGTTGCTGCTGGGCAAAGGCATCCGACGAAACCGGTATCGACAACAAGGCGAGAGCCAGGACAAATTTACGCATCGTATTCCTTCATTTTCGGCAGCAAAAACCCGTTCCCGAATTGCGTTTCGGCATGGCCGGGACGGATTTGTTGGGATTGCAGACGCCGCGTACCGCAGCAACGAAAAAAGAACAAGCACTGGTAAATGCGGCCAAATTTGCAGTGGGCCGCAGTTCCCAGGCAACCATTTGATATATAACGAGTATTTATGGGTTAGCTTTGTTCGCAAATGGCTATTGCCGACGATGACGGCGGGAAGCTAGATGCTTGCTTGCGACGCCCGGATCATCGGATGGTTTGATTTGCGGAACGAAATGCTATTCGCGCGGCGATTGCGCCAGCCGGCATTTTGTCATTTGAACCTAACATACTGCGGGGACACTAAATCTTCGATGCGGCGAGACGGGTCTTTTGGTGAGAACGTCTATTTTGATGGGAAATTCGCTATGAAAATGTTTGGTTCCAGCATGTTCGGTCAGGCCGTCAAGGCTGCAGGCGCCGTCGCCGTGCTCATGCTGTCGGTCGCCGCAAGCCAGGCTCAGTCGTCGGGGCCATTTGCCGGTTTCGATGGATCGTGGACCGGCTCGGGTACGGTCGCACTGTCCAACGGCACCACCGAGCACATCCGCTGCAAGGCCGACTACAAGGTCAACGCCTCCGGGCTCGGCCTGAAGCAGAACCTGCATTGCGCCAGTGACAGCTACAAATTCGATCTCTCCAGCGACGTGACGAGCCAGGGCGACCGCATCTCCGGCAACTGGAGCGAAGCCGGCCGCAACATCTTCGGCAATCTGCAGGGCACCGCGGGCGGCGGCCAGATCGACGTGTTCGTCGAGGCTTCCGGCTTTGCCGCCAATCTGAACCTGCGGACCAACGGCACCAAGCAGAGTGTTCAGATCGACTCCAAGGGCGAAATCCGCGGCGTCACGATCACGATGACGAAGGGCTGATAACAGCCCTTCTTCCGCTATCCCGACTTGATTTTCGAACTTACTCAGCCGGCTTCGCGTGACCTGCGGTCCCGCGAAGCTTTTCCGACAGGTTGATCAGGAACATCGCCGTCGGCCGCAGGATGAAGAGATCCGCGACTAACGCAGCGACCATCGAGAACGCGCTGAGCCAGCCGAACAGGCGTAGCGACGGCAGGTCGGAAAACACCGTCACCACAAGGCCGCAAGCCAGCACCACCGTGGTCAGGATCAGCGCCGGACCGACCAGCACGGTGGCGCGCTCCACCGCCAGTTCCGCGCCGACGCCCGGCTTTCGCTCCAGCCTCAGGCGGTTGAGGAAGTGGATCGTGGCGCTGAGGCCAAGGCCAAACGACACCGTGAGCGCCACGACGCTGGCAAATTGCAGCCCCTCGCCGAGCAGCCACAGCACCGTGCCCGACATCACCACCGGGAAAATGCCGGGCAGGATGCAGGAGAACATCACCACCACCGAGCGGAACGCCAGCCCGATGAAGATCGCCACCAGCAGGAATTCCACGGTCAGGCCGCGGTTGAGCTTTTCGATCATGTTGGCGCTGTTGCGGGCGGCAATCACCGACAGGCCGGTGACCGCGATCTCGTAACCGCGATGCTCGGCGCGCACCTTGTCGAGCGCACTGTCGAGCTTGTTCACCACGGGAAGCAGTTGGCTCGAATCGAGATCAGGCACCCGGCCCGACACCACCACCGCGGTCTGATCGGCCGAGATGAAGCGCCGGACCAGATGTTCGGGGATCACGCCGACATATTCCTTCAGCGTCGCGACATCGGAACTGCCGGCCTTTTCGGCGAGCCAGCGGCGCAAGGTTTCCAGCGACCAGACATTGCCGACGCCTGCCGCGGCTTCGACCATCGAATGAACGTCGGCGATCGTCTTCAAGGTCTCGGGCGCGTAGAGCGAAGCGCCCTTGGGGAATTCGATCAGCACATCGACCGGATTGGCGCCGGTGAGCTTGGCGTCGAGACGGCTGCTTGCTGCCACCGCCTGCCGCTTGTCCGGCACCTGGTCGGCAAGCCGGTAGCGCGGCTCCAGATTGGCGTAGATGATGCCGAGGCCGCCGACAACGATCACCGCGATCAGGCTGAACAGCCCGGGGCGGCCGACCATGCGCACCGCGATCCAGTAGCAGAAATTGCGCAGCATCTGGACGCCGGCATCGGCGCCCTGGAATTTCACCGCGAAGACTTTTTCGTTGCGCACCAAGAGCACGCCGAAAACCGGCACCAGCGAGAGCACCGCGATCAACGCGATGATGGTGGCGGCCAATCCCGCCTCGCCGAACTTGCGGATCAGTTCGGAATTCGAGAATTGCAGGGCGATGAACGAGATGCCGGCGGTGCCATGGGTCAGCACGCAGGCCGGCCCGACCACCATCACGGCGTTCCGGAACGCGGTGTATTTGTCCTGGCCCGCGATCAGCCGGTCGCGCGCCGCAAACGTCAGCTGCATCGAGTCCGAGAAGCTGATCACCATGATCAGCGGGGTCATCACGTTCAGGAACATGTTGAGATTGAAGCCGGCCCAGCCGAGGCCGCCGAGCGCGAGCAGGATCGCGATGATCGGCGGAAACGCGGCGACGACCATGAACGATATCTTGCGGAAGAAGATGATCGCGATGATGCAGCCGGCGACGATGCCGAGGATGTTGTAGGTCAGCCCGTCGCGCTTGACCGCGTTGCGGATCTCGAGCTGCATGACGGGAACGCCGGAGAGTTGCGCGTTGAGCCCGCTGCCCTGGAGATCGTCGGCCATGATCTTCCTGATATCACCGACGACCTTGGTCAGGCTGTTGCTGGCGACGATATCCGGCTCGAGCGAGAGCACGACCAGCGCCAGCGTGCCGTCTTCGGACAACAGCTTGCCGCGGATGATCTCGTTGGTTTTCACGGTCTCGACGAATTTGTCGTAGGCCGGCCCCTCCGGCAGTTCGGACGGAAACAGCGCCGCCGGCAGCTTGCCGGGCTCGGGGGCCTGGCGCGCCGAAAACAGCGAAACCAGACCGCGCACGCCGTCGACCAATTGCAGATCGGTGACCATGTCACGGATCTTCTCGAGGTTGTCGCGCGCCAGCAGCGTCTTGCCCTCGACCACGACCAGCACATCGAATTCGGTCGCCGGGAACCGCTTGGTCACGGCCTCGTACTGCTTGTAGTCTTTGGAATTGGAGCGGAACAACTGGCTCAGCGAGTCGTCGATCTTGATGCGATCGATGCCGAAAAGGGCGGCGATGAGCAGCGCCACCAGCACGATGCAGGACAGCACCGGCTTCTGAACCGCGAACAGCCCGATGCGCTCGAGCCCGAAGGCGATGCTGGCGCCGGCCGGCCGCTCCTCGGTCGCTGTGATGTGGACCTGACTTTCGGAGTTCTTTTCGAGCATACCCTGTCCAGTTCTCACATCGGCTTAAATTGTTTAGCTTGGTTTGCGGGCGCGAATGAGGCTTTGTCAGCTCTGAATGATCGGCGCTAGCCCTTGAAAACACGCGGTAAATTAACCGCCGCCGTTTTACAGGGCCGAACCGCATCCGGCAAGCGCACGGGTCAGGTCAAATCCGTACGCGGGTGCCGATCAGGACCAATAAGTATCTGATTTGTCACACGAGAGGGTGATCGGCCCGAACCGGACCACCGTCATCGCGCATTTGTGCGTTTTGGCGTGGTCAATTCCGGAAACCGGTGTCCGGTTTGCGCCGACGGGCCGTCATCATGGCTCGTCGTGGCCAGTCGCAATTCGCTGAACCGTTCCACCGCTTTCATCTTTGAGCGCGACGCCAGTGATCCGCCGCGCCAAGCCCTCGCGCACCAGCCACGCGATCTTGGCTGAGGCTTCATCGTAACCGAGGCCCGCGCCGTGGATGTTGGAGACGCAGTTGCGCTCGGCGTCGGTGAGGCCAATCCGCGGCGCATGGGTCAGATAGACCCCGAGGCTGTCGGGCGCGGACAGGCCCGGCCGCTCGCCGATCAACATCACCATCATGCTGGCGCCGAGAATGGCGCCGATCTCGTCGCCCAGCGCGACGCGCGCGCCGGACGCGACCACGGCATGGCCGATCGGGATGCCGGCCCCGGCCAACATCGGCGCGAGATGGCGAACCAGTTCGACCGCGTGAATATTGACGGCCGCAGGCGACAGGCCTTCGCCGATGACGATCGCAAGCTGATCTGTCTTGTCGCGGCAGCCGGCAAGCCCGCTCCGGGAGGCCGGGTCGAGCATACGGCCGAGATCGGGACGGCGGAGATAATCGCGCCGGCTGCGCGCCTGGCTGGCGAGTTGAACCGGCAGCAGGCCGAGGCCGCGCAATCCGGTCACGATTCCCGCCTGGTCGAAGGCGGCATGAACGGCATCGCGCGCACGTGCATGGTCGAGGGTAAAGCCGAGCAGCGCTGCGGTCGGCAGGCTCGCGCCGGTGCGGCCGAGCCCGACCCGGGCCGGCGTCAACTCGCGCAGGCGCTCAAGCGAACCGGACGGCGGCGCCGGCGGCTTCATGTCCGCATCATTCGGCCGGAACCGAGGCCTCGCGCAGCCGGATCGAATAGTTCGACGCGCTCTGCTGGCCGCTGGTGGCTGCGCGCGCAAATACGATCAGATGATGCGCAATCATCGACGAACCGATCAGGCCTTCGATGTCGCCGCGCCGCAGCCGGCCCAACGCAAACTTCCAGAACACTTTTTTGTAATCGCCGAGCACGCCGACTTTCCAAAAGATGTTGCGCAGCATGATCAGACCGCGCCGGATATTGCGCCAGCTTCTCATTTCCGGACTGACAGGCACTTTCAGCCGGTTGGTGTAGGTGTAGTCGCACTGGTACTCGTAGCGCGCGAACAGCTTTGCCGGCTCGTAGGCGATCTCCATGCACCTTTTCCAGGAGCTGACGACATCCTCATAGGGCAGCAGGAAGTCGACATTCAAATCGCGTCCCTCATCTTCCTGGATCAGGCGGCCTTCACGCGTCAGCCGATCCCACAGCGGCGTCTTCGGCAGCGCCTGCAGCAGATTGATGGTCAACAGCGGAATCCGGGATTCGTCGACGAAGGTGAGCAACGCATCGGCGGTTCCCGGCTTGTCGGTATCGAGCCCCATGATGATGCCGGAGACGACCTCCATCCCGTAGGAATTGATGGTCTGGATGCCCTCCATGATCGGGACCATCATGTTGTGGTCCTTCTGCATCGCCTTCAGCGCCTCGGGGTCGGGAGTTTCGATGCCGCAGAAGATCGTCACGAAGAACGCCTCGCGCATCTTCTCCAGGATCTCCGGCCGCTTGGCGATGTTCAGCGTCGCCTCGCAGGCGAGCCGCGTGATGTAGCCGGTTTTCTTCTGCCATTCGACCAGGTGCGGCAGCAGATCCAGCGCCGCCTTGCGGTTGCCGATGAAATTGTCGTCGACGAAATACACCGTGTCGGTCATGCCGCATTCGCGCAGCTTGTCGAGCTCGGCGATGATCTGCTGCGGTGTCTTGAGGCGCGGATTGCGGCCGTAGAGACCCGGGATGTCGCAGAATTCGCACTGGTAGGGACAGCCGCTCGAATACTGGATGCTGCCGAGCAGATATTTCCTGGTCTCGGCCAGCTCATAGGCCGGAATCGGAAAGTCGCTCATGTCGACGCGATCGGCGGTCTTCAGCACCACCTGCTGCTCCGGGCGCGACGGGTCGCGCGCGAGCCGTCCGATCAGATCGTCGGTGGCGTCGCCGAGTTCGCCGACATGGAGATAGTCGAATGACGGATAATAATCAGGGCATGCGCTGACCGACGGCCCGCCGATCGCAACCGCCAGACCGAACGCATGCGCGCGGCGGCAGATATCGTTCATCTGCTGGCGCTGGATGTGCATGCCGCTGACGAACACCGCTTCGGCCCACTCGAAGTCTTCTTTGGTCGCCGGGCGGATGTTCTCGTCGACGAAACGGACCGGCCAGCCGGCCGGGAGATAGGCTGCGATCAGCAGCAGCCCCTGCGGCGGCATGAACGCCTGGACGCCGTCGGTCAGGGGATAGGCGTGTTCAAAAGTACCAAAAGAAGACGTATAGCGCGGGAAGACACACAGGATGCGCCGTACCGTCTCAATGCCTTCAACTCTCATTCAAACGTCCTCGCGAAACGTCCTCGGACGAAACCGGTAAATCTAACCACGGGTTGGCACGCTGGGCCAGAAATTCTTCAACATTATGACGCGGCCTGACGCCCGGATGGTTCAAGGGTTGCGCGGAAAAACCCGCTACCGACGGCGCTCAGGCAATCAATCTCGATGCAAATTCGGGCAGCAGGCCTGCATCGGACGCCAGGCGAAAGTCTTTGCCGGCAAGGCCGGTGCGCAGCAGCCAGTCGTCGAACTCGGGCGCCCGCTTCAGGCCGAACAGGTCGCGGACGTAAAGCGCGTCGTGAAACGAGGTGGACTGGTAGTTCAGCATGACGTCGTCGGCGCCCGGCACGCCCATGATGAAGGTCACGCTGGCGGCGGCCAGCAGCGTCAGCAGATTGTCCATGTCGTCCTGGTCGGCTTCGGCGTGGTTGGTGTAGCAAACGTCGACGCCGAGCGGCAGGCCGAGCAGCTTGCCGCAAAAGTGATCCTCCAGCCCGGCGCGGATGATTTCCTTGCCGTCATACAGATATTCCGGCCCGATGAAGCCGACCACGCTGTTGACCAGCAGCGGATCGAACGCGCGCGCCACCGCATAGGCCCGCGCCTCCAGGGTCTGCTGGTCGACATTATGATGGGCGTTGGCCGAGAGCGCCGAGCCCTGCCCGGTCTCGAAATACATCAGATGATCGCCGACGGTGCCGCGGCGCAGCGCCAGCCCCGCCTCCCGCGCTTCACGCAGCAGCGCCAGATCGACCCCGAAACTGCGGTTGGCGGCTTCCGTCCCCGCAACCGACTGGAATACCAGGTCGACCGGCACGCCCTGCCCGATCAATCCGAGCGTGGTGGTGACATGGGTCAGGACGCAGCTCTGGGTCGGCACCTCCAGCCGCGCGATGATGCCGTCGAGCAGCCGCAGCAATTCGCCGATCACCTTGGGATCGTCGCTCGCCGGGTTGATGCCGATACAGGCGTCCCCCGATCCGAGCAGGATGCCGTCGAGGATCGAGGCGGTAATGCCCTTGACGTCGTCGAAGGGATGATTGGGCTGCAGCCGCACGCTCATCCGCCCGGAGAGGCCGATGGTGTTGCGAAAACGGGTCGTCACCTGGCATTTTTTCGCGACCAGGATCAGATCCTGATTGCGCATCAGTTTTGAAACCGCCGCCGCCATTTCCGGCGTGATCGCGCGCGACAGCTTGCGCAGCACCTCCGTGGTCGCGGCATCGGACAACAGCCAGTCGCGGAAGGCGCCGACCGTCAGCGACGATATCGCAGCAAAGCCCGCGGCATCGTGGCTGTCGACGATCAACCGGGTGACTTCGTCGGCCTCGTAGGGGACGACGGTTTCAGTCAGGAATTGCTTGAGCGGGACATCGGCAAGCGCCATCCGCGCCGCGATCATTTGGGCCGCGCTGTCGGCGGCGATCCCGGCCAGGCGATCGCCGGAGCGCGGCGGCGTGGCCTTGGCGAGCAGGTCGCGCAGGTCGTTGAACAGGTAACTGGTGGCATCGATGGCTTGGCGATAGACCATGGCGGCTCCGGGCCCAGCGGCTGCGATGGGCTGTCGCCAAGCTATCATTTTGGGATGACGCTGGCTGACTGGAAGCAACGAAATCGCCACTAGGTCATTAGCGCTGCTGATCCCCAGGACATGCGCCCAGTCGTAGCAGGCGATCAATTATTTTGTATGCCAATAATTTACGACTATTTAACCAATTGATTTTGCTGAATAATATTAATTAGTTGCAGTCAGACGAACTTCGCGCATTAAGAAATAATCCATGAAAGTTTTGCATAATTTTTAGCGGCCGACGGTGCTCACCGGCCTGTTGGGAGTGCCGTTATGGCCGAAATCATGAAATCCCCCGGTCCCGCCTCTGCCACCGCCGTGGCGTCCCGGTTTTCACTCGCGGCCAGGCTTTATTCGATCTTTGCGCTGTTCGCGCTGCTCACTGCCGCCATCACCGCTTTGTCCGATTACAACACCCGTCGCAATGCAGAACTGATGGAAGCGGTCGACACCGCCAGCCGCGCGGCGCTGAACGTCGAACGGATCAATTCGCTGGTCTATGCGGTCGTGATGGAATCCCGCGGCGTCTACATGTCGACGGATCCGGCCGTCGTGAAGAAGTACGGCGACGGGCTGCTCAAGTTCAATGAACGGATTCTCGCCGTCGTCAAGAACTGGGAAACCATCGTCCAGGCCGATGACGCCCAGCAGTTCGGCACCTTCAAGAAGCGCATCGAACAATTCGTCGACTTCCGGAAAGAGCTGGTTCGCCGCGGCGTCGAGATCAGTGCCGCCGCCGGCCGCGAATGGGGCGACAATGACGCCAACCGCGAAGTGCGCTCGGCGCTGAACAAGGATCTCGAGGCGCTCTCCAAGGTTTATGCCGAACGCAGCAAGAAGCTGGCGCAGCAAACCGACACCAACCACACCATGGCCTTCATCCTGACCTGTCTCGGCGTGCTGGCGATGATCGTGGTCGTGATCGGCGTGCTGATCATCTCGCGTTCGGTCGCGCGCCCATTGTCGGTCATCACAGCCACCATCAAGCGCGTCGCCGAAGGCGACGAAAACGTCGAGGTCCCCCACACCAAACGCGCCGACGAGATTGGCGGGCTGGCGCGCGCGATCCAGATATTCAAGGAAGCGATGGATCGCAATCGCAACCTCAATTCGCAAGTCATCGAGGATTCCAGGGCCCGCGACCAGCGCGCCAAACACATCGAAGTCTTCGGTCGATGCGTTCAGGGAAGCCATCGGCGGCGTGCTGCGCGCGGTCACCGACAATGCGACGTCGATGCGCGCGACCGCCGAGACCATTGCCAGCGTGGCGGCCGACGCCAGCGGACGGGCCGTCGCCGCCTCCGGCGCGACCGAGCAGGCTTCCAGCAACGTTTCCGCGGTCGCCAGCGCCGCCGAAGAGCTCGCCACCTCGGTCCAGGAAATCGGCCGGCAAGTCCGTCAATCCGCCGGCGCCGTCGAACAGGCGGGCCAGCGCACCGACAAATCGATCTCCGAAATCGAAGGCCTTGCCGCCGCCACCCAGCGCATCGACGGCGTGCTCAGCCTGATCCAGGCGATCGCCGAACAAACCAACCTTTTGGCGCTGAACGCGACCATCGAAGCCGCGCGCGCCGGCGACGCCGGCCGTGGCTTCGCGGTCGTGGCGCACGAGGTCAAGGCGCTGGCCGGACAGACCGCCAAAGCGACCGCCGAGATCGGCCAGAATGTCTCTACGATCCAGAAATCGACCCGGACCTCGGTCGAGGCGGTTCGCGAGATCGGCAACGCCGTGCGCGAGATCAACGCGGTGACCTCGAACATCGCTGGCGCCGTCGGGCAGCAGGACGCGGCGACCCGAGAGATTTCGGTGAATGCACAAATGGCCGCCCAGGGCAACGGCACGTTGGTCGTCAACATCGGCTCTCTGCGCGACGCCATGAGCCAGACCTCGACGGCCGCCGAATCCGTGCTCGCGGTATCCAGCGAACTGACCGCGACGGCGGAAACCCTCTCGCGTGAAGTCGAAAAATTCTTCGGCACGCTGCGCGCCGACCCGCTCGACAATGTCAGGCGGACGGGGACCTGATAAGCCCCCGGCCGCTACTCCACCAGCAGCACGTCCACGGCCACGCTGAGCTTCTGCTTGCGCGAGCCCACGATGATGCCGTCGACCGGCGAGACGTCGGAAAAATCCCGTCCCACGGCCAGGATGATGTGATCGTTCTCGACCAGGATGTCGTTGGTCGGATCGAAGCCGATCCACCCCATCTGGGCGCCGCACCACACCGAGACCCAGGCGTGGGTGGCGTCCGCGCCCTGCAGGCGCGGTTTGCCCGGCGGCGGGATGGTGCGCAGATAGCCGCTGACATAGGCCGCCGGCAGCCCCAGTCCGCGCAAGCCTGCGATCATCACATGGGCAAAGTCCTGGCAGACGCCGTGGCGCTTCTCGAACACTTCCTTGAGCGGCGTCGAGATCACGGTCGCCTTCGGATCGTATTTGAACTCGGTGCGAATGCGATGCATCAGGTCGACCGCGCCGGCGAGAACGCCGGCTCCCGGCGGAAAGCTTGTCACGGCATAGGCGGTGACCGGTTGCTGCACCGGCACCAGGGAACTGGCGAAGACGTAGCCGACCGGCGACGAGGGACCAAGACTGGTGGCTTCGAACGCGACGTCGCGGACACTCTCCCATGGCGGGCTCGGCGCGGCGCGGCCGGGCGCGTGGCGGGATAGCGAAACCCGCGACCTCGAATCGATGCGGAGACTGCGATGCGCAGTCTCGATCAGGACGCTCTCGGTGTGGGTTCCGAAAAAATCGCGCCTGGCGGTGCGTTCCGCCGGCCGCGGCCGGATCTCGACGCTATGGGAGACCAGTTGCTGACCATCGCCGCTACGCGGCTCCAGCCGCAGCGAGCAGCGCGCAAAACTCACCGGGCTCTCGTAAGCGTAACTCGTGACATGACGGATGTCGTAGATCACGCGAGGCCCGTCAGCTTCTCCGGCCGGCTCGCATTGGGACCGTGCGGGAAATAGTGCAGGCCGATCGCGTCGGCGAGATTGAGCAAATCCTGTTCCAGCGCGAACAGGGTTTTGGCGTCCAGCACCGCGGCTTCCGCGGTCGTCAGCGTCGCCTGCAACGCGACCGCCAGACGCTGCGGCCGTTCGATCAGCCCGTGTTCCTTGAGGCTCGGAAGGCTCGCGATGTGTTCGTTGAGGGCTGCAACCTGAAACGCGACCGAACGCGGATTGTAGGGGTCGAGCACCGCGAGATCGCGCACCGGCGCCAGCGCGGGGCCGACCAGATAGCGCGAGCGATAGGTGATCTGGCAATCCACCAGCGTCAGCAGCACGTCGAGGTCTTCATCGCCGGCTTCGTCATAGGCAAACTGCCGCGCGAACCGCGCGGTGTTGATGGCGCGCTCGGCGCGGCGGCCCATTTCGAGGAAGCGCCAGCCGGCGGCGCGGTTCATGTTCTCTTGCGCCAGACCAGCGAAGCTCGCCAGTTCCTGCAGCGTCAGTTCGGCGGCACTGACGACGCCGTCGTCATCGTGAACCTCGAGCGCGAGCCGTTCCACCATCTCGGTAATGACCTGCCACGCATCCGGCGACAGTCGTTCGCGTAATGAGGTTGCGGTCCGCTGCGCCGATCGCAGCAGCGACAGCGCCGAGCCGAATTTTTCCTCGCTCTGCAGCGCTTCGGCGGTGACCCTGCCGGGGTTTGTCCGCGTCGCCTGCGAGGTGGCACCCCAGGTCACCAGCAGCCGCTGAATCCGCTCGACCGAGGGAAGCCCCGCCGGCGCTCCCTTGACGGGGTCGCGCATCGGCGTGCCGAGCGCGCGGATCAGCCGCAGCGTCGCCTCGGCGCGTTCGAGATAACGGCCGAGCCAGAACAGATTGTCGGCGGCGCGACTCGGAACCACGCCGGCGATCCGCCGGATCCGCACCGTGTCGGCCGCGGGCAGCAGCGTCGAGACCGATACCGCCTTGTCGGATACCACCCAGACATCCGCCGACCGCGCGCCATCGCCCATCGACACCGCACGGGCGTCGGGTTGCTCGGCGATCCGGCAGAAGCCGCCGGGCAGGATGGTCCAGCCGTTCGGGGTCGCGGCGGCAAACACCCTGAGCACGAACGGGCGCGGTGCGATCCGGCCATTCTCCCACACCGGAGTGGTCGACAGCCGCACCAGTTCCTGGCCGACATAATCGATGCCGCGGTCGCTAATCGCGGTCCGGAGCCGCTCGCGCTCGGGCGGCGACAACTCACCTGCCAGCACCGGGCCGTTGCCCGGAAAGCCCGGCACACCCCTGCCATAGGCGCCCTCGATCGCGAACTCGTCGAGCCGCGACAACACTTCCTCGCGCGCGGATTTCTGGCCGCACCACCAGGTGGCGATGTGCGGCATCATCAGCTCTTCGCCGAGCAGACGCCGGCTGAGACTGGGCAGGAATCCGAGCAGCGCCCGCGCCTCCAGCACGCCCGAGCCCGGCATATTGGCGACCACAACGCCATTTTTGCGCAGCACGTCGATCAGGCCCGGCACGCCCAGATGCGACGACGCATCCAGTTCCAGCGGATCGAGAAAATTCGAAATCGACCCGGCGCAACAGAACGTCGAGCCGCTTCAGGCCGGCGACGGTGCGGATATGAATGCGGTCGCCGCTGACGGCGAGATCGTCGCCCTCGACCAGCAAAAAGCCGAGATAACGCGCGAGCGTCGCATGCTCGAAATAGGTCTCGTTGAAGGTGCCCGGCGTCAGCAATCCGATCCGCGGCTCGTCGCGGTCGGCACTGCTGCGCAGGAAGTCGCGGAAGGCCTCGAAGAACGGCGCGACGCGCTCGACGTTCATCGATTTGTACAGGTTGGAAAAGGCGCGTGACAGCACCAGGCGGTTTTCCAGCGCGTAGCCGGCGCCCGATGGCGCCTGCGTGCGATCGCCGAGCACCCACCAGCGCCCGTCGGGCCCGCGGCCGACATCGGCGGCGTAGAGATGCAGGTAGTGGCCGCCCGGCGGTTTGACGCCGCAAACCGAGCGGAGATATTCGTTCGAGCCGGCGATGGCGGCGGCCGGCACCGCGCCGTCCGCCACCAGACGGCCCTCGCCATAGAGGTCGCCCAGAACCATTTCCAGCAGTTGCGCGCGTTGCTGGATACCGGCGGTGAGTTGCTGCCAGTCGGTCTCGTCGATGATCAGCGGCAAATGACTCAGCGGCCACAGCCGGTCGGCGGTCTCGCCGGGCGCACGATAGGTGACGCCGGCTTCGCGCAGATGCCGGTCGGCGGAAGCAAATCGCCGCTCGATATCGGCCGGCGCCAGCCCTGCGAAGGCATCGAAGAACCGGGTCCAGGCCGCACGCGGGGCGCCGTCCTGGCCGATATATTCATCGGGAATTCCGGGCAGCCGCGCATAGTCGCGCGTCCATTGCGCCATCCGGCGCTGGCCCGGACGGGCCTTGTTTTCCTGACTATTGCCTTGTCCCGACATTCCAACTCCAGAGAGCAAAATTAATGCCGGAGCGGCGTCCTCAAGTCGAGGGTCAAAGGGAATTCAATTGTGCGTTCTTCGGGCGGTGGATCGATCTTGCCGGGGGTGTGGCCGTGATCCTGAAACCGGGCCAGCCGCCTCGCCTCGGCCTCATAGGAATTGACCGGCTTGGTCTCGTAGCTGCGGCCGCCGGGATGGGCGACATGATAGACGCAGCCGCCGAGCGAGCGGCCATTCCAGGTATCAATTAAGTCAAATGTCAGCGGCGCATGAACCGGAATGGTCGGATGCAGCCCGGAGGCCGGCTGCCAGGCCTTGAAACGGACGGCGGCGACCGCCTCGCCGGAGCGGCCGGTTTCGGTCATCGGCATCCGCCGGCCGTTGCAGGTGACCACGTGGCGGCCTTCGACAAAGCCGGTCGCCTTGATCTGCAGCCGCTCAACTGAAGAATCGACGTAACGCACGGTGCCGCCCGCCGACCCCTCCTCGCCCATCACATGCCAAGGCTCCAGCGCCTGCCGCAATTCCAGCGTGACGCCGCCATGATGGACGCGGCCGAAGGCGGGAAAGCGGAATTCGAGCTGGGCGGCGTACCATTCCGGCGAAAATTCGTAGCCGGACTGCCTGAGTTCATCGAGCACGCCCAGAAAATCCTCCCAGAGGAAATGCGGTAGCATGAAGCGGTCATGCAGCGTGGTGCCCCAGCGCACGAACTTGCCCTGCTGCGGTTCGCGCCAGAGTTTTGCGATCAGCGCCCGGATCAGCAATTGCTGCGCCAGCGACATCCGCGGATCGGGCGGCATTTCCAACGCGCGAAATTCGACCAGGCCGAGCCGGCCGGTCGGACTATCCGGCGAATACAGCTTGTCGATGCAGATTTCGGCGCGATGGGTATTGCCTGTGATGTCGACCAGGATGTGCCGGAACAGCCGGTCGACCAGCCAGAGCGGCGCTTCGATGCCGGGCGGCGGTACATGCGCCAGCGCGATCTCCAGTTCATACATGCCGTCGTGCCGCGCCTCGTCGATGCGCGGCGCCTGGCTGGTCGGGCCGATGAACATGCCGGAGAACAGGTAGGACAGCGACGGATGACGCTGCCAGTACAGCACCAAGCTCTTGAGCAGATCGGGCCGGCGCAGGAACGGCAAATCCTGCGGCGTAGAGCCGCCGACCACGACGTGATTGCCGCCGCCGGTGCCGGTGTGGCGGCCATCGACCAGAAAACGGTTGGCGCCGAGCCGGGTTTTGGCGGCGTCTTCGTAGAGTCCGAAGGTGATATCGACCGCCTCGCGCCAGGTTTGCGCCGGCTGGATGTTGATTTCGATCACGCCGGGATCGGGCGTCACCTTGATCACTTCGACGCGCGGGTCGTAGGGCGGCCCGTAGCCTTCGACATGCACCGGTATCCGCATTTCCTCGGCGGTCGCCTCTATTGCGGTGACCAGTTCCAGATAGTCTTCGATCTTCTCGACCGGCGGCATGAAGGCGCACAAAATGCCGTCGCGGATTTCGATCGACATCGCCGTGCGTACCGGCTCCAGCTTTGGCTTCTCGCCGGCATCGTCCGCCTTGGAGTCGGAAACCGCGAGTTCGTCGCGCGGCTCCATCGGATCCTGTTCGACGATGTAGGGAAATTCCTCGGGCGGGATGTGCTCCAGCGACGCGATCGGCAGCCGCAGGCCAAGCGGGGAATCGCCCGGCGTCAGAAACAGATGGCCGCGCCGGACTTTCCAGCGCTCGCTGCGCCAGTGTCCAAGTTGCGGCTTGACCGCAACATTCCAGCGCTGGATCGGCAGCACAAATCCCTTCGGCGTGTTCAGCCCGTGGTCGAACACCCGCGCCATCCGCAAGCGTTCTTCCGGATCGGACAATCTGGAGTCGGCCGGATCGACATTTTGCGGCAGGCCGGCTTCCTTCTGGATCCAGAGCGCGGGATCTTCGAACGCCGGCAGGACGTAATCGGTACCGAGACCGAGTTTCGTCGCGACGCCCTGCGCAAAGGTTTCGCCGGCGGCGATATCAGTCTTGCGCGGGTTCTCGATGGTCGCAATCAGATCGGAATTCTTCCAGATCGGCGCGCCGTCCTTGCGCCAATAAAGGCCGAATGCCCAGCGCGGCAGGCTTTCGCCCGGATACCATTTGCCTTGGCCATAATGCAAAAGCCCGCCGGGCGCGAAACGTGTGCGCAATTTACGGATCAGATCATCGGCCAGCGCGCGTTTGGTCGGGCCGACCGCGGCGATATTCCATTCCGGCGATTCCAGATCGTCGATCGAGACGAAGGTCGGCTCACCGCCCATCGTCAGCCGCACGTCGCCCTTGTTGAGATCGGCGTCGACCTGCTCGCCAAGCCGGTCGAGCCGCGCCCAGGATTGATCGGAGAACGGCTTTGTGATCCGCGGCGCCTCGCGGATGCGCTTGACGCTCATCTCGAAGCCGAATTCAGTATTGGCAAAGCCGGCGCTGCCCGAGATCGGCGCCGCCGAGCGATAATGCGGCGTGGCGGCGACGGGAATATGCCCCTCGCCGGTCAGCATGCCCGAGGTGACGTCAAAACCGATCCAGCCTGCGCCGGGAAGATAGACCTCGGCCCAGGCATGCAGGTCGGTGAAATCGCTCTCGACCTCGCGCGGCCCTTCGACCGGATCGATGTCGGGGCGCAATTGAATGAGATAGCCGGAGACGAATCGCGCCGCGAGCCCGAGGTGACGAAAGATCTGGATCAGCAGCCAGGCCGAGTCGCGGCACGAGCCGGAGCCGCCGCCGAGCGTCTCCTCCGGGGTCTGGATTCCCGGCTCCATGCGGATGACGTAGCCGATTTTCTTCTGCAGTTGCGCGTTGAGGTCGACCAGGAAATTGACCGTGCTGTCGGCTTCGCGCGGAATCTCCTTCAGGTACGCGGCCAACAGCGGCCCCGCCTCCGACGTCGCCAGATAAGGCGCAAGCTCGGTCTTGAGATCGTTGGTGTATTGAAACGGAAAGCTGGTGGCGTAGGGCTCGACGAAAAAATCGAACGGATTGACCACGGTCATCTGCGCCGTGAAGTCGACCTCGATTTTCAGCTCGGTGGCCTTTTCCGGAAACACATAGCGCGCCAGCCAGTTGCCCTGCGGATCCTGCTGCCAGTTCACGAAATGATTGGAGGGCGTGACCTTGAGCGAATAGCTCAGGATCGGCGTCCGCGTGTGCGGCGCCGGCCGCAGGCGAATGGTCTGAGGGCCGAGGTCGATCGGACGGTCGTATTTGTAGTGCGTGACGTGATGTAGTGCGACGAAGATCGACACAGGCGGGCTACTCCAGCAGCTTTTTTAAGCAGAACACTGGTTCCGGTGTGGATCAAGCACTAACAACGGGCATGAGATGCCTAGGAACTATCCTGACGTGGTCCGGCTGGAGTTCGCGTAGCCCGGATGGAGCGCAGCGCAATCCGGGATGACCCATCGGATGAGAGAGTGTCCCGGATTTCGCTGCGCTCCATCCGGGCTACGTTTGCTCTCACATCGTCGCGCCAAGCACCCACGGCGCGAACTCGGCGCCGCCGAAATCAAAACTTTCGCTCTTGGTAGGCGCGCCCGATGCGGTCTTGAGCATGAGATCGAAAATGCGCTGGCCGCATTGCTGCACGGTTTCCTCGCCGTCGAGGATGGTGCCGCAATTGACGTCCATGTCGTCTTCCATGCGCTTGTACATCGGCGTGTTGGTGGCGAGCTTGATCGAGGGTGCCGGCTTGCAGCCGAACACGCTGCCGCGGCCGGTGGTGAAGCAGACGAGATTGGCGCCGCCGGCCACCTGCCCGGTCGCCGCGACCGGGTCGTAGCCGGGCGTGTCCATGAAGACAAAACCCTTCTTGGTGACGGCTTCGGCGTAGTTGAGAACATCGACCAGATTGGTGCTGCCGGCTTTCGCCATCGCGCCGAGCGATTTTTCCAGAATGGTGGTGAGGCCGCCGGCCTTGTTGCCGGGGCTCGGATTGGCGTTCATCTCGGCCCCTTCGCGGGCCGTGTACTCTTCCCACCAGCGCATCAGGCCGACCAGTTTTTCGCCGACTTCGCGGCTGACCGCGCGGCGGGTTAACAGATGTTCGGCGCCGTAGGTTTCGGGCGTCTCGGACAGGATCACGGTGCCGCCATGGCGCACCAACAGATCGCTCGCCGCGCCCAGCGCCGGGTTGGCGGAGACGCCGGAATAACCGTCGGAGCCGCCGCATTGCAGCGCCACCGTCAATTCGCTCGCCGGGACCTTCTCGCGCTTCACTTTGTTCTCATCCGTCAGCGCCTCGCGCACAAAGGCGACGCCGGCTTCCACGGTCTTGCGGGTGCCGCCGACTTCCTGGATGTCCATCGCGCGTAAGCGTCCGGCGAGCTTCTGCTCCTGCATCAGGCCGCCGATCTGGTTGACCTCGCAGCCGAGGCCGAGCACGACCACCGCGGAGAAATTCGCATGCCGCGCATAACCGCCGAGCGTGCGCCGGAGCAACGCCAGCGGCTCATCCTGCGTCATGCCGCAGCCGGTCTTGTGGGTCAGCGCGACCACGCCGTCGACGTTGGGGAAATCGGCCAGCGGATTGTCGCCGGTGAACGGATTCTTCTTGAAGATATCGGCGACCATGCCGGCGACATGGGCGCTGCAATTCACCGAGGTCAGGATGCCGATGTAGTTGCGGGTGGCCACGCGCCCGTCGGCGCGGCGGATGCCGTCGAAGGTCGCGGGCAGATCGAAATTCGGCACCGGCTTGACGTCGACGCCATAGGCATAGTCCTTGGCGAAATCGCCCATGCCGCAGTTTTGCGTGTGCACGTGCTGGCCCGGCGCGATCGGGATGGTCGCAAAGCCGATGATCTGGCCATAGCGGTGGATCGGCTCGCCCACCGCGATCGGCTTGATCGCCACCTTGTGGCCCGCGGGAATCCGCTCGACCGTGGTGACGCCGTCGGCGACCACCATGCCGGCCGGCAGGCTCGAGCGCGCGATCAGCACGCCGTCGTCAGGATGCAGGCGGATGACGGGTGCTGGGGCCATGGGATGTCTCCTTTGGATTAGTTCCCTCGCCTCGCAACAGCGGGGCGAGGGAAAAGTAAGCTACGCTTTGCCGGCGGAATCTTTCCGGGTCTGGTTCACCTGCATCTTGGCGTAGGTCATCATCAAACCGCTCTCGTTCGACAGCGTCACGAGCTTGAAGCCCATGTTGATGGCGCGCACCGCGCCTTCGGCGCCGGAGCAGTGGATGCCGGGATGGAGGCCGCGCTTGCCGCATTCCTTGACGATCTTCTCGTAGATCTTGAGGATCTCCGGCTCGTCGCGGTCGAGTTTCGGCACCAGGCCATATGAGAAGCCGAGATCGGATGGGCCGACATAGACGCCATTGATGCCTTCGACGTCGAGGATCGATTCCATGTTCTCGATCGCGGTCTTGGTCTCCATCATCGGCAACAGCACGATCTCGTCGTTGGCGGTCTGCTGATAGGTGCCGGCCGAGCCGTACATGCCGGAACGGATCGGGCCGTTCGAGCGGGTGCCCTTCGGCGGATATTTGGCGTACTGGACCAGATCCTTGGCTTCCTGCGGCGTATTGATCATCGGGCAGATCACGCCGTAGGCGCCGCCGTCGAGCACCTTGCCGATGATGCCGGGCTCGTTCCAGGGCACGCGGACCATCGGCGTCACCGGATGACCGTTCATCGCCTGGAAGCACTGCACCATCGACAGGTAATCCTGCACGCCATGCTGCATGTCCACGGTGACGCTGTCGAACCCGCATTGCGCGATCACCTCGGCCGAGAAGCCCGACGGGATCGCCAGCCAGGCGTTCACCACAGCCTTGCCCGAGGCCCATACTTTCTTGACGTTATTTGCCACTTTGGATTCCTTCCCTGTTGTCCGGATTTTGCGTCATTGCGAGCAACGCTTCGCTCGCAATGACGGATGACGCCTTTATGCCGTTGCCCGCTGAATGCTGACCTCGCTGACGCCGACCTCGCGTGCGGTATTCACTATCGCCGCCCAGGTGTCGTCAGGCAAGGGTACCCCGTTTTTGGTGCGCTCGGCGCGCATTTTGCGCTCGGGATCGCCGGGGATCAGCACCGCATCGACGCCCGCGACCGGCTTGGTCGCCCGGATGAAGTCGACATAGCGCGAGATTTCGCCGTCGAAGAAATGGCTGGTGTCGATCACCTTGGGATCGACATAGAACGCCAGCATGCCGTTGGCGAACTGGCGATCCGGCGCGGTGGCGCCGGTGCCGGTCAACGCGCCGCCGAGCAGCTCGCAGATGAAGGCGAGGCCAGAGCCCTTGTGCTCGCCGAAGGCGCGGATCGCGCCGGTGCCGTTTGTATGATCGCGCGGGCCTTCCGCGCTGTGCGGGCCGTACAGCACCGCCGGGTCTTCGCTCAACGTGCCGTCGGCATCGATCAGCGCGCCCTTCGGCAATTTCTTGCCGCCGCGGCTGGCGACCAGCACCTTGCCTTCGGCAACGATCGAGGTGGCAAAATCCAGCACGATCGGATCCTGGCCCTGGCGCGGAATGCCGACGCAATAGGGCGCGGTCGACAGCCGCTTCTGGACGCCGCCAAACGGCGCGACAAGAAGCGAACCCGCGGCATTGACGAAGTGGACCGAGACCAGCCCTTCGGCGGCGGCCATCTCGGCCCAGTCGCCGACGCGGCCGATGTGGCCGGCATTGCGCAGCGCAATGGCCGCAAGGCCCGCCTTCTTGCACTTCTCGATGCCGATCCTGACCGCCTGCGGCGTCACGGTCTGGCCATAGCCGAACTTGCCATCGATCACCGCCAGCGACGGCGTATCGACCACGATTTCGGCGGTCTGGTTGGGAACCACCGAACCCATCTTCTTCCACCTGACATAGACGGGCACGCGGATCACGCCGTGGCTGTCATGGCCGGTGAGGTTCGCGGTCGTGAGATAGCTCGCGATGCGGCGGGCTTCCTCTGCCGAGGATTCGGAATGCGAAAATACCTCAGCAACAAAATTGATGAGGTTTTCGACTTTGATCGTGACCATGAATGGCAGCTCGCGGTTAGGCGCCGACTTTGGCGTGGCCGCCGAGATAAGCGGCGGCGATGGCTTCGTTGCCCCACAATTCGTCGGGCTTGCCGCCCAGCACGATGCGTCCGGTTTCGAGGACGAAGCCGTGGTCGGCGACCGAAAGTCCCATGCGCGCATTTTGCTCGACGAGCAAGACCGTGGTGTCTTGTCTGATCTGCGAAATAATACGGAACACCGCCTGCACGATGACGGGCGCAAGCCCCAGCGACGGCTCATCCAGCAGCAACAGCCGCGGCTTCGCCATCAGGCCGCGCGCGACGGCGACCATCTGCAGCTGGCCGCCGGACAAGGTCCAGCCGAGCGCATTTGCGAACGCGCGGATGTCCGGAAACAGGTCGAACATCGCGTCGGCTTCGCGCGACAATTGCGCCGTCGCGACCCTTCGGTTCGACGCTCCGAGCATGATGTTTTCCTTCACCGTCAGGCCCGGGAATATCCGCCGCCCTTCCGGCACGTGCGAGATACCCATGCGCACGATCGCTTCCGGCCCGAGGCCGGCGATCGACTTGCCGTCATACAGGATGTCGCCGGACGCAGGTTTGGCGAGGCCGGAGATTGCGCGCAGCGTGGTCGACTTGCCGGCGCCGTTGGCGCCGAGCAGGGTCACTACCTGGCCTTCTTCGACCGCGATGGTGATGCCGCGCAGCGCTTCGATCTCGCCGTAGCGGACCACGAGGTTACGGATTTCGAGCAGCGGCATCATTCGCTTCCGAGATAAGCGGAGACGACATCGGGATGGCGCAGCACCGCCATCGATTCGCCGTCCGCGATACGGCGTCCGAAATTGAGCACGGTGATGTGCTGGGCGGCTTCCGAGACCAGCGTCATGTCGTGATCGATGATCAGGATGGTGAGGCCTTGGGCCGCGATCCGCTTCAGCAGTTCGTGCAGTTCGAGCTTTTCGGTCGAGTTCAGACCGGCCGCGGGCTCGTCGAGCAAAAGCAGCGTCGGATTGGCGGCGAGCGCGCGTGCGATCTCGATCAGCCGCTGATGGCCGTAGGAGAAGCTCGAGATCAGTTCGTTGGCGCGGCCGCCGAGACCGACGAACGTCAACGCTTCCATCGCCCGTTCGGTCAGCGCCGCATCGCCGCCATCGCCGATCATCTTGTTGCCGGGACGCTCGGCGCCGATCTCGACATTTTCCAGCGCGGTCATCGAACGGAACAGGCGGATGTTCTGGAACGTCCGCCCCAGGCCCGCCGCGGTACGCTGATGCGGCGGCATGGTGGTGATGTCGGTGCCGTCGAGCAATATCTTGCCTGATGTCGCCTTGTAGAGCCCTGAGAGCACGTTGAGCGTCGTGGTCTTGCCGGAACCGTTCGGCCCGATCAGCGCATGCACCCCGCCGCGCTTGACCGCGATGTCGACGCCGTCGACTGCTTTCAGGCCGCCGAAATATTTCGAGAGCCCGGACACTTCCAGCACGATGTCGCCGCCGACGGTCGCGGGCCTCAATTGCAACGCGGCCGAAGGTGGCGGCGCCTTGAGCTGCGCGCGCCAGCGCTCGAACACGTTGGCGACAAAGCCCCAGATACCATCCGGCATGAAGCGGATGATCAGGATCACGGACAGGCCGTAGATGGCGAGATAAAGTCCGGGAACGCTTTTGAGGAAGCGCAGCCATTCCGGGATCAGGATCAATAACCCCGTCCCGATCGCCGAGCCGATCGGCGACGCCACGCCGCCGAGCAGTGACATCGTCAGGAACACGATCAATTCCGCGAACGAGAACTGGTCGGGGCTGACATAGGCAAATCCGCCGGCGAACAATCCACCGGCCAATCCACCCAGCACCGCGCACAGCGCAAAGGCGTAGACCTTGGTGCGGAACACGTCGATGCCGACGACCCCGGCCGCAAGCTCATTGTCGCGCACCGCGCGCATCGCGCGCCCGAGCCGCGTATCCGGCAGATGCCAGACGATATAGCCGACCAGCGCCAGCATACCGACGCAGAAGGCGAGATAGGATTGCGAACTCTGGAACAAATCAGGCCGGCCGATCCGCGACACGCCGTCCGGACCATGGGTGAGCCAGATCGCGTTGATCATGACCAGGGTGACGATCTGCTGGAACGAGATCGTCACCATGGCGAGGTAATGCCCGCCGAGACGCAGCGTCGACATACCCAGCACCGCGCCGGCGACCAGTGCCATCACGCAACCCGCCACCAGGCAGAGCCAGTAGCTGATCTGGTAATCCGATGTACCGATGCCGACGGCATAGGCGCCGAGACCGAAGAACGCGGCCTGCGCCAGGTTGATCTGGCCGCAGAGGCCGAGCACGACCGAAAGACCGAACACCGCAATCGCAAACGTGGTGGCCTGCATCAGGATGTTGAGGATGTAGCCGTCGAACCGCATGGTCGCGGCAAGCGCAACCAGCGCCGCCGCGCCGATGAAATACGGCAGATGGCGAAGCAGCAACGGTTTTGAACGCGGCACGGACACGGTAACCGGCATATTTTCGCTGGGGGAGCTCATGCTTTCTCCGCCACGCGTTCGCCAAAGATGCCTTGCGGCCGGAAGATCAGGAACGCGACCAATACCAGGAATGCAAAGCCGTCCTTGTACGGGACGGAGATATAGGCTGCGCCAAACGTTTCGATGACGCCGAGCGCCAGCCCGCCGATGATCGCGCCGGCAACGTCACCAAAGCCGCCGATGATGGTGGCGGCAAAGGCTTTCAGCGCGATCGTCGACCCCATCTGGATCGAGACGAACAGCACGGGCGCGACGAGGATGCCGGCGAGACCGCCGAGCACCGCCGAATAGATGAAGGTGATCATGATCATCGTGGAAACGGAAATGCCAAGCAGCGAGGCCATTTCCTTGTCCTGCGAGGTCGCCTGCAGCTTCTTGCCGAGCAGCGTTTTCTCGAAGAACCAGTAATTGAAGATCACCAGCGCCAGCGTCACGGCGATGATCAGGAGATACTGGCTGTCGAGATAGACCGGGCCGAGTTGGATGCCGGGCGTCTCGAACCAGCCCTGCAGCACCTGCGGCTGCGGACCGTAGATCGCAAGCACCGAGTTGGCGAGCAGGATCGAGGCGCCGATGGTCGCGATGATCACCGGCAGGAAGGTGCGGTGACGCAGCGGATAGTAGACCCCGAGATTGAAGATCACGCCCACCAGCGCCATGCCGGCCAGCGCGAGCAGGAACGACAGCCAATAGGGCCAGCCGAGATCGACGGCGAACACCACCATCAGATAGGCCGCGACCATCGAGAATTCGCCTTGCGCGAAATTCACCACATTGGTGGCGCGAAAAATCAGCACGAAGCCGAGCGCGACCAGCGCGTACACGGCGCCGATGCCGATGCCGGTAAAGAGCAGTTGTAGTGCAAGATCCATGACGACACTCGATGGGAGAATTCGCATCCGGCGACGCGACGACCGGCAGCAACGCAAAACTGATCGCCAAAGGTCCGCGGGCTCCCTTCACGCGAAGAGAGCCCGCGACGCGATCAGTCGTTGAAGTCGATGTGCTTGTCGTAAGTGATGGTGCCCTTGTCGTTCTTCACGACGTTGTAGCCGTGCAGCCCATCGCCGCTCTGGTCGAAATTGTATTCGCCTTCGGCGCCCGCGGTTTTCTTGGTGGCAAGCAGCGCCTCGCGGATTTTGCCGGGATCGGTCGAGCCGGCCTTGTTGATCGCCGCCGACAGGATCGTGATCGCATCGTAAGGCCACGCGCTTTGATTGTCGGGCGCGGTCTTGTAGGCGTCGCGATAGGCCTTGCCGAAGGTCTTGGAAGCGTCGCTGGATTCTTCCGCGTAGTCGGCCACGCCATAGGTGCCAAACAGCGCCGGGCCGGCCAGCTTGGTCGACGAAACCGCCACCACCGAGGGGGAGCCGACCCAGGGAATGTTGACGCCGAGTTGGCGGAGCTGACGGGCGAAAATTCCGAGATCGTTTTCGAAGGTGAAATACGTGCCGAGAACGTCGGCGCCGGACTGCTTCACAGCCAGCACGACCGGGGTGAAATCCTGGCTCTGGTTGGCATAGCCCTGGTCGAGCACCGCCGGGGTGCCGAGCTTTTCGAGCGCCGCGGCCAGCGCCTTTCCGCCAGCCGTCCCGAAGGCGTCGGTCGAATGAACGATCGCCCATTTTTTCTTGCCGAGCGTGTTGACGCCGTAGTCGGCGATGACGCGGCCGGAATAGCTGTCATTGGGCCGGAAGCGGAACAGCCATTGATTGCCCATATGGGTGAGCGCGGGATCGGTGCCGCCGATCATGACGGGCTTGCCGAGCTTGAGCACGTCTGGCGCCATTGCATGCACCTGGGTCGAGCGGATCGAGCCCAGGAAGGCGACGATGTCATTCTGCGCGGCCAGTTTCGAGAACGCCAGCACGATGCCGGGATTGGTGGTCTGGTCGTCTTCGATGACGAGTTCGACCTGTTTGCCGAGCACGCCGCCGGCCTTGTTGACGGCTGCGAGCGCAAGCTTTGCCCCGTTCTGCGCCCAAAGCCCCTGTTCGGCCGCGGGCCCCGTCGCCGGCACGCACATGCCGATTTTGATGGTGGCACCTTGCGCCTTCGCACTGGTGATGATGTGGGGTGCTGCAATACCGGCTGCGATGCCGGCCGCGAAGTCGCGTCTCGTAAGCTTCATTCATTCCTCCATGGGGCCGGGCTTCTTTGTCGGCCTCTCTTGGTTTTGGCGGTCCTTGACCGGACGCACAACCGGGTGCGTCTTAAGGACTCTCGCGCCCTTAGTAAATTGATATCGCGGGGAGTTCGACTAACGGTGCAGATGTGTCGCCGAATGCGACGGCCAGAGAATAATAACGCCTGAAAGCCCCGCCTATTCCCGGCCGTTCCGTGCGATCGGCCATCGCTTCGGCTGCTCAAACAACGTGCAGCGATCCAAGCTATGCGTCCCGCTGCGCATCATCATGCAAATTTGCGTTCACTCGTCTGCTTCGGCGCCACCGACATCATCCGCGACTTCCAGGCCAGAAAGGCTGTCCTCCAGCGCGCTGAGCATGTCCTGCAGTTCGGCCAGTTTGCGCGCGCCATAAAGTTTGGTGATAGCGGCATAAATAGTTTCTGACGTCGGCGCGACCGCCTCGATCAGCTTCAATCCCTTTGCCGATATCGACACCATGCCGCGGCGCAGATCGGCCTTGGCTGCACGTCGCTCGATCAAATGACGCGCCTCGAGATCGCGCAGGATTCGCGACAGGCTCGGGCCGAGCAGGAAGGCAACCCGCGCCAGTACCGTTACCTCGATCGCATCCACCGCGGTCAGCGCACGCAGGATGCGCCATTGCTGTTCGGTCAGACCATGATTGCGCAGCGACGGACGGAACTGGCGCATGACCGCCTCGCGCGCGCGCAATAGCGACATCGGCAGCGAACGCGAAAATTCGCGCATCGGTGTGCGCCGGACGCTGGAAGTCCTTGCGGCGATCGAACCGGAACCATCGGGGGATTTCTTACCTGCCATCGTCCATCTTCCGCGATCGGGAAATGCCGGCTTCAACAATCCGCAAATTTTGGAGCCGCAAGTTTTGCAGTGCAGCAACGCCTATTCGGTTGATCTGATAAACTTAACATGTTAATCATCTCGTCGCATCCCCTTTTTGCGTGTCGCCCATGGCCCTTTCCAAAGAAGAAATCCGCAGCGCCGCCGAACGGCTCGATCAGGCGGAGAAAACCCGAATACAGATCCGGCAGATTTCGCTGCAGCATCCCGGCATCGATATCGCCGACGCCTATGCGATCCAAAAGGCGTGGGTCGAGATGAAGGTGGCGCAGGGCCGCATCGTCAAAGGCCACAAGATCGGCCTGACCTCGAAGGCGATGCAGAGCGCGCTCAATATTGACGAGCCGGATTCCGGCGTCTTGCTCGACGACATGTTCTTCGCCGACGGCGGCCTGGTGCCGACCGAGCGCTTTATCGCGACGCGCGTCGAGGCAGAACTCGCCTTTGTCATGAAGACGCGGCTCGCCGGGCCGGACTGCACCATGTTCGACGTGCTCAACGCCACCGACTTCGTGGTGCCCGCGCTGGAAATCCTCGACACAAGAATAGAGCGCGTCGATCCGCAGACCAAAGCGACGCGAAAGATTTTTGACACGATCGCCGACAACGCGGCAAACGCCGGTATCGTTCTCGGCGGCCGCCCGATACGCCCGATGGATGCCGATTTGCGCTGGATCGGCGCGCTCTGTTTTCGCAATGGCCAGCTGGAAGAGACCGGGCTCGCCGCCGGCGTGCTCAATCATCCGGCGACGGCGGTAGCATGGCTCGCCAACAAGATCGTGCCGAATGGACTGGCGCTTGAAGCCGGTCAGGTCGTGCTGGCGGGTTCGTTCATACGCCCGATCGAGACTCGCAAAGGCGACACGATCCAGGCCGATTATGGTCCCTACGGCTCGGTGAGCTGTTACTTCGCTTGATGTCTCAACGACAAGAGTCAATCTCATGAATACGAAAACGGAACGCGCGGGTTCTGCCACCTCTCCCATCGGGAGAGGTCGGATCGCCCTTGCGATCCGGGTGAGGGGTTACGGCCTATCGTTAGACCTTACCCCCTCACCCCAACCCTCTCCCCATGGGAGAGGGAGCGCACCGCGGTTGCTGCGACGTCATCGAAAGACATCGGTCTAGCTCGGTCCGATTCGAGGGAGAAAAGGTCATGCCGCATTTCACGATCGAATATTCCGCCAATCTCGATGCCCTCGTCGATATGGGCAAAGTCGTCGAACTGGTCCGCAAGGCCGCGGTGGAGACCGGCATCTTCCCGCTCGGCGGCATCCGCGTCCGCGCCGTCAAATGCGAGCACTACGCCATCGCCGACGGCCAGAGGAACTTTGGTTTTCTCGACATGGTGCTGCGGCTTGGTGAGGGGCGCGATCTCGCGACCCGCAAGCAGGCCGGCGAACATATCTTCAAGGCGCTGTCGGCTCATCTCGATCCGGTGTTTGCCAACAGCAAATTCGCGTTGTCGTTCGACATGCAGATCAACGACAAGGAAACCAGCTGGAAGCGCAACAACATCCACGAAGCCCTGAAAGTGGAGAAAGTCCATGGATAAGATCACGCCGAAAGATGTGTTTGCGGCCAACCGCGACCGCGCGGCCCCGCTGCTCGCCAAACTCAGGGACGAAGGCATCGGGCACATGATCGACGGCAAGACCGTGCCGTCGATCACAGGGCAAACGTTTGAAACCAAATCGCCGGTCGATGGCGCGGTGCTGGCCTCCGTCGCCCGCGGCAACGCCGAGGACATCGACCGCGCCGCGACGGCAGCGTCGCTGGCCTTCAAAGCCTGGCGCGACATGCCCGCCACCATGCGCAAGAAATTGCTGCACAGGGTAGCGGATGCGATCGAGGACCGCGCCGACGACATCGCCGTGCTCGAATGCATCGATACCGGCCAGGCCCATCGCTTCATGGCCAAGGCCGCAGTCCGGGCGGCGGAAAATTTCCGCTTCTTTGCCGACAAATGCGCCGAGGCCCGCGACGGCCTCAACACGCCGAGCGAGGAACACTGGAACATCTCGACCCGGGTGCCGATCGGCCCGGTCGGCGTGATCACGCCGTGGAACACGCCGTTCATGCTGTCGACCTGGAAGATTGCGCCGGCGCTGGCTGCCGGCTGCACTGTCGTCCACAAGCCGGCCGAATGGTCGCCAGTGACGGCGGACCTGCTGGCGAAGCTGGTGAAGCAGGCCGGCGTGCCCGACGGCGTGCTCAACACCGTCCATGGCATCGGCGAGGAAGCCGGCAAGGCGCTGACCGAACATCCCGCCATCAAGGCGATCGGTTTCGTCGGCGAAAGTGCTACGGGTTCTGCGATCATGGCGCAGGGCGCGCCGACCTTGAAGCGCGTGCATTTCGAGCTCGGCGGCAAGAACCCGGTGATCGTGTTCGATGACGCCGATCTGGACCGCGCGCTCGATGCGGTCGTCTTCATGATCTACTCGCTCAATGGCGAGCGCTGCACCTCGTCGAGCCGGCTGCTGGTCCAGCAAGGCATCGCCGACAAATTCATTGAAAAGCTGACCGCGCGCGTGAAGGCGCTCAAGGTGGGGCATCCCCTCGATCCCGTCACCGAGATCGGGCCGCTGATCCACGAGCGGCATCTCACAAAAGTCTGCAGCTATTTCGACGTCGCGCGCAAGGACGGCGCCACCATCGCCGTCGGCGGCCAGCCGCATGACGGCCCCGGCGGCGGGCATTACGTGCAGCCGACGCTCGTTACCGGCGCGCACTCAAAGATGCGAGTGGCGCAGGAGGAAGTGTTCGGGCCGTTCCTGACCGTGATCCCGTTCCGCGATGAGGCTGACGCGATCGAGATCGCCAACGGCGTGCAATATGGACTGACCGGGTATGTCTGGACCGGCGACATGGGCCGTGCGTTGCGGGTCGCCGATGCCCTGGAAGCCGGCATGATCTGGCTCAATTCGGAAAACGTCCGCCATCTGCCGACGCCTTTTGGCGGCATGAAATCGTCCGGCATCGGCCGCGACGGCGGCGACTATTCGTTCGACTTCTACATGGAAACCAAACACGTCTCGCTGGCGCGCGGGACGCACAAGATTCAACGGCTTGGTATCTGATGTTGACCGCCGCTGGATCACCAAAAACGGTGCGCCCCCTCTCCCATGGGGAGAGGGTTGGGGTGAGGGGGTACGGTCTATCGAAGGAGCGTAACCCTCACCCGGCGCTACGCGCCGACCTCTCCCTAAGGGAGAGGTGAAGAAGAAATCGACCACTCCTTAGAGGCGATATTACATGCCCGTTCCGCAACACGTCTTCGATCCGCCGTTCAACATCATCCGAAGCAGCCACGCCGTGCTCGACGTGACCGATTTGAACGCCAGCCGCGCCTTCTATGAAAACACCGTCGGCCTCCATGTCGAGGACGCTGACGACAAGGCGGTGTATCTGCGCGGCAGCGAGGAGCATCAGCATCACTCGCTGGTCTTGCGCAAAGCACCCGTGGCGGCCTGCAATCGCCTGGGTTTTAAAGTCGGCAATGACGGCGATCTCGACAAGGCGGCGGCGTTCTTTTCCGAGAGCGGGATCGCCTACGCCTTCGCCGAGCAGCCGTTCCAGGGCCGCACGCTGCAATTCACCGATCCCTTCGGGTTCCAGATCGAGTTGTACGCAACGATGGACAAGCGGCCGCATCTGCTGCGGCGCTACGACCTCTACAAGGGTTGCCACCCGCAGCGGCTCGACCATTTCAACGTCTTCGCCGCCGAGGTTCAGGACACCGTCGACTTTTACGCGCGGCTGGGTTTTCGGCTGACCGAATATGGCGAGGAAGACGGACCGAACGGGCGCATCGCCGCGGCCTGGCTGCACCGCAAGGGCAATGTGCACGACTTCGCCATCACCAACGGCAAGGGCCCTCGCCTGCACCATCTTGCGTACTGGGTGCCGACCGCGATGAACATTTTGCATCTTTGCGACGTGATGGCTTCGAGCGGCTTCCTGAAAAACATCGAGCGCGGGCCCGGCCGTCACGGCATCTCAAATGCGTTCTTCCTCTACATCCGCGACCCCGACGGCCATCGTCTCGAACTCTACACCAGCGATTATTTCACCGGGGATCATGACCATGAGCCGCTGCGCTGGTCGTTGAAAGACCCGCGGCGGCAGACGCTGTGGGGCGCGCCGGCGCCGCGGTCCTGGTTCGAGCAGGGCTCGCCCTTCGCCGGGCAAACGGTGCGCGAGCCGGCCTTTGTCGCTGATGTCACGATCGGGGACTAGCGTGCGCGGGGTCCGGTCAGAACGGGGGTATCATGAACAAGCCGCTGACTATCGCGCTCGCGCTGGGCTTGTCGCTGCTATCGGCGGCCGCCATGGCCAGTGAACTCAGGGTTATCGCCGGCGGTTCCATCACCAGCCTGCTGAACGAGCTTGGCCCACCATTCGAGAAGGCCAGCGGGCACAAGCTTTCGATCCACTTCGATTCCACGCCCAATATCATCACGCGGATAAATTCGGGAACGCCGTTCGACGTCGTCGTCGTGCCCATCGACGTGTTCAAAAATGCCGAAGCGAAAACTCATTTCGCGGCCGGACCGGCCGTCGACATCGCCCGCGTCGGTTACGGCGTCGCTGTGCGCGCCGGCGCACCGAAGCCCGACGTTTCGACGCCCGACGCCTTGGAGAAAACCCTGCTCGGCGCGTCGTCGATCGCCTTCGTGCCGGCCAGCGCCGCCGGCGCTTACGTGACAAAAGTGTTCGAGCGTCTCGGCATCGGCGACGAGATGAAGGCCAAGACTAGGGCGCAGGCCGGACCACCGCAAATCGCGCCGGCCGTCGCCAGGGGCGAAGCCGAGCTTGGCGTATTCCTCACCAATGTGCTGATCGCGCCCGGCGTCGAACTCGCCGGTCCCTTCCCGGCCGAACTGCAGCAGGAACTGGTGTTCATCGCCGCCGTCGCTGCCGATAGCAAGGAAGCCGATGCTGCAAAGGCGCTGATCGACTACTTACGCACCCCCGCAGCTACCGCCACGATCAAGGCCGCCGGAATGAACCCGGGCTGAACAGGAAATCCCATGGCTTCTCATCGTCTCGCGACCTACTCCATCGGCGGCGTCACCCGATATGGCGCGGTGACCGACAACGGCATCGTCGATCTCTCGGCACGCTTCGGGAAGGAGTATCCGACGCTGCGCGAAGCCATCGCCGCCGGAGCGCTGACAAAACTGGCCGAGGAGGCCGCACGGCATTCGCCCGACCACGCGCTCGACGCGATTGCCTGGCAACCGCCAATTCCCGCGCCGGAAAAGATCATCTGCATCGGCGTCAACTATCCGGACCGCAATGCCGAATACAAGGATGGCACCGATGCGCCGAAATATCCGAGCATGTTCCTGCGCACGCCGCGCTCCTTTGTCGGGCACAACACGCCGGCGGTCCGCCCGCGGGCGTCGCCGCAGCTCGATTACGAGGGCGAACTGGTGCTGGTCATCGGCAAGGCCGGCCGGCACATCAAGGAGAGCGCGGCGCTGGATCACATCGCCGCCGTGACGCTGTGCAATGAAGGCACCATCCGCGACTGGGTGCGGCACGCCAAATTCAACGTCACCCAGGGCAAGAATTTTGACTCGACCGGCAGCCTCGGGCCGTGGCTCGTCCCATATACTAGCGAGTCGCAGATCGCGGATGTGCGCCTGACCACGCGCGTCAACGGCGAGACCCGGCAGGACGACCGCACCGGCCGGCTGATCTTCGGCTTCCGCTATCTCCTCAACTACATCTCGACTTTTACGACGCTGATGCCCGGCGACGTCATCGTCACGGGAACGCCGACCGGCGCCGGCGCACGGTTCGACCCGCCGCGTTATCTCAAGCCTGGCGATGTCGTCGAGGTCGAAGCCGAAGGTGTGGGAATTTTGCGCAACGGCGTCGCCGACGAAGCCTGATCAATTTCTCCAACGAGTGGACGTTAAAATGACTTCAACTTCCGGCGGCGAAGCAATCGTCAATGGCCTCGTCGCGCATGGCGTCGACACTGTGTTCGGCTTGCCCGGCGCGCAGATCTACGGCCTGTTCGACGCCTTCCATCAGGCGCAGCTGAAGGTGATCGGCGCGCGGCACGAGCAGGCCTGCGGCTACATGGCCTATGGTTACGCGCGATCCTCCGGCAAACCCGGCGTGTTCAGCGTGGTGCCCGGCCCCGGCGTGCTCAATGCCGGTGCGGCGCTGCTCACCGCGTTCGGCGGTAACGAACCGGTGCTGTGCCTGACCGGTCAGGTGCCGACGCAATTTCTGGGCAAGGGCCGCGGCCATCTGCACGAAATGCCGGACCAGCTCGCAACGCTGCGCACGTTTGTGAAATGGGCCGACCGCATCGAATATCCGGATAACGCGCCCGCGATGGTATCGCGCGCATTTCAGGAAATGCTGTCGGGCCGGCGCGGACCGGTGTCGCTGGAAATGCCCTGGGACGTGTTTACGCAACGCGCGGAAGTCGGTCCGGCAAAGGTGTTCGATCCCTTGCCGGCCCCGCAACCCGATCCGGACCGGATAAAGGCGGCCGCCGCGCTGATCAAGGGCAGCAAGACGCCGATGATCTTCGTCGGCAGCGGCGCCATCCACGCCCGCGAAGAAATCTTGGAACTGGCCGAGATGATCGATGCGCCCGTGGTCGCGTTCCGCAGCGGCCGCGGCATCGTCTCCAACGCCCATGAACTCGGGCTGACGATGGCGGCGGCCTACAAGCTGTGGCCGAAAACCGATCTGATGATCGGAATCGGCACCCGGCTGGAATTGCCGACGATGACGCGCTGGCCGTTCCGGCCCGAGGGCCTGAAATCCGTCCGCATCGATATCGATCCCGTGGAGATGCGGCGGTTCACGCCGGATACCGCCGTGATCGCGGATTCCAGGGCCGGCACCCGCGACTTGGTCGCCGCGGTGAAGAAGGCCGGCTACAGCAAGACCAGTGGCCGCCGCGCCGTGATCCATGAAGCCACGGCGGCGGCGCAGCAGGAGATCCAGAAGGTCCAGCCGCAGATGGCTTACCTCAACATCCTCCGCGAGGTGCTGCCGGCGAATGCCATCGTCACCGACGAATTATCGCAGGTCGGCTTTGCCTCCTGGTACGGCTTTCCGATCTACGAGCCGCGCACCTTCATCACCTCAGGCTATCAGGGCACGCTCGGTTCCGGCTTCCCGACCGCGCTCGGCGCCAAGGTCGCCAATCCCGACAAGCCGGTGGTCGCGATCACCGGCGACGGCGGTTTCATGTTCGGCGTGCAGGAGCTTTCCACCGCCGCGCAATTCAAGATCGGCGTGGTGACGCTGATCTTCAACAACAACGCCTATGGCAACGTACGGCGCGACCAGCGCGAGCGTTTTGACGGCCGCGTGGTGGCGTCCGATCTGGTCAATCCGGATTTCGTCAAACTCGCGGAATCCTTTGGCGTCGGTGCAGCCCGCGTCACCTCGCCGGATCATTTCCGCCCCGCACTGGAAAAGGCGCTGGCCGATGGCGGGCCCTACGTGATCTCGGTGGAGGTCCCGACCGACTCCGAAGTCAGCCCGTGGGCGTTCATTCACCCGGCGAAGCCGCCGGGCGTCTAGACCCGGCGCATCATCATACTCCGCTGCGCCCGCGACGCTGCTATCACCAGCAGGCCGGCGCCGGCGACCGACCAGCAGGCTACCGGCGCCCAGTGCAGCAGCGGCGCATATTCCGGCAGTTTTTGCAGGCCGCCGGCGACCGCAGCCATCCGCGCGAAGGTCGCCAGCGCCAGCGCTGAAAACACCAGGCCCGTCACCTTGCCCTCGGCGCCGGTCTGCCCGATCGCAAGGGCTGCCGAGATCGCGCTCATCAGCATGCAGCCCCAGGCCGCGCCCGCGACGAATTGGGCCACGATCAGCATGTTCAAATTTCCCGCCAGCTCCGCGCCGATCACCGCCAGCGCGCCGAGCAGGCCCGCAACCCCCATCACGATCAGCCCGCCGCGATGCTTGACGATGACGCTGGCCGGAAACATCGCGATATTGAAGCCGATCCAGAACACCGGCATCAGCCATTGCAACTGATCGGGTTTGGCAAAGCGCAGGAAGAACGGCGCGCTGTTGATGGAAAAATGCAGTTGATAGCCGAGTGAGAGAATGACCATCGACGCGATGAAGAACATCGGAATTTGCCCGAGCGGTTTTGCGGGCTCGGCTGGTTTGACCGGTGCGGTCTCCTCCACAAGGCAGCGCTCCACCCTCGACAAAGCCAGCGTCGTGATCAGCAGCACCACACCCGATATCAGGAACGGCAACCGCGGGTCCTGATTGCGCAGCACGACGCCGAGATAGGGCGACACCGCGCCGGCCAGACCGTAGCCCAGCATCGCCAGCGCCGACAAAAACGGAATCGCCGGCCGCGCGCGATGCTTGCCCAACAGGGTGAGCGGCGGCGCACGCAACGCCGAGGATGTGACCACCCAGATCAGGATCAGCCCGATGAACCAGGCTTGCGCGCCCGGCCCGGTCCCCGCCACGAATGGCAGCGCGACGAACGCCGCGCACGAGATCGCAGTCACTGCTCCGACGAAGATGCCAAGCCTTCCGACAAACGGCGCGATTTTATCGGCGGCGATTCCCATCGCGGTATCGGTGACGGTGAAGATCGCCTGATCCAGCATCAGGATGAGAATGACGGACGCCGGCGCGATCCCGACATCGGCGCATAGTTTCGGCAAGTAGATGACGTAAGTGGTCCAGCCCAGCGTGAACACCAGTTGCAGCACGGCGAGATAGACGCCGGTGCGATTGGCGCCTGCGCTGGTATCAGCCGCTATTTCCGTGGTGGTCATGTCGGGCTCCCGGCCCCGCCAGCATAGACCCGCCGAAGCTTGAATGGGAAGACGCGTCACCGCGCCCGGCGAAACGTCAGATTGATGCGCTGACGGCCCAGCGCGGCGTGGTCGCCGTCCGCGAGCGGCGCGACGCCGTGGAAGAACAGCCGCGACGGCCCGCCCCACACCACGATGTCGCCATGTTCCAGTCGAAACCGACGTGGTTTGTCGCTGCGCGTCAGCCCGCCAAACATGAAGATCGCGGGCAGGCCCAGCGACACCGAGACGATCGGCGCGCCGAAATCGTTCTCGTCCCTGTCCTGATGCAGGGACATGCGGGCGCCGGGCTCGTAGCGGTTGATCAGACAGGCGTCCGGCGCAAAGCCATCGAAGCCGCTTGCGGCCGCCGCCCGCAACGCTAGCTCGCGAAATACCGGCGGCATCGCCGGCCAGGGCTTTGCGGTGTCGGGATCGATGCCATCGTAGCGATAGCCGCTGCGATCGGTGACCCAGCCGACATTGCCGCAATTGGTCAACGCGACCGACATCTGGTGGCCGCCGGGCGTGAACATATGCCGGAACGGCGCCTGAACGACGATCTCGCGCAGCGCCTCGAGCAGATCACGCTCGACCGGTTTTGCAAATCCACGCAGCAGCACGGCGCCATCCGCCATCGCTTCCCGCGACGGGCGCACATCCGGAACGCTGTCGAATAGATCCGTGGTCAATAAAACCCGCTACTTACTTCGCATCATGAAAGATCACGCCGACGGTATGACGGTGGCCGGAGCGGATTTGGCTGACGCCATGGCGCAGATTAACCCGGTAGAAGCCGCGCGTCCCCTGCACCGGCCGGTGATGCACAGCAAATGCCACGGCGTCGCCCTGCCTGAGCGGAACCACTTCGGGCCGCGACTGCATCCGCGGCCGTTGTTCCGTCAGCACGAGTTCGCCACCTTCGAAATCGCGGCCGGGTTCCGACAGCAGGATTGCCACCTGCAGCGGAAACACGTGCTCGCCGTAGAGATCCTGATGCAGGCAATTATAGTCGCCGGCGCCATACTGCAGCAGCAGCGGCGTCGGCCGGGCCTGACCGGCCTCGTGGCAGCGCTTCAGGAACGCCTCGTGCGCCACGGGATAGCGGATATCGATCCCCATGGTCTCGTTCCAGCGATTGGCAACACTGGTGAGTTGCGCATACAGCGCCGGCCGTAATTCCGCGATCAGATCGGGCAGCGGATAGGAAAAATATTTGTATTCGCCGCGGCCAAAGCCGTGGCGGCCCATCACGATCCGGCTGCGGAAATTCCTGTCGTCGGGATAGAGCGCCGTGATGGCGCGGCATTCGTCGGGCGAGAGCAGCCCCTTGAGAACGGCGCAGCCCTGGGCGTCGAGATCGGCGGTCGCCCGCGTCCAGTCGATGGCCTCGACGCGGGCAGCGATGCCGGAGGCGGATGCCGTTGATATCTGGCTTTTCATGTTCATTCTCATGGGCAGCAGCTTCGCAAGCTTTTCTGCAACGGGCCACCCGATTTCCAATCGTCCCGGCGGGCGCCAGCAGGAGGGGTGGAGGCGTCGGCGGACGTCCGATTTGGTGCGCAGGGCCGTAACTTTAGGTATAGTGCGGCCACATTAACAATCCTGGCCACGGAGCCGCCATGAGTGCCGCCCAGATTTTGAAGATTATCCGGGACCATACCGGAATCCATGCAAGCGATACGGTGAAGATAACTCACCAGGAGGTTGTCGATATGATCGCTGCGGCCGACGAGAACGGCTTCACCTCGATCGCATCGCGTTCCCTGCTGTTGGAAGCGCTGACCACCTTTGGCGGAAACGAAATTCATCCCGACATTTTTTCCAGCGCGGAAGACGAGGCCGCGATCGGCGCCGCCGCGATGAAGGGCATCGAGACCGCGGACAAGTTTGCGAAGCTGCCGCCGAAAAGCCAGCTCAAGTTCATCACGTCGACCCTTGCCATACTCGAAGGTGGCCCAGTCGGATTCAGTGCACCGACCTTGCGCACGATACCCGCCGATCTCCAGACCAAGATAGATGCCGTCCTGCAGCCGGTCGAACAACATGCCGGTCAGTCCATTTCAGGCTCGCCTAGCACAACCGTCCAGGCCTTCATGCGAAACGCACAAGCCTACGGATATGAAGGAAATGCATTTTGGCAGTCGACGACTGAACCCGGCGGCACTTTCATCGCCACCTTCTATCTGGGTCCATCCGGCGACCTGCTGCAGGTTTCGACCGATGTGGAACCGCCGGACGACGATTGAGGCCGGCGCAAATACGCCTGCGCACGTCAAGTCAGCTTCATGCTCGAGTCGCCGACCACGCGAAGGTTGATGCTGCCGATCAATTCCGAACGGCGCGCCTCGGCGGCGGTGATGGCGGCCATCGTCTGCCGCAACGTGCTGACGTTCGATCCGAGCGACACGATTCCGCCCAGCACCATGGCAATCGATCCGATGCCGGTGACCTGATTGGATCCGACCAGGCCGAGCATCGCGGCAAACAGTAACGCGGCGCCGCCGGCGATGCCCGCCTTGGAAACCAGAATAATCTTCCGGCATCGTTCGGCGACCTCGGCAAGCTGCTCGAGCCGCGCCTCGATCCCTGAAATCTCGTCGGTCGGGTCGTCCTCGTCGGTTACATTCAAGATCAATCTCCGCCTACCCCTCGCCGTCCCCGCCCACGCCAGGCATCTCCGGATAAGCCGACGCCATCGTGGCGATGACGCCCATCGTGATGGCCGCGTCCGCGACATTGAAGACGGCGAACGACCACGCTTTGTAAGAAACGTGAACGAAGTCGATCACCGAACCGATCCGGGCGCGGTCCAGCATGTTGCCGAGCGCGCCACCGAGGATCAGGGTAAGGCCCGTTGCCAGGATCGGCCTGCCGGACGGCACGCGACTGAGCCACCAACCCAACAGCCCGGAAGCCAGAACGGACAGGCCGACCAGCGGCCAGCGCTGGACGTCGTCCGCGAACCGGAACCAGCTGAACGAGATGCCTTTATTATAGGACAACACCAGCTCGACCGATGGCATGATGGCCATCGGTCGGTTGGCTTCAAGCGAACTGACGACAAGATGTTTCGTACCCTGATCCAGCAAGACGACGAGAACGCTCAGCCAGATCCAGTGAAGGCTGATGTGCGACGGCTTCTGAATTGTGCTCATGTTGTTCGGCCTGACGGGCAGTCTCTTTCCAGGCGATTCCTCGCGGCTTTCCATGGCCAAGTCCCGTTTCCGCCGATGACGGACGAACCGCTAGCCGAGCACCGGCAGCGTGATCACGTCGTAGCCGTGGCGGATGGTCCGTTTCAGCACCGGATCCTCCAGTTCAAAATCGAACCGGCTCGCCGGGCGGATGCCGCCCTTGGCCGCAAAGGTGCCGCCGAACATCACGCAGCCGTCGGGCAGGCCTTTGCCGCCAAAGCCGCGCGCGATCAGGTCCTTTACCGGCAGCATGCCGTCGAGCGTGCCTTCCTGGTACAGCACTTTTGCGCCGTCGATCGTGGCGTACGCGCGCAGGATCATCTGGTCCCAATGGCCGATGACGTCTTCCAGCTCCCACAGTTCGGAGGCGATCGGCTTGTCGCACATCTGCTTCGACACCGTGACGCTGTAGGCCTCGACCTTGCGGTCGGTGTGGTCGGAGCCGCAGCCGACGAAGATGCGGCCCTGCCAGCCGATCAGCACGAACTCGACCTCGCCGCTGGAATTTTCGCCGCAGACCTCGATCGTGTCGGCCATGGTCAGCCGCCGCGCCGAGACGCGGTAATAGATCGGCGTCGAGGCCGGCCGCGCGATGCCGATCGCTTCCAGTTCGGCAATATGCTTGTCGCGCGCCACCGGATCGCGGCCGGTCCAGCCGGCGATCACAGCGTGATCGATCGGCAGCGTGAGATAGGTCGATGCGCCCTTGTCGTCGACGGTAAAGGTGAGATCAAACACGGATGAGGCTCTCCATTCCAGCCGCCAGTTCAAAGATACGGCGGTCCGATCCGCCCGACGATGCAAGCATCAGGCCGACCGGCACCTCACCGTCGCGATGCGCCGGCAGCGAGATCGCGCAGCCATCGAGCATGTTGATCAGCGTGCAGTTGCGCAGCGCGCGCAAGTTCTCCACAGCGAACGCCTTGTCGTCGGCGAGATCGGCGATTTTCGGCGGCGTGTTGGCCGTGGTCGGCAACACCAGCGCATCATAGGGCGCGATGCGCGCTTCGGTCCGCGCGATGAAGGATCTTCGCGCGTTGAGCAGATCGATATAGTCGGCCGCGCTCATGCCTTCGCCGCGCAGGATGCGGACGTGAACGCGGGGGTCGTAGACGTCGCCCTTGCTCACGATCAGATAGCGGTGCCAGGCGAAACTTTCCGAGGCCGCAAAGCCGCCCTTGGTGTTCATCACCCCGACATCGAGGAATTCCGGCACCTCGATCCGCTCGGTCAGCGCGCCCGCGCGCGACAGCGTCTCCACTGCACGCTCAAAGGTCTTTGCTACTTCATCGTCGAGGCCGTCGAGCGCGACGGTGGTCGGAACCGCCAGCCGCATGCCCTTGACCGGGCGCGGCTGCAATGGCTGCAGCGGTTCATCGGCGAGCACAGCGTCCAGCACCGCGCAGCAGCCGACGCTGCGCGCCAGCGGCCCAAAACTATCGAGCGAGAACGACAACGGTATACCGCCATCGAGCGGTATGCGGCGCTGCGTAGGCTTGAAGCCGACGATGCCGTTGAAAGCCGCCGGAATCCGGCAGGAGCCGCCGGTATCGGTGCCGAGCGCGCCAAAGGCCATGCCATCGGCGATCGAGACCGCTGCGCCCGACGATGAGCCGCCGGGGACGTGACCGACGCTGCGGTTCCAGACCCCCTTCGGCGTGCCGTAATGCGGATTGATGCCGATGCCGGAATAGGCGAACTCGGTCATGTTGGTGCGGCCGATCACGATGAAGCCGGCGCGACGCAGCCGCGCCACCACGGGCGCGTCGGCTTCCGCCGGACAACAATCCTCTTCGAGCGCGCGGGAACCGGCGCGGGTCACCTGCCCCTTGATGTCGAACAGATCCTTGATCGAGACCGGAATGCCGGCATAGGGCGACGGCGCCGCATGCGCCTTGCGCAGCCAGTCCATCGCGTCCGCCGCGGCGATGGCGGCGTCCTTGTCGACATGAATGAACGCGCGCGCGCCCTCGCCTTTGGGATCGGCAATTTTGGCGAGGCATTGCTCGACCAGTTTGCGGGCGGAGGTAGCTCCGCTGTCGAGGTCAGCGGCGAGTGAAGCAAGCGTGGGATTATTCGGCATGGCTTTTTTGTCTCGTCGCTTCTTAGGACGTCACTTAGGACGTCACTTAGGACGTCACTTAGGACGTCACTTGGGACGTCACTTGTTGTCCGAAGCGGTCCTGATGTCGAGTGGTTCGCTGGTATTGGCGATTTGCCGCGCCGCGGACTATTGCCCGAGACAGGCTGGCATACAAGCGCTGTCGCTTCCGGGAATGCCGCCATGCGGCAGCACCGCTGGACCGTTGACGGGGAATAGTCAAATGTCGCATCAAGATCGCAACAAGCGGGCTCTCGGCCCGATCCAGGGAGGACTTGCCTACATGGCGGAGCCAGCGCGCGCGAAACCAAAACCGACACCGGAAACCCAGCATTTCTGGGATGGTACTGCGGCCGGCGAGTTGCGCCTGCAGCGCTGCGACGCCTGCGCCAATGTGTATTTCCCGCCGCGCCCGTTCTGCCCGTCCTGCGCCTCGCGCAAGGTCAGCGTGTTCAAGGCCAGCGGCAAGGGCAAGCTTTACAGCTATGTCATCAACCACCGCCCGGCCGCGCCCGGCTTCACGCCGCCTTACGCGATCGCCATCGTCGAACTCGACGAAGGTCCGCGCATGATGAGCAACATTCTCGATTGTCCGCAGACGCCGGAGGCGCTCGAACTCGACATGCGGCTGGAAGTCGCGTTCGAAAAGCTCGACGACAAGATCACCCTTCCCCAGTTCCGTCCGGCGAAGGGCTGACATCATGCGCAGAAATCAGGTCGCCGTCGTCGGCGCTGCCGAGACCACCGAGCTCGGAATCATCCCGAACGTGTCGCAGATCCAGTTGCACGCCGATGCGGCGCTCAACGCCATCGCCGATGCCGGACTGAAACTGTCCGACATCGACGGCATCGCCACCGCGGTGGAAACCCCGCAACAGATCGCGCATTACCTCGGCATCACGCCAACCTGGGTCGACGGCACCTCGGTCGGCGGCTGCTCGTTCATGCTGCATGTCCGTCATGCCGCGGCTGCGATCGAGGCCGGTCTGTGCAAGACCGTGCTGATCACCCATGCCGAAAGCGGCAAGTCGATGATCGGCAAGCAGCCGCGCTCGACACCCGCCGACAGCCTCAACGGCCAGTTTGAGTCGCCGTTCGGCGTCTACGGCCCGCCCAGCATGTTTCCGATCCCGGTGCTGCGCTACATGAAGACCCATGGCATCACCCATGAGCAGATCGCCTCGGTCGCGGTGGTGCAGCGCGAATGGGCCGCAAAGAATCCGCGCGCCACCATGAAGGACCCGATCACGGTCGCCGACGTGCTGAATTCGCGGATGATCGCCTATCCGTTCCGCATCCTGCAATGCTGCCTCGTCACCGACGGCGGCGGCGCGCTGATCCTGACCTCGGCCGACCGCGCCAAGGATTTTCCGAACAAGCCGGTCTATATATCAGGCACCGGCGAGAGCGTGGAAACGCCGATGGTCAGCCAGATGAAGACGTTTAACTCCTCGCGCGCCTTCAGGACCGCGGGTCCGCTCGCTTTCAAGGAAGCCGGCATTGCACACAAGGACGTCGATCATTTGATGATCTACGACGCCTTTGCGCATCTGCCGTTGTACGGCCTCGGCGATCTCGGCTTCATGCCGCATGAAGAGACCGGAAAATTCATCGCCGACGGCAACACCCGGCCCGGCGGCAAGCTGCCGCTCAACACCAATGGCGGCGGCCTGAGCTACATGCATTCAGGCATGTACGGTATGTACGCGCTGCAGGAAAGCGTCCGGCAAATGCGCGGCATCGCGCCGGCGCAGGTTCAGGGCGCAAAAATATCGGTCTGTCACGGCGTCGGCGGCATGTTCGCAGCGTCAGGCACGATCATCTTTACGAACGAGAAGTAATCACACCCGTCACTCCGGGGCGGCGTGAAGCGAGGAGCCCGGAATCCATAACCACGATCGTGAGTATGGATTCCGGGCCTGCGCCAAGAGGCGCATCCCGGAATGACGAGAGTTAATTCAACACGACAACGGGAGACCACTCATGGCCAAATCTCTGCAGGACAAAGTTATCATCGTCACCGGCGCGGGCCGTGGCATCGGCAAGGAAATCGCGCTGCTCTGCGCCGCGGAAGGCGCAAAAGTCGTGGTCAACGATCCCGGCGTCGCCGCCGACGGCTCGGGAACCAGTGCGGCCCCCGCCGAAGAGGTGGTCGAGGAAATCAAGAAGCGCGGCGGTACGGCGATTGCCAATTTCGAGACCGTCGCGGAAGCCATTCCGGCCAGCAAGATCGTCAAGATGGCGACCGATCATTTCGGCAAGCTCGACGGCGTCGTCAACAACGCCGGCATTTTGCGCGACATGATCTTCCACCGCATGAGCGTGGAAGCCTTCGAATCCGTCATCAAGGTGCATCTGATGGGCTCGTTCTATGTCGCGCATGCGGCGGCACGGCTGTTTCGCGAGCAGGAAAGCGGCTCGTTCGTCCACTTCACCTCGACCTCCGGCCTGGTCGGCAATTTCGGCCAGGCCAATTATGCCGCGGCCAAACTCGGCATCGTCGGCCTCTCGAAATCGATTGCGCTCGACATGAACCGTTTCAACGTGCGCTCGAACTGCGTGTCGCCGTTCGCCTGGAGCCGCCTGATCGGAACCATTCCGACCGAGACCGAGGAAGAGAAAGCGCGCGTCGCAAAAATCCAGCAGATGGGTCCGGAAAAGATCGCGCCGGTCTGCGCCTTCTTGCTCTCTGATGCCGCCAAGGACGTCACCGGGCAGATCTTTGCCGTGCGCATGAACGAGATTTTTCTGATGGGCCAGTCGCGCCCTTTACGTTCGGTGCATCGCGGCGAAGGCTGGACGCCGCAAACCGTCGCCGAACACGCGATGCCCGCGCTGAAATCGTCGTTCTACAAGCTCGACCGCTCGGCGGACGTGTTTAACTGGGACGCAATCTAGCGGCCGCACCCCGTCGTCCCGGCCTTGAGCCGGGACGACGGGGTGAGTTGCGCGCCGTCTTTGTCACGCCATCTCAGGTTGCTTTACAAAAATTCGCCCGCTTTATGCCAGATTGCGGGTGCAAGGGTTGCCCTCCCAACAACAAAAATATGGGAGGAAAACCATGACAACTCCACTGACCTTTCCCGGCAACCAGTCCGTCCACCGCCGCAACCTGATCAAGGGCGCAGCGGCGCTGGCCGCAACGGCCGTGACCATAAAGGCGGCCGCCGCGGAAACCGTCTCGCCGCTTGGCCAGACTGGCGCTCCAACCGGGTCCACCGAGCCACTGCCCCTGGGACCGTTGTCCGGCAGCCGCTATCCGGACTCTCACCTTGAGACAGCCAAGAAATCATCCAAACCGACGTTCGGTCCTGATGGTTTCCCGGCCTTTGCCGGCACCATGGCGGTCGAGCGCGTCGCAACCGGAATGCGCTGGGCCGAGGGACCGGTCTATTTCCCGGCCGGACGCTACGTGTTGTTCAGCGACATCCCCAACAACCGCATCATGCGTTTCTTGGAGGATGATGGCCACCTCAGCGTCTATCGCCAACCCTCGATGAACTCGAACGGCAATACCATCGACCGCGAGGGTCGGCTGCTCACCTGCGAACATAGCGGCCGGCGCGTCACGCGAACCGAACTCGATGGCTCGATCACCATCATTGCCGACAAGTACAATGGCAAGAAGTTGAACTCGCCGAACGACGCGGTCGTGGCGTCCGATGGCTCGATCTGGTTCACCGATCCGGCATACGGCATTGGTGGATATTATGAGGGCGTCAAGGCCGAGCAGGAGCAGGCCAAGCACAACGTCTATCGGGTCGATCCGAAATCCGGCGGCATCAAGGTCGTCGCCGATGACTTCGTGGAGCCTAACGGCCTGACCTTCTCGCCCGACGAAAAGCGGCTGTATATCCTTGACACCGGCTTCACCGACGGCCCGGACAATCCGTCGCATATCCGCGTGTTCGACGTCGACCTCGCCGGCGGAAAGCTGTCCAACGGCAAGATCTTTGCGGAGATGCCCAAACCCAGCATCACCGACGGAGCGCGCTGTGACCGCGATGGGCGGATCTGGTGCTCCGTGGGCTGGGGCGATCCGAACGAGGATGGCGTGCGCTGCTACTCGCCGGAGGGTGAACTGCTCGGCAAGATCCACATTCCGGAAACGGTCGCCAATCTGTGCTTCGGCGGCCAGCAACGGAACCGGCTCTACATTTGCGGTTCGACCTCGCTCTACGCAGTCTACACCAGCGCGCAGGGCGCAATGAAGCCGTAGCCAACACGCCCGCCCGCCCCATCCGTCATTGCGAGCGAAGCGAAGCAATCCATTCTGCGCCGGAGGATGGATTGCTTCTACTTCGCTCCTCGCAGTGACGGAGCTACCCGCTGTTCCGCAAGCCCGCCGAGATTCCGTTGATGGTGATCTGGATGCCGCGCAGCACCGCCTCGTCGGGATTTTGCGCGCGGTGCTCCTTGAGGAGTTCCACCTGCACGTGATTGAGCGGATCGAGATAGGGAAAGCGGTTGCGGATCGAGCGCTCCAGCAGCGGGTTGCCCTGCAGTAGCCGCTCCTGCTCCATGATGTTCAGGAGGATGTCGATCGAGGTCTGCCATTCCTGCCGGATGCGCCCAAAGATCGTTTCCCGCAGCACCTTGTCCGGGACCAGCTCGGCATAGCGCGAAGCGATCGCGATCGAGCTTTTCGCCAGCACCATATCCATGTTCGACAGCAGGGTGCGGAAGAACGGCCACTCGCGATAGAGTTCCTGCAGGAACGGCATGCCCTTGTCGGGATGCTCCTTGATCCAGGCCTCCACCGCGCTGCCAAACCCATACCATCCCGGCAGCATCAGCCGGCATTGCGCCCAGCTGAACACCCAGGGAATGGCGCGGAGGTCCTCGATCTCGCGGGTTTTCTTCCGCGAAGCAGGGCGGCTGCCGATGTTCAGCGTGGCGATTTCGGTGATGACGGTGGAAGACCAGAAGTAATCGGCAAACCCCTCGGTCTCATAGACCAGCCCGCGATAGGCCTTGAAGGCCAGCGCGGACAATTGCTCCATCGCCCTCAGATATTCCTCACGCGGCGCGCTGTGCTTGGGCTGCAGCAGGCTCGCTTCCAGCGTGGCCGCGGCGAGGATCTCCAGATTGTTGCGGCCGACTTCGGCGTTGGAATATTTGCTGGAGATGATCTCGCCCTGCTCGGTGATGCGGATCTGGCCGTTCACCGCGCCGCCCGGCTGCGCGATGATGGCGTCATAGCTCGGCCCGCCGCCGCGGCCGACCGAACCGCCGCGGCCGTGGAACAGCCGCAACCGCACGTGATGGCGCTCGAACACCTCGATCAGGCCGATCTCGGCCTTGTAGAGTTCCCAGCCGGAGGTAACGAAGCCGCCGTCCTTGTTGCTGTCGGAATAGCCGAGCATCACTTCCTGCACGCCGCCGCGGCTATCCACCAGCTTGCGGTAATCATGCAGCGACAGCATCCGGTCCATGATGGCGGAGGAGGCTTGCAGATCCTCGATGGTCTCGAACAGCGGCACGATATTGACCGCGCTGCGGCCCGACGGATCGACCAGACCCGCCTCCTTCAAGAGCAGCGCGACCTCCAGCATGTCGGACATCCCCTTGCACATGGAGATGATGCATTGAGGAATGGCGTCGGCGCCGAATTTGGCGTGGGCTTCGGCCGCGGCATGGAACAGCGCGAGTTCGCCGACCGTTTCCTCGCTGTATTTGACGAAAGCCGACGTCAGCGGCCGTGCATTGCGCAGTTCGCTTGCCAGCAACGCAATCCGCGCCTCTTCGTTCAGCGCCAGATACGACATGCCGGGCATGGCGGCATCGACCAATTCTGCGACCGTGCGTTCGTGCACGGCCGAATTCTGCCTGATGTCGAGACAGGCCAAATGGAAACCGAAGCAATCCACGGCCTGGCGCAAATGCCGCAGCCGTCCACGCGCGATCACCCGCGAATTGTTCGATATCAGCGAGCGATAAAGCGTATCGAGATCGGCCTTGAATTCCCCGACATCGGCATAGGGCGCCGCCGCGCCGACCGGCGGCCTCGTGGTTTCCACGTCCAGTTTCGCAGCGGTAGCGGTCAGCCGCGCGTAGATGCCGGACACCGCCAGCCGATACGGCTCGCCGCTCCGGTGCGGCGAGGTGTCGGGCGAGCGCTCGGCCAGCGCCCGCAGATCCTTGGAGACATCGGCAAGATGCGCTGCGAGCGACAGCTCGGCGCCGAGCAAATGCAGCTCTTCGAGATAGAAGCGCAGCACCCGGCTGCTCTGCAGGCGCAGCGTTCCGCGCATCACGTCCGCGGTCACGAACGGATTGCCGTCGCGGTCGCCGCCGATCCAGCTTCCCATCCGCAGGAAAGACGTCACTTCGCCCTGCGCCGCGCTGTCGCCCTCGTTCAACCGGTCCTCCAGCGTGCAATGCAGCCGGGGCACTTCGTGCAGGAAGGTGTAGTCGTAGAAAGACAACCCGTTGGCGACCTCGTCGAGCACGGTGAGCTTGGTACGGCGCAACAGGTTGGTCTTCCACAACGTCAGCACCGCGCGGCGCAACTGCTCGTCGCTCGCCTCGGCCTCTTCGGGCGTCAACTGGACCCGTTCGCGCCGGTCCAGCAGGGCTGCGATCTCCATCTCGCGATCGATGGTGCTCTTGCGGCGTACTTCGGTCGGATGCGCGGTCAGAACCGGGCTGACCAGCGCTTCGGCGAAGAATTTGCGCAAGTCGACCGCGCTGAAGCCGGCGCCGCGCGCCCGCGACAGCGTCAGCGCCAGCGTCCCCGGCCTCGGCGTTCCCGCCGCGCGCGCCCTCATCTGCCTGATATTGTTCTGGTCTTCGGCAATGTTGGCGAGGTGCGAAAAATAACTGAAGGCGCGCACGATGCGCACGGTCTGGCTGATCGACATGCTGTCGAGGATGAGCTCGAGCTCGCGCCGGGCCGGCTTGTCGTCATCGCGGTGAAACCGGATCGAGGTCTGCCGGATCCGCTCGACCAGGTCGAATACGTCGGCGCCCTCCTGGTCGCGCACGGTATCGCCGAGGATGCGCCCGAGCAGGCGGATGTCCTCGCGCAGCCGCGCATCGGCTTCAAGCGCCTGCGCGTCCTCGATGCGATTGGGACGGACTTCGGTCTCGGAAGGCATGGTCTGGGGTGACATGGTTGGTTACTCCAGAGGATGCCCGGCAGTAACGCAGTCTGCAAGTTTTTTGCCGCAGTGCAAGATAAAGATGGAGGCGGCGCACACTTGCCCTCCCATTCTCGTCGTCCCCGCCTAGTGCGCAAATTGCGCACGGGGGCGGGCGCCCATAACCACGGGACGCGGGGCTCAAAACGGTCTCTCGCCAGCGGGCCAAGCGAGATGGCACGGCGTAACGACAGACTAAATCCTTCGCCCCGCCCGCTCCCAATAGGGGTCGCGCAGCCGACGCTTGAATATTTTGCCGGAATCCTCGCGCGGCAGATTGGCCTGGATTTCGACGTGTTTCGGCACCTTGTAGTCGGCCAGCTGCGTCCGGAGCTGGGCGCGGACCGAGGCGAGATCGAGCGTCACCCCCGGTTGCGGTTCCACCACCGCCATCAGCGCCTCGCCGAATTCCTCGTCGGGAATGCCGAACACCGCGCAATCATGCACCCCGGGCACGGCATGCAGCGCGGCTTCGATTTCGGCCGGATAAATGTTGACGCCGCCCGAGATCACCATGTCGCGTTTGCGGTCGCAGATGAAGACGTAGCCGTCCGCGTCGATGTAACCGACATCGCCCGAGGTGATAAAACCCTCGCGCTCGATCTCGCTGCGCTTTTCCGGCTTGTTGTGATAGGTGAAATCCGGGTTGCCCGCGATCCGCGAGTAGATTTCGCCGATCTGGCCCTGCGGCAGCTCCTTGCCGTCGTCACCGATGAAACGCAGCTCCGCGCCCGGCGATATCTTGCCGACGGTGCCGGGTTTTTTCAGCGCGTCCTCGGAATTGGCGAAGGTGACTGCGCCGGATTCGGTCGAGCCGTAGAACTCATAGATCACCGGCCCCCACCATTCGATCATGGCGCGCTTGACATCGGCCGGACAGGGAGCGGCGGCGTGGATGATGTGACGCAGCGACGACATGTCGTATTTGCGGCGGATCGCTTCCGGCAGCTTCATCAACCGGATGAACATGGTCGGCACCATGAAGATGGTGTCGATCCGCTCGCGCTCGATCAGCGTCAGGAATTCCTCGGCATCGAAGCGCGGCATCAGCACCAGCGCGCCGCCCAGACGGCCGGCGCGCAGGCCGAATGAGTTCGGCGCCGAATGATAGAGCGGCCCCGGCAGGATCGCCCGTGCGCCCGGCTTGAGGCCGTAGATCATGCCGCGCATGGCTTCGGCGTTGGCGGTCTGCTCCGGGGTCGGCGCAGAGCGGCGCACGCCCTTGGGATGGCCCGTGGTGCCCGAGGTGTAGATCATGTTCTGCGGCTGCGGTACCGCCGGCCCATCATAGCGCGGCTGCTCGCTCAGCCATTGCTCGAAATCGATCGCGAAATCGGGCGTCGCGAGATGATCGGGATTGATCTTGTAATTGCCGAGGATTTCCGGCGGCACGGGAACGCTGAGCACGGTGACGCCGGATGGGATAGCATCGCGCAATTGATGCAGCATGTCGGCATGCGCGATCAGGACATGCGAGCCCAGTCCTTCAGGACGTAGTTGATCTCCTCCGGCTTGAAATGCCAGTTGATCGGCACGCCGTAGGCGCCGAGCCGCATCGCGGCATAGGCCGCCTCGATGAAGGCGATGTCGTTGCGCATCAGCATGCAGACGCTGTCGCCCTGGCGGACGCCGAGCTCTTGCAATCCGCTGGCGATACGTTCGGCGCGGTCGGCGATCTCGGCGTGATCGCGCCGGCGCTGGCCACTGATGATGCCGAGGAAGGGTTGGGGCGTTTCCATTATCGCTTTCCGATCTGTCGTCGGGTTAATGATTCAAATCGTCATTCCGGGATGCGCCGCTTGGCGCAGGCTATGATGTGCAATTGCACATCAGAGAATCCATATTCACGATCGTGGTTATGGATTCCGGGCTCGTTTCGCTTCGCTACACGCCCCGGAATGACGAAGGTTGTTCGTCAAGCCTCCGCAAACCGCGGTGCGCGCTTCTCCATGTTGGCGCGAACCGCTTCGGTCTGGTTCGGACTGCCCAATAGCTTCTGCTGCTCGACTGATTCTGCGAGCAGCGCCGGGCCGGGATCGGCCGACAAATTGTTCAGCATGCGCTTGGCGGCGCGGATCGCATCCGGGCTTTTGCTGGCGATCTCGCGCGCGACCTCGAAGGCCGCCGCGCGCGGATCGTCGCAGATCCGCGTCGCAAGCCCGTAGCTCAGGGCTTCCTGGGCCGAAAAAATTCGCCCCGTGTAGGTCAGTTCCCGCAAGATATCGTCGCGGACCAGGCTGGCCAGGATCGGCGTGCCCGCCATGTCCGGAACCAGGCCCCATTTGATTTCCATGATCGACATCCGCGCGTCCGGCGTCAGGAACCGCATATCGGCGCCGAGCGCGAGCTGAAAGCCGCCGCCGAACGCCACGCCCTGGATCGCGGCAATCACCGGCACCGGGAGCTGCCGCCAGCCCCACACCGCCTGCTGGGGGAAATTGGCCGGTCCATGGGTGCGCTCGGCGAGGTCCCGCTTCTCGCCGCCGGCTATCCCGTTACCGCCTTGATCCTTCATGGCGGCGAAGCGTCCCATATCGAGCCCGGCGCAAAACGCCCTTCCCTCGCCGGACAATACTACCGCCCGGACCCCTTTTTCATGGGCAAGCCGTCCGGTCGCGGCCACGAGTGCGTCGAACATCGCGGCATCGAGCGCGTTCATCTTGTCCGCCCGCACCAGCCGGACATCGGCGATACCGTCAGAAATCGATATCGAAACGCGTTGCTCCATGAGAATTTTCCTCCGCTGCTATTCTTCGTTTGCCGCTTTACAGAAAGGCCGTTGTCCGCTTTTAGTCAATCGACCAATTAACAACAATGCCTTTGGGTGGAAACGATGTTCAACGATCAGCTTCTCGCCGGACGGCGCATTCTCGTGACCGGAGGCGGCACCGGCCTCGGCAAATCCATGGCCTCGAAGTTCCTCAGCCTCGGCGCCGAAGTCCACATCTGCGGCCGCCGCAAGGCGGTGTGCGACGAGACTGCAACCGAATTGATGGATCTGCACGGCGGACGTGTGGTGAGCCACGGTGTCGATATCCGCAATTCGCTCGCGGTCGATGAAATGGTGCAGTCGATCTGGACCGGCGGGCCGCTCACCGATCTCATCAACAACGCCGCCGGCAATTTCATCTCGCGCTCCGAAGAGCTCTCCCCGCGCGGCTTCGATGCGGTCGCCAACATCGTGATGCACGGAACGTTCTATGTGACGCATGCGGTCGGCCGGCGCTGGATCGCCGACAAGCAGCGCGGCAATGTGGTGTCGATCACCGTGACCTGGGTACGCAACGGCTCGCCTTACGTGGTGCCGTCGGCGATGAGCAAATCGGCGATCCACGCCATGACGATGTCGCTGGCGGTCGAATGGGGCAAATACGGCATCCGCCTCAACACCATCGCGCCCGGCGAAATCCCGACCGAGGGCATGAGCAAGCGCATCAAGCCCGGCGACGAAGCCGGCGCGCGCACCAGGGCGCAGAACCCGATGGGCCGGGTCGGCACCATGGAGGAATTGCAGAACCTTGCCGTGTTCCTGATCTCCGGCGGTTGCGACTGGATCAACGGCGAGACCATCGCGATGGACGGCGCCCAGGCGCTGGCGATGGGCGGCAATTTCTATCAGCTCCGCGACTGGAGCGACGACGACTGGAACAAGGCCCGCGACTCGATCAAGGCGCAGAACGAAAAGGACCGCGCGGCACGGGGGTAAGGTTTGTCGTATTGTTTTTCGCGCGAGACACCGCCACACTCCGCGCAACGAAAATAAAACGCCACGGGAGAGACATGTCCGCTGCCCAGCAACTGACGAACCTTGCCGACATGGTGCGCGACCGCGCCAGGAACCGCGGCGATGCGGTGGCCTATGAATTCGAGGGACGCCAGACCAGTTTCGCCGAGTTCGACGTCAAGACCAACAAGGTTGCCAACGCGCTGATCGCGATGGGCGTCAAGCCGGGCGAGCGTATCGCCTATCTCGGCAAGAACAGCGACCTCTATTTCGAGTTGCTGCTCGGCGCGATGAAGGCCAATGTGGTGATGGCGCCGGTGAACTGGCGCCTTGCCGGTCCCGAGGTCGCCTTCATCGTCGCCGATTGCAAGGCGCCGGTGCTGTTCGCAGGGCCTGAGTTCATCACCCAGGTCCGCAACATCAAGGCGCAATTGCCCGATGTCCGCACCGTGATCACGACCGAAGGCGGCGCGGCGGAATGGCCGGATTTTACGGCGTGGCGCGATGCGCAGAGCGGCGACGATCCAAAACTGCCGATCAGCCCAAAGGACATCGCGATCCAGCTCTATACGTCCGGCACGACAGGCAAGCCGAAAGGCGCGATGCTGTCGCACGCCAATTTTCTCAATCTGGTTCAGACCGGCAACGAGGCTGAAAAGCCCGACTGGAACAAATGGACGACCGACGACGTCTCGCTGGTGGCGATGCCGATCTTCCACATCGGCGGCTCCGGCTGGGGCGTGATGGGCCTCTATCACGGCGCCAAAGGCGTGATCGCGCGCGAGTTCGATCCGACAAAAGTGCTGGATTTCTTCGAACAGTCCGGGATCACAAAACTGTTCATGGTGCCGGCGGCGATGCAGTTCGTGGTGCGGCAGCCCCGCGCCCGCCAGGTCGACTTCTCGCGGCTGAAATACATGCTCTACGGCGCCTCGCCGATTCCCGCAGCACTGCTGAAGGAATGCATCGAGGTCTTCAAATGCGGTTTTGTGCAGATGTACGGCATGACTGAGACGACGGGCACCATCGTCGCATTACCGCCGGAAGACCACGTCGAGGGGCTGGACCGCATGCGGTCGGCCGGCAAGGCCCTGCCCGGCATTGAATTGGCGATCCTCGACACCAACGGCAAGCGCCTGCCGCCGGGTGAGGTCGGCGAGATCGCCACCCGCTCCGGCTCCAATATGGTCGGCTACTGGAACCTGCCGGAGGCCACCGCCAAGACGCTCGACAGCGACGGCTGGCTACGCACCGGTGATGCCGGCTACATGGACAAGGATGGCTATCTCTACATCCACGACCGCATCAAGGACATGATCATCTCCGGCGGCGAGAACATCTATCCCGCCGAAGTCGAGAGCGCGATCTGCGATCATCCCGATGTCGCCGAAGTCGCGGTGGTCGGCGTACCCGACGACAAATGGGGCGAAGCGGTCAAGGCCATCGTGGTGATGAAGCAAGGCAAGCAGGTGACGTCGTCCGACATCATCGATTTTACCCGCGAGCGCATCGCCGGCTTCAAGACGCCGAAGACGGTGGACTTCATCGAAGCCCTGCCCCGCAACGCCTCGGGCAAGATTTTGCGCCGGCATCTGCGCGATCCCTATTGGGCGGGGAAAGACCGGCAGGTGAATTAGCGCCTCTACGCAAACACAGGCGATACGCTTTATTCGTCGGGATCAGGCGGCAGCAACACGAACCGTTTTTTCGACTTGTTCCACTTGTACTTGCTCACATGGTCGCATTCCAGGCAGTGCTGCAACGTGATCGTGGCATCCTCGGAAGCCGACACGACTGCAAACGCGTGCTCGCCCGAAAGCTCGACAAGGTGCCGGATCACAGGCGGCTTGTCTGCTGGCCAGCTCACGATCAGGAGAAACGCACCCCGCGCACCCTTGCAGGTTTGGTAAACGCCAACCAATGCCGTCTGCCTGGTCTTCGACCCGTCGAAAAAGCCGTCCACCGCGAACGGTGATTTGTCCTCGCCGAAAGAGAGGGCAAGGTCGTCGGGAAACATATCCCGGCGCAATTCATTCACTTTGCACCAGCCGGCGCGCAACTTCGCCGCCGGGATGCCGCGAATATCCACGCCGAACGGATGGTACTCCGTTCGCAGCCACCAGGCGTAATATTCGGGCGTGGGTGATGTGGTGAGAAAGGGCTTGTCCTGGGCGCCGCCGATTGCCGAACCTGCAACCAGAAAAACGGCCGAGAGGATCACCCGCGAAAGCCTTCTCACGTGCAGCCTCCGTTCAATGCTTCCCCGCCCCCATATAACCGAACAAGAATCCCGCGACTTTCCGCTTCTGGATTTCCTCGCTGCCTTCGGTGATGCGGTAGCGGCGGTGGTGGCGGTAGATGTGTTCGAACGGCTTGTGGCGCGAATAGCCCATGCCGCCATGGACCTGCATGGCGCGGTCGGCGGCCTCGCAGCACAGACGGTTGGCCCAGAAATTACACATCGAGACCTTGTCCGAGAGCGTGTGCTCGACCTGCGCCTGGGTGAGCTGGTCCATCTCCCAGGCGGTCTTGCGGATCAATAGCCTGAGCATCTCGGCTTGCGTTGCCAGTTCCACCAGCGGCCACTGGATCGCCTGGTTCTCGGACAGCGCCTTGCCGAACGGCTTTCGCTCGCGCGCATATTTGACGCTCTCGTTGATGCAATAGACCGCAGCGCCCAGCGAACTCGCCGCCTGCCGGATCCGATTCTCATGCACAAAACATTGCGCCAACGAGAGGCCGCGGCCGACCTCGCCGAACAGCGCATCGTCAGGCACGAACACATCGGTAAAGCTGACGCGGGGGTGATCGGTCGGCATATTGAACGTCCACATGTACTCCTCGACCTTCACGCCCTCGGCCTTCGCCGGCACCAAGAGACAGGTGATGCCGCGCGCGTCGCCGTCATTGCCGCTCGTGCGCGCAAATAGCGCGCAATGGGTGGCGACATGCATGCCCGTGGTCCACATCTTCTGGCCGTTGACGATCCAGCCCTTGACGTTGTCGCGGGTCGCCGGCACCGCCCGGGTTTCCATGTGCGTCGCGTCCGAACCGTGCTCCGGTTCGGTCAGGCCAAAGGTGATGCGGTATTTGCCTGTGATCGAGCCGTCGATCATCGCCTTCTGGTCGTCCCGCCCGTAGCGGTCCAGCATCGTCACGATCGGCAAATTGCCGACAATGGAGTGTTCGTTCTGCAGATCGTTGTGCAGGCCGAGGCCCTTGGCGGCAAAATGCTCGCGGATCACGGCCATCCAGAGATTCGAGCCGTCCTTGCCGCCGTACCGTTTCGGGATCGCAAAGCGCAGATGGCCAGCGGCGTCGGCGAGATTCTTGGCCTTGCGCAGCAGCGCCTCCCATTCGTGCCGGGGCAGGCCGCCGTTGTCGAAATCGGTGCGCGCCCATTCGCGGCGGTGATCGAAGAAGCGGATGTTGTCGTCGGCCTCTTCCAGCGGCTTGATCTCGCGTGCGATGAAACGATCGAGTTCGTCCAGATAGGCTGTGAGGTCAGCCGGCAGGTTGAAATCCAAGGCAGTCTCTCCCGAAATGGCGTTTATTGTCGTTTTGTATTGTCACTTTGCGTTAAGGCGCTACGGGCCTTTGCTCGGATCGATTAAGGTGAGAAGACGCTTCCCAAGTCAAGCAACCGGATAAGGCTTGGCACGCGCGGGCGCCTTGCGTAATTGGATGGTATCGGGTGGCGGCTACGCGCTAATATCCGGCCAATATTCTTCGCCACAGAAAATCGAAACGGGAGCAAACATGGATCTGAAATTCTCAAAGGTGACGCGCAAGGGTCCGATCACGATCGTGACGCTGTCGCGGCCGGAAGTGTACAACGCGCTGCATACCGACGCGCATTTCGAACTCAACAAGGTGTTTGACGATTTTTCCGCTGATCCCGAGCAGTGGGTCGCGATCGTTACCGGCGCCGGCGACAAGGCGTTCTGCGCCGGCAACGATCTGAAGTGGCAGGCAGCAGGGGGCAAGCGCGGCTGGGACAAGGGCGGCTTCGCCGGCCTGACCACGCGCTTCGACTGCGACAAGCCGATCATCGCCGCCGTCAACGGCGTTGCGATGGGCGGTGGGTTCGAGATCGCGCTGGCCTGCGACCTCATCATCGCCGCCGAGAATGCCACCTTCGCGCTGCCCGAGCCGCGCGTCGGCCTCGCAGCATTGGCCGGCGGTGTGCACCGGCTGCCGCGGCAGATTGGCCTCAAGCGCGCCATGGGCATGATCCTGACCGCGCGTCACGTCTCGGCCAAGGAAGGGCAGGAACTCGGCTTCGTCAACGAGGTGGTACCGCAGGGCGAAGCGCTGGCCGCGGCCGAACGCTGGGCGGAGACGATCTGCAAGAACTCGCCAATGTCGATCCGCGCCTCCAAGCAGGCGATCCAGCGGGGTCTTGCGGTCTCGCTGGAGCAGGCGATATCCGAGCAGCGGGAATATCCGGCGGTGAAGGCGATGGCGGCGTCGCAGGATTACATCGAGGGACCGAAGGCGTTTTCGGAGAAGCGCGCGCCGAAATGGGTAGGGAAGTAGGCCCAACGTCATTGCGAGCGAAGCGAAGCAATCCATAGCGCGGCATAACGGATAGATGGATTGCTTCGTCGCTTCGCTCCTCGCAATGACGAAAGTCCCTGAAGGATGGGTAGAGCGCAGCGAAACCCATCGATGGGACGTCGATGCTCGTGATGGGTTTCGCTGCGCTCTACCCATCCTACGAATTTCCCAGCTCCCTTTTGTACGACGCGTAGTTCGGCTGATCGACTGCGAGCTTGTCCATCGTGGTTTGCCACAGATGTTCCGATAATCCCGGCGTCTGCAGATTGACCTCGCCTTTTGCGATTTTATCCGACAACGCGCGGTTGAGTTCGTTCAGCGAACCGTCCGCGCCAAGCAACTGTTTCAGCCGCGCGGCCTCGGCGGTGTCGCCATCCTGCTCCAGCGCCAGTTGTCGCGTCGCCAGATCGAGCGCGTTGATGCCGACGCGGAGTTTGAAGGCGTTGTGGCCCTTGATGGCAGGCGTGATCTCGTTGCGCAAAAACTCCGCGACCGCCTGGATCAGTTCGGTGGGTGTCGGTTCGTCCTGCATCTCATCTCCTCCGCGGAGCAAGTAACCGCAACAAATCAATCTCGGTTTCCGACGAACGCCGCCCGATCATCGCGCGTTCCATCGAATGATCCGGGCCACTGCGAAACCGCTGCATCATGCCGCAGCACATTACGCCCCATCGCAGCGTGCCCATCACTTCCCAGAACATCACGCGCGCAGGATCGGCTTTCCGTCCGGCCTCTTCGTATCCCGCAAACAAATCCTCGCGCGTGCCAAAACCGCCGACCGGCTTGTCGATCTCGCCGAAGCGCCAGGAATTGACGCAGATCCAGCCGATATCCTCCATCGGATCGCCGAAATGCGCGAGTTCCCAATCCAGCACTGCGCGCACGCCGTCGGGGCCGATGATGAGATTGCCGTGGCGGAAATCGCCATGCACCAGCGTCACCTCGGCCGGCGGGCCGGGATCGTGATCCCGCAGCCAGCGCAGCGCCAGTTCGAACACCGGCCGCGGCCAGTCAAAACTGCGGTATTCGCACTCGAGATCGGCAATCTCTTTGGTCGAATTCATCTGCCGCAGCTTTGGCAGCTTCGAGCCGTCGAGCCCGTGGATGCCGGCGATGATCTTGCCGAGTTGACGCGCCAGCATCGGCCGCGCTTTTGCAAATTGGTCATCGCGCAGGATTTTTCGCGCGATGGTTTCACCCTCGATGCGCGCCATGATGAAGCCGGTGCCGAGCTGATCTTCCGGTGTCAGCACATGCATCACACGCGGCGACGGCAGGCCGGCGTCAAACGCGAGCTGCATCAGCGTCGCCTCCGCATCGAGGCCAGCGGCCCGCCCCGGCGAGGCGCCGTATCCCGGCGGCGCGCGGCGCAGGATCGCGCCGATCAAGCCGTCGGGATGGACGATGTCGAACGACCAGGTCTCCTGGCTGGCGCCGCCGGAGAGTTTTGCCGCACCGGCGACGCCGGTCGCGCCCGGACAGAAGGCCGCGACACAGCGTCCGAGTTCCTGCTCGATCATTTGCCTTTGAACTTTGCCGGGCGCTTTTCGAGGAAGGCGGTGACGCCCTCCTTGAAATCTTCCGCCGCTCCCGCCGTGCGCTGCGACTCGAATTCGAGGTTGAGCTGCTCCTCGAACGAGTTCTCCGGGCTGTCCCAGTACAATTTGCGGATCAGCGACAGCGCGATCGTCGGGCCGTTGGCGAGGTCATGCGCGAGCTTCATCGCCTCCTCCATCAAGGCAGCGTCGTCATGGACGCGGTTGATGAGCCCCCATTCCAGCGCCTTTTCCGCCGGCAGCCGTTCGCCCATCAACGACAGCTCGACCGAGCGCGCCTTGCCGATCAGCCGCGGCAGCAGCCAGGTCGATCCGCAATCCGGCACCAGCCCGATGCGGCGGAACGCCTGCAGGAAATACGACGAGCGCGCGCACAAGATCATGTCGCCCATCAGCGCAAAGCTCATCCCGGCGCCCGCTGCCGGGCCGTTGACCGCGGTCACCAGCGGGCAATGCAGATTGCGCAGGCGGCGCAGGAACGGGTGAAAGCCGATTTCCAGCGACGCACCGGCATTGCTCCTGCCCGGCTTCTGGTTGTTGCGGCCCTGCAGGTTGGCGCCGGTGCAAAATGCGCGCCCTGCGCCGGTCAGCACCACGCAGCGGACTTCCGATTTCTTCTCGTCGATGGTGTCGAGCGCCTCGGCGAGGCCGCCCAGCATGTCCATCGAGACCGCGTTCATGACTTCCTGATGGTCGAGCCTGAGAACGGCGACCGGTCCATCGATGTCGAGCGTGACGTGCTTGAACTGCATGGTTTCCTCATGACTTGTGTTTACGCGCTATTTTGCGTGACAGACTGAATTTGCCATCTCGACCCATATTTGATTTTCCGGGCGGCCTTGTCCATGGTTGCGTTAGAGCGTCGGCCCGCGACTGCACGCAGGGCTTAACGCGCGTCAAACCAAATGGAAACACCCCAAAGGAAAATCCGATGAGCATCTTCGACCTCTCCGGCCGCACAGCCGTCATCACCGGCGGCAATGGCGGCATCGGCCTCGGCATCGCGCAGGCGCTGAACGCCGCCGGCTGCAACGTTTCGATCTGGGGCCGCAACGCCGAGAAGAACAAGAGCGCGGCGGCGACCATGGCGGCCGGCCCGGGCAAGGTCGATACCCGCATCTGCGACGTCGCCGATCCCGCCTCGGTCAAGGATGCGATGAAAGCGACGCTCGATGTGTTCGGCCGCGTCGACGGCTGTTTTGCCAATGCCGGCATCGGCGGCGGTGGACGGCGCGCCTTCATCGACCGCACCGAGGAGGAATGGCGAAAAATGTTCGCGACCAATCTGGACGGTGTCTTCCACGTGTTCCAGGCCGCCGCGCGCCACATGACCGAACGCGCCGAGGCCGGCGACAAATTCGGCCGGCTGGTGGCGACCTCCAGCCTGGCCTCGCTGTTCGGCACCGCGCGCAACGAGCACTATGCCGGCACCAAGGCGGCGCTGAACGCGCTGTGCCGCGCGCTCGCGGTCGAACTCGCCCGATACGGCGTCACCGCGAATGCGATCCTGCCCGGCTGGATCAAGAGCGACATGACCGCCAACATCATGGCCAACGACAAATTCGTCGCCAACGTAATGCCGCGGATTCCGGTGCGCCGCTTCGGCGAGCCCTCCGATTTCGGTGGCATCGCGGTCTATCTGATGAGCGAGGCGTCGTCGTATCATACCGCGGATTGTTTTGTGATCGACGGCGGGTATACGGCGTTTTGAGATCAAGGCCGGGCCGACGCGGATGGCGTTTCCCTGATTTGCGCCGCGGGAGGCAAGCACCTTCCGCGGGGCGGAAAAACGGCCGGCTGGATTGCCTGTGCAAAGGCCGGGCGGGCGTTTACAGTGGCAACCAGAAACAAGCGTTTCAGACAGGTCGCCGAGCCAACGGGAACGAACGATCTGCGCCAATGGGAGGACTGCATGAAACACGCCTACATACCGCGCACCACGACCTACACGCTGAATCCGGAAGACGAGCTCAATGATCTCAGGATGTCGGAGAAGGTCCGGCCGCTATACGACCACGTCAGGAAATTCATCCGCGAAACGGTCGAGCCGATGGCGGTCGAGTTCTACCGGCATGGCGAGAAAAAGACCGACCGCTGGAGCTTTACGCCGGAGCAGCTCGAGGTGCTGGAGCAAGGCCAAGGCGAAGGCCAAGGAAGTCGGCCTGTGGAACTTCTTCCTGCCCGACGCCGAGACCGGCGAAGGCCTGAAGAATCTGGACTACGCCTATATCGCCGCCGAACTTGGCAAGAGCCCGCTGGCCTCGGAAACCATGAACTGCTCGGCGCCGGATACCGGCAACATGGAAGTGATCGAGCGCGTCGGCACCAAGGAGCAGAAGGAGAAGTGGCTGAAGCCGCTCCTGGCTGGCGAGATCCGTTCCGCCTACGCCATGACCGAGCCTAATGTCGCCTCCTCGGACGCCAAGAATATCTCGACCACCGCAAAACTGGTCGGCGACGAATGGGTGATCAACGGCGAGAAATATTACATCTCGGGCCTCGGCGATCCCCGCTGCAAGATCATGATCGTGATGGTGAAGACCAGTCCGGACGCTGCGCCGAGCAAGCAGCAGTCGCAGATCCTGGTGCCCAAGGACACGCCCGGCGTCGAGATCATCGGGCCGATGCACGTGTTCGGCCACGACCACGCGCCGCGCGGGCACATGCATCTGCGCTTCAACAATGTCCGGGTGCCCAAGGAGAACATCCTGCTCGGCGAAGGCCGCGGTTTCGAGATCTCGCAGGTCCGGCTCGGACCGGGCCGCATCCATCACTGCATGCGAACCATCGGCAAGGCGGAAAAGGCGCTCGACCTGATGGTGTCGCGCGGCCTGACCCGCGAGGCCTTCGGCAAGAAGATCGCGCATCTCGGCGGCAATCTGCAGATCATCGCGCAAGCGCGCTGCGAGATCGAGGCGATGCGGCTGATGGTGCTCAAGGCCGCCAAGGCGATGGACGTGCTCGGCAACAAGGAAGCCCGGATCTGGGTCAGCATGGTCAAGGCCATGGTGCCCGAGCGCGCCTGCAAGATCATCGACCAGGCGATCCAGATGCACGGCGCCACCGGCATCTCACAATGGTCGCCGCTCGGCGAAATGTACCAGGACGTGCGGCATCTTCGATTCGCCGACGGCCCCGACGAAGTGCACTGGATGGTCGTCGGCCGCCACGAACTGAGCATGCCGTAGTTGCTTCTCCTTCTCCCCGCGTGCGGGGAGAAGGTCGGGATGAGGGGCTGCTTCAGCATCGGGACTCGTGGAGAGTCCCCCTCACCCGCCGCGCTGCGCGCGTCGACCTCTCCCCGCAAGCGGGGCGAGGTAAGCGAAGTTCCCGGCTGAACGGAACCCATCATGCAATACGCCCCCGGCGACCTCACCCAGCGCGAGCGCTACAAGGTGCTGACCGGATTCGTGCTGCCGCGGCCGATCGCCTGGGTGACGACGGTTGGACCCTCCGGCGTGGTCAACGCCGCACCTTTCAGTTTCTTCAACGTGTTCTGCGAGGATCCGCCGCTCTGCATGTTCGCCGCAAATCTGGGGCCGGACGGCTTGCCCAAGGACACCACTGTTAACATCGAGCGCACCGGCGAGTTCGTGGTCAATCTCGCCGATGAACCGCTGGCGCGCGCGATGCATGAGACCAGTGGCGACTTTCCGCCTGACATCGGCGAACCCGGTTATCTCGGATTGAAGCTAGCGCCCTCGGCCAAAATCGCGGTGCCGCGGCTGGCCGACGCGCCCTGGGCGATGGAATGCAGGACCTGGAAAACCATCGACGTCAACGGCGACCGCCAGCTCATCATGGGCGAAGGCATCAACTTCCACATCCGCGACGAATTGTGGGATCCCGCCACCATGCGCGTGCACATGGACCGCTATCATCCGGTCGGCCGCATGTTCGCCGACCGCTACTGCCGCACCGACGATCGCATGGTGTTTCCGCCGGCGCAGGGAGCGGCATAGGAAACAGGAGCGCCCATGGCCGATCATTTCAGCGACAACGAAGCACGCGAGCGGTTTGAACTCGACGTCGACGGCACGATCGCCTTCGTCACCTACCGCAAATCACCCGGCGCCATCACGCTGGTGCATACCGAGGTGCCGCCGGAACTAGGTGGACGCGGTATCGGCTCGAAACTTGGGCGCGCGACGCTCGATGCGGTGCGGGCGCAGGCCTGCAAGCTTTCGGTCGAATGCGATTTCATCCGCAACTACATGACCAAGCACGCCGAATACAACGACCTACTCGCCGACGGCGAAGCGGCGAAAACGGACGCCGCGACTTACAAGGCCGGCTGCTTTTGCGGCGCGGTCGAGGTGGAGGTCACGGGCACGCCGGTGTTCGCGGGCTACTGCCATTGCGTGGATTGCCAGGCCTGGTCGGCCGCGCCAATCAACGCCTTCAGCCTGTGGAAGTCGGACAGCGTCACGGTCACCAAGGGCGAAGCGGAGATCGGCACCTTTCACAAGACCGAAAACTCGCACCGGAAATTCTGCAAGATCTGCGGCGGCCACATCATGACCGACCATCCGCGCATGCGGCTGATCGATGTCTACGCCAATCTGCTGCAGGGCTACACGCATGCGCCGACCCTGCATGCGAATTACGGGAGCAAGATGGTTTCCGTAAAGGACGGTTTGCCGAAGTATAAAGATCTGCCCGCCGAACTCGGCGGGTCCGGCGAGACATTGCCCGACTAACCGTAGGGCGGGTTACTGATCCGCCCTACGCAGTTACGCCGACGCCGGCCGGTGCGCGCGGAGGAACGATCGGATCTGCCGCACCGCCAGCGGAATCCGCTCCTTCGGCTCCTTCCACGGGAACAGGCTCACCTCGGCGTTCGGCGCCAGCATCGCCGCCTCCATCGCCACCGCATAGGGATGGGCCGGGACGTCGTCGGGCAGGATCAACACCGGCGTTTGGCACCGGCGGACGAAATCGCGCGTCACGGTGAAGACGAAATCCGGATTGGTGCGGTACATCCGGGTCAGGAATTTTTCCGCCATCTCCATCGTGATCTCGGGCCGGCGCTTGACCAGCTCCGGAGCCCAGCCCTTGATGTTGTTATCGTAGAACAGGTCGCGCATCTCCGGGCGCGAGCCGCTCGGCTGCGCCAGCACCGCGGCGACGACGCGATTTGGCGCGCGCCGCAACAGATTCCAGATCAGGGGGCCGCCGATGCAAAAGCCCATCACCATGAACTTGTCGATGCCGAGATGATCCATCAGGCCGAGATGGTCGTCGGTGTGGGAGTCCCAGGGGCGCTCGATCTCGAGCGGCCCGGAGGACTGGCCGGCATTGGCGTTGCGCAGGTCGGCGGCGATGCAGCGGTACTCACCCTTGAATTCCACGAAGGAGTTGAAAGGCGGGTAACTGCCGGAGAGGCCCGATATCGTCGAGTTCAATCCGCCGCCGGCGATCAACAGCAGCGGGTAGCCGGAACCGGCCTCCTCATAGTGAATGCGTACGTCGCCTTTTTCGTAAGTCCCCATGGCGGCTTTCCCTGTTTGATGGCTACGGAGGCGCGTTGGTGGCCTCTCCAAGCTTGTCCTGCGTTTTGGTCTCGAAATCGCCGGCCTCGTGACGTTCGTGCAACTGGCTCGCCGGATCGCCCCAGGTGCGGTTGACCATGCGGCCACGCTGCACGCCGGGGCGCTTTGCAATCGCGTCGGTCCAACGCTGCACGTGCTTGTACTCATGCACGCTGAGGAATTCGCCGGCGCCATACAACAGGCCCTTGGCCATGCCGCCGTACCAGGGCCAAACCGCGATGTCGGCGATCGTATACTCGTGGCCTGCGAGATATTCATTGTCCGCCAGCCGCCGGTCGAGCACGTCGAGTTGGCGCTTCACCTCCATGGCGTAGCGGTCGATGGCGTATTCGATCCTGGTCGGCGCGTAGGCGTAGAAATGGCCAAAGCCGCCGCCGAGAAATGGCGCGCTGCCCATCTGCCAGAACAGCCACGACAGGCATTCCGCGCGGGCCTGACCGCCCGTCGGCAACAACGCGCCGAATTTTTCCGCAAGATGCACCAGGATCGCGCCGGACTCGAACACCCGGATCGGCGTCGGCCCGCTGCGGTCCATCAGCGCCGGAATCTTGGAGTTCGGATTGACCGCGACAAAGCCGCTGCCGAACTGGTTGCCATCGATCTTGATCAGCCACGCGTCGTATTCCGCGCCGGCGTGCCCAAGTGCGAGCAGTTCTTCCAGCATCACCGTGGCCTTGACGCCGTTCGGCGTCGCCAGCGAATACAACTGCATCGGATGGCGGCCGACCGGCAGCTCCTTGTCATGCGTTGGTCCCGCGATCGGGCGGTTGATGCTGGCGAAGCGGCCGCCGCTCTCCTTGTTCCAGGTCCAGACTTTTGGCGGCTCGTAGGCGGGAGTGTCGGTCACGGGTGCGTCGGTCACTCGGTTGCTCCTGATAATTGCTTCCATCATGGCCGGGTGCCGGCCATCCACGTCTTTCTCGCAACAAGCTAAGAACGTGCATGCCCGGGACAAGCCCGGGCATGACGGACGAGAGGGTGATTTACGACGCCGCCATTCGCTGCTTCCGCTCCGCCCCCGCCATCACAAACCCCTCATAGCCCTTGGCCGCGACGTCGTTGCAGATCTGCCGGTACGGCCCGACGCCGCCGATATAGGGCATGAAGATGCGCGGCTTGCCGGGCACGTTGGCGCCCATGTACCAGGAATTGGCCTGCGGATAGAGCGTGGCGGCTGCGACCTCGTTGACATGGGCCACCCATTTGTCCTCGGCCTCCCCGTCCGCTTCCATCGTCTGCAGGCTGTGATCGCGCATGTAGGCGACACAATCGGCGATCCAGTCGACATGCTGCTCGATCGAGACGATCATGTTTGACAGTACCGACGGGCTGCCGGGACCGGTGATAATGAACAAATTGGGAAAACCCACGCTCATCAGGCCGAGATAGGTTTTTGGACCTTCCGCCCATTTCTGGTTCAACGTCTGGCCGTCGCGGCCGCGAATGTCGATCTTGGCGACGGACCCGGTCATGGCATCAAAACCGGTCGCCAGCACCAGCGCATCGACTTCGTAATCCTTGTCCCCGGCGCGCACCGCGTTCGCGGTGATCTCCTCGATCGGATTGGCCTTGATGTCGACCAGCGTCACGTTCGCCCGATTGAACGCCGCGAAATAATCGGTGTCGATGCAGATGCGTTTGGAACCGATCGGGTGATTGTTCGGCTGCAGCAGTTTTGCGGTTTGCGGATCCTTCACAATCTCGGCGATCTTCTCACGGACGAAATTAGCCGCGGTGTCGTTGGCTGTCCTGTCGAGCGCAAGATTGTTGTAGACCGACATAAAAGTCAGCCCGCCCTTGCTCCAGCGCGATTCATATTTGGCGCGGCGTTCGTTGTCGGCGTCATCGAGCGCGCCGCGGTCGGGCATCTCAGTATAGATGCCGTTGCGCGCTTCCTCGCGGGCAAAACGCCGAATTTCCGGATATTTTTGCCGGAACGACTGCCGCTCCTCGTCGGTCAAAACAGCGTTGCGGGCGGGGATGGAAAAGTTTGCGGTGCGCTGGAACACCGTGAGCTGGCTGGCCTGTCCGGCGATGATGGGCACGGACTGGATGCCCGACGATCCTGTGCCGATCACGGCGACGCGCTGCCCGGTGAAATCGACCGCTCCATGCGGCCAGTGGCCGGTGTGATAAACCTTGCCCTTGAAGCTATCGAGCCCTCTGATGTCGGGCACCTTCGCGTTCGAGAGACAGCCGGTGGCGAGCACGACGTATTTCGCAGTCACGATCTTGCCGTCGGAGGTCGTGACTCGCCAGATCCCAGCGCTCTCGTCGAACTCAGCCCGTTCCACGCTTGTATTGAACTGGATATCGGGGCGGAGATTGAAACGGTCGGCGACGTGGTTGGCGTATTTCAGGATCTCGGGCTGCGGCGCATAGCGCTCGCTCCAATCCCATTCCTGCTCCAACTCGTCGGAGAACGAATAGGAATACTGCATGCTCTCGACGTCGCAGCGCGCGCCGGGATACCGGTTCCAGTACCAGGTGCCGCCGACGCCGTCGCCCTGCTCATAGACCCGCGCCGTCATCCCCTGCCGACGTAGTTTGTGCAGCATGTACATGCCGGCAAAGCCCGCGCCGACCACGACGACGTCGTAGGTCCCGGAGGCTTTGGCTGATAGCGATGGCAAGGCGGACATGCAGACGGGCTCCCCAAGGTTTTTCTTGTCGATTTGCCGAGCAGCATTCCCGTCAGCCAGCCAAAGCGCAAGAGATAATAGACCGGCAAATCGGCGACCGAGCCTTGCATATTCTGTGGTGCGGAACGCTTCGGATACGGCGCGGGGAAACCCGCTTGGCTTTCCGGCGCCCGATGCGCTAGCGTCCGGCCAGAGCGCGTGAATCCGAAACAAGATGAGCAGCAGAAAACGCTGCCGCAGGGAGGGAATGCAACCATGAAATCACCAATCTGCGACATGCTGGGGATCGAATTTCCCCTGCTCGCCTTCAGCCATTGCCGCGACGTGGTGGCGGCCGTCAGCCGCGCCGGCGGGTTCGGCGTGCTGGGCGCCACCGCGCACTCGCCGGAGACGCTGGAACGGGAGCTGAAATGGATCGACGACCACGCCGACGGCAAGCCGTATGGCGTCGACGTGCTGATCCCGGAGAACATCTCGACCGCTGGCGAAAAGGACGTCACCTGGAAGAGCCTGGAGGCGCGGATATCGCCGGCGCATCGCGACTTCACCCGCAACCTCCTGAAGAAATACGGCATCGAGCTGACGACCACCAATGTCGCCGACAATCAGCCGCAGCCCTTCGACGCGCAGCGCGCGCTGGAACTGCTCGACGTCTCCTTCGAACATCCGATCCGGCTGATTGCCAACGCGCTCGGCGTGCCGCCGAAGGCGATGATCGACCGCGGCAAGAAGCACAATGTGCCGGTCGCAGCATTGGTCGGCGCCAAGGAACACGCGCTGCGCCAGGTCGCGGCCGGCGTCGATATCCTCGTGGTCCAGGGTACCGAGGCCGGCGGCCATTGCGGCGAGGTCTCGACCATGGTGCTGGTGCCGGAGGTAATCAAGGCGATCAAGCCGATCCGCGACGTGCCGGTGCTGGCCGCCGGCGGCATCATGACCGGACGACAGATGGCGGCCTGCATGGCGATGGGCGCTGCCGGAGCCTGGACCGGCTCGGTGTGGCTTGCCACCGTCGAGTCCGAAACCACCGAAATTTTTCGCGAAAAAATGATTGCGGCCTCCTCGCGCGACGCGATTCGTTCAAAGGGCCGCACCGGCAAGCCGGCGCGGCAGTTGCGTTCGGTCTGGACCGACGCCTGGGACCGCGGGCCAGACAGCCCCGGCGCGCTGCCGATGCCGCTGCAGAGCATCATCAGCCGCGACGCCTTCAACTCGATCGACCGCGCCGCCGCCGCCGGCAACGCCCAGGCGCGCGATCTCGTCAGCTACTTCGTCGGCCAGGGCGTCGGCCTGATCGACAGCGTCAAGTCGGCGGGCGCCGTTGTGCAGGAATTCAAGGAAGATTTTGTGGACGCCGTGGAGCATATGAATGCGCTGGTGGCGGAGTAACCCAGCTCCCCGCGCCGTCATTGCGAGGAGCGTAGCGACGAAGCAATCCACACTTTCTTTGTTGCGAGATGGATTGCTTCGCTGCGCTCGCAATGACGAATAAAAGAATACCGCGCTGAATTGACTATTCGAAAGTGAAACAAGAAAAGATGCCAAAATCCCCTCTCCCCGAAGATCGTATCCCCGTCATCGTCGGCGTCGGCGAAATCGTCGATCGCCCGAAAGAGCTCACCGCGGGGCTCGAACCGCTCACCTTGCTCGAACAAGCCTTGAAGCGCGCCGAGGCCGAACTCGGGCGCAAAGCTGCTCGGCGAGATCGGTTCGCTCGACGTGGTCAATTTCCTGAGCTGGCGCTACCGCGATCCGGAAAAGCAGCTCGCGGCGCGGCTCGGCGCAAAACCTTCGCATCTCTATTACGGCCCGGTCGGCGGCGAGAGCCCGATACGCTATCTGCACGAGGCCGCGCAACGCATCGCGCGCGGCGAATGCAGCGTGGCCGCGGTTTGCGGCGCGGAGTCGCAATCGACTGCAACCAAAGCGCAACGAGCCGGTGTCGACCTGCCCTGGACGCCGTTCGCGCATGATGTGGAAGAACCGAAGCGCGGCGCGGTGTTCCAGAAGCCATTGGCGGTCAAGCTCGGCGTATTCCGACCCATTACGGTCTATCCGCTGTATGAAATCGGCAACCTCGGCGCATTGGGGCCAGACCCCGCGCGAGGCGTTGGCCGAGTCCGGGAAACTGTGGTCGACCTATTCGGACGTCGCTTCGCAAAATCCCAATTCATGGCTGAAGAAACATTTCAGCGCGGATGAAATCACCACGCCCTCGCCCGACAACCGGCTGATCGCATGGCCCTATACAAAGCTGATGGTGGCCAATCCGACTGTCAACATGGGCGGCGCGCTGCTGATGACCAGCCTCGCCAAGGCCCGCGCGGCCGGCGTTCCCGAGGATCGCATCGTCTACGCCTGGGGCGGCGCCTCGGCGGAAGAGCCACGCGATTATCTGGTGCGCGATCAGTTTTACGAGAGCCATCCGCAGAACGCCGTGCTGAAAGCGGTGATGGACCTGGTCGAGGGCGACGGCAAAAAATTCGACGCGATCGAATTGTACAGCTGCTTTCCCTGCGTGCCCAAGATGGCGCGGCGGACGCTGGGCCTCGGCCCCGACGTACAGCCGACCGTCACGGGCGGCCTGACGTTCTTCGGCGCGCCACTCAACACCTACATGACGCACGCAGCCTGCGCGATGGTGCGCAAACTGAGGGGTGGCGCAAAACTCGGCCTGCTCTACGGCCAGGGCGGCTTTGTTACCAAGCATCACGGGCTGGTGCTGTCGCGCGAAGCGCCGAAGCAAGCACTCGCGCAGGACACCAGCGTGCAGGCCGAAGCCGATCGAGCCAAGCGCGCCGTGCCGGAGTTCGTCACCGAAGCCGGAGGCAAGGGCAAGGTCGAGAGTTTTACGGTGATCTACGGCGGCAAGGGCGATGTCGAGCTCGGCGTGGTGATGCTGCGCACCGCTGAGGATCGCCGGACGCTCGGGCGCGTTCCCGCCAGCGACGAGAGAACGCTGGCGCATCTGCGCAACATGGACCGCACGCCGGTGGGGACGCTGGGCGATATCGTCACGGCGGATGATGGTGTGCTGGAGTGGCGGGTGAGGTAGATGTTTCTTCTCCCTCGCCCCGCGCTTGCGGAGAGAGGGTTGGGGTGAGGGGCTCTATCGACGCATTCGACTCGCGGAGAGTCCCCCTCACCCGGCGCTACGCGCCGACCTCTCCCCGCAGGCGGGGCGAGGTAAGAAGGTCCCCTACCCCTTGACGTCCTGCTTTTCCGAGGCGGTCGCGGGCTTCTTGGCGCCGGCGCCGACGACGCGGACCGGGTCGCCGTCAGCGAGGCCGTCGGGGGGTGCGGTGATGATGCGGTCGTCGGCGGCAACGCCGGAGGCGAGTTCGATCTCCTTGCCGAGATCGCGGGCGATCGTCACCGTCTTGAACAGCACCTTGTCGTCGGGACCGACGGTCGCAACGCGCAACCCGTTCTGGTTGAAGATCAGCGCGCTGGCGGGGATGTGCAGCGGGATGGTGTCGCGCTGCAGGTTGAGGCGTACATTGGCGTAACCGCCCGGCATCAGCTCGCCGGCGGTATTATCCAGCGCCAGCTGCATCCGGGTCGTGCCCGAGGAGACATCGACCGATTGCGAAGAGGCCTCCACCGTCGCCGCAAAATTGCGGTTCGGATATTCCGGCATCGTGAGCGCGGCCTTGGCGCCGATCTTGATCGACGGCACGTAGTTCTGGGGAACGTTGACATAGACGCGCAGCTTGGTGATGTCGGAAACCACGAACATCGCCGGTCCCGAACCGCCCCCGGCATTGATCAGCGCGCCGACGTCGGTGTCGCGCGCGGTGACGACGCCATCGAAGGGCACGGTGATCTTCTTGTAGCCTGCCAGCGCTTCGAGCCGTTCGACATTGGCCTGGCCGGAATTGACCGCGGCCTTCTTGTTGGAGAGGTCGGCGGTGCGCTCGTCGATTTCCTGGGCCGAGACGAAGTTGGACGCCACCAGCGTCTTGCGCCGCGTCAGCGTCGCTTCAGACAATCTGGCGCTGGCTTCCTGGCTGGCGAGATCGGCTCTGGCCTGTAACAATTGCTGGTCGAGGTCCGGGGCCTCGATCTCGGCGATCACCTGGCCCGCCTTGACCCTGGCGCCGATATCGGCGCTCCAGCTTTTCAAATAGCCCGAGACGCGCGCAAAAATCGGCGCACGATAGTAGGCTTCCAGCCGGCCCGGTAGTTCGAGGGTGGGATTGAGCGCCCGGGCGTTGGGGAATGCGACGGCAACGGTCGGAACTGCCTGATTGTCGGTCCATTCGCGCAGTCTGGAACCTTGATCCTCGCGCGCGCGGATGCCGGTTGCGACGATCAGGCCGGCGCCGATCAACGCCACCACGGCGAAGATGCCCAGCTTCCGGCGCGAGACCGTCGGGGGCTGTTCAGTGGGCATTCGGCATCTCCGGTGAGGCGTCGGCAATGACGCCCTGTTTCTTGTGTACCATACTGAACACCACGGGAACAAACATCAGCGTGGCGATCGTCGCGAAAATCAGGCCGCCGATCACGGCGCGCCCGAGCGGGGCGTTCTGCTCGCCGCCCTCGCCCAGCCCCAGCGCCATCGGGGTCATGCCGATGATCATGGCCAGCGCCGTCATCAGCACCGGACGGAACCGGACGAAACCGGCCTCCAGCGCCGCTGCGACGGGATCGCCGAGCTCTTCGTAGCGCTCGCGGGCAAAGCTGATGACGAGCACGCTGTTAGCGGTGGCGACCCCCATGCACATGATCGCGCCCGTCAACGCCGGCACCGACAGCGTGGTCTGGGTCGTGAACAGCATCCAGACGATGCCGGCCAGCGCCGCCGGCAGCGCCGTGATGATCACGAACGGGTCGGACCAGGACTGGAAGTTCACCACGATCAGGAAATAGATCAGCACCACCGCGGCAAGCAATCCGAACAGCAGGCCGGAGAAGGCGCTGTTCATGGTCTGCACCTGGCCGAGCAGGACCACGGAGGAGCCCTTCGGCACTTCCCTGGCGGTATCGGCGATCAGCTGCCGCACGTCGGTCGCGACCGCGCCGAGGTCGCGCCCCTGCGGGGTGGCGTAGATCTGCACCAGCGACTGGATGTCGTATTGCGACACCACCGCGCTCGACTTGGTGCGCGTGACGTCGGCGATGCCACCGAGGATCGGCGACTGCGGGTTGCCGGCGGCCGTGATCGGCAGCGCCTGCAGCGCGCTCAGCGAATCGATCTGGTATTGCGGCGTCTGCATCACGATCGAATAGGACACGCCGTTGTCGGGGTTGAGATAATAGGTCGGCGCGACCTGCGCGCTGCCCGCCAGATTGACGACGAGGCTGTTGGTGACGTCACGCTCGGTCAGGCCGACATATTGCGCACGGGTGCGATCGACATCGATGTTGAAGGTCGGATTGTTGGGCGATTGCTGGATGCGCGCATCCGCGATGCCGGGAATCCGGCGGATCTTGCTCAGGAGCTTGTTGGCATAGGCGAAATTGGCGTCGAGGTTGGCGCCGCGGATCTGCAGGTCGATCGGCGCCGGCGCACCGAAATTCAGGATCTGGCTGACGATGTCGGCGGGCAGGAACGCAAAACTCAGGCCCGGAAACTGCCGTGGCAACTGCTCGCGCAACTCCTGGACGTAGTCCGCGGTCGGCCGATGGCCTTCTTTCAGCTTGATCTGGACGTCGCCGTCCTGCGGGCCGATCACGCCGGTGTTGTTGTAGGTCATGTTGATGCCGGAGATCGGCATGCCGATGTTGTCGGCCACGGTATCGATCTCGTCAGGCGGGATGATCTTGCGGATCGCCTTCTGCACGTCGGCGAGCTGGTTGGCGGTTTCCTCAACCCGGGTGCCGACCTGGGTGCGGACATGCATCAGGATGTTGCCGGCATCGACGGCGGGAAAGAAGTTGCGGCCGAGATACGGCACCAGCAGGAACGAAACCGCGACGATGGCGAGAAAGCCGGTGACGAACAGCGGCCGCCGCCCGAGCGCCATCGACAACAGATCGTGATAGGTGGCGCGGATGCGCTCGAACCGCGCCTCAAAACCGCGCTGGAAGCGCACCAGCGGATTGCGCGTCGGCGGCGGCGCGCCGTCGTGATGCACATGCGGCTTCAACAGATATTTCGCCATCGTCGGCACCAGCGTACGCGACAGAACGAACGACCAGATCATCGCGAACATCACGGCCTCGGCCATCGGCACGAACAGGAAGCGCGCGACGCCGGTCAGGAAGAACATCGGAACGAACACGATGCAGATACAGAGCAGCGAGACGAAGGCCGGAGTCACGATCTGGTTGGCGCCGTCCAAGATCGATTGCTCGACAGGTTTGCCCTGCTCCAGATGGTAATTGATGTTCTCGATCGTGACCGTGGCGTCGTCGACGAGAATGCCGACCGCGAGCGCCAGCCCGCCCAGCGTCATGATATTGAGCGTCTCGCCGATCGCCGACAGCATGATGATGGCGCCAAGCACCGACAGCGGGATCGAGACGGCGATGATGACGGTCGAACGCCAGCTGCCGAGGAACAGCAGGATCATCACGCTGGTCAGGAGGGCTGCGATCACGCCTTCATTGGCGACGCCGGTGATGGCGCCGCGGACAAACAGCGACTGATCGCCGATGAAGCCGATCTTCAGCGCGTCCGGCATCTGATCCTTGACGTCGATCACCTTCTGCTTGATGCCGGCGATGATATCCAGCGTCGAAATCGCGCCGGCTTTGAGCACCATCATCAGGACCGAACGGTTGCCGTCGACGTGAACGATGTTGGTCTGCGGCGGGTTGCCGTCGCGCACGGTGGCGACGTCGCGGATATAGACCATGGCGCCGTTGACGGCCTTGATCGGCAGCCCGCCGAGGTCTTCCATCTTGAGCGGCGAGTTGTTGAGCTGGATGTTGTATTCGAAGCCGCCGATCTTCTGGGTGCCGACCGGCGTGATCAGGTTTTGTGCAGCCAGGGTGTTGGCGACGTCCTGCCCCGACAGTCCGCGCGCCTGCAGGGCGGTCGAATTGAGATCGATCTGGACCTGGCGCTGCTTGCCGCCGAACGGATAGGGGATCGCCGCACCGGGCACCGTGACCAGCGGCGTGCGCAACTGGTTGATGCCGATGTCGGCGAGGTTTTGTTCGGTCAGGCCCTCGCCTGATAGCGCCACCTGGATGATCGGAACGGTGGAGGCGCTGTAGTTGAGGATCAAGGGCGGCGTCGCGCCCGGCGGCATCTGCTTGATCAGGGTCTGCGAGATCGCGGTCACTTGCGCGTTGGCGGTACGGATATCAACGGTCGGCTGGAAGAAGATCTTGATGATGCCGAAGCCGTTGTACGAATTCGCCGTGATGTGTTCGATATCGTTGACGGTCGTCGTCAGCGCCCGCTGAAACGGCGAGGTGATGCGCCCGGCCATCTGGTCCGGCGGCAGGCCGGTATATTGCCAGACCACCCCGATCACAGGGATGCGGATATCCGGAAAGATGTCGGTCGGCGTGCGCAGCGCCGCCAGCGGTCCGATGATCAGAAGCAGCAGCGCGAGGACGACAAACGTATACGGCCTGCTCAGCGCGATACGGACCAATGCGATCATAAACGAGCGATTCCCTGGAAAGGCGGCAATTGGCTCCCTGCAAGGCCAATCCGCTGCCGCCGATTTACCCGAATCGAGCCGGGATGCCAACGCAGGCAGATGCAGCCTGCCTTCACTTCCCCGGCATAGCTCGCACCCGAATGGCCGCGGCCGGAACCCCGGCCGGCGGCCTCACGCCGCCCGGACCGAATTCAGGAACTTGCCGACTTCGATCTTGAGGCGGTTGCTGTCGCCGGACAGCGACTGCGCCGCGTGGAGCACCTGCGACGAGGCCGAATCGGTCTCGCTGGCGCCGCGCTGCACGTCGGCGATATTGGACGAGACCTGCTGGGTGCCATGGGCGGCCTGCTGCACGTTGCGGGAAATTTCCTGCGTCGCCGCGCCCTGCTCTTCCACCGCAGCCGCAATGGTCGAGGAAATCTCCGACAGTTTTTCGATGGTACCGCTGATTTCCTTGATGGCGTTGACCGAGTCCTGGGTTGCGGACTGGATGCCCGCGACCTGCTGACCGATCTCGCCGGTCGCCTTCGCGGTTTGCTCGGCCAGCGCCTTGACCTCGGAAGCGACCACCGCAAAGCCACGCCCGGCCTCGCCGGCGCGCGCCGCCTCGATCGTGGCGTTCAGGGCCAGCAGATTGGTCTGGCCCGCGATGGTGTTGATCAATTCGACCACGTCGCCGATACGGGCCGCGGCCTTGGACAATTCGCTGACGCGATCGTTGGTGGTGCGGGCCTGATCGACGGCCTCATTGGCCATCCGCGCCGATGCCTGGACCTGGCGGCTGATCTCGTTGACGGACGATGACATTTCCTCGGTCGCCGATGCCACCGACTGCACGTTGGTGGAGGCTTCCCCCGACGCTGCAGCGACCACGGTGGCGAGTTCCTGCGCGCGCTCCGCCGTCGCGTTGAGCGTGCCGGCCGATGCCTCAAGCTGTGACGAGGCGGACGACACTGTCTCGATGATTTCGCCAACCGCACCCTCGAAATCGTCCGCCAGCTTGACCATGTCCGCCTTGCGTCTGGCGACGGCGCGAATTTCCGCCTCCTTTTGCTCGGCTTCCAACCCCTGGCGGGCGACCGCGTTGCTCTTGAATATCTCGACCGCCTTGGCCATCTCGCCGACCTCGTCGTGACGGCCGATGCCGGGCACTTCGACATCGAGATTGCCGCCCGCCAACGCGTTCATGGTGACCGTGATGCACTGCAGCGGCTTGGTGATGCCGCGGGCGACAAATATCGACACCGCAAGCGAGATCAGCAGGATGACGGCCCCCACCACTAACGCACGCTCGGTCGAGGCCCAGGTTTGCGCCTTGAGGTCATCGATATAGAGCCCGGTCCCGATCACCCAGTTCCAGGGAGCAAAGCCAACCACATAGGACAGTTTCGGCTGCGGCTTGTCGAAACCCGGCTTCGGCCACTCATAGGGAACGAAGCCCGCTCCGTCTTTCCTGACGGTTTCGACGAAATCGACGAACAGGGTCTTTCCGTTGGGATCCTTGTAGGTCGACAGATCGCTGCCGTTCATCTCGGGCTTGATCGGATGCATCACCATGCGCGGCTGCATGTCGTTGATCCAGAAATAATCGTTATTGCCGTATCGAAGCGTCGCAAGCCGCGCCATCGCGCGCTTCTGCGCGTCGGCGACCGAGATGTCGCCCTTCTGTGCCGCCGCGTGCTCCTCCTTGACGATGACGAGCGCCACGTCCGCCAGGTGTTTCAGCTCGATCTGCTTCTGTTGCCGGAGGCTCGACGCCAGTTCGCCGGAGTCGAGCACGCCGATGCCGAGCAGCCCGAGAAAGCTGAGGCCGATGAGGGCGTAGATCTTCCGGCCAACGGTCATTCTGAACCGGCGCAGCGTTGCGAGCGACATTTTCGATCTCCACAGGCTGGTGGCTATTCGGCCAAGCCCACAACGGGCGCGCCAATGCATCGCCGATCTTCGGAGCGCAAAGGCCTCCCGGCGTGGCTGATCGTAGCCGCCACGCACTCGATTTAGGTTAATGCCCCGCCCCGTAAATTTACGGAATGTCCCCCGTGCCGCCTTAAGCCGCCCGGACCGAGTTCAGGAACTTGCCGACCTCGAGCTTGAGGCGGTTGCTGTCGCCGGACAGCGACTGCGCCGCAGACAGCACCTGCGAGGAGGCCGATCCGGTTTCGCTGGCGCCGCGCTGCACGTCGGTGATGTTGGAGGACACCTGCTGGGTGCCCTGGGCGGCCTGCTGCACGTTGCGGGAGATTTCCTGGGTCGCAGCACCCTGCTCTTCCACCGCGGCTGCGATGGTCGAAGCGATCTCCGACAGCCGCTCGATGGTGCCGCTGATCTCCTTGATCGCGTTCACCGAGTCCTGGGTCGCGGCCTGGATGCCGGTGATCTGCTGGCCGATCTCGCCGGTCGCCTTGGAGGTCTGCTCGGCCAGCGCCTTCACTTCGGAGGCCACCACCGCAAAGCCGCGGCCGGCCTCACCGGCCCGCGCGGCCTCGATGGTGGCGTTGAGCGCCAGCAGATTGGTCTGTTCGGCGATCGTATTGATCAGTTCGACGACATCGCCGATGCGGCTCGCCGCCTTCGACAATTCGCTGACCCGGTCGTTGGTGGTGCGGGCCTGGCCGACCGCCTCGGAGGCCATGCGGGCCAATTCCTGGACCTGGCGGCTGATCTCGTTGACCGAGGACGACAGCTCTTCGGTGGCAGAGGCTACCGACTGCACGTTGGTGGAAGCTTCTTCGGAAGCTGCGGCAACCATGGTGGTGAGCTCCTGCGAGCGCTCCGCCGTCGAGGTGAGCGTGCCGGCCGACGCTTCAAGCTGTGTCGAAGCCGACGAAACGGTTTGAACGATCGCACCGACGGCAAACTCGATGCTGTCGGCGAGCTTGATCATGTCGGCCTTGCGTTGCCTTGCTGCGACCTGATCCTGCTGGATCTTAGCCTCCGCCTCGGCGCGAGCCTTCTCCTCGGCCTTGACCTTGAAGGTCTCGACCGCCTGCGCCATGTCGCCGACTTCGTCTTTGCGGTCCAGCCCAGGAAGCACAACAGCGAAATTGCCGCCGGCCAGTTCCTCCATGCCGGAAGTCAGTCCGGACAACGGACCGATGATGCCGCGAGCGATCAAAAACGCGATCAGCAGACCGAGCAGCGTAGCGGCACCTGCCACGACTTCCTGCAGGGTGACGGTGCCGTTGATGCGTTCCTCAGTCTCCGCGGTGGTCTTCGCGAAAGCCTTCCCGATCGTATCCTTCACGCCGTCCAGTTTTTCAACCGCACCGACGGTCAGGGGGGTGATGGCCTTGTAATAGAGTTCGTCGCCGAGCAGCAAATTGGGGCCGGCCTTGTCGAAAGCCTCGGCATATTTGCCGACGCCGGTTTTGACGTTCGCCAGCAGCTTTGCGATATCCGGCGGCAGGTCGGACTTCTCCATGCCCGCGATCTCCTGTTGGGCTTTGGCGGTGTTGGCCTTGAAGGTCTCGAGTCCGTTGGAATTGCGGGTCGCCAGCATCCGCCAGTTCGCCACCCGGACCAGAAGGACCTTGGCTTCGAGTGAGTTGGCAGCCTGGGCGAACGGCGTCTTGTCCGCGGCCTCGACGAACTTCTGCACGTCGGCTGCCATCTTGTCGCCGTCGGTGAACAGCAAATCGCGGCCCGCGGCCGCCTGTTTGACTGCCGCACCGAGCGCAAGGCGCTTGGCTTTCAGCTCCTCGATATTCTTCTCGATTTCGTTGTAGGCAGCGCGGCGCTCTTCGGACTTCGTCGTCTTGACGGCGTCCGCCAGAAGCTCACCCGATTTCTTCAGCCGTGTTTCGGCTTCCGCGTAGGACTTCTCGTCGTGATCGAACGCATAGCGGAGAACCGCGCGGCGGACGGCCTGAAGCTCCGTCGCGATTTCGCCGACCCGGATCGTATTGTTGGACTGCAGGGTCATCGCTGCGACCTGGGTGCGAATCTCTCCCAATTGCCACACACCGAAGGCGGCGAGCCCGACGCAAAACAGTAGCAACGCACCGAATCCGCCATAGAGACGGCCCCTAATTCGGAGATTGAAGAATGACATTGCTTCGGTCCTTGCCCTGGGAAGTCAGCGAGACGCTGCGAACGAACGAAATTGCGTTTGGTTGCCGTCTAATCGTCGAGGCGGATTTCCCCGCTTCAGGCAATCTAGGACTCCCGGATCACGTTAGTCTTAACGTCTAATCCGTATGATTACGGACGAGTGCCGAAAAGCCGTCAGCAAACCAGCACTTCCGCGCGTCGCAGTGAAATTTGGCGCGCTAGGGAATGGAGTCGGTCAAATGATGCGGCAAGGATTGGACGATCGGAAGTTTTCGCCGATCCGGCGTCTGATCTATCGTTCAAAACGAAAAGTCCGGCCGATACGGCCGGGCTTCGGATTTGGCCTGCCAGCGGCCGTTATCAGGCGGCCCGGACCGAATCCAGGAACTTGCCGACCTCGAGCTTGAGGCGGTTGCTGTCGCCCGACAGCGACTGCGCCGCGGTGAGGACCTGCGCAGAGGCCGATCCGGTCTCGCTGGCGCCGCGCTGCACGTCGGTGATGTTGGAGGAGACCTGCTGGGTGCCCTGGGACGCCTGCTGCACGTTGCGGGAAATCTCCTGCGTCGCAGCGCCCTGTTCTTCCACTGCGGCTGCGATGGTCGACGAAATCTCCGACAGCCGTTCGATGGTGCCGCTGATTTCCTTGATCGCGTTCACTGAGTTCCTGGGTAGCGGCCTGGATGCCGGTGATCTGCTGGCCGATCTCGCCGGTGGCCTTCGCGGTCTGCTCCGCCAGCGCCTTCACTTCCGACGCCACGACCGCAAAGCCGCGGCCGGCCTCGCCGGCCCGCGCGGCCTCGATGGTGGCGTTGAGCGCCAGGAGGTTGGTCTGGCCGGCGATGGTATTGATCAGCTCGACGACGTCGCCGATGCGGCTTGCCGCCTTGGACAATTCGCTGACCCGGTCGTTGGTGGTGCGGGCCTGGCCGACGGCGTCGGTGGCCATCCGCGCCAATTCCTGGACCTGGCGGCTGATTTCGTTGACCGAGGACGACAGTTCTTCGGTCGCCGACGCCACCGACTGCACGTTGGTGGAGGCTTCCTCGGAGGCCGCCGCCACCGCGGTGGTCAATTGCTGCGAACGTTCCGCCGTCTTCGACAGCGTACCGGCCGAGGCTTCGAGCTGCGTCGAGGCGGACGATACCGTTTGCACGATCTCGCCGATCATCGATTCGAAATTGCGGGTGATGCTGTCGACCCGGCGGCCGCGCTCGATCTTGGCCTCCGCGTCAATCGCGGCGGCCTCGTCGGCGGCTTTCTTGGCGATCAGCGCCTCCTTGAACACCTGGAGCGCATCGGCCATGGCGCCGATTTCGGTCTTCTCGCCCTGATGCGGCACCTTTGCGCTCAGGTCGCCCTTGCCCAGTGCCTGCATCGGAACAACGATGGAGTCGATGCCGGTCGAGACGTCACGAACCAGATAGAAGCTGACGCCGACGCCGATGATGACGGCGGCGCCGAGGATGACCGCGAGAATCATGAAGGCCGAGGCGTAGCTGTCGGCCGCGTCCTGCGCCGCCCTGGCGGCGCCTGAATTGTTAAGATCGATGTCCTTCTTGAGAATGTTGTCGGCGTCAATCCCGATCTTGTTGACCGTCTTGGTATTCAGTTCATGCGCCTCGGTCGGAATCTTGCCGGCGGCCTTGCGGGACAGCGCCATGACATCCTGGGTACCCTTCTTGTACTTGTCCCAGAGATCGGACCATTCCTTGTACAGCGCATGCTCCTCCGGAGAGGTGATCATGGGTTCGTATTCCGCGCGGATCTTGGTGTTGCTCTCGACCACGGTGGCCAGAATTTTTTCCGCGGCTTCCTTTTCCTCGAGCGTCTCAGCCAGCATGTGCTCGCGGATCACGTTGCGATAGGTGATGACGCCGGCGCGCTAATCGCCCAGCACGCGAACGCTCGGCATCCAGTTGGTGGTGATGTCGACGGTGTTGGCGTTGATGGCGCGCATGTTCCTGACCGCGAGCAGGCCCATGCCCGTGATCGCGACGAGCAGGAAGGCGACGACGGCGATGATTTTGGCGCGGATCGAGTATTTGGCGAGCATGGCTGGGAATCTCTTGGTTTTTTGGCGCGCAAGACACGCCTGATGTGACAAGCTTCGGAATTGGGACCGCCTGCCAGCACCAAGCCATAACGCCTGCTGAGGTTGTGTTAACTTGGCGGTCCGTGAAACTACGGTAGCCGACAGCCGTCACCAACACATGAACAGCGAGAGGCGATCAGCGCATCAGTTCGAGCGCATCGGAAAAAAATTCCGGACCGCCGAAATTGCCCGATTTCAATGCAAGCAACATCTCGCCATTGTCAGCACCGACTGCGCGCAGAACCGGCACTCCTGCAGCGATTTCTGCACCAACGAGGAAGCCTGGAATCCGCAAGCGATCCACCACAGCGCCGGAAGTTTCACCGCCGGCAACCACCAATCGACGCACGCCGGATTGCACCAGGCCTTCGGCGATATCGGCCATCGCCTGCTCGATGGCATGTCCGGCTGCATCACGGCCATGACGTGACTGCAGAGCTGCGACCGCTTCGGGCGTCGAACTGCTCGCGATCAGGACCGGACCTTGATTGATTCGCGTCTTCGCCCAGGCCAAAGCACGCCCGGCTTCATCCTTGCCCGCCACGACGCGCTCGGGATCGAGATGCAGCACAGCCATCGCCTTTTCGGCGCTCGCGATCTGCTGCAGCGTCGCCTGCGAGCAACTGCCGGCCAGGCACGCCGCCGGTCCGCCAACCGCCGTATCGGTAATGGCGTTTTGCGCGTTCGATTTGACCTTGCCCGAGGCGACCAGCGCCCGGGCGATACCTAACCCGATGCCGGAGGCGCCGACGGACAGCCGATGATCCAGCGCTACGCCACCGATGGTTTCGAGGTCGCGGTCGAACACCGCATCAATGATGGCGGCGCCAAATCCCTTGCCCTGGAGATCGGCGAGCTGTGCGCGAACCGCGTCGGGACCGCGCGTCAGCGTTGCAAGCGCAACCAGCCCGACCTTGGTCTTGCCCTGGCGCGCCAGCACCCGCACCAGATTGGAATCATGCATCGGGTTGAGCGGATGATCCTTTAGCGGGCTTTCGTTCAGCGGCACTTGGCCTACGAACAGATTGCCCTGATAGACGGTGCGACCGGTTTCCGGAAACGCCGGCGTCACCAGCACGATCACGTCTCCGGAATCGGCGCGCAACGCGTCCATGACCGGGCCGATATTGCCGGCATCGGTGGAATCGAAGGTCGAACAGATCTTGAACAGCACATGATCCGCGCCGCGGCCGCGCAGCCATTTTTCCGCCGCGCGCGAGCGCGTCACGGCCAAACCCGCCTCGATCGAGCGGCTCTTCAGCGAGATCACCACCGCATCGACCTCGGGCAGCGCCAGATTGTCGGAGGGCACGCCGATGGTTTGCACCGTGCGCAGGCCCGCGCGCGTCAGCGTATTGGCGAGATCGGAGGCGCCGGTGTAGTCGTCGGCGATGCAGCCAAGCGCGAGCGTCACGGTTTTACTCCGGCATAGGGCTTGAACCAGCCGAGACCATCGGTGGTCTTAGCCCGAGGATTGTATTCGCAGCCGACAAAGCCGCCATACCCGAGCTTGTCGAGCTCGGCGAACAGGAACGGATAGTTCAGTTCCTCGCCGTCGGGCTCGTTGCGCGAGGGGATGCTGGCGATCTGGATGTGGCCGATCACGGGCATCATCTCGCGCAGCCGCATGGTGACGTCGCCATGGATGATCTGGCAGTGATAAATGTCGAACTGCAATTTCAGGTTCGGGATTTTGAGCTCATTGATCAGGTCGTGCGCGAAGATGAAATCGTTGAGAAAATAGCCGGGCACGTTGCGCGGGTTGATCGGCTCGATCACGACATCGAGGCCGTGCGGCGCGAAGAATTCCGCTGCCCATGCCACCGATTTGTAGAAGGCCTCCACTGCCCTGCGGTCGCTGCGGTTGGCGATGCCGGCCATCAGGTGCAGCCGCTTGACGCCGGTCGCCTTGGCATAAGGCAACGCGGTGTGCAGGCTCTGTTTGAGATCGTCAAAACGCGCGGGCAGCGCCGCAAAGCCCTTTTCGCCGGCCGCCCAATCGCCGGGCGGCAAATTGAACAGCGCCTGCGTCAAGCCGGCAGCCTTCAGCCGCTCGCCGACTTGTTCGGCCAGATGGTCATAGGGAAACAGGAATTCGACCGCGGTGAATCCCGCTTTCGCCGCCGCGTCAAAGCGGTCGAGGAACGGCACCTCGTTGAACATCATGGAGAGATTGGCGGCAAAACGGGGCATGCGTTGTTCTCTTTCAATTTTCGCGATTATGGCCGTGGAGAGCTCAGCCGTAGACCGCTAAGTGCCAATATTTCCCCTTGTCCCGAAAATACTCGTCTTTCTGCTCCTCACAAAGAGGCTTGAGGGGACGACAATCCACACCGTACCTCGTCATGAGAGCAATAAGATCGCGCAGGCTCTCCTTGCCGATCGGACGTTCAACAATCAATTCCAGGCCACGGCCCTTACCCGTCACTCCTTTGATGGCAGAAATCGACTGCAACCATGCAAAGAAGTGATCCTCGTCGGCCTGACTGTAGAAGGGATTTGGCCCGTCGATGAGGAGAACTACGTTGGCGGTTTCATCCATTGATCTGTCCGCTCGTGCTTCTATTCGCCAGGCAGTTTCGTGCCGGTGACGCGGGCATACATCCGCGCTACCGAGGCGTCATCATCGCGGCCCATGCCGGAGGCCGCCGTCATCAGAAACATCTGAAGCGCGGCGGCAGCGACCGGCACCGGGAATTTCGCCGTGCGCGCCATGTCCTGGATGATGCCGAGATCTTTGACAAAGATCTCCACCGCGCTGCGCGGCGTGTAGTCGCCGTCGAGCACATGCGGCATGCGGTTTTCGAACATCCAGGAATTGCCGGCGGAGGCCGTGATCACCTCATAGACTTTTCGGATATCTAGGCCCTGCTTGGCGGCAAAGGTAATGGCTTCCGAGGCCGCGGCGATATGGACGCCGGCGAGCAGCTGGTTGATCATCTTGAACGCAGCACCCTGGCCCGCGGCATCGCCGAGCTCATAGAGCTTTGCCGCCATCGCATCGAGCGCCGGACGCGCTTTCGCGAACGCCGCGGCGCTGCCGGACGCCAGAATGGTGAGTTCACCCTGCGCCGCGCGCTGGGCGCCGCCGGAGATCGGCGCGTCCAGATAGAGCCGTCCGGTTTCTTCCAGCTGTTTTGCCAGCCGCCGCGCGACGTCGGGGTCCATGGTGGCGGAGGAGATGAACACCGCGCCCTTGGCCAGGGTTTCCGCGACGCCGTCCTTGCCGAACAGAATGGTATCGGTCTGCGCGGCGTTGACGACGACGCTGACCACGATGTCGGCGCCCTTGGCCGCCTCCGCCGGGGTTTTGGCGCCGCTGCCGCCGTCGGCCACGAACCGCTTGACCGCTTCAGCCGAGACGTCGCAGCCGGTGACGGCAAAGCCGGCGCGGCGCAGCGAGGTCGCCATGCCGAACCCCATCGAGCCCAGCCCGATCACGGCAATGCTTGGTTTTGCAGATTCGGGCATGCGGCGTTCCCCAGATTTTCTCAGATGTTCTTGGCCTCTTCGCCTCTGGGTATCACGGCTTGGCCATCCTGCCAAAGCATGAGACAACGCCGCAAAGAGGATGCTGCCATGAGCGAAACCGGGATTCGCGAAGAAATCTGCCGCCTCGGCCGCTCGCTGTTCGAGCGCGGGCTGACGCCGGGCTCGTCGGGCAATATCAGCGTCAAAGTCTATGACGGCGGCTGGCTGGTGACGCCGACCAATGCGTCGCTCGGCTCGCTGGACCCGGCGCGGCTGTCGCGGCTTGACGCTTCCGGCAGGCTGCTCTCCGGCGACGCCCCGACCAAGGAAGTGCCGCTACATACCGCGCTCTACCAGACCCGCGACGCCGCCCGCGCCGTGGTCCATCTGCATTCGACTCACTCGGTCGCGCTGTCGATGCTGCCCGAAATCGATCCGCGCGCCGCGTTGCCGCCGATGACGCCATATTACCTGATGAAGTGCGGCCTCACCGCGCTGGTGCCGTATTATCGCCCCGGCGATCCCGCCGTCGCCGACGCAATCAAGGGACTGGCCGGAAAATACTCATCCGTGCTGCTCGCCAATCACGGCCCGGTGGTGTCCGGCGACACGCTGGAGGCGGCAGTATTCGCAATCGAGGAACTGGAAGAGACCGCGAAATTGTATTTGCTGCTGCGCGGGCTCAACCCGCGGTATCTATCGCCTGAGCAGGTCAAGGATTTGACGAAGGTGTTTGGGCTGGTGTTGCCTGAGCATGGGAATGATCACGAGTAAGTCCCGGCCACAGCCAACGCTCCTTCAACGTCATTGCGAGCGAAGCGAAGCAATCCAGAAAGCCCAGGGAATGGTCCGGAAGCTTTGCTACGATCGCCATGACGGCGGAGAACTTCAATGAAACAACCCTGCGTCTATATAGTTGCAAGCCGCCGCAACGGAACGCTTTACGCCGGCGTAACCAGCAATCTGCCAAAACGGGCGTTCGAACACCGCGAGGGACTCGTTACGGGATTCTCAAAAAGGCACGGATGCAAGATTCTTGTCTGGTATGAACTGCACGAGACGATGGTCGCGGCGATCGCGCGGGAGAAACAGATCAAGGCTGGTAGTCGGACGAAGAAGCTGGCGCTGATCGAGGGCATGAACCCGGAATGGCAGGATTTGTACGATAGCTTGATTTGATCGCGTAGCACCCTAACGTCATGTCGAGGAGCGACAGCGACAAGGCAATCCAGGACGCTGCAACAAAGTAAGAGCTGGATTGCTTCGCTGCGCTCGCAATGACGGCGAGAGAGTTTGCAACAATCCCCCGCACCGGTTAGAGCCCCAGATACGCCTTCCTTACGTCCGGATTGGTCCGGATATCCGCCGCGCTGCCCTGCATCAGCACGCGGCCGGTCTGCAAAATGTACGCGCGGTCGGCGATTTCAAGGCATTCGGCCATGCGCTGCTCGACGATCAGCACGGTCAGGCCGGTGTCGCGGATGCGCATCACGGCCTGAAAGATTTCGTCGACGAGTTTTGGCATGATGCCCTGCGACGGCTCGTCCAGCATCAACAGCCGCGGACGCGTCATCAACGCGCGGCCGATCGCCAGCATCTGCTGCTCGCCACCGGAAAGCGTTTCGGCGCGCTGCTCCAGCCGCTCCGAGAGCCGCGGAAACAGCGTGAACACGAGGTCCAGCGGTTCGTCGCGATTGGCCTCGCCGCGATAGAGGTAGCTGCCGAGCCGCAAATTGTCGCGCACCGACAGCCGTGGAAACAGGCGGCGGTTTTCCGGCACATAGGCGATGCCGTCCCTGGTGATCAGATGCTGCGCCTTGCCGTCGATGCGGATGCCATCGAAGGTCACGGTGCCGGAGCGCGGGCGCTCGGCGCCGGCGATGGATTTCAGCAAGGTCGACTTGCCGGCCCCGTTGGCGCCGGCGACGCAGACGATTTCGCCCTTGGCGACTTCGATGGAGATCGCGGAGATCGCGACCAGTCCCTGATAGGCGGTGGTGACTTCATGCACCGACAGCATGACGGTCCCCCAGATAGGCGCTGATGACTTTGGGATCGCGGACCACTTCGGTCGGCTTGCCCTCGACCAAGACCTTGCCGAGATCAAGCACGATGGCGCGGTCGACCAGCGGCATCACGATTTCCATGACGTGCTCAACCATCAGCACAGTGACGCCGGTATCGCGCACCTTGCGCACCAGTTCGACGCCGGTTTTGGCCTCGACCGGGGTCAGACCCGTCAGCACCTCGTCGAGCAGCAGCAGCTTTGGCTCGGTCGCGAGCGCCCGCGCCACTTCGAGGCGCCGCTTTTCGGACGGAACGAGGTCGCTCGCCAGCACGTTGGCGCGGGCCGCAAGGCCGCAAAATTCCAGCACCTCAAAAGCCTTGCGGCGCGCCACGCGCATTACGGTGTTGCGCACCAGCGCGCCGACGATGACATTGTCGATCACGCTCATGGTCTCAAAACTCTTCACGACCTGAAAGGTGCGGCCGACGCCGCGCTGACAGCGCTCCGCCGCCGGCAGTTTTGTCACGTCCTCACCATCGAACCAGATCGAACCTTGAGTGGGCGGCAGCACGCCTGCGATCAAATTGAACAGCGTCGACTTGCCGGCGCCGTTGGGACCGATCAGTCCGACGATTTCGCCGCGCCCGACCGAAATCGAGACATCGCTGTTGGCGACCAGGCCGCCGAAGCGCTGCCAGACGCCGCGGGTTTCCAACAGAGGCGTCATCGCACCGCCTCCTTGCGCTTCGGCGAGAATAGCCCGATCAGGCCCTGCGGCCGCGCCAGCGAGATCGCCACAATCAGCGTGCCGTAGACGATCAAATCGACGCCGCGGCCGGAACCGCCGATGAAGGAGCGCGTCAGTTCAGTCAGCGGGATCAGGATGACCGCGCCCAGCATCGGCCCCCACAGCGTGCCGATGCCGCCGACCACCGCGGGCAGCGCCATCAGCAGCGAGAACTGAAAACCCATGACGCTTTCGGGATCGATGTAGGAGACGAACTGCGCATAAAAGCTGCCACCGACCGCGGTGAGGAAGGCCGACACCGCCGCCGCGCCCATCTTGGAATTGAACACGACCACGCCGAGGCTTTCGGCGGCGTCCGGATTGTCCTTCACCGCGCGCCACCAAAAGCCCCATTTGGAATCTTCCAGCCACCAGGTCACGAACCAGGCGACGCAGGCCAGCCCCAGGGCGAAGTAGAAATAGGGCAGCTTGCTGCGCGTGAACTGGAATTTGAGCCAGCTATCGCCGCGCACCGGAATGTCGATGCCGAGCGCCGCCCCCGCCCAATCCCAATTTTGAATCAGCAGCAGCGCGATTTCGGCGATGACGATGGTGGCGATGACGAAATAATGCCCGCGTAGCCGGAAGCAGGGATAGCCCAGCGCCATCGCGATGACAGCCGAGATCAACCCGCCGCCGAGCATGCCGAACCAGGGCAACACGCCGAATTTCGTGAACAGCAGCGTCGTGGTGTAGGCGCCGAGCCCGAAATAGAGCGCGTGGCCGAGCGAGATCTGTCCGCAATAGCCGGAGAGAATGTTCCAGCTTTGCGACAACGCGGCATACATCAAGGTCAGCACCATGATGTTCTGGACGTAGACGTCTTTCACGAACAGCGGCACCAGCGCAGCTATGATCGCAAGGCACGCGGCGACGATCAGGTCGCTGCGGCGGCGGTTTGCGAAATCGCTATCCATCAGATCGACCCGAACAGGCCGCGCGGCCGGACGAACACCACCAGCAGATAGACCGCGTAGATGCCGACCGATTTAAGCGACGGCGGCAGGATCATGGCGGTGGTGGCTTCGACGAGGCCAACGACGATGCCGCCGGCAAAGGCGCCGAACACGCTGCCGAAACCGCCGAGCGCCACGGTGACATAGGCGATCAGTGCAAACGACGCGCCGACGTCGGGATAGATGTAGAAGAATATCGACATGATGGCGCCGGCAAGGCCCACCAGCGCCGCACCAAGGCCCCAGCCCAGTGCGAACACGCGGTTCTTGTCGATGCCGACCAGCGCCACCGCACCAGCGTCCTCACGGGTGGCTTCGAGCGCGCGGCCAAAATCAGTGCGGTTGATGAAGAAATAAAGCCCGCCAAAGGCCGCGATCGAGACCGCTGCGCCCACCAGCTGCGGCTCGGGCAGGAAGATGCCGCCGAGCGAGATGGTTTTGCCGCCAAGCCAGGAGTGAGTGACGCTGCGATAATCCGGTGTGAAGAAGAACTGGGCCAGGCCGCGCATCACGATCGCAAGGCCAAAGGTGGAGAAAATCTGCACCATGCCGGCGTTGGCCTTGGCGCGCACCGCAAAGCGCACGATCAGGAGATAGACCACCGCCCCGAACACGAACAGCGCCGCCGCCACCAGCGGCGCCGCCAGCAGGGGATCAATCGCGAAGAACGCGAACAGGAAGAAGGTCGCGTACATCGCGATCATCAGGAATTCGCCATGGGCGAAATTCACGACATCCATCAGGCCGAAGATCAGCGCGAGGCCGACCGCGATCAGCCCATAGAGCAGCCCCATCAGCAGGCCGCTCGCGAGACTCTGGATAATGGTCTCGGCTGTCACCGGCGCTGCTCCAGGCCCGAGGTAATATCGTATAAATTCGTCATTGCGAGCGAAGCGAAGCAATCCATCGCGCCGCAAAAAGAAAGAATGGATTGCTTCGTCGCTGCGCTCCTCGCAATGACGAAGCGTGAGAGATTCCAGATATTCGTCTCGGCTGTCACCGCGTTTTGCCCCCGCCCCGAGTGCCGACTACTTCATCGGCCAGACCGCCTCGGCGATCGCCGCTTGCGGCGGCGAGATGGTGACGAACTTGCCGCCGATATATTGCAGCAGCACCGGGTCGGCGTCGTTGTTCTGGCCCATCTCGTCGAACTTGATGCGCTTCCACGGCATGATGGTCTGCTCGCCCGCGATGTCGGTCGCCACCAGCGCCTCGCGGATCTTGTCGCCGTCGGTGGATTTGGCGCGGTTGATGGCTTCCGCCATCACGATCAGGCCCATGAACTGCCGCGAGGTCAGGTCGTTGAAATCCTTGCCCGACTTTTCCTTGAACATGGCGTTGACCTTGCTGACCATCGGCCGCTTGGCGGCGAGATCGAGCGAGAAGGTGCCGCGCGAGATCACGCCTTCGAGCTTGTCGCCGACCGCGTCATACAGCGCCTTTTCGGAGAAGCCGGCGTCTTGCGCCACGATCGCGTTCGGCTTGTAGCCGAGTTCGCCCATGGTCTTGACCAGCAGGATGCCGTCGGTGGTGTAGCTCGAGGGCATCAGCACGTCGGCATTGGCCGCCTTGAGCTGCTGCACCTCGGCCGACAACGACGGCGAGTTGGCGCGGTATTTGATGTCGGCGACCACCTTGTAGCCGCGGTCGCTGGCGAGCTTGAGCTGGGCGTTGGCGGAATCGGTGCCGAAGATGGTGTCCTCGTGGAACAGCGCCAGCGTCTCGATCTTGGTGCCCTTCTTCTTCATGGCATCGAAGAAATCGAACATCGCGGCCGAATACATTTCGTCATGGGGTGCGGCGCGGAAATAGAATTTGAGACCGCGGCGATGCAGGCTCGGCGAGGAATTGTCCGCCGAGATGAACGGGATCTGGTAGCGCTCGCAGATCTGGCTGACGGTGACGGCGACCGCGCTCTGATAGGTGCCGATGACGGCGGAGACCTTTTCCTGGGTGATCAGGCGCTCGGTTTCGGCGCGGCCCTTCTGCGGATCGGACTGGTGGTCGGCGAACACGAGGCGGATTTTGGCGCCGCCAAGGCCGGGCAAGCCTTCACCCTTGGCCAGCGGCAGATCGAAATCGTAGTCCTTGTTGATGATCTCAAGCGCGGTCTCATAGGCCTTCTGGGCATCGACGCCCTGCTGGGCGTTGGCGCCGGAAAATGGATAGATGACGCCGATCACCACTTCCGCGGTTTGCGCGCGGCCCGCGATCGGTGCGAGGGCTGCGACAGCGGTGGCTCCGAGCAATACATTGCGGCGAGTGATCGTCATTGCAAAATCCCCTGTTGATCCAACTATCGATGAAACGGCAAAAGGCTGCGGTAAAGCCTCAAGAAGCGGCAAGCGCTGCCCATTAATGCACGGCCAACTGCTTGTTCTTCAGATCGGTCACCAGCATCAATCCCGGCGCATGCGTGATCGCGAACGGCAGTTTTGCATTGGCGATCACCGCCTGCGGCGTCACGCCACACGCCCAGAATACCGGAATCTCGTCGGCTGCGACCGGCACCGGATCGCCATAGTCGGGCTTGCTGATATCGGCGATGCCGATCGAACCCGGAAGGCCGAGATGAACCGGCGCGCCATGCACGGACGGAAAGCGCGAGGTGATCTGCACCGCGCGGATCGCATCCGCCGGTTTGAATGGCCGCATCGATACCACCATCGGACCGGCAAACGGTCCCGACGGGCTGCAGGCGATGTTGGTGCGAAACATCGGGACCCGCACGTTGTGCTCGATGTGGCGGATCGGCAGCCCCTCGTCGAGCAGCGCCTCTTCGAACGAGAACGAGCAACCGAGCACGAAGGCGACCAGATCGTCGCGCCAGTACGACAGGATGTCGGTCGGTTCGTCCACCACCTCGCCATCGCGCCAGACCCGATAGCGCGGGATGTCGGTGCGGATGTCGAGGTCGAGGCCGAGCGCGGGAATTCTGAAATCGCCGACGTCGGACATGCCGATGATCGGGCACGGTTTTGGATTGAGCTGGCAGAAGCGATGGAACGCGCTTGCGAGTTTCTCCGGCAGGATCGCGAGATTGCCCTGGACGCAGCCGTTGGCGACGCCGGCGGTGCTTCCGGCCGCGCCGGCGCGGTAGCGATGGCGGGCGGCGACGCTGGGCGAAAGATCGGCCGCCACGCGATCGATAAGCCGTTCTGTTTTTGCGAGGCTGGTCATCGTTGATCCCGCGCTAATTTGCTCGACAGGTAATGGCGCATATGGCTACCATAATGTCTAATCGTCGTTTTTAATCAAGATCGATCAATCAGATTTATCGATCTGCGGGATTGAGGTGCATGGTCGATTTCAAGGCAATTGAGACCCTCAGTGGTGACGCTGGGCAGCTTCCGCGGCGCGGCCCAGAAGCTCAACACCACCCAGCCCGCGATCTCGCAGCGGATCGCCCAGCTCGAGCAGGAGGTGGGCGTGAAGCTGCTGCAGCGCGACCGCCGCATGGTGCTGCCGACACCGCGCGGCCGCCAGATGATGGTGTACGCGGAAAAACTGATCGGGCTGCGCTCGGAAATGCTGGCGGTGGTCGGCGACCACTCGGCGATGCGCGGCGTGCTCAAACTCGGCGTCGCCGAGACCATCGTCCACACGTTCCTGACCCAGCTGATCAAGAGCGTCAATCACGCCTATCCCAACCTCTCGGTCGAGATCGAAGTCGACATCACCTCGAATTTGCGCACGCGGCTGCTGGCGCAGGAAATCGAGCTCGCATTCCTGCTCGGACCGCTGACGGGGCCGACCATCAGCAACCGGGTGCGGGTTTTCTCGAGCCCTGCGCTGGGCCTCGGCAAGGAGCGGCTGACGGTGCACGATCTGGCGAAATTTCCGATCATCACCTTCCCGCGCAAGACTCCGCCTTACGAGATCGTGCGCTCGCTGTTCAACCGGCCCGATCTGCCGCCGATCCGACTGCATGCCAGCGCGTCACTAGGCACCGTGATCCATATGGCGATCGAAGGCCTCGGTATTGCCGTGATTCCGACCGCGATCGTCGAAAACGAACTGGCCGATGGACGGCTGCAATTGCTGTCGACCAACCTGCAGATACCGCTGCTGACGTTTTCGGCGAGCTGGCTCGCCTCCCCCGACACCGTCGCCATCGAGCGGGTGGCCGAACTTGCCGCCTCGCTGGCGCAAGGCGGCGTCGTTGTTGACGCGCCGCTGTCGCCGCGTCATTGAAACGGATCGCCCGATCTTCGGAATGGCTCCGGAATAGCTCATGACAAAAATCGCATCCAACCTGCAAATCGATTCCGCCCGGCTGTGGGACACGATTCACGAAACCGCGAAATTCGGTGCCACGCCCAAGGGCGGCGTGCGGCGGCTGACGCTGGGGCGCGAGGACAAGCAGGTACGCGACTGGTTCCGCAAAGCCTGCGAGGCCGCGGGCCTCGAGGTTCACGTCGATACACTGGGATCGACGTTCGGCCTGCGCAGGGGACGCGACATGTCGAAATCTCCGATCGGCCTGGGCTCGCATCTCGACACCCAGCCGACCGGCGGCAAATATGACGGCGTGCTCGGCACGCTGGCCGCCCTCGAAGTGGTCCGCACCCTCAACGATGCCGGGATCGAAACCGAGATGCCGATCTGCATCTGCAACTGGACCAACGAGGAGGGCTCGCGCTTTGCACCGGCGATGATGGCCTCGGCGGTTTACGTCGGCGACTTCACCACCGACGATATCCTGTCGCGGAAAGATGTCGAAGGCGTCACCGTCGGCGAAGCCCTCGACAGCATCGGCTATCGCGGCGCAAGCCCGGTCGGCACCCAGAAATTTTCCGGATTTGTCGAACTGCACATCGAACAAGGTCCGATCCTCGAAGCCGAGAACAAGACCATCGGCGTCGTCAATTCCGGCCAGGGCGTGCTGTGGTACGACGGCAAGATCACCGGTTTTGAAAGCCATGCCGGTTCGACGCCGATGCCGCTGCGCCGTGACGCGCTGGCGACCTTGTCGGAGATCGTGCTCGCGATGGAGGCCATTGCCAAAAAGCACGGCCCGAAGGCGGTCGGCACCATCGGCGAGGCCGTAATCGCCAATCCCTCGCGCAACGTCATCCCCGGCGAGATCGCGTTCACGGTTGATTGCCGCAGCGCCGATGCGGCGATCATGGAAGCACTCGATAAGGATTTGCGCGCGGCAATTGCCGAGATCGCGGCGCGGCGCAAGGTCGAGGTCCAGCTCGATCTGGTCTGGCGCAAGCCGCCGACGCATTTCAATCCGAAGCTGGTCGATGCCGTCGAGAATGCCGCGACGATGCTCGGCTACTCCCATCGCCGCATTACGTCCGGCGCCGGTCACGATGCCTGCAACCTCAACACCATCATGCCGGCAGCGATGGTGTTCGTGCCCTGCAAGGACGGCATCAGCCACAATGAGCTCGAAGATGCGACGCAAGCCGATTGCACGGCGGGCGCCAACGTCTTGATGCATACCGTGCTGGCGCTCGCCGGCGTGGCATCCTGATCCTCTCAACTTTCGGAGAATTCCCGTGCACGGTGTTTTTGTCGATGCCAATAAATCGCTGGCGGTGATTTTCGAGCGGCTGGAAAAATCCGGCGATCCAAAGGTTCGCATTAATCGCAATCCGGACATCACCTCGGATCAATACCCAAAACTGCTCGACGGCGCCGCCATCGCCATCGTCGATCACACCGCGCTACCAACAGAGGTTGCGAAGAAATGCACCGGGCTCAAGCACGTGGTATTTCTCGGCACCGGCGCGCGCAGCTACATGAATCCGGAAGAACTCGCCGAACTCGGCATCGAAGTGCACCTGATCAAAGGCTATGGCGATACGGCGGTGGCCGAATGCGCCATTGCACTGATGTGGGAAGCCGCCCGCGGCATCGCCCGGATGGATCGTGAGATGCGCGCCGGCAACTGGCTGCGCGAGGACGCCATGCAACTCACCGGCAAGACGCTGGGCCTGATCGGCTTCGGCGGCATCGCCGCTGAAGTCGCGCGCATCGCCACCGGCAGCGGCATGCGCGTGATCGCGTGGAACCGGTCGCCCAAGAAACACCCAAAAGTCGAGTTCGTCGATCTCGACGAACTCCTGACCGAGAGCGACGTGATCTCGATCCATCTGCTCCTGAACGACGAGACCCGCGGCCTGGTCTCGCGCGCCTGCATCGATGCGATGAAGCCCGGCGTGATCCTGGTCAACACCGCGCGCGGCGCCATCGTCGATGAAGCCGCGATGATCGATGCCTTGAAGTCCGGCCATATCCGCCACGCCGGCCTCGACGTCTTCAACACCGAGCCGTTGCCGGCCGATCATCCGCTGACGAAGTTGCCGAATGTGACGCTGTCGGCGCATTCGGCCTTCCGTACGCCGGAGGCGAGCGAGAATTTGATCGGGGCAGCGTGGGCGGACTGCCGCAGGATTGCGAAGGGCTGAAATTTATCCCATCGTCCCGGCCTTGAGCCGGGACGACGGTTGCGGGTTTTTGCTCGCGCCCTAGTCAACCATGTCAGCTACCGCCTTGCCGCAGGCGGTGGTATCCGCGTTGCCGCCGAGATCGCGCGTCCGCAGCGTGCGTTCGCCGAGCGTGCGCTCGATCGCAGCCACGATCGACGCCGCCGCGGTCTTCTCGCCGAGATGCTCCAGCATCATCGCGCCCGACCAGATCATGCCGATCGGGTTGGCGATGCCCTGGCCCGCGATGTCAGGCGCCGAGCCATGGACCGGTTCGAATACCGACGGAAAAAGGCCGGGCGGGTTGATGTTGCCTGACGGCGCGATGCCGATGGTGCCGGTGCAGGCGGGGCCGAGATCGGAGAGAATATCGCCAAACAGATTGGAACCGACCACGACGTCGAACCAGTCCGGATGCAGCACGAAATTCGCGGTCAAAATATCGATGTGATACTTGTCCCACTTCACCTTGGGATAGCTTTTCGCCATCGCCTCCACGCGCTCGTCCCAATACGGCATGGTGATCGAGATGCCGTTGGATTTCGTCGCCGAGGTCAGATGCTGCTTCGGGCGTGACTGCGCCAGCTCGAACGCAAATTTGAGGATGCGATCGACGCCGATGCGCGTCATCACGGTCTGCTGGGTGACGAATTCGCGGTCGGTGTCCGGGAACATCCGCCCGCCGACCGAGGAATATTCACCTTCGGTGTTCTCGCGCACCACCCAGAAATCGATATCGCCGGGCTTGCGGCCGGCGAGCGGCGACGGCACGCCGGGCATCAGCCGCACCGGTCGCAGATTGACGTACTGGTCGAACTCCCGGCGGAACTTGATCAGCGAGCCCCACAACGAAATGTGATCGGGAATTTTCGCGGGCCAGCCGACCGCGCCGAAATAGATCGCGTCGTGCTTGCCGATTTGCGCCTTCCAGTCCTCCGGCATCATCTCGCCGTGCTTTTCGTAATAGTCGTACGAGGCGAAGTCGAAATGGTCGAAATGCACGGATACCCCATGCTTTTTCGCGGCCGCTTCCAGCACGCGCAGCCCTTCCGGGACCACTTCCTTGCCGATGCCGTCGCCGGGGATGACCGCGATCCGATACTGCTTCTTGCTCATTGGGATTTCCTCAAGAAAACTCGCCGCGCCGCTAATGCCGCTTATTTGACGGCCTTGCAATGGACCAAACCTTGCCGTGGTGCAACGCTGCACTGCAATGTTGACCACCACGCCACCGGCCGCTTACCAATTCAGCCGACCTGCCGACATCCCCCAAGCCAAGCGAGCATTCCCATGGATCTGCATTTACGCGGCAAGCGCGTCCTCATCACTGGCGCCTCGAAGGGCATAGGTGCTGCCGCGGCCGAGGCCTTTGCCGAGGAAGGCTGCGATCTCATGCTCGCCGCCCGCAGCGGCGACGCGCTGAAGGCGCTGGCCGAGCAGCTGCGCTCGACCCACCAGATCAGCGCCACGGCCCATGTCGTCGACCTCAGAAATCCCGCCGATCTTGCAAAACTGGCGAAGGACGCCGCCGACATCGACATCCTCGTCAACAATGCCGGCGACATTCCGGGCGGCTCGATCGACAAGATCGACGAGGCGACCTGGCGCCACGCCTGGGAGCTGAAAGTGTTCGGCTATATCAACCTGACCCGCGCCATCTATGCGCAGATGAAGGCGCGCGGCCACGGCGTCATCGTCAACGACATCGGCGCCGCCGGTGAAAAATTCGACGCCAATTACGTCTGCGGCAGCGCCGGCAATGCGGCGCTGATGGCTTTTACGCGTGCACTGGGGGGAAAGAGCCTGGCGGACAATATCCGCGTGGTCGGCATCAATCCGGGCCCCGTTGGCACCGACCGCCACGTCACGCTGTTGAAGACCCGTGCCAAACACCAGTTCGGCGACGAAAATCGCTACAAGGAATTCCAGAAAGGCATGCCGCTCGGCCGCCCCGCCCATGCGCGCGAGATCGGCGACCTGATGGCGTTCCTGGCCTCGGATCGCTCGGGCTATACGTCGGGGGTGATTTATACGGTGGATGGCGGGATTAGTGCGGGCTGGGGATAGCGCGATACGGCGCAGCTTGCACCGCCGTCATCCTCTTATGTCCCGTTTCAAGAGTAGAGGCATGACGAAGGGTTTTCTCCTGGAATTGCGGAGAAGTGTGAGTGGGGATGATCGTGCAGGGGTGGAAGCAGAACCCAGAGACGTCGGTCAACAAGCTCTTATTCGCGGGTTCACGCATGTCCGTAGGTTCGTCTGGGGCTGTCCCGGTCTGAGGTCGGACGTCGATCTTGCGATCGGTCACACAGGATGATCGGGAATTCCCCTTGCCGCGGCTCTGCTTCCGCCATTGCACGAGATTTATCGCTTCGCCGGACCACTGCCCCGGCGCAGGGCTCTCTGGTTAGCGCTCGGCCTTGGCCGCTTGGCTCCCCTTGCCAAGCCTCTTAAGCCGGGGCTGCCGCGACACGAGCGGTCGAGACTGCGCGAGCGACAGCCCAGATGAAGCCGGCGAGCTCGCGGGCGATCGCGACGATGGCAACGGTCTTGAGCTTGCCTTTCCTGATCAGCGCTCGATAGCGGCGGTACAGCCGGCACTGCGCCTTCCAGGCGATCTCGCGAACTGCTGGCGGCGCCGCATCGACCTTCGGTTGCTTGGCTTGTCCGACCCGCGGCGGATGCTGATAGCTCCACGAGCACTCCACCAGCATGCGCCGGGCACGCCGGTTGCCGGCTTTGGTGATCGGTCCGCGCTTGACGGTGTCGCCGGTCGAATTCTCCGAAGGCACGAGCCCGAGATAGGCCATCAACTCGGTCGGCGTTCGGAACCGCGAGAGATCGCCGATCTCGGCCAGCAGCGTTGTGGCCGAGACCAGATCCATGCCGCGCATCGCCATCAATGCGGTGACCACCGGCGCAAGTGACCATTCCGGAACGGCTGCGGCGACGGCCTGCTCGAGCCGTTGAAGGCGCTCCTGCGCCTGACGGATCGCCAGCATCATCTCCTCCAGCACAAGGCGCTGTTGCGGATGCTCGAGCTTCTGGCTCGCGATCCAGCCCGCATGCGCCTTGGTCCAGGTCTTCCTGCTCTCGGGATAAGGCCTTCCCAGCCGCAGCAGAAAGGCTGAAACATGCTGGCGCTTCGTGCGCAAATCCAGCATCGCCGTCTCGCGCGCCCGCGTCAGATCGCGCATCGCCTCGTGACGTCCGTCCGGCACCCAGACCGGGGTGAGTTCGTCGGCACGCAGCAGCTTTGCCAGGCTGAGCGCATCGCGTCGGTTGGTCTTCACCTTGTCGCCTGGCCGCTTTGGAATCAGCGAGGGCGCTACCACCACGCATTCGAAGCCGAGGTCCTTGATCTGCCGGTGCAGCCCGTAGCCGGTCGGCCCTGCCTCGTAGCAGAACGTCAGCCGCTTGTACTTGGCGGAAAGCTTCCGAACGAGCTTCGCCGTTGCGGCCAGCGTGTTCTCGATCTCCCCAAGGAACCGAACCTCGCCACCCCGGCTAGCGTCCGCAATCGCAACCGCATTCCGCAACTTAGACGTATCGAGACCCACGAAGGCCTCGCTATAATCACCCATGACTCGCCCTCCTTGCGTGAGGCTCGGCCCGGCCTGTCCGGGCAACCCTCGCACTCGCATCGAGGGTGAGTCGCCTCCGCTCCGCAAAGGGACATACGGTCTGAGGTGCGCTCAGCGGCGCAATTGCGCCGCAGACTTGCGCGCCTCGAAGGATGAGCAGCCGGCACCTGTTTCGCATCCTTCGAGGCTCGCTTCGCTCGCACCTCAGGATGACGTCTACTAATTGGCTGTCCGCTCGAACAACTGCCGGATCAGCGTCGTGATCCTTCCCTCCGGCGCCATCATCTCCTGCATGATCGTAAAATGATTGGCGCCGGGAATCTCCTCATAGGTCACCGGCAATCCATGTCGGGCGCGGTAACCGGCAAAATCCGCGGTCTGCTTGCGCAGCAGCGGCAATTCCGCGCTGCCGACCACCAGCGACAACGGCTTTGGCGGGCCGCCCGCCTGCATGACAGGCGAATTGCGGTGTGCCATCGGCCCATCGAGCCTGAGTTTTTCGTTGAGATAGCTGTGCCGGATCGGATCGAGATCGTAGATGCCGCTGATTGCCATCCCTGCTTTCACCTGTGGATGTGACAGCGCCATCGAGGTGAGATGCCCGCCGGCGGACCAGCCGGATACCACGATGCCGTCGGCCGCGGCGCCAAGCACCGGCAATTGTGTGGTTAGAAAATCGATGCCGGTATGGATTTCCGCGACGATCTCGTCCAGCGTCGCATCCGGCGCCAGCGTGTAGCCAATCAGCGCGACATTGATGCCGTGCGCCATCGGGCCTTCGGCCATGATCGTGAAGACCTCCTTGGCCCGTGCCTGCCAATAGCCGCCGTGAATGAACAGCAGCGTCGGCGCCTTGTCGCGTACTTTAAGAAAGTCGATCCGGTTGCGTTCGCGGGGGCCGTACCGCAGGTCGATATGATTGGCGTAGCGCTTGCGCATCTCGGCCGAGCGCTGTTCCCAGCCGGCGACTATGGCGACGCTTTCAGGCACTGCAACGCCGTTATTGAGGCCGCGGTCGCGCTCCTGCTGGCTCATGGTGCGCCAATCCAGCGCGGCGAAGGTCGTCGTCATTCCAATTTCTCCGGTTCGGGCCGCAAGTTGAGCACGTTTCCTGTTTGCTTGAAATGTTCTACAGCACTACACCATCGGTGACCTCAAGACGGGACGCATGGAGAGACGCGAGTGGCTGATCAAGACCTGGTGAAGGAAACGGCATGCGCCGTCGTCGGCAAACTGAACGCGGGCGAAGTCACGCCGCTCGACCTGCTCGACGTGCTGGAAAAACGGATTGCGCAGGTCGATGGCCAGGTCAATGCCCTGCCGACGCTGTGTTTCGATCGCGCCCGCGCTCACGCCAAAACCCTGATGCAGAAGCCGGCCGGCCAGCGCGGCCTGCTCGCCGGGCTCCCCGTGCCGATCAAGGACCTGACCGCGGTGGCCGGCGTGCTCACCACGCAGGGCTCGCCGATCTATAAGGACAACGTCCCTGCTCGTTCGGATATCCTGGTCGAGCGTCTCGAACACAATGGCGGCGTGATCTACGCCAAGTCGAACACCCCGGAATTCGGCGCCGGCGCCAACACTTTTAACGAAGTGTTCGGCGCGACCCGCAATCCCTGGGACACCTCACGCTCCGCCGCGGGCTCTTCCGGCGGCGCCGCCGTGGCGCTCGCGACCGGCATGGCCTGGCTCGCCCACGGCTCCGACATGGGCGGCTCGCTGCGCAACCCGGCAAGCTTTTGCGGCATCGTCGGCATGCGTCCGAGCATCGGCCGCGTCGCCCATACGCCCGCGGCGGCGATCGATCGCAATCTCGGCGTCCAGGGCCCGATGGCGCGCAATGTCGAGGATCTCGCGCTGCTGCTCGATGCGATGAGCGGCGAGCATCCGGCCGATCCACTGTCGCTGCCGCTGCTGCCGAAATCGTTTCTGTCCGCGGTGCGATCCGGCAACAAGCCGAAACGCGTCGCCTATTCGCCCGACCTCGGCATCACCCCGGTCGATCCCGAAGTCGCCGCCATCACCCGCAAGGCGGCGGAGCGGCTCGCCAAGTTCCGGCGTCATCGTCGAGGAAGCCCATCCCGATCTGCGCGAGGCCCATGAATGTTTCCACGTGCTGCGCGCCTTCGACTTCGCACTCAGCAAGGCGGCGCTGCTGCGCGCGAAGCGCGACCAGCTCAAGCCGGAAGTGATCTGGAATATCGAGGAGGGACTCAAGCTGACGGTCGAGCAGCTCGAGCGCGCCGAGGCGCAGCGCGTCGCCATGACCGCGCGCACGCTCGAATTCTTCCATACCTACGATCTGCTGCTGACGCCCGCGACCATCGTGGCGCCGTTCCCGGTCGAGAACCGCTACGTCGCCGAATGCGCCGGCAAGAAATTCGACAATTATGTCGAGTGGCTCGGGATCGTCTATGCGATCACGCTGGTGTGCTGCCCCGCGCTGTCGCTGCCCTGCGGCTTTACCGCATCCGGCCTGCCGGTCGGATTGCAAATGGTGGCGCCGCCGCGCGGCGAGGCGCAGCTTCTCGCAGGTGCCAAGGCGATGGAGGACATTTTAGGTGTTCGCGGCACCACGCCGATCGATCCGAGGGCGCCGAAAAAATATCTCCCTCATGGTGAGGAGGTGCTCTTAGTCAGTTCCCATGGCCGGGCAGGACCCGGCATCCACGTGTCTTGCGCGAGCTGCAACGCTGGCGATTGGCGCATGCGGCGCTTAGTAATCGCGTCAAGTCCAGGATGAGGTTCACGATTTCCACGTGGCGGATGGCGCTTGCAGGCTATAATCGCGCCACAAAAAGCGACTGAGGGGACGCTGGGGAAGCCATGTCGGGAAAACTGAAAATCAGAGTCGACCAGGACAAATGTCAGGGACATGCGCGCTGCAAGGCGCTGGCGCCCGAACTGTTCGATCTCGACGAATTCGGCAACGCCCACGAGGTCGGCGACGGCTCCGTTCCCGCAGGGCTCGAAGACAAGGCATGGCTGGCCCAGACCAATTGCCCGGAGATCGCCATCGCGGTCACCGAGGAATAGCCGGCCCTCAACGCGATCCGATCGATCACATTCCAACGAACGAATTCAAGAATCGTTCGCGGAGCCCGACATGACAGACCAAGCGATCAAACCCGCGGCCGATCATCTCGACATCGCCGACGTCGAGCGCCGGATCAAGGCGATCTTCATCGGCTCGGTCGGCAATCTCGTCGAATGGTACGATTTCTACGCCTATACCGCGTTCGCGCTGTATTTCGCGCCGGCGTTCTTTCCGAACAGCGATCCGGTGGTGCAGCAGCTCAACGCCGCGGTGCTGTTCGCCGCCACCTTCCTGATGCGGCCGCTCGGCGGCTGGCTGTTCGGCTATATCGCTGACCGATATGGAAGGCGGCTGTCGCTGACGCTGTCGGTGGTCTGCATGTGTTTTGGTTCGCTGATCATCGCGGTAACGCCAACCTACGCCTCGATCGGTATCCTCGCGCCCGCCATTCTGGCGATGGCGCGGGTCATCGAGGGCCTGAGCCTGGGCGGCGAATACGGCGCCAGCGCCACCTATCTCAGCGAGGTCGCCGACCCCAACCATCGCGGCTTCTATTCCAGCTTCCAATACGTCACGCTGATCGGCGGCCAGCTCACCGCGATCATCGTGCTATTGTTGCTGCAGAAGGTGTTTTTGACGCCGGACGAGCTGCGGGCCTGGGGCTGGCGGATTCCGTTCGTGATCGGCGCCGGGCTCGCGATTTTCGCCGCCGTGATGCGGCGCAATCTGCAGGAGACCGACGCGTTCGAGGAAGCCAAAAAGCTCTCCAAACCGACCGGCTCGATCGTCGGCCTTTTGAACTATCCGCGGGAACTGCTGTTGGTGGTCGGCCTCACCGCCGGCGGCACCGCGGCGTTCTATACGTTTACGACCTACATGCAGACATTTGTAAAGTTGTCGGTCGGCCTCACCGAGGACCAGACCACGTTTGTCATTTTCGGCTCGCTGATCTTCGCGACCATCCTGCAGCCGCTCTATGGCGCGCTGTCCGACCGCATCGGCCGCAAGCCGCTGCTGATCTTCTTCGGCGTCGCCGGCACCTTGTCGACGGTCCCGATCCTGACCACGCTGAAGGAGACCAAGTCGCCCTTCATGGCCTTCCTCTTGATCTGCGCCGCCTGGATTTTCGTCGCCGGCTATACCTCGATCAACGCCATCGTGAAGGCCGAATTGTTTCCGACCAATGTGCGCGCGCTCGGCGTCGGCCTGCCCTATGCGATCACGGTGTCGCTGTTCGGCGGCACCGCGCCCGCGGTCGCGCTGTACTTCAAGAGCCTCGGCCATGAGGGCTGGTTCTATTACTACCTCTCCGGCATGATCTTTCTGTCGCTCCTAATCTATGCGACGATGCGCGACACCAAGCATGAATCGGCGATGCATCGCCACGAATGACTGATGCCGGCATGACCGAACACAACGAGCCGCCGCCCGAGAGCAAGCTGACGCGCAGCAAGGAACGCTGGGCGCGCGAGGGACGCTTCCTCACCGGAAAAATTGCCCCTCCCGACGAGGCGCGCCTGCCGCCCGGACAGCATCTGACCAAGGATTGGCCGACGCTCGATCTCGGGCTTTCGCCGAACATTTCGCGTCAGCGCTGGCGGCTCGACGTTTACGGCGCGGTGGAAAATCCGATCTTCTGGGATTTTGCGCAGTTCACGGCGCAGCCGCAGACGCAATTCCTGTCCGACATCCACTGCGTCACGACCTGGTCGCGCTACGACAATCAATGGGAAGGCCTCGCCACGCGCGATCTGCTGATGGCATGCCGGCCGCGCGATGAGGCGCGTTTCGTGGCGCTGCATTGCCATGACGGCTACACCACCAACCTTGCGCTGGAAGACTTTGCCGCCGAGGACGCCCTGCTCGCCCATAGCTGGTCGGGCCAACCACTGGAGCAGGAGCATGGCGGCCCGGTCCGCCTGGTGGTGCCGCACCTCTATTTCTGGAAAAGTGCAAAGTGGCTGCAGAGCATCGAATTTTTGGCCGAGGACGCGCCCGGCTATTGGGAAGTCCGCGGCTATCACAACCGCGGCGATCCCTGGAAGGAAGAGCGGTATTCGGGGGATTGAGTACTTCACCTCTCCCATAGGGAGAGGTGAAGATTACCGCCCACCATGGAGGCCACCGTGCCAACTGTACGTTTCCAATTCACCGGCGAAGGCGGCCATCAACTCGCCGCCGCGCTCGATCTGCCCGAGCGCGCGCCCGTCGCCTACGCGCTGTTTGCGCATTGCTTCACCTGCGGCAAGGACGTGCTGGCCGCGAAGCGGATCGCGACCGCGTTGGCGGCCAAGGGCATCGCGGTGCTGCGGTTCGATTTCACCGGCCTGGGCTCCAGCGAAGGCGATTTCGCCAACTCTACGTTTTCCTCGAACGTCGCCGACCTCGTCCGCGCCGCCGATCATCTGCGCCAAACCCGCCAGGCGCCGACGATCCTGATCGGGCACAGCCTCGGCGGCGCCGCGATTTTGGCTGCCGCCGGGCAGGTCCCGGAGGCCAGGGCGGTGATCACGATCGCAGCCCCCTCCGATCCCGCCCATGTCACCCACCTTTTCAAGGATAGCATCGAGGACATCCGCAAGCATGGTGAAGTCGAAGTCGCTCTCGCGGGCCGGCCGTTCCGCATCAAGCGCGAATTCCTCGACGACATCGCCGAGCACGGCCTGATGGCGCATGTTGCAAAACTGCACAAGGCGCTCCTGGTCATGCATTCGCCGACCGACGACACCGTCGGGATCGACAACGCCACGCACATCTTCGTCGCGGCCAAACATCCCAAGAGTTTTGTCTCGCTGGCGGGCGCGGATCATCTGCTCAGCGGCAAGCGCGATGCCGCCTATGTCGCCGATGTGATCAGCGCCTGGTCCGAACGCTACATCGATGCTGCTGCGACTGCGCAGGCGGCCGATCCCGGCGTAGCGCCGCGCAACGTCGTGGTGCGCGAGACCCGCGCCAGCAAGTTCCAGCAGACCGTCACCATGGGCCCGCACCAAATGCTGGCCGATGAACCCACCGCCGCCGGCGGTGAGGATAGTGGTCCCGGGCCGTATGACTTCGTGCTCGCGGGTCTCGGCGCCTGCACCTCGATGACCATGCGGATGTATGCAGATCGCAAATCGCTGCCGCTGGAGCGCGTCACGGTGACGCTGCAGCACCGCAAGATCCATGCGGAAGACTGCGCCGAATGCGAAACCAAGGTGGGGATGCTCGACCAGATCGACCGCGTGATTCAGATCGATGGCGCACTCGACGCCGATCAGCGCCAGCGGCTGATGGAGATCGCCGACAAGTGCCCGGTGCATCGCACACTCACGTCGGAGGTGCGTATCGTGACCAAGGCCGCGGATTGACGAACGATCGCGCGGGCTCAGCTCACCTCGCCCCGCTTGCGGGGAGAGGTCGGATCACATCGCAGATGTGATCCGGGTGAGGGGTACAGGTCTATCGATAGATCACGATCGCGGAGAGAGCCCCTCACCCCAACCCTCTCCCCGCGAAGGGCGGGGCGAGGGAGAAGCAAGCTAGGCTGCCACCAGCGGCCGGACGCGGAGCGCGCCGCGCAGGCCGATGGCCGTGCCTGCCAAAATTCCGGCGACCGCGACGAATGACGCCAGCGACAGCGTCGAGAGCCCGGTCAGTCCCTGCCCGACCGAGCAGCCGAACGCCATGACGCCGCCGGCGCCCATCAGCGCCGCTCCACCGGCCGAGCGCAGCATATGGCGCGGCGATTGATAGCCTTCGAGATGAAAACGGCCGCTGGCCAGCGCCGTCACCAGGCTGCCGGCAAACACGCCGAACACGGTGACGATGCCGAAATTCAGGGTCGATCCCGTCGACAGCATGACATATTGCAGCGCATCCGCGATCGGCGCGATGAAGGTGAGCGAGGTCACCGGCGTCGGGTTGAAATCGTCGGCGCCGAGATAGCCGGTCGCGTACCATCCGGCGGCGACGAGAATGCCGACGATCAGGCCGGCTGCGATCTGGCCCGGTGATTTCCGGAACGGCGCGTGCGCGAACGCAAAGATGATCAGCGCCGCACTCAGGACCGAGGCGGCGATCATGCGCGCCGGTACATCGCCGAGCCCCATCGCCGACAGCAGCGCCGGCACCGAGGTCAGTTTTGCCGTCGCCTGCGACGCCTGCACCATCGCGATGCGCGCCGGCGCGATCAGGCCCTTCAGCGTCATCTCGGCGAAAATGCCGAGCACGATGACCACCACCAGGGAACGCAGATTGCCGCGGCCGAGCAGCACCAGCGCCCGCGAGCCGCAGCCGTTCGACAGCACCATGCCATAGCCGAACAACAGCCCGCCGAAGAACATCACTGGCGCCGAGAAGGACGGCTGCAGATAGATCGACTTGCCGAGATCGACCAGACCGCTCGCCGCCAGAAGCTGCGAGGTCGGGATCGCCAACCCGATCGCCAGCGCATAGCTGCGGACCAGCCGGCCGTCGCCCTCCGCCCACAGCCCGCGCAGGCTGCTTATCATGCAAAAGCCCGAGAGCAGCCCAACCGCGCCATAGACCAGGCCGATGACGAGGCCGGCGAGGACGACGATGTTGGCGGCGGAGTCCATGGGCGTGTTCCCTCAGTCCTTTCCGTCATTGCGAGGAGCGAAGCGACGAAGCAATCCATTCTTTCTTTTCGTGGAGGAATGGATTGCTTCGCTTCGCTCGCAATGACGGTCTCAACTACTACGGTCGCAGGATGACGCGATCGCGCGACGAGCCGGCGACCGCGATAAAGGCCGCCTTGGCGTGCTCCAGCGGATAGATCGCGGCAGGCTTGATCGGAAACGGTTTTAGATGCCCGCTGGCGAATCCGGGACCGAGTTCGCGCAGCACCGCGCCGGTCGCGATCGAGGACAGGCCGAGCGTATCGATGCCGACATAGGTGTGCTGGCCGCGATAGAATTCCAGGATGTTGAACTGCACGATGCGGTCGACGGCAGCGATCAGGATCTGGCGTCCGCGCAAGGCGAGCGATTGATGTGCGGCCTGGAAATAGGGATCGCCGACGGTATTGAACACGATATCGGCGCCCTTACCGCCGGTCAGTTCGCGGACCCGGGTCGCGACATCGGTTACCGAGGCGTCGATGACGTCGACCGAGGAATTAGCGTGGCCCTCATAGGGTTCGTTCCTGCGCACCACGCCGATCACGCGCGCGCCGTGCCAGCCTGCGATCTGCACCGCGGCCTGGCCAACCTTGCCGTTGATGCCCATCACCAGCACGGTCTCTCCCGGCTTTGGAACGCCGGCGCGGCGCAGGCCCTCCATGGCGGTGACGAAGGGAACGCCGATGCCCGCGGCCTGCTCCCATGAGAGCCCGGCGGGTTTTTCGACCACCGCATCGGCCTCGACCACCAGATGCGTCGCATGGGTGCCGTCGCGGCGGATGCCGAGATCGCCGGAAGAGCCGAACACGGCGCGACCGACCCAGCCCGCCGGGCCGTCGAGCACGACCCCCGCAAAGTCACGGCCGGGCGTGCGGGGAAATACCGCATAGGCCATCAGCCCGGTGGCGGCCTTGACGTCCGACGGATTGACCGCCGCGGCCTTGACCTCGATCAGCAGCTCATTGGCGCCGCACGACAGCGCGCGGGTCTCGACCGCCAGCGCCAGCGCAGCGGCATTCTCCGCCTTCGCCACCAGCCGGACGCAACGCGCCTCGGCCGCAACAGTGTGCGCATCTGGCTTTTCAGCAACCGGCATCCAGGGTGTTCCCGCTGTCTCATTCGACTTGAGAGCAGGAGTTACCCTTTCGGCCGCTTGTCGTAAACCCGTTTCGCCTTGCCGAGCGAACGTTCCAGCGTGTCGGGCGCCACCGCCTTGATGCGCGCGGTGATGCCGATCGTGTTCTTGATGAAGGTCGCGACCTTGTCGGCCTGGCCGGCCAGCCCGCTGCCGTCCCAGCTCTCGGAACGCGCTTCCGCCAGCACCGTCATTTCGTCCATTCGCCCCTCGCGCGTCAGTTCGATGACAAAATGGCCGCCGCACCAGTCGGTGGCCAACAATGCCTCCTCGATCTGGGTCGGGAACACGTTGACGCCGCGCAGGATGATCATGTCGTCGGAGCGTCCGGTGACCTTCTCCATCCGGCGCATGCCCGGCCGCGCGGTGCCCGGAAGCAGCCGCGTCAGGTCGCGGGTGCGGTAGCGGATGATCGGAAAGCCTTCCTTGGTCAGCGAGGTGAACACCAGTTCGCCCTTTTCGCCGTCGGGCAGCACCGCGCCGGTTTCGGGATCGATCACCTCGGGATAGAAATGATCCTCCCAGATGTGCAGGCCATCCTTGGTCTCGACGCATTCCTGCGCGACGCCGGGGCCGATCACTTCGGACAGGCCATAGATGTCGGTCGCGTCCATGTCGAAGGCGTGCTCGATCTCGGCGCGCATCGCATTGGTCCAGGGCTCGGCGCCGAAGATGCCGAACTTCAGCGACGATTTGCGCGGGTCGAGGCCCTGCTTTTTGAACTCGTCCAAAATCGCCAGCATGTAGCTCGGCGTCACCGTGATGATGTCGGGCTTGAAATCGTTGATCAGTTGCACCTGCCGCTCGGTCATGCCGCCGGAAACCGGCACCACGGTACAGCCGAGCTTTTCGGCGCCATAGTGGGCCCCGAGCCCGCCGGTGAACAGGCCATAGCCATAGGCGTTATGCATGATCATGCCGGTGCGGCCGCCGGCAGCGCGGATCGAGCGCGCCATCACCTCCGACCAGGTGTCGATATCGCCCCTGGTGTAGCCAACCACGATCGGCTTGCCGGTGGTGCCGGAAGAGGCGTGGACGCGCACGAGTTTTTCGCGGGGCACCGCAAACATGTTGAACGGATAATTGTCACGCAGATCGGTTTTGACCGTGAACGGAAATCTGGCCAGATCCGAAAGCTGCCTGAAATCGGACGGATGCACTCCGGCCTTGTCGAACGCCTTCCTGTAATGCGCGACGTTGTCGTAGGCGTGCGCCAGCGACCAGGCGAGCCGTTTGGTCTGCAGCGCCATGATCTCGTCACGCGAGGCGCGCTCGGCGTCGTCCATTTCGGCGCGGTAACTGCTTCCTGTCGATTTGAGATTCGTCATGGCCATGGCGCGTTTCCCTAAAACTCTATTTCGGTTTGGCCTCGGTATCCGCGACCGGCAGCCAGGTGCCGCCGATGCTGCGTGAATGACCGCGAAACTCGGCAATCACAATGTCATTCACGGCAACGCGCACATCGTAGATTCCAGATCGCCCGTTGCGCGAGATTTCGCGCGCGGACGCAACCAGCAAGTCGCCGAGCTTGCCCGGCCGGATGAAGGTGATGTTGCCTTGGGCTGCGACGACGCGATCATTGTGGGTGTTGCAGGCAAAGGCGAAGGCGGAATCCGCCAGCGTGAAGATGAAGCCGCCATGGGCGATGCGCTGGCCGTTGACCATGTTCGGCTTGACCGTCATCGTCAGCACGGCTTTACCCGGCCCGATCTCGACGATCTCCATGCCAAGGCCCGGGCTCGCGTCGTCTTCCTTCCACATCGCCTCCGCGCAGGCGCGAGCAAGATCTTCCGGCGAAAGCGTGGCTTTGACGTTCACTTCAAACTCCCTGCGATCCGGGCCTGTTAACTCAGGCCTCGTGAACTCTGCCGTCAGTCTTGAGCGAAGCACCTGAGGTGTGAACGCTCACGAAAGTCCTAGACGTGATCGTAATCCACCACGACTTTTTCCGAGCACGGCCGCGCCTGGCAGGTCAGGATGAACCCCGCCTTCAGCTCCCACGGCTCCAGCGAATAGTTCACTTCCATCTGCGCGTCGCCCTCGACCAGCTTGGCGCGGCAGGTCGAGCACATGCCTCCCTTGCAGGCGAACGGCAGGTCCATACCGGCGCGCAAGGCCGCATCGAGAATCGATTCATCCTCGGCAACCGGAACCTCGCGGCGCTTGCCGTCGATGATCAGCGACGCCGTTGCCTTCGGCGGCGCGCTGGCCGAGATGACTTTCTTCGCGCGCGGCTTGCCGCCGAACTCGGAGACGAAGCGCTCGACGTGAATTTTGTCCTCGGCAATTCCGATCGCGCGGCAAGTCGCCTCGATGTCCTCGCTCATGCCCGTGGGGCCGCAAATCAAGACGTGATCGACGCTGGCCGCCGGCACCAGCGAACGCAGCAGCACCCTTACCTTGTCGCCATCGAGCCGGCCGTGCAGGATCGGAATGTCCTGCTCTTCGCCTGAGATCACGTGAAACAGCGAGAAGCGCTGCATGAAGCGATCCTTCAGCTCTTCCAGTTCTTCGAGGAAGAGCATGCCCGAGGTCGAGCGGTTGCCGTAGAACAGAAAGAAGCGGCTGTTGGGCTCGCGCACCAGAACGCCCTTGACGATCGACAGGATCGGCGTGATGCCGGAGCCGGCGGCGAAGCCGACATAGACCCGCGCCTGATCAGGCGCATGCGTGACGCCGAAGCGGCCGGTTGGGGTCATCACGTCGAGCTGGTCGCCCGTCTTCAATTCATCCGCGGCCCAGCTCGAAAAGGCGCCGCCATCGACCTTCTTCACGGCGATGCGCAGTTCACCGTCATCGGGGCCCGAGCAGATCGAATAGGAGCGGCGCACTTCCTCGCCGTCCATTGTCGTGCGCAGGGTCAGATACTGTCCGGGCGCAAAACTGTAATCGTCGGCCAACTCGCTCGGAATCGCAAACGTCAGCGACACCGCATCCGGCGCTTCGCGGCGCAGATCGTTGACGGCCAGGCGGTGAAAGCGGGGGGCGAGGGACATTAGCCTTTTCCTCCCGTCATTGCGAGCGCAGCGAGGCAATCCATTCTTTCTTTTCGCGGCAACATGGATTGCTTCGCTGCGCTCGCAATGACGGTCATGGATGACATGGTCAGTGACACTTGAAATAATCAAAGGGGTCGCGGCAGCTTTTGCAGCGCCACAGCGCCTTGCAGGAGGTCGAGCCGAACTCGGACAGCACTTCGGTATCGACGGACTCGCATTGCGGGCACGCCACCTGCTGTTCGCCGAACAGCGCGCGGCGGCCGCTGCCTGCCTGCGGCGGCGCGATGCCGTAGTCCCGGAGTTTGCGGCGGCCGTCGTCGCTCATCCAGTCGGTGGTCCAGGCCGGCGACAGCACGGTGCGAATGCTCGGCTTGCGGATGCCTTCACGCTCCAGCGCCAGCTCGATCTCCAGCGCGATCATGTTCATGGCCGGGCAGCCCGAATAGGTCGGCGTGATCGCGACTTCGACATGGCCGTCGCTGACCGCGACGTCCCGGAGCACGCCGAGATCGGCAATCGTCAGCACCGGGATTTCCGGATCCACCACTTGCGCAGCCGCGTTCCATGCGCGCTGGCGCAAATCGGCGTCGCTGAGCACCGCGGCTACCATGTCGCCCCCGGAAAGGTCCGCTGTATCGATTGCAGTTCGCTCAGGAGATGGCCGAGATGCTCGCTGTGGCGGCCACTGCGGCCGCCCTGCTGCATCCAGTTGCTCCTGGGCAGCGCCAGCGTCGCCTGATCGACGACATCTGCCACCGTCTTGAGCCATTGCGCATGCAACATCGCGGGATCGATCGCGATGCCGGCGTCGATCAGCGCGCGCTCGGCATCATCGACCGCGAACATCTCGCCGGTATAGGCCCAGAGATCGTCGATCGCGGTCTGCGCGCGGGTGTGGCTCTCCTCGGTGCCATCGCCGAGCCGGACCATCCATTCCGAGGAATGCCTGACATGATACGCACTCTCCTTCTCCGACTTCGCCGCGATCGCGGCCAGCGTCGGATCGGCCGAATTCATCATCGCGCGCCAGTAGAAATCGGCGAAGGCCGCATAAAAGAATTGCCGCGCAATCGTGCGCGCAAAATCGCCATTCGGCTGCTCCAGCAGCAACAGATTGCGGTACTGCCTGACGTCACGGAGATACGCGAACTTGTCCTCGTCGTTGCCCCCGCCCTCGACCTTGGCAGCATAGGAATAGAGCTCGCGCGCCTGGCCGAGCAGATCGAGGCCCATATTGGCGAGCGCCATGTCCTCTTCCATGGCAGGCGCGTGCCCGCACCATTCCGACAGCCGATGCCCCAGGATCAGCGCATCGTCGGCGCGGCGCAGGGTGTAGAGCACCAGCGGGGTCTCGGAGACCTGGATAGAAGCGGTTGCCATCACATATGCCCGACTTCATCAGGCACGTCGTAAAACGTTGGGTGCCGGTAGATTTTGGATTCCGCCGGCTCGAACATCATGCCTTTCTCGGCAGGATCAGAGGCGGTGATCGCGTTCGACGGCACCACCCAGATCGACAGGCCCTCGCCGCGCCTGGTGTAGATGTCGCGCGCGGCCTGCAGCGCCAGCGTGGCATCGGTCGCATGCAGCGAGCCGACATGCTTGTGCGCAAGCCCGTTGCGGCTGCGGATAAAGACTTCCCAGAGCGGAGTGTTCGGCGTCGCCATATCGGTCTCCTCTATTCGGCGGCTTGCGCGAGTTGGCGCCGCTGGCGCTTTTCGGCGTAAGCCATGGCGGCCTCGCGCACCCAGGCGCCGTCGTCATGCGCCTTGCGCCGCGCTGCGAGCCGATCGCGGTTGCAGGGTCCGTTGCCGGCGAGCACGGCATTGAACTCCGTCCAGTCGATCGCGCTGTATTCCCAGTTTCCCTCGGCATTCTGCTTCATGCCGGGATCGGGAATCGTGAGGCCGAGAAACTGCGCTTGCGGCACGGTGGCGTCGACGAATTTCTGGCGCAGCTCGTCGTTGGAAAAACGCTTGATCTTCCACTTGGTCGAGGTGTCCGAGTGCTGGCTCACCGTGTCGGGCGGGCCGAACATCATCAGCACCGGCCACCACCAGCGATCCAGCGCGCTCTGCGCCATCGCCTTCTGCTCTTCGCTGCCGCGCGACAGCGTCACCATGATCTCAAAACCCTGGCGCTGATGAAACGACTCTTCCTTGCAGACGCGGATCATCGCGCGCGCGTAGGGACCGTACGAGCAGCGGCACAGCGGAATCTGGTTCATGATCGCCGCACCATCGACCAGCCAGCCGATCGCACCGATGTCGGCCCAGGTCAGCGTCGGATAATTGAAGATCGAAGAGTATCTGGACTTACCGGCCAGCATCAGGTCGACCAGTTCTTCTCGCGAGGTGCCGAGCGTCTCGGCGGCGGCGTAGAGATAGAGCCCGTGGCCGCATTCGTCCTGAACTTTGGCGAGCAGTGCCGCCTTGCGCCGCAGCGACGGCGCGCGGGTGATCCAGTTGCCTTCGGGCAGCATGCCGACGATTTCGGAATGGGCGTGCTGGGAAATCTGCCGGGTCAGCGTCTTGCGATAGGCCGCCGGCATCCAGTCATTCGGCTCGATGCGCTCGTCGGCATCGATGCGCCCCTGAAATTGCGCGGATCGTTCGGCGTCCTCGATCCGGCGGTCTTCGCCGTCGGACGTGTTGAGCGCCTGCGTGTACATGGCCGGGCCTCCCGAATGTTGTTGGCTCCAACATATATCAAAATTTTCAAAATGCAAGATATTTTTGTAACATATTTACATCCCGTCAAGCCGTCGCGCCAGTTCCGCGGCGGGCTTCGGCAGCGGGCCGTTTTCGTTGGTAGCGTGACGGTCAAGCCATTGTTCGGACTGACGAAGCAGCCCGCGATAGATCTCGCCGCAGAGTTCTCGCGCCGCCCCGCCCGGCCAATCCCTGGGCAATAACGACGTCGGCAGCAGCGGGTCGCGCAGCACCACGCGGCGATAATGGTGGATCAGCAGGATGCGCGCGGTGAAGGCGTCGGCCTCGGTGAGCCGTTCGCCGCGGCCGATCCAGCCGCGCAACGGCTCGAAGGTTTTCATGAACTTTTGATAGGCATCCGCGGTGCGCTGCAGCGGCCAGCTTTCGCTGAGCAATCGCCGGCCGCTGTCGTCCTCGGCGGAGACTTCGAGCCGGATCGCGCCTGCGGCCTCTTCGGGGATAGCTACGCCCGACGGCGCCACCCAGACGCCCGGCAGCGGACTGCCGAAGCCCGCATTCTTCAACGCCTCGCGCGATGCGTCGCGATCTTCGCCATTGCCGATCAGCAGCAATTCGAAACGGCCGGTCCAGTCCGACGGCGGCGGATCGTAGATATGCCTGGTAGCGGCGGCAAAGGTCTGCCGGCCCTTGTTGGCGAGCCGGTAAAAACTGTTGCGGCCAATCTTGTTGCGCTCGAGCCAGCCGTCGGTGGCGAGCCGCGACATCGCCGTGCGCACCACGCCACTGTCGATATCGAGCGCCTCGAAAAATTCCAGCAGCGTGCCGAGCCAGACCGAGCCGCCGCGCGGCACGATGGCATCACCGAACACGGTGATGACGATGGAGCCGGTGCGCGACGGTTCGCGCTTCAGCTGTTCGACGATGCGGGCGAGCGGCGGTTGCGGCATACGTCACGCATACCGCGTTTTATGGATTCACGACAACGGCGGTGCCCACTCCTCCCTCGCCCCGCTCTTTGCGGGGAGAGGGCGTAGGCGGCCTACGGCCGCCGTCCCCTATAGAAGAAGAACGCCGATGCGAAGCATCGGCTATGGTGAGGGGCTGCCTCAACAAATTCGAAAGATAGGAGTGTGCGGAGAGTCCCCCTCACCCGGATTGCTTCGCAATCCGACCTCTCCCCGCAAGCGGGGCGAGGTGAGCATACGTCCGCGGCCTTACCGGTTCGGATCCGGATAGACCAGGCTGCGCCAGCCGGAGCGGTCGAACGGCGACCATTTGCCCTCGGCCTGCGCCAGGCGATCGGCGACCGCATAGACCGCGGCGGGATGATGACCCATGCCGCAATGGCTGCTTTCGACCTCGATGCTTTCGGACATCGCGGACGTCTCTTCGCGGCAACCCTGCCAGGCGCAGATGCCGTCGGTGCGGCTGAAGATCGCGGTGGTCGGCACCGGCGGCGCGCCGGCCAGCGATCCACCGAACCGCGCATCCTCTTCGTCGGCGCGACGGCCGCTCGCCATCTCATAGACGCGCCAGGCGTTGGTCGCCTTCGGCCCCGTCGCAAACGGGCTGCCCAGCGTGATCACCGAGCGCACGCGCTCCGGCATCATCTTGGCGAGCTGGCGCGCGTAGAGACCGCCGAGGCTCCAGCCGACCAGCGAGACCTTGCGGCCATGGGTGTCGTTCAATTCCTGCACCAGATCGACCATCGCGTGCTGCACGCCATGGCGCAGGCCGAGATTACGGCCCTGGCGCCACCCGCTGACGGCGTAGCCCTTGCTCTTCAGAAAACTCCGCAGCGGACGCGTCGAGGTGTCGGAGGCAACGAGGCCCGGCAATACCAGTACCGGATGCCCGTCACCTCTGGGCGCCAGGCTCAGAAGCGGCAATGCGCCGAGAAACGCACCCAACTCGGAAAAGGCTCGCCCCTCCAGAAACATCAAGGTTCTGGATGGCGGAGAAAGCGACTGCGCAGCAACGGACATCGTATCTCCTGTTCAGGCCTGCCCCTTACGTCCCGGCAGCCGGCCAAATGGGTCAATCAAGAAGACGCCTAATCGGTAGAATCGTTCCGCAACGCAACATTATGTCGTGAAAAGCTAAGGAAGCGGTTTTGGTCTTGCAAGCCGACTAGATTACGGGAGCGCGACTAAAAGCATTGACGTGATTAATTAGTCACAGCCAGCGAAGCAGGTACTCGAGCGTGTACAAGCCCAGCCCGGCAAGCCCGCCGATCAACGAACCGTTGAAGCGGATGTATTGCAGATCCCGGCCGATATTGATTTCGATCAGTGAGAGCAATTGTCCCATGTCCCAGGCCTTAACCTGATCGGAGATGAAGGTCGAGACGCCGCTCTTCTGCTCGGCGATCACGGTTCGCAGTACTGCCACGAGACCCTGATTGATCTCGGCGCGCAGCTCGGCATCGCCGGCCAGCGCCTCGCCCGCCTCGGCGAACATTCGCGCCAGAATCTGCTGCAGCACCTGGGTTTCGCCGGACGCGCTGCGCTCGATGAACGAGCGCGCATTCGACCAGACATTGCGCGCGAGATCGCCGAGCTCCGGCCGCGCCAGCAGGTCGCGCTTCAGGCCGTCGATGCGATCGGCAAAGGTTTTGTCGGTGCCGAGCCGGTCGACGAATGACAGCAGCATACGATCGAACTCGCCGCGGAATGGATGCTGTGGATCGTTGCGCACTTCCTCGAAAAACGTCGTCGCGGAAGCGACGATCCGGTTCACCAGGAACCGGTCGGCGCGATAGAGCTTTAGCAGCGTCGGCAATTCGTCGCGGATCTTTTCGCGGATGACGGCCATGGTTTCCGCCTGCGTCAGCGTCTGATGCAGCGCGCGCAGGATGTCGTCGAGCAAGCCCTGGTGGCGGCCTTCCTTCACAAAACCGCGCAGCGTGCCGGCGGCGAGCGGCGCCAGATCGATCGACATCAATTTCGTGGTGATGCGGCGGCTGACGAAGGTCATCAGCCCCGAACTTTCCGTCGCCGAGACCGCTTCCGGCAACAGCCGCAGCGCAAAGCGGGCCAAGTCTTCGCTGCGCTTGCGGTCGCGCAGCCAGTCGGCAATGAACGAGCCGAAATCGATCTGGCGCAGCTTTGCTTCGACGGGCGCGGATTCGAGGAAATGCAGCTCGATGAATTCGCCGAGCTTGTCGGCGATGCGATGCTGGTTGCTCTGGATGATCGCGGTGTGCGGGATTGGCAGGCCCAAAGGCCTGCGAAACAAGGCAACGACGGCGTACCAGTCGGCGAGACCGCCGATGGTGGCGGCTTCGGCGAAGGCTGCGATGAAGCCGAACGCCGGGTGCAACGGCAGCAGCGCCTTGGCGGCGATGAACAGCAACAGCGTCGCCGCCAGCACCGCTGTCGCCAGCCACTTCACGCGCCGCAACTCGGCGGCGCGTTGCGCGTCGCCGGGAGCGTCGATGACGAAGGTGGCGGGAAGGCTCATGACGGCTTTCGGAGAAGAATTCGCGTCCGCTTCAACCTACCCCGTCATTGCGAGCGAAGCGAAGCAATCCATCTCACCGCACAAGCGGTTGAATGGATTGCTTCGTCGCTTCGCTCCTCGCAATGACGCGGAGAGAGACAACAATGATCTATGCCGACGCCCGACAAAAAGAAGGCCCGCAAAGCGGGCCTTCGAAAGAGCAGTTGGCAGAAACGCTATCAGGCGGTCTTGCTGTAGACCTTGGAGAAGTTGTCCTGCGCGGTCTTGGCGCTCTCGGAAACGAGCTTGCCGAGATATTCGGTGGTGGCCTTCGCCCGCGTGACGAGAAGTTCGCCGCGTGCACGGACCATGTCCGACTGGATCTGGGCAGCTTCGCTCAGCGACTTGGCCGAAGCGAGCTTGTCGATGCCGGCGAAGAACGCTTCCGCGTCCTGATAGAGCGCCTGCTGGATAGTGCGGCTGATCTTGGCGGCCTCGGTGACCGAACCGGCAGCAGCGGTCTCGATCGCGGCGGTCACCTTCTCGGAACCGGCATGGAGGTCGGCGGCGCGAACCTTGGCGGTCTCGGCCTGCTTCTTCACGAACTCACGGGCAGCTTCCGGAACTTCCAGGTTCTGGAGCTTGGTGAACGCCTCGGTGACGGGCGCGAAGGCTTCCTTGACGGTATTCAGCACGGAATTGGTTTCGGTGGTCATGGGGTTTTCTCCATCCTCAGGTTTGAGCTATGGGCTCACCCCGTCCGGTTTGGCCCGGGGCAAGAGGGTTGTGCCATAGTTAATGGTGCATCGCAACATCAATGTTGCAGCGCGATATCACGAATTCGTGATAAGCTGTATTGATGAGCAGTTTGCCTGCGGAACCGGCGAAAGTTCCACTTTAGGCTAATGCTGGACCGCGGACCTTGGTGCTGGACGGCGGATTCTAGTGCTGGACGGCGCCTGGAAGCCCGTAGGCCTCCATCTGCGCCCGGACCTGCGCCACATTGTGCCCGAGCACCACGATGTCGTGCTTCTTGCCGTCGACGTCGCGGACGTGGTCGCGCAGCAGGGCCTCGGCCTTGAAGCCGAGGCTTTCGAACAGCGCGATCGCCGCCTGCTGGTCGACCGTCATCTGCACCGACAGCTTCTCCAGCCCGGCGCCGAGCGCCAGCGCGAAAGTCTCCTGCGACAGCGCCCGGCCGACGCCCTGGCCGCGGACGTCCTGCGACACCACCATCCGGATCTCGCCGACATGGGGCGACCAGGAATGCGGATCGCGCACCAGCGTGCCGCAGCCGACCACCGCCCCCGCCTTCACCGCGAGCAGGCTCGTGATCGCGCCGCGCTCGATCTCGTTGATCCAGGCCGACAGCACTTTTGGCTGGCTGATGTTGCGCGGCAGGAACAGCAGATCATGGGTCGGCAGTTTTTGCGCAAAGGCGAGCACGGCGGCCTCGTCGGCCCGCGCCATCAGGCGGAATTCAATTTCGCCGGCGTCGGTCTTGACGTGCCGCGGGTAGGAACGCGTTTCACTCATATCGATCTTCCACCTAACCAGTTGTCCAGTTTCGGCCATAGCCGCTTGATGGCGTTGGCGCCGGCGACCAGGCTGACGTGGCCGCCCTTCAGCATCACCTCTTCCTTGTCGGCCGAGCCCACCTTCGGGATCAGATGCCTGGCGGCGTCATAGGGCACGATGTGATCGTGCTCGGCGACCGCATGCAGGATCGGCACCTTGATCCTGGAGATATCCGCCGCGCGCCCGCCCACCGTCATGGTGTCGTTGAACAGCTTGTTGTCCCACATCAGGTTCTTGGTGATATCGCGAAAATACTCGCCGGCCAGCGGCAGCGTGTCGGTCGCCCAGCGATCGAACATCCGGTAGGATTTGACGAACTCGTCGTTCCAGATGTTCTCCCACAATTGCACCTGGCTGACCGCGCGCGAGGCCGGCCGCAGCATCTCGAACGACGACAGGATCATTTCGGGCGGCACGTTACCGACGCTGTCGACGAGGCGGTCGACGTCGAAATAGCGCCGGTCCGAGAAATTCGAGAACAGCTTCATCTCGCGAAAATCGATCGGCGTGGTAAAGCAGATCAAATTCTTCATCGGCCCGTCGTTGAAGATCGAGCCGTACAGCAGCGACAGCACGCCGCCGAAACAGTAGCCGATCACGGTGACATCCTGCTCGCCGGAATCCTGCTGCACGCGGCGGACGCAATCCGGAATGAAATCGAGGACGTAATCCTCCATCCGAAGCGACTTCTCTTCCGGCTTCGGCGCGGTCCAGTCCAGCATGTAGACGTCGTAGCCGCGCTTGAGCAGGAACTCGATAAAGCTCTGGCCGGGCACCATGTCGAGGATGTAGCCGCGGTTGGTGGTCGCCATCACGATCAGGATCGGCACGCGGTAGATTTCGTCCGCCATCGGGCGGTAGTGGTAGAGATTCATGGTGCCGCGGACGGCCAGGATGTCCTTCGGCGTCGATCCCAGCGACGGCCCGGAGGAAGCGATATATTCGACGCCCTTGATGCTGCGTTGGATCGCACGCTGCACCTCGGACTGGATCCGCTCCGGGATCGATGCCAGATCGAGGCCCGCGGATTTCAGGCCAGCGCTGGCGTTCATTTCTGTTCTCCTTGCGACGGAGGCTGCTTGGTGCGCGGTGGGCGCGGCGTGCCGTAGCCGCCATCCGGCGCGCTGGAATTGTTGTGCACCTGATGCAGCAGCGCCTTGATCTCGTTCAATTGGCCTTCGATCGCCTGGATCCGCTCGGCCATGCCGACGAGCTGGGCCCGGCTCGGCAGGTTCATGCTGACGAGATATTTCTCCATCAGTTCGCCGAACTGCTTTTGCGCACCCGCAGTGACGCCGCCGACCTGGTTCATCACCTTGGAGAATTCAGGCGACGCCATCGCCTGGTTGGCGAAGGAGTTGAATCCCTTCTCCATCTCGCCAATCATCGTCTGCCAGATCACGGCAGGATCGTTACCCTTGTCGGCCATTGACGCTCTCCCGGAAGGTTACGAGCGCTTGCCACGCTTCGCCTGTTTCCGGCCATACCACACCGTTAGGCCCGGCCGGTCAACCATAGCGTTTTCGAGCGAAGTAGGTACCGGTTCGCATAGCAATCAAGTTTACGCAGATTGCGTAGACTTATCTGCGGTAGAAAGCGCGTCAAGACAAAGACCGCAGGTTCCGCAACATCGGAAAGCCTTCTGCGCTGCGACGAACCGTGGCATACAGTTTCCTCATCGCGATACCACCCAAGGGGATGCCACCGTGAACCCGCAAGCCCATCAGCCGCCGCAGATCGCCCGCGCCAATGGCATCGACATTTGCTACGAGATTTTTGGCGACGCCGGCGCCGAGCCGATGCTGCTGATCATGGGGCTCGGCGCGCAGATGATTCACTGGGACGACGAGTTCTGTCGCCAGCTCGCCGCGCGCGGCTTTCGTGTCATCCGCTTCGACAATCGCGACATCGGCCAGTCGGGCAAGCTAACCGGCGGCAAGCGCCTGACGCCCGTCGAACTGCTGAAGCTGCGGTTCCTGAAGATCCCGGTCGCAGCCCCCTATAAGCTCATTGATATGGCCAAGGACGCGACTGGGCTGATGGACGCCCTCGGCATTAAGTCGGCGCATCTGGTCGGGGCGTCCATGGGCGGCATGATCGCCCAGGAAATCGCGATCTCGTTCCCGCAGCGGGTGCGCTCGCTGACCTCGATCATGTCGACCACGGGCAATCCGAAAGTGCCGCCGCCGACCCGCGAGGCCTCGGCCATGCTGATGGCCCCGGCGACCAGCAAGGAAGAATATTTCGAGCGGTTTGCAAAGACCTGGAAAATCCTGCGCGTCGGTTCGTTCCCGGAAGACGAGGCGCTCGACCGCTCGCGCGCCGAACGCACCTTTGAACGCGGCCTCAATCCGGCCGGTGTCGGCCGGCAGCTCCGCGCCATCCTGGCTTCAGGCAGCCGGAAAGAACGGCTGCATGCGGTCAAAGCGCCCACGCTGGTGATCCACGGCACGGTCGATCCGCTGGTGCGCCCCGAGGGCGGCAAGGACACCGCGGCCTCGATTCCGGGCGCGAAACTTCTGATGGTCGAGGGCATGGGCCACGCGCTGCCGATCCCGATGTGGCCTGAAATCATCGACGCCATCGACAAGCACGCGCATGGCGCAGCGGCGAAGGCGGCGTAAGCCGGCGTAAGCCAACGGTTGATCGTTGCCTGCTGCATCGATCGTGCGGGTCCAGGGGAGCAGTACGATGGTGGCATCCGACAAGCTGTTCGCAGGATCAATCCCCGAAATCTACGACCGGTTTCTGGTACCGCTCATCTTCGAACCTTACGCGCGTGATCTCGCCGGGCGGCTGGCGCAAGCAACGCCACGGAATGTGCTGGAAACAGCGGCTGGAACCGGCGTCCTGACGCGGGCGATGCTGGCGCGCGTTTCCGCTGATGCGCGCATTGTCGCAACTGACCTCAACCAGCCAATGCTCGATCGGGCAGCGGGGCTATTGTCCGGCGATCACCGCATCGCGTGGCGGCAGGCGGATGCGCTAGCTCTACCGTTCGCGGATGAGAGCTTTGACGCGGTGGCCTGCCAGTTCGGCGCGATGTTCTTTCCGGACAAGGTTCAAGGCTACAAGGAGGCGCGCCGGGTCCTGCGGCCGGGTGGACATTTCTTCTTCAATGTGTGGGGCCCGATCGCGGATAACGAATTCGCGGACACGGTCACGGACGCGCTGGCCATGCTGTTTCCGCACGATCCCCCGCGTTTCATGGCACGCACGCCGCATGGCTATCATGATATCGAACAGATCCGACAGGAATTGCACGCCGCAGGACTCACGGCCGTGTCGATCGAGACTGTGGACCACCGCAGCAAGGCGCCCTCACCGCGCGACTCCGCGATCGCCTATTGCCAGGGGACGCCGCTAAGAAATGAAATCGAAGCCCGCGACGCCTCGGGCCTCGAAACGGCGACCCAAAGAGCCGCCGAAGCACTGGCGCGCCGATTTGGCAACGGCGCCATCGAAGGCCGCATACAGGCTCTGGTGATCACCGCCAGTCGCAGCTGAGAGCCGCGTCAATCCCTGGTCGCGATCCAGATCACATGACGCGCACCGCCGCCTTTTCCGGTGGCGCGAATGGCCACTTCGTTGACTTCGAAACCGACCCCGCCCAGACGCTTTGTGAAAGGCGGATTGGGCCCGGACGACCAGACCGCCAGCACGCCGCCGGGGCGCAGCGCCGCATGCGCCGCGTTCAATCCGGCTGGATTGTAGAGCGCGTCATTGGCTTTCCGGGTAAGGCCTTCCGGACCGTTATCGACGTCGAGCAGGATCGCATCGTAGATCCGTTTATGCGTCCGGATCACATCCGTGACGTCGGTCTGCAGGATGCTCACGCGGGGATCGTTCAGGCTGTCGCCAAAAATTGCGGCCATCGGGCCGCGCGCCCAGGCGACCACCGCCGGAACCAGTTCAGCCACCACGACCTGCGCTTTACTTCCGAGCACGCCGAGCGCCGCACGCAACGTAAAGCCCATGCCGAGGCCGCCAATCAGCACATGCGGCTTGGCGACCTTTTCGATCTTCTTCGCTGCGAGCGTCGCGAGCGCAGCCTCGGAGCCTGAAAGGCGGCTGTTCATCAGTTCGTTGGCACCGAGCTTGATGGAAAACTCAGTGCCACGCCGCATCAGCCGCAACTCCCCGTCGGTGCCGGGAATGCGCGCGGTATCGATTTTAACCCATGGAATCATGCGGGCGTTCTAGCACATCAATAGCCGCCGTAGCCCGGATGGAGCGCAGCGCAATCCGGGACAGCTCAACGCGCTTGCACGACTGTCCCCGGATTTCGCTGCGCTCCATCCGGGCTACGGCGGAACTATCCCCCCGCCCACACATCCAGAACGTAGCGATTCTTCGTGCCCATCTCGTCGATCCAGCGCTGTCCGGCACTTTCGTCGGCGCCGGAGCGTTCGCGATAGATCGCGACCAAGGCGGCCTTGACGTCCGGCTCCATCTTGCCGCCGTCGCCGCAGACATAAATGATCGCGCCCTGCTCGATCAGGCTCCATACCCGGTCCTTTTGCGCTGCGACCAGGTGCTGCACATAGGTCTTCGGTCCGTCGGCGCGCGAGAATGCGGTGTGCAGTTCGGTGATGCCATTGGCCGCGAACGCTTTCAATTCGTCGGCGTAGAGATAATCCTGTTCGGGATGACGGCAGCCGAAGAACAGCATCGCCGGCCCGAGAGCAGCGCCCTTGGTCTTGCGATCAGCGCGCTCCTGCAGAAAGCCGCGGAATGGCGCCAGTCCGGTGCCGGGCCCGATCATGATGATCGGCTGGGCGGCATCATCGGGAAGGCGGAAACCGGCCTTGGTTTCGCGAACCGTGGCATGAACGATGTCGCCGACGCGGCGGCCGGTGAGATAGTTCGAGCAGACGCCCTTGTAGGTGCCGCGGCCCGAACTTGCGGGCGCCTCGACCACGGCGACGGTGACGCTGCAGCGCGCGGCATCCCCTGACGGCGACGACGAGATCGAATAATAGCGCGGCGCCAGCAGCGACAGCATTTCCAGATAGGCGTGGAACGGCAGTTCGCAGGCCGGGTGTTCCTCCAAAAGGTCGAACACCGATTTGCGTTTTCCCAGCACCTCGGTCCGGTAACGCTCCGTCGAATCAGCGTCGTCGCCGACAAGGCCAAGCAGTTTCGGCTTGGTGACCGGACAGCGGGTGTTTTCCGACATGATCTGGATCTGCTTGCGGGTCGCGACCTGCTGCAGCTCGACGAACTCGGTCAGAAGACGCCCGACCGACACCGCGTCGCCGAGCGGCAATTGCGCACGGCGGCCTTCGGCGACCTGGAGGCGGATCTGATCGGCCGGCAGGAAGCCGAAGCGGCGCGCGACGGAATCGACCAGCGCTGGATCGTTGCGCGGCACTACGCTCAGATGGTCGCCGACGCGGTAGGCGATACCGGCGGGCAGCTGCACCTCGACATGCCGGGTCGAGCGGTCGGAGGGATGCGCGCCCGCCTTGTTCTGCAGTTCGGAATTGACCAGCACCTTCATCGGCGCGGCGCCGCCCAATGCCACGATTGCATTCACCACTGACGGCGCCACCGGCTCGATCTTGTAGAGCGGCTCGTCGTCGGCGCTGCGCGTGATGTTCGAGGCGAGGCCGAACTCCTGCGCGGCAGCAGGCCCGAGCGCCGCGAACCATTTTTCGAACTGGCCGTCAAGGTCGCTGCGGGCATCGCCCTCGCCGCGCGCATAGACGCTGCGCCCACCATGCGCTTTCAGTTGCTCGTCGATCCCGCGCGGAACCGATTGATAGGTCGCGGCCCAGTCGCTGTTGCCGCAGCCGAACACCGCGTAGCGCAGTTTTGCAAAGGCATCCTTCGGCAGATCGCCGCCGAGCCATTTGACGAATTGCGTGGCGTTGTCAGGTGCTGCGCCATTATAGGACGCGCAGAAGATCAAAACGCCGCCCTGCTCCGGCAGCTTGCCGACGTAGTCGTCGAGCGGCGCGAGTTTTGTTGCAAAGCCGTTGACCTCGGCGAGATCGGCGACCCGCGTCGCCAGTTCTTCCGCGGTGCCGAGGTTGGAGCCGTACAGCACCAGGAGCGGCGTGTTGTGTCCCGGACGCGTCCGCGCGGGCGGCGCCGCGGCGGTCGACGCTACGGCGGCGGCCGTACCGCCGGTGAACGCGCCACGCTCGCGGTCGGCGCGCGGCCGCACCTTGATCTTGAAGCCGTCGGGCTTGATCGTCAGCGTTTCCTTCAGGTGCATCTGGTAGCGGTGGTTGTCGACCAGCTTGAAGCGCTGCAGGATCATGCCGATCGCCAGTGCCGCCTCATGCATCGCAAAGCCGCGGCCGATGCAGGCGCGCTGGCCGTTGCCGAACGGCTTCCAGGCATTGACCGGGCGCGCCGCCTCGGCCTCGCGGCTAAAATTCTCCGGATCGAATTTGTCCGGGTTCGGTCCCCACACGCTGGGATCGCGGTGCAGCGCCATCACCAGCACGGTGATGAACGTGTTCTTCCGCAGCTTGTATTTGCCGCCGATGGTCTCGTCGTTGAGCGGCGCGATGCCATAGGCCGGCGCCGGCGGCCACAGCCGCAGCGCTTCTTTCAAAATCTGCGTGATGTAGGTGAGCTGGGTGACCTGCTGATAGGTCGGCCGGACATTGATATCGGGACCGAGCACCCGGTCGACTTCCTCATAGGCCTTCTTGAGGATCTCGGGATGCTTGAGCAGCGCGTAGATCGTGCAGGACAACAGGCCGCTGGTGGTCTCGTGGCCCGCGATCAGGAACGTGTTGATCTGGTAGCGGATGTTGACGTCGTCGAGCTGCTCGCCGGTGGCACGGTCGACGCCGGTCATCATGGCGCCGAGCATGTCCTTCTTGCCCTCGGCGGCCTCGGCGTTGCCGCGCCGCTCGGCGATGATCTCGTCGACCATCTTGTTCATGAAGGCGACGTCCTGCGCCAGATCCTTGCGGCGCTTCTGCAGCCACAGGCCCTCGAGCGGCAGGCCACGCGTCATCATGATGGTCTCGAGCGAGCGCACCAGCGATTCCACGAAGGGATGGTAGTCGCGGCGATAGAAAGAATTGAAACGGTAGTCGAACCCGCAGAGCCCGATGGTGTCGAGCGTCAGCGCCGTCATTTCGTGGACGACGTCGATCTCCTCGTCGGCGTTCAGCCGCTCCCATTTCTTCACCAGCTGCTCGGCGATATCGACCATGCTCGGGTGATAGGACTGCATCGCGCGGTTGCCGAACGGCTGCAGCAGGATGTTGTGCGCCTTGCTCCAGTTCGGCTCCGAGGTATCGGCGGTGAACAGCCCGTCGCCGCCGACCGCGCGAACCCGGCGCAGCGACCCGCGCACCGCCTTGTCGAAGCGTTTTTCGTCGGAGAGTTCCTCGACGAGATCGTGGCCGGACACGATCACCAGCGGCGCGCCCATCATGTCGAGCCAATAGATCGGCCCGAGCTCCTTGGTCAGCCGCACCAGATGCTGCACCGGCGCGTTCGGGTCCAGCGACAGCATGTTGCCGACCACGGGTTTTTTCGGAGGATGCGGGATCGGACTGAGTTTATTGGGTGACGCCATTGCGAGATCTTCTCCTGCCTTAGTCCGACTTCTGCTCTCAACCCGTCATTGCGAGCGAAGCGAAGCAATCCATCGAGCGGCAAAGCAAGTGTGGATTGCTTCGGCGCTTGCGCTCCTCGCAATGACGACCGGGGATCCGTAAGCCCTCACCCAAATCTCTTCCTACGCCAGTCGATCAGCTTGGCGCTGACCTCTTCCGGCTTTTCCTGCTGCGTCCAATGGCCGCTGCCCTTCACCAGGTATTTTTCGAGGTCGGGGATCAGCTTTTCCATGCCGTCGGCTGCCGACGGCGGCAGCACCTGGTCGTTTTCGGCCATGATCATCAGCGACGGCACCCGCACGGTGTGATCGAGACCGGCCGAGCGCTGCCAGTTGCGGGTGAAGTTGCGATACCAGTTGATGCCGCCGGTGAATCCCGTCTTCGTGAAGGTGTCGACGAACACCTGCTTTTCCTCCGCCGACAGGATCGGCGTGCGCGGATCGTGTTTGGCGTCATAGCCGGCGATCATCTGCGGAAACGCCAGATTGAGCCGCGGCGACGCGCCGACGCCGGCGACCACCTGTTCGGCCGGGGCGTCGGCGGCGCGCGGCACCGGTTTGCGCATGAAGGCGTCGAAGGTCTGTTCGACCCGGCTGCCGAAGATCTTGTCGGGTTCGTTGCCGGGGGCCTGAAACTGCACGATATACATGCTGTCGCCGAAGCGCTGGCGGAACAGTTCGATCGGATCCACCGGCGCCCGCGGGTTGTGCGGCGTGTTGACGCCGACGACACCGGCGACGCGGCCGAGGTGCCGCAGCGGCATCTGCCAGACGATGAAGCCGCCCCAGTCGTGGCCGACGAAGATCGCCTTGTCGATCTTGAGATGGTCGAGCAGGCCGACGAGGTCGCCGGTCAGTTGCTCCATGTCATAGGCTTCGACCGGCTCCGGCCGGTCGGTGGCGCCATAGCCGCGCTGGTCCGGCGCGATCACGCGGATCCCGGCCTCGCCCAGCGCCTTGATCTGGTGACGCCAGGAAAACGCGATCTCCGGCCAGCCATGGCAGAGAATGACCGGCGGCTTGTCGGACGCGGGTCCTGCCTCGTAATAGCCCATGCGAATGCCGTTGGTCTGGGCGAACTGCAGCGGCGGCATCTCGATCATGACAAAACCCTATTCAGCGGCGCCCTTGATTTCGGCCGGCGGCGGCGCGAACGCCTTCTCCAGCGCCTCGAATTCGAGCGGCAGCATGTCGCACAAAACCTGGACGTGGGGAATGACGTTGGCGCCGGCGATGAAACCGAAATCGAGCTGGTCGCGATAGCTCTGCACGGTGATGTTGAGCGCCAGCCCGTGGGTCGAGATCGACACCGGGAAGATGTGCAGCAACTCCGCGCCCGCCGCATAGAGCGTCTGCCGCGGCCCCGGCACGTTGGAGACGGTGATATTTGCTGCCGGCGGCAGCACGTTGGAGAGATCGGAGCGGCTGTAGAGCAGCGCCATGATCTGCACCACGATCGGCGCGCCCAGCATCGAGATGTTGGACACCTGCGGCATCAGCGCCCGCAGCGGATGCGACATTTCCTTGGATTTGGTCGACTGCGCGATGATCGTTTCGAGCCGTTCCTTCGGGTCCTCGACGTTGGTGGCGATCGAGCAGATCATGCCGAATACCTGGTTGTTGGCGTCGGTATTGCCCTCTTCGCGCAGCGAGATCGGCACCGCGGCGGTCATCGCCTTGGCCGGCAGGGCGCCGCGCTCCAAGAGATAGCGGCGCACCACACCGGAGGAGAGCGCCAGCACGACGTCGTTGAGCTTGCCGCCGGACAGTTTGGCCAGCGCCTTGGCCTTCGACAGCGAGATTGAGGTGCCGGCAAAGCTGCGCTCCGACGAGATCGCCTTGTTCAGGATCGTAGGCGGCGACATCATGCTGGCGATGCTGTCGCGCGATTTGGGATCGGTGACCTTGCCGATCACGTCGGAGACGCTCTTGAGCATGGTCGGCACGCTGCTGGCGAATTTCACCGCGCTCTCGATCTGGAACATGGCGTTGTCGAACAGGATCGATCCGAGGTCGCTCTTTCCCGACCGCGGCAGGTCGATGCTCTTCGGCGTCGACGAGCCGTCGAACGGCTGCCGCCAAAGCGCCTGATAGGAGTCGATCAGGTTGGCGGCGATGTCGCGCGGCTCCGGCCCGCCCTTGGCCTGCGGAATCGGCGGCTCGACCACCCGCGGCACCGGCGTCACGTCGTAGATCATGTTGGTCAGCGCAGCACCGGCACCGCCGTCGATGCAGGCGTGATGCATCTTGGAATACAGCCCGATCTCGTTGTCTTTCATGCCCTCGAAGACATAGAACTCCCACAGCGGCCGGGCGCGGTTGAGCAGTTTTGCATGCATCCAGCCGACGATGCGCTCCAGCGTCGCGCGGTCATAGGGCGCCGGCAGACTGCCGCGGAAAATATGACGGTCGATGTCGAACTGGTCGTCCTCGACCCACGATGGATGATCGATGTCGAGCGGCGCCTTTTCCAGCCGCGCTTTCAGGATCGGCGCGATGTGCAGCCGGGAGGCGATCATCGCCTTGAAGTCTTCGAAGAAGTTGCCGTTGTAATTCTCGGGCAAGCGGAAGATCGCCATGCTCCCGACATGCATCGGCATTTCCGGCGTTTCCAGATACAGAAACGAAGCATCCATCGAGGACAGCTTTTTGGCGTCGCTCATATTCTCCTCCCGAGAAACAAATCACGCGGCGCCTTGGCGGCGCTTCTGGCGTTCACACGGCCCCGAGGATATCAGGACATTGATCAGGATTGTGCATTTTCCGGGGGCGCATATGCAATGGCAAACGGCCCCGATCGGTCAAATTGCCTGAATTCGCCCTCCGCCTGCGACAGCCGATCGGCCACCGCCCATAGCGCCGCGGGATTGACGCCGAGGCCGACATGGCTGGCGAGATGCACCTCGATATTCTCGGCGGTATCGGAGGGGCGCAGCAGGCAGGTCTGGTAGTTAACGATGCCGTCGGTACGGGAATAGATCGAGGTCGCGGGAACCGGCAGGTCGCCGGCAATGGCCTCCCGGATCTCCGGATTGTCGTTGACGCCCTCGCCCGACAACGCTTCGTACAGCCGCGTCGCGTTGGTCGCCCTGACATCGTTGGCGAACGGACTGCCAAGCGTGATCACCGATCGCACCATGTCAGGCAGTTGCAGCGCCAGATCGCGCGCATAGACGCCGCCGAGACTCCAGCCAACAATGCTGACCTTCCGTTCGGTGGTCTCGTGAATCTGCTTCAGCAGGTCGCGCAGCGAACCGCGCAGGCTGGAGAGGCCGCCGAGATTGCGGCCCATATTCCAGGCATGGGCGTCGTAGCCGAGCTCCTTCAGATAGCGCCGCATCAGCGCCATCGACAGATCGCTGGCAAGAAATCCCGGCAGCGCCAGCACCGGATGACCGTCGCCTTTCGGCGCGCGCAGCAGCACCGGCGACAGCAGCAGGCTCGAATTCAGTTCGAACAGGCTCCTCGCCTCCGCCAGCATCATGAACAGGCTCGGCGCCCGAAGCTTTTTTTCTTGCCGCGGCGCGCCCTCGTCGGTCGCTGCCACTATTTCTTGCCCTTGCTGGAGCCGCCGAGGCCGGCCATGGTCACGAACATGTCCTGAAACCGCTCGGCGATCTTCGGATCGAAGGTGAACCAGCTCTGGATCAGCGCTTCCGGCGAGACCTTTTCGATATTGCTCAGCATCTGCTGCTGCAGCTTCTCCATCACGGCCGTCTGCATCGGCTGCACATCGGGAAGTCCGAAAAACTGCCGGGCTTCGAGGGGTGTGCAATCTATTTCGACGTTTACCTTCATGACCGCTCCTGATCGCTCCTGACCGCCTGCCGCAGTATCGCCGCGACAGGCCTCGTCACGCAAGGACAACACACTGCCCCTGCCTCTCATTCGTCCCGCATGGTCAACCAAAACGCTCCACGGCAAAAGGCCTGATATCGGCGAACGGGGTCTCGCCGGTCATCATTTCCGCCAGCAGGCGGCCGGTTGCAGGCCCCAGCGTCAGCCCGTGGTGCTGGTGGCCGAAATCGAACCACAGCCCGGCATGGCGGGGCGCCTTGCCGATCACCGGCAGCATATCCGGCAAGCAGGGCCGCGCCCCCATCCAGGGTTTGGCGTCGATCGGGTCTCCCAGCGGAAACAGCGCATGCGCCCGCGGCAGCGCCCGCAGCACCTGGAGGGGCGTCGGCGGCGCATCGCGGCGGGCGAACTCCACACCCGTGGTGATGCGGATGCCTCGGTTCATCGGCGCCAGCAAATAGCCGAGGTCGGAATCCAGAACGGGATGATTGAGCACGGCATTGCCGCGCGGCTGCAGATGCAGATGATAGCCGCGCTTGACCTTGAGCGGGATCGAATAGCCGAGCGGACCGAATATCTGATCGGACCACGGCCCCATCGCGACCACGACCTCGCGCGCGGTCAACGTGCCCTCCAGCGTCGCCACCCGCCACCGCCCGCCGGACGCTTCGAGCGTTCGCGCGTCGCCGACCAGAAACCGCCCGCCCTTGCGGCCGAACAGCGCCGCATAGGCTTTGGCGAGGCCACCGGGATCAGGAACGAAGCCGGGTGTCGGAAAATAGGTCGCGCCGGCGAAGTCGCCGGTCAGATTGGGCTCGCGCGCCAGAATCGCTGTCGCGTCGAGAATCTCGCCCGCGACGCCATATTCTCTGGCGCGTTCGAGGTCGCGGCTGGCACCGGCGAGCGTCGCCTCGGAGCGAAACAGCTTGATCCAGCCGGTGCGCCGCAACAACTCCGGCACATTGGCTTCCGCGATCAGCGCCTCGTGCTCGATCAGGCTGCGCTGGATCAGCGGCAATTCGGCCATCGCGCTGTGCAGCGCCCGCGCCGGCGAAGACGCCAGATAATAACGCACCAGCCATGGCAGGAATGCCGGGAGATCGGACAGGCTGTAGCGCACCTGCGGCGCGCGATTCGACGCGTAGCGAAGGATCTGGCCGAGATCGCGGGGAAACATGTAGGGAAACACCGACGCGGATTCGATCAGTCCGCCGTTTCCATAGCTGGTCTCTTCGCCGGCGAGCGCGTGCTTGTCGATCAGGACCACGTCGCGGCCCCGCTTTTGCAGGTGCAGGGCGGCGCCGACGCCCACCATGCCCGCCCCAAGGACAAGAACATCGGCCTTCAGTTCCGCCATCCGGCACTCCGAAAGTTGAATGTCACGCGCTTGCGCGCGCGGCTTAAGGTGAAGCTAATCATTGCCGCATTGCCGCGCAAACCGGTCCGCAATTGAGGGAAATCGCGCTTGCGCGGCGGCTGGACTCTGGCACCATGGATCGGCAATATCCGCCGGAACTTGCGGAAACGGGCTATCAAAGCGGGGAACACGATCAAAATGTCGGTACGTCAGAGTTTGCTTGCAGCGACCTTGCTTTCAATCGTCGCCTTTGCGGTTGCACCGGCATCGGCCCAGACGCTGCGCTACGCCAACCAGGGCGACCTCAAATCGCTCGATCCCTATACGCTCAAGGAAACCACCACGATCGCCCATCACGGCCACGTCTATGAAGGGCTCGTGGCCCGCGACAAGGACCTGAAGATCATCCCGGCGCTCGCCGAAAGCTGGGAAACTCCGGAACCGACCCGCTGGCGCTTCCATCTGCGCAAGAACGTCAAGTTTCACAATGGCGATCCCTTCACCGCCGACGACGTGCTGTTTTCAGCCGAGCGCGTGCGCGCCAAGGGCTCGAACTTCCTGACCAACGTTCCCGCCGACGCCAAATTCGTCAAGATCGACGACTACACGGTCGACGTGAAATTGGACTCGCCGAATCCCATTCTGATTTCGCAATGGGACGGCTGGTACATCATGGACAAGAAGTGGTGCGAGGAACACAACGCGGTGGCGCCGACGCCGGCCGCTGCGACGACGCCGAGCTACGCCTCGCTCAACGCCAACGGCACCGGTCCCTTCATGGTCGAAAGCCATCAGCCCGGCGTCAAGACCGTGTTCAAGGCCAACCCGAACTGGTGGCGCAAGCCCGAGCATAATCTGAAGGAAATCATCTTCACGCCGATCGGGTCCGATGCGACGCGCGTCGCCGCCCTGCTCTCGGGCGAGGTCGACGTGATCGAGCCGGTTCCAATCCAGGATATCGCGCGGGTGAATTCCAGCGCCAATGCCAGCGTGATGACCGGACCGGAATTGCGCACCATCTTCATCGGCATGGACCAGACCCGCGACGAACTGTTGTACTCGAACGTCAAGGGCAAGAATCCCTTCAAGGACATTCGCGTCCGCGAGGCCTTCTACAAGGCGATCGATGTCGAATTGATCAAGACCCGCGTCATGCGCGGTCTGTCGACGCCGTCGGCGCTGATGATCGCGCCGCAATTGTTTAAATCGTCAGGCGACTTCACCCGTCCCAAGTTCGATCCCGACGGCGCCAAGAAATTGCTCACCGAGGCCGGGTATCCCGATGGCTTCGAAGTGACGATGGACTGCCCCAACGATCGCTACGTCAACGACGCCGCAATCTGCCAGGCGGTCGTCGGCATGCTTGCCCGCATCGGGGTCAAGATCAATCTGCTGGCGCAGCCCAAGGCGCAGTATTTCGCCAAGGTGCTCAAGCCCGGCGGATTCCAGACCTCGCTCTACATGCTGGGCTGGACCCCGGCGACATCCGACGCGCAAAATGTGCTCTACGACATCATGGGTTGCCGCGACGATCCGAAATCCCCCCGCGGCGAAGCCAATCTCGGCGGCTATTGCAACAAGAGCATGGACGCGATCGCCGACAAGGTGCTGCTGGAAACCGATACCGCCAAGCGCGATCTTTTGATCAAGGAAGCCTTCGAGATCGCCGCCAAGGACTACGCCTACATCCCGCTGCATCAGCAGGCGCTGGCGTGGGGCGTGTCCAAGAAGGTGAAATTGACGCAGCGGGCCGACAACCAGGTGCTGCTGTATTGGGCGACCAAACAAGAAGAATAAGGCGGCCTTATCGACCCGGGTCCCCGTGGTTTCACGCTCCCGGGACTTTTCGTTTCCGGCGGACAGCGACGTCCGCCACACTATAAGAGAGAAGTGAAAGGATCACATGCTCGCTTTCACTCTTCGCCGCGCGATCCAGGCCATTGGCGTCATGATCGCGGTCGGGATCATCTCGTTTTCGATGTTCCGGTTCGCCGGTGACCCGGTCAACCAGATCGTCTCGCAGGATACCACCGCTGCCGAACGCGAGGCGATACGCCAATCGCTCGGTTTGAACGATCCGGTCATCGTGCAGTTCGCGCACTATCTCGGCGATGCCGCCCAGTTCAAGTTCGGCGTGTCGTATCAGTTCCGCCAGCCGGTCTCGAGCCTGCTGGTCGAACGGATGCCGGCGACGCTGGAGCTTGCGATCTGCGCCACGATTTTCGCGATGGTGTTCGGGATCCTGATGGGCGTCTATTCGGCACTGCGGCGTGACACCGTGCTGGCCAAAATATTCCAGGCGGTATCGCTGATCGGAATCTCGCTGCCGACTTTCCTGATCGGCATTCTCCTGATCTATCTGTTCGCGGTGACGCTGGGCTGGCTGCCCTCGTTCGGCCGCGGCGAGGTGGTGCGGCTCGGCTGGTGGACCACCGGCCTGCTCACCGTCTCCGGCCTCAAGGCGCTGATCATGCCGTCGATCACGCTGGGCTTGTTCCAGATGACCCTGATCATGCGGCTGGTGCGCGCCGAAATGCTGGAAGTGCTCCGCACCGACTATATCCGCTTTGCCCGCGCCCGGGGCTTGACGACGCGCGCCATCCATTTCGGCCACGCGCTGAAGAACACGCTGGTTCCCGTCATCACCGTAGCCGGGCTGCAGTTTGGCTCGGTTATTGCATTTGCGATCATCACCGAAACCGTATTCCAGTGGCCCGGCATGGGGTTGCTGTTCGTACAGGCAGTGCAAAACGTGGATATCCCGATCATGGCGGCGTACCTGCTGATGGTGTCGCTGATCTTCGTCACCATCAATCTCGTGGTCGATATCCTCTATACCGTGGTCGATCCGCGCCTGCGCTCGACCCTCAGCCGTCCGGCTTGAAGAGAGATTTTGATGTCCGACGTCGTGGTCCCACACAAGGCCGAACCGAGCGCGCCGCCGGCGCGCGCCACTAACGGCTGGTTACGGCGCGCGTTGGCAAGCGATGTGTTCTATTCGTTCCGCCGTTCCAAGCTGACGATGGTCGCGGCGGCCATCACATTGCTGTTTTTTCTGCTGGCGATCTTCGCTTCGGTACTCTCGGTGCAGAACCCGTTCGATCCGGCGCAGTTGCAGCTGATGAATTCGCGGATCGCGCCGCTGTGGACCGCCGACGGCCAAAGCCCGTTCCTGCTCGGCACTGACGAGCAGGGCCGCGACGTTTTCTCGGCGATCCTCTACGGCCTGCGGATTTCGCTGGTCGTCGGCGTGCTCGGCGTCATCTTCGCCGGCGCGCTCGGCATCACGCTCGGCCTGATCGCCGGCTATGTCGGCGGCGCCGTCGATGGCCTGATCATGCGCGTGGCCGACGTGCAGCTCACCTTTCCCGCCATCCTGATCGCGCTGATGGTCAACGGCGTCGCCAAATCCGTGTTCGGCAACCGGCTGGACGCCATGAGTACGCTCGCCGTGCTGGTGGTCGCGATCGGCCTGAGTTTCTGGGTGCAATACGCCCGCACCGTGCGCGGCTCGGTCATGGTCGAGAAGAACAGGGACTATGTGGCCGCGGCCCAGCTGATCGGCCTGCCCGCCCCCGTCATCATGCTGCGTCACGTGCTGCCGAACACGATGGGGCCGATTCTCGTGATCGCCACCATCAACCTCGCGCTCGCGATCATCACCGAGGCGACGCTGTCGTTCCTGGGCGCGGGCATGCCCGACACCATGCCGTCGCTCGGCACCCTGATCCGGATCGGCAACAATTATCTGTTCGCGGGCGAATGGTGGATCGTCGCCTTCCCCGGCTTCGCGCTGGCCGGGCTGATCGTCTCCATCAATTTGCTCGGCGACTGGCTGCGCGACGCGCTCAATCCAAAGCTCCGATGACCACACCTGTCCTCTCCGTCCGCAATCTCGAGGTGGAGTTCGTCACCCGCCACACCACGCTGCGCGCCATCGACGGCGTTTCGTTCGACATCGCCAAGGGCGAAGTGCTGGGCGTGGTCGGCAAATCCGGCGCCGGCAAATCGGTCACGGGACTTGCGGTGATCGGGCTGATCGATCCGCCCGGCCGGATCGCGGGCGGCGAGATCTATCTGTCGGGCATGCGGATCGATCATCTGCCGCCGGAAGAGATCCGCCGCATCCGCGGCAAACGCATCGGCATGATCTTCCAAGATCCGCTGACCAGCCTCAATCCGCTGTACCGGATCGGCGACCAGATCATCGAGACCATCCGCACCCACACCAACCTGTCGGAGTCGGCAGCGCGCAAGCGCGCCATCGATCTGTTGGCCGAGGTCGGCATTCCCGCGCCGGAAAAGCGCATCGACGCCTATCCGCACGAATTCTCCGGCGGCATGCGCCAGCGCGTCGTGATTGCGCTGGCGATCTGCGCCGAGCCCGAGCTGATCATCGCCGACGAGCCGACCACCGCGCTCGACGTCTCCGTCCAGGCCCAGATCATCTCCCTGATCAAGCGCCTCGGCCGCGACCACGGCACCGCCGTCATGCTGGTGACGCACGACATGGGCGTCATCGCCGAAACCTCCGACCGGGTTGCTGTGATGTATTCGGGCCGGATCGCCGAGATCGGGCCGGTGCAGGACGTCGTGCAGAACCCGCTGCATCCCTACGCCAAGGGCCTGATGGGCGCGATCCCGACACTGGCCGGCGACGACAAGCGGCTGGTGCAGATTCCAGGTTCAATGCCGCGGCTGTCGGCGATCCCGCCGGGCTGCTCGTTCAACCCGCGCTGCGCGTTCGCGTTCGATCGCTGCAGCGTCGAACGTCCGGAGCCTATTCCTCACGCCACGCAGGCGGTCGCCTGCCATCTCTATGATGCCGCGCCAAAGGAAATCGTCAAGGAGAGCGCGGCATGAGCCCGGCACCCTTTATCGACGTCAGGAATTTGCGCCGCGTGTTCGACGTCTCGAAACCGTGGCTCAACCGCGTGCTCGAAGGTGGCCATCTGGAATTTCTCAAGGCCGTCGACGGCGTCACCTTCGATATCAGGAAGGGCGAGACGTTTGCGCTGGTCGGCGAATCCGGCTCGGGCAAGACCACCGTCGCCCGCATGGTGGTCGGATTGCTGCCGCCGAGTTCGGGCGAGGTGATCATCGACGGCATTTCGATGACCGACCGCAAGCAGTCGCAGGCCCGCCAGCGATTGCGCCGCCGCATCCAGATGATTTTTCAGGATCCTTACGCCAGCCTCAACCCGCGCTTCCGGGTCGATGCCATCGTTGCCGAACCGATCCGCGCCTTCGACCTGATCCAGGGCGAGCGCGACATCCGGGCCCGCGTCGGCGAGTTGCTGAATTTGGTCGGGCTGCATGCGGATGACGGCCTGAAATTTCCGCACGAATTCTCCGGCGGCCAGCGGCAGCGCATAGCGATTGCGCGGGCGCTGGCCTCGGAAGCCGAGTTCATCGTCTGCGACGAGCCGACCTCGGCGCTGGACGTCTCCGTGCAGGCGCAGATCCTCAATCTGATGCGCGACCTGCAGGACAAGTTCGGCCTCACCTATCTCTTCATCAGCCATAACCTCGCGGTCGTGCGCCACATGGCGAGCCGCATCGGCGTGATGTATCTCGGCCGCATTGTCGAGATCGCGGAGGGGCGCGAACTCTTCAACAATCCGCGGATGCCCTATACCAAAATGCTGCTGGGCGCGGTTCCCGATCTCGCGATGTCCGGCCGCCAGCGGATTCCGGTCAAGGGCGAAATCCCCAATCCGATCGATCCGCCGCCGGGATGCGCCTTCAATCCGCGCTGCCCGCTGGCGTTCGATCTCTGCCGCAAAGTGGCGCCAGCGTTGATCGACGGCGTCGCCTGCCACGCCGTCAACAATCCAGTCCCGGCCGCCGTTTCCGCATGATCACGCGGATGGGAGCCAACCTTGTCAACCCACCGGTTGGCAGCAGCCCCCGCCTGTGATCAAGTGCGCCCGCACCAAGATACCAGCGAAAAAACAGGTTCCCATGAGCAACATCAATCCCGATCCGTTCACGACCAGGCCGGAAATCGAAGGCACATTCGGGGTTGTCACCTCGACCCACTGGATCGCGACCGCCGTCGGGATGGGTATTTTGGAGAAAGGCGGCAACGCCTTCGACGCCGGCGTCGCCACGGCCTTTACGTTGCAGGTAGTCGAGCCGCATCTTAACGGTCCCGGCGGCGACGTCCCTGTTATAGTCCATGATACCAAACGCGCGCGCACCGAGGTGATTTGCGGCCAGGGCCCCGCGCCCGCGAAAGCAACCATCGCGCATTACCGCAGCGAAGGGCTGGAGATGGTGCCCGGCACCGGACTGCTCGCCGCCTGCGTGCCCGGCACGTTCGAAACCTGGATGCTGTTGCTGCGCGACTACGGCACCATGCGGCTGCGCGACGTGCTGGAACCCGCGATCGCCTATGCCCGCGACGGTTACCCGCTGGTCGAGCGTGCCGCCGCCACCATCCAGATCGTCGAAAAGCTATTCCGCAATCATTGGACGACGTCGGCCGCCGTCTATCTGCCGAACAATGAGGTGCCGAAACCGGGCACGCTCTTCACCAACAAAACACTTTCGGAAACCTACGCACGCATTCTCAAAGAAGCCGAAAGCGCGGGCTCCGATCGGGTCGCCCAGATCGAAGCCGCACGAAAAGCCTGGTCGCACGGTTTTGTGGCCGAGGCGATCGACAAATTCTGCCGCACCCAGGAAGTCATGGACGTCAGCGGCTCGCCGCACAAGGGCGTGCTCTCGGCCGACGACATGGCGCGCTGGCACCCGACCATCGAGGCGCCGCTGACCTATGATTACGGCCGCTACACAGTGTGCAAGCCGGGGGTCTGGAGCCAGGGCCCGGTGATGCTGCAGCAGCTCGCGCTGCTGAAGGGATTTCGAACTCGACGGGCTCGATCCCGCCGGCCCCGAGTTCATCCATCTGCAGATCGAAGCGGCCAAGCTCGCCTTTGCCGACCGCGAGAAGTTTTACGGCGATCCGAAATTCACGGAGATCCCGATCGCGACCTTGTTGTCGGACGCCTATAACGACGAACGCCGCAAGCTGATCTCCCGCGACAAGGCCTCGCTCGATTTCGTCCCCGGCTCGGTCGAAGGTTTTGGCTCGGTCGTCAAACTGCGCCGCGCCGAAGGGCATCGCGAAGCTGTCGGCGCGATGGGCGCGGGCGAGCCGACGGTTGGCCGGTTCGGCGAGGTGCGCGGCGACACCGTGCATTTCGACATCATCGACCAGGCCGGCAACATGATCTCGGCGACGCCGTCCGGCGGCTGGCTGCAATCCTCACCGGTGATTCCGGAACTCGGCTTCTGCCTCGGCAGCCGCGCGCAGATGTTCTGGCTGGAGGAAGACCATCCGGCAGCACTGGCACCGGGCAAGCGGCCGCGCACGACGCTCTCGCCCACCCTATGCTATCGCGACGGCGAACCGTACATGGCCTGGGGTTCGCCCGGCGGCGACCAGCAGGATCAATGGACCACGCAGTTCTTCCTGCGGCACGTCCACGCCAAGCTCAATCTGCAGGAAGCGATCGACGCGCCTGCCTGGCATTCCGAACATTTCCCGATCTCGTTCTGGCCGCGCACCGCGCGCCCCGGCGTGCTGGTGCTCGAAAACCGCGTGCCGAAGGCAACCGTGGATACGCTGAAGAGCCGCGGCCATCTCGTCGATATCGGCCCCGACTGGTCGGAGGGACGCCTGACCGCGGCCTCGAAAGTTGGCCGCCGCCGCCGCGCCGCCGCCAATCCGCGGGGCATGCAGGGCTACGCGGCCGGACGGTAAGGCAGAGAAGTCCTGAGATGACCTGGTCGATCATCGCCCGCGATAGCGCCACCGACCATTTCGGCATCGCGGTCGCGACGCGATTTTTTGCGGTCGGCGCCCGCGTGCCGCATATCGCCGCTGGATGCGGCGCCGTCGCGACGCAGGCATTGGTTAATCCCTATTACGGCATCGATGGCGTGAAACTGCTGCGCGAGGGGCGCGCGCCCGGCGATATCGTCAAAACCCTTGTTGCAGCCGATAGCGGCCGCGAGAGCCGGCAACTGCACGTGATGGATGCCAACGGCCGCGTCGCATCTTTCACCGGCAAGGAATGCGTCGACTGGTGCGGGCATGTCCAGGGCGATGGCTTTTCGATCGCCGGCAACATGCTGGCTGGCGTGGCGGTACTCGATGAAACCGCGAAAGCCTACGTCGCGAACGCTAGCGCTCCCTTCGCCCGACGGCTGATCGCAGCGTTGCAGGCCGGCGAAGCTGCCGGCGGCGACAAGCGCGGCAAGCAATCGGCGGCACTGCTGATTCATGGCGCGGAAGAATGGTCCGATCTCGACCTGCGCGTCGACGATCATTCCGATCCGTTGGCCGAACTGGAACGGCTTGAACAGGTCAGCCGCGAGCGCTGGGTGCATTTCCGGCAATTTCTCCCCACCCGAAAAAATCCGGCCGGGATCACCGACCGCGAGACCATCGACGCCGGCATCAACGCCGCGATTGCGAGCCAAGGATTGCGCCAAGCATGACGGCAAGCCCGCTGATCGAAATCGAGGGCTTGCGCGTCATCTTCCATGGCGACGACGGCCGTACGACGCACGCGGTCGATCGCGTCGATCTCAGTGTCGCCAACGGCGCGACGCTGGGGCTGGTCGGCGAGTCCGGCTGCGGCAAGAGTGTGACCTCGCTCGCGATCATGGGACTGTTGTCAAAATACTCCGCCGAGGTCTCGGGCTCGATCCGGTTCGACGGTTTTGACCTGCTCGACGTCCCCGACCAGACCTTGCGCGACCTCCGCGGCAATCGCCTCGCGATGATCTTTCAGGAGCCGATGACCTCGCTCAATCCGAGCTTCACCATCGGCGACCAGATCATCGAGACGATTTTGCGCCACCGCGGCGGAACGCGGCGCCAGGCCCGCGAGCGCGCCATCGAGCTGTTGCGCCGCGTCCACATCCCCTCACCCGACAAGCGCATCGACGAATATCCGCACAAGCTGTCCGGGGGCATGCGCCAGCGCGTGATGATCGCGATGGCGCTGGCCTGCGACCCGCGCCTTCTGATCGCGGACGAGCCGACCACTGCGCTCGACGTCACCTTGCAGGCGCAGATCCTCGATCTGATGCGCGAACTGAAGGCCGCCAGTGGGGCTGCGATCATTCTGATCACCCACGATCTCGGCGTCGTCGCCGAAGTCTGCGATGAGGTCGCGGTGATGTATGCCGGCGAGATCGTCGAACGCGCGCCGGTCGATGAGCTCTTTGCCAATCCGCAACATCCCTACACCGTCGGCCTGCTCGGTTCGATCCCGCGGCTCGACCGCCGCGCCTCGCATCTCGCGACCATCGAGGGCATGGTGCCGAACATGGCCAATCCGCCGTCCGGCTGCCGCTTTGCCGCGCGCTGTCCCTTCGTGAGCGACATCTGCCTCGCCGCACCGCCGCCGCTGGCGATGCTGAGCCCCGGTCATGCGTCGCGCTGCGTCCGGGCGCCACTGGAGAGGCTGGTGTCGTGATGCCCCTCCTCGAAGTCGAAGGCCTGGTCAAGCATTTCGTCGCCGAGCGTTCGGTATTCGGCCGGCCGACCGCTCACGTCAAAGCCGTCGACGGAGTCAGTTTTGCCGTCGAAGCCGGCAAGACGCTGGCGCTGGTCGGCGAGTCCGGCTGCGGCAAGTCCACCGTGAGCCGGTTGGTGCTGCGGCTGATCGAGCCGGATGCCGGCAGCGTCCGTTTCGAAGGACGCGACCTGCTGGCGTTGGATGCCAACGAACTGCGAACCTTCCGCCGGGATGCGCAGATCATTTTTCAGGACCCTTATGCCTCGCTCAATCCGCGCATGACGGTCAGCCAGATCCTGACCGAGCCCTTGGCGCTGCATGATCTGGTGCCGCCGCCGCGCCGCCGCGAGCGAGTCGAGGAACTGCTGCGGCTGGTCGGGCTGGAGCCGCGCTTCGCGCGCCGCTATCCGCATGAGTTTTCCGGTGGCCAACGCCAGCGCATCGCCATCGCACGGGCGCTGGCGGTGGAACCGAAGCTGATCATCTGCGACGAGCCGGTCTCGGCGCTGGATGTCTCGATTCGCTCGCAAATCCTGAACCTGCTGCGCGACCTGCAGGACCGGCTTGGCCTTGCCTACATCTTCGTCTCGCACGATTTGGCGGTGGTCAAACACATCGCCGACCGGGTTGCGGTGATGAATCTCGGCACCATTGTCGAAATCGCCGACGCCCAGGCGCTGTTCGCCGCGCCAATGCACCCGTATAGCCGGGCGCTGCTGTCGGCCATCCCCGTACCAAAACCGCGGGCAAAGCGCAGCCGCATCGTGCTGCAGGGCGAGATGCCGAGCGCGCTGCATCCGCCCTCGGGCTGCCGCTTCCATACCCGTTGCCCCTACGCGATCGAGCGTTGCCGGGTCGAGGAGCCGCAACTACTCGCCGACGGCACCGGGCATGCAACGGCCTGCCATCGCACCGCCGAACTGCCGCCGCCGGAGGCGATCGTGCCCGCCGATGGCGGCTTTTCGCCGACGCTGGAGAAATTGGTCGCGGCGTTCAGTGGGGCAACGGAAGGGCCCGCTCGGGCCGGGGTTGATATATCAGGGACTTAATCCAAGAGGATATGGGGACAGAGCGATGAAAATCCTGCGTTTGGCAGTGACGGCGGCGGCTTTGCTGCTGTCGTTCGAGGCAAGTGTTCAGGCCCAGACCACGTTGCGTATCGGGCTGGCCGAGGACCCCGATATTCTCGACCCGACGCTGGCGCGGACCTATGTCGGCCGGATCGTATTCGCCGCCTTCTGCGACAAGCTGTTCGACATCGACGAAAAGCTCAACATCGTGCCGCAGCTTGCGCTGTCGCACGAGACCTCGGCCGACGGCAAGGAGGTCACGATCAAGCTGCGGCCGGGCGTGAAATTCCAGGACGGCGAGCCGCTCGACGCCGAGGCCGCGAAATTCTCGCTCGATCGCCATCTGACGATGCCGGCGTCGTTTCGCAAGCCCGAGCTTGCCGCCATCGACCACATCGACGTCGTCGATCCCCTGACCATCAAGATCGTATTGAAGACACCCTACTCGCCGCTGGTCGCGCAGCTCACCGACCGCGCGGGCATGATCGTCTCGCCGAAGGCGGCGAAGGAACTAGGCGACAAGTTCGGACTGCATCCGGTTTGCGCCGGTCCCTACAAATTCGTCGAGCGGGTGCAGCAGGACCGCATCGTGTTCGAGAAATTCGCCGACTACTGGAACAAGGACAATGTCCATATCGACCGCATCGTCTATCTGCCGCTGGTGGACGCGACGGTCCGCCTCGCCAATCTGAAATCCGGCGGCCTCGATCTGATCGAACGCCTGCTGGCTACCGACATCAAGGCGGTGCAGGCCGATCCGAAACTGAAATTATCCAGCGCGATCGAACTCGGCTACCAGGGCGTGACCCTGAACATCGGAAAAGACAAGGCCAAAGGACCGCTCAGCCAGTCGGCCAAGGTGCGCCAGGCGCTCGATCTGTCGATCGATCGCGAGGCCATTAACCAGGTGGTGTTCAACGGCGAGTTCCAGCCCGGCAATCAATGGGTCAATCCCGACCATCCCTATTATCAAAAATCTTTCCCGGTGCGCGGGCGCGACGTCGCCAAGGCCAAGGCGCTGTTGAAGGAAGCCGGCGTAACGACACCGGTCAGCGTCGACTTCATGGTGCCGAAAGGCGCCGAAACCGAAGCGGTGGCGCAGGTGATCCAGTCGATGGCGGCGGAGACCGGCTTCGACATCAAGATCAGGGTCACCGAATTCGCGACGTCGCTGAAACAGGCCGAGGCCGGCGAATATCAGGCCTATATGCTGGCATGGAGCGGACGGATCGATCCCGACGGCAATTCCTACATCTTCCTGAAAACCGGCGCGCCGCAGAACTACAGCGCGTGGTCCAATCCGGATGCCGACAAGGCGCTCGACGACGGCCGCCTCGTCACCGACCAGACGCAGCGAAAGGTGATCTATGAAAAGCTGGCCAAGGCCGCGCTCGATGAGAACCCGATCCTCTACATCTATCACCGCAGGATCCTGATCGCGCAGACCGCCAGGCTCGAGGGTTACCGGCAGATGCCCGACGGATTGGTGCGCGTGATCGGGCTGAAGCTGAAGTGAGCATGGCTGCGCCCGGGACACCCGCACCATGCTGAACTTCCTCGCACGGCGCCTTGTCCAGTTGATCCCGACACTGTTCTTCGTGTCGATCCTGATCTTTTCGCTGCAGCATTTGTTGCCCGGCGATCCCGCGCTGATCATGGCCGGCGAGGAGCGCGATCCCGCCATCATCGAGCAGATCCGGCAGCAGTACCGGCTCGACCGCCCGGTGCCGGTGCAATATGTCTACTGGATCAAGGGCGTATTGTCCGGCGACTTCGGCGAGTCCTTGCGCATCAAGGTGCCGGTGCGCGAATTGATCGCGCAAAAACTGCCGGTGACGATGCAGCTCGCGGCGATGGCGATCGTGATCGCGTTCCTGATCGGGATTCCCGCCGGCATCGTCTCGGCGGTCAAGAAAGGCACGATGTGGGACTACGGCGCCAATCTGTTCGCGCTGTGGGGGATCTCGACGCCGAATTTCTGGCTCGGCATCATGCTGATCTTCCTGTTCTCGATCGAACTCGGCTGGCTGCCGGCCTCCGGCTATGTGCCGCTGACCGAAAACTGGCGCGCCAGCCTCGCCTCCACCATCATGCCCGCTTTCGTCCTGGGCAACGCGATCGCCGCGGTCCTGATGCGCCACACCCGCAGCGCCATGCTGCAGGTGCTGGAAAGCGACTACGTCCGCACCGCCCGCGCCAAGGGACTTTCCGAACGTTCTGTCATTCTCAAGCACGCGATGCGCAACGCGCTGACGCCGGTGATCACGCTCGGCGCGCTCGAACTCGGCACGCTGTTGTCGGGTGCGGTGCTGACCGAGCAGATCTTTTCGATTCCAGGATTTGGCAAGCTGATCGTCGACGCCGTGTTCAATCGCGATTATGCGGTCGTGCAAGGCGTGGTGCTGGTGACGGCGACGATCTACATCACGCTGAATTTGATCGGCGACATCGCCTATATCCTGGTCAATCCGCGGCTGAGGGCTTGAGTGCATGACCGACGCTGCGCTCAATGGGCCGATGGCGGCCGCCGAGGAACTGGAGAGCCCGACGCGGCGCGCGCTGCGCCGGCTGTTCCAGCGCAAGGGCGCGGTGGTCGGCCTGATCGTGATCGCCAGCTTCATCCTGCTGGCGCTGTTTGCGCCCTTGATCGTGCCGTATGACCCGATCGCGACCTCGTGGTCGCTGGTGCGCAAGCCGCCGTCGCTGCAGCACTGGTTCGGCACCGACGATCTCGGCCGTGACATTTTGGGCCGTGTCATCTACGGCGCGCGCGCCTCGCTGGTGGCCGGCGCGATCTCGGTTGGGATTGCGCTTTCGATCGGCGTTCCCCTCGGATTGTTGTCGGGCTATCGCGGCGGTTTCATCGACGCCCTGATCAGCCGCATCACCGATGCGATGCTGGCGGTCCCGTTCCTGATCCTCGCCATCGCACTGGCGGCGTTTTTAGGCCCGAGCCTCGGCAATGCCATGATCGCGATCGGCGTCTCCGCCACGCCGATCTTCATCCGGCTGACCCGTGGGCAGACGATGAGCGTCAAGGTCGAGGACTATGTCGAGGCCGCGCGTGCGATGGGCAACCCGCGCTGGCGCATCGCGCTGTTCCACATCCTGCCCAACATCATGCCGGCGCTATTGGTGCAGGCGACGCTGTCGATTGCGGCTGCCATCATCGCCGAAGCAGCCCTTTCGTTCTTAGGGTTGGGCCAACAGCCGCCGCAGCCGTCCTGGGGCAGCATGCTCAATGCCGCGCAGCGTTTCCTGACCAACGCGCCCTGGATGGCGCTGTGGCCGGGCTTGGCGATCTTCCTGGTGGTGCTGTCGTTCAACCTGGTCGGCGACGGCCTGCGCGACGCGCTTGACCCCAGGGAGCGGTGATGCATTGGTCAAATAGCGTCATCGACATCCACGGTTTATTTACGCGATGCAACGACGCTGGGGCATCGTTCGGCGAAAGGAACGCTGCGGGGCACCAATGCAGAAGACTTACTTTCGAGCGCTTCTTCTACTGGCAGTGATCTGGGAGTCGAGCGCGATCGTTCGTGCTGCTTCCCTCGACCTGCCGCGTTCAAAGTCCCAGAAAGGCCAAGTTGCCGCGTGCGCCGATCCCGGCCAATCTGATCATGAATCCATCGCGCCGTGGCGCGCTGAAATCAGCCGACGCAGCGCACTTTATATTGTCCAACGCGTCCAGCGAGCCTGTCGGTTCCTTGCAGATCGTCCGGGAAAAGACTTGCGATTGGACTCGGTCCTTGATGATCTTCACGCTGCAGTGCTCCGCCCGATTTATCGCGCTCACCCTGAATTCAAGGAAGCAGCCCCCTGGGGTTACCCTCGCCGAAGTTAGCGCGGGCAACGCCCCGGGACATCGGCCGAGCAACGGCCACCCGATTGGCAGACGACATAACCCGTCTCCAACAGATGGTGTAATCGGCCGGCCCAGCTTGTGGATAGCTGAAGATTTTGGGTGCTGCGCTTCAGGCTGATGGTGAAAAACGAGGTCCTTGGTGACGACCTCAAGCATCAGAAGGAGAAGCGCAGCATGGACCATTTTGGTGGATTGGACGTATCGGTCAAGGAAACCAGCATCTGCATTGTGGATGACACGGGCAGGATCGTGAAGGAAGTGAAGGTAGCGAGCGAACCTGCAGCCCTGCTGAAGGTTCTGGGGAACCCCACCTACCGCTTCAAGCGGATCGGACTGGAAGCCGGGCCGCTGTCGCAATGGCTGTTCAGCGCTCTCGCCGAAGCCGAGTTACCGGTGATCTGTGTCGAGACGCGGCACATGCGGGCGGTGCTGAAGGCGCAGATCAACAAGACCGACCGCAACGACGCGCGCGGCATCGCTCAGATGATCCGGGTGGGACTGTACCGTCCGGTGCATGTGAAGACGCTCCGCAGTCAGAAACTGCGTATGCTGCTGACCCATCGCAAGCTTCTGCAGTCGAAGGCCATCGCCATCGAGAACGATCTGCGAGGTACTTTGCGCAACTTCGGCCTCAAGGTCGGAATGGTTGGCAAGGTGAGGTTCGAGGCCCGCATCCAGGAGCTTGTCGAGAATATCCCCGACTTGGCGGTACTGGTGGAGCCGCTGCTCATCGTCCGGCGGGTGCTCCGTGAACAGATCGTCATCCTGCACCGTCGCTTGCTGGCGATCGTCCGGGAGGATGAGGTTTGCCGGCGCCTGATGACGACCCCCGGTGTCGGCCCCGTGGTGGCACTGACCTATCGCGCTACCGTCGATGTGCCAGCCCGGTTCCGCAAATCCAAGTCAGTCGGGGCGGTGTTTGGGCTGACCTGCTCCAGGTATCAATCGGGCGAGATCGATTGGAGCGGCAAAATATCGCGCTGCGGCGACGAGATGATGCGCACGATGCTCTACGAAGCAGCTCAAAGCATGATGCATTCAAAAAAATGGTCATGGCTCAAAGCGTGGGCCATGCAGATCGCCAGGCGCCGCGGGATGAAAAAGGCGATCGTGGCTCTGGCTCGCCGGCTGGCCGTGATCATGCACCGCATCTGGGTTGACGGCACCGAGTTCCGGTGGACCCGGGAGCAAGCCGCGGCAGCAGCATGAAAACCGTTCAGCATCAAACCCGATAGGAGAAAACTAGAGCTCCGCCAACCGGTGGAAGGATGTCCCTCGCGGGACGATGGATGAGGTGAGTTCGTATGTCCGCTTGGACCTGCCGTCACACTGACGGCAAGGTCGTCCAAAAGATTGTTCCGCCTCGTCCTCGGATCCCATGGTGGAAGGGCCCAGGTGCCGATTCCGAAGAGAAGCAAGAGCCCGCGAGCGACATCGACACCGCATTGGCGGATAGTCTGAAGGAGAAGCGCAGCATGGACCATTTTGGTGGATTGGACGTATCGGTCAAGGAAACCAGCATCTGCATTGTGGATGACACGGGCAGGATCGTGAAGGAAGTGAAGGTAGCGAGCGAACCTGCAGCCCTGCTGAAGGTTCTGGGGAACCCCACCTACCGCTTCAAGCGGATCGGACTGGAAGCCGGGCCGCTGTCGCAATGGCTGTTCAGCGCTCTCGCCGAAGCCGAGTTACCGGTGATCTGTGTCGAGACGCGGCACATGCGGGCGGTGCTGAAGGCGCAGATCAACAAGACCGACCGCAACGACGCGCGCGGCATCGCTCAGATGATCCGGGTGGGACTGTACCGTCCGGTGCATGTGAAGACGCTCCGCAGTCAGAAACTGCGTATGCTGCTGACCCATCGCAAGCTTCTGCAGTCGAAGGCCATCGCCATCGAGAACGATCTGCGAGGTACTTTGCGCAACTTCGGCCTCAAGGTCGGAATGGTTGGCAAGGTGAGGTTCGAGGCCCGCATCCAGGAGCTTGTCGAGAATACCCCGACTTGGCGGACTGGTGGAGCCGCTGCTCATCGTCCGGCGGGCGCTGCGCGAACAGGTCGTCATCCTGCACCGCCGCTTGCTGGCTATCGTCCGGGAGGATGAGGTCTGCCGGCGCCTGATGACGACCCCGGGTGTCGGCCCCGTGGTGGCGCTGACCTATCGCGCTACCGTCGATGTGCCAGCCCGGTTCCGCAAATCCAAGTCAGTCGGGGCGGTATTTGGACTGACGTGCGCCAGGTATCAATCGGGTGAGATCGATTGGAGCGGTAAAATATCGCGCTGCGGCGACGAGATGATGCGCACGATGCTCTACGAAGCAGCTCAAAGCATGATGCATTCAAAAAAATGGTCATGGCTCAAAGCGTGGGCCATGCAGATCGCGAGGCGCCGCGGGATGAAAAAGGCGATCGTGGCTCTGGCTCGCCGGCTGGCCGTGATCATGCACCGCATCTGGGTTGACGGCACCGAGTTCCGGTGGACCCGGGAGCAAGCCGCGGCAGCAGCATGAAAACCGTTCAGCATCAAACCCGATAGGAGAAAACTAGAGCTCCGCCAACCGGTGGAAGGATGTCCCTCGCGGGACGATGGATGAGGTGAGTTCGTATGTCCGCTTGGACCTGCCGTCACACTGACGGCAAGGTCGTCCAAAAGATTGTTCCGCCTCGTCCTCGGATCCCATGGTGGAAGGGCCCAGGTGCCGATTCCGAAGAGAAGCAAGAGCCCGCGAGCGACATCAACACCGCATTGGCGGATAGTCTGAAAGTGCTTGACCTCAAAGGGCCGATTAGAGAAGCGGATATCCACACTGGGCGGAGACAACCTCGACCAATACGCTGACAAGAATGCGGCCGAGAGGGCGATTCAGCCCTTCCTGGATGCAACGGCCGAGCTTTCCTTCGCTCGACAGATTGCCTTTGACGCCTACCCCAGACTGTTCGCGAAGCTGTTCGACGTGATTCCAGAACAACCGCGCACGGATGAAGGCGACGCAAATTATCGGAAGGTCGCTCCGCCTCACGGATCGGTGAGATTGAGCGATTCGGCGCGAGCGCTGATAAAATCATTCATGCAACAGCTTCGTCGCGAGCAGCCCAACGCTGATTATGTAGCGTCGATCGGATGGGCAGGAGAGCGGAAATCAAAACGCCCTGGCGACGTGGATTGGATCGACCAAGGATCGGGCTGGGTATTCGGCGCTTATTTGAGGACCCAGATTCCTCCAGACGTCATCGATAAGGTTCGGGAGATCGAGATTGTATTTACTCCCGAAGACTCGTCTTCGCTCGCGGGAAAGATCATCGACGCCAAGAACCATAAGCTATTCGTTCACGATTGAACGCTCGCTCAAATCACCATCTCCCGCAACACCCTCCGGCAATCCATCTCGTATTCGAGATCGACGACCGGCGGGCGAGCAAAGTGCCAGGTCAGGCCGGAGCGGGTGGCGCCGCGGCGCACCAGTTCATCCGCGATCACCGGATGGAAGTCGTGCACGGTGTAGGCCTGCGCCGCCGTCGTGTCGTTCCAGCCGAAGCCGAACTCGCCGAGGCGGCGCTCCATCTCCGCGGTCGTGAAGCGGACTTTTTCCTTCAACCCATCGGGGCTGAGATCGCGATAGCGCACGATGCGCTCAGGATAACTGCCGGCGCCGCCGCGCGCTTCGGCCCCGCCGGCGATGACGAACGACGGCGACGGGCCCGGACCCGGGCGCGTGAACGAAAACGCGTAGAACGACGGTTCAGCGGGCGGATCGATCTCGGGACAGACATTGCTGCGCGCCACCGGATTGATGGATCCGTCGAACAACCCCCATTCGGCGAGCGTCTTGACGTAATGCTGGTTGAAGGCGCGAAAGCCGTCTTCGGTAAACGCCGCGGGCGAGCGCAACTCGCAGGCGCAGAACGACGTCAGCGGCCGCCCCGCCGCCTGAATATGTTTTGCGATCCGCGCAAAGCCTTCGGCCAGCGGCACCAGTTTATCGAAGCGCACGCGCTCGATTTCAAAGCCGGCACCGGCGGCAGCGCCGCTCGAATATTGAAACACGGCCGGAATGAACCGGTAATTGCCGGCCGGAAAATCGCTGATCATGTCCGTTCCCCAGATCTTGCTATTGGTATCTTGTTATTCGTATCTTGTTATCAGGATCTCGTTATTCCAGCTGCATTCGGACGCCCTTTGCGCCGTTCAATAGCCGCTTCAGATGAAAGCCGGCGAGCGCATCGTCGGCATGCAGCCCGACCAGCGCCGCAAAGGCCGGCATCGCCGTGGCATCGCCGGCTTCGAGCTTGGCGAAGGCATCGGAATATTGCGACGTCGCGGCCCCCGCGAACACGGCCTCCGGCAACGGCTCGTAGGCGCGCAGCGGCTCGCTGCGGCCACGCAGCATGAGATCGCCAACCGGCCGCCCGCGAAAATCCCCGGCGCCGTCGGCGACTACCGCGCTGACGCAGATCCGGGTACCCAAATGCTTGTTGGCGCCCTCGAGCCTCGCTGCGGTGTTGATGGTGTCGCCATAGGCGGTGTAGTCGAAGAACCGGCTGCCGCCGAAATTGCCGACCAGTGCCGGGCCGGCATGAACGCCGATCCGGGTGGCGCCGAAATTCACCCCCTTCTCCCTCCAGCGTTCGCGGAACGCCTGGGCCCAGATATCGAGATCATGCGCGCAGGCGATCGCGCGCCTGGCATAATCCGGCTGCTCCCCGGGCGCGTTGAACAGAATCTGGATCGCATCGCCGATGATCTTGGCGACCGTGCCCTCATGGGCGAACACCACGTCGGTCATCCCGCCGACATACTCGTTGAGCAGTGCGCCCAGCACTTCGGCCGGCGCGGTTTCCACCAGCGAGGTGAAGCCGGTGATATCGGTGAAGATCACCGCGACCTCGCGCCAATGCACCTCCATGCCGTCACTGTCGCCGATCGCGGCAAGCCTTGAGGCGATCTGCGGCGAGAAATACCGCGACAGCGAGGCGTGGGCGCGCTCGGCCTCGGCCTGGCGGCGGCGCGCCTCGCGCATCATCTCGACATGGCGAATGGTCTTGTCGATCGTCATTTCGAGATCGCCGAAATCGATCGGCTTGGTCAGGAAGTCGAACGCGCCGCGGTTCATCGCGGTGCGGATGTTGCTCATGTCGCCATAGGCGGAAACGATGATGGTCGATTTCTTGTCTTCGGCCTCCTGCAGCTTGGCGAGCAGCGACAGCCCGTCCATCCTGGGCATATTGATATCGGACACCACCATGTCGACATGTGGATGCTGCTCGATCGAGGCCAGCGCCTCGATGCCGTCATGGGCGAACACGAAGGCCACCGCGCCGTCGCGGATCTGCCGGCGGAACTTTTGCAGCACCAGAGCCTCGAGATCGGGCTCGTCATCGACGACGAGGATGGTCGCGGTCATGCGGCTTGCCCGAGCCTGGTATCGATCTCATGGCGCAGCAGTGCGAAATCGATCGGCTTGGTCAAGAGACCCACCGCGCCGCGCTCGATCGCCTTGCGCCGCGTCTCGGCGTCGCCATAGGCGGTGATCATGATCACGGGCACGTCGGGCCGTTCGGCGCGCACCCTCGGCAGCATTTCAAGGCCGCTCATGCCGGGCATGTTGATGTCGGACAGGATCAGGATCAGCGACGGGTCGCGAATTTCCGCGGCACGCAGCAAGGCCGCGGGCGCCGACGGAGCAAATTCCATCGTAAAACGCCCGGACTTGAGATCGCGCCGGAATTGCTGACGAAACAAGGCTTCGACATCCGGCTCGTCATCGACGACGAGAATATAAACGCTCAATTCCTGCCTCCAATATATTTGGGCATGCTCTGGTCCGAAAACCGGTTTCCACTTTTCGCTAACGCGGCCCTTCGGGTCTGGATCATGCCTTGGCTTGTGCTGCGCCCGATCGCGGCAGCGTAATGATGAATTCGGTGAATACGCCGGGCTCGGTATCGACGTCGACTGTGCCGCCGTGCTGTTTCACCACGATGTCGTGGCTCATCGACAGGCCCAGCCCTGTGCCCTCGCCCGCGGGCTTGGTGGTGAAGAAGGGATTGAACATTTTCTCTTTCACTTCCAACGGGATACCGGTGCCATTGTCGCGAATCCGGATTTCGACCTTGGCGCCCAGGCTTTTGGTCGACGCCTTCAATGTCGGCTCGAAAGTCGTATCCCCGGCTTCCTTGCGCTTGGCGGCGGCATAGAAGCCGTTCGAAATCAAATTGAGGAATACGCGGGTGATTTCCTGCGGATAGAGGTCGATCATGCCGGCCGCCGGATCGAAGTCGCGCTGCAGCGTGACATTGAAGCCGGATTTCTCGGCGCGCGCGCCGTGATAGGCGAGATTGAGGCTCTCCTCGACGATCGCGTTGATGTCGGCCGGGCGATGCTCGCCCGATCCCTCGCGCGAATGCAGCAGCATGTTTTTCACGATCGAATCGGCGCGCTTGCCGTGCTGCACTACCTTTTCAAGGTTGCCCTTCAGCATGTGCGTGAGTTCGTCGATCTCCTCGCGCATCTTGTCGTCGAGCGCGGCCGGCTTCAGCACATCGTTCAACTCGTCGATCAATTCCGCCGACAGCGCCGAGAAATTGTTGACGAAATTCAGCGGATTCTTGATTTCATGCGCGATGCCGGCAGTGAGCTGGCCGAGCGAAGCGAGCTTTTCGGTCTGCACCAGGCGGTCCTGCGCGGTGCGGAGATCTTCCAGCGAAAGCGACAGCTCCCTGGTACGTTCCTGCACCTGTTCGAACAAACGCACGTTCTCGATGGCGATGACGGCCTGGTCGGCGAAGGTCTGCACCAGATCGATCTGGCGCTGGCTGAAGGGTCCGGCCTCCGGCCTTCCTAACAACAGCGTGCCTTCGACCGCGCCATCGCGCATCAGCGGCACAGCAAGCACCGCCCGATAGTGGCCGAGCACAGGAGCGGGACCAAAATTATACTCGGGGTCAGCTTGAACGTCCGGAACATGGACGGGCCTGCCATCCATGAAGACCCGCCCGGTGATGGTGTCGCGGCCGGGCCTGATCGGATTGGCATGCATGAAATCGATGAACGCCTGGGTGCAGCCTGATTCCGCCTGCAGCCGCATCACGTCGTCATCCCTGAGGCAGATGATGCCAAGCGATGCCCCGCATAGCGCTTGCGCCAATTCGGTCAGCGTCGTCAGCACCGATTTCAGGTCGAACGCGGAGCGGCTGATGACCTTGAGCACGTCGGCGGTCGCGGTCTGCTGCTGCAGCGATTCGCTCAGATCATCCGTTCGCAGGCGCAACTCACTTAGCAGCCTCCCGTTCTCGATGGCGATGACGGCCTGACTGGCGAAGCTCGTTACCAGATCGATTTGCTTGTCGGTAAACGGGCGAACGGTCTGCCGGAAAATCGCAATCACACCAACCAGGCTGTCCTCCTTCAACATCGGCACCAGCAAAAGCGTGCGGGCGCCGCCAAGTTGAGCCAGTTCCACGATCGGGGGAAAACCCGCAACATAGTCGGGCTCTTGCGTGACGTCGGGAACGTGAACGAGCTGCCGGGTCGAAACGAGCCGGCCCAACGGATCGGTCGGCGGCGGGTAAATGACCGGGTTGCGGGAAAAGGTTTCAGCAAAGGCCGGCGGCAGATTGAACATCGAAGCGCAACGGAAGCCTTCGTCTTCATAAAGCACCAGCAGGCCGAATTGGGCATCGCAAATACGGGTCGCGCTTGACAGGATCGTCTGGAACACGGGATTCAATTCGCCAGGCGAGCGGCTGATGACCTGCAGCACCTCGGAAGTTGCGGTCTGATGCTGTAGGGATTCGCTCAGCTCCGCGGTGCGCTGTTCGACCTTGTTTTCCAGGTCGGCGTAGGATTCCTGCAGGCGTGAGCCCATGTCGTTGAACTGGTTGGCGAGCCCTTCCAGTTCGTCGCCGGTCTTGATCGATATGCGCTGGGCAAAATCGCCGCTGCCGATCCGTTCGGCGCCGGCGCGCAGCGCCTGGATCGGGCCGACCATTCGCCGGGCCAGGAAAATTCCGGCGAGCACCGCGAAGATCGACGCCATCAATAGCACGACGGCGAGACGCTGCAGCGCCAGGTACAGCGACGCGTAGGCTTCCTTGACCGGCAGTTCGACGAACATGGTCCAGCCCAGCGGCGCGATCGGGGCTGAGGCCGTCAGCACCTCCTGCCCTTGAATGTTCAGCGCGCCCTGCAGCGGGTCCACGCTGTCGGAATCTCCCGACATCGCCGCCTGCACCTGCGTGAGCTTCGACATGTCGGTGTTGCGCAGCACCAGGCTGATATCGGGATGGGCGATCAGGCGCCCGCCCGAGCCCACCACATAGGCATGGCCGCGCTCGCCGACCTTGATCTGCGAGACCACGTCCCAGATCAGCTTCAGATTGACCTCGGCGATGCTGACGCCGGCGTCCTTGCGGGTGCCGGCCAGCGACAGCGTCATATAGGGCTCGGACTCGCGGCGGAAATACACCGGCCCGTAATAGACCTTGTTGGCGACGGCATCGGTGAATTTCGGGTCCTTGGAGAGGTCGAGGCCGGAGTCGATGACGTCCATGGCCAGCCGCGAAACCCGCAAGCGCTCCTTGCCGGTCGAATCGACTTGCGACAGTTCGGTAATGGCCGGCACCTGCCGCAACAGCCTGAGTGCATCGAATCGGCGGTCCTGCAGCGATCCGGCCGACCACGGCAGTTGGGTGGTCCAGCCCAGCTGGCTTTCGATTTCCTTGATGAACTGGCCGATCTTGGCGGCGGCGGCTTCCGCCTGCTCGTGCTGGATCCGGATCAGGGCCAGCTTGTGCTCGCGATAGTAGAAGAAAACCTCGAAAATCCCGTTGGAAGCCAATGCAACGCCCACCACCGCGACGAACAGCGCGACGTATTTGGTGAACAGCCGGGTGCGGATTTTCGTCCCCGATGCAGCCGGCACGGACTCCGCATCCGCCACGGGCGGTGCCGCCAGCGATCGGCCCTCGGAGGTGTCGGGATGGAGAGAAATGCTCATCCCGGCCAAGCTAGCAAGAAGCGCTGATCTTGTCTCTTGCCGCAGTGCGGCAAACCCGGAACGGTCACTCGATCACTTCATCGGCCAGCGCCAGCAATTTGGGCGGAATCTCCAAGCCGGTTGCCTTGGCCGTCTTAAGGTTAAGCACGAACGGGTAACGGATCGGCTGCTCGAACGGCAGGTCGGCGGGGTTCGCCCCCTTGAAGATGCGGTCGGCCAGCGCCGCCGCCCGCTCAAAGGATTCCGTCAGGTCCGACCCATAGGACATCAGGCCACCGTCGCGGACCAGGAAATCATACTCGTAGATGGCCGGCAGTTTCTTGGCTGCGGCGAATTCAAATACACGCCGGCGATTGAGGACCGTGAGCGAGTCGGCAACCATCAGGATGGCGTCTGGCAGGTCCGCATTCATCACCGCGAAGGCCTCATTGAAATCATCGGGTTCACGGACACCGAGGGCCTGCACCGTCACGCCGATCGATTGAGCGACCTTGGCTGACGCCTCGTAACGCAAGGACATGCCGAGGTCGTCCTTGTTCCAGAGCATCGCCACCTTTTGCAGGTTCGGCGACATCTCCTTCAACAGCGAAAGCCGCTTCGTCGTCAGCGCGGTCGCCACGTCGGAAATGCCCGTCACGTTACCGCCTGGATGCGCCAGGCTGTCGATCAGTTTGGTTTCGACGGGGTCCCCGAGGCCGGTGGCACCCACCGTCGGCATGCCGGCCGACTTTGCTGCCAACGCGGCGGGATAACCGACGACAATGACGACGTCGACTTTCCGCGCTTTCAACTCTCCGAGCAGCGCCGGCAGCTTGGCGGCGTCCCCCATGGCGCCCCGCGCTTCAAAGGTCAGGTCCTGACCGAGGACGTATCCGCGCTCGGCCAGTGCCTTCACGATCACTTTTCCAAAAGGGGTTTCCGTCGTCACCGGTGACGCCGGATGCAGTGTTCCCAAATGAAAGGTCCGCCCAGACGCCTGCGCCAATGCCGTCCGGGGAGCAGCCAGCCCGGCACCGCCGAGAAGCGTCAAAAACTCACGTCGCTTCATGGCGGCGTCCTTTCGAAGACTGCACGCTTGGCAGCTCTCACCTCAGCATATCACGAGACAAGGAAAAGGCGGCAACGACCTTCGCCATTGCCGCCTGATTTTGTCGCGATCAACTCAAGAACTCAGGTCGGCTTCAGCCCCGTCCGGCCGAGGTCGAAATCCTCGATCTGCCTGGTGCGATCGGATTCGGCATGAGCCCGGTGATCGGTCGCGATCAGCACATAAACCGCCGGCAGCACGAACAGCGTGAACATCGTGCCGATCGACATGCCCGCGACCACGACGATGCCGATCGAGAACCGGCTTGCGGCACCGGCGCCTGACGCGGTCAGCAGCGGAAGCAAGCCGGTCACCATCGCCGCCGTCGTCATCAGGATTGGACGAAGCCGGATCCGGGCCGCCATTTCGATCGCCGAGCGCTTGTCGAGCCCCTCGTTGAGCTGCAATTCCTTGGCGAACTCGACCATCAGGATGCCGTGCTTGGTGATCAGCCCGACCAGCGTCAGCAATCCCACCTGCGTGTAGATGTTCATCGTCGCCGCCCCGAAGAACAGCGGGATCAACGCGCCGACGATTGCCATGGGGACGCTGACCATGATCACCAGCGGGTCCCTCAGGCTCTCGAACTGCGCGGCCAGCACCAGGAAGATGATGATGATCGCGAAGCCGAGCGTAATGAGAAGCTGATTACCTTCCTGCACATATTGGCGGGAGTCGGCCAGATAGTCGTGGCTGAAGCCGGCCGGCAGCTTCTTGGCTTCACCTTCGAGGAAGGCAACGGCCTGGCCAACCGTGACGCCCGGCATCGGCACCGCCTGGAAGGTGGCGGAGTTGAGCTGGTTATAGTGCGTCAGCGAATTCGGATCGGTGCCGGTCTCGATCGAGACGATGGTCGAGAGCGGCACCAATTGCCCGGTGTTGGTCGGCACGTAATAGCCGCCGAGCGATTCCGGCGACAACCGCAGGCCGCGCGGCACTTGCGGGATCACCTGATACGACCGCCCCTCGAGATTGAAGCGGTTGACGTAGTTGCCGCCCAGCAAGGTCGCCAGCGTATTGCCGACCTGCTGCATGTTGATGCCGAGATCGCTCGCCTTGGAGCGGTCGACCTTGACCCGCACCACCGGCTGGTTGAAGTCGAGATCGCTGTCGGAGACGATGAACAGGCCGCTCTTGCGCGCGGCATCCTTCAGCTTCGCCATCTGCTCATAGACCGAGCGGAAGTCGGCGGTCGAATTGATCACCATCTGCACCGGCAGTCCGCCCGGCCCGCCCGGCAGCGGCGGCAGGTTGAAGGCGAACGCATTGACGCCCTCGATCTTGGAGAGTTCCGCCTGCACCAGTGGTTTCAGCTTGATCGACGAGCGGGTGCGTTCATCCCACGGCTTGAGCAACATGCCGGCGATGCCGCCCTGCGGTCCATTGATGCCGTTCAGCACGAAGCGAAGGTCGGTTTCCGGGAATTTCTGGAACTCCTTGTCGAGCTTCTCGCCGTAGAAGTCGACATAGTCGATGTTGGCGTATTTCGGCGCCTTGGTCACCGCGAACACGATGCCCTGGTCTTCTTCGGGCGCCAGTTCGGCAGGCGTGTGCATCCACAAGAACCCGACGAGGCCCAAAATGGTGAGCGCAAGCAGCAGCGTGATCGGACGGTAATCGAGCGACCGGTCGAGTTTGCGTCCGTACCAGCGCGTCATCGCGCCGAATACCCTGTTGACGATTTTCGCGAAACGCCCCTCGTCGGCATCCTTCAGGAAAATCGAGCACATCATCGGCGACAGCGTCAGCGCGATCACGCCCGACACGATCACCGACCCCGCCAGCGTGAAGGCGAATTCGCGGAACAGCGAGCCGGTGAGGCCGCCGAGGAAACCGATCGGCGCATACACCGCGGCCAGCGTGATGGTCATCGAGATCACGGGACCGACGATTTCGCGCGCGCCCTGCAGCGACGCCTGCACCGGCGTTTTGCCCTCTTCCAGATGGCGGTGGATGTTCTCCACCACCACGATGGCGTCGTCGACCACCAGCCCGATCGCCAGCACCATCGCCAGCAGCGTCAACAAGTTGAAGCTGAAGCCCATGATCAGCATCAGGCTGCAGACGCCGATCAACGACAGCGGAATCGTGACGACGGGAATGATGACCGAGCGAAACGAGGCCAGGAACAGGAAGATCACGACGACGACGATCAGCACGGCTTCGCCGAGCGTCTTCTCGACCTCGTCGATCGAGGATTGAATGAATTTGGTGGAATCGTAGGCCACCTTCATCTTCATCGACGGCGGCAGGTTGCGTTCGAGCTCGGGAAACAACGCGCGAACGCCCTTGACCAGCGTCAGGGGGTTGCCTTGCGGCGTTGCCTGCACGCCGATGAAGATCGCATGTTCGCCGTTGAAGGCGACGCTGGCGTCCGAACTCTGCGCGGCAAGTTCGACGGTCGCGACATCCTCGATCCGGACGAAACCGCCGTCCTTGGACTTGATGATCATGCGCTTGAACTGGTCGAGGTTGCGCAGGTCGGTATTGGTCGAGACGTTGGAGACGATGAAATAGCCCTTGGCCTGGCCGGCCGCGGCCTGGAAGTTGTTGGCGGCAATCGCCAGCGACACGTCGTTCGGCGACACGCCGCGTCCGGCCATCTTGATCGGATCGAGCCACAGCCGCATCGCAAAGGTCTGGCCGCCGAGGATGTCGGCCGATGCGACGCCGTCGACCGTCGACAATACGGGCTGGACGACACGCGTCAGATAGTCGGAGATCGCCGATCCCGAGAGCTCCTCGCTGGAGAAGCCGAGATACATCACGGCCGTGGTCTGGCCGGTGGTCTTGGTGACGATCGGATCGTTGGATTCCTTCGGGATCAGGTATTTGACCGAGTTCACCTTGGCCAGCACTTCGGTCAGCGCCTGGTTGGGGTCAAAATTCAGCTTGATGTAGACCTGGATCGTGGAGGTGCCGAGGACCGACGACGATGTGATGTAGTCGACGCCTTCGGCAGACGCCACCGCCTGCTCGATCGGCGTGGTGATGAAGCCCTGGATCAGGTCTGCCGATGCGCCGGGATAGACGGTGGTGACGTTGACGACCGTGTTCGACAGTTTCGGATATTGCCGGATCGGCAGCACGGTCGCGGCCCGCAGGCCGATCAACAGGATCAGCAAGCTGACGACCACCGACAGAACCGGGCGCTTGATGAAGATATCGGTTAAAGCCATCGCAGATTATCCCGGTCCATTGAGTATCTGGGCACGCTCCCGTTCGGAAGCCCGGTGCCCGCAAATCATTTGTTCGCTCAAACCCGGCCCCTTCGGGGCCAGGTCATTCCAGGGCAACGCGTCAGTAGCGCGGCGGATTCGCAGGGACTGACGGAAGCGGATCGGCGGAGATCGTCACCGCTGCACCCGATTGCAGCTTGAGCTGTCCGACAGCCACGACGCGGTCACCCGGCTTCAAGCCTTTAAGGATTTCGGCACGGCCGTTGATCCGGTTGCCGGCCTGCACGAAGGTGCGAACGACCGTCAGGCTGGATTTGCCGTCATCCGTCTTCTTCTCGTTGATGAGATAGACCGAGTCACCATAGAGCGTGTAATCGACGGCGGTTTCAGGCACGGTGACGACCGCCGGCTTGTCCGGCAGCACCACGGTGGTGGTGGTGAACATGCCGGGCTTGAGGATGCGGTCGGGATTGGCGATCGTCGCCTGCACGCGGATGTTGCGGGTGTCGGTCGCGACCTGCGGCTCGATGGTGGTGATCTTGCCTTCGAAGTCCCGGCCCGGATAGGCGTCGACCTTGATACGTACGGTCTGCCCGACCTGGAGCGCGGCGCTGTCCTTCTCCGTCACGGTGAAGTTGGCATAGAGCACGGACAGATCGGTCAACGAGACGATCTGGGTGCCCGCGGTCAGATACTGGCCGACCTCGACCTTGCGAACGCCGAGCTCGCCGTCGAACGGCGCCCGCACCAGCTTCTGCGAGATCACGGCCTGGGTCTTGGCGATGCCGGCATTGGCCTGATCGAATGCCGACTGCGCCTGATCGACCGTCGCCTGCGGGCCGAACTGACGCGAGGCCAGCTGCTTGGCGCGATCGAGCGAGAGCTGCGCCACCGTCGCCTGCGCCTTGAAGCTGGCGAGATCGCCCTGCTCGGGAGCATCGAACAGCTGCACCAACGGATCGCCTTGCTTCACGGTGGCGCCGGCGGTGAACATGATGTCGGTGATGCGCCCGTTGACGTCGGAGGTGACATTGACCTGGTGCACGGCGGCGAGATCGCCGACGGCGATCAACAGGTTCGGAATGACCTCGGACTTGGCTTCGGCAATGCCGACGCTCGACGGCGGCGGCTTGTTGTTGGCAAAGAACTGCGCGATCATCTTGCCGCGGAAGTAGTTGAAATAGACGAGGCCGCCGACCAGCAGCGACAGCGACAGCCCGACGATGATGAACCAGCGCACCATCCGCACGGGACGCTTGCGCGCCTTCTCGCCAATCGGCTCGCCCGAGATATGGCTTTCGGTTACGATATTCATGTCATGCACTTTCTGCGGTTACCGATTGTTCCGAATTCGGCGACAGCTCGCGATCCAGATGAAAATCAATTGCGGCTTGGTTAAGTCCGATGCCGCGGAGAATGAACTGACAAAGCTGCCGCTCGAGGCCGGCGGCATCGCCATAGGAAAGACAGGGCACGGCGGGAAGCCGCGCCAGCGCCGCCATCAGCACGGTGTGGTGCGCAAACCAGAACAGATTGAGCGGCGCGTTGCCGATCGGCGAGGCATCGCCGGCCGCAATCGCACTTTCGAGCGATGCGGTGAACACCGACCCGATCAGATCCTCGACCTTGCCGTAGAGCAGCCGGGCGAACTCGCCGTCGTCGAGATGGCTGCTCGCCATCAGCCGGATGCGTTGGGCTTCCTCTTCGTCCGGACCGTCGGCGATCTCCATGAAGTGGCCGACCATGCCCCTGACCAGTTCGACCAGCGTCGCAGTCGACGGTTCCTGGCCGAGCAGATGCGCCAGATCCGGGTCGGCCTCGCACTCCTCGGCAAGGATTTCGGCGTACAGCGCCGCCTTGGACGGGAAGTGCTTGAACAATAGCCCTTCCGATATGGCCGCCGCCGCCGCGACGCTCTTGGTCGTGGTTCCGGCAAAGCCATGGCGGGCGAAGCATCGCTTGGCGGCGCTCAGGATCAACTGCCGCCGCAAATCACTGGTCATGCGCAGGGTAGACATGGGGTGTGAGTAATCACTCACCAAGGCAAATGTCAAGGTGATATTGCAATGCAACGGGCGAATTCCGGCCCATAGCGGCTCCAAGATCACACCCCCATCTCCTTGTTTAACCGTCTGTTTTCCGAAAACCTAGCCCTCACCCTTGGCGGCGCATTCGGAGCGGCTTGCGACCCCGGCGCGCGCTGCTGGTGATCGGGCGAGCGCCTGGCCGGATCGCCTGGAAGCATCCGTTCAATCTGAGTTGACGGCGGCCCCGGAACGGCCTTTAAGATAGTTGCAGATGCGACTAATTTTGCTGGTCGCCGTCCGTCTCCGCAACGAGTGACAGGCATGAATTCAGACGCGCGCGAACTGGCGGCCCATTTCGACATCGAGAAACTGCCGCCGGAGTTTTACGCCGACCCCTATCCGACCTATCGGGCCCTGCGCGAATACGCGCCGGTCAAGCGCCTGCCGAACGGTTCCTGGTTCCTGACCCGCTATGACGACCTGGTCGCGGCCTACAAGAGCACCAAGGTGTTCTCATCGGACAAGAAGAAGGAGTTTTCACCGAAATATGGCGCCTCCCTGCTCTACGAGCACCACACCACCAGTCTGGTCTTCAACGATCCGCCCGCCCACACCAGGGTGCGGCGACTGATCATGGGCGCGCTGTCGCCGCGCGCGATCGCGGCGATGGAACCCGATCTGACTGCGCTGGTGGACCGCCTGCTCGATGGCCTCGCCGCCAAGGGCAAGGTCGAGGGCAAGGTCGATCTGATAGATGACTTCGCATCCGCGATCCCGATTGAAGTGATCGGCAATCTGCTCGACGTCCCCCATGACGAGCGCGAGCCGCTGCGCGACTGGTCGCTGGCGATTTTGGGCGCGCTCGAACCCGTCGTCAGCCCGGAGGTCTTTGCCCGCGGCAATTTGGCGGTGAAGGACTTTCTCGCCTATCTCGAAGGTCTGGTCGAAAGGCGCCGCGCCAGGCCGGGCAATCCCCTCAACGACGTGCTGACGCGGCTGATTCAGGGAGAAGGTAATGGAGAGAACAATGGCGAGCGGCTGACCGAGAAGGAATTGCTGCATAATTGCATCTTCCTGCTCAACGCCGGCCATGAAACCACCACCAATCTGATCGGCAATGGGCTGGTGGCGCTATTGGATCATCCCGCCGAGAAAACGCGGCTGATCGAACATCCCGAAATGATCAAGACCGCGGTCGAGGAAATGCTGCGGTTCGAAAGCTCGAACCAGCTCGGCAACCGGATGACGGTGGAGCCGGTCGAACTCGGCGGCATCGCGCTGCCGGCGGGCACGCCGGTGACGCTGTGCATCGGCGCCGCCAACCGCGACCCCCTGCAATTTGCCGATCCTGAAAATCTCGACATCGGCCGCACCCCGAACCGCCACCTCGCCTTCGGCACCGGCGCGCATCAATGCGCCGGGATGGCGCTGGCGCGGCTCGAAGGCGCGATCGCGCTCTCGCGATTCCTGGCGCGGTTTCCGGATTATGCCCTGAACGGCGAGCCGGTGCGCGGCGGGCGGGTGCGGTTTCGCGGGTTTTTGAAAGTGCCGTGTTCGGTGAATGCGTAAGCCGCACACGTTCAGCGTGGCTTGCGTTCCATCCGATAGACCCGGTTGTTCAATCCAAACAGCGCGGTGCCGGCGTTGACGAAATGAAAATCGATGGCGCCGTCGCATCCGGTTTCAACGGTCGGAATCGTCTTGTCGGCAAAGCCCAGCGCGGGAGCCTGTTTGCCGGGATCGGTCAATCCGCCCTGAAACAGCATGTCGGGCGCATATTGCTTGATCGCGTAATGCGGCTTCTTGCACCCGAGCGGAGGCGGTGCGTCGATCCGGTCGGTCCAGAACGTGACGGTGTGGCCGATCAAGGCCTTCAGGTCGGAAGCGTCAGGCTTTTCCTTGGGCTCGGCCCAAGGCGCCGGTTCTGACGTCGTGATTGTCCAGATCCCCTGATAATCCAGCGTGGCGGCGCGGGCCGCACCGGCCGACCACGCCAGCAATACGATACCGATCAAGCCCGAAAGCCGTCCCATGAAAGCGCCCATTTCAATCTCCGTTGCGAGTTAGTCGCGTTTCGGAGTTTTGGGGTTCACTTGCTCTCACACCACCGTGCGGTGCCGCTCGATGCAGATCTTCAAAACCTCATCGATCGGCCTGCCCCACCAATCGTTGGAAAAAATCTCGATCTCGGAATAGCCGGCAAAGCCCTGCGCCTCGACGGCGCTGCGCACCGATTTGATATCGATGACGCCGTCACCCATCATGCCGCGGTCGTTGAGGATGTCTTTTGTCGGCACCAGCCAGTCGCAGACGTGGAACGCGAGCAGGCGATCCTTGCCGGTGCGGGCGATCTGCGGCAGCATCTCGGGATCCCACCAGATGTGATAGACGTCGAGGGCGACGCCGAGCGCGCCGGTCCGTTGCGGGTCCAGCGCGTCGCAGAGATCGAGCGCCTGCTTTGTGGTGTTGACGCAGGCGCGGTCGGCGGCATAGGCGGGATGCAGCGGCTCGATCGCCAACGGCATGTTTGCTTGCCTCGCGTATTCCAGCATTTCGGCCAGCCCATCGTGGACTTGGCCGCGCGCTGCCAGAATATCCTTTGAGGCGCCGCTGCCCGGCCGCGAATATTGCGGCAGGCCGCCGGCGACGAGCACGATGCAGGGCGCGCCCAGCATCTTGGCCTCGTCGATGGTGCGGCGATTGTCGTCGCGCGCCTCGATCCGGTGCGCTGCGTCGGAAACGAAAAGGCCGCCGCGGCAATAGCCGGACAGATCGAGGCCGGCGTCGCGAATCGCGCGCGCGGCGCGGTCGAGACCGATGGCCGCAACCTGGTCGCGCCAGGGATCGATGGCGCGGATGCCATGGCGCGCGCAGGCGTCGAAGATCTCGACGAGATCGCCCTGCTTGCGGACGGTGGCCGTATTCAGCGACAGCCAGCGATGATCGCTCGAAAAATCCCGCATCAAGGTTCAACGCCGCGGGTGGAAAGCACCGTCTTCATCCGCCATGTCGCCAGCTCCGGATTGGCGAGCAGGCCGGCCTTGTCGGCAAGACGAAACAGTTCGGCCAGATGCAAGGTCGAGCGCGTGCTCTCCTGGCCGCCCACCATGGTGAAATGATCCTGATGGCCGTTGAGATAGGCCATGAACACGATGCCGGTCTTGTAGAACCGCGTCGGCGTCTTGAAGATGTGGCGCGACAGCGGCACCGTCGGCCCCAGCACGTCGTGAAAACCGGCCTCATCACCCGCCGCCAGCCGCGACAGCGCGTAAGACGCCGCCGGCGCGATGGCGTCAAAAATGCCGAGCAGCGCGTGCGAAAACCCCTTGTCGTCGCCGGCGATCAGTTCGGCGTAATTGAAATCGTCGCCGGTGTATATTTTGACGGACTTGTCGAGCCTTCGGCGCATGTCGATCTCGCGCTGCCTGTCGAGCAGCGAGACTTTGACGCCGTCGACCTTGGCCGCATTGGCATTGATGATGCCGACCGCGATGTCCATCGCCGTGTCGAGGCTGGACGTGCCCCAGTAATTGGCCAGCGCCGGATCGAACATGTCGCCGAGCCAATGGATGATCACGGGCTCGCGGACCTGCGACAGCACGCGGTTATATACCTTTGCGTAGTCGTCGGCGTTGCGGCCGAGTTTTGCCAACGCCCGCGACGCCATCAGGATGATTCGGCCGCCGGCTTTTTCCACCGCCGCGATTTGTTCTTCATAGGCGCGGATCACGTCGTTGATGCTCTTGGCATCTTCGACCGCGAGGTGATCGGTGCCGGCGCCGGAGAACACCAGCGCGTTGCCTCTGGCTTTGGCCGCCTTCACCGAGCGCTGGACCAGTTCCAGCGAGGTCGGCCAATCCAGCCCCATGCCGCGCTGCGCGGTGTCCATGGCTTCGGCGACGCCGAGGCCGAGGTCCCAGACATGTTCGCGGAACGCAATGGTCCGGTCCCAGTCGACCGCGGCCGTCAGCCACGGGTCGCATTCGGCGAGCGGATCGGCCACCACATGTGCCGCGGAGAACGCGACGCGGTTGAGCGTGCCTTCCAGCTTTGCGGGAAAGCTCCGCGATGCCGCGAGGCGATAGGTCTCGATTCCGCGGTTAGCGGTTGGAAGCTTCAGCGACAGCGACGAGACCGGCAATACGGGCTTGTTCATTTTCCAGTCCTCACACCTTGATCGGAGCGACGTCGATCCAGCGCCGTTCGCGCCAGCTCTGCAGCGCACATTCGGCGAGCTGCACGCCCTTGGCGCCCTCCAGCAGCGTGTATTTATACGGCGCATCCTCGCAGACGTGGCGAATGAACATTTCCCACTGCTCCTTGAAACCGTTGTCATAGACCACGTTTTCCGGAAGCTTTTGCCAGTCGCCATAGAAATCATGCGTGCGCTTCTCGTCGGGATTCCATACCGGCCGCGGCGTCGCCTGCCGCGCCTGGATGACGCAATCGGAAAGTCCCGCCACCGCCGAGCCATGGGTGCCGTCGACCTGGAAGGTGACGAGATCGTCGCGATAGACCCGCGTCACCCAGCTCATGTTGATATGCGCGATCACGCCGCCCTTGAGGCGGAACGTAGCGTATGCGGAATCGTCGGCGGTCGCGGTGTATTTCTTGCTCTTCTCGTCGAACCGTTCGGGAATATCGGTGGTGCCGAGACAGCTTACGCTCTCGACTTCGCCAAAGAGATTGTCCAGCACGTAGCGCCAGTGGCAGACCATGTCGAGGATGATGCCGCCGCCGTCCTCGCTGCGGTAATTCCACGACGGCCGCTGCGCTTCCTGCCATCCGCCCTCGAACACCCAATAGCCGAACTCGCCGCGCACCGAGAGCATGCGGCCGAAGAAGCCGGAATCGCGCAGGAACGCCAGCTTCTTCAGGCCCGGCAGGAACAGCTTGTCCTGCACCGTGCCGTGCTTGACGCCTTTTTGATTGGCAAGCCGCAGCACGGCCACCGCCTCGTCGAGATTGGTCGCGATCGGCTTCTCGCAATAGACGTGCTTGCCGGCGTTGATCGCCTGGGTCAGCAGCGACGGCCGCGCTTGCGTTGTCGCGGCATCGAAAAAGATCGTGTCATTCTTGTCGGCCAGAGCCTTGTCGAGATCGGTGGTGCAGCGCTGCACATCGAAGCGCTTGGCCAGAGCCTGCACCTTTTCCGCGTCACGGCCGACCAAGATCGGATCTGGCATCATGCGATCGCCGTTCGACAGCAGCACGCCGCCCTGGTCGCGGATGGCGACGATCGAGCGAATCAGATGCTGGTTGAGCCCCATACGGCCGGTGACGCCGTTCATGATCAGGCCGAGGCGTTTGGTCGTCATACAATCTGCTCCTGCAAAACGCGTGTGGTTGGCCGCTTGAGCGGCGAAAGGGTGGACCAGTCCGGGTGGACAGATGCGGCAAAACCGGGTGATGTCAGCGAGCCCGTCAAGAGATCGCCGTCGTGAATCGCGAGGCGGATGGTGTTGCCGTCGCGGACATAGAGATCGGGATGCGCCGACAGGAACGCTTCGGCTTCCGCCGCAGCCGTTTCGCCAAAGCCATCGACATAATGGTGACCGTTGCGCTCGGCATGGGTGACGCCGATCAGCGCGCCCAGCGCCAGATCCTGCTGCACGCCGAGGCCGGCCTGACAAGTCAGGTCTTCACCGGTGACAAAATAGGTCTCACCCCTCACGCTCCATTTGGCGGCGCGGGTCGCGTTGACGACGGACTTGTAGATGCCCTTGCACGACTTCGAGGAAATGCCGCGATAGCCGAGCAGGCGCGCCACCGGGAAGGCGTCGTAGCTATCGTCGGCTTCGTCGATGATGAAATGGCGGCCGGCGAGCGCGCCAAGCGGCGAGGCCTTGGTGATATCGCGCGGCATGGGCTGTTCGATATAGAGCAGTTTTGCCGCAATCGGCTTCAGCGCAGGATCGCGGTCGAGCCGCTCGACCAGTGCGCCCAGCGCGGTCAGGTCCGCATATTGCTCGTTGGCATCGAGCGAGACCCTGTAATCATGCGGCAGCGCGGCGAGCTCGTTGCCGATGCGGATAAGGCGATCCGCATCACGCGCCGGATCGCCATTGAGCTTCAGCTTGAAATAGCGCACGCCGGCGGTCTCTCTTGTGTCGGTGACGCCGCCATCGCCTTCGACCTTGTCGTCAAGCCCGACCGTATGCCGGATTGCCACGCGCTCCAGCCGCTGACGTCCGGCCAGGAAGCTCGCGATCTCCGCATCGTTCAAATCGCGCGACAGACGCGCGTCGATACCGCCGATGTTCGCTGCCATGCCGTCGAAGAAGCTTTCGCCCACGCAGCGCAGCAACGCGTCGAGGATGGCCTTGTCGATCTCCGCCGGGCCGTACGCCGCCGCGCGCGGCGGAATATCCTCTTTCGCGCAAGCCTCGACCTGCGCGCCGATGCACGCCGCATGCAGGCCGAACGCAGTTTCAAAACCCTCGTGTCCGAGATAAAGCTCGCGCGCGATCAGCAGCGAACGCCGCAACTCTTCCACCGTTTCGTCCGGCGCCAGATGCGGCCGCTTGTCGAACCATTTTGGCACCAGCAGTTCAGCGCTGGCGCCGGTTGATGTTTCAGTCCCCTTGCCCTTGCCTTCGACCTCGATCTCGACCCGCACGAACGCCTGCGGCGTGGCGCTGATGACCACCGCGCCGAATCGGAACGGCCGGGCAAACCTGACCGGTCGTTCGAACAAGGCGATATCTCGTACGGCCAGGCGATACGGCATCAGATGCAAGCCTCGATCTGATGACTCATGAGCGAACGGATCCGCGGGCTGCCACCTCTCCCCGCCGGGGAGAGGTCGAATTGCGAAGCAATTCGGGTGAGGGACTTCAGGTTCGACGTTAGTGCGTGCCCCCTCACCCGGATCGCATCTTGCGATGCGATCCGACCTCTCCCCGGTGGGGAGAGGTAAAGGAAGGAAGCGGTGCTGGCGTTACTCAATCTCTGCAACCTCAATCCAGTGTGCCCTGCGTAAAGAAATGCTTGCGGATGCGCTGCACCAGTTCGGTGAAGGCGGGATCGGCCATGGCGTCGAGCGAACGCGGGCGCGGCAGCGGCACGTCGTAGATCGCCGCGATTGCGCCCGGCCGCTCGGTCATGACCAGCACGCGATCGGCCAGGAACACCGCTTCCGGTATCGAATGCGTGATCAGGAGAACGGTCTTGCCGGTCTCGCGCTGGATCCGCATCAGCTCGACATTCATCTTCTCGCGCGTCATCGCGTCGAGTGCGCCGAACGGCTCGTCCATCAGCATGATTTTCGGGTCGTGCACCAGCGCCCGGCAGATCGAGGCGCGCTGCTGCATGCCGCCGGATAGCTGCCACGGCAGTTTTTTCTCAAACCCCTCGAGCCCTACCAGTTTCAGCAACGCCTTGGCGCGCGCCAGAAATTTTTCGCGCGGCAGTTTTTTCATGTCGATCGGCAACATCACGTTGGACAGGATGTTGCGCCACGGCAGCAGCAGCGCGTGCTGGAACACGATGCCGACATTGCCGTGCGGCTTTGTCACCCGCTCGCCCTCGACGAGGATTTCCCCGGTCGACGGCGGCAGCAGGCCGGAGATCATCTTGAGCAAGGTGGATTTGCCGCAGCCGGACGGACCGACCACGACAAAGAACTCACCCTCGTTGATGTGGAAGTCGAGCGGCCGCAGCGACGGCACATCGCCGTCGCGCGACCGGTAGGTTTTCGACACGCCGGAAAGCGTGATCCCCGCCGTGCCGCTGGCAGCGCGATCGGACACCAGGCACAGATGCGCGGCGGGCTGGCTGACATCGGTTGGCTTGGTCGCAGGATTCATAGAGCCATATCCAATTGGAAGCCGTCGCAAAGGCCGTCATTGCGAGCGCAGCGACTTGTCCGCCGAAGCCTCGGCGAAGGCGGAAGCAATCCATAGCGCCGCGTAACGAAAGAATGGATTGCTTCGTCGCTTTCGCTCCTCGCAATGACGTTCAAACTTGCCCTCACGAGCCGCCCTTCGGCAGATAGTCGTTGGTATAAAACGCCTTCGGATTATCCTTGGCCTTGGCATCGAGGCCGCCATATTCGACCATCAGATTGACCGTGTCGGTCATGTTCTGGTCGGTGACCTCGAACGGCCGCTTGGCCCTGGTTTCCGGCGTCCGGTACAGCGGGATCGTCAGCTCAAACCCTTGCGTCAGCGTTTCGATCTTGCCGCCCTTGGGATTGGCGTCGAGGATCGACTGCGTCGCGCCCTTCGGGTCCTTCTCGGCGGCCTCGACCGCCTTCGTTGTCGCCGACATGAAGCGCTTGACCAGATCGGCGTGGCCCTTGACGTAGTCGGTGTTGGCGATGAGCCCGGACGAGACCATGTTGATGCCGTAGTCGGCGAATTTTATCGGATAGACGTCCTTGCCGGTGGCGTCCTTGATCTTCATCGACTGGTCCATCACGTAACCCAGCAAGAGATCGGCCTGACCATTGATCACGGCGTTCAGCTTGGTCTGGCCGTCGCCGGCGACGGTGGTGAAATCGCCTTCCTTCAGGCCGGTCTTTTTCAGGAACAGCGGCCAGATCTGGGTCATGGAATCCGCCGGCGTGATCGCGACCGTCTTGCCCTTGATGTCCTCAGGCTTCTTGATGTTCTTGTCGACAAATCCCATCGCCGACATCGGGCTCGTCTGCAGCAGCACGCCGGTGGCGATCACGGGCGCGCCTTTGATCGCCGCGCGCATCATGGTGGGCACGTCGACATAGCCGAAGTCGGCGGTCTTGGCCGCGACCGCCTGCGTGGTCGCCGCCGAGCCGCGGCCCTCCTGGATTTCGAGGTCGATGCCTTCAGCGGCATAGATGCCCTTGGCCTTGCCGTAATAGAACGGCGCGTGCTCGCCATAGACATACCAGTTCAGCATCAGCACGACCTTGTCGGCCGCCGATGCGGGAACCACGGCCAGCGCCGTCCAGATCAGTGCGGCCGAGACCGCCATTATTATTCGTATCATTGTTTTTCCTTCCTCCTTTTTGTTTTTCGTCATTGCGAGCGCAGCGAAGCAATCCATTCTTCCTTGTTGCTCTATGGATTGCTTCGCTGCGCTCGCAATGACGGCCTATATCTCTTCTCGTTCACGAGGCAAAAATGATGTCCTCGCGCTGGCTGACATGCCAGGGAATCACAAAACTTTCGATCCGGTCGACGATCCAGAACAGGACGACGCCGAGCAATGCCAGGATCACCAATGCGGCGAACATCGTCGGCAGGTCGAAGGTGCCGATCGAACGCTGCAACACGTAGCCGATGCCGGAATTGGAGCCGACGAATTCGCCGACTACCGCCCCGACCACCGCCAGCGTCACCGACACCTTCAAACCGGAAAAGATCGCCGGCATCGCATGCGGCAAATTGACGGCGCAAAACACCTGAAAGCGGCTGCCCTGCATGGCGCGCGCGAGGTCGACCATGTCGGGGTCAACCGATTTGAAGCCTTGCACCGCCGACACCACGACCGGGAAAAATCCGAGCAGGAACGCCGAGATCACTTTTGGGATGATGCCGAAGCCGAACCAGACCACGAACAAGGGCGCGATCGCGATCTTCGGCACCGATTGCGAGAACACCAGCAGCGGATAGACGTAACTCTCCACCGTCTTCGAGCCCGCAATCAGCATCGCCACGGGAATGCCGAACAGCGCCGACAGCAGGAAGCCGCAGATGGTCGCATAAGTCGTGGGCCAGGCCTGCCGCAGCAGTTCCGGCCAGTCGCTCCACAGCACCGCCACGACATCGCCGGGCGCCGGGATCTGATAGGCGGGAATGTGGAACAGCCGGATGGCCAGGTCCCAGGCCGCCACGATGAAAATCAGGAACAGAAACGGCCGCACCCACGCCGCGTTCAGCGCTTTCGCGACGCCTCCAGGGCCCTTTTGCTCGGCCACGCTCTACTCCCTCGGCTTTTCGTTTTCCGGGAGAAATTAACCCGTTGGATAAATACTGTCTAGTGGCTTCAGTGTGACAATTTGCGCGCGTTCACCCCTTCCCGTCATTCCGGGACGCGCCCTTTGGCGCGGGCCCGGAACTCACGATCGTAGCTATGGATTCCGGGCTCACGCTACGCGTGCCCCGGAATGACGAAGGAGAATTGGGCGCGATGGGAAGAAACAGACCGTAGCCCGGGTGGAGCGAAGCGAAACCCGGGGATGCGTCGGGCGATGTCCCGGATTGCGCTTCGCTCCACCCGGGCTAGGCGCTGACGTAGACGCGTAAAACCAAGCCCGACGGGCAAATCAACAAATCCTGTCAAGGTCGATCTATGAAAATATTCCTCTTGTCGCGCAGGGCAAATCAGTGGTTTGTCTCCGCCCGTCTCACCCGACAAGAGGGGCGGCTCGCGATCGTCACGGACGTGCGGTGGGATGCGGTGGACGCGGAAGCTTGCGACTGACGAGCGCGGCTGATGCGGACGGCGAAATCGTGTGGTTCTGACGCCCCGATGCTGGCGTCAAGCTTTGCGGAGATATTCGCGGAGTGACGGTGGCAACAAAGCCGGTCGCCGAGGAGAGCGCGTTATAAGCCGTAAAACCATTGCGCAGGGAAGGCCGGATGCTCTCCGCTGAACCTGTATGCTCGTGTGCGTTTTCTTTTGTGCACTTTGCACACGAGACCGCGGGTGCAGCGCGCACCCGGTCTTCCCTGTGCCCTCTTCTCTTGAGGGTGCAAATTGAAAAGCAAAACTCGCGCAAAATGCGCGGCGAGATCGCGAAGGCGTGCATTAGTTGATCAAGGTATTTCAACAACGTCGTCCCGGCCTTGAACCGGGACCCCATACCCCACGGCCCATCGATGAGGACGTTGGCGTCAGACGCCTTCTATCAACATGAGGGCCGCGGCGTGTGGGTCCCGGCGTTCGCCGGGACGACGTCGGATTCAAACCACCTGCTGCGCCGCAGGCCGCAGTTTCGGCGCCGTGTCCTTGCCAAACGCGGCAGTGGATTTTCCGGTCAGCGCCGCCAGCACCAGGGCAACCATATGCGCGAGGCGCTCGTCCCGCGCCTCCTTCTTCAGGAGATCGCGGCCGAAGATCACGCTCAGGGTGGCGCTGTTCGACAGATAGAAAAAGCACAGGCCGGCGATCGAAATGTAGAGTTGCACCGGGTCGACCGCGACGCGGAAATCGCCGCTTTCGACGCCGCGGATCACCACGGTGCGGATCATCTCGACGAACGGCGAATGCATCAATTTGACCTTGGTCGAGCGCTTGAGATGGCGCGCCTTGGCGAGGTTTTCGGTGTTGAGCAGCGCCAGAAATTCCGGATTGCGGAGGAAGTAATTCCAGGTGAAGTCGATCAGGCGCTCGATCGCCTTGGGCGGATCGAGATGTTCGAGATCGAGCCCGCGCTCCTCGGCGCGGATTTTCTCATAGGCGCCTTCGAGCACCTCGAGATAGAGGTCCTCCTTGTTGCCGACGTGATAATACAGCATGCGCTTGTTGGCACCGGCGCTGGCCGCTATCCGGTCGACGCGCGCGCCGGCCAGGCCATGGGCGGCGAATTCCTGCTTCGCGGCCTCGAGGATGCGGATCCGCATGCCCTCGGGGTCACGTTGCCATTTCAGAACTCGCTTTGCCTTGGCCAAATCGATCGCTCGGTGATAGCGGATAGATCGGGATGTAGCACGCGCCGCGCGGTTTGAGAAATCTGCATGACAATCTATTCGACCATCATCCGCCCGCTCGCATTCCGGCTCGATCCGGAGACCGCGCATCATCTCGCCATTGCGGCGGGGGCGCGTCTCGGCTGGGCTGCCGGCGCGATGCGGGCCACCGCAGGCATCGACGATACGAGGCTCGCAAGCCGCGTTGCCGGGCTCGATTTCCCGAGCCCGATCGGCCTCGCCGCGGGCTTCGACAAGAGCGGCACGGCGATCCGTACGCTGGCCGGGCTGGGGTTTGGTTCGATCGAGATCGGCTCGGTCTCGGTCGATCCGTCGCCCGGCAATCCCAGACCGCGGCTGTGGCGGCTGCCCGACGACCAGGCCATCGCCGTGCATTACGGCCTGCCGAACGACGGCACAGCCGTGATCGCGGAGCGGCTGAAGGGCGTCGACTTGCCGGTGCCGCTCGGCATCAATCTCGTGGTCACCAATCGCGGAGCGGGCGCAGCACCGCTCAAGGCCTACCAGATCGTCGGCGAATATGTCGACGCCGCCAAGTGGATGGCGCCGCACGCGGACTATCTGATGCTGAACCTGTCGTGCCCGAACACGGTGGACGGCCGCGATTTCTTTGCCGATGCAAGGCACCTCAAGGCGTGCCTCGACGTCCTCGGCGAAATGAAGCTTCAGTTGCCGGTGTTTCTAAAAGTGTCGCCGCTCGGCGGCGTCGAGGCGATCGAGCGGGTGCTGGCGGCGGCCGATGGCCGCGATTTCGTCTCCGGCTTCATGTTCAACCTGCCGCCGGGGCGGCCTGAGGGAATGCGCACGCCTGAATTGGCGCTCCGCAACATGTCTGGCGCGGTATCCGGCCCGCCGGCGTCGGCGCTCGCCGATCTCTGCCTCCGCGAGACCTTTCGGCGCATGGATCGCAAGCGCCACGTGCTGATCGGCGCCGGCGGCGTCGCGACGCCTAAGGATGCCTATGCCAAAATCCGCCTCGGCGCCTCGCTGGTGCAACTGCTGACGGCGCTGATCTATCGCGGGCCGGGCGTGGTGCACGAGATCACCGCGGGCCTCGCCGAATTGCTGGCGCGCGATGGCGTGAAGAATGTCGCGGACGCGGTGGGCGTGGATGCGTAGAGCATGATGCCCCCCGCAAGCGGGGAGAGGGAGAAGGACTCACTCCGCCTCCCGCACCGAGGGCTGCACCAGCAGCGTCGGCACGCCGCAGGTGCCGCTGCGCACGGTCATGACCCGCGTTCCCGGCTTGCGCCCGGTGCGGACCTCCGAGACATCGACACCGTCGGCGGCAAGCCGCGTCCTTGTCGCGTCGATATCGGCGACGCGCCAGCAGATGCCGCGAAGCCGGTCCTGCGCCGTGTCCGCGGGCTTGTCGCCCGGCTTGGGCGGCCGGTGCGTGACCTCGACGACGACATCGCCGCAGCGGAAGAACATCAGCCGGCCCCAGTCCGGATGCGACCGGTCGAGCGCCATGTCGAGCCCGAGCCGCGCGCCATAGAGTGCTGCAGCGCGTTCCGGATCGCCGGTCGAGACCACTACGTGATCCATCGCGGTGATCGATGCGGGCGCGGTTCGCACCGAGAGCGGGCGCTCCTGCGCAAGCTCGAGGAAGAACAGCCGGACGCCGCGCGTCGCGTCGGTCGCGGCGCGGGTGCGCTTCCACGAGAACGACATCCCCGAATTCACGTCGTGGCTTTCGACCTCGGCGACCGGTTCCGGCTTCAGCGTCAGCCGGTCGAGCCGGCGGTGCATTTTGGCGATATCGCCGGTGCGGAAGCACAAGCTCGCCAGCCCCTCGCCTTGCGCCGCCAGGACTGGGCGGATGCGGTCCGCAGCCGCGCCCTCGCCGCCCGGCGCCACCAGCTCCAGCGTCATATTGTCCAGCGTGAACAGGACGCGTTCGGTGCCGTCGCTGCTGTCGCGCCAGGAAGGCTGCCGCGCAAACAGCGTCCGATACGCGGCCTCGCCGGTAGCGATGTCGTCGACCAGGACGACAACATGATCAAGCCCGATAATCACGGAAAACAGCCCTCCCCGTTTGTCGCGTGGCCCGGAACTCAAGGCCGCGGCCGACCGTTACCGCCAACTTGCCGCAAACACGACAGGGATGCGAATAATTTCAGCGAATGCATCTGCTAACCGGTGCTAATGTATGGACGCCGGCCGGGTACCACCCCTCAGCCACGACGGAAAACGAATGCAGGCTCTCTTCATCGGACAGACCTATATCGACGTTACCTTCATCACCGACCACATGCCGACTGGCGACGAGAAACATGTGGCGTCCGCCTACGCGGTCTCCTTCGGCGGCAACGCGGTTACGGCCGCGTTCTGCTGCGCCAAGCTCGGCATCGTGCCGGACCTGGTCGCCACCGTAGCCAATGACTGGCTGGGGCGGATGTTCTGGGACATGAGCGCAAAATACGGAATCTCAGTCCATGCGCGCAAGGTCAATTCCTCCTCGCTGTCCTTCATCATGCCGAAGGACGGCAAGCGCGCCATCGTCCGCTGCCGCGACGACGAGCATATCCATCCCTTCCCTCTTTTGAACCTGAAGGGCTGCCGGGCGCTGCATGTCGACGGCCACCAGCCGGATGCCGCGATCCACTACGCAAAACTCTGCCGCGAGGACGGCATCCTGACGTCGCTCGACGGCGGCGGCTTGCGCACCAACACCCATGAGCTGCTGGAGTTCATCGACGTCGCCATCGTCGCCGAACGGCTGTGCGAGCAGATGGACCTGACGCCCGAAAAAATGTTGGACTATCTCAAGGGCCGCGGCTGCCGCGTCGGCGGCGTCACCCAGGGAGAAAAAGGCCTGCTCTGGTATGACGAGACGGGGGCGGTTCGCACCTTGCCCGCGCTTCCGATCGCGTCCGAGCGCGTGCTCGATACCAACGGCGCGGGTGACGTGTTTCACGGCGCCTACATCTATTCCTACCTCGCCAATCCCGGCAAAGGCTGGAAGGAGCATTTCGAGTTTGCGCGCGCGGCATCGACCTACAAGATTCAGAAGCTCGGCAACGAGGCCGGCCTGCCAACGCTGTCCGATATCGAGGCCGTCAAGCAGGAGTTCCAGATCTCGCGCAAGAAGGAGTTTTGGGATTAGGCCTTTTGGGGGCGCTCATGGGGCGGGTTTTCGTCGCCGGTAGCATCAATATGGATGTCGTGGCGACGGCCGACCGCCATCCACGGATCGGCGAGACTGTCGCCGGCAAGGCCGTGCTGTATTTTCCCGGCGGCAAGGGCGCCAACCAGGCGGTAGCCGCCGCTAAACTGGGCGCACCGACCACGCTGATCGGCCGGATCGCCGCCGATGCGTTCGGGCGGGAGTTGAAAGCATTCCTCACAGCGCAAGGCGTCGATCTCGCCTTCGTCAAGGACACCGCCGAGGCGCACACCGGAACGGCTATCATCACCATCGCGAACGCCGACAACACCATTGTCGTCGTGCCCGGCGCCAACGGGTTGGTGGGTGCCGAGGATATCGCCGCACCCGTACTCGCCAAGGGCGACATCGCGGTCAGCCAGTTCGAAATCCCGCTGCCGACGGTCGGTGCGTTCTTCAAGCGAGCGCGGGCCGCAGGGGCCACCACGATCCTCAATCCGGCGCCGGCGATCGAATTCGGCGCTGAATTGCTCGACCTCGTCGATATCCTCATCCTCAACGAAACCGAACTTGGCCTGCTCACCAAGACCGAGCTGCGCGATAGCGACGATCCCACGCGCTTCGTCGACGCGGCGCGCGCGCTGCCGGCGAAATCAATTATCTGCGTGACCCTGGGCAAGCGCGGCGTGCTGGCGTTGATCGAGGGCCAGGCTTCGATCATCGCCGGCCGCGTCGTCGAAGCCGTCGATACCACCGGCGCCGGCGATTGCTTCGTTGGCGCGGTGGCCGCACAGCTTGCGGAAGGAAAACCCATTCGCGACGCGCTGGACTACGCCAACGCCGCGGCATCGATCTGCGTGCAGCGGATGGGCGCCGCGCCGTCGATGCCGACAGCGGCGGAGGTGGCGGCAACCATCTCCACTCGCCATCCCGGACTGCCGCAGCAATTCCGGGATCAGGGTGATCATCCTGCGCCATGACCTCCTCGCCATCCGGCCGTCACTTCAGCGCTTGCAGCTCGTCATATTGCGCCCGGGTCCAGCCGGCGCCGACGGATGGATCATTGTGCAGCGGGATGGCCGCCTGGCGGAAGGCTTCGCGGTCGGGCATGATCACGGTCTTGCCGAGTTTTTTGAACTCGTCGGCAAGCACCCGCTCGGAGGCCTCGATTAAATCGGTCGCTCTCGATGCGGCCTCCTTCAGCACCTCCGCAAAAATCTTGCGCTCATCCGGCGTCAGCCTGGTCCAGAGGTGGTTGCCGACCACCGTCAGCATCAATTCCATGATGTGCCCGGTCAGGATGATATGACTTTGCACTTCATAGAATCTCTTGGCCATGATGGTCGGCAGCGGATTTTCCTCGCCGTCGGCAGTGCCCTGCTGCAGGGCGAGATAGACGTCCGCGAATGCGACCGGCATCGCAATGGCGCCGACCGACCTGGTGAACATCAGGGACAACGGCGCCGCGGGCACCCGCAGCTTCATGCCCTTCATGTCCTCTGGCTTCATGATCGGGGTGTTGGCGGTGAGTTGACGCAGGCCGTAGTAGGTGAGCGCGACGATCTTGTGCCTGGTCCTGTCCTCGTAGCCACTGGACAGATCCTGAAACAGCTTGCTGTCGCGATAGGCCTTCCAGTGATCGAGATCGCGCAGGATGTACGGTGCGCCGCTGATGCCGAGCGGTTTGTAGGTCGCGGCGGCAAAATTGACGCCGGTGTAGATCAGATCGATGGTGCCGAGGCCTAATCCTTCGGTGATCTGGTTCTCGTTGCCGAGCTGCGAGAGCGGAAACACCTCGATGTCGTATTTGCCGTTGGTGCGCTTCCTGATTTCACTGGCCGCCCACAATGCCTCGGTGTGGAAAGGTTCGGTGATCTCGTAGACATGGGCCCATTTCAGCTTGATCTGCGCCGAAGCCGGGCCTGCAACGATTGCCGCGACGATCAATGCCATCGATAGCGTGCGACAGCGTGTCCAGACCGACATGGTACCTCCCCGGAACACTGCCCGAGATTTCACGTCTCTTGAGTCGGCAACGTTGCCGAAATGAACAACGGATGCAAGTGGAGGCCAACACAGCTTAAGTCAGGGCGCTCTTCAGATCGAACCCGGTGTCGGCGGCCTGCTCCGGCGTGATCGATCCGTTGGCGGCAAGCAGGCGCCGTCCGAACATGTGATCGCCGGCGCGATTGACGGACTCGATGCCGACCAGTTGCCCGGATTTATAGCAGAAGGCGGAGAACGCGCCCAGCGCGCGATCGCCGCGCACCACCACGCGATCATAGCCGGTCGTCAATCCCGCCATCTGCAGCTTGTCGGGACCCTGATCGCTCCAGAACCACGGCAGGCCGTCATAGGCTTTGGCGTCACCGGTCAACCGCGCCGCTACGCAGCGCGCGTGGTCGGTGGCGTTCTGCACCAACTCCAGCCGCAGCGAGCCGCCGAATCGATGGCTCGCAAACAGCGCGCAATCGCCGACCGCGGAAATATCGGGATCCGAGGTCACCAGATGCTCGTCGACAATGATCCCCGCCGCCACCGCCAGGCCAGCTTCCGCCGCCAGTTCGATATTGGGCAGGACGCCGACGCCGACCACGACGAGGTCGGCCGGGATATGCCGGCCGTCGCTGAGGCTGACGCCGCTGACCTTGGCCCCGTCGGCCTCGATGCTGGTGACCTGCACGCCGAGGTGGATGCGAATGCCCGCCGCCGTATGCCTTTGCTGGAAGAATTCCGAGATCTCCGCGGTCACCGCGCGCGCCATCACGCGGCTGGCGAGTTCGATGACATCGACTTCAAGGCCCTTTGCGCGCGCGGTCGCGGCGAATTCCAGCCCGATGAAGCCGGCCCCGATCACGACGACTCGCTGGCCCGCAGCGATCCGCTGCCGCAGCGCTTCGCTTTCGTCCAATATCCGCAGATAGCGCACGGCTTCCAGATTGGCATTGGGGATATCGAGCAGGCGATTGCGCGCCCCGGTGGCTAGCACCAGATGCCAATAATCGAGCGACGCGCCGGAGGCGAGCAACAGCCTGCGCCCGGCACGATCGATCGACACGGCGCGATCGGAGATCAGATCGATGTTCTGGTCGTGATAAAACTTGTCGGGCCGGAACATCAGGCTGTCGGGACGGCCTTCGCCCTTCAGATAGGCCTTCGACAAAGGCGGCCGCTGATAGGGCAGATGGCCCTCGTCGTTGAGGAGCCCGATGCGCTCGCCAAAACCATGCTGGCGCAACGAGGCCGCGAGCTGAAAGCCCGCATGCCCGGCCCCGACGATCAGAACGGGTACTTGCGTCATCGCGACAACCCAATTGCAAACGCACAGGAATGACCCATGTCGTCTCCTCTCTCCGCCGATTTTGGTTTGCTCGCCTCGTCGTTCTGAGGAGCGGCGCTCGTGTCCGCGTCCCGAACGATGGCGGGCTCTATTTGGCCTCACGGTTCAAGGACACGCAAGCGCGTCCTCGCCCAGGAGGAAGGTCGGGCCGCATTTTGCAGATTTAGCCGGGGATTGTCACCCCTCCCCTTCTGTTATTTAAATGCCCCGCTATTCAGAAGACCGGCGACCGCGCCGACCGGAGGCCTCCCATGCCCGCACCCGTTCCCACCGCCGCCCCTGCCGACGATCCGGCGCTGCTCAGGATTGAAGGCCCGATCGCGACCATCACGCTCAACCGGCCCACCGCCTTCAATTCGATCGATCTGTCGATTGCGAAAAAGCTCGAACAGCTGGGCCTCGAGGTCGAGGCCAATGGCGATGTCCGTGTGCTGGTGATCGAGGGCGCGGGCCGGGCGTTCTCCGCCGGCGGCGACCTGCAGACCATCGGCGCCGCAGCCGCCGCCGATACGATCGCGCCCGTGGTCGGGGAGCTGCTGAAGCACTATCACGCGTTCATCGAGACCCTGCGCCGAATGCCGAAGATCGTACTGTCCAGCGTTCACGGTTCCGCAGCCGGAGCCGGCATGGGGCTGGCCTTTGTCACCGACCTCTGCATCGCCGCCGACGATGCCCGCTTCACGCCGGCCTACGCCAGGATCGGCGTCTCGCCGGACGGCGGCAGCACCGGGATGGTCGGCACTGTGGGCGTCCGCCGCGCCTTGCAGATATTTCTGTCAGAGGACAGTTTTTCGGCGCCGCAGGCGCAGGAATGGGGTCTGGTCGCCAAAATTGTTCCGGCGGCCGAACTGAAAGCGGCGACCCGGCAATTCGCCGAGCGGCTCGCGCAGAATCCGCCGGCTGCCATCAGCGGTACCAAGTCGCTGGTGTACCAGGCCGCGCTCACTCCGACCAACAGCAGCTTGATGCCGAGGAAGCGAAGATCATCTACGCCATGAACACCGATGAGTTTCGTGCGGCGGTGAAGAAGTTCACCAGCAAGGGCAAGTGAAACTCTCCCCCGTCGTCCCTGCGAAAGCACGGACCCATAACTCCAGGACTTCGTTGTAATCGAAGGCGTCGGCCGCCTTGCCCCATCGAAAGCACAGCGCGGTATGGGTCCCGGGTCGCGCTTCGCTTGCCCGGGACGACGTTACGGCGGACAGATATACCCCGTCCCCGCCGGCGATTTGAAGCAGCCGACGGATTCCGGAATCACCTGCTTCGGCAGCCACAGCACCACTTTCGGGAAATAGATCGTGAAGCAGATCGTCACCAGGAACACGACGTAAATCGGCAGCGCCGCGCGCAACGCTTTGGAAAAACTGACGCCGACGAATTTCGAGGCCATCAGCAGCACCAGGCCGTAGGGTGGCGTGATCAAACCGAACGCGAGCGTCGCAATCAGCACCACGCCCATATGGACGCCGTTGATGTCGCCGGCTTGGGTCAGCGAATTCACCAGCGGCATGAAGATGATGATGGTCGGCACCGGCTCGATGAAATCACCGACCACGGTGAACAACAGCACCATCAACAGCATAATCAAATGCGGATCGTGGCCGGCGATGGAGGTGATCATGTCGGAGATGTAGATCGCGCCCCTGAGATAGGCGAGCATCCAGCCAAAGGCGTTGGCGGCGCCGATGGTGATCAGCGGCAGCGAAAAGATCAGCCCGGCCAGACAAAAGTCGTAAGGGATCTTCCTGATGTGCCCACGATTGAGCGCGGGAATCACGACCGCGATGATCCAGACCACCGCGACGACGCCCGCTTCGGTCGGCGTGAACCAGCCGGTGAGGATGCCGCCGAGCAGGATCACGGGGATCATCAGCGGCAGCGCGGCGTCGCCGGCGGCAAAGACCACCTGGCGCAGCGGCGCACGCGGTTTGCTCAGGCCCGAAGGGCCGAAGAAATAGCAATAGATCATCAGGCCGAAGCCGATCATCAAGCCGGGCACCACGCCGGCCATGAACAACCCGGCGATCGAGACATTGCCGACCGCGCCGTAGACCACCGCCGTGATGCTCGGCGGCACCAATGCAGCGATGGTGGAAGCGGACGCGATGATCGCAGCGATGAAGGCCGGCTTATAGCCCTCACGCTTCATCGGCCCGCCCAGCGCCCGGCTCATCACCGCGACGTCGGCGGTGGTCGAGCCCGACATTTCCGAGAAGAACATCGAGAACACCACGACGACCTGCGACAGCCCGCCCCTGACGTGCCCGACCAGCGACACCGATAGATTGGCTATTCGCACCACCACATTCGCCGAACTCATGAGTTCGCCGACCAGGAGGAAGAACGGGATCGCCAGCAGCGCCTCGGAATCCACGCCATCAAAGATCTTCTGGATGATCGCCGCCAGCGAGACATCGGACAATATCGCGCCGACGAACACGCCGGCTAACAGCGAAAACGGCACGGGCACGCCGAGATAGCCGAAGAACAAGAAGCAGAACGACATCAATGCCAGGACGACGGGTGCGCTCACGGCTGCGTTCCGATCCGGGTAGTGTCGATCGCGGGAATGGCAAGGTCTTCGTCCAGCGGCTCGGGATGGTCAAAACCATTTTTGATGCCGTTGACCAGTTGCTCGATCGTGAACAAGCCGATCAAGATGCCGGACAGCGGAATGATGGCGTAGAGGGAAGCAATCGGCGTGCCCGACGGCAGCCGGAAACTGCCAAAGCCCCTGATATAGTTGAGGTAGCCGTACCAGATCAGAACGAACGCGACGCCAAGCACCACCATGCGGATGATGATCTCGACGATCATGCGCGGCGTGCCATGCATCGCCTCGGAGATCGCGGTCAGGTAGAGGTGATCGTTGCGGCGGGTGGCGACCGCCGCACCGATGAAGATCGCGTAGATGAACAGCGTCGAGGTGACTTCCTGCAGCCACAGCCAGGGATGGCCGATGGTGCGGGTGACGATGTCGCAGGTCACCGACAGCGAAAAGCCGAAACACAGCACGCCGCACAGGATCATCAGCACCAGTTCGAGCCGGTCGAGCGACTGCCATTTCAGATGACGATGCCGCTGCAGCACCAGTTTATCGGCGATGGCCATCAAGCTCTCCGTCGTCCCGGCGAAGGCCGGGACCCATAACCACCGGCGTCAATTGCTTGCAGAAAGGCGGCTAGCTAATCGCCCCACTGATGGACCGCGGCGTGTCCCGGTCTTCGCCGGGACTACGCCGCGGATATACCCTAGTTGATCGCCCGGATCAGGTTCTTGATCTTCTCGGCGTGCGGCCCGAGTTCCTTGGCGAGCTTGTCGAGGTAAGGATCGGAGAGCGCGGCAAAGCTTTTCTTGTCCACGTCCTCGACGATCTTGACGCCCAAACCCTTCAGCTTGGTGGCGGCGGCCTTCTCGAGCTCGAACGCCTTGGCGGGCTCCTTGGCGCTGACTTCCGCCGCCGCCGTCTTCACCCACCCCTTCTGTTCGGCGGAAAGGCTCTGCCACAGCTTGTCACTGACGAACAACAGCGCGTTGTTGGCCTCGTGCTCGGTCATCGACAACACGGGTGCTGCCTCATAGTGCTTGTTGACGAGATAGACGTTGATGCTGTTCTCGGCGGCGTCCATCACGCCGGTTTGCAACGAGGTGTAGACGCTGCCGAACGGCATGTGCACGGTCTGCGCGCCATAGGCCGGGAAGATCGCGTCCTCGGTCGACGTCGCCTGAACGCGGATCTTGAGACCCTTCATGTCACCGGCGTTGTGAATTTCCTTCTTGCTGTAGATGCTGCGCACACCCTGCGAGCCGGTGGCGATGACGTGCAGGCCTTGCGTGGTCTCGTCGATCATCGCCGTGATCGCATCGATCACCTGCTTGTCGGCCAGCGCCTTGACGAGGTGATCGGCGTTGCGGAACAGGAAGTGCAGCGACATCACGCCGGCCTGCGGCGAGATGGTTGCGGTATTGGCCGACGACACGATGGCGAATTCGATGTCGCCGGATTTCACCAGCTGCAGCAGCTGCGGCTCCTGCCCGAGCTGCGCGCCGGGATACTGGTCGACCAGCATGGTCCCCTTGCTCAATTCCTTGAGCTTGGCGGAAAACATGTCGTAGGCGACGCTGTAGCCGGTGTTGAGCTGCTGATCGTGGGCGAAACGATAATGCTTCACCTCCTGCGCGCCGGCAGCGCCCGCGAACATGAAAGCCGCCGCGGCGACCGCCGCTGCCATGAACTTCCTTCGATTACCCATCGCGCCGTTCCCCCCTTGTTTTGCTTTTCCCGATCATCCCATCAAGGTTGCCGGATTGTCAATAAAGCATCGGGCTAGAAGGGCGCAGAGGGCATTTCGCGGCAGATCGGCGGAAGATTGTCGATAATTTGGCCACTCGTCTCCCCTCCGTCATGGCCGAGCACCGCTCTGCCCAGGCACGACCATTCCGTTACCGCCCGCCTATTTGATCGCGCGGATCAGGTCCTTGACCTTTTCGGCGTGCGGCCCAAGCTCCTTGGCGAGCTTGTCGAGATAGGGATCGGCAACCGCGATGAAGCCGGACTTGTCGACGTCGGTGACGATCTTGACGCCGATCTTCCGCAGCTGGTCCTGCGACTGATGTTCGAGCTCGATCGCTTTCGCCGGTTCGGTCTTGTTGACCTCGTCGGCCGCGGCCTGCACCCAGCCCTGCTGCTCCGGCGTCAGGCTGTTCCAGAGCTTGTCGCTGATCCACACCAGGCTGTTGTTGGCCTCGTGCTCGGTCATCGACAGCACGGGGGCGACTTCATAGTGCTTGTTGGCGAGATAGACGTTGACGCCGTTTTCCGCGACGTCGACCACGCCGGTCTGCAATGAGGTGTAGACGCTGCCGAACGGCATATGCACGATCTGGGCGCCATAGGCCGGGAACATGGTGTCCTCGGTCGGCGTCGCCTGCACGCGGACCTTGAGGCCCTTCATGTCAGCGATGTTCTTGATCTCGCGCTTGGAGTACATGCTGCGTAAGCCCAGCGTCGACAATGCGATGACGCGCGCGCCCTGGACGGTATCCGCGATCATCGCCTTGACCGCCTTCGATACTTCGGGGTCCGCGATCGCCTTGATCAGATGCGCTTCCGAGCGGAACAGAAAATGCATCGACATCACGCCGGCCTGTGGCGACAGCGTCGCCGCATTGGCGGAGGATGAAATACAGAACTCGACGTCGCCCGCCTTGACGAGCTGCAGAACCTGCGGCTCCTGCCCGAGCTGCGCGCCGGGATATTGGTCGATCAGCATGGTGCCCTTGCTCAGCTCCTTCAGCTTGTCGCTGAAAATATCGCCGAGGATGCCGTAGCCGGTCGTTTTCGGCTGGTCATAAGCAAAGCGATAATGCTTCACCTCCTGCGCGCCGGCGCTTGCCGTCATCATCACGGACACGGCCGCGATCGCACCGAGCACTGCTCTCAATCTGGTCATCGTCTCCCCCTGGCGTTTTGATGATGTTTTCTTTCATCATCCCATCGGGGTTATTTGATTGTCAATCAAACATCAGGCGTAGCGGAATTAACGCATTTGCGAGATGACAATTGTATTACAGGGGCAGCGCAGGCCTCCGCCGTCATTGCGAGGAGCAAAGCGACGAAGCAATCCATTCTCTCTTTGCGTAGCGCGATGGATTGCTTCGCGGAGCCTGTCATCGGGCGCGCGTTCGCGCGACCCGTTGGCTCGCAATGACGGAGGTAGAACTACCCCTTCCCCTCGCCGCGCATGAAATCGAAGTCGCATCCTTCGTCGGCCTGCAAAATCGTCTCATTGAACAGATGCGCGTAGCCGCGTTTGGCCCAGTCGGGCGTCACAGCCGGCGCCAGCGCGGCGCGGCGCTTTTGCAGTTCGGCCTCGTCGACCAGAAGATCAATTCTGCGTTTGGCGACATCGAGCCGGATCATGTCGCCGTTCCGCACCAGCGCCAGCGGCCCGCCGACGGCAAACTCCGGAGTGATGTGCAGCACGATAGTGCCGAAAGCCGTCCCGCTCATCCGCGCGTCCGAGATCCGCACCATGTCCTTGACGCCGGCACGTCCGAGCTTTTTCGGGATCGGCAGGTAACCTGCTTCCGGCATGCCCGGCGCGCCCTTCGGCCCGGCATTGCGCAGCACCAGCACATCGTCGGCGGTCACATCCAGAGCGGGGTCATCGACCCGCTCGGTCATGTCCTCGACGGATTCGAACACCACCGCGCGGCCGGTATGCTGCAGCAGTTTTGGGCTCGCCGCGGAATGCTTGATGACCGCACCGCGCGGCGCGAGATTGCCGTGCAGCACCGCCATCGCGCCTTCCGGCTTGATCGGATTGTTGCGCGGGCGGATCGCGTCCTGGCCCGGCACTTCCTCGGCGCGCGCGACCACGTCACGCAACGTCGCACCGGTAATGGTTTTGGCATCGAGGTCGATAAGATCGCCGAGCTGCGCCATCAGTTTCGGCACGCCGCCGGCATGGTGAAAATGCTCCATGTAATGCTCGCCCGACGGTTTCAGGTCGATCAGCACCGGCACCTCGCGGCCGAGCTTGTCGAATACTTCGAGATCGATCCGATGTTTGGTGCGGTTGGCGATCGCGGTGAGATGGATCAGCCCATTGGTCGAGCCACCGATCGCCTGCAGCACCACCTGTGCATTGCGGAACGATGACGCGGTCAGAAGTTCGCTCGGCTTCGGTCCCTTGGCTTTCGCCATCGCAGCGGCGACCTTGCCGCTCGCCTCAGCCGAGCGAAACCGCTCGGCATGGGGTGCTGGAATCGTAGCACTCATCGGCAGCGACAGGCCGAGCGCCTCGGTGATGCAGGCCATCGTGCTGGCGGTGCCCATCACCATGCAGGTGCCGACCGACGGCGCGAGACGGCCGTTGACGGCCTCGATCTCGACGTCGTCGATTTCGCCGGCGCGGTATTTGCCCCATAGCCGCCGGCAATCGGTGCAGGCGCCGAGCACCTCGCCCTTGTGATGCCCGACCACCATCGGGCCCACGGGAATGACGACGGTGGGCAGGTCGGCCGAGACCGCGGCCATGATCTGCGCCGGCAGCGTCTTGTCGCAGCCGCCGATCACGACAATGGCGTCCATCGGCTGGGCACGGATCATCTCCTCGGTATCCATCGCCATCAGATTGCGCAGATACATCGATGTCGGATGCGAAAAACTCTCGGCAATCGAGATGGTCGGAAACACCATCGGCATGGCACCGGTCAGCATCACGCCGCGCTTCACCGCTTCGATGATCTGAGGCACGTTGCCGTGGCAGGGATTGTAATCGCTATAGGTATTGGTAATGCCGACAATCGGGCGGTTGAGCGCGTCGTCGGAATAGCCCATCGCCTTGATGAAGGCCTTGCGCAGGAACAGCGAAAACCCGGCATCGCCATAACTTGCCAGTCCCTTGCGAAGTCCTTCAGCCATTTTCTTGTTTCCTCTCGTGGTGTTGCGGCACTAAACGAGCCCGTCGAATTATTGTCAATGTTTGATTATCTGACCTCCGGAATGCGCCAATGGGCGCCAAAACGGCCATCATTATTGACAATGACCGCCATACCGTGCTGATTTCCGGCGATGATCCGACGCGAATGGCCATGAAACCGCTACCCGCCTCACCCGACCCTTCCGCGCTGTCGCGCGAGGAGGAGCAGGCGGAAGTGATCCGCCGGCTGGAGGAGGACATCATCTTCGGCCGCTTCGCACCCGGGTCGCGGCTGGTCGAGGACACCTTGATGTCGCGCTATGGCGCCAGCCGCCATTTCGTGCGCCAGGGCCTGTTTCAGCTCGAGCGCCAGGGCATCGTATTGCGCGAGAAGAATATCGGCGCCACGGTGCGGTTCTATTCCGCCGAGGAAGTACGGCAGATCTATCAGGTGCGGGAAATGCTGACGCGGCAGGCGGCGCTGATGATCGCGCTGCCGGCGCCTGTAAGGCTGATCGAGGAATTGAGCGAGTTGCAGCGGCAGTATTGCGCCAGGGCCGACGCGCAGGATCTGCGCGGCATCCATGAGGCCAACGACGCCTTTCACGTCGCGCTGTTCTCGGCCTGCGGCAATCCCTATCTGGTGCGTTCGCTGCAGGACTACATGAACCTGACGCTGCCGATGCGCGCCAAGAACCTGGCCGACAGAGACGGGCTCGCGCTGTCGCGCCGCCAGCATGAATTCATGATCGAACTTTTGAAAGGCCGCGACAGCTGGGCGCTGGCGCAGCTCAGCGTCGATCACATGCAATACAGCAAGTCGGATTATCTCGGCCGCATCGCGGCAGATGATAAGCCGCAATAACCGGATATGCCGCGGGCGATCATGTCCACGAACCGCGCGTTTATGTTGCTGGCGCTGATCGCGGCCTATCCGGTGTTTGGCGGCAGCGCCGTCAAAGCCGACGATCCCCGCGCCGTGCTCAGCTATGGACCGTGGACAAAACTGTGCTTCAAGCGGGCCGACAGCAATTCGGACTGTTTCATTTCGGCGGCGGCGCGCGGCGCGTGCACGCCTTCCGGCGGTGGCGTCTCGATCTCCATCCGCGATGAAAAGACCCTGAGCCTGCTCGCCAGTTTCGGCACAAGGCGCACGCTTCAAGGCGGGATCAGCATCCAGATCGATCAGGACGCCCCGATCGTGATATCGCACCCCGAATGTTTCGGGCTCGGTTGCCGCGGCAAGATCGACATCACCAACGAATTCATCGAACGCCTCAAGCGCTCGCGCACGATCGCCATTGAGGCGACCGACACGGTCCATCAAAAACTCAGTCTTTCGTTTTCGCTCGCCGGTTTCGCCGCGACCTATGACGGGCCCGCCGGCGATCCGCCCAAGGTGCGCGACGAAACCATCCCGGGCAACGGGATAAAGCAGCCGGAACAGCAAAAGCCGGTTCAATGCGAGGAGTAGAAATGTCATTCCGGGATGTGCGAAGCGCAGACCCGGAATGACCCTGACTAGACGATCCTGTTCTTGTCGCCGTCGAACTCGATGCTGCAGAACCCGCCGCCCTGATAGAAGTCACCGATCGGATCGGGCTTGAGCTTGGCCTGCTCGGCCATCGCATGCTCGCGAAAATCCTCGGCGCGGCCGGTCGGCCGATAGCCGAGATCGTGGGCGCGGTGGTTGTCCCACCAGCCGCGTTCATTGTCGGAGGCGCCGTAGAATATCTCGAAGTGGATGTCGGGATGCTCGAGCCCGATCCGGCAGAGTTGGGCCAGGTCTTCCGGCTTCAGCCAGATCGACAGCCGCCGGTGATCCAGCGGCTTGTCACCGAAATTGCCGATACGCAGGCAAGTGACCTTGAGCCCGTGCTTGTCGGCATAGAGCGCGCCGACCGCTTCGCCGAACACCTTGCTGACGCCGTAACGGCTGTCCGGCCGCGCGGTCACGTCGGTGCCGATCCGGTGATGCCTCGGATAGAAGCCGATCGCGTGATTGGAGGAGGCGAACACCACGCGCTTGACGCCCTTCCTGCGCGCGGCCTCAAACAGATTGTAGCCGCCGATGATGTTGGACTGCAGGATCGCGTCCCAGGGACCTTCGACCGAATAGCCGCCGAAATGCAGGATACCGTCGACCCCTTCGCAGAGCGCCTCGACCTGGCCGAGATCGGCGAGATCGGCCGCCTTGAATTTCTCGTTTCTGCCGAGGTCGGCCGGTGCCTTCAGATCGCTCAGCAGCAGGTCCGGATAGACCGGCAGCAACAGCTTGCGCAGGCTGGTGCCGATTGCCCCGGCGGCGCCGGTTATCAATATGCGTGGCATTTCTTCCCTCGTTTCATGCGACCGAATTGCGGTCATAGGCCGACAATGATAGCAAATCAAACCGCGAGGAAACGCAACAACAACGAGAACAGCAAATGTCCGAGGCAAATTCCCGCGCCGGCTGGCAGCCGGCGACCTATTATCCCGATCCGGCCATCCACGCACTCGATCCGCGCTTCGAAAAATACTGGCTGAAACTCTCCGCCGTGGAACGGCTGACCACGGGCCTGCGCTGGGCCGAGGGTCCGGTATGGTTCGGCGACGGGCGCTATCTATTGTGCAGCGACATTCCGAACCAGCGCATCCTCAAATGGGAAGAGGAGACCGGCGCGGTCAGCATTTTCCGAAAGCCCTCGAACTTCGCCAACGGCAATACGCGGGACCGCCAGGGCCGGCTGATCACTTGCGAACACGGCGGGCGCCGGGTCGTGCGAACTGAATATGACGGATCGATTACCGTGCTGATGGACTCTTTCGAGGGCAAGCGGCTGAACGCGCCGAATGACGTGATCGTGAAATCCGACGGCTCGATCTGGTTCACCGATCCGATATTCGGCCTGCTCGGCAATTACGAAGGCTACAAGGCCGAATCCGAGATCGACATGAACGTCTACCGGATCGACGGCGCCAGCGGAAAAGCCACCATCGTCGCCGAAGGCATTTTGGGGCCGAACGGGCTGTGCTTCTCGCCGGACGAAAAAATCCTCTACATCATCGAATCCCGCGGCGTGCCGACCCGAAAAATCCTTGCCTACGACGTCGCTGCGAGCGGCGACAAAATTTCCAACAAACGCGTGTTCGTCGACGCCGGCCCCGGCACGCCTGACGGCATGCGCGCTGACATCGACGGCAATCTGTGGTGCGGCTGGGGCATGGGCGATCCCGAACTCGACGGCGTCGTGGTGTTCGCGCCCGACGGCGTCATGATCGGCCGCATCGCGCTGCCCGAACGCTGCGCCAACCTCTGTTTCGGCGGCCTGAAGCGCAACCGCCTGTTCATGGCCGCGAGCCAGTCGATCTACGCGCTATATGTGAACACGCAAGGCGCGCTGGGGGGATAAAATATGAGGTCGTCATCCTCTTATGTCCCGTTTCAAGAGTAGAGGCATGACGAAGGGTTTTCTCCTGGAATTGCGGAGAAGTGTGAGTGGGGATGATCGTGCAGGGGTGGAAGCAGAACCCAGAGACGTCGGTCAACAAGCTCTTATTCGCGGGTTCACGCATGTCCGTAGGTTCGTCTGGGGCTGTCCCGGTCTGAGGTCGGACGTCGATCTTGCGATCGGTCACACAGGATGATCGGGAATTCCCCTTGCCGCGGCTCTGCTTCCGCCATTGCACGAGATTTATCGCTTCGCCGGACCACTGCCCCGGCGCAGGGCTCTCTGGTTAGCGCTCGGCCTTGGCCGCTTGGCTCCCCTTGCCAAGCCTCTTAAGCCGGGGCTGCCGCGACACGAGCGGTCGAGACTGCGCGAGCGACAGCCCAGATGAAGCCGGCGAGCTCGCGGGCGATCGCGACGATGGCAACGGTCTTGAGCTTGCCTTTCCTGATCAGCGCTCGATAGCGGCGGTACAGCCGGCACTGCGCCTTCCAGGCGATCTCGCGAACTGCTGGCGGCGCCGCATCGACCTTCGGTTGCTTGGCTTGTCCGACCCGCGGCGGATGCTGATAGCTCCACGAGCACTCCACCAGCATGCGCCGGGCACGCCGGTTGCCGGCTTTGGTGATCGGTCCGCGCTTGACGGTGTCGCCGGTCGAATTCTCCGAAGGCACGAGCCCGAGATAGGCCATCAACTCGGTCGGCGTTCGGAACCGCGAGAGATCGCCGATCTCGGCCAGCAGCGTTGTGGCCGAGACCAGATCCATGCCGCGCATCGCCATCAATGCGGTGACCACCGGCGCAAGTGACCATTCCGGAACGGCTGCGGCGACGGCCTGCTCGAGCCGTTGAAGGCGCTCCTGCGCCTGACGGATCGCCAGCATCATCTCCTCCAGCACAAGGCGCTGTTGCGGATGCTCGAGCTTCTGGCTCGCGATCCAGCCCGCATGCGCCTTGGTCCAGGTCTTCCTGCTCTCGGGATAAGGCCTTCCCAGCCGCAGCAGAAAGGCTGAAACATGCTGGCGCTTCGTGCGCAAATCCAGCATCGCCGTCTCGCGCGCCCGCGTCAGATCGCGCATCGCCTCGTGACGTCCGTCCGGCACCCAGACCGGGGTGAGTTCGTCGGCACGCAGCAGCTTTGCCAGGCTGAGCGCATCGCGTCGGTTGGTCTTCACCTTGTCGCCTGGCCGCTTTGGAATCAGCGAGGGCGCTACCACCACGCATTCGAAGCCGAGGTCCTTGATCTGCCGGTGCAGCCCGTAGCCGGTCGGCCCTGCCTCGTAGCAGAACGTCAGCCGCTTGTACTTGGCGGAAAGCTTCCGAACGAGCTTCGCCGTTGCGGCCAGCGTGTTCTCGATCTCCCCAAGGAACCGAACCTCGCCACCCCGGCTAGCGTCCGCAATCGCAACCGCATTCCGCAACTTAGACGTATCGAGACCCACGAAGGCCTCGCTATAATCACCCATGACTCGCCCTCCTTGCGTGAGGCTCGGCCCGGCCTGTCCGGGCAACCCTCGCACTCGCATCGAGGGTAAGTCGCCTCCGCTCCGCAAAGGGACATACGGTCTGAGGTGCGAGCCGTCTTCGGCGAGCCTCGAAGGATGACCGGCTCCGTGCGTGCGGCCATCCTTCGAGGCTTGCTACGCTCGCACCTCAGGATGACGGTGTCACTTGCAGCTCTATTCAACACTAACGCAAAAACGCCGGAGCGGTTTCCCGCTCCGGCGTTTGCATTGATCTCCCGAAAACTTACGCGGCGTTGTAGCCGGCGACCGCCTTCACTTCGAGATATTCTTCCAGGCCGTACTTGCCCCACTCGCGGCCGTTGCCGGACTGCTTGTAGCCGCCGAACGGCGCGGTGCGGTCGTTCGGCACGCCCTGCAAATTGACGTTGCCGGCACGGATCTGGCGGCCAACCCGGCGCGCGCTTTCGACGGTATCGCCCGAGACGTAACCGGCGAGACCATAGGGCGTGTCGTTGGCGATCTTGACCGCTTCGGCTTCATCCTTGGCGCCGAGGATCGTGAGCACCGGCCCGAAGATTTCTTCGCGCGCGATGGTCATGTCGTTGGTGACGTCGGCGAAGATGGTCGGACGCACATAGAAGCCCTTGTTGACGCCTTCCGGCAGACCGGGGCCGCCGGCAACCAGGGTGGCGCCTTCCTCGATGCCCTTGTGGATCAGGGCCTGGATCTTGTCCCACTGGATGCGCGACACGACCGGACCGATGGTGGTCCCTTCCGCGCGGGGATCGCCGGCCTTGGTCTTGTCGGCAACGCCCTTGGCGATGGCGGCGACTTCCTTCATCTTCGACAGCGGCACGATCATCCGCGACGGCGCGTTGCACGACTGTCCCGAATTGTTGAACATGTGCATCACGCCGCCGGTGACCGCCTTGGTGAGGTCAGCGCCTTCGAGGATGACGTTCGGCGACTTGCCGCCGAGTTCCTGGCTGACGCGCTTCACCGTCGGGGCTGCGCGCTTGGCGACATCGACGCCGGCGCGGGTCGAGCCGGTGAACGAGATCATGTCGATGTCGGGGTGCTCGCTCATGGCGGCGCCGACTTCGGGGCCAAGGCCGTTGATCAGGTTGAACACGCCCTTCGGCACGCCGGCTTCATGGAGGATTTCCGCGAAAATCAGCGCCGACGACGGCGTGAATTCCGATGGCTTCAGGATCATGGTGCAACCGGCGGCCAGCGCAGGTGCTACCTTGCAGGCAATCTGGTTCAACGGCCAGTTCCAGGGCGTGATCATGCCGATGACGCCGACCGGCTCGCGCACCACGACCGCAGTGCCGACATTTTCCTCGAAATGATAGTTCTTCAGCACTTCCAGGGTGGAAGCGATATGGCCGAGGCCGGCACCGGCCTGCAGGCGCTCTGCCATCGGCAGCGGCGCGCCCATCTCGTCGGACACGGCAGCGCCGATATCCTTCATGCGGCCCTTGTAGACCTCGATGATCTTTTCCAGCAGCGCAACCCGCTCCTCGCGGCTGGTCTGCGAAAACGTCAGGAAGGCGCGCCTGGCGGCGGCCACCGCCTTGTCGACATCGGCCTTGGAGCCCAGCGCAACCTCATACATCGCTTCTTCGGTCGCCGGATTGACGACGGGCGTGGATTTTTTGACGGCGGGATCGACCCAAGCGCCATCGATGTAGAATTGCATGCGATTGACCATCGGAAACCTCTTTATTGCAGGGCGAATGAAGGGGAACGGAAGCGTTCGACAGGCATCCTTGCACGAAAGCCGGACAAATTGAACCCGCCATATGCGGGACGCCGCATTGCGGCGGACACCGGATATAAGGCCGGGGGTGTGGGGGAAGCAAGGCTTTGCCGTCATTCCGGGATGCGCCTCTTGGCGCAGCGCGCTGCGCGCGCCCCCGGAATGACGAATTCAATATATCTTACACCGCCATCTTGCGATGCCGCACCGGAGCGCCCGCGGTCAGGGCTTCCGCCGCATCGATGATGGCGTTGGCGTCGATGCCGTGGTGGCGGTAGAGGTCCGCGATGGTGCCGGTCTGGCCAAAATGCTCAACGCCGAGCGCCTCGACGCGGTGGCCGCGGACGCTGCCGAGCCAGCCGAGTGTCGCCGGATGGCCGTCGATCACGGTGACGAGGCCGCAGTCGCGCGGCAATGGCGCCAGCAGTTTTTCGATATGGCTGAGATGTTGCACGCCACGGCGGTCGCGCCGCAAATTCCGTGCGGCGGACCATCCGCCATGCAGTCGGTCCGCCGAAGTCACCGCCAACAGGCCGACGTCCCTGCGGCTTTCGCCGATCAGGCCTGTGGCCTCGATCGCCTCGGGCGCCAGCGCGCCGGTATAGGCAACCACGATTTCGCAGTTCGGACCCGGCTTGCGCAACCAATAGGCGCCGTCGGTAATGTCGCGTTGCAGGTCAGGCGTCATGATCCGCTGCGGCTGCTCCAGCGTGCGCGTCGACAGCCGCAAATAGACCGACCCGCCCTCGCCGCTCTCGCGCTGCATGTGCCGGAACCCCCAGCCCATGATCACGGCAAGTTCATCGACGAAGGCCGGCTCGAACGAGGCCAGGCCGTCCTGCGCCATGCCGATCAGCGGCGTCGCGATCGACTGGTGCGCGCCGCCTTCCGGCGCCAGCGTAATGCCCGACGGCGTCGCCACCACCATGAAGCGCGCATCCTGGTAGCAGGCGTAATTGAGCGCATCGAGGCCGCGCTCGATGAAGGGGTCATACAGCGTCCCGACCGGCAGCAGCCGTTCGCCGTTGATCTGATGCGACAACCCCAGCGCCGACAGCATGATGAACAAATTCATCTCGGCGATGCCGAGTTCGAGGTGCTGCCCCCCAGGCGAAAAGTCCCAGTTGAAGGTCGAGGGTATTTTCTCCTGCCGGAACAGATCGTGGTTTTCCGCTTTCGCAAACAGCCCGCGGCGGTTGACCCAGCCGCCGAGATTGGTCGAGACGGTGACGTCGGGCGACGCGGTAACGATGCGCGAGGCGAGTTCGGTGTCGCCGCGCGCGATTTCGTTGAGCACGAGCCCAAAGCCCTGCTGCGTCGACATCTGCGCCGCCGGCTTGAACGCGAGCTGCTGCGGCACCTCGATGACGGGCGCATCCAGACGACGGCGACCTTCGCGGTTGAAGGGCGCCTGCGCCAGAAACGCCTCCAGCCTGGCCGTATCCTGCGACAGCCCCTCGAACTTCTCCCACTCATGGCCGGGCCGGATGTTCTGGCTGCTGCGCCATTTTTCCATCTGCGTCACCGTCATCAGGCCGGCGTGGTTGTCCTTGTGGCCCTGCATCGGCAGGCCGACGCCCTTGATGGTGTAGGCGATGAAGCAGACCGGACGGTCGTGGTCGATCGATTCAAACGCATCGATCATGCTGGTCATGTCGTGTCCGCCGAGATTGGACATCAGCGCCAGCAATTCGTCGTCGCTGCGGCGGTCGATCAATTGCGTCACCGGACCCTGATCGCCGATGTCGTCGTGCAGATGCTTGCGGAACGCAGCCCCACCCTGGAAACACAGCGCGGCATACATCTGGTTCGGGCAGGAATCGATCCAGCGCTTCAGCGCCGCGCCGCCGGGCTCGGCGAACGCCGCCTGCATCAGGGTGCCGTATTTCACGATCACGACGTCCCAGCCGAAATTGCGGAACATGGATTCGAACTTTTCCCACAGCCCTTCGCGCACCACCGCATCCAGGCTCTGGCGGTTATAGTCGACCACCCACCAGGTGTTGCGCAGCCCGTGCTTCCAGCCTTCCAGCAGCGCCTCGAAGATATTGCCCTCGTCCATCTCGGCGTCGCCGACCAGCGCGATCATCCGTCCCTGCGGGCGGTCCTTCATCCAGCCATGCGCGGTGACGTAGTCCTGCACCAGCGAAGCGAACAGCGTCTGGGCCACGCCAAGCCCGACCGAGCCGGTGGAGAAGTCGATGTCGTCGGCATCCTTGGTGCGCGACGGATAGGATTGCGCGCCCTTGTAGCCGCGAAAGTTTTCGAGCTTGTCGCGGGTCTGGTGCCCAAACAGATACTGGATGGCGTGAAACACCGGGCTCGCATGCGGCTTCACCGCGACGCGGTCCTGCGGCCGCAGCACCGAGAAGTACAAGGCCGACATGATGTTGGCGAGCGAGGCCGAGGACGCCTGATGGCCGCCGACCTTCAGGCCGTCGGTATTGGGCCTTACGTGGTTGGCATGGTGGATCGTCCACGACGACAGCCAAAGAACTTTGCGTGCCAGCGCGGACAGCAATTCGAGGCGTGCGGGTTCGATTCCCATGGCAAGGCTCCGGAGACGTCCATTATGCGTCGATTTTAGCGGTTCTGCCGCCGTCGAAATTCTCAAATCCTCGCGACATACCGGCGGATATTGGGATAAATTACCACTCCCAGTCCCCAAAGCCCGAGTTCATCCCAATGCACGCCCTCGATGCCATCGACCGCAAGATCCTCAGCCTGCTGCAATCCGACAGCCGCATGACCATGCAGGAACTGGCCGACAAGGTCGGCCTGTCGGTGTCGCCGTGCCACCGCCGGGTGAAACTGCTGGAAACGCGCGGCGTGATCACGCGCTATATCGCAACCGTCGACCAGAAATCGCTCGGCCTGCATGTCAGCGTCTTCATCTCGATCAAGCTGGCGCGGCAGAAGGAGGAGGACCTCAACCGTTTTGCAAAAGCGATCTCGAAATGGGACGAGGTGCTGGAATGCTATCTGATGACCGGCAACCGCGATTATCTGCTGCGCGTCGTCGCCGCCGATCTGTCGTCCTATGAAGCGTTCCTGAAGAACAAGCTGACCCGGCTCGACGGGATTGCCTCGATCGAGTCGAGTTTTGCATTGAGCCAGGTGAAATACTCGATCGCGCTGCCGGTGTGATGCTCGGCCCACTCGTTCGTCGTCCCTCGGTCGGTTACCACCCTTTACTCCAGTGTCACGTCGAAATTGGGAGACCTTATGGCGCCAATGTCCGCTTCTCTAATCGGCCCTTTGAGGTCGAGCACTTCAGACTATCCCCAATGCGGTGTTAATGTGCGGTCTCGCGGGCTCTTGCTTCTCTTCGGAATCGGCACCTGGGCCCTTCCACCATGGGATCCGAGGACGAGGCGGAACGATCTTTTGGACGACCTTGCCGTCAGTGTGACGGCAGGTCCAAGCGGACATACGAACTCACCTCATCCATCGTCCCGCGAGGGACATCCTTGCGGATCGCAAAAATAAACGTCGATGTTGGTCGCCAACGTAAATTGTCGATGATCCGCAAGTTCCTTGCCACGGTCCCAGGTCAGCGACTTATAGAGTTCGCTCGGTAGCTTTCTTGCCTGCTTGATGAGCGCGGATACGACCGACTGGGTATCCTTGTTGGCCACCTTTGCCAGCATCACGTAGCGGGTATGACGTTCGACCAAGGTCGCGATATAGCTGTTCTTCGACCCAGACAGGAGATCGCCTTCCCAATGGCCAGGCACCGCCCGATCTTCAACCGTTGCTGGTCGCTGACGGATCGAGACGGGATCCTTGATTTGCCCCCGGCCATCGCCATTGAGACCCGCCTGTTTTGATCGCCGGATCGTGCGCTTCGATCGAAGATGGCAAAGCAGCTCTTTCTTAAGCACCCCGCGGGCTTGAACAAATAGACTGCGATAGATCGTCTCGTGGGACACCTGATAACACCCGCCTTCAAGATGGGCTCTTTTAAGCCAGCCGGCTATCTGCTCGGGCGCCCAATTTAATCTCAGCTTGCGGGCCACCGCCTGTCGCAACCAAGCATTCGTGGCCAGCTTACAACGTTTCGGGCGACGGGCTCGGGCCCAGGCCTTGTCATCCGCCAAAGCTGCTCGGTAGCCATCATAGCCGCCATTCCGGCTGATTTCCCGGCTCACCGTCGAGGGCGAGCGGCCTAGCAACCCCGCCATCGATCTTGCGGATCGATGTACCGCAATGCCTCTCGATATCTCTTCACGTTCCGAGAGCGTCAGACGCCCGCATGTAACCGCTCGAGCGATCGCCGGTAGCGGCGGCTTCGGCGAGAGATCTGAATACAATAGCGACGGCCGGCTTACCACCGTCCAATCGCCTTGAAGCGTAGGTGGGGTTCCCCAGAACCTTCAGCCGCGCTGCAGGTTCGCTCCCTAACTCACGTTCCTTCACGATCCTGCCCTTGTAATCCACAATGCAAATGCTGGTTTCCTTGACCGATACGTCCAATCCACCAAAATGGTCCATGCTGCGCTTCTCCTTCTGATGCTTGAGGTCGTCACCAAGGACCTCGTTTTTCACCATCAGCCTGAAGCGCAGCACCCAAAATCTTCAGCTATCCACAAGCTGTTGGTCGGCCGATTGAGACCATCTTCGGGGCCATAAGCCGACATCGTGTATTATTCGATCACTTCGTCGGCCAACGTCAGCAGTCGAACCGGCGTCGCGTCCTGGCGGCCCGGGGTTATTGTTTCCTCTGCGTTGACGTCACGACTCCGGAACGGCTAAGCTGTGCCCTCCCGAATTCCGCGTTTCGGTAATCTCCAATTTTGGGTTTCCTTTTACCATGCTCGTTGCGATTCCTGACCTTCTTACGCCGCAACAGGTTGCGTACGCGCGGCAAAAGCTCGACGCGGCGAAGTGGACCGACGGTGCGGCCACGGCTGGTGTTCTGGCGAAACAAGTGAAGCGGAACCGGCAGATCGACCAGAGCCACCCGGTTGGACGCGAAATCGGGCAGATGATTGTGAAGGCGCTGAGCAGCAACGGGATCTTTTTGTCTGCCGCGCAGCCGCTGAAGGTGCTTCCGCCGAAGTTCAACCGGTACGAAGGGGGGGGAGCACTACGGGGCGCATATTGATAACGCCCTTATGGACATCCCCGGCTCCGGGGGGCTGCGCCTGCGTGCGGACCTCTCGATGACTGTGTTCTTCTCTGAACCCGCGGAATACGACGGGGGCGAGTTGCGTGTGCTGGACACGTTTGGCCACCAGGCCGTTAAACTCCGGCGTGGAGCTATCGCTGAAAGTTGGTGACGGCGGGAATCGGAAAGGCGGCATATCGTGGGGGTGCTTGACGCCTCCACTTCTCCACCAAAGGAGCGATATGCCGTGTCCAAAGATAACATCATCAAGCTGATTCAGCCAGGAAACGTCGAGGATCAACTCACTGAAATCTTGCGCAACGGGGCGCGTTCCCTGCTCGCCCAGGCGGTAGAGGCCGAGGTTGCAGACTTTCTCGGCAAGCATACCGATTTGAAGACCGCAGACGGCCACCAGCGGGTCGTGCGCCACGGTCACCTGCCGGAGCGCGAGGTGATGACCGGTATCGGTCCGGTCGCCGTCCGCCAGCCGCGTGTGCGCGATCGCGAGGCAGACGCTGCCGACCCCGACCGCATCCGGTTCTCGCCGTCGATCCTGCCGCCCTACATGCGCCGCTCGAAGTCGATCGAGACGCTGCTGCCGATCCTTTACCTGAAGGGGATCTCGACCGGCGACTTCTCCGAGGCGCTGGCTGCACTGCTCGGCAAGGACGCTGCCGGGTTGTCGGCATCCGCCATCGGCCGCCTGAAGGACGGCTGGCTTGACGACCACACCGCGTGGCAGAGGCGCGATCTGTCGGCGAAGCGTTACGTCTACATCTGGGCCGATGGCATCCATCTCCAGACACGTCTCGAAGACGAAAAGCAGTGCATCCTGGTGCTGATCGGCGCGACGCCGGAGGGCCGCAAGGAACTGGTCGGCTTCACCGATGGCGCCCGCGAGAGTGCGCAGGACTGGCGCGATCTGCTGCTCGACCTGAAGCGGCGCGGGCTCGACGTGCCGCCGCAGCTTACCATCGCCGATGGCGCGCTCGGGTTCTGGAAGGCCGCCGGTGAGGTTTGGCCGAAAACGCGCGAGCAGCGCTGCTGGGTGCACAAGACTGCGAACGTACTCGCCAAGTTGCCGAAGAGCCAGCAGCCGAAAGCCAAACGCGCGTTGCAGGAAATCTGGATGGCCGAAACCAAGGCCGTCGCCGAGCTGGCGTTCGACGCCTTCATCGAGAGCTACACACCCAAATACGAGAAGGCGGCCGACTGCCTGAGCAAGGATCGAGACGCACTGCTGGCTTTCTACGACTTCCCGGCCGAGCACTGGAAACACCTGCGGACGACCAATCCCATTGAAAGCACCTTCGCTACCGTGCGCCACCGCACGATCCGATCGAAGGGATGCCTGTCCAACAGGACGGCGCTTGCGATGGTCTTCAAGCTGCTCGAGGCCGCGCAGAAAAGCTGGCGTCGTCTCGATGGCCACAACCAGTTGCCAAAACTCGTTCTCGGTGTGACATTCAACAACGGGATCGAGGTCATCGCCAAACCGGCTGACCGTCAGCCCATAACCGCCGCCGCCTGACCGGCTCGGCCGTCACCAAAATTTGGCGATAGCTCCCCGGCGGGACACGCCATCCTCTACACCGCCACAAGCCTGCACGAGGTGACGCCGGTCACGCGGGGGATCCGCACGTCCTCTTTTTTCTGGATACAGAGCCTGATCCGCGACGACGGGCGGCGATCGATGCTCTACGACCTGGGCGAAGTTATCGGTTCACTGGCGGCAACACATCCCGACCACCCGTCCCTCTCGGGGTTTCTGGGCCACTATCACAAGCTGCTGCAGCATTGGTCGGAACTGTGAACGGGCAAGGGGCGGGCTTGCGCGTGTAGGGGGGTAGCGCGGGACTCCACGCCTCGGCCTGTCAGTGGCCCCGGCCGGCGCCGGCAGTACAGCCAGGGTCAGTAGCGGTCCTCCCGACCGCGAAATGCGGCTTCCGGTCTTCCTCCTGATAGCGGACATTGCAAAACCGGCACGGCAAATCCGTTTCGCCGACAACCGACGTCGCGGCTTACCAGGCGTAACGCACCACGCCCCTGCCGGCGTAGCTGCGCGTGACGTTGGAGAACTCACTCTCGAAGGTGCCGGCGGCGGACCAGCCGTTCAGCCACTTCACTTCGGCGGCGGCGGTGACGAGCGCCGAGTCGCCGGCCTGGGCTGCGCCGTTGACGACAATCGACGCGCCGGGAAGCGCCTGGAAAGTCGCCCCGATGGCCCGGTCCGGATCATCAAAAGGATTCCGACGCAACCGCAACCATGCGAAGCGGCGACGAGCCAGCGTCCGTTGGCTTCCCGCAATGACGGCGGGGCCAACCTCAAAGCATCTTCCGCTGCGCCAAGCTCTTCATCAGCGCCGAGATGCCGAACGTCCAGGGCTCGCATTCATCGCTGTTGCGCATGCGGTTGACGAGCTTGCCTAGCTGGGGGGCCGCGATGGTGACGATGTCGTCGCGCTTGTGGGTAAAACCCTGGCCCGGCGCGTCGCGATCCTTGACGGGTGCGAACATGGTGCCGAGGAACAGCGCAAATCCATCAGGATATTGATGCACCGGCCCGATGGTCTGGGCCACCAGATCGGTCGGATCGCGGCTGATCTTGCTGATCGAGGAATGGCCCTCGAGCACGAAACCGTCCGCGCCCGTCACGGTCAGGCCGATCTCCAGCTTGCGCACGTCATCAAGCGAAAAACTCGCATCGAACAGCCGGAGCAGCGGACCGATCGCGCAGGAGGCGTTGTTGTCCTTGGCCTTGGACAACAGCAACGCCGAGCGGCCCTCGAAGTCGCGCAGGTTGACGTCGTTGCCGAGTGCTGCGCCGACAATGTTGCCGCGGCTCGACACCACGAGCACGACTTCCGGCTCCGGATTGTTCCAGGTCGATTTGGGATGCAGGCCGGCATCCATGCCGGATCCGACGGAGGACATCGTCGGCGCCTTGGTGAACACTTCCGCATCGGGACCGATGCCGACTTCCAGATACTGGCTCCAGGCGTTTTGCTCGATCAGCACCGCCTTCAGCTTCATTGCTTCCGGCGACCCGGGCTTCAGCTTTGAAAAATCGTCGCCGACCAGTTTTGTCACTTCCTTGCGGATGGCGTCCGCGGAAGCCGGATTGCCGCGCGCCCGCTCCTCGATCACCCGCTCCAGCATCGAGACGGCAAAGGTCACGCCCGCGGCCTTCAACACCTGCAGGTCGAGCGGCGCCAGCAGCCAGGGTTTGTCGCGGTCGCGCCGGTCGGGCGGCGTGTTGGCGGCAAGGCTTTCGAGATCACCGATGCGTTCGCCCTTGATCGCGCGCAACGTAGCGGCCGGATTCTCTTCCTCGCATAGCGCGCTCACGGTAGCAAAGCTCGCCGTGACATCGAAGACGCCACCATCGCGCACCGCGACCACCGCAGGGCCGTTCACTTGCGGCAGCCACGCGCGCCCGACCAGGGTGCCGCGCGTGCCATCCTCCGGCAGGAGGTCTTTTGTCGTCAGGTTGATCATGACTGCTCCGATTTCATTCGACGGGTCCCGGATCGGCGCTCGCGTTGCTCGCTTGTCCGGGACGACGAGTTACCGCCACGGCTCGACGATGATCTTGGTGTGCGCTTCCGGATTGGCGAGATCGGCGAACGCTTTCGCGACCCCGTCGATACCGACGCTGGCGGTCACCATCGAAGCCGCATCGACCTGACCTTCCGCGATCAGGCGGAGCGAATAGGCAAACTCTTCGGGCGTATAGCCCAGCACGTATTGAACGCTGAGTTCCTTCATGATGCCGAGCATCGGCTCGGAGCGATCATTCTCCATGCAAACGCCGACCACGACGATGCGGGCGTCGCGCGGCGCGCCCTCAAAGACCTGCTGGATCAATCCGGGGATGCCGACGCATTCGAAAATCAGCGCCGGCTTGAGCGCCGGCAACATCGCCTGCAGCGGCGGCCGCGCGGCTTTTTCCTCCGGTGACATCTCGGCGTGCTCGGCCCAGGTCGCGTAGGGCTGCGAGCGCGCAGGGTCGACGACGATATCGGCGCCCATCTTTTCGGCGAGCGCGCGGCGCGCCGGCGAATAATCCGCCGCCACGATTGGATGCAATCCCCTGATCTTGAGCGCGGCGATGACCGCAAGTCCGACCGGCCCGCAGCCGATCACCAGCGGCACTTCCTCGCCGCTGATATTGGCTTTCGCGACTGCATGCACCCCGACCGCCAGCGGCTCGGTCAGCGCGGCATGCGCTGCGGCCAGCCCGTTCGGGACCTCCAGCAGCAGCGCCTCGCTGAGCAGCATCTGCTCGGCATAGGCGCCGACATTGTCGTTGGAATAGCCGATGCCCTTCGGGCGTTCCGCCGTCAGCAGCGCCGGCAGCGAACACACTTTTGTACCGGTCTTCAGCGTACGCGCCGTGCCCGGCCCATAATCCAGAATCTCGCAGCAGAATTCGTGGCCGAATACCACGTCGCGCGCCAGGTCCATCGGCTTGCGGCCGGGAAAGTGCTTTGCGAGTTCGACCATGCGGTGGGCATGCTTGCGCGCATGCAGGTCGGAACCGCAGATGCCGCAGGCCAGCGATTTGACCAGCACCTGGCCCTGCCCCGGCTTTGGCTCGGGCAAATGGTCAACGACGATCTCGCCGTTCCTGAAGATCGCTGCGCGCATCATTCCTCCCGCGTGGTTTTCCCACTCTTAGCACGAGGGATCACCAGGAATAGCGCATAACACCCTTGCCGGCGTAGGAATTGGTGACGTTGGAGAACTGGCCTTCGAACGTCGCGGCGGCCGACCAGCCGTTCAGCCATTTGATCTCGGCGGAGGCCGTGGTCAGCGCCGAATCATGCGCCTGCGCCGCGCCGTTGACGGCAAAGGACGCACCCGGCAGCGTCTGGAACAGCGCCGTGACGTTGCGGTCGGTGTTGAAATCATGCGCCCAAGCCAAGCGGCCGCGCAGCGTCAGGATCGCGTTCTGGACCGCAAAGGATCTATCGGTGCGTACGCCGAGTTCCGTGCGCGATGCCGTAACATCCTTGGCCGCATAGTTGAGCGCAAACGTGCCGGTACCCGACAGCACCTGTTCGGCATAGGCCGGCAATTGATAGGTGGTGAACTGTCCGGCGGCGTAGGGTGTGACCCCCATCCATGGCGTGGCGAACCGGTAGCCGCCCTCGACGCGGCCCGAATACGCGTTGGCGTTGAAGTCGGCGCGCAACCGGTCGACGCCGGCGACAGTGACGGTGCGATCGGTCGTGACATCCTGCCAGCCATAGGCCGCCGCCGCCGTGACATAGGCGGCGCCGATATTGTGGCGCACGAAGGCGCCGGCCTGGAACAGGTCGGAGCGTCCGGTGCCGAACCCGGAGACGCCAAAATTGGTGCCGCCGCCGGCCAGCGCAAAGCCCACCAGCGTTGCCGGCGATATCCGGTAATCCGCACCGGCGACAAAGCCGAACGCCCGCGCGGTGGCCGAGTTCGATCCCAAGGCCGCGTTGCCACTGGTATTGCTGCCGCCGCCATAGGCCGCGCCCCAGACGCTCCAGCGCTGATCAAACAGATCGTTGCGCGCGACATCGGCCTTGGTGGCGAAGCTGGCAAAGGCGCTGCGCGCGCTATCCTGCTGGTTGGCGTAGGCGCGCGCGCCCTCTTCGGCGAATGGCGTCGCGCCGGCATTACCGCCGGGTCCGCCGCTGCGTCCGGCAATGAAGGGATCGGTCAGCAACCCCAAAAACAGGTTCATCGCATCGAAGGTAGCCTGCTGCGATCCGGTCGCGGTCTCGCCGGAGACTTCGCGTCAAGCCGCCCGGCGTCAACGAAGCAAACGCGAATGGAATGCCACCATTGGCGTTGAAGAAATTGTTTAGCGCGTTGCCGACATTCTGCTGATTGACGTTCAGATTCGACTTGGCGCCGAAGTCGAGCGCGAAATTCAGATAGGCGTGCGTCGGATCATAGCTGAGGGTAGCCACGAGCCCGCCGGGAACGCCGCTCGTGGCGACGCCGTCGAAGGCGCCGCTGACGCCGCCGGCAGCGGTCAAAATGCCGTATTGCTTCATCACGCTGCTGCCGGGCGCGAAACTCGCGCCGACGAGGCCGCTGAGCGCAGCGGTGCCGGTCACGTTAGCGAATGATGACGTCGTGGCATTGAGCTGCACCAGATAGAGCCCGCCCGACTGGAACGCGAGGCTGCCTGATACCGTCATGAATGTCCCTGGCGCGCCGCTGCCGGGGACGACGATACCGCCGCTTGCAATCGTGGTGTTGCCGACGGTGCCGATGCCGGTCAGCGCGCCGCCGGCATTGACCGTTGTCATGATGGACGACGCGATCGAGCCGTCGACCTGCAGGACGCCGCCGTTCACGGCCGTCGTGCCGGTATAGGTGTTGGTGCCGGACAGGATCAAGGTGCCGGTGCCGGCCTTCTCGAAATTGCCGATGCCGGGGATCGGCGGACAGCCACAGCCGGGCGCCGGATTGAAATCCGCAATCACGCCGCTCATCATGGTCGAGAGGTTGTTGCCGCCGGCGACAAGGGTATTGCCGGCGCCGATATAATAGGTGCCGGAGCCCGCGATCGATCCTACGGGGATGCGGCCGTCGCCGTTCGGACCGAGGCTGCCGGAGAAATCGACGTACCCTGCGCCGACGGTGATGAGCTGCGCTTTGCCGCCGGTCGAATTGTCGAAGAAAAACAGCGAGCCGCCGCTGTTGGTCGTGATGGTGGCGGTGCCCGCGGTCGCAAACGCGTTGAAGTCGGTCTCGCCGCCGGAATTGTTGGTGATGTTGGCGTTGCCGGCCGTCGGCGTATCGGTGCCGAAGGGCTGGCCGAACGAGGTAAAGCCGCCATTGTTGTTGATGAAGGTCGCCGACGCGCCCGACGAGTTATCTCCGAAGATCACCCCGCCGCCATTGTGATTGGTGAACGTCGCGGTGCCCGCATTGGTGTGCGCGGCGAAGACGACCCCGCCATTGTTGTTGTCGAAGGTCGCGCTCCCCGCGGTGCTGGTATCGGTGCCGAAGGGAGTGCCGAACAATGTTGTGCCGCCGGTGCGGTTGATGACGTTGGCGCTGCCGGCAGTGCTGCTGTCGAAGAACGCGGTGATGCCGCCGTTCTTGTTGGTCAGCGTCGCGGTGCCGGCTGTGTTGTTGCCGAAGAAGCTTGTCTGGGCGAAAGGGCCCTCGGTGGTAATCGACGAGATGCCCGAGGTGTTGGCGTTGACGATGTTGAAGACGCCATCGTTGACGACCGCGCCGACGAGCGAGGCCATATGGGTCGCGTCGCCGAGTTGCAGCGAGCCGCAATTGCAGATGAAGGTGCCGCCGCTATAGGTGTTGGTGCCCAGCAGCACCAGAACACCGCCGCCAAAGCTGTCCAGCACCGTCAGTTTGCCGGGCCCGTTGCCGTCGACAATGTTACCGGTGATCGTCAGCGACCAGCCGTTGACGTCGATCGCACTGCCCGCGCCGGTATTGTTGATGGCGAAATTGTTGGCAAACGTCAGACTTCCGGCAGGCACGTTGTCGGCGGCCATGAACAAGCCGTTTTCGAGCGTCACCAGGCCGGTGCCGACGGCGTTGTCGTTGGAGACCTGCAGCGTAGCGCCGACCACTTTGGTGCCGCCGCTATAGGTATTGGTCCCCGAAAGCAGCGTGATGCCGAAGCCGCCGCTGGAATCGGTGATTTGCAATACGCCGGTGGCGCCGTTGCCGTTGGAGATGGTGCCCGCAAGCTCCAGCAGGGTGCCGTTGTTGTCGACGGTGCCGCCGGTCGTGTTGAGCTTGAAGTCATTGGTAAACGTCAGGCTGCTGAATCCATCGGCCTGAAACGTGCCGCCGTCCAGCGTCACCGCGCCGGTGCCGACCGAACTGTTGTTGGTCACCTGCACCGATCCGCCCGAGATCAGCGTGCCGCCGGTATAGCTATTGGTGCCAGACAACACCGTGGTGCCGCCGCTGAAGGAAGAATCGGTAAATCGCAGCAAGCCCCCGCCACCAAAGCCGTCGGTAATGGCGCCCGAGAGTGTCAGGACGACGCCGTTATTGTCGACAGTCCCGCCCCTGTTGTCGACCGTGAAGCCGTTGGTGAACGTCAGATTGCTCGAGCCGTCGGCCTGGAACGTGCCACCGTTCATCGTCACGGCGCCGGTCCCGACCGAACTATTGTTGCGGACCTGCACCGTGCCGGCCAAGATCTCCGTGCCGCCGGTATAGGTGTTGGTGCCGGCCAGGATCAGCGTACTCGCGCCGAACTGCTGCACCCGAACGCCGGAGAGCGATTCTCCAATATTGTTGGAAATCGAAATCGTCTGGCCAGCATTAGCGTAATTGATGACGCCGCCGCTTGCTCCCGCCAAGCTGAAATTCACGTCGCTGCCGCTGATCGAATAGGATTGCGCGTTGGAGTTGGCGTTGAACGTCCAGGAATCGGGCGCAATCACGGCTGATACGGAAACGGTGGCCGATCCCGTCGTATCTAAAATGGCCGACTGACCAGCCGCAACCGGCGGTGCCCCCGCGGGTGGCGTCGACCAGTTGGTATCAAGGTTGTAGTCGGTCGTCGTCGTGGCGCTGCCCGTGCCGCCCCAAGTATAGACTTGGGCCCCCGCCGTGCTGATCGACAACAGACTGGCGCCGACACACACGGTGCACGACAGCAGCGCGGCCACACCTCGGCGCGGCAAAAATGGCAATCGGAAAAGCACGCCCGCAGCCCTGTAACCCCCCAGCGCTCTGCGGCGCTGCCGGTTCCAACTAGCACGCCATTCTCCGTATATTTACGACCCGCTCCGGAATCCCTTGATTTGACATCAGAAAACGGTCGTTTTCCGACCTGACTGTTGCCCGCACGCAACGCCTGTGCGGCAGCAATTCTCACCCAACGCACGATTTTGGCCGGAAGATCAGGCGTTCGGCGAGGTCTCGGCCGCCACCGTCAAAAGCTGCGAATGCCGCACCCGCTCGCGATGCGCGGTGTAGAGGCCGCTGGCGACGATGAAGGCAGCGCCCGTCACGGTCCAGACGTCGGGCAATTCACCGAAGATCAGGAAGCCGAGGCCGCTGACCCACAGCAACTGGGTGTAGGAAAACGGCGCCAGCACCGAGGCGTCGGCATAACGGAACGCGAGTACCACGATCCATTGCCCGACCGTCGATGCCACGCCGATCAAAATGCCGAACAGGATGTCGTGCCAGGTCGGCGCGACCCAGACGAACGGCACCAGCGCGGTCAGGATGCAAACGCCGGCGATCGACGAATAGCTCATGATGGTGACGGCGCGTTCGCTGCCGCTCATCATCCGCGTCATGATCAGGGTGCAGGCCCAGGCCAGCGCCGAGACGATCGGAAAGAACGCGGCGGGATGAAACGCGCCGGAGCCCGGCCGCAGGATAATGATCACGCCGATCAAGCCGACCGCGGTCGCGATCCAGCGGCGCAGGCCGACCTGCTCGCCGAGGAAAAAGATCGACAGCGCGGTGACGAACAGCGGCGAAACGAAGCCGGTGGCGGAGGCTTCGGCGATCGGCAGAAACCGCAACCCGGAAATGAAGAACAGGGATGAACCGAGCAGTGCCGCGCCGCGCAGCAATTGCAGGCCGGGCCGCCGGGTCTGCATGGCGAACAAGGGCGAGCCCGGCAGCATCGCCGGCGCCATGATCAGCGCGAAGGTCAGGAACCTGATCCAGGTGATCTCGATCGACGGCAATGTCGCCGACAGATATTTCGCCGTGACGTCGGAAGTGCCGAGGAAGATCGTCGACGCCAGAATCAGCGCGATGCCCTTGAACGGACGATCGGCGCGCGCAGGCGCCTTGCGGGCGACGGATTTCTTTTCGGGCAACGGCAATGGGGCGCTGTCCAGCCTGGCGGCTGCGGCGGGGGGCGGGGTCACGGCAATCTCGAAAGGCAGCAATCGGGGAATCGGGCGAGGCTCCAAAAAACGCCATTTGGGAGGGAACAACAAGGTCCGAAAACGGGACTCCGATATGCGCAAGCGAGCGCGACAGCCCACCGCGGCGTTTGACGTCATCGCCGCGGCATTTACCGCCGCCATTGCAACAGTTTGTTAAGAACTGTGTTCGCTACAGCATCGGCAAACCGCGCGGTTTCGGGCCACGCGGAAAGGCGCTGTCGAGTGCGGCAAGTTCGCTCTCGCTCAGATCCAGTTTGCCCGCGGCGGCATTGTCGGCGGCGTGCTCCGCGCTCGAGGCTTTTGGAATCGCAAACACCGAGGGCCGGCGCGTCAGAAAGCCGAGCGCGACCTGACGCGCCGTCGCCTTGTGCGCGTCGGCGATGGCCTGCAACACCTGGCCCTGCTGGCTGCGTTCCGACGGAAACTCATCGTGGCCGAACGGCGAATAGGCGACGACGGCGACGCCATGCTTCTCGCACCACGGGATCACGGCATGCTCGATCGCGCGCTCCTGCAGATGATACAGCACCTGGTTGCAGGCGATTTTGCCCGAGCCTGCGACCGCCAGCAGTTCGTTGAGATCGTCGGTATCGAAATTGCTGACGCCCCACGAGCGGATTTTTCCCGCCGCGATCAATTCATCGAAGGCCGCGACCGTGTCACGCAGCGGAAACGATCCACGCCAATGCAGCAGATAGCAGTCGAGGTAGTCGGTCTTCAGCCGCTTCAGCGATCGCTCGCACGCCGTGATCGTGCCGCGCCGCGAGGCATTGCTGGGCAGAACTTTTGAGACCAGGAAAAGTTCGTCGCGGTTGCCCGCGATCGCGTCGGCGATCACCAGTTCGGCATCGCCATACATTTCAGCGGTATCGATATGGGTCATGCCGAGATCGATGCCGCGCCGGAGTGCTGCGACCGCCGATTTGCGATCGCCGCGATCGAGATACCAGGTGCCCTGCCCGATCACGGACACGTCGGGACCGCTATTGCCGAATTTCTGTGTTCGCAAAGTTCGCCTCGTTCGCCGAAGATGCCGCGCGCGGCGGAAGATAGACGAACTCGCGAATGATGTCCTCTCACAACGTCGTCCCGGCCTGGTGCGCAATTGCGCACAGGCGGCCGTGACCCATACCCCGCGGCGGCCGTCCCGCGGCATCAACCATCCAGCCCACCAATATCCGCCACCAGCACCGTGCCGGTCACCAACTCCGTGATGTAGAGCCGGTCGCGCTTGGCGCCGCCGATCGCGACATTGGTGCAGCTCTGCCCGGCGCAGGATTTGATGCGGGCGATGCATTCACCGTTCGGTGCGAACACGAACACGTGGCCGAGCGAGGCATGCGCCACGAACAGGCGCCCCGCGCTATCCATGGTCATGCCGTCGGGCCCGCTCGGCCCGAACATGGAACAGAAGCGGCCGACCTTTGAGACGGTGCCATCCTTCATGAACGGCATGCGCCAGACCGCATTGTCGCGGGTCATCGCGACGAACAGCACCGCCTCGTTGGGATCGAGCACCAGCCCGTTGGGGCTGATGCCGCTGTCGATCAGGCAGTCGAGCCGGCCATCGGTTTTCAGCCGGTACACCCGCCCGGTCGGGTCGTGCAGGCCGGTCTGGCCCTGATCGGTGAAAAAGATGTCGCCATTCCCGGCAAGATGCAGATCGTTGCAGCCGCGGAACAATTCCGAATTGCGCGACGTCAAAACTTTCTGCATCCGCCCTGCCCGCGCATCGAGTTCCATGATGCCGTGCATGTAGTCGGCGACAAAAATGCGGCCGTCGCGGCTGATCTTCAGGCCGTTGGGCCAGCCGTCATATTCGACCACCAGCGACCATTTCTTGTCCGGCGCGATCTTGAAGATGCGCCCGAACGGGATGTCGACAACGTAGAGATTGCCGTCGGCGTCGAATGACGGGCCCTCGATGAAGCAATCGGTCACCGCGCCCGGCCGGTTGGCGTCGGCCCAGTCGGTGCGAACCTTGCGCCTGAACTCCTCAGGCATCGCCGTGAAGATTTGGGTTTCGATCAGTTTTGGCGGCGTTTCCAGATACATCATTTTCTTGGGTCTCACCCGTATTGCAAAAGCGGGCGCACCATAGAGGACGTCATCGGAGCCGTCGATTGGTCTCGATGCGGCTATTCTATATTGACAACTATATACCAATATGACAATATATTGTCATGTCAAAGCGAGACGAAACTGTCGCCGACCTCATCGTATCGGCGTTCCGGCTGAACGGCGCGCTGATCGAGACCGGCAATCGGCTGGTCGCGGATATCGGCCTGACCTCGGCGTGGTGGCAGGTGCTCGGGGCGCTCGACCTGTCGCCGGTGCCGCTCCCGGTCGCGCATATCGCCCGCAACATGGGCCTGTCGCGGCAGGCGGTGCAGCGCGTCGCCGATTTGCTCGCGGACAAGGGCCTTGTGCGTTTCGAGGCCAATCCGCATCACCAACGCGCAAAACTCGTGGTGTTGACGGCGCAGGGGCGCGCTGCGGTGAAGGACGCCGAAAAACGCCAACGTCCCTGGGCGCGCGACCTGATGGGGGGATTGTCGCTGGAGCGCATCTCCACCGCGCTCGACGTGCTCACGCATATGAACAGGCATTTGGCGCAGGCCGCCAGCGAGGCGGACGAATATCTCGCAGTAGAGGAGAAGTAACGATGCTTCAGCTAAGGGAACTGGACGAACGCGTCTCGATCCGCGACCAGATACAGGACCAGAGCAAGGAGCCCGTCGTGCTGGTCAATGTCTTCCACGTCGCGCCCGAACAGGCCTATGCCTTGATCGCGGCGTGGACCGACGATGCGAATTATTTCAGATCGCAACCGGGCTTCATCTCGACCCAGCTGCATCGCGGCATCGCCGGAAGTGCGACCTATCTGAACTACGCGGTCTGGGAGAGCGTCGGCGCATTCAGGGCCGCGTTCACCAATCCCGTCTGTCAATCGAAGCTGCAGCACTATCCCGAAGGCTCGACCGGCTCGCCGCACCTGTTTCGCAAGATGGCGGTCGACGGTCTTTGCGTCGCCTAATTGGCCGCGGCAGCCAGTGGCTGCGGCACCGGGCTTGTGCCCGTCTGTGCGATCAGCCGCTTCAGTTCCGGAATGCAGGAGCCGCAATTGGTGCCGGCCTTGAGCTTCGCCCCGATCTCGGCGGCGGAGCGCGCGCCGGCTGCGATGCTGTTGCAGATCGTGGTGCGGCCGACCCCGAAACAGGCGCAGACGATCGGGCCGGCGCTGGCGAGGCCGTCCGCCGATTTGCCTGACAGCAGCATGCGGCGCTGAACGTTGCTGAGCGCATCGGCGGCAAACAGCCCCTTGACCACATTCCAATCGCCGGCATCGCGCGCCGGCCCGATGAACAGGCAGGTGTCGATGCGGTCGCCGGCAAACGACGCCGCGCGATAGACGCCGCCGCCGAAATCCTTGTACTCGGCAAAATCGTCGCCGGTGCGAGACATCAACCAGGATTGCCAGCCCGCAAGATCGGCATTGTCGGCGAACAGATAGCCGTAGCCGCCGTTGACGGCCACGCGCGCGGCCCAGGCATGGGCGGGCAATGCCAGCGGCCTGCGTGACAGCGCAAAGCCCCGGAACACATACTCATAAGGCGTGATCGACGCCGGCGTCGCCTTGTTCTCGGGCTGGCCCGAGAACGGATCGGTATACGGGGCCACCAGCGCGCCAACGCGGGCAGCACTGGCATTGGCCTCGCTCCAGTGAATCGGCGCGAACAGCATGCCGCGCTGCTGCCGTTCACTGACGACGACCCGCAGCGTGCATTGCCCATAATCCGTCGTCACCCGCGCAAAATCGCCATCGGCGACGCCGTGCCGTGCCGCATCATCAGGGTGAACTTCGACGAACGGCTCCGGCAGATGCTGGCCCAGCCGCGGGCTGGCCCCGGTGCGGGTCATGGTGTGCCACTGATCCCGGATGCGGCCGGTGTTCAGCCGCAATGGCCGCGCCGCCGTGGTCTCGGTCCGCAGCACCGGAATTTCCGGTGCGACGAAGCGCGCTCTGTGATCGTTGGAAAAGAATCCGCCTTCGCCAAAGAAGCGCGCCTGCGGCTGCGCACTGAGGCGGATCGGCCATTGCACCGGCGCCATCGCATCAAAGCCCTCGTCCGACACCGCTTTCAAAGCCCCGATATCGAAATCGCGGGCGCCATTATTCTCGAACGCCGAAAGGGCTGCGTGCTCGCGGAATATGTCCGCGGCGGAATTGAACGCAAATGCGGGCCCGAAGCCGAGCCGTTTGGCAATTTCGCCGACAATCCACCAATCGGGCCTGGCCTCGCCGGGGGCGTCGAGGAATGCCCGCTGGCGCGAGATGCGCCGCTCCGAATTGGTCACCGTGCCGGATTTCTCGCCCCAGGCCTCGGCCGGGAGCAGCACCTGCGCGCCGGCGTCGACGGTGTCGTTGGACCGCACATTCTCCGAGACCACGAACAGTTCGAGTTTTTTCAGCGCCGCGCGGGCGGCGTCGGCGTCGGGCAGGGACACCGCCGGATTGGTGCCCATCACCCACAGCGCCTTGATCTCGCCGCGCGCGATCGCCTCGAACATCTGGACGGCTTTCAGCCCCTCATGGGTGGCGATCCGCGGCGCCTTCCAGAACCGACGCACGCGGTCGATGTCCGGCGGCGTGAACGCCATGTGCGCGGCGAGCTGGTTGGCGAGACCGCCGACCTCGCGCCCGCCCATCGCATTGGGCTGGCCGGTCAGCGAGAACGGCGACGCGCCGACCTTGCCGATTCGGCCGGTCGCGAGATGGCAATTGACGATGGCATTGACCTTGTCGGTGCCCTGCGCCGACTGGTTGACGCCTTGCGAATACAGCGTGACCACGCGCGGCGTATTGGCAAACATCTGGAAGAACGAAGCGACATCGGCTTCCGACAGGCCGGTCGCCAGCGCGGTCGCGCGCACGCTGCCGGCCATGCTTCGGGCGCGCGCGATCGCGTCGTCGAAACCGCTGGTGTGGCGATCGATATAGTCGCGGTCGAGTGCGCGATTGTCGGCAAGGTGCGCCAGCAATCCGGCGAACAGCGCGCTATCGGTGCCGGGCTTCAGTCCGAGGAACAGCTCGGCATCGCCGGCAGTATCGGTCCGCCGCGGGTCGATCACCACGATTCGGGCGCCGCGTCGTTGTTTGTTGGCGAGCATGCGCTGGAACAGCACCGGATGGCACCAGGCCGCATTGGAGCCGACCAGCACCAGCAAGTCGGCCTCATCGAGATCCTCATAGCAGCCGGGCACGGTGTCCGCGCCGAACGCACGGCGATGGCCCGCGACGGACGAGGCCATGCAGAGCCGCGAATTGGTGTCGACATTGGCGCTGCCGATAAAACCCTTCATCAGCTTGTTGGCGACGTAATAGTCCTCGGTCAGCAATTGACCGGACAGATAGAACGCGACCGCGCCGGGACCATCGCGGGCGATGATGTGTTGAAAACGGTGCGCGACATGGTCGAGCGCGTCGCTCCAGGCCACCCGCTCCAGGGTGCCCTTGTCGCAGCGGATCATCGGATAGAGCAGCCGGTCTTCGAGACCGAGCGTTTCGCCGAGGGCTGAGCCTTTCGAACACAGCCGGCCGAAATTGGCGGGATGATCGGGATCACCCGATATCGCGGCCCCGCCCCTGCCGTCGGGCGTGGCCAGCACGCCGCAGCCGACGCCGCAATAGGCGCAGGTGGTGCGCGTCGCACGCAGCTGCGGATCGACGGCGGTCATGTGAACACTTCGGTCATGCCGCCTCCGAACCGAGAGCGAGCGAGCGGCCGAACATCATGTCGGCGCGGATTCGCGCGGTCGGTTGCCGGCTGCGGATCAATTCGAGATACCAAAGCGCGTCGCTGACATCGCCGATCAGCACCGCGCCGGTCAATCTTCCCTCCGAGATCACCAGCCTCTTGTAGGTGTCGTGGTTGATATCTGACAGCACGATGGCTTCAGAGCCCTCCGCGCCGATGAAATCGCCGGCTGAAAATACGCTGACGCCGGAAACCTTCAGGTTGGTCGCGACCACGCTGCCGCCATAGGCGCCCGCGCTACCTGCGAGGTGCTGCGCCAGCACCCGCGCCTGCTCATAGGCCGGTTCAACCAGGCCGTAGCAGATGCCGCGATGTTCGGCGCATTCGCCGATCGCAAATACATCCGGAACGCCGGTCCGCAGATGGTCGTCGACGACGATGCCGCGATTGACCGATATGCCGGCCTCCTTGGCCAGCGCGGTGTTCGGCCGGATGCCGGCGGCAAAGATCACCGCATCGGCATCGATCCGGCGGCCGTCCACGAGTTCGACGCCTTCAACACGGGTCTCGCCATGGATCCGTGCGGTGTTGGCATGGAGCAGGATTTCGATGCCCTTGCGTTCGACCAGGGATTTCAGCAGTTCGGCAGCGGGCGCGTCGAGCTGGCGCTCCATCAGCCGGTCCATCAGATGCACCAGCGTCACCATGGCACCGGCCTTGGCGAGCCCGTAGGCCGCTTCCAGTCCGAGCAGGCCGCCACCGACGACGACGACGCGTTTCTTTTGCGCCGCCAGCGTCAGCAGGAGATCGACGTCCCTGGTGTCGCGAAACGTATGCACGCCGGCGAGATCGGCGCCGGGCACACTCAGCCGCAACGCCGACGAGCCGGTGGTCAGGACCAGCCGCGAGAAAGCAATGCTCTCCTCCCCCGCGATCTTGAGCTCGCGACGGCCGATATCGATCTCGGTGGCGCGGCAGCCATATTTCAAGGTCACGCCGCGGTCGCGCCACCAGGCCGCGGGCCGGAGTTCGATGTCATGTGAGGCAGTCTCACCTGCCAGCACCGACGACAGCAGCACCCGGTTGTAGGCCAGCCGCGGTTCGTCGCCGATCACGGCAATGGCGTAGCGCCCGAGCGCTGCCTTCGCCAGCTCGTCGACCAGACGGGCGGCGGCCATTCCATTGCCGACAATGACCAGCGGTTCGCTCACGGCATTTCCTTACTCGGCGGCTTGGGAGCGGCCGTAGGCTTTCGAGATCATGTAGCCCGACAACGTGCCATAGGCCGCGGTCCAGGCCGCCGCGACATCCGGCGTCCAGGCTTCGCCGAGGCCTTTTTCGAGAGTCCACAGCAGCGCGCCACCGACGACCGGATAGTGCTCGGGCTTGGCGCCATAGTTGACGTGACGTTTAGCCAGCGCGCTTGCAGCCGGCAACACGGATTCGAGATTGGAAAGTCCGTTGACCACGACCGCCAGCGTCGCCATCAACTTCTTGCGCTGTTCGGTCATGTCGTTTGGAAACATCTCCCGCACGGTCGGCGCGACCTCGAACAGGCGATCGTAGAAAATCGCCACGGCCTGTTCGGAGATCGGCGCGACCTTCGAAAAACTTTGCTGCACAAGTTTGACCTGGTCGGGTGTCATTGTTTTCTCCTGCCCTGTTCCCAACCCTCTCCCCGCGAACGGAGAGAGGTATTTGGCATGTGCGGCCTGGCGGTATTCAGGCCATCAAATCCGCGCTCCGGCGAGGCTCGACACGCCCAACTCCACCGGGCTGCGGCGCAGGTAGTGCCACCAGGTCAGCGCGAGGCAGACCGCGTAGAACGCCAGGTAGATTTCCAGCGCGAGCTGCGGGCCGCCGGTCAGGGCGATCGACTTGCCGAAACCGCTCGGGATCAGATAGCCGCCACAGGCTCCGATGGCGCCGATGAAGCCGAGCGCGGCGCCGCTCTCGATGCTGGCCGCCTTCAGTGCCAGCGCCTTGCCGGCGTCGCCCTTGCCCCTGGCCTTCTGCAGATTCTCTTCCCGGAAAATCGACGGAATCATCCGATAGGTCGATCCGTTGCCTACGCCAGTCGTAACGAAGAGGATAAGGAACATCCCCAGGAAACCGGTGAAGTCCTTGATCCCGACGAAATACAACACGCCGATGGTCGCGGCTCCCATCGCGATGAAATTCCAGAACGTCACGATCGCCCCGCCGACCTTGTCGGCGAGCAAGCCGCCGAGCGGGCGCGACAGCGAGCCCACCAGCGGTCCGAGGAACGCGATGGCGATCGTCACTGCCGGGAACTGGGTCTTGATCAGCAGCGGGAACGCTGCCGAGTAGCCGATGAAGGAGCCGAACGTCCCGATATAGATGAAGGCCATGATCCAGGTGTGCTTGCGGCCGACGATGGCGAGTTGGTCCTTGAACGAGGATTTGGCCGAGGTCAGGTTATTCATGAAGAACACCGCGCCGAATATCGCGATGCACAGCGGCAGCACCCACATCAATCCAGCATTCTGCAGGTAGACCCCCGTGACCGGCGTCGCCTGGTAGAGATTGATAATACCAACGCCCATCAGAATGGGCGTGAGCAACTGCACGCTGCTGACGCCGATATTGCCGCCGGCAGCATTGAGGCCAAGCGCCCAGCCTTTCATGCGGTCCGGATAGAAGAAGGAGATATTGGCCATGCTCGAGGCGAAGTTGCCGCCGCCGAGACCCGCCGTGGAGGCGACCAGCAGCATCAGCCAGAACGGCGTATCAGGCTGGCTTACGAAATAGGCGAGCCCAAAGGTCGGAATGAACAAGACCGACGCGCTGAAGATGGTCCAGTTGCGGCCGCCGAACATGGTCACGGCAAAGGTGTAGGGAAAGCGCATCAACGAGCCGATCAGCCCGGGTATCGCCACGAGCTGAAACAGCTGATCGGTGGTGTAGTGGAAGCCGGCCGCCGGCAGTTTGGTCGCGACAATGCTCCAGATCAGCCAAACCGAAAATCCGATGTGCTCGGCCACGATCGACCAGATCAGATTGCGTCGGGCGATCGTCTTGCCCTTGGTATTCCAGAACGTCTCGTCCTCTGGGTTCCACTCTGAAATCCACGTCGGATTCGGCGTGCTCATTGCAGTTATCCTTTCTAGCGCTGTCGCTTGCCGACACGAAGGCGCGCTCTGGGGAGGCCCCAGAGTCGGCGGTGTCACAATTCCGGATGATTGGTTTCGAAGGACGGCGTCGATGGCGTCGGAGCTATCAATTCAAACTTCGTGCCAGATTATTTCGACGAAAAATATCAAACGATTTCAAGGTATTAGATCATCTGCCTGAAGATATTGCAGGCAAGATTCCGCACGTAAAACTTGCGATTCGCTCATTTGTTGTGCGTCGCGCAAATAGCAAGCACGCCGCTTACGAAACGAGCAAGTCGACCGTTCTCGCTCGACGAAGGGCCAGGGGCACGCTGCGATTCCGCACAAATTCGCCTGCGACTTCGAGATCTCGGTCGCACGTTCATTGGCACAGGCATTGCTTTGAATCTTTGCAGTCAACGAGGACTACGGGTCAGCCGGATTGTCGAGGCCAATATTGGCCGAGGTGCCCCGGCGGCTTCAAAGCCGCTTTGCCGAGGGAACTCGGCGCAGTCGTCGTGACGCCATTCCACAAGGCATTCGCGCAGTTGCGCCTCTCCCGCGGTCATCCGCGGTGCTGCTCTGTGCAGACGAACCGGCGTTTTCATTCATCAGAAGCAAGAGGAATTACGATGTCATATCTAGCGCCTTCAGAATTCGTGACCAAGATGGTGGACGCGGGGGAGTCCAAGATTTTCATGTCCACCCGCGACACCGTGATCCGGGCCTACATGGCCGGCGCCATCCTCGCGCTGGCGGCCTGGTTCGCCGTGACGATCAACGTCAACACCGGCCAGCCGATCATCGGCGCGCTGTTGTTTCCGGTCGGATTTTGCATGCTCTATCTCTTGGGCTTCGACCTGCTGACCGGCGTGTTCGTGCTCTCGCCGCTCGCGCTGCTCGACAAACGCCCCGGCGTCACGCTCGGCGGTGTGTTGCGAAACTGGGGCCTCGTGTTCGTCGGCAACTTTGCCGGGGCTCTGACGGTCGCCTTCATGATGGCGTTCGTGACGACGTTCGGCTTCACGCAGGACCCCGACAAGGTCGGCGCGGCCATCGGAAACATCGGCGAGAGCCGAACGCTGGGCTACGCCGCCCATGGCGCGGCCGGCATGGCAACGCTGTTCATCCGCGGCATGCTGTGCAACTGGATGGTCTCGACCGGCGTGGTCGGCGCCATGATCTCCACGACCGTTCCCGGCAAGGTGATCGCGATGTGGATGCCGATCCTGGTGTTCTTCTACATGGTGTTCGAGCATTCCGTGGTGAACATGTTCCTGTTCCCGTCCGGGCTGATGCTCCATGCGAAGTTTTCGCTGATGGACTACTTCATCTGGAACGAGATTCCGACCGTGCTGGGTAATCTGGTCGGCGGCCTCGCCTTCACCGGATTGACGCTCTACGCGACCCACGTCCTGACGCAGCCGAAGCGCGAGGCCTCCAAGCCGGCTTCGACCCGCATTGCGGCCTGATCGATTGCGCCTCAACAAAGGGGGCCGCGCCCGATAGGGTGAGGCCCCCTTATCCTTCGGTGCCAGGAATGTCGCGCGGATTGCAAGTTTCGGTCGGTCAATATTCCGACAAGGGCCGCAAGCCGGCCAATCAGGATTTCCATGGCGTCCTGATTCCGGCTGAACGGTTGTTGGGTTCGAAGGGCATCGCCATCGTTCTGGCCGACGGTATCAGCAGCAGCAGCGTCAGCCACATCGCCAGCGAGTCCGCCGTCAAGAGCTTCCTGACCGACTATTACTGCACGTCGGAATCCTGGTCGGTGAAGACATCGGCCCAGCGCGTCATCGCCGCGACCAATTCCTGGCTGCACTCCCAGACCCGGCGAAGCCAGTACGCCTACGACAGGGACAAGGGCTATGTCTGCACGCTCAGCGCCATGGTCATCAAATCGACGACGGCTCATATCTTCCACGTCGGCGACTGCCGGATCTACCGCCTCACCGGCCATTCGCTCGAGCAACTCACCGACGATCACCGCATCATTGTCTCTGAGGAACAGACCTATCTCGGCCGTGCGCTAGGGATAAACCCGCAGATCGAAATCGACTATCAGGCACTTCAGATCGAAAAAGGCGATGTCTTCCTGCTGGCGACCGACGGCGCCTATGAGTACGTCAGCGACCGGTTCATTGCCGCTTCGCTCAGGGATCACGCCGGCAATCTGGACCAAGCCGCGACCGTGATTGCGGCAAAAGCCTATGAGCAAGGCAGCACTGACAACATCACCGTCCAGATCGTCCGCATCGACGGATTGCCGGACAATGAAGCCGGCGGAGTCTTCCCGCAAGCGACCGAACTGCCGCTGCCTCCGCTATTGGAACCGAGGATGGTTTTCGATGGATACAGGATCGTCAGGGAAATCCATAGCAGCAGCCGAAGCCACATCTATCTCGGCGTCGATATCGAAAGCGACACCCCCGTCGCCATCAAGATACCGTCGATCGATTTGCGCGACGACGCCGCCTATTTGAAGCGGTTCCTGATGGAGGAGTGGATCGCCCGGCGCATCGACAGTCCCCACGTGTTGAAGCCCCGGCTGCAGTTCCGAAAGCGCAATTATCTCTACGTCGTGATGGAATTCATCGAGGGGCAGACGCTCAGGCAATGGATGATCGACAATCCAAGGCCGGATCTGGAGGCCGTCCGCGGGATCGTCGAGCAAATCGCGAGAGGTCTGCGCGCGTTTCACCGGATGGAAATGCTGCATCAGGACCTGCGGCCGGACAACATCATCATCGACCAAACCCGAACCGTGAAGATCATCGACTTTGGCTCGACAAAGGTCGCCGGTGTCGCCGAGGCGTCGCCGCCCAGCGGCCAGCACGACGTGCTCGGCACCGTTCAATACACGGCGCCCGAGTACTTTCTCGGCGAAGGCGGCTCGCCGCGCTCCGACCTGTTCTCACTGGGGGTCATCAGCTACCAGATGCTGACGGGAAAACTGCCCTATGGCGCCGACGCGGCCAGGGCGAGAACGAAATCGCAGATCCGGAAGTTGCGATACAACTCCGCCCTCGACGAGGATCGCGAGATTCCGGTCTGGATCGACGGGGCGCTGCGGAGGGCGGTGCATCCCGATCCCTACAAGCGCTATGAGAGCCTGTCGGAATATATTTTCGACCTGCGTCAGCCCAATGCCAGTTATCTCAATCCCTCGCTGAAGCCCCTGATCGAGCGGAATCCCCTGTTGTTCTGGAAGTGCACGACGGCGATACTGGCATGCATCGTCGTCGTGCTGCTCGCCATCCATCATGGTGCGCGCTAGAGAGGGATGCCTTCAGGCGTCTTCGGTCGTCTTCGCCGCCATCGCCTTCGGCGCAGCACCTCCGCCCGGCTTCATCCTGAATTCATAGGTCATCAGGTGCCAGGGACCGTTCGCGGGCTTGCCGTCCGGCATCGTCGGATCGGTGCGCTTCTCGATTTTCGCAATCAGTTCGTCCTTGACGCCGAACACGACGTCGGAATCGATGTACTTGTCGCCCTCGATGAACACATGCGTGATCAACGGTTCGTAACCGGGCGCATTGACCAGGAAATGCACATGCGCCGGCCGCATCGCATGACGGCGCACGCCGATGATCATTTCGCCGACCGGACCGTCGGTCGGGATCGGATAGCTGCACGGCAGGATGGTGCGAAAGAAGAAGCGGCCGTCCTTGTCGGTGACGAACCGCGCGCGCGACGACGGACCCTCGATCGCGTAGGTCGGCCGCTGTGAATCGTAGTAGCCTTCGTCGTCGGCGTGCCAGATGTCTACCGGGACGCCGGCCAGCGGCTTGCCGTTGAGGTCGGTGACGCGGCTCTGCACGAACATTCGCTCGCCCGGGAGGTTGGCCGAGACATCGGTGCCATGAGGCATCTGCTTGTGTTCGCCGACATAGAACGGGCCAAGCACGGTGGTCTCGGTGGCGCCCTCGCGCTCCCTGTGGTTCACGGCGTCCACCAGCATCGAGACGCCGAGCACGTCGGAGAGCAGGATGAATTCCTGGCGGATCGGCGTGCACTTCTGGCCGGTGCGGGTCAGGAAATCGATCGCATATTCCCATTCCTCGAAGGTGAGGTCGGTCTTGCGGACATAGTCGTGCAGCGACTTCACCAGTTCCTGCAGCAGGAACTTCGCCCGCGGATCGGGCGTATCCTCAAAACTGCGGACGACGGCGGCGGTCAGTTCGGTTTCGTTGAATTGGGGCATTTTTTGCTGTCCTGCGGGATATGCGATGGCGCGGCCAGCCTATACCACCGTTCTGGCCGGTGTAAGCGGCCGGCGCTTGGAACAGGCCACACTTTTCGGCTATCAAGGCCTCCCTCGCCAGCCGGAGACCTCCCCAATGTTAGCCCCGACCCCCGCCTCGCCCGAATCCGCCGGAATGTCCAAACAGGCCCTGGACCGCGTCGAAGCATCATCTGAAGCGGAATTACGTCGATGCCGGCCGCTTTCCCGGCACCCAGCTTCTGATCTACCGCCGCGGCAACATCGTCCACTCGACCGTGCAGGGCTTTGCCGATCTCGAGCGCAAGGCGCCGGTCAAGGACGACACGATTTTCCGCATCTATTCGATGACCAAGCCGATCACATCCGTGGCCTTCATGATGCTGGTCGAGGAAGGCCGCGTCGCGATCGACGAGCCCGTCCATAAATACATCCCGGAATGGAAGAACCTCGGCGTGTTCCTGGCCGGGACGCACCCCGCCTTCCTGACCAAGCCGCCATCGCGCCCGATGCTGATCGTGGACCTGTTGCGGCACACCTCTGGTCTGACTTATGGCTTCCAGCAGCGCTCCAACGTCGACGCCGCCTATCGCGAGAACAAGATCGGCGAGGTCATCAAGGCCGGCACGCTGCAGGGCATGATCGAGGACCTCGCCAAGATTCCGCTGGAATTTTCACCGGGCGAAGCCTGGAACTATTCGGTCTCCACCGACGTGATCGGCTATCTCATCGGCAAGATCAGCGGCATGCCGTTCGAGCAATTCCTGAAAGAGCGGATCTTCGATCCGCTCGGCATGAGCGACACCGACTTTTACGTGCCCGCCGACAAGGCCCATCGTTTCGCCGCGTGCTATTCGGCCGATCCGAAGGGCGGCATGACGTTCCACGCCACCGACCGCAAGGGCACCCTGACATTGCAGGACGATCCCGGCCACCAGTTCGTTCCTGGCGCCGCCGTCGTTGATTTCCGGCGGCGGCGGATTGTGTTCGACCGCGGCCGACTATCTCACCTTCTGCCGGGCGCTGCTCAATGGCGGCGAACTCGGCGGCGTCAGGCTGTTGGGTCCGAAGACGCTGAAGCTGATGACGACGAACCATCTGCCCGGCGGCGTCGATCTGCCGGTCATGTCGCGCTCGCTGTTCTCCGAGGCAACCTATAACGGCATCGGCTTCGGTCTCGGCTTCTCGGTGACGATGGACCCAACGCAGACGCTGATTGCCGGCAGCCCCGGCGAATATGCCTGGGGCGGTGCGGCGACGACGTCGTTCTTCATCGATCCGGCGGAGGAGCTGATCACCATCTTCATGACGCAGGTGCTGCCGTCGAGCGCCTATCCGCTGCGGCGCGAGCTGCGCACCATGGTGTATGCCGCGATCACCGACAGCAATCTGTAGAAGAGAGAGAAGGTCTGGATTCCGCGGCGCACGCGCCGCGGCTGGAACCCGGCGCAAACGAAATCCTTGGCGAATTTCAGCCGGTTCTCCTATGCTCCCGGCAGTTGCGCGTCGATCCAGGACCTGCGTGCCAAAACTTTCACTGCCAGTGCGTCTCGCCCTTCTGGTCGCGGGAACCATGCTGCCGCTGATTATTTTCGCGGCCGGAATCGTTTTCAGCAATTACGAGCAGGACCGCAGGGACGCAACGCAGCGCGTGCTCGAAACAGTACGCAGCATCCGCCTGGTGCTGGACGCCGAAATGCAGCGCATGGCCGGCGGGCTCCAGGTGCTGTCGCTGACCAATTCGCTGCGCGACGGCGACTTCAACAGTTTCCGCCGCATCGCCGCAGGCTTTCTCGATCAATACGGCAAGGATGGCGTCGTGCTGGTGGCAGACCGCGACGGCCGCCTGCTGTTTTCCTCGATCACCCCCGATGTCGCGAGCCTTCCGCCGCGCAACAATCGCGACATCGTGGAAAAGGTGTTCGCGACCAAGCGCCCGTATTACTCGAACCTGTTCACCGGCGCGATCAAGAAGCGGCAGATCGTAACCGTCGAGGTGCCGGTCATTCGCGACGAAGAGGTTTTGTACGACATTTCCTTCAGCCCGCCGATCGAGATTTTCCAGGCCATCATCGAACAGCAGCGCCCAGGCACGGATTGGACGATCTCGATCTTCGATGGCGACGGTGTCAATTTGGCGCGGGTGCCCAATCCGCAGGAGACCATCGGCAAGCGTGCTTCGCCGTCGCTCTATGCCGAGATGTTTCGCCAGCCCGAGACAACCTTGCCGACGGTCTCGCTCGAAGGCGTACCGCTGATCACGAGTTTCGCGCGGTCCTCGCTGACCGGCTGGACCGTGGCCGCCGGCATTGCGGAAGGCTCGTTGGTCGCGCCGCTGTGGCGCAGCCTCGCGATCACCAGCGTGATCGGCGGCTTTCTGCTGCTGGTCGGCCTCGGCTTCGCACTGCGGATGGCGGCGGCCATCGCCCGCGGCGAGATGCTGCATGATTTGCTGATCGATGAGCTCAACCACCGCGTCAAGAATACGCTCGCGATCCTGCAGTCGATCGCCACGCAAACCTTTCGCAGCGCCAGCCGCGCCGAGCGCGAGAAATTCGAGGGCCGGCTCGGCGCATTGGCCGAGGCGCATAATCTCCTCAGCGAGGAGAAATGGCAGGGCTCCGACCTGCAGGACCTGATCGCGCGGGTGCTGCAGCCGTATCTGCTCAACAATCCGGAGCGGGTGCGGATGTTCGGCCCGAAGGTGCCGCTGTCGCCGCGGCTTGCCGTGGTGCTGTCGATGATCGTGCACGAGATCGCGACCAATGCCACCAAATACGGCGCGCTGTCGAACGATAGCGGTACCGTCGCGCTGGATTGGGAAATCATCGAGGACAGCACCGGGCGGCAATTGAGGTTGATCTGGACCGAGGCCGGCGGCCCGCATGTCACCGCCCCGGTGCAGCGCGGCTTCGGATCGCGGCTGATCGAACGCAGCGCCCGCGACCAGCTCGGCGGCGAGGCCACCGTCGATTTTCTGCCGCGCGGCGTTGTCTATACCGTGACCTGCGCGCTTGGGAGCGAAACCGATCAGGGCGAAATTGCCCAGTGAACATAATATCTTGGTCAGATTATCGGCGGACAAATCAAGGCAAGATCGACACTGAAATCGCAGGCGTTGTTGGCACATAAGTTGCTAGATTTCTCGCAGGATCAATCGGGGGAGCCAACGATGTCGACGATCACCGCAGCAGCCGCGCCGGACACGCGGAAGCCGCTTTACACCTCGCTTTTCGTCCAGGTGCTGGCGGCGCTGTTGCTCGGCATCGTACTCGGGATGGCGGCGCCCGAGTTCGCCGTCGGACTCAAGATCTTCAGCGACGCGTTCCTGAAGCTGATCTCGATGATCGTGGCGCCGGTGGTGTTCTGCGTCGTCGTGCACGGCATTGCGGGCGCCGGCGATCTCAAGAAGGTCGGCCGGGTCGGTGTCAAGGCGCTGGTCTATTTCGAAGTGATGACCACGATCGCGCTCGTCGTGGGTCTGTTGCTCGCCTATCTGTTCGGACCCGGCCACGGCATGAACATCGACCCGTCGACGCTGGACGCCAAGGCGCTCAACACCTATGCCGACAACGCCCACAAGCTGAAGGGCGGCGGCATCGGCTCGTTCCTTGTCAACATCATCCCGACCACTTCGTTCGACGCCTTGTCGCGCAACGACGTGCTGCAGGTCCTGTTCTTCGCGATCATCTTCGGGGTCAGCCTGGCCCTGGTCGGCGGCGAAAAGGGTGAAAAGATCACCTCGTTCATCGACGCGGTTTCGACCGTGCTGTTCCGCGCGATGGGACTGATCGTGCGCGTGGCGCCGCTCGGCGTGCTCGGCGCGGTGGCCTATACGGTCGGCCAGTACGGCGTCGGATCGCTCAAGCAATTGGTGTCGCTGGTCGCCTTGTTCTACGTCTCGCTGGCGATCTTCGTGCTCGGCGTGCTCGGCGGCGTGATGGCGCTGGCCGGGCTGAACATTTTCAAATTCCTCGGCTATCTGCGCGAGGAACTGACCATCGTGCTGGCCACCGCCTCGTCGGATGCGGTGCTGCCGCAGATCATGCGCAAGCTGGAGGCGCTCGGCGTCAAGAAATCGGTCGTCGGCCTCGTCATTCCCACCGGCTACTCCTTCAACCTCGACGCCTTCTCGATCTACCTGACGCTGGCGGTGGTGTTCATCGCGCAGGCGACCAACACGCCGCTGTCGTTCGGCGACCTGCTGCTGGTGCTCGGCGTATCCCTGATCACGTCGAAGGGCGCGCATGGCGTGCCGGGCTCGGCGATCGTGATCCTGGCGGCGACGCTGAACGCCGTGCCGAGCATTCCGGCCATCGGCCTGGTCCTGGTGCTGTCGGTCGACTGGTTCATCGGCATGGCGCGCGCGCTCGGCAATTTGATCGGCAACTGCATCGCAACCGTGGTGGTCGCGGCCTGGGAAGGCGACCTCGACCGCGACAAGGCGCGGCGCGTGCTCGATGGCGCCGAACTGGTCGACGTGACCGCGGGGTAGCGCACGAAGAATTGAGCTTGAAGCGCGGCGGACCACTTCTCCCTCTCCCCGCTTGCGGGGCGAGGTGACCTGAACGCCGGCAGCCCGAAAAATCGGCCGGTCTACTTGATGAGCTTCAGATAGGGCGGCAGCCGCAGGCCCGGGCTCTCTTTCGGGTCCGGCGGCGGCTCATCTTCCGGGACCATCAGGTCACACAGCGCCTTCAGTTCGGAATCCGTCACTTTATGGAGTTCCATGCGAAGCTCGAGGATGGCCAAGGACAGCAATCTTGCCGTTTCCAGGCTGGCCTTATCCATCAGGATCGCCCGGCACTCCTCCAGCGTTTCGAGCAGCGACAGCAGACGTTGTTCCGAATTGGCCACCGGCATTTTTTCATTTCCCGAGCTTGCGAGATAAATTCGAGGTGATCCGGTTCGTCGTTTCATCAGATCTCTCCACGGAAAGGCGCGCTGGATTTTGATCCGCCGGCACGTGGTCGAGTGCGTAAGCCTGGCTGCGATGATCCAGAACTTTTTCGGAATTGTCCAGCGCGCGATTGATCCGAAAGTCCGATCGCGCCCGCGGCAACGGGGGATATTTCGGTGTCCCGAGCCATGACGGCCGGCGCGCCTGCCCACCCCGCGCGGCCGAAAACTTCCCCGGGTTGCCGGGCGGGATAGTTTCAACCGGCGCCAAAACCGGCCAAAAGCTCCGTAGAAGTACCCGGATTTGCAGGCTAGACAGTAAGTATGCATTCAAAATCTGTGGCCATTCGTCCCGCAGTGGTTGTGGTTTGTCGAATAGTTTGCCAAGTGTAGAGGTGCGGGGTTTTGCTGAAAGACGCCCCGGGCGCCGACGGTTGTAAGCAGCCGACAGCGCCGGTATCAGGGTGCTTCCAAACCGCAAACGCGTTTGGCTACCATCCCGCAATCTCTCTCAGGCTTCCTGTGGTTCTAAGACGAACTTCACGATCGAGAATGAACTTAACGCGGAAAATACGGATGAAGCCCTGACCTATTGGTCGAGGGCTTCCCGATCGAAGGACGGTAAAACCAGAATGATCAGATCAGCAGCAAAGAAGATGAAGCAGCGCAGTGCCGGCAAACCCGACATTGAATTGGGCAAGCGCATTCGCCTGCGGCGTGTGGAGCAGAAGATCTCGCAGGCGGAGCTCGGCGACAAGCTCGGCGTCAGCTTCCAGCAGGTCCAGAAGTACGAGAAGGGTGTCAACCGCGTCGGCGCAGCTCGTCTGCAGCAAATCGCCACCGCGCTCGATGTGCCCGTCACGTTCTTCTATGACGGCGACGGCAAAGCGCGCGAAGTCGAGAGCCTCTTGTTCCTCGACAGCGCATTCAGCCTCCGGCTGCTGCGGGCCTACAGCAAGATCAAGGACCAGACCGTTCAGCGTCAGCTGGTGTCCTTGATGGAATCGATCGCCGCGAACGAAGACTGAGCAGCTCCGGCTGCACGAAGTCGCGAGGCCCGCGGACGCGGTCAATCAATCAAACCGGATCGGCGGACCCGCCGATTACCGCGTCAGGCTACAGGCTGGTCGGGTGAGACAAGATAAGAGCGTTGCCATCGGAAATGGCAGCGCTCTTTTTTATAAACCGCCTCTAGTTCGCCGCCCCGCGGACGCGGTCGATCAACCCGAGCGGATCGGCCGGCAATCGGTTGCCGCGCCAGGCGACGTGCTGGTCGGGGCGTGACAGCACCAGCGCGTTGCCATCGGAAATGCCAGCGCTGTTTTCAATATCGAGAATTTTTAGCGGCACGGCGCGTGCGCGCGCGGCCGCCTCCAGCGCCAAGACGTCGATCGAGGGATCGAACCGCAGCAGCGTAAAACCCTCGCCCATCGCGTCGTACAGCGACGTGCCGTCTTCATGCCAAAGATGCGGCGTGCGGCAGCCCGGGACCGTCGACGGCGTGTAATGGTCCATCGTATAGGCCGGCTGTTCGGCGCCATCATAGGCAATGATCGGCGAGCGATCGTAATAGGTGCCGAAATTCAGCCCGGCGCAGGCGTATTGCTGGACGTTGATCTGATAGGTGAGACGGCCGACTTCCTCGCGCGCGCGCGCCCCTTGCGCGCCCGGATCCTCGATATCGTCCGGCACCGCGCCGCGGCGGCGAATTTCGGCTTCGGCGTGCGACATCGCAAATTTCGAAACCTGGCTGGTGATCGACCAGCGCTCCGCCTCATAGGCATCGAGGATGGTGGGCGGCGCCCAGCCGTTGAGATGGGCCGCCAAAAGCCACGACAGGTTCATGGCGTCGGCGATGCCCGCGTTCATGCCGTAACCGGCGTAGGGCACCCAGATATGCGCGGCATCACCGGCGATGAAGGCACACCGGTCGCGAAATTTGTTGGCGATCAGGCGGCGGCCATACCAATCCTCCCTGGAGATGATCTCGTAAGGGAAGCCGGCGTCGACGCCGAGAATGGTGCGCAGGCAGGCGTCGCGATCGACGGAATCGAAATCGCCTTCGCCGGGCTTCATGTAATTATGCACCAGCCAGCGCTCGCTTCCGTCGATCGCATACACCATGCCCGCGCGCCGCGGATTGATGGCGCCGGTGCCCCAGGCGGGCGCGCTCTGCTGCAGATCGATCAGGCCGGGGGCGCGGATATAGGTCGACTGCACGCGCTGGACCACGGCGTCGCCCGATAGCTCCGCGCCGATCGCCTTGCGCACGACAGAGCGCGCGCCGTCGCAGCCGATCAGATAGCGGCAGTTTTGGCGCCTGACCGCGTCCGAGTCGAGATCGCGCAGGCTCACGCTGGCGCAACTATCCTCGACCACGACGTCTTCGGCCGCGGTCCGGCTGATGATCCGGATTCGCGGCTGCGCCGCCGCATGCGCAAACAGGATCGGTTCGAGAAAGATCTGGTTGATGCGGTGCGGCGGCTCCGGCGTCGGCCAGTTGCAGTCCGGACCATCGGTGGCGGTAAAGCGGTCGCGCCGGCAGGGAATTTTGATCCGCGTCAGTTCCTGCCCGGTGAACGAGGTGCGATAGCTGATGTCGTGCGGATAATCCGCCGGCAATCCGGCATTGCGAATTTTGTCGGCGATGCCGAGCCGCCGGAAAATTTCCATGGTGCGGGCGGCGACGTGGTTGCATTTCGGCTCTGGAGGCGCCGCCGGCGCGCGGGTCTCCACGACAGTGACATTGATACCACGCCACGCCAGATCGATCGCGAGCGTGAGCCCGACCGGTCCGGCGCCGACGATCAGGACATCGGACTCAAACATGGCGGACACGGAGGATGCGTTGCACGAAAAATCCTGGCGAAGACATTTTCTTGGTCTTGTTGTGAGCGTTATTCGATTTCGGCGCCGGAATTCCTGACGATCACGGCCCAGCGATCGACTTCGGCCTTGATGTAAGCCGCAAAACTGTCCGGTGTCGATGGCGGCAACGGCTCCAGCGAGATCGCCGTCAGTCTGTCGCGCGTCGCGGGATCAGCCAGGAGCTTGCGCAACTCCGCAGCCAGTTGATCGACGATTTCCCGCGGCGTGCCCGCCGGCGCCACCACGCCCTGCCAGGCGACCAGTTCGAACCCGGGCAGCCCTGCTTCGGCGAGGGTCGGAATGTCAGGCGCGGCCGCAACGCGCTTCGGCGTGGTGACGCCGAGCACACGGACCTTGCCCTCGCGGATCTGCTGCAGGGCCGGCTGCAGGTCCACCACCATGAAGGGGATATGGCCCGCGATCACGTCGAGCATCGCCGGCACGCTGCCGCGATAGGGCACATAGTGCCAGTTCTAGCCTAGTGCCTGCTAGGTGCTAGACAAGACCTAACCCTTTGACGTGTCGGGAAAAACTTGCTGGTGCTGGGCTGGCGCTATGGTGTAGTATGCACCCGCTGCTTCCGACCTCAACCCGACCCGAGAGTCTTTCCCATGCCCGTCAAGCTCCGTTCGTCCGACCTCGAAACCGCCACCGCGAGATTGAAGCTGGCACCGCGCAAGGCCGTCTATCGGCTCCGCGTCGCCAACGGTGTCGCGCTCGGCTATCGCCGCACCGTGGCGAGCTTCGGATCGTGGTCCGTCATCGTCAGCAAGGGCGACGGCAATGAGGAGCTTAAAAAAGTTAAGCGACGCCGACGACCGGGAGGCCGAGCAACGGCAAATCCATTTTGAGCTTCGATCAGGCGATGACGCAGGCGCGGCTATTGGCGCGCGGCGAGGACGAGGCCGAACAGACTCAGACGCTGACTGACGGTCGAGACCGCACTTGCAGATTACAAAATCGATTTGATGGCGCGGGCCGCCGACACGTTCAACGCCGACCGGCCGCTGTATCATCTCGGACCGGCGCTGCTGCGCAAGCCGCTGGCACTGGTCAGCGCCGAGGAGCTGACGGCGTGGCGCAACGGGCTGGTGCGCAAGGGCGAGCTTGCACCGTCGTCGATCAATAGGCTGATGAACTCGCTGCGCGCCGCGCTGACGTTCGCCGACCCGAAGCGCGCCCATATCTGGCGCGAAGGTTTGAAGCGGCTGCCGAACGCGGAGAAGAGCCGCAACAAGGTGTTCACGCTGGACGACGCCACCATCTGCACCATGGTCGCGAAGGCCTATGAGCGCGACGACAAGCTCGGACTGCTGTTCGAGGTGCTGTCGGAGACCGGGGTGCGGCCGGTGCAGGCGGCGCGATTGAAGGTCGGGTATCTGGTCACGCATCCGACCGCGCCGAGACTGCTGGTCGTCGAAGAGCGCCAAGGGCGGCGGCAAAAACCGCACCGAGAAAAAGCGCGAGACCTATTCGCTGCCGATCAGCGTCGGGCTGGCGAAGAAGCTGAAGCGGGCGGCGAGCGGTCGCGCCGAGGATGATCGCTTGCTGTTGCGTGCCGATGGCGAGCCTTGGAACGAAGCCAACGTCAACGGCGACTATCGCACCGACCTTCGCCGAGATCGTCAAGGCGATGGGACTGAACCCGAAGATCAGCGGCTATCGCTTCCGGCATTCAGGCATCGTCGCCAGCTCTGGCGCGGCGTGCCGGTCAAAATCGTCGCCGTAAATCACAACACTAGCGTTGAACAGATTGAATCGAACTACTCCAGACACATCATCGATCATTCCGACGAGATCACCCGCGCCGCACTGCTCGATCACGCGCCCGCGCCGATCACGGGCAACGTCGTCAAGCTCGCGGGCTGATCCGTGGGCCGTCCGCGCAAGCCCGGTAAAGCGGCGGCGGCCAGCGCTCGGAAAAATCCAGCGAGCGCGAGCAGGCCACCATCATCAGGCTGCAGAACGATCCGCGCTTGCGCGCGGTGCAGGCGAAGCTGCGCAAGCTTGCCGATCATCCTGTGATGCGCGAGGTGGAGAGCGTGGGTGCGTGGTGGCCGCGAACGAGCGAGAACGGCGCGAGGCCCGCGCGCCCTCACCCGCGCCCAAGAAGAGCAGTCGCGGTGCCCCGATCAAGTTGACGCCGCGTGAGACCACGCGCGGCATGGCCACGGTCCGCCGCGCGGAAGCCGAGCAACGCAAGAAGTACCCCACGCGCAACTTCAAACAGGCGGACGCCATCAAGGCGCTGAACCGCGTGAAGCTGTACCGCGATGGCAAGCTGATCAAGATCAGCCGCTCAACATGGCTGCGCCACGTCGTGTGGCCCATGTTCGGTCGAAACTAGGCCCCGGCTTTTTGTTCATAATTCCACGGTTGTTCAAAATTCACGGCGAAAAAACCGTTATTTTTGAACATTTCGTAGCGCTAGCTTGACGGCGACAAATTTGAAGGGGGTTGCCGTCATATGGCTCGCACAGAAACTGGTCAAAAGCCCCGCGTCACCCGCGCCCGCATCAAGCGCGCCAGCGGTCCGCCAATTCCGAACGAGACCGGAGCGACGGCGCACGCCGAGCCCAAGGCCACCAAGCCCGCGATGACGCCGCCCGATACGCGGGCCGCCGGTCGAGCTGAAGGCCTACACGATCCCGCAGTTTTCCGAGGCCTACAACCTTTCGATTTGGACCTATTACCGGATGGCGAAGGAAGGCACCGGGCCGCAGATCACGAAAGTTGGAAGCAAGACGCTGATCGGTGTCGCCGATGCCGAAGCGTGGTTCGAAGCGAGAAAGGCTGCGGCGAAAGAGCAGCGCCGCGCACCCGAGGCCGCCGAGGCCTGAACGAAATCGCCCGCCGTGTTGTCATCCACGGCGGGCTTATTTTTTTGACGGGTTCATCAACACTGCGCTCGCCAAGAGCGGTGCTGATGTAGCCCAAAACCGGGACTGCATCAATGGCCGAACACAAAGACCAGCCAGCCTCAACACCATCCGCGCCGCCTTCATGCGCCGGGCCAGCGCTCCGGATATCAACCCGTTCGCGCTGCAAGCTCGCCTATCTCATCGCCTACAAATTCATGGACAGCTCCACCGGCACCGCCCGGCCGTCGCAGGACACGCTGGCGCGGGATCTCAACGTCACCACGCGCACCGTCCGAACCCTGCTCGACATCCTGCAGCCGCTCGGTCTCGTCATCGTCCCCGGCCACGGACCGAATCGCGCCAGCACCTATTGGATCGATCCCGGTCATGCATGGCTGGGTCTCGCGACGAAAAAAACGATACGAGACCCACCGATAAGCGGAAGCCAGCTTCCTCATATAAGCGGAAGCCAGCTTCCGGTTTGAAACCGAATACCGGAAATCTGGCGCACGATAACCGGAAATCTGACGTCGAAATACCGGAAGCCAGCTTCCACCCTCTAAGAAGAATCTCCAAGAAGAACTCCAAGAGGAAGAATTTTAGACTTCGCCCTCGATTTTGCTTCGTTGGATTGGGTGGGGACGCGAGGTCGAATCGGATTGAAAAAATGTTGGTGATGCCAACTTTTCGAACCCGGCCGATCCCGACGCCGACCAACCGACCGCGCAGAGGGCGGCAAGGCCGAAATCGTCAGATACGGCGCGAGGACCGGAAGCGAAGAACACCGATGGGACGTTCGCCAGTTCACCGTATCGGCACTGATGCACTATCAGGCGGGGCCAAGCCCGTGCGTGTGGATCGGGAGTTTGCGAAAGGGCGCTCGCAAGTGGGACAGTATCTGCGTCAACCCCAATGGCTACAGGTTCTGGACCATCGAGCAAGATGGGCGTGATCTACGACAGCAGGGACGACCTTCCATGCGCCGTTGCGCCACCTGATCCGGATCGAAGTTTCAACTTCTTGGATACAAAAAATGGCATACAAGAAGTTGCCGGGCGGAAGGCCGATCCAAAAGCCACCACTGTTGACACCGAAAAAAGTGTCAACAGTGATCGCCTTGCCGAACCGAACTCCGAACCAAAAGCCGGTTCCAACCGTTACACCAAAAAAAATGATGTAACGGTTACCGACATCGACTTCGCCTTCCCCGAATTTTGGTTCGCCTATCCGAAGCGCGTCGCCAAGGCGCAAGCTGAGAAGGCGTTCGCCGCTGCTGAAGCGCGGTGCCGATCCGGCTGCACTGATCGCGGGGCCAAGCGCTACGCCATCGAGCGCGCTCGGCCAAGATCCGAAATACACCAAGCATCCGGCGACGTGGATCAACGCGGAATGCTGGCTCGATGAATCGTTTTCCCATCGTGGGAAAACAATCGACGAGCAAGGCAACGAGATCCGGACGCCACCGCCTCGACGATCGCGGCCGCAGAGCATCGAGGAGGCATCGAGCGGAATTACTCGCCGAGATCAAGGCGGGGCGCGACGATGAGCGAGCTGATCAAATTCCCGGCGTGCGAGAAAACGCGGAAACGTGTTGATCTCAGCAACGCTCGACAGGCTGCACGGCCGCTGAGCGTCGCAGGCCAGTGCCGCGACGAGTTGCGCGGCGTCCTGCGGTTTGTGAACGACGTGGGTCTGCATCGCGGCTACTTGCCCGCAGCAAAATTCAATCACGACATGATGCTTGCGTGCCGCGCTGGTCAGCAACACCAGTTTCGCACTGGTGCCGATTGCCTATCCGCACATCGTCGCGACGCCGACGATCACGGCCGAGGTCGCGCTCACGATGCTGACCGTTCTGTTTGGCGCGGTTGGCAAAGCGAAGGGCGGCGATGCCAACAGATATTGCTGGAGGCGTGCATCGATATGTTCGCGCCCGGCGCGGATGAAATCGGCAAAGCCGACGGGATTGTGGACTCTGGTCTCGACCCATCCCGCCGTTTTAGCTCTGGCCGTGCGCCAGTTGATCAACATTGCGGTGTTCACCAGCGTGGCCGAATTGCGCACCGCGATGATTGAAGCGAGGCGGACCATCGTTGGCCTCATAACGCTACCGACCAATGGATAGAATCTGCTCCGCAACAGCGACCGCGTGATGTTCGAATTCGACCGCGATGCGTGGATGCAGGCTTACGCGAACGTCGGCAGCGATGCCGTCGAGCTGATGCAAGATCCCGATGAGGCTGGCGACGAAGATGAAAACGAACCGCCATCGCCGAGATGGTGCGCGCTGGAGGCGATGCGGGCGAAATCGAAATGAACCGCGCCGACCGGGTCGTCGGCAACAAGCGAAAGGGAGACGGCCAAATGCGCATCCTGCAATCTTGGACGCCCAAACGCCTGACGCGGCTGCGGCAGCTATGGGAAACCGGCTTGGACAACGAGCAATTGGCGGACGCGATGCAAACCACCTCAGCCGCCATTATGAACATACTCAAACGGCATCGCATGGTCCGACCCGACGCATGGCCGCCGGAGCGAACCGAGCGCTTCAAACAGCTATGGGCTGACGACAGCCTGACAGCTTATGAAATTGCCAAGGCAATCGGTCTCGGCCATCACGCATCGGTATCGCATCGCGCTGCGGCTCTGGGGTTGCCGTCGCGGATGGCGCGCGAGGCATGGACCGAGGCGGAAGAAGAGCAGCTCAGGCAGCTATGGGCGGAAGGTGACCGAGCGACGCGCATCAGCAAACTACTTGATCGCACTCACGATAGCGTTGTAGGCCACGCCGAAGCTATGGGCCTGCCGCGACGGGATCAGTCTTGGTCAGAGTGGACCCGCGAGCGCGATGCCGAGCTAAGGCGCTTGTGCGATGTCGAGCCGCAAATATCGCTCAGGCAGATCGCCTTGCAGCTTGGTTGCTCCTACACCGCTCTCATCATGCGTCGCATGGTCCTCAAGCTGCCAGCACGACCACGAATGAGTTCGGTATCACGCCACGCTTGGGACTCCATGAACGAAGCGCAGCGCCGAAACTTGCCCGAGCATCGCATCCCCGTGCGCCGACACCTGAAGATCAGACGCACACCAAAGCTATGGGGCACGAAGACATTTTGAGGCAGCTACATGCTCCACCGCCCGCCATCCCGCCGCCCGCCAGCCGAACGGCCGAGACCGTACCAATCTCTGGGGTTGGTTGGATGGAGCATGAGGAGCCCTTTGATAACGTGGGCATTGCCCACGTTATTGGGAAAAGCGAAGCCGCCAGAAACCAGCCATCTGCGGGGACAAGCCACGTCAGGCATGCGGGCGATGAAAGGATAAATCGCGCGGAGGAGCGGACGGACGACGATGCTGAAGCGACCACCACCATCAGGATGCCGACCGCGAGCGCCTCGACAAGCTCGCCGAAGCGAAGCGGGAATATCGCAGGTTGATCGCGAATGGTGGGGCCATGCTGAACGGTCTGCCGGTGAGCGATATTGACGCTCTGACCGAGGCGGTGATCGCCTTGGAGTGGCTTCCCGAAGAAAAATCCGAGGACCGCAAGGCGCTGGTCGCCGCTGTCGGCGCGCTGCTCGACGATATTGCGAAGCCGTACCGCCGCGTGAAATCGTGTCCTCGCAGGACAGACAGGCGGTGTAAACCGCGCGTATGATGCGGCCATGAACACCGAATTGGCACCAGTTCAACAAGGTATCTCGCTTCGCGCCGACCCCGACGCCTTCGCGCGCAAGTGGCGTGGCGCGTTCGTCAACGACGCGACCATCAAAACCCTGTCGCAGATCCAGAAAACCAGCGTCGCCGAGATCCGGCTCGCCAACAAGTGGCCGGACCGCAGCGCCGAGCTGATCGTCCGCGCGCCAACCACGCCGCTGAAGCAGGGCGATTATCCGGGCACCTCCGTCGCCCGGCTGATGCTGCTCGCACCGAGGAGCGCCATGGCGCAGCTCGCGCCGCTGGTGACCGTGATCGATCTGGTTGGCGTTTCGAGCTACGAGTTTTTCCCATCGCCGACGAATTTTGCCGTCGCGCAGTTTGTCGCCGAGGGCCAGCCCATCGCGGTCCGTCAGGGCGCGTTCGTCGGGATGCCGGTTGGTCCAGTCCGAAAATTGGCGTTGATCTCGGCATTGTCCGGCGAGTTGGAATCCGCATCCGGTGGCGTCGCCGAGGCCGCCATCGCCAACACACTGGAGGTCGCTGTCGGCCGTGGCGGTGATGCGGTTTTGCTGTCCGCCAATCCGGCGGTTGTCGATGTTGCACCGGCCGGACTGCTATTCAACGTCGCGCCGATCACCGGCAGCACCGACATGGTGAAAGACTTGTCGGCGTTGATCGCGTCAATCTCGGCGGCTGGTATCGACACGGCGAGCGTCGTGTTCGTCTGCGCGCCGCCGCAGGCGCTCGCGATTTCGTTGGTCGCTGGTCCGCACTTCACGCACAGGCTCATCGAGGCAGGCAGCCTCGCCGCTGGCACCGTGATCGCCATCGCCACCAGCGCGCTGGTGTTTGCTGGCGATGGTGCCAACCCGCAAATCGAAACTTCGAAGCAGGCGGTGCTGCACATGAGCGACGCGCCCGCGCAACTCGTCTCGCCCGCTGGTGTCGTCGCCGCGCCGACGCAATCGATGTTTCAAACCGACACGCTCGCTTTGCGTTGCACCTCGATGATCACATGGAGCGCAGCGCCCGGAAGCGTGGCAGTCGTCAACGGCGCAACGTGGTGAGTATGATGGACGCTGAAGCTCGCAAAATCGCTTTCGCCGAAGCCAAGATGCGGAGCCTCGATGTACTGGAGCGCGTCGCCGATGTCCGAGTCGAGCATCGCGATCACGGCGCTGAATATTGCGGAGCGCCCGAAGTCCGAGCCGCCGCCTTTGCCGTCGAGGACGTTCACCGATTCCGAGATCTCGCGGATGGTTGCCAGCGTGCAGGCCGACACCGACAGCAAGCTCGCCGCGCTGCCGCGTTCGATGACCGCCGACGAAGTCAGGCAGATCGCTCACGATCTGATCTCCTCTGTCGCGGACGTGTTGGTGGAAAACATCGCGGCGGTTTTCGCGAGCCGTAAACAGATTAAGCAATTGCGTGAAGAGATCGGCCAACTGCGCGCCGATCTGACTATTCAGAAGGCTCACGGCAGCGGTGAGGTGATCGACTTACCGGCATTGCCGTTGAGGAATCGCCGTGCATGATCCCGATGACGACTTCAAGCTCAACCCGATTGCCCTCGACATCATGGCGTGGTCGCGCGTCGCCGATCTTCGCGCCGATTGCGACGAGATCACCAAGCTGTACGCCGCCTTGGACGACCACGAACGCGAACGGTTCTGCGTTTTGTTGCTTGGTCCCGAAGGGTTTAACCACAGGTTGAGCGCGGTTTCTAAGTCCTTGTAAAGCTGCGTCAAGTCTTGTGGAACAGGCGCTGGCTTTTGGAAAGTTTTTCTCCAAGACCACAACCGGCAATAGCACAATCGAGGCAGATCTGGACACCCGCAATATCGGAAATAGCGCAGTGGGATCAATGGGTTAAGGAAGTGTCTCACCATGCCAAGAACGCGGATGATATCCAAACCATTTCAACACGTTACCGCGCCCAAGACGCGAGCCACAGAAACGGCCCGTGGTGCGTCGGCATGGGCGAAGAGCGGGAAAGGGCCATCCGGCAAGGGCCAGCGCACAGGCGAGCCCCGCAAGGCCCTCGCAGGCGAAACTGGGGGTGGGGGGCGGTCCCGAAAAAAGGAAGTTCCTTAAAGTTCCCGCGCGGCGGCGCAGCGGTTCCATAAACCGGAACAATTGGCGTTCCCGTAATGCGTGTGGAACCGGCGGTTCCGTAGGAAATCCTTCTCGGAACCCGGTTCCGGCCCTTTCGACCCCTTTTCAACCGTTGCGATCATCGTCATGATCGAGCCTGACGCCGGAATCGCCTTTAGGAGCCCGCTGGTGCGTTTTTGGTGTCGGCCGGTGGTTGGTAGCACCCGGCTCGAAAAAACGCCTGTACCGTCCCCGCCCGGCCCGCCAGATGGGGTTTTAGAACCAAGGAGCCGACCTGATGCCCCGCAGATCCTCCACCGCGATCCCGTTCTCCGAACCCGCCAGCCGCGTCGGGCCGCCTGCCGATCTGGTCGAACCCGCGAGGAGCGTGTTCGTCGATATCGCGACCAGCGTGAGGCCGGATCATTTTCAGGAATTGGATGCCGCCATGCTGGCCGTTTACAGCCGCGCCATCGTGCAGGAGAAAGCCGCCAGCGCCGGGCTCGCGGCCGATGGCTATGTCACCAGCGACGGCAAGGCGTCCAAGGCGAGCCCGTGGTTGCCGGTCCTGCAGGCCGCGACGAGGTGCATCAGCACCTATTCGAGAATGTTCGAGATTGAATCCCTTCGCTCGACTATTGGTGCCGTCGCCGTCGTCGGAGCCCGAGCCGATCAGCTATTACGCGAAGCAGCGCCTACTGGTGGCCAGCGATGACGACGCAACTAACTAAAGCCGACATGGACGCCTTGCGGCGAGCCGTCGAGATCGACTGCCGTCACGACCCGGTGCGACGCCGACAGGTCGCCGCGAAGCTCGCCGCTGGCGAGGACTGGGTGAGCGTCGCCCGAAGCTGCGCCTATCGTTGCCAGATCGAGTCGATGCATCTTCAGCCGTGGGAACACACGATTATCTTCGCCGATGACAGCGAGAGCCGTGCGTTGCGGCGTCGCGTGATCGCGGCCGGTTTGTCGATTTGCGAACCCGAGCCGTTGGAGTTGCTCGACCGCGTCGAGCAGCGCCCATGATCAGCCTGAGCGACGACGAGCTTGGCATCGTCATGGAAGCCGCCCGGCCGCTGCAACCGCACCAGCGAAGCCAATTTTTGCAAGCCGTTGCCAGCGAGTTAGAAAAATTCGAAGTCGTCGGCGACGGCGTCATCCATCGCGTCGTCGGCAAGCTGCAGCGTGAACATCTCGCGCCGCGCCGCTACGCGCACAACGTCGGGAAGTGGGATCGGTGACGCGGCGCTCAACGGCGGCTGGAGGCGCGCATCGGGCAGTTGCTCGGAGAGCCGGTCGAAGGACATCCACGTTCCAACTACAGTCATGACTGTAGTTCTTTAATCCCTCGCGCTGACCGCACCACCTTCCGGCAGCTTGCACAGGCGCTCGGTGGTCTCGACGATGTGGCGCATGTCGGATTCCGAGTTTGCGCTGTTCGTCGCCCTCGTCGCGGTGATGGTGGCGCTGGCGGTGATGGTGGCGGGATGATCCTGTGAAGCGTCTTCGCAGCGCTGCGAAGACGCAATCTGACAGGCAAAAACCGGAGAAACCGAAATCCAACAACCCACCGGCAACGCGCCCCAAGGCTTTTTTGCCGCTGCCCTTCGGGCGTCCGGCACCCTTCGGATTGCTGTCGGTCTTGGCGGGTTTTAATTTAGTAGTAACTACTAAATTAGCCAGATCATCGCCCCGTCAACTTCGCCGCAACGTCTGCGACGGCAGCTCGCCGAACTGGTGCCGGTACGACGCCGCGAACCGGCCGAGTTCAACGAAACCGTGCGCGCGGGCGATGTCCGCGACCTTCACGCCGGGACCGGCCGCGAGCAGCGCCGCATGAACGTCAGCGAGTTGCTTGCGGCGCAGATAGGTCATCGGCGGCATGCCCGCGACCGCGTTGAAGACGCGATGCAGCGTCCGGCGATGGATCTTGAATTGCTCGCACAAGTCGGAGACGTAGACCGGCCGGTCGCCAGCCTCGATCAGGTAGCGTTCGATTCCGCGCGCCAGCTCGCCGAAGGTGATCTTTTGCGGGGTGGTCATTCAAAAATTACGCCGATGTTTTCTTGTTGCGCCAGCGGCCGCCACCCTTGGAGCGATTCAGCCGATGTTCGCGTCAGGTCGGTACCGGTTTTCCACCTCAGTGCATTCGAGCCGCGTGCCCCGGTGCAGGACAACAAATTCCGCCGAAGCATGGAGCCGTCCGGCACGGCGGTGTTCCCGCTGTCTATGCTGCTCACGCGCAGCATGGGTGATGCCGACGTACCCATGCAGCGCGATGTCAGTGCAGCTTGCATCCTTGATCCAGTAAAGGATGCAAGGGTCATCCGGCTTGTTGCGTATCGCCTCTTTGTCACGCGCCATGTCGATCACCTCTTCGTCGTGATCCTGTCGCCATTGCGCCCGCCCTCGTCATAGCCGGTTGACTACAGCGGTGGCGGCATCCAGAGAAACGCCATCGCGATGGCGGCGATCAGTCCGACCGTGACGAGGGCGGATACCATCCCGGCGATTAGCTTGAGATTCTCATTCGTGGTGTAGTCGTGCATTCAACGCCTCGTTTAAAGCCTGTGTGGTGGTGCGCGTGGCCAGCGCACCCGCCGCCAGCCTCGACGCCGACCCAGCGGGCTTTGGGGGCTGGTGCCGGGCGACATCGCGACTCGCGACGGGCACTTGCTTTTAGCAAGTTGCGATGACGGCCGGTGATCACAAAAAGCTGGTCCCGACCCGGACCCGACCCCGATCCTGCACTGTGTTGATATGTCTGGGTTTTTCACGCTGCAAAGCAGCCGCGATAGGGCACATGGCGGATGTCGATGCCCGCGGCGGTCTTCAGCATTTCGGCGCCGAGATGCTGCGGGCTGCCATTGCCGGCCGAACCATAGGCCAGTCCCGGTTTCGATTTGGCGTAGGCGATGAACTGGGACAGTGTTTTCGCCGGGATCGTCGGATTGATGATCAGCGCAAAGGGCACCGCGGCGACGAGGCCGATCGGCGCAAAATCCTTCACCGGGTCATAGGGCAGCTTCTTGTAGAGCGTCTTGTTGATGGCAAGCGTGGTCGAGGTCGCCATCAGCAGCGTGTAGCCGTCGGGCTCGGATTTGGCGACCTGCTCCGCGCCCAGCGTGGTGCCGGCGCCGGGCTTGTTCTCGACAATGACGGTGGCGGAAAGACCGCTTTTGAACTGGTCGGCGATCAGCCGGCCAAGAAGATCGGTGGTCCCCCCGGCCGGATAGGGCACGATCATCTTGATGGTACGGCTGGCATAGGCCGCCTCCGCCCGTGCCGGCACGCCCGCGAGCCAGACCAGCCCGCCGCCGCCTCCCGCAATCACGTACCGGCGCGTCAACCGCATGTGCTCCCCCAGGGATTGTTTTCGTGTTTTGTTGCGAACCACCATAGCGTTCGCGGCGACATAGCAAAGGGGACGAAAGTCCAATCGCGGCAATGGGCCGGCCGGGGGACTTGCGGCAGTGCAACAGCCTCAACAACAACTTAATCAGAACGCAACGGTCACGGGGTAATCTTGCCAAACGCCGTTGTGGAGCGGCTTTGCCCGGCCCGAATGGCCCGGCATTTCATTTCAAATTCCGCGCCTCGCGCGCATCCCTGCCAAGGAATCCTGACATGCAAAGAATGACACTCGTTGCCATGGCCGCGATGCTCGCGGCCGCGCCGGCGTTGGCTGAAGGGACGGGTTCGGGCGCAACCGATGCCGCCGCGACGACGTTCGCCCAGTCCAAGCCGGCAACGATCGCGCCCGCGGGCGCTGCGCCTGCCGCGCACGCCGCACCGGCAAAGCCGGCGGCGGCGGCCTCAACGCCGGAACAACGGTCGGCAGCGGCGCTGGCGCTCTCGCATGAACCGACCTTCGATGAGGGCAGCGCGCAACGCATCCGCGAGGCCGCGCTCAGTTACTCGGATCTGGCGGTGCGCGGCGGATGGCCGACGATCCCGGCCGACGCCAAATTCGCGAATCGCATACCGAGCCCCAATGACGATCTCTTGCGCAAGCGCCTGATCATCAGCGGCGACCTCGCCGTGGACAAGGCGACCGGCGCCTATGACGAAGCCCTCGCCGAGGCCGTCAAGCGCTTCCAGGCCCGCCACGGCCTCGCACTGACGGGAACGGTGACGCCGCGCACGCTGGCCGCGCTCAACGTGCCGGTCCAGAAGCGGATCAAGCAGCTCGAAGCCTCGCTGGAACGCCTCGGCAACATGAATTTCTCGTTCGGCCAGCGCTATGTGGTCGTCAACATTCCCGCGACCTTTGCCGAGGCGATCGAGGACGAAAGGTGGTGCGGCGCTATCGCGTCATCGTCGGCAAGACCGAAAAGCCGTCGCCGACGCTGACCGCCCAGATCACCAGCGTCAATCTCAACCCGACCTGGACCGTGCCGTCCTCGATTTCGAAGACCGAGATTTCCGCGCATATGCGCAAAGACCCCGGCTATCTCTCCCGCATGCACATGGACGTGCTCGGCGCCAATGACGCGCCGATCGATCCGCATTCGGTGGACTGGTCGGGCACGCATACGCCGAACTTTACGGTGCGCCAGCAGTCCGGCGCCTGGAATGCGCTCGGCGCGGTCAAGATCGACATGCCGAATTCCTATTCGGTCTACATGCACGACACCAACCAGCGCAATTTGTTCAACGACGACTATCGATTCGATTCCCACGGCTGCTCGCGTGTCGACAATGTGCGCGATCTCGCCGCCTGGCTATTGAAGGACCAGCCGCAATGGAATAGAGCCGCGATCGATGCCGCGATCGCGACGGGCCAGCGCCACGACATCGCGGTGACCAGGAAGGTGCCGGTGGCGTGGATCTATCTGACGGCCTGGATGACCAGGGACCAGACCGTCCAGTTCCGCAACGACATCTACGACCAGGACGAGCAGCTTTTGGAGGCGACCGCCGAGGAAGCCGCGTTCTTCAACAAGGCCGCGGACCACCCGCTGACCGCGCATCTGGCGCAGTAGGGTTTTGGGACGATCTTTGCCGACGGCACGCTCGGTCTCACCTCTCCCATTGGGAGAGGTGATCCCAACGTCTGCGCCTTCAACTCAAATCCATCATGCACCAACGCATGGAATGGTCCCGGCACCAAGCCTTGCCCGCGATCACCGAAACATGGCACCACATTCCCAACAAAAAGAGCCGGGCTTTCCGGCTTCGGGAGGTGACCATGATGATCCTTCACCATGGCTGGCGTTCGAGCGCTTCGCGCCGGGTGCGGCTGTGCCTTGAGGAAAAGGGCCTGGCCTACGAGGGCCACGTGGTCGACATGGCGGCGATGGAGCATCATTCGCCGGAATATCTGAAGATCAATCCGTTAGGGGTGATCCCGACCCTGATCCATGACGGCCAGCCGCTGCACGAGAGCGGCACGATCTGCGAATATCTCGACGAGAGCTTTCCCGATTCCCCGCTGCGCCCGGACGCGCCGTATCAGCGCGCCCTGATGCGCAACTGGATCCGGCATATCGACGGCCTGATCGGCAACCTCATCATCTTCAACTGGCGGCACCATCTGGCGAAGACCGCGTCGCAATGGACCGACCAGGAACTCGCCGAGAAGCTGAAGAACATCCCGAGCAGGGAGCGCCAGGAAGCCTGGATCCGGGCGGCGCGCAAACCCTATACCGAAGAAGAACGTGACGCCGCGCGCGGAAAACTGGTGCTGCTGCTCGACAAGATGGAGGAGGCCTTAAAGCCCTCCGGCTGGCTGGTCGGCAACGCCTATTCGATCGCCGATATTGCCGCAGCGCCCTTCGTCAAGCGGATCGACGAGGAAATTGCGCCGGACGAGATGACGACAAAGAAACATCCCCGCGTCCACGACTGGTGGACTAAACTGCAGGCCCGAACGGCCTTTGTGCGCGCCAATTTCGGCCCGTTCCTCACTTCCTGAAACCTAACCGGATCCTGACCCATGCTAGATGTCCCCAAGAGTGCCGAAAAGTCCTACGCCGACGGCAAGATCCTGCAGAGCGTCAACGACGGCGTTGGCGTCATTACCTTCAACAACCCCGACAAGCGCAACGCGATGTCGCTGGACATGTGGGAAGGGCTCGGCAGCGCGCTGGTCGAATTGCGCGATAATCCCGGCGTCCGTGTCGTGATCCTGACCGGGGCCGGCGACAAGGCGTTCGTGTCGGGCGCCGATATCAGCCAGTTCGAAAAGACCCGTCATAACGCAGCCGCTTCGGAGGAATATTCCAGACGCAGCGAGGCGCAGCGCGCGCTGCTCGCGAGCTACCCGAAGCCGACCATCGCGTGCATCCGCGGCTTTTGCCTCGGCGGCGGAATGCAGGTCGCGATGCTGTCGGATATCCGCTTCGCCTCCGACAACAGCCAGTTCGGCATTCCCGCAGCCAAGCTCGGCATCGCCTATGGCTATGACGGCCTGAAACATCTGGTCTCGCTGGTCGGCCCGTCCTGGGCGCGGCTCATCATGTACACCGGTATGAGGATCGATTCGGCCGAGGCGCTGCGGATCGGCCTCGTCGATCGCGTGCTGCCCGATGCAGACCTCTGGGACGCGACCATGGAAATCGCGCGCACCATTTCCGGCAATGCGCCGCTCGCCATCAAGGCCGCCAAAATCACCATCGCCCAGGTGCTGAAAGACGAAAGCCGTCGCGACATGGACGCGATCAAGCAGATCGGCACCGACTGCATGGACTCCGAGGATTTTCGCGAAGGCCGCACCGCGTTCATGGAAAAGCGCAAGCCGCGGTTCAAGGGCAAATAGCCGACGCTCGAAACTACCCGTCGCACATCATCTCCGGGGATCAGCATGCATAAGCCCGTCGAAGGGTCAGGCTCCGCCAATGCGCACACCGAAACGCCGCGACTGCCACTGTCGCGGTTCAAGGTGATCGATCTGACGCTGGCGCGCGCCGGGCCGTCCTGCGTACGCACGCTGGCGGACTGGGGCGCCGACGTGATCCGGGTAGAGCCGCCGCCGGAAGACGGCGAAGCCGGCGAACTGGTCGGCCGGCGCGACGGTTCGGACTTCCAGAACCTGCATCGCAACAAGCGCGCGATCACGCTGAATCTGAAGACCGACGAGGGACGCGAGATTTTGATGCGGCTGGCCGAACAGGCCGACGTAGTGGTCGAGAACATGCGGCCCGGCGTCACCAAACGGCTCGGCGTTGATTTCGAATGCCGTCAAAAGGCGCAATCCGCGCATCGTCTATGGCAGCATTTCCGGCTTCGGCCAGTACGGCCCCTACACCTCGCGGCCCTCGATCGACCAGATCGCGCAGGGCATGAGCGGCATCATGTCAGTGACCGGCCTTCCCGGCCAGGGCCCGGTCCGCGTCGGCGTCGCCGTCACCGACATCATGGCCGGCGCGTTTCTGGCGCAGGGCATCCTGATCGCGCTGCTCGACCGCGAAGTGTCCGGCGAAGGCCGCTGGGTGCAGACCTCGCTAATCGAATCCGGCCTCACGCTCCTGGATTTCCAGGCCACGCGCTGGACCATGGACAAGAAAGTGCCGCCGCAGGAAGGCAACAACCACCCCACCAATACGCCGATGGGGTGTTTTCCGACCGCCGACGGCCTCCTCAACATCGCCGCCACCAGCAACAAGAATTTTCAGATTTTCTGCAAGCTGATCGACCGCGAAGACATGGCGACGCGACCCTCGCTTTGCCTCGACCGCGCAGCGGAGGCAGAAACAAGGAAGCGATGAACGAGATGATCGCCGCAGCGCTGCAAGCCCGCACCACCCGCGAATGGTTCGAACTGTTGGTCGGCGCGGCGCTTCCCTGCGGGCCGGTCTACAACATCAAGGAAGCTTTTGCCGACCCGCAAGTCAGGCGTTGCGCATGAAGCGTTCGGTCGCGCATCCGCGCCTTGGCGAATTGACCTGGTGGCGCAGCCCTGCGAGATGACAGGCTTCGATCGCGAGATCCGGACTGCAACGCCCGATCTCGGTGAACATAACGACGAAATCTTGCAGTCGCTGGGCTATGATGCGGACGCAATCGCAAAACTGAAAGCGGCGCGGGCGATTTGAACGAGGGTGCTCGGAGCTTTCCACGTCGTCCCAGCCTCCCCCTACAGCGCCGCCAGCACCGCCTTCGCGATATCCGCGGTGCCGTTGCTGCCGCCAAATTCCATCGGCTTGATGCCGCCGGCATAGACCTTGTCGACCGCGCGCTCGATGCGCTCGCTGGCTTCCGCGGCGGCCTCTAGGCCGTGCTTGTCGGCGAGCCAGTCCAGCATCATCGCGGCGGACAAAATCATTCCGGTCGGATTGGCCTTGCCCTGCCCCATGATATCGGGCGCGGTGCCGTGGCAGGGCTGGAACACGGCGTGGCGGTCGCCGATGTCGGCCGAGGGCGCCATGCCCATGCCGCCGATCAGGCCGGCGGTCATGTCGGAGAGAATGTCGCCGAACATGTTCTCCATCACCATGACGTCGAAATCCCAGGGGCGCTTGACCAGAAGCGCCGAGCAGGCGTCGACATAGAGCCGGTCGGCCTTGACGTCGGGATGGCGTTTGGCGGCGTCATCGAACATCTCGCGGAAGAACGCAAACGCCTTGAACACGTTGGCCTTGTCGACGCAGGTCAGCCCGCCACCCACGCGGCCGCGCGCCTTGCGGCGCTCCGCGAGGCGAAACGAGAACTCGAACAACCGCTCCGAGGTTTTTCGCGTGATCACCAGCGTCTCGCGCGCCTCGGTGTCGGTGACGACGCCCTTGCCCATCGAAGCGAACAGGCCCTCGGTGGATTCGCGGATCACGACCAGATCGATGCCGCGCTTGTCGGCGCCGACGATCGGGCTCGGCACGCCCGGGATCAGCCGCGCCGGGCGCACGCCGGCATAGAGATCAAAGTGAAAGCGCAGTTCGACCTGCGGCATGATCTCGGTATTATCAGGGTAGCGCACCGACGGCAGGCCGCAGGCGCCGAGCAGGATCGCATCCGCCTCGTCGCACAGCCGCACGGTGCTCTCGGGCATCGACATGCCGGTTTCACGATAGTTATTGGCGCCGGCCGGTGCATCGGTGAAGCGGAATTTCAGATCGGTGGTGGCCTCGATCTTGCGCAGCACTTCGAGCGCCGGCGCCATCACTTCCGGGCCGATGCCATCGCCGCCGAGGACGGCGATGTGGAGGGCGTTGTTCGCGGACATGGAGGTTCCTCATGCAGAGTCGCATATGTAGTAGCCGTCATTGCGAGCGAAGCGAAGCAATCCATCGTGCGGCGAAAAGAAAGAATGGATTGCTTCGCTTCGCTCGCAATGACGTGGTGAGAGCGGAAGCCTACGGCGTCAGCACCGCGCGGCCGACGAGCTTGCCCTTCTGCAGATCGACCAGCGCCTCGTTGGCTTTCGACAGCGGCATCGTCGTCACCGGGATCGGCGCGATGTTCTTGGCTCGGACCAGATCGAGCAGTTCCTGGGTTTCGCGGAGATTGCCGACATAGCTGCCCTGGATCGTGATCGCCTTGATCGGGATCAGCGGCAGCGCCCAAGGCGCGCCGCCGCCGAACAGGCCGACGATCACGAGCTTGCCGCCCTTGGTCAGGCAATCGAACCCGAGTTGCGTGGTGGCGGCGTTGCCGACGAGATCGATCACCGCGCGGATCGGGCCACCGGCCGCTTTTGCTAGTTGCTCCAGCGCATCGGGCGCCTTGCCGTCGACCGCGGCGAGCGCGCCGGAAGCCATCGCAGCCTCGCGCTTGCGCGCATCGATATCGACGACGATGGCGCCCTTGCCGCCCATCGCTTTCAACAGCGACAGCGCCATCAGGCCGAGACCGCCGGCGCCGAAAATCACGATCGGCGTATGGAAGACGGATTCGACCTTCCTCAGCGCACTGTAGGTGGTGACGCCGGAGCAGGCATAGGGCGCGGCGGTGACGGGATCGAGCCCCTTCAGATCGAGCAGATATTTCGGATGCGGCACCGTCATGTGATCGGCGTAGCCGCCGTCGCAATAGACGCCGATCGAATTCGGCTTGACCACGCACATGTTCTCGTCGCCACCAAGGCATGTCTCGCATTTTCCGCAGCCGAGCCAGGGATAGACCAGCGCGACGTCGCCGACCTTGAGGTCGCCCTTGTCGCCGGCCGCAACATCAGGCCCGAATGCCAAAATCTCGCCGACGCTCTCATGGCCCATCGTACGCGGCAGCGAGACGCCGCGGTCCTTCAGCGATAGCGGCTTGCGGCCATGGCCGAGATCGTAACCGCCTTCCCAGATGTGCAGATCGCTGTGGCAGACCCCGGCCGCCTTGACCTTGATCAGCACCTGCGTTCCCTCGGGCTGCGGCGTCGGCGCATCCACCTCTTTCAGGGGGGCGTTGAAATCGGCAACCTGGAAACTCTTCATCACGGCTCTCCCGGAGTTCTTGTTCTTGAGGGCGGACACTGCCACGTCCGTCCAATCGAAACAAACGCAGATCGCGTTTTCGAGCGAAGTGGTTATTCAGATCAACGGATGATGGCAAGCCGCGTACTGGCCGGGCGCCACGGCGCGAAGTTCCGGCACCTCGCTGCTGCATCGCGCATCCGCCCGCGGGCAGCGGGTGCGAAAGCGGCAGCCCGAGGGCGGCGCAATCGGCGATGGCGGCTCGCCGACCGGCACGGTTTCGGCCGGGCGGACATCGGGATCGGGCACCGGGATCGCCTCGATCAGCAGCGCGGTATAGGGATGCGCCGGCTGGGCGAATAATTGCTCGGATGGACCCACCTCGCAGAGGCGGCCAAGATACATCACCGCGACGCGGTCGCTGATCGCCTTCACCACGGCGAGATCGTGGGCGATGAACAGCAGCGTCAGTCCGTAGCGCGCCTTCATCTCTTCCAGCAGATTGAGTATCTGGGCACGGATGGAGACGTCGAGCGCCGAAACCGGCTCGTCGCAGATCACAAAATCCGGATTGAGCACCAGCGCGCGCGCGATGCAGATGCGCTGGCACTGTCCGCCGGAAAATTCGTGCGGCAGGCGCCCGATCACAAGCTGGGGATCGAGGCCGACGGCGCTGAGCGCATCGCAGACCCGCCGCTTGCGCTCGGCCGGATCCTTGACGCCGGCGATCACCAGCGGCTCGGCGATGATGTCGCCGATCCGGCGCCGCGGATTGAGCGAGGCAATCGGGTCCTGAAAAATCAGCTGCACGCGCTGGCGCATCTTGCGCAAGGTGTCGCCCTGCATCGACGTCAGGTCCTGGCCGTCGAACAGCACCTTGCCCGAGACCGCCTGGCGCAATTGCAGCACCGCGCGGCCGAGCGTGGATTTGCCGCAACCGGTTTCGCCGACCAGGCCGAGCGTCTCGCCGCGCGCGACCTGCAGGCTGACGCCGGACACGGCATGGACGATCTTGCCGCCGACGGCATATTCAACGACGAGGTCCTGCACGTCGAGCAGCGGATCGCTCGGGGAAGGCTGGATGCCGTGCATCATGCGGAGACCTCGGCCGCGGTCCCAACCGGATGGAAGCAGGCATACAGATGATCGCGAGATTCAGCTTGCGCAAGCGACGGCTTTTCGGTCTGGCACCGCGCGTCGGCGTAGCGGCAACGCGGCGCGAACGAGCAGCCGGGCAACGGCCGGGTCGGATCAGGCGGCCGTCCGGAAATCGCCGGCAACGGCGTATGCGGGGCGGCATCGATCTTCGGCAGCGCCGCCAGCAGCGCCTCGGTGTAGGGCATCCGCATTTTCTTGAACAGCGCCGGCGTCGGCGCCCGCTCCACTACGCGGCCGGCATACATCACCGCCACCTCGTCGGTGCGGCCGGCAACGACGCCGAGGTCATGGGTGATCAGGATCATCGCCATATGGCGGCGGCGCTGCTCTCGCGCCAAGAGATCGAGAATCTGCGCCTGGATGGTGACGTCGAGCGCGGTGGTCGGCTCGTCGGCGATCAACAGTTTCGGCTCGCACGACAGCGCGATCGCGATCGCCACCCGCTGCCGCATGCCGCCGGAAAGCTGATGCGGATATTGCATCAGGCGCGCTTCGGGCGCGGGAATACCGACCGCCGCCAGCAGCTCGACGCTGCGTTGGCGCGCCGCGGCCATATCGAGCTCGAGATGTTCCTGCAGCGTCTCCATCAACTGGGTACCGATGGTCAGCACCGGGTTGAGCGAGGTCATCGGATCCTGGAACACGACCGCCAGCGACCGGCCGCGCAGTTTTCGAAGTTTTTCCGGCGAAAGCCGCGCCAGGTCCTGGCCGTCGAACATCACCCGGCCGGAGAGCTTTGCCTTTTTCGGCAACAGCTGCAGCACCGCCCGCGACAACATGGTCTTGCCGCATCCGGACTCGCCGACGACCCCGAGCGTTCGGCCGGCCCCGACCGTGAGGTCGACGTGATCGACCGCGCGCAGGTTGCCGCGCGGCGTCGGCAGATCGACCGCGACGTCCTCGATGGAAAGCAGCGTCCCCTCGCTCACAGCGCGCCCTGTTTGGGATCGGTGAGCGCCCGCAGCGTATCGCCGACCAGGTTGAAGGACAGCACGGTCAGGAACATCGCGATCGCGGGCAGGAAGGCGAGCTGCGGCGCCATCTCGAGACTCTCGCGGCCCTCCCCGATCATGCTGCCCCAGCTCGAGATCGGCGGCGGCACGCCGAGCCCGAGGAAGGATAGCGCGCCTTCGGCCACGATGGTGACGGCAACGCCCAGCAGGAAGAAGGCCAATAGCGGCAGCAGGACATTGGGCAGCAATTCGCGCAGCAGGATGCGTGCATGGGTGGCGCCGAGCGCCTGCGCCGCAATCACGAATTCGCGCCGCGCCAGCGTGAGCGTCGATGCCCGCGCGACGCGCATGAAGGCGGGAATGCCGAGCACGCCGAGAATGCAGGTCAGATGGAAGATCGATTGCCCGAGGAAGGCGGTGACCGCGAGCGCCAGGATCAGCGGCGGAAACGCCAGCAGCACATCCATGCTGCCGACGACGAAGGTTTCGAAGCGGCCGCGGAAATAGCCGGCGAGCACGCCAAGCGCACCGCCGATGGTGACCCCGATGATCGGCGCACAGAGGCCGACCACGAGCGATATCCGCGCGCCGTAAATCAGCCGGGACAGTTCGTCACGCCCGAGGCCGTCAGTTCCCAGCCAATGCGCAAACGAGAACGGCGCCCGCCGCTCCAGCATGTCCATGTCGGTCGGGCTCGGCAACGGCAGGACGTCGGCGAATATCGCGACCGCAAAGACCAGCACGATCCAGCCGATCGATATCCAGAACAGTGGCCCGATCCGGCGCGCCCGCCGCGCGGGTGCGGCGACGACGCCATTCTCGATTGTGAGTTCAAGCGTGGCCATGACGGATCCTGGGATCGAGAACGGCGTAGAGCAGGTCGACAATGAAATTCATCACGACAAAACCCACGGCGACCAGCAGCACCGCGCCCTGCAGGATGATCAGATCGCGGGTATAGATGGCGCCGACCAGAAGCCGGCCGATCCCCGGCAACGCAAAAATGGTTTCGACGATCACCGCGCCGCCGATCAATCGCCCGATATTGATTCCGGTGATCGTGATCAGCGTGAGCGACGAAGGTTTCAGCGCGTGAACGAACAGGATGCGCGACGCCTTCAGTCCCTTGGCCTTGGCCAGCGCGATGTAGTCTTCCTGCAGGGTCGCGATCATGTCGGAACGCAGCACGCGCATGATCCCCGGCCATTCGGCCAGCGCCAGTGTCAGCGCCGGCAACACCATGAAGCGCAAATTGCCGGCCGGGTCTTCCGTGAACGGCACGTACCCCGTCGCCGGCAGCCAGCGCAGTTCGACCGCGAACAGGTAGATCAGCAGGATCGCGGACAGGAAGGTCGGCACCGACAGCATCCCGAACGCGCTGCCGGTCATGAAACGGTCGAAAGGCCCGCCGCTGCGCGCCGCGCAAACGATGGCCAGGGGAACGCCGATCGCAAGGCCGATGAATTCGGCCAGCAGCATCAGTTCGAACGACACCGGCAGCCGCTCGGTCACGGCCTGCAACACGGTCTGTCCGGTGCGGAACGATCTGCCGAAATCGCCCTGCAGGATGTGCCCGAGCCAGCCGATGTAGCGCCACAACACCGGCTGATCGAGCCCCATGTCATGGCGCAACGCCGCGACCTTTTCCGGCGTCGCCTGATCGCCCAGGATCACGTAAGCGAGATCCCCCGGCAACAGCGACGCGATCAGGAATGTCAGCAACGATACGGCGACCAGGACCGGCACCAGATACAGGAGCCTTCGCGCGACAAAGAACAGCATCGGCGGTTATTCCAGCCAGGTATCGGATACGTCGATCACCCCGTGATAGATCTTCGGCAGGCCCTTCAGCTTCGAAGTCGAGATCGCGTAATACGTGTTCTGGAAGCTCCAGAACCAGATCGCCTGCTGGTTGATGAGCCGGCTGACCGCGCAATAATCCTCGATGCGCTGGTCGAGCCCGGCCGTGGTCCGGGCGTGCTCCAGCAGGCGGTCGAGTTCGGGATCGGAATAATTGGCGAGCGCGACCGGGCTGCCGGTGTGGAAGTTCGCGTACATCTGCGGATCGGGATCGGCGAGATCGACGATCCGCCACGGCGTCAGCTGGAACTGACGCATGAAGGCGCGCGGCACGATGGTGGCCTGGTCGATCTGCTCGATCTCCATATTGGCGCCGGCCTGCTTCCAGAACTGCTGCAGCACCTGGCCGATGGTGCGCCCGCGCGGGGTTGCGGTCGCGATCATCTTGAACTCGACCGGTTTGCCGTAGTCCTTGATCAGCGCCTTGGCCTTCTCGATATCATAGGGCAGCGCGCCGTCATCCTTGCACTTCACCCACGAGCCGTCGCCATAGGGATTGCTGGCGGGTCTCGCGAGACCGTTGGTGACGGCCTGCGAGAATTTCTTGCGATCGATCGCCATCACCAGCGCCTGACGCACGCGCACGTCGTCGAACGGCGGGGTCTTGGTGTTGAAGGCGTAGACCTGCGCGCCGGACCCGGCATACGTGTGCACGGTCATCTTGGAATCTTTTTGCGCCTTCTGGATGTTGTCGGCGTCGTATTCATCGTCCCAGACGATATCGGCCTCGCCCGATTGCAGACTGGCGAAGCGCGACTGCGCATCCGGCAGCGGCTTCAGCACGATCCGGTCGAGATGGGGATGGCCCTTGTTCCAGTAGTCCGGATTCTTTTCCAGCACCATGCGGTCGCCCGCGTTCCAGGACTTCAGGACGTAGGGTCCGGTACCGACAGGGTTGCGATTGTAATCGTCGCCTTTGGTTTTCCATGCCGTCGGCGAATGGACAACGTTATTGGAACTCTGGATCGTCAACAGCGCCGGAAGGTTCACCGAGGGATCGTTGAGATTGTAAACGCTTGTCAGTTCATCGGGGGCCTGCACGTCGTGAATGAACGCGATGTAGAAGGCGCAGCGGCACTTGTTGGCGGGATCCTTCTGCCGGTCGAAATTCTCCTTGACCGCCTGGGCATTGAATGGCGTGCCGTCATGGAATTTGACGCCGGGCCGCAGCTTGAAGGTCCAGGTCTTGTAATCGTCAGAATGCGACCACGAGAGCGCCAGCTTCGGCGCCGGCTGGCCCTTGTCGTCGAGGGAGACGAGCGTATCGAAAATCGCGGCGGCGGCGGTCTCCGCCGAAGTATCGTAGACGCCGACCTTCAACGGATCGAAGCCGGGGATGTCGAGTTCGAGGCCGACGGTGATGCTGCCGCCCTGCTTCTGGGCGCTGACCGGCGCTGCAGACAGCGCGACGCAAAATCCCGCCACAAGAAATATTCGCGCAAGCGCGTTCGAACGGATCGCGGCCTTCATTCGTGCTCCCTCCAGAATGCATCCGTCCGGTATTCCGGATCGTGGGATGACGGCGGGGAGATTGTCCGGAATCGCAGTCTGCGGCAAGGCCGTAGACGGAAAAGCCGCCAGACAAAACCCATCGCGCAGATTGAATTTAAACCAAAGCACTACTTGTTATGTTGCGGCCATCGACGGCTTGCCCGCAAAGCCCGCGATTTCATCTTCCGACAGGCCGGTCTCCTTGAGAAAGGCCAGCGTGTGTTCGCCGAGCGTCGACATTCGCCTGGCCGCCGAAACATTGGCGCCCGACATGCGGAACGGCAGATTGAGGACCTTGAATGTCCCTCCTCCGTCCCGGACTTCGACCAACGCACCGCGATGGGCGATCTGCGGATCGCGCAAGGCTTCGGCTACCGTACGGTAGGCTGAGGAAGGAACGCCCTGGTCGTTGAGCGCTATGAGGCATTTTTCGGTCGTCACCGCGCGCGACCACGTCTCCACGCCGTCCATCAGGCTCCCCCAGTGTTCGCGGCGATCGGCATATCTGGCAAAGCGGGGATCGGACACCCACTCCGGGTGACCGATCACCTGCATCAGGCTCTGGAAGGTTTTTTCGCTGGCGATGGCGACCATCACATAGCCGTCCGATGTTTCGATCGGACCGAACATCGGCCGCTGTGTCGCCTTCACTTCGAATTGCGACCATTGCAGTTCGTTCAAGGTCAGGCTGAGCATCGATTCCAGCATCGACACGTCGATGTGCTGGCCGCTGCCGGTTGCCGAGCGCTGGTACAACGCCGCCGAAATGGCGCCAAAGGCATAGACGCCGGTGAGGACGTCGGCGTGATAGATGCCGCAATAGTCCGGCCGGCTGCGTCCGGGCTGGTAGGCCAGATGTGCCATCTCATAGCCCGAGGCGGCATGAATCACCGGCGCATAGGCCGGCAGTTCCGCCGACGGCCCGGTCTGGCCGTATCCGGAGATCGAACAGTAGATCAGTTTCGGGTTGAGCTCGTGCAGCGACGCATAATCGAGCTTCAATCGCCGCATCACGCCCGGCCGAAAATTCTCGACCAGCACGTCCGCGCCCGCGACCAGCCGGCGCACGACCTCGATCCCGCCGGGCGATTTCAGATCGAGCACCAGGCTCTTCTTGCCGACGTTGAGCTGGCCGAACGTGGTGCTGCAGCTGTCGCGCAGCGGCGGCCGGGTCCGCATCGTCTCGCCTTCGGCGGTTTCGATCTTGATGACCTCGGCGCCCATGTCGGCCAGCATCCGCGTACAATGAGGTCCGGCAATCGTGGTCGAGAAATCGAGGACGCGCAGGCCTGCGAAGCTCTTTGTCAAATTACCCTCATCGTTACCTGCTGTGGTCATTCTCAAGGCTCCCTCGACCGCGCGTCTTTTTCGTTGGCTGGCGCGGCGTGACCCTAAGTTGCGCAGCCCTGACTGGGAAGTGTCCCCTCTTGAAAGGCCTGCCCATCCCTTAACATCTCTGTCAAAAGCAATCTGGAACTAATCTTGCATTGGTTGAGTTAGGGACTGAAACGAGGGCGTTTTTTGAAGGTCTTGTTTGTCACCACGGAGATGGACGATTTCGTCCGCGTCGGCGGGCTTGCCGCCGTTTCCGCGGCCCTGCCCCGGGCACTGCGTCCCTGGGGTGATATCAGGATCATGCTGCCCGGCTACCGGGACGTCGTCGAACAGTTCACCCATATTGAAATCGTTGGGCAATGTGCGCCTCTGGCGGAAATGCCGGCCTGCTCGCTGGGGCGCGCATCGACCCGCGATGGGCTGCCGGTTTACGTGCTGTTGTGCCCTCAATTATACGACCGTCCAGGCAATCCCTACGGCGATGAATCGGGCCGCGACTGGCCTGATAATGATATCCGTTTCGGAAGATTTGCATCCGCCGCGGCCGAACTCGCCGCGGGCACTTTGGACAAGAATTGGGCAGCGGACCTGGTTCACGCCAATGACTGGCAGGCCGCATTGACGCCGGCCTATCTCAGCTGGAGAGGCGCCAGGATCCCGTCCATTCTGACCATCCACAATCTGGCCTATCAGGGGATATTCCCCAAGGACTTGCTGCGGCGGATCGGCGCGCCCGAAAGTTCCTTCCATATCGATGGCGTCGAGTTCTACGACCAATTGTCGTTTCTCAAGGGCGGCCTCGTCTATGCCTCGCACCTGACCACCGTCAGTGCGACCTATGCCAGGGAGATCACCACGCAGGAACTCGGCTGCGGGCTCGAAGGCCTGCTCCGCGTCCGCTCCGACGCCGACCAGCTGACGGGGATATTGAACGGGATCGACGAAAGCTGGGATCCGAGATTCTGCGCGCAGCTGGCGCAGCCGTTTGGCGCCGGCGACTGGAACGGCAAGCAAGCCAATGCGGATTACGTCCGCAAGCAGTTTGGACTGGCGGTGTCCCGTGGTCCGATTTTCGGCCTCGTCGCGCGGCTGGTGCATCAGAAGGGCGTCGATCTCGTATTGTCGGCCGCCGACGAGATCATCGAGGCCGGCGGGCAGATTATTGTCACCGGAAGCGGCGAGCCCGAGATCGAGCAGGCCCTGGTCGATGCACATCGCCGCAGGCCGGACGCATTCGGAGTGACGATCGGCTTCAACGACGGTCAGGCGCGGCGGATTTTCGCGGGCAGCGATTTCACGCTGATGCCGTCGCGGTTCGAGCCGTGCGGGCTGAGCCAGATGTATGCGCAGCGGTTCGGATCGCTGCCGATCGGTCACCAGACCGGCGGACTGGCGGAGACGATCAAGGACGGCGAAACCGGATTCTTGTTCTCGCAGCCGTCGGCCGAATCCTTCCTCGGCGGCGTTCGCCGCGCCTTCGAGACGTTCATGGCCAAGGACCGCCTCGACTCCATGCGCCGCAGCGCGATGGCGCGGTCGTTCAGCTGGGATCTTTCGGCCGCCTATTACAGCGCGCTGTATCGCAAGACGGTCGGCGCCTAGACGGGCTTGAACGCCTCGCCTTCCGTCCGCCGCGTTTCCGGCATGGTGAGCCAGATCATCGCAAGACCCAGTGCTGCCACGGCCGCTAGCCCGATGAAAGCCGTGTTGCTGCCGAGCTTGTCGCTGACATACCCCGCAAGCACGGTGCTGAGCGATGCGCCGATGCCGATCGCGGTGCCGACGATGCCCTGCGCCAGATTGAAGTGACCGCTGCCGAAGGCGATGTCGGCCACGATCAGCGGCACCATGACGCTGAACACCGCGGCCGTAATGCCGTCGAATACCTGCACGGCGACCAGCAGATAAGGGTCTTTCACGGTCGCGAACAGCAGGCCGCGGACGACCAATGACGCAAAGGCCAGCAGCAGCAGGGGCCGCCTGCCCCATACCTGCGCCTGGCGTCCGACCGAGGGCGAGGTCAGCGCCACGATCGCCTGTGGCACGATGATGCAGGCCGCGATCAGCACCGGCGCCCATTGGCTCGACCGCGTCGTAACCACGCCCGCCATCAGCGGCAGCATCGCGGCATTGGCGAGCTGGAACAGCAGCATGCTGGCGGCGAAGATCAATAACGGGCGCTGGCGCACCAGATGGAACACGCTCGTCGCCTCGGCGTCGGGCTTCTCGCGCACGACCTCGCCATGGCATTGCGCGACGTCGATCTCCCGCTCGCGGATCCGCCCCAGCGCCAGCAGGGTCGGTATCGCCAGGATGAAGGTGACGAGAAATACCGAACGGCTCGACAAAAAATAGCCGCACGCCCCCATCAGCGCCGCCGCCGAGCCGTTGCCCAGCGACGCAAAGCGGGCATTTCGCCCGAGCCGTTCGCCGATCGCGAGCGGCCCGACCAGGCCAAGGCTGATTGCGGCGATCGCCGGGCCGAGCACGCAGCTTGCAAGCGCATGCAGCGCCGCCGCCGCCGCCACCACGGGAAAGATCGGCCACAGCGCGTAGGCGAGCGCGCAGGTGCCGATGGTCGCGACCGCAAAGCCTGCCATCAGCCGTTCCGAGCGCGCGGCGTCGACGATGGCGCCGCCCGGCATCTGCCCGATCAGGCCGATGATGCCGCCGATCGACAGCACAAAGCCGATCTCGACCTGGGTCCATTTCTGCGTGGTCAGATAGACCGCAATGAACGGTCCGAAACCGGTCTGCACGTCGGCCAGAAAGAAGATGAACCAGTCGAGCCCGTGCTGGCTTTCAGTTGATGGGGCCGGCCGGCGACCCTGCACCGGCGGCTCCGGCAACCGCGACACAGCATTATTGATGCCGGCCGATCGCTTGCGACGATCGTCGTCTATCCGGTCCAGCGAGGGGGACGGATGCGCGACCAGATCATTCTCCATCAGTGATCAAATTCCCACGGGCGCAAACTACCCGCCGCGCCCAGCACAATGAGCGGCGTGTCTTCCTTGTATTCCGGAGCCGCCGTTACCTGCTCCTTGGTCAATTCGAGGGTGATGCTGTCGCTCTTGTTGGCAACGCTGCCGAAGTGAAGTGCGTTCCAGTCGACGACGATCTTTCGGCTGCCGACGCCGAGAAAGCCACCGAAATCGATCACGGCGGCGCGCACCGCGCCTTCGCGATCCACGATCACGTCGACGATGCGCCCCATGTCCTCGTTGGCGGCGCTGCGGACCTCGCGGCCGAGGATGCCGTGCGCATCTCTCGCCCCGATCACGGTCACCGACGGCGGCGGTGCGGGTTCCTTCGCCGCCCCCTGCGGCACAGTTTTGCTCACAGCCGGCGGGCCGGAATCATCCGCCGCCCGTGCGGCGGCGAACATCGCAAGGGCCGCCGCGACCAACACGATCACTATCTTTGCCCGCATATGGCTCTCCCTTGGCGCCGGAAGCACGAGTGCGCGCGGAACACCTAACACGTCAGCACGATCGACACCTGAATCTGGCCGCGCGTCCGCAGCACCTCGAGCGAGACGTCCTCCCCGTGGCGGCGGACCCGCAAATCGACACTCGATGGTCCAAGCTGCAGGTCGCGCAGCACCACCTCGTTGAGGAATTCGGGCAGACGCGGATTGCGCAGGCGGATCTCGCCGCGCGCGGCGTCGAATTCGAGACCGAGAGCGGCCTCCAGCAGGCTGAAGGGCGTGGCGCTGGCCCAGGCCTGCGGCGCGCAGGCCACGGGATAGAGCACCGGGCCGCGCCGCCGTTCGCGCCGAAAGCCGCAGAACAGTTCGGGCAACCGCCGCAGGTCCATATAGCTCGCGGTGTCGAACAGGCCCTTGAACAGATGCGCCACCGAATGCTTCAGGCCGTAGCGCGCGAAGCCGAGCGCGATCAGCGCATTGTCATGCGGCCAGATCGATCCGTCATGATAGGACATCGGATTGTAGCGCGCTTCGCCAAGCGCGACGGTGCGGATGCCCCAGCCTGAAAAGAATTTCGGGCTCATCAGATCGGCGGCGACCAGCCGGGCGCGGTCTTTCCGCACGATGCCGGTGAACAGCAGCTGCCCGGCGTTGGAGGTCCGCACCCTGCACGGCTCTTTGGCGCCATCGAGCGCCAGCGCGTAGGTGCCGAGATCCTCGCACCAGAAGGCGTCCTCGAAACGCTCGGCCAGCAGCAGCGCCTCCGATTCCAACCTGGCGGAAATGTCGATCATGCCGAGGCGGCGTGCGCATCGCGCCGCCAGCCGCTTGCCGGCGAACACGTAGCCCTGCACTTCCGAGAGCGCGATATGGCCTTCCGCCAGTTGCCCATCGGCATGAAAGATCGCGTCGAAGGAGTCCTTCCAGCCCTGATTGGCCAGCCCCTGCTCGGTGGCGCGCCGGTATTCGACAAAGCCGTCTTGGTCGGGATCGCCGGGACCATCGATCCACTGCAGCGCGGTCTCGATCGCGGGCCACAATTCGGCCAGCGTCGCCTCGTCGCCAGTGCGTTCGACATAGAGCCCGGCCAGCAGCACGAACAGCGGTGTCGAATTGACGCTGCCGTAATATTGCGCGAACGGCACCTCGCGCAGCGCCGCCATCTCGCCGCCGCGCATTTCATGCAGGATCTTGCCGGGCTCGGCATCGTTGAGCGGATCTGTGGCCTTGGCCTGGAAGAAGGCAAGCCGCCTGAGCACGCCTTTGGCGATGCGCGGATCGACCCACAGCATCTGCAGCGCCGTGATCAAGCCGTCGCGGCCGAACGTGGTCGAGTACCATGGAATACCGGCATAGGGATAGCGGCCCTGCGGGGTTTCCGTCATCAGCATGTTGAGGTCGGCCATCGCCTGGCACAGCACTTCGTTGAAGATGCTGTTCGAGGTCTCGATGCTGGCCGCACCCACCGTCAAGCGCCGCATCTCGCGGCGATGCGCCAGCAGGCCGCGGAAAAACGGCACCGGCTTTTGCATGATGGGCCTGTTGCAGGACACGGCGATGAAGAGCGATGTGACTTGCTTCGGCGCCAGATCGAAATGATAGGTCGCGGCATTGACGGAAAGCCGCGTCGGCCGCGGCTCGAAATGCAGCGCGGTGATCCGCGACTGGGCGTCCAGCCCGCTATATTCCAGCACGACATCGGTCGGCCCCAGCAGCTTGCTCGAACCAATGCCACGGCGCGGGCGGCGCTCGCCGCGCACCTCGAACAGATCGGCAAAATCATTGTCGAACAACAATGTGAGATCGAAACTCGCCGGCCGGTCGCCGTGATTTTGCAGAGCGATCCGTTGATAGGCGGTGCCGCGCCACAAGAAGATCGAGCGCACGATATGCAGCGTGTCCTTCTGCAGCATCAGCCGGCCGTTGCGGTAGACGTCGGAATTGGTGAGGTCGATGCTCAGGGCCGAGTTGTCGTCGCGTAAATTGGAGCCGAGCAGCAGCGGCTGGACTTCATCCAGCACCATTTCCAATCGGGCGAGATAGCGGGTATCGGCATTGAACAGCCCGTCCGGCCCGCCGGCGGAAGCTCCGATATCGCCGTGGCTGTCGAGGACGATAAAGGTGTCGTCATGCTTGAGCGAACGCCGCGGCCGCGCCGCGGGCCCCGTCATCGGGATGTAGAACGGGGATTCCGATACCTGCTCGACGGCACGCGCCGCCGTCAGTTGAGTCACGACTTCCGCTGCCATTTTGACCTCAAGCAGTTTTCAGCCTGGCGACAGACGCACGACTAAGGCAACACCGACGATGGATCAGGCCGCATGCGTCGCAAGGCGGCCCATTTCGCGCGCGACCAATTCGCGGTAGGGACCCTTTCCCTGCAGAAGGATATCCGGCGGCCCGTCCTCGATGATGCGGCCGCCCTGCAGCATCACCACGCGATCGAAATGGCGCAATGTCGCCAGCCGATGGGCGATCGCAATCACGGTACGCCCGCGCATCAGGCGGGACAATGCCTCGCGGATCGCCTCCTCCGATTCGCTGTCGAGCGCCGCAGTCGCCTCATCGAGCAGCAGGATCGGCGCATCCTTCAGGAAGGCGCGGGCAATGGCGATGCGCTGACGCTGCCCGCCCGATACCTTGATACCGCGATCGCCGACGATGGTCGCCATGCCCTCGGGCAACGCCTCGATGAAATCGCAGCGTGCCGCGATCGCCGCGCGCAACACCTCGTTGTCGGTCGCGTTCGGCCGGCCGTAGCGGATATTTTCCATGATCGAGCGGTGGAACAGCGAGATGTCCTGCGGCACCACCGAGATCGCCTCGCGCAGGCTTTGCTGCGTGACTTTCGCGATATCCTGGCCGTCGATCGTGATGCTGCCGTGCTGGAGGTCGTAGAAACGCTGCAGCAGCGTGAAAAGGCTGGATTTTCCACCACCGGACTGGCCCACCAATCCGACCCTCTGTCCGGGCTGGATCCGCAGGCTGAACTTTTCGAACACCTGAACCCCGCCGGGATAGCGGAACGTGACGTTATTGAAGGCAATGGCGGCACCGCTCTTGACCAGCGGCTCGGCTTCCGGATGGTCGCGCAGTTCATGCGGCAGCAACAAGGTGGCGATCGCCTCGGTCAGGCGGGCGCCGTGCTGGGTGACGTCGACCAATGCCACCGCGAGGTCGCGCGTAGCGCTCAGGATCGAAAGTCCGAGCGTGCAGACCAGCACCACGTCGCCGGTGGTGGCCGCGCCGCGCTGCCACAGCGTGACGGCCCACGCCAGGAGCGCGATGGTCAGGACGACGGTGACGGCGGCATGGGTCAGCCGCAGCTTTTCCAGATAGCGCAGGCTGCGCCCGCGGGCGTCGAGTTCCCGGTTCACGGTCGCGTCGAACCGGTCGTGCTCATAACCGAGACCGCAGAAGGCCCGCACCAGCGGCATGTTGTTGATGACATCGACCATTTCGCCGTCAACCGCGGCCGCCTTGTCGGCGAAATCATCGTGCAGCGGCCTTCCGGCCGCCGCCATATGGAACATCGCCAGCACCATGGTTCCCGCGACGGCGATCATCCCCGCCGACATCGGCACGCTCACGGTTCCAATCAGGGCAATCGCCGACACCGTCGCGATGCACGGCGGCAACACGTTCCAGACCAACATGTTTTCGACCGTGAACACCGCATTCGACGTTGCCGTGATGCGGCTGGTCAGCATTCCCGGAAGCCGGTCGGAGAAATAGCTCGGCGCGTGACCGGTCAGATGGCGGAACATTTCGCGCCGCAAGGCTCCGGTGACGCCGACGAACGTAAAGCTCGCGGTCCAGCTTGCGATCCGCCACAGAAAATTATCGGCCGCGATCAGCGACATGAGGAAAACGAATGCCAGCCATACGCCGCCTGCGTGTTCCGGTCCGGCGGCGAGGCTGTCGACGAGATTCTTGACCCCGTATTGCGTGCCCACCGAGCAAGCAACAGCTGCGACAACAGCCGACAGAATGACCACATGCGATGCGAGACGCCGGCGCAGATAGCGCAACACAAATCGAAAGGGACGGTGCGCGTATCCTGAAAGATTGTCCATGACGGCTGCAAACCTGTTGGAGGTGAACGGGAATTTCTACGACGCGTTCCCGCGCACGATTACGTGAAGCATGACGGTTTCGGTTTCGCCGCACTCAGCCATCACTGCGCAACATTTTTGCAGCATCAGGCCACTTACGAATTTGTTTGCGCGAGATGGCATCAGCAAGACGACAGTGTGGAAGAAGGAAGAAGCAACAACGCATCAGAGGAACTTCGCAAAAGCGAGAACGTTCCCCTATCGGCATGCCGGTGCCGACCGGAGGACGGGAGTTTGTTTATCCATGATCACACAGGAGACGGAATGATGCGCATCGCGCAGGTTGCCCCGCTGACGGAGGCTGTTCCCCCCAAATTGTACGGCGGCACCGAACGGGTCGTGCACTGGCTGACCGAGGAACTGGTGGCGTTGGGACACGAGGTCACATTGTTCGCCAGCGGCGATTCGAAGACGTCAGCAAAGCTTGACGCGACATGGCCAAGAGCGCTGCGCCTCGACGGCGCGGTGCGTGATCCCAACGCGCTGCACATGGTGATGCTGGAGCGCGTCCGCCAAAAATGTGACGACGAGGAATTCGACTTCCTGCACTTCCATCTCGACTATTATCCGTTCTCCCTGTTCTACCGGCAGCCGACGCCGTTCCTGACCACGCTGCACGGCAGGCTGGACCTGCCGGAGCATCAGCCGGTGTTCAATACCTTCGGAAAAGTTCCGGTGATTTCGATCTCCAACGCGCAGCGCCGGCCGGTGCCGCAGGCGGGCTGGATCAAAACCATTCATCACGGCCTGCCGGAAAAGCTGCTGACGCCGCAGCACGTGAAACCGTCCTATCTCGCCGTGCTCGGCCGGATCGCGCCGGAAAAGGGCGTCGACCGCGCCATCAAGATCGCGACCCGGTGCGGCATACCGCTAAAGATCGCCGCCAAGGTCGACCGCGCCGACCAGGAATATTACGACGAACTGATCTGCCCGCTGATCACGGGCAATCCGCTGGTCGAATATATCGGCGAGATCAGCGACCGCGAAAAACCCGATTTTCTGAGCGGCGCGATCGGGCTGTTGGTTCCGATCGACTGGCCGGAGCCGTTCGGCCTGGTCATGATCGAAGCGATGGCCTGCGGTACGCCCGTGATTGCCTACAACCGCGGTTCGGTCCCGGAGATCATCGACGAGGGCCTGACCGGTTTCGTCGTCGAGGATGAAACCAGCGCCGTCGCATCCGTCGGCAAGCTCGAAGGCCTGGATCGAACCGCTATTCGCAAACAGTTCGAAAAGCGTTTCACCGCGCGGCGCATGGCGCTGGATTATCTCAGCGCCTATCGCAGTCTCATGGAGGCCGCTAAGCCGCGGATCAAGCTCGTGAGCAGCGCCGAATAGCTCAGCTCAAAGCACTGGCGCCAGATCGGCTTTGCCGAAGCGGCGCTCGTAAGCCTTGATATAGGCTTCCGGCGACGGCTTCAGGTGACGCCGCGTCAGCGCTACCAGATCGTCGCGCCGTGATGCGCGTAGCGCCTTGATCATGTCGAGATGGTCACGGCGGGCGCCGTCGAGTTGTTCCGGGAATGCGTTCGCGTAAGAGCGGATGCCGTAGACCTTCTGGGCCAACAGCTCGATGGTTTCGATCAGGCAGGCATTGCCGCACAGCCCGAACAAGGCCTGGTGAAAACTGAGGTTGCTGTAAAACACGCTGAGCAGGTCGCCGGCGGCAATTGCGGCGGCGTGCTGGCGCTGCAATTCTTCCAGCCGCTCGATATCCTTGTTGCCGACCGGAAACGGGATAATGCGGACCGCCATCACTTCCAGCTCTTCGCGGACCGCGTAGATCTCCGTCACCTCGAGCGGCGTCAGGCCGCGAACGAGCGCGCCGCGATTGGGGATGCGCTCCACCAGACCTTTTTTCTCGAGGTCGAACAGCGCCAGCCGCACGTCGCCGCGATGGGTCTGGAACAGGTCGGACAGATCCTGCTCGATCAGCCGCTCCTTCGGCTGACGCCGCCCCAGCACGATATCCTCCTCCAGGCGCTTGGCGATCATGATCGCCGCGGACTCGCGCGCAGCCGTTGCCGTTGCCTGACTGGGCTTGGCCGTGCTCGAGACCGCGCGTTTGGATCGTCTGACGACCATCATTTCCCCGGTTGGCGGCCACGCGCCGCCGGGCGCAACCCATCGGCGGCCCCAGCCGTCGCTTTCAATCATAATAATATTGAAAACTATATTGTAAACAATTTTAGAAGCGACTACGATCCCGAAAAACCGGCGGACAGCGGGCTGTACCGCCGCCAGCACAGGGGGAGAGAGCCATGAGAAAAGATCGCAAGGCTTCTGTCGGCAACAACGCTTCTGTCGGCAATAAAGCCGACCTCGCACAGGGTTTGTCGAAGCGGCAAAGCCGCCGCCAGTTTCTGGTCAAGACCGGCGGGGTCCTTGCCGTCGGCGCCTTCGGCGCAGTGCCGCTGCGCGGCTGGGCGGCCGACCCCATCAATATCGGCGCGCTTTATCCGACCACCGGCAGCATGGCGCAGATCGGGGTCGGCTGCGTTGCCGCCGCCAGGCTCGCGATCGAAATGGTCAACGAGGCCGGCGGCATCAAGTCGCTCGGCGGCGCCAAGCTCAACCTGATCCTGTCCGACGTGCAGAGCGACACCACGGTGACGCGCACCGAAACCGATCGGCTGATCACCGGCAACAAGCTGTCGGCGATCCACGGCTGCTTCGCCAGCGCGCTGACCCTGATCGCGAGCGAGGTATGCGAGCGCGCCAAAATGCCGATCATCACCGGCTCCAGCTCCGACCAGCTCAACAAGGGCCGTACCTACACCTTCACGCCGTTCGCTCGCGCCTCGCAATTTGCCAAGGCCCAATTGCAGATGGCGAAACTGGTCGGCGACAAGCCGAAAGTGGCCGTGATCTTCGAAAACACCGCGTTCGGCACATCGACATCGAATGGGCTGAAGGAACTGGCGCCGGGCGAAGGCGTCGAGATCGTGATGTTCGAACCCTATTCGGCCGGGTTCACCGACGCCTCCCCGCTGATCAACAAGGTCAAGGCCTCCGGCGCCAACGCGCTGTTCTCGGTCTCTTACCTCAACGACCTCATCCTGATCGTGCGCACCGTCAAGCAGGTCGGCCTCAACGTCGCCATCAACGGCGGCTCCGGCGGTTTCGTGATTCCGGATTTCTACAAGAACGTCGGCAAGCTCGCCGAAGGCTTGCAGGGCGTGGCGCATTGGAACCACGACATGAGCGACGACGCGCAGAAGGTGAACGCCGAATACAAGAAACGCACCGGCGAATTCCTGTTCGAATATGCCGGCGGCCTTGTCGCGCAGACGTTCATGCTGGCGGATGCGCTCGAGCGCGCCGGCTCCGCCGATCCGCAAAAGGTTCGCGACGCCTTGTCGACGCTCGATGTGTCAAAGGGCTATGCCGCGATGGCGCCCGGCGGCAAGGTGAAGTTCGGCCCTGACGGCAAGAACGTCTACGGCCATCCGGTCGGAGTGCAGTGGCAGAACGGCGATCTCGCCAGCGTCTTCCCCGACGAAGACAAGCGCGCACCGCTGATGAAAACCTGAAGGCACCGGTCAATTCCATGTGGGAGACACTGGCCCAGGCCGTGATCAACGGCCTGCTCATCGGCGGCATCTACGCGCTCGTCAGCATCGGCGTCACGCTGATCTTCGGCGTGGTCAAGATTGTCAACTTCGCCCAGGGCGAATTCGTGATGATCGGGATGTATATCTCGTTCTTTCTCGCCAACCAGTTCGGCATCGATCCCATCGTGTCGCTGCTGGTATCGATGCCGGTACTGTTCGTCATCGGCGTCCTGATCCAGCATTTTTTGATCCGCCGCGTGCTGGGGCCGAACGACATGCCGCAGATCTTCCTGACGTTTGCGCTGTCGCTGTTGCTGCTCAATCTGGCGCTGATGCTGTTCTCGGCGAATTACCGCACCGTCCACACCTCCTATTCGGATGAAGCCTTCCACATTGGTGGGCTCTATATCCCCGAGGCCAAGCTGATCGCTTTCGTGGTCGCGATGGGGTTGAGCGGCGCGCTCTGGGTGTTCCTGCACACCACCGATCTCGGCAAGGCGATGCGCGCCGCGTCGCAGAACAAGGACGTCGCGATGCTGATGGGGATCAATCCCAACCGGGTGTTCTGCGTCGCGCTCGGCGTCGCGCTGGCGCTGGCGGGCGCCGCCGGCTCGCTGCTGATGCCGTTCTATTCGGCCTATCCCTTCGTCGGCCAAACCTTCACGTTGATGGCCTTTGTCGCGGTCGTGCTGGGCTCGCTTGGCAATGTGATCGGCGCATTGGTCGCGAGCCTGATGATGGGGGTCGCCGAATCGCTCGGCATCCAGTTCGTCGGCGCCAACTCCGGCCTGATCGTGGTGTTTGCGATGCTGCTGCTGACGCTGGCCTTCAAGCCGACCGGCCTTGGCGGCGGGAGGGCGCGATGACGATTTTTGGACTGCGCACGCCAACTCTGGTTTGGCTCGCCGCGGGTGCGATCGTTCTGATCGCCCTGCCGCTGGTCGTCAAAACCTCGTTTGCGATCGACATCTTCATCCGCATCCTGCTGTTCTCCTTCATCGGCGTCGCCTGGAACCTGATGGGCGGCTATGCCAAGCAATTGTCGCTCGGGCACGCCGCCTATTTCGGGCTTGGCGCCTACACCTCGACTATCCTGCAAATCAATTTCGGCATCTCGCCCTGGATCGGCATGGTCGCCGGCGGTGTGGTGGCGATGCTGGCGAGCCTGCCGATCGGCTGGCTGTGCTTTCGGCTGCGCGGCCCCTACTTCACCATCGCCACCATCGCGACCGCGCAAGCGTTGATGCTGATCTTCCTGAAATTCCGCGATTTCGCCTGGGGCGCCGAGGGCACCACCATCCCAAATCTGGGCAATGCACCCTTGATGATGCAATTCGAAGCCAAGGCGGCGTATTACTATGTCGCGCTCGGCCTGCTCGCGCTCGGGCTCCTGATCACCTGGCTGATCGAGCGGTCCTGGATGGGCTATTACCTCGTCGCCATCGGCGAGGACGAAGACGCTGCGGAGGCGATCGGCGTCAACGCGCCGAAGATCAAGCGCGACATCTATTTGATCAGCTCGTTCCTGACCGCGATGGCCGGCACGTTTTACACCCAGTACATCTACTTCATCGATCCGGCGACGGCATTCAGCTTCAACATCTCGATCGAGGCGGCGCTGGTGTCGATCGTCGGCGGCATCGGGACGCTGTGGGGGCCGGTGGTCGGCACCGTGCTGCTGGAGACGACGTCAACCTTGCTCCAGAGCTGGCTCGGCGGTTCGGTCGGCGGCATTCAGCTCACCGTCTACAGCCTGATCCTGATGGCCGTCATCCTGTGGCGGCCGACCGGACTGATGGGCGTGGCGAGCGAAGCGTATCAGCGCTACGTTCGCCGCCAGCCGGCGCGCGCGTAAGGACCGGCCGATGGCAGAAGCACTGGTAATCAAGGGTCTCAGCAAGCGGTTCGGCGGCCTGCGCGCCGTGCAGGACGTCAGCTTTGCCGTGCAGGAGAACGAGACCGTGGCGCTGATCGGGCCGAATGGCGCCGGCAAGACCACGAGTTTTCACCTCATCACCGGCTTTCACCGGCCCGACACCGGCTCGGTCGAGGCGTTCGGCCGCGACATCGTAGGCCTCAAGCCGCATGACATCTGCGCGCTCGGGATGGCCCGCACGTTTCAGGTCGCAAAACCGTTTGGCGCGATGACGGTGCTGGCGAATGTCATGACCGGCGCCTTCCTGCGCGATCGCCACGTCGCCGCCGCCCGCAAAAAAGCGCTGGAGGCGATCGAGTTCGTGGGCCTCGCGGCCCGGGAGCAGACCGCGGCCAGGGACCTCACTACCATCGACCAGCGCCGGCTGGAGATGGCGCGCGCGCTGGCGACCGAGCCGCGGATTTTGCTGCTGGACGAGGTGATGGCCGGGCTCAATCCGGCCGAGATCGATCAGGCGGTAGCACTTGTGAAGAAGCTTGCAGGCCGTGGCCTGACCATCGTGATCGTCGAGCACGTGATGCGCGCGATCATGGCGGTGGCCCGCCATATCGTCGTGCTCGACCACGGCCAGAAGATCGCTGAAGGGACACCGAAAGAGATCGTGGAGAATCCGGAAGTGATCCGCGCCTATCTCGGCTCCTATGTGCATCCGCCGGGACAGGGAGACGCGCATGCTTGAACTGTCAGGTGTGTGCGCCAGCTACGGCTCGGTACCTGCGATCACCAATGTCAGCATCACGATCAGTGAAGGCGAAGCGGTTGGCCTGCTCGGCGCCAACGGCGCCGGCAAGAGCACGACGCTGCGCGCGGTCTCCGGGCTGGTCAAACTGTCGGCGGGATCAATCATTTTTGCCGGCACCAATCTCGCATCGCTGCCGCCGCACCGAATTCCGGAACTCGGCATCGCCCATGTACCGGAGGGACGGCAGGTGTTTCCGGAAATGTCGGTGCACGAAAATCTCGAGATCGGCGCCTATGTGCCGAAGGCCAAGGCGGAACGCGCGCGCACGCTCGAGCTGGTCTACAGCATCTTTCCGCGGCTGGCCGAACGCCGGCAGCAACTCGCCGGCACGATGAGCGGCGGCGAGCAGCAGATGCTCGCGGTCGGCCGCGGGCTGATGCTGAAGCCTAAGCTCCTGATGCTCGACGAGCCGTCGCTCGGCCTCGCCCCCGTCATGACCGACGTCACGTTCGAGAAGATCGGCGAGATCCACAAGATGGGCACCGCGATCCTTCTGGTCGAACAGAACGTCAGCCGCGCATTGTCACTGGTCCAGCGCGCCTATGTGCTGGAAAGCGGCAACGTCATCATGCATGGGACGAGCACGGAGCTTGCCAACAACAAGCAGGTGCAGGCGGCGTATCTGGGGATTTGACGCGCACCCGATTGAAGCGTTGATGCTTCCGGGCGAGGTAACGCGCGGCCGGCGCTGGGCATTTTGGACCCGGCTTCCCGGGTTGCCGGCGGACCGGCCCGGTATTCACCTCTTTTCCAGCGCCCGACAAGATAGAAGCGAATTTTTCGGCCCCAACCCACTGCGAAGCTGCCGCCTCAACACCTATTTCGCTCGCCGGACAATATATTTTCCAAGTGACGGGCCTCGACCGTTACAATAGCGGCAGCATGCGTGAACGAGCTTGAGAACTCCCATGATGTCAGCTGGAATTAACGTCGCAAACAGGCTGCAGCCAAAACTGATGTCGTTCGACGTGTTCGGCACACTCATCAGCGTTCGCGACAGCTCCTACGGCGCGTTCCAGCGCATTCTCGACGAGGTCGGCGCGGGCAATCTCGATGTTAGGACGTTCTGGGAATATTGGGAGCATCAAAACATCCGGCATTATTGGGAGCCGTACCGGACGTACCGAGATATTTGCGGACTTTCGCTTGCCAAATCCTTTGCCCATTTCGGGATCGCCGGCGACCATCGACTGATCAACTACTATTTCGACGCCTTCTCGAAGTTCTCGCTCTATGACGACGTTATTCGGACCCTGGACCGATTGTCGCGCCGGTACAAACTGGCGGTGGTTTCGAATATCGACGACGATCTTTTGGCGCTGACGCCACTCAAACGGAACTTCGACCTGGTATGTACGGCCGAACGGGCCAAAGGCTACAAACCGGATGGCGCGCTGTTTCGTTATCTGATCGATCACGCCGGCGTTGCGAAGGCCGACATTCTGCACTCCGGACAGTCGCAATTCACCGATCTGGTCGGCGGCAAGCCGCTCGGGCTGACCATTGGCTGGATCAATCGGCGGCAGATCCCACTCGATGACAGCGTCCCACGACCGGATTTCATCCTTCCCGACATTCAATCCCTGCACAGCATTCTCGAGGACTGAGACTGCGTCAGCTTGTCATCGTCATTGCGAGGAGCGTAGCGACGAAGCAATCCAGCTTTTCAATCCCCGGAGACGTAACCTCCTCTTTATCAGGGGCGAACGGCGCACTATGCTCTCATAAAGAGTGAGCCATGCGACGTCGAACAAAAATTATTCTGGCGGTGATCGGCGTAGCGATCGTTTGGCCGTTTGCGCAAATCGGCCTGATCGCCGCGCAAGCTCAGTATTTTGCGAACGGACGGCCCTATTGCCTGGAGGCCTCTGCAGCTCGCTTCGGGCACTACGCGCCAGTCGCTTCATTGCTGGAGCTAAATGGGTTCATTCTCAGGGCGCCTTTTGCTAATTCCGGCGGGTCCGGTTCCCATAGCTTCATGCAGTGCACCTTCCATGCTTTGCTGACGATCGACACGGGTACCGGACCGGAACGGCGTAATTGGTCATACTGGAGTCAACATTTCGACCTGCTGACCCCGCAGCAGGCCAAGGCAACAGGCCTTTATGACGTAGAGTGCTTGCCACAACCCGGCTTTGTCCTGAAGCTGCCGCTGATTACCAAGAGCGACTGAGGAGCGACCAATCGGAGCCGCGTAACTTCCGATTTGTCGTCATTGCGAGGAGCGTAGCGACGAAGCAATCCACTCTTCCTTTACGCCGCGAAATGGATTGCTTCGCTCCGCTCGCAATGACGATGAAGCAACACGGTGCTCAGCTCACCGGCGTCCGCTTCGGCTCAACGATCTCGAACATGCGTGGAAATTCGTCCATCAGCATCATCAGCTCGCCGAGCCGCGACGGGTCGCCGGAGACCTGGATCTTGCCGGCGCCGACCGCTTCCGGGAACGTCGTCAGTTTTGCAATCACCTCGTCGAGCGTGCTGCGCGCCAGCGTGAAGCTCGCATGCGCATCGGCTGCCTGCGCGCCGGCAACATAGGTCAGTGCGCTGTTTTCGAGACTGAGGACAAAGCTCTCCCTGGTGTCGGTAAAATTCCAGTTCAGCACGATGCGCTTGCCTTCGGCCTTGGGGCCGTTGAGGCGAACGCCGAGCACGTCCCATAGCTGCTCGGTGCGCAGCGCCGCCAGTGTCTCGCGCGGCATCCCCGCGCGCGGCGGCACCTTTGGCAGGCCCTGCCGCAGCTCTTGCGCCCCGAACAGATAGGCGTTGCGCCAGGTCGAGCTTTCGGAGGCATAGCCGAGCTGCTCGAACGTATCGGCCAGCATGGCGCGCGCGGCCTGATTGTCGGGCTCGGCGAATACCAGATGGCTCACGGCCTGCGCCACGAAGCGGAACTCGCCCTTGGCAAAGTCCTTGGCGGCCCGCGCCAGGATCGCGTCGGCGCCGCCCATATACTCGACATATTTCCTGCCGGATTCGACCGGCGGCAGCGGATCGAGATTGACCGGGTTGGCGTCGTACCACCCCAGATATTTTTGATAGATCGCCTTCACATTGTGCCGGATGTGGCCGTAGTAACCGCGTCCATGCCAGGCGCCGTCAAGGTTTGCCGGCAAGCGGATCGCCTCGGCGATTTCGGTCATGGTGAGGCCGTGGTTCATCAGTCGGATGGTCTGGTCATGCGCGAACTTGTAGAGATCGCGCTGCTGGCGGATCATGGTGTCGATCCGCTCATGGCCCCACACCGGCCAATGGTGCTGGCCGCACATCGCGTCCGCCTTGCCGCCCCACATCTGCAGCGCTTCACCGAGATATTTCGACCAGGCCAGCGCGTCGCGCACGTCGGCGCCGCGGAAGGGGAGCAAATTGTGGAAATTATGCGTGCAGTTTTCCGCGAGATTCAAAACCTTGTAGCGCGGGATGAAGAAATGCATCTCCGCCGGCGCTTCCGAATTCGGCGCCATCTGGAATTCGAATTCGAGCCCGTCGATGGTGCGCTTGTCGCCGGTTGCGATGATCAGATCGGTCGGCCGCAGCAGCGCCACCGAGCCCGCCGCCATCGATTTGCCGAGCCCGCAATCGACCTGCCCGCGCACGCCTTTCGCCAATAACGGCCCGAACTGGTATTGCGCGCGCCGCAGCATCGCCGGTCCCGCGATGATGTTTTCGGACACCGCATGCTCCATGAAGAAATTCGGCGCGATGATCGGCACCTTGCCGCTGGCCAGCGTCTCATCGTCGAGCACGCCGCGCGCGCCACCCCAATGGTCGGTGTGGGTATGGCTGAAGATCACGGCGGAGACCGGCTTCTTGCCGCGGTGCTGGAAATAAAGCGCCATCGCCGCCCGCGCGCCCTCGATCGAAGTCAGCGTATCCAGCACGATCACGCCGGTGTCGCCTTCGATCAGCGTCATGTTGGCGATGTCGAGCCCGCGCACCTGATAGACGCCGGCCACCACCTCGAACAGGCCGTGGTTCATGTTGAGGCGCGATTGCCGCCACAGGCTGGGGTCGACGGTGGGCGGGGCTTTTTCCTCGCCAAGGAAAGCGTAAGGCTCCAGGCTCCAGACCGTCCGGCCCTGCGGATTGGCGATCTTGGCGTGCTCCACGCTGCCGAGAAATCCGCGCGCGGCGTCATCGAAGTCGCGCGTGTCGGAGAACGGAAGCGCCTGCAGCGTCGCCGCGTGCTGCGCCATGACCGATGCGGAAGCGTCCTTGGGGGTTTCAGTGCTGACGTTCTGGGTCATCTGTGTTTCCTCACACCTGACAAAATTGAAATCGAACGACGCCGCCTCATGACGGATGCGCCGCGAGATAAGGCGAATTGGCGATCGACCAGGCCGGCATCGGCTCCATCCGAAAGATCTGCCGCAGATGCACCTCGTCGGGGCCGTCGCCGATCCGCAGCAGGCGGCCCCAGGCCAGCGCCTGATGGATCGGCGTGTCGTCGGAGCCGCCCATGGCGCCGAACACCTGCAGCGCGCGATCGGCGATCCGCTGCAGCATCGCCGGCACCGCGACCTTGATCAAGGAGACGTCGCGCCAGGCTCCGTGGTGGCCGGTCTGGTCGAGCCGCCAGGCGCAGCGATAGGCCAGCAGGCGCGCCTGCTCGAGTTCAACGCGGGATTCGGCGATCCAGCGCTGCACAGTGTCATACTGGATCACCGTCCGCCCGAATGCGGAACGCTCGGACGCGCGGACCATCATCAATTCGATCAAGAGCTCGCATAGCCCGATCGAGCGCATGCAATGATGAATGCGCGCCGGTCCCAGGCGCACTTGCGCCACTTTAAAACCCTCGCCTTCCGCGCCAAGCAGGTTCGATCGGGGCACCCGCACATTGTCGAACGCGAGTTCGCCGATCGGCGCGGTGTGATCCTCGCAGCCCATCCAGCGCAGCCGCCGCACCAGCCGAACGCCTGGCGTATCCATCGGCACGATGATGCAGGAGTGACGGCGCGTGCGGTCGGCATCCGCGTCGGTCACGCCCATCACGATCAGGAACGTGCAGTTCGGATGCGCGGCGCCGGTGATGAACCATTTGCGGCCGTTGAGGATGTAGTCGTCGCCATCGCGAACCATTCTGGTTGCGATGTTGGTCGCATCGGAGGAGGCCACGTCCGGCTCGGTCATCCCGAACGCCGACCGGGTTTTTGCCTCCAGCAACGGCCGCAGCCAGCGCGCCTTCTGATCTGAATTCGCGCAGTTCTGCAGCGCGATCATGTTGGGCACATCCGGCGCCTGGCAGTTGAAAACTTCCGGCGCCCAGAACAGCCGGCCCATGATCTCGGCGAGCGGTGCGTAGTCGAGATTGGACAACCGCGTACCCGGCTCGTCGTCGGCAAGTTCGGGCAGGCCGAGATTCCATAACCCTGCGGCCCGCGCCTTCTGCTGCAGTTCGGCCATGAAGGGCGGCGCTTCGTTGCTATCCGCGACATGCTCGACCCAGGCGCGGTGGCGCGGCAGCACCTCGGCGTCGAAGAACGCCTGCAGCTTGTTCCGCCACCGCTCCGCATCAGGGGAAAGATCGAAGTCCATGCTGCTCCCTCATTTTGGCGGCACCTAAGCTTATATCGACACAAATTGCAAATTCATTCCGATATATTGACAAAATGTGGCAATATGGCCATTATCTCGGAATGGCAGCGATCTCCTCCCTCGATCCCTCCCCGGCCTCCCGGGCCAAAGCCTCGGTGGATCAGGCCGACCCATCCTTTGCGACGACGCTGGCGCACGGGCTCGATGTGCTGGCGGCATTTCGCGGCAGCAGCGGTTCGCTATCGAACGCCGACCTAGCGCTGCATACCGGCCTGTCGCGACCGACGGTGTCGCGGCTGACCTACACGCTGGCGCAGCTCGGCTATCTCAAGCGCGATGCCAAGGGCCGGTTCGAACTCGGGCTCGGCATTCTCGCTGCGGCCTATCCGGTGCTGTCGGCGCTGAAAGTGCGCCAACTGGCGCGCCCGTTGATGCGCGACTTTGCCGCTTATGCCGGCGGCACGGTTTCGATTGCGATGCCGCTCGGCCTCGACTTCATCTATGTCGAGACGCTGCGCACCACCGACGCGGTACCGCACGTCCCCGACGTCGGTTTTACCGGAACGCTGGCGACCACCGCGGTCGGCCGCTCGCTATTGTCTCTCTATACCAAGGACGAACTCGACGCGCATGTAGCGCGGGTGAAGACGGAGCGGCCGGAAGAGGCCGACTATGTGCAGACGCGGACGCTGCCCGATATCGAGCTGTGCAGGGAGCGCGGATTTGCGGTCTCGCTCGGCGAATGGCGGCGGGAGATTTTTGGCGTCGCCGCCCCGCTCTACCGGACGCCGGCGGGGGATTGTCTTTCGGTCAATTGCGGTATTCCTTCATTTCGTTTCAGCGCCGAGCAGATCGAGCGCGAATGCGGGCCACGCATCCTCGGCCTCGCGCGCAGTATAAGGTCGCTGGTCGCCGGCGGCTAAACAACGCATCGCTCGAACGATGCGGTACATATGGGAGGGGAGAATGCGCGGGATCAAAGCCGCCTTTGGGTTTTCCTTGGGCGTTGTTGCGACCACAGCCCTGTTGTTCGGCGGCGTCGCGCAGGCAGAGAGCAGTTATCCCAGCCGTCCGATCCACATCGTCGTGCCCTACCCCGCCGGCGGCATTGTCGACATCGTCGCCCGCGCCGTGACCGAGCAGGTCGGCCGCGATTGGAAGCAGACCGTGGTGGTCGAGGCGCGCCCCGGCGCCAACAGCAATATCGGCACCGCCGCCGTCGCGCGCAGCGAACCGGACGGATACACCTGGCTGGTCACGGGCCCGGCGGTGCTGGTCAACCCGGACCTGTACAAGGACGCCGGCTGGGAGGTGAAGAATTTCAGGTGCGTCGGCCTCGCGGTCTGGAATCAAAGCGTGGCGCTGGTACATCCCTCGATGCCGGTCAAGACCATCGGCGAATTCGTCGAACTCGCGCGCAAAAAACCCGGCGAGCTGAATTTCGGCAATCCCGGCACCGGCACATCGATCGACCTGACCGCGCAAAAACTGTTCGAGGTCGCCAACATCAAGCTGACCAATATCGGCTACAAGGGACAACCGCCGGCGCTGATCGATCTGATCACCAACCTCATGCATTTCGAGATCGTATCGCTGGAGCTCGCGCTGCCGCACATCAAGGCCGGCACGGTCAAACCGCTGGCCGTATTCACCGACAAGCGCGTCGCGGAACTCCCTGACGTGCCGACCATTGCAGAAGCCGGCTTCGCCGAAGCCGCCTACGTCCCCTGGTACGGCATCTATGTGCCGTCAACGACGCCGGATGCGATCGTCGAGCGGATCAATGACGGCATCAACAAGGCGCTGCAAAACCCCGACGTCCAGCGCCAGCTATCGCTCGCCAACATCCCGGGCAAACCGATGCCGCTGAGTGAGCTGGCCGCGCTGATGAAGGCGGATCACGAGAAGCTGACGACGGTGGTCAAGACGACGGGAATGGCGCTGCAGTGATGAGAACGCCTGATCTCACAACGTCATTGCGAGGAGCGCTTGCGACGACTTGTCCGCCGTAGCTCAACGAGCGAAGGCGGAAGCAATCCATTCTTTCTTTCCGTGGCGAGATGGATTGCTTCCGCCTTCGCTCGCAATGACGGCTGGGGTACCCCGGCGACTCCTCCCCCTATGCCAGCCTCGGGCTTGACGCGGCAGCTTGAGTTTATCCCGGCCGCGAGGAGCCTAAAGCCTGGGCGCCTCACCGCCGGAATGATCGCAACGCTCACATCACGGTCAGATCATTGTCCACCCAGAACGCGCCGGGATGGATGTAGAGTTCGTGAATGTGTCCGTCGGCATCGACATAATTGACGTGCTGGCTGCTGTCGCTGCCCCAATAGCCGTCGAGCGCGCTGCCGGCGATCGCGGGCGCGCCCTCGGTAAAGCCGGTGAGGTCGTTGTCCACCCATCCGGCTCCCGGACGAATGTAGAGCTCGTGGATATGGCCGTCGGCGGCGACGAAGTTGACGTGCTGGCTGTTGTCGGTGCCCCAGTAGCCGTCGAGCTTGCTGCCCGCGGCGGCGGGTGTTCCGCGCGAAAACGCCGTCAGATCGTTATCCGCCCAGCCCGCGCCCGGATGAATGTACAGTTCATGCACATGGCCGTCGCCCGCGACGAAGTTGACGTGCTGGCTGTTGTCGCTGCCCCAGTAGCCGTCAAGCTTGCTGCCTCCGGCGGCCGCGGTTCCGCGCGAGAACGCCGTCAGGTCGTTGTCGGCCCAGCCGGCGCCCGGACGAATATAGAGTTCGTGGATGTGGCCGTCAGCGGCGATGAAGTTGACGTGCTGGCTGTTGTCGCTCCCCCAATAGGCGTCGAGCGCGCTTCCTGACGCCGCGGGCGTTCCCCGGGTAAAGCCGGTGAGGTCGTTGTCGACCCAGTTCGCACCCGGATGAATATACAATTCGTGCACATGACCGTCGGTCGCGATGAAATTGACGTGCTGACTGCTGTCGGCACCCCAATATCCGTCGAGGCGGCTGTTGAGGGCTGCAGGCGTGCCCCGGGTGAAGACCGTCAGATCATTGTCGACCCAACCTGCGCCGGGATGAATGTACAATTCATGCACGTGGCCATCGCGCGCGATGAAATTGACATGCTGGCTGCTGTCGCTGCCCCAATAGCCGTCGAGCGGGCTGTTGGCGAGCGCCAGCGCGCCACGGGCGAACGCGGTCAGATCGTTATTGGCCCAGGGCGCGCCGGGATGGATATACATCTCGTGAATATGTCCGTCGGCCGCGACGTAATTCACGTGCTGCTGCCCCAATATCCATCGATCCCTCCGGCCCATGCGGGCGAGCGGGCGGCCGGCTGGCAAGGCGGCGGCGCCGGCGGGCGTGGATTGGCGCTGACGGTGAAGCAGGTTTCGTCCGCGCTGCCGAGAACCACGTCGATATGGGTCGTCGTGTTGGTGAAATCCGTCAGCTTGTACACGGTGGGATCGTTGCTGACGGTTTGCGAAAAGCGTCCGGTCCGCGTCGAGAAAGCCGAGCCGTACATATTCAATGTCGGGGTGAAGTCGGTGAACGCGGTCGATGACGCCAACACCTGCGGACTGGTATCTTCCACGATGAACTCGGCCGCGGGCCCCACCGTCATGCAATTGGGCGCGGTCGGATTGACCGTACAGAGCGGAAGCGCCTGAACCGACCAGCAGGGCGAGCCGTTGGCCTGGGTGCAGCTCAGTATGGCGCCGGAGGTCATGTTGTGCAGGTAGGTGCAGCCATAGCCGCCGGTGAGATTCGGGTTGCCGACGGAGTCGCAATACCATTGCTGGGAATAGATCTGGTCGCCCGGGTTCGGGCTGAAATCGCCGCCATATCCGTTGCTGTCAGGATCGCCGCAGCAATACTCGCGGAAGCTTTGATACGACGCCGCCACCGGGCTCGTGGTAATTTGGATGCCGCCCTGAATCAGGCCCGATCCGGTGCCGTAACCGCCGAGACCGTTCCAGATCGCGACGCCCGTGCTGGTCGTTGCATCGCCGCCGGGGATCGCCCGGGGAACATTGAAGGTCGCTTCGACCGACACGTAGCTCGGCGCACCCGTCAGCACCGATCCGACCCACCACGGCGAGGACGTGGTGATGACATTGTGGACGTGCAAATTGGGACGCCGGGTAAACAGCATCTTGCCGGGTGCGGACGCCGACGCCAGCCAGCGCGCATAGGCCGCGGGATCCTTTTCCGGATCAGGCCGCAGGCCGTAGCCTTGCTGCACCAGTTGCAACTGCGTCATTTGCTGGGGATCGCCGGCCAGCGCCGGCCGCTCGATACCGCGTTCCGACGCGATGTCGATCGGATGCGGCACGAATGTTTCTTCGGAAGCGAGATTGGCCGAAAACGACGAGGGCTTTCCGGCGGCATCCGTGCAATCCAGGATCAGGCGCCTGGCGGCATCCGCGCTCGCCGCGCGCACCGCGTGAAAACGCGCGTAGCCGTCACCATCGGTGGAGACCGGCACGCCTTGCGACGGCACGCCGCCGGCCGGATAGAGCTTGCACTGCAGCCCTGGCGCGGCGTGAACCGCGGCGGGTTCGAGTATCTTCCGGGTCGGAGCCGGAGCGCTGTCGGGAGCCGTCTGAGCGCGCAGGCTGGTCACGCAGAGCGTGCCGAGGCAAATTCCGAACGCCACCGCAATCCTGCCTGAGCTGTTTCTCGCTATCGCCATCTTGGATCTCCTCTCAATGATGATATTTTGAGAAGCGCAATCAAAACGACCGTCCGATCGAACTGATCATCGCCGGGCCTGGCTGTTCTCCTAAAGGCGCGTTGGCTTTGGCCGGGCCGGGCTCGAACGCCGGCGACCCATCTCAACTCGAAGCGACACTTGAATCTGACGCACGCTTTAGTTGAACTTGCGGCGGTAACATAAATCTGCCTACAACAAGCTGGTGTGAGCTGGTTCACAGGCGCGTGCGGTTATCTGCCGCGGAAAATCGGCTTCAGCCAGTCAATTGGTTCAAATGATCGCGACGGATGCCGCGGCAAATTCCGAACGCAAGCTGCGGTCAAAGCGCGACTCTCGTTCAATCGGAAAAAGCGCTAGACCAAACCCAGATCCGTGGGATGAACCTGTGCAAAGATCCGTTGCAGGCTCGCGGGCTCCAGCCCGAACATATGCTGGAACAGGCCTGCGAACATCGCGCGATAATCGGTGAGCACGGGATAATCGCGGTTCTGGAACAGGCGTGCCTGTTCGACCTTGATCTGTTCGCCGAGGATGCGGCCGCCATTGATGCCGCCACCCATCACCCAGTAGACGCTGCCGTGACCGTGATCGGTGCCGCGGTCGCCGTTCTCGCGAAAGGTACGCCCGAATTCGGAGATCACCACGACGACGGTATCGCGCCATCCCGCCGGGCCGATCTCCTCGGAAAAGCCGGCCAGCGCGCGGCCGAGTTCGCCGAGACGATCGGCGAGATAACCGGTGGCGCCGCCCTGGTTGACGTGGGTGTCCCAGCCGCCGACGTCGACAAAGCCGAGATTGAATTGTTCGCGCATCAAGCGGCCGATGCGGCGCGCCGACAACTCAAAGCCGCGCGGCGACACCGCGCCGCGGTTGGCCGCGGTCATTTCCTCGGAGACCGATCTGTAGACATCGTCGCGAACTCTGAACCCCTCGGAGACCGAAGTAGAGAGATCGCTTTGCGCATACATGTTCTTGATCAGCCGGGCCTGCCGATCGTCGACGCCGGGCTTGGCGACGCTATTGATTCCGATATTCGGAATCTGCGACTTGCCGCGAAAGATCAGCGGCAGTTGTTCGGTAAACGAAATCGGCTTGACGCGCGTCAACTCGGCCGCAAGCCGGCTCATGAAGCCCGAACGATAATCGCGGGAGCCGGCGACCGCCTGCCCGAGTTCAATCGTGTCCTGGGTCTCGAAATGGCTGCGCGTCAAATCATCGCTGGTGCCGGCAAACGGCAAAAACGCGACCTCGCGCTTGGCCCACAGCGGATAGATGCTGTCACGCAAGGCCGGATGCAGCCCCCAATCGGCGGTCAGCGACAGCGCCGCGTTCGGATTGCCGATGTCGGGCTTGGCGATGCCCAGCGTCGGCCGCGAATTATGATAGAAATCGCTGGATACAGGCACCACGACATTGGCGGCATCATAGGCGCCGCGCAAAAACACCACCAATAGCCGTGCATCGGTGGCGGGTGCGGCCCAGACGCGGCCGGCTACCGTCAAAGGAGCTGCGGCGGCGAAAGCCTTGATCAGATCACGGCGATTCATGGCGCGATCCTCCTGATGACTAGCGCATGAATTCGGGCGACGACAGGAACAGCGTGTTCCAGTCCTGCGGCGACACCGCCTGATCGAGCGCGGCCAGCGTGGCCGGCCCCAGCGTCTGCCGCAAGCCGTTGAAGTAGAGCGCGTTGGCAATGAGCGGGAACGCCGGATGATCGACAGCGTTCGGCATATCCGGTTTGAACAGGCCTGAAGAGCCCGAACCGATCTGCCGCGCGATCTCGAAGCGCAGCATCATCTGTCCCGGCCCGTTCCAGGACGCCGCGGCAAGCGAATAGCCATCCGGCGTGTCGTGATTGAAGAGGCCTTCGCTGAGCCGGTTCAGCCAGCCCTGAATCGGCGCCGTATTCAGGATCACCCTGTCGTCATACGCGAGGCGAACCGCCGACAGCACGTATTGCACGGGATCCTTGAATTTCGTGCCGGGCTTCAGCGATGCCGCAAACTCCGGCGCGTGAACCATGGTCGAAAGGACTGCAGCGATATCGCCATCGGTGGTCTTGAAGGTCTGCGCCATACGCTGCACCAGCGGATCCGGCGGGTTGTCCGACATGAAATAGGACGCGATCTTGCGGGAAATTCGCGTCGCGGTCGCGGGATGGTGGACCAGAATGTCGACCGCCTCATCGACTTCGGCGAGGCCGCGGCCCTTGATCACATGGCCGAGGAAGGTCTTGTCGCCGTAATCGTGCCGCGCTGGATTGAATTCGAAGGCACCTTCGCGCACCAGCTGCGACTGCTGCTCCGGCTTGAGTTTGGGATCTTCCGGCTTGAAGTCGATTCCGACGCCGGTCAGGATGCGCGCCAGGGCCTCCACGTCCGCCTGCGCGTAGCCGGAACCGACGCCCATGGTGTGCAATTCCATGATCTCGCGCGCGTAGTTCTCGTTGAGGTGCCCGGCCGCGTTGTCGGCATTGTCGAGATAGCGCAGCATCGCCGGATGACGCAGCGTGGCCTCCAGCAGATCGCGGAATTTGCCGAGCGCAAACGGCCGGATAGCCCGGTCCTCATAGTCGCCGACCAGAATGCGAAGGTTGGCCTTGTATTGGTGCACATTGAAATGATTGAACCAGAACCAGGTCATGCGCTCGCGCAGTTGATCCGGCGCATACAGCGCGCGCAAAATCGTGCGCGCCGCGGCCTGTTTGGCACGGTCGTTCATCGCCTGCTGATAGACCTGCTGGGCCGCCTTCTTCTGTTCGGGATCGGCGACCTGGTTGGCGGATTTCGACTGCGCATCGAACGCAACCCCAATGTCGAATGGAAACTTGTGCACGTCGGGCATCGCCTCGATCTGCGCCTTGGCCGCATCAGGCAAGGTGCTGCCTGAGGGATGCAATTGTTCAGCGAGCCACCGTTCGGTGCCGACCGCCTGCAGGTGCGCGGCGCTCGAGGCATTGATGCCCCAGGTCAGCCGGTCGAGCAGAACCATGTCATGCGGGGCGAGTTCGGCGGCGTGGCCGGCGGCGCTGCCGAAAATCCAGGCAATCATGACAACCCCGACAGGAGTCAGCGCGGTGGGGAATCGGCGGTGCAAAATCTTCTTGTTGATTTTTGGCGCAATCATCGAAGTCACCGATCAGTGCAGCCCATGCGGAATCATGATCGTCGCCGATCATTGGCAGAGCAGGCCTGAACAGGTTCTGAACGAAAAGCAGATAAATGATGGCAGCGAGGCCGGTTCCAACCGTTAACCTCGGCGGCCGTTGCGGGTTTTGGTTTCCGGCCAGTCGGGCTGCTAGTCGTAGGTCGCCGGCCCGGTATCGCGATAGGCCCACAGGCTTTCCCGCGGCAATGAGACCGGCGTTTCGACTCCGACCTGATGCCTCGCGGCCGTGCCGAGTTCGATTACCTCGAGCCTGCGGCCGAACAGTTCGATGCCGTAAGCGGTCTGCGTGCCCTGATAGCGGCGGTCGAGAATCCTGGCCGGGAACGTGTTGACGCCGTCGCACTTGCCGATCGCGATATTTTCCGGCCGCAACGCGATCCGCACCTTGTCGTCGGGGCCAAGGCCGTGCAACAGAGCGACTTCGCCGCGCCGCCCCTCGCCGAAATCGACCACGCCGAATTCGCCGTTGCGCGCGACCAGCGTTCCCGCCAGTTCGTTGGTGGCGCCGGTGAAGTTGGCGACGAACAGGTCCGCCGGGCGGTTGTAGATCGCATCCGGCGTGTCCATCTGCAGCAGTTTGCCGTCGCGCATCACGCCGATCCGGTCGCCGAGCACGACGGCCTCGGCCTGGTCGTGGGTGACGTACAGCGCGGTCATGCCGGTCTGCTTGAGGATGATGCGCAGATCGTCGCGCAGCCTTAAGCGCAATTTGGCGTCGAGGTTCGACAGGGGTTCGTCGAGCAGCAGCAATTGCGGGCGATAGACCATGCTGCGCGCCAGTGCGACGCGCTGCATCTGGCCACCGGACAGCGCGACCACCGGACGGTCGGCATATTCCGACAACCCGACCAGCGCCAGCGCCTCATCGACCTTGCGGTTGGCGTCAGCGCGCGAAATTTTGCGATGCTTGAGCGGATAGACCACGTTCTGCCGCACCGTCATATGCGGCCACACCGCATAGGACTGGAACACCATACCGAGTTCGCGCGCGCGCGGCGGCACCAGAATTCCATTTGCGGGCGACGACACCACCCGGCCTGCGATACTGATTTCGCCCGATGTCGGATGCTCCAGCCCGGCGACGCAGCGCAGCGTCGTGGTCTTGCCGCAGCCGGAAGGCCCGAGCAGCACGACGATCTCGCCGGCGGGCACCGCAAAACTGACGCCGTCGATCGCGGGACGGCCGACCGCAAACTGCTTGCGCAGGTCGGTGACTTCGAGCGTCGCCGTCATGCCGTCAACCGCTTCATTCGTTTAACGCTCACTGACGATACCCAAAAGTCTTGTCCCAATCCGCGACCCAGGCGGAATGCAGGCTCACATACTGGTCGAATTTGGGGTACCAGACCTTGACCACCTTGGGATCGAAACCTTCAGGATACACCGGCGGCACTTTCAGCGATGTGAGGTTGCCGAGTTCCTTGATCATGAAGGTCTGCCCTTCCGTCGAGAGGCACCAGTTCAGGAACAGTTTTGCCGCATTGGGGTGCGCGGCGGTCTTCGGAATTCCCGACGCGTAGGGATTGACCGGCGCGCCCTCGGGCGGAAAGAAGATCTTGATCGGAGCGCCGTCCTTCTGTTTCGGGTAGATTGCATTGTAGAGCAACGGCCCCATCGCGACTTCGCCGCGCACCAAAGAATCCGCCATCGGCGCGCCCGAGGGATAGAGGACCGGATGGGTCGCGGCCTGCTTGGCCCAATAATCTTCGCCGAGCACCTGACGCTCGAACATGATGCGGGTCCAGGTGGTGCCGCCGGATTGCGCGAACACCTGTCCCGTCAGCTTGTCATATTCAGGCTTGGTCAAATCCATCCAGCTCTTCGGCGGATTCTTCACCAGTTCGGTGTTGTAGGCGATCGACCAGACCAGCGTCGCGCGCGGCCACAGCTTGGGCGAAATCTGCGCGTCGGGATTGTAATCGGTGGCATTCGGCGGCGCGTAATCCTGGAACATGTCGATCAGGTCGGACATCAGCGCGCGGTCGGAGTGATCGACCACATCCGCAATCAGTTTTCCCGCCGCGGCCTCGGTCTTGACGCGGGTGATGAGCTGGCCGCCCGGCGCGCGCACCATCTCGACCTTGATCTCGGGGAAACGCTTGTTGAAGGCCTTGATGACCTGCTGTTCGACCTCGGCGAAATTCGCCGTGTAAAACACCAGCTTGCCTTCGGCCTTCGCGGCGGCGATTAATTCGGGCGAGCCGAATTCCTGCGCCTGCGCCGGCGGACCGAATGCGAAAACGAGACCGGCAACGCCGGCCAGCGCTATTGTCGTCGAAAAAAATCTTCTGTTCATCGCCAACCCTCCCAATATTCCTATTCGGTTTATTCTCATCCGGTCCGCGCAACGCTGCTCTGCGCCGCACCACGCGACAGCCAGTTGGCGCCGCCGATGAGCACGCCGAGCAAGACCGTTTGCACGATACTGAATGCGGCGGTCTTGCCGAGATTGCCGCCTTCGTAATAATCGAGCAGCAGCACCGACATCACCATGGTGTTGGAGGTGTAGAGAAACAACGACGAGCCGAGTTCGCGGATCGCCAGCACGAACAACAGCGTCATCGATGCGATCACGCCCGGCCGCGCCAAGGGCAGCACGATGGTCCGGATGGTGCCGAACATGCCCCGGCCGCACACCCAGGCCGCTTCTTCCAGCTCGCGATGGATCTGCAGGAACGAGGTCGACAGCGCCTTGACCGTGTCCGGCATGAAGCGGGCGATGAAAGCCAGCGCCAGAATCCAGATCGTGCCGTAGAGGCCGCCGGGAATGCCGATCCATGCCCAGAGATAGGCGACGCCGACCACGAGGCCGGGAATCGCGACCGGAATGGTCGAGATCAAATCGATGCTGCGCCGTCCCGGAACCCGGGTGCGGTGAATGGTGTAGCCGATCGCAAAGGCGAGCGCGCCGCCGACCACTGCGGTGATGACGCCAACCTCGACCGCGTTGTAGATCGAGTTCAGCGTCAGCGGATTGTCAAAGATGCTGTAGAAATGCATCAGCGAATATTGCCGCATGTCGAACAGACTGGCGGCGTCGCGGATGAACATGAATTTCCGGAACGCGGCGACGATCAGCGCCAGCGATGGCAGGATCACCACCACGATGAGGTAGACGACGCCGATGGCGAAGGTGAACCAGCGCCAGCGCCCGAGATCTAGGTTGCGTGGCCGGAAGGCTTTTCCGGCCACCGTGGTGTAGCTGCGGCCGCTCAGCACCTTCTGCTGCAAAAACACGAGCGCGCCGGTGACGATCATCAGGATGATCGCAACCGCGGCGGCGGTATTGTAGAGCGGCGGCGACCAGTTGGTGAGCTTGAAGATGTAGGTGGTGAGCACCGCAAGATTGGTCGGCGCACCCAGCACCGCCGGAATGCCGTAGATGCCGAGCATCACGATGAACGACAACAGCATGCCCGAGACGATCGCCGGCATGATCAAGGGAAACGTCACCGAGAACAGGGTCGCGAACGCGCTGGCGCCGGAGATTTCGGCGGCCTCCTCCAGGCTCGGGTCCATGTTGCGCAGCGCCGATGAGGTGAACATGTAGACATAGGGCGCGTAATAGATGCCGAACACGAACACCAGGCCCCACAGCGAATAGAAATCCACCCGCCAGTCGAGCCCGATCCATTTGAACATGGTGTTGATCAAACCGGTTTTCGGCGACCCCAAAATCGTCCACGCGACACCCGCGACCAGCGGCGGCGCGAACAGCGGCAAAATGCTGGCGGCGGCGATAAAACCCTTGAACGGCGTATTGGTGCGGACCACGATCCAGGAAAACAACAGCCCGATCACGACCGCGATCGCGGTGCCGCCGCCGCAGGCGATCAGCGTGTTGGCGAGCGCCTCGGCGACATTCGGGTTGACCAGCACGGTCAGGAAGTTCGTGACGGAGAGATGACGGAGACTGAACCCGTCGACCACAGGATTGGTGTCGGTGAGCGCGCCGAGCAGCAGCATCAGGACGGGATAGATCACCAGAAAGCCCAGGATCGCCAGCAGCGCCGCGACCCACAGGCCCGTGAACACGCGCCGGCGCGCGCCCTCACTGGCGCTCCGCATGACCCCGTTGCGCCGGCCGGTCTGTCCGTGCAATGCGTTTTTCCCCTCAAGCCTGCAAAGCGGCTTTGGTTATTGTTATTGCCGTCAAGCTTAGTCGACGCCGCGACCGGCGGGAAGTAGCAGAAAGTCGAGCGTCGACCGCCAAATTGACTTGAAGAGGCATCCTCCTTATCGCTGGATCAAGTCCCGGTGCGACGCGGTGCCACATCCGGGGAAAACAGCAGGTCGGAGGCAACGTGACAGATCGAACCGTCGGCATCCTTGGACTGGGCATCATGGGGGGCGCTATCGCCCGCAATCTGATCGAACGGGGCTGGACGGTCATCGGATATGACACCGACCCGTTGCGCCGGAGCGAACTCGAGCGTTCCGGCGTGACAATCGCCGATGGCGCAGCCGCCGTCGCGTCCCGCGCGGCGATCATTATGACAAGCCTGCCCAACGCCGATGCCGCCAATGCGGTAGCCACAGAGATTGCCGGTTGTGATCAAGGCGCGCGCATTGTCGTCGAACTCAGTACGCTCACCATCGCCGACAAGCTGCGTTTCAAGGCCATTCTTGAACCCGCCGGCCATATTGCGCTGGATTGTCCGCTCAGCGGGACCGGCGCCCAGGCCGCGGTTCGCGACCTCATCGTCTATGCGAGCGGCGACAGTGCCGCGATCGCAAAGTGCCGTGACCTGTTTGCAGATTTTTCCAAGCAGAGCGCCGATCTCGGCGCTTACGGCAATGGCAGCCGGATGAAGTTCGTCGCCAACCATCTGGTCGCCATTCACAACGTCGCCTCGGCGGAAGCTATGCTGCTGGCGGAGCGCGCCGGGCTGGATCTGGATCAGGTGATCGAGATGGTCGCGCCCGGCGCGGGTGGTTCGCGGATGTTTCAGATGCGCGCACCGATGATGGCAAAACGCAATTATGAACCGGCGACGATGCGGATATCGACCTGGAAGAAGGACATGGCCATCATCGCCGAATTCGCCAGCGAACTCGGCTGTGAAACGCCGCTGTTCACGAAAACCCAGCCGGTCTACGCCCAGGCGATGGCGATGGGACTGGGCGATCAGGATACGGCCGCCGTGTTCGAAGTGTTGAAGGCGAACGGCTGACCGCCGCTGATTTTGCGCCGCATCAAAGTACGGCAGCGTCCGCGATCGACAATGTCCAATAGCTGCATCAAGTAGTTATCGCTTGATCATTAAGATTTTCCGGATGATAAATCAGACGGCAGCACTTTTTGCCGGCGACGATCCCACGCGGCCCCATCCGTCAGAAGGCGGATGTGCCTGTGCAAGAAACAACAATTCAAGAAACAATAATTCAAGAAACAATAATTCAAGAACAACAATTCAAGAAAAAAGAACGGGTCAGGGAAACATCACCGGAGGACGAGACGTGCCGATATCACGACGACAATTCGTCAGCACCGCGGCCGGCGCCGGCATTGCGAGTGTGGTTGCACCACGATTGACGTTGGCACAGGGCAGCGGACCGATCCGCATCGGCCTCCTGGCAGCCAAGACCGGCCCGCTCGCCTCCGGCGGGATCGACATGGAACTCGCACTCACGATGTTCCTGAAGGAGCGCGACAACACGCTGGCGGGCCGCAAGGTCGAATTGATCGTCGCGGACACCGCCGGCGTTCCCGCGACCGCGCGAACCAAGGCTCAGGAACTGATCGAAAAAAACAATGTCCATTGCATCATTGGACCGCTCGCGGCATTCGAGGCGCTCGCCATCGCCGACTATCTGACGGAAAAGGAAGTGCCGACGCTGGGGGTCGCCGCCGCCGAAGACATGACGCAGCGGCATCCAAGCCCGTGGTTCGTTCGCCTGACCTCGACCTCGGCGCAATGCGCCTACCCGCTGGCGGATTATTCCGCCAAGGAGCTGAAATACCAGAAGATCGTCACCATCGCCGATGACTTTGCCTACGGCCATGAAATGTGCGCCGGCTTCCAGCGCGCATTCGAGGACAATGGCGGCAAGATCATCCAGAAGATTTTTACGCCGCTGGCGACGCCGGATTACGGCAGCTATGTCGCGCAGGTGAAGGGCGCGGACGCGATTTTTCTCGGCACCGCCGGCTCCAACGGTTTTCGTTTCCTGCGCCAGTTCATCGAATACGGCCTGAAAGACAAGATGGCGGTGATCGGAGGCATGACCGCGCTCGACGAATCCGTGCTGCGCAACATGGGCGACGAGGCGCTGGGGATCGTGACCACCAGCTGGTATTCGGCGGAGCTGGACAATCCCGCCAACAAGATGTTTGCGCCGGCGTTCCGCAAGCAGTTCAAATACGATCCCGGCTATTACGCCGGCAGCACCTACGTTTCGGGCCAGGTTCTGGAAGCCGCGCTGAAGACTATCAACGGCAATGTCGAGGACAAAAAGGCGCTGATGGCGGCGATCCGCGGCAGCAAGGCCGACACCATACGCGGTCAAGTCAAGTTCGACGATCTCGGCAACGCGATCGGCAACGTCTACATCCGCAAGGTGACGCGCAGCGACGGCCGGCTGGTTAATTCCGTGATCAAGACTTATCCCGACGTCACCCAGTTCTGGACCTACGACAAGGCTGCGTTCCTGAAGAATCCGGTCTATTCACGCGATTATCCGCCGGCCAAAAATCTCGAGCCTTAGCTTTTTCCTGACAGCCGCGACCCGCCGCAGGTTTCCGAACGAGATCCGCAGACGATGCAATTTTGGATCATCCAGGGTCTCAACAGCCTTTCGCTGGGTGGTCTGCTGTTCCTGCTGTCGTCCGGGTTCTCGCTGATCTTCGGCCTGATGCGGCTCGCTAATTTGACGCATGGCGCGTTCTTCATGCTCGGCACCTATTTCGGCGCCACCGCGATGCGGGCCAATCCCGACCTCAGCATCTGGACCGTGGCGGTTTGGGCCGGCCTCGCCGTAGCCGCGATCGGCGGGTTGTTCGAGCGGCTGGTGCTGACCCGGCTGAAGACCAATCCGCTGGGACAGGTGCTGGTGACGCTCGGCATGTCCTTCATCATTTCCGACGCCTGCCTCGCGCTATGGGGCGGCGATTCGATACCGGTACCGACGCCGCGAAACCTGCAGGCGCCGACCCGGCTGTTCGGCCTGGTGTTTCCGACCTATCGCCTGGTGCTGGTGGGATGCGCCATCGCCGTTGCGATCACGCTATATTTGCTGCTGGAGCGCACCCGGCTCGGCGCGATGATCCGGGCCGGCGTCGATGACCGGCAGATGGCGCGCGCGGTCGGGATTCCCGTCTCGAACCTGTTCACGATCGTGTTCTGTCTCGGCGCGGGCATCGCCGGCGCCGGCGGCGTGCTGGGCGGCCCGATCCTGTCGGCCTATCCCGGGCTCGACGGCGACATGCTGCCGCTGGCGCTGATCGTCGTCATCCTCGGCGGCATCGGCAGCCTGCTCGGCGCGTTCATCGGCAGCTTCATTGTCGGCTTCATCTACACGTTCGGGACCGCGCTGTTTCCGGAACTGGCCTATATCATCCTGTTTCTGCCGATGATCGTCGTGCTGGCGTTGCGGCCCCAGGGCCTGTTGGGGCGTCTGGGCGCATGAAGTGGATCGCAGCCCTTTCGTTCGCAGCCTTGCTCGTTTTGCTGCCATCCTTCGCCGGCGACTTCTACGTCAACCTCGCCAGCCAGATCCTGATCGCGGCCATCTTTGCCCTCAGTCTCAATCTGCTGGTCGGCTTCGGCGGCATGACGTCGCTTGGACACGCCTCCTTTCTCGGGGTCGCCGCCTATATTTCCGCTTTGCTCACCAGCCGCTACGGTTTTTCGCATGGGCCCGCCGCGCTCATCTCGATCGCCGGCACGACCGCGATGGCGGCCGCTTTCGGCGTCATTGCGCTCCGCGCGTCCGGCCTCGGCTTCCTGATGATCACGCTGGCGCTGTCGCAGGTGCTGTGGGGATTGGCCTACCGCCTGTCCAATGTGACCAACGGCGACAATGGCATCGCCGGCCTGACCCGGCCGATGCCGTTCGGCATCTCGCTGGACAGCGCCGCGTCGTTCTACTGGTTCGCGCTGGCGGTGGCGGCGGTTTCGTTCCTGATGATGACGACGTTCGTGTCGTCCGCGTTCGGATCGTCGCTGAAGGGCGTTCGCGACCAGCCGCGGCGGATGGCGGCGCTCGGCTTCAATCCCTGGATGATCCGCTGGATCACCTTTATCTACGCCGGCTTCTGGGGTGGCGTATCCGGACTGCTCTATGTCTATTACAACAAGTACATTCATCCGACATCGCTCTCCACCACGAGCTCGGCCGAAGCGCTGCTCGGCGTGATCGCCGGCGGCTCGGGAACGCTGAGCGGCCCGGCGGTCGGCGCGGCACTGGTGCTGCTGTTGAAGAATTACGCCTCGGCCTATGTCGAGCGCTGGAACATGCTGCTTGGGCTGGTGTTCCTGTTCATCGTCCTGGTAATGCCGACCGGGATCGTTCCCGGCTTGAGCAAGCTGCAAAACCTGCGCCGGCGGCCGCGATGAATTCGACCGGACCGACATACGCGCTCGAGATCAGCGATCTCCGGAAATCGTTCGGCGGTCTGGTGGCCACGCATGACATATCGCTCGCGATCCGGCCGGGCGAGCGGCGCCTGATCATCGGCCCGAATGGCGCCGGAAAGACCACGCTGTTCAACCAGATCACCGGCGACCTCAAACCGAATTCGGGACAGGTCAGATTGTTCGGCGCCGACGTCACACGAATGGCGCCCTATCAGCGCGCCCACCGCGGCATGTCGCGCACCTACCAGATCATCGCGCTGTTCGATGGCGACACGCTGGAGCACAATGTCACGCTTGGCCTGCTGGGCTTGCGACCGTCGCGCTGGCAGATGTGGCGTCCGCTGTCGCATTACGGCGATCTCGCGACCGAAGCCCGGCGCATCCTCGATGCGGTCGGCCTGCTGCACCTGGCCGATCATCCGGTTTCCGACATTGCCTACGGCGAAAAGCGCCGCGTCGAGCTGGCGATGGCGCTGGCGCAAAAACCCCGCCTGCTGCTGCTGGACGAGCCGCTGGCGGGCTTGTCCAATGCCGAACGATCGACTGTGAAAGCGCTGATCGCGGCGATCCCGCGCGAAACCGCCATTGTCATGATCGAGCACGACATGGATACCGCGCTCGACCTCGCCGAGACCGTGACGCTTTTGAATTACGGCCGGGTCATCGTCGATGGCGAACGTGACAGCGTGGTTGCGGATCCCAGAACGCGTGAGGTGTATCTTGGCGTCTGATGCGCTTCGCCTGACCGATGTGCACGCCTTCTATGGCGACAGCCATATCCTGCACGGGATCAGCTTTGCCCTGCGGCCCGGCCAGGTGCTGGCCTTGCTCGGACGCAACGGCTCGGGAAAATCGACCTGCATTTCGACCATCATCGGATTCCTCAAGCCCAAGGGCGGCGCGATCAGCCTGTTCGGCGAAGCCATCGCAGGCCTCAGCCCCGAACGCATCTCGCATCTCGGCATCGGTCTGGTACCGCAGGGCCGGCGGATATTCCCTTCGTTGTCGGTCTGGGAAAATCTGCTGGTGGCGCGGCAACGCCGCAACAAGGTTTCGGTGCCCTGGGACATCGACCGGATCTACGACATGTTTCCGCGCCTCGGCGAGCGCCACGCGCAAATGGCCGGCACGCTGTCCGGCGGCGAGCTGCAGATGCTGGCGATCGGCCGCGCGCTGATGGGCAATCCGCGCGTTCTGCTGCTCGACGAACCCTCGGAAGGCCTGGCGCCGCTGATCGTGGCCGAGGTCGGGCGCACGATTCGGCGTCTCAAGGACGAAGGGCAATCCATCGTCCTTGTCGAGCAAAATCTCAAGCTCGCGCTCGACGTCGCCGACCAGGCCGTGATCCTCAATACCGGACGCTGCGTGTTCGATGGCTCGGCCGAAGAACTCGTGAACAATGACGCGATCGTTTCGCAAAATCTCGGTATCTATCGTGCACATTGAACGAAGAATTCCCGTCAAAAAGGAGATCGGATCATGAAAGTCGGCGTGTGCGGCACGGGACGGATGGGATCATCGATTGCGCAGCGATTGATGGCGGTCGGCCACGACGTTGCGGTCTGGAACCGGGATTCGGCGAAAACGAAATCGCTGGTGGATGCCGGGGCAAAATCATTCGCCTCGCCTGCCGAACTCGTGGAGGGCTGTGAAACTGTCATCGTGATGTTGTTGAACGATGCGGCCACGGAAGCGGTCTATCGCGGGCCCAAGGGCCTCCTGACCGGGAAACTCGCGAACAAACTCCTGATCGACATGAGCACGCTGCGGCCGGACACGATGCAGTCCGTCGGAACTGCCGTGACGCAGCAAGGCGGCGTGTTCGTGGAATGCCCGGTCGGAGGCAGCACTGGGCCTGCCAAGGAAGGAAAACTGTTCGGTTTGGTCGGCGGAGCGCCCGACGCTGTCGGCCGCGCGATGCCGCTGCTCGAACAAATGTGCCGGCGCATCGAACATGTCGGCGGCCTCGGCGCCGGTGCCACGATGAAGCTCGCCGTCAACCTGCCGCTGCTGGTGTACTGGCAGGCCCTGGGCGAAGCGCTGACCCTTTGCGAGCCACTGATGCTTGCTCCCGACCGGCTGATCGATATCCTGTCCGACACCGCCGGCACGCCGACCGCGATGAAGGGCCGCGGCGCCGTGATCGCAAAAGGATTGAGCGGGCAGCCGCGCGGCGAAACCGCGTTCGGCATCAGCGCCGCGAAAAAGGATTTGGCGACGGCAGTGCAATTCGCCGCCTCCATCGACGCCGCACTCCCGGTGGCGGCCAGTGCGCTGGCCTGCTTCGAGGAAGCCGAAGCGGCCGGCCTTGGCGAAGCCGACGCCACCACAATCTCGGTCCGGTGGCCGCGGCGAAACGCCGCCAAATCGAACTAACGAACAACAAACGAAGAAAAGGAAGTGCATCCCATGATCGAGAAGAAGAACCGCTACGGCCGTACCGCGGCACGGATCCACGACGCCGACGGCCTCGCCCGGCGGCCGTCGTCGGTGACCATCGATATTCACGCCCACATCGTGGTGCCCCAGGCCGCGAAACTTGCGCAGCCGCATATCGATCTCAGCCGCATCCCGCTTGCGCATTTCGCCGATGCCGCGACCAAAGAAGTCAACGCGCAGCAGGAAAAGGATGTCGGCGAGGTCATGACCACGATCGATCGCCGGCTGCGCGACCTCGACCGCATGGGCATCGATATCCAGGTCGTGGCCCCCGCGCCGGGCCAGTGTTACTACACGATCGATCCGAAAATCGCCGAACAGGCCCACCGCATCGCCAACGAAGGCGTCGTCGAATATTGCGCGCGCAAGCCGGACCGCTTCGTCGGCCTCGGCGTCGTCACGCTGCAGGAGCCGGAGCTCGCCGTGCGCGAGCTCGACTATTTGATGGGTGAACTGAAATTGAAAGGCGTCGAGATCCTGACCAATGTCGACGGCCAGGAATTATCCGATCCGAAATTCCGGCCGTTCTTCGCCAGGGCAGAACAGCTCGGCGCATTCATCATGATGCATCCGAACGGCTTTACCCACGGCGAGCGCCTTACCCATTTCTATCTCAGCAACGTGCTCGGCAATCCGCTGGACACCACGCTCGCGCTCCATAATCTGATTTTCTCGGGCACGCTGGCGCGATTTCCGGAACTGAAGGTGATGGCCGTGCACGGCGGCGGCTACCTTCCCGGCTATTCCGGCCGCATCGATCACGCCTGGGGCGCCCGCCGGGATTGCCACGCCGACTTGCCGCTGCCGCCAACCACCTATCTGCGGCAGGTCTATCTCGACACCGTCGTGTTCAGCTATCACCAGCTCGCCTATCTGCTCGACCTGTTCGGCCCCGACCGCATCCTGATGGGCACCGATTACCCCTTCGACATGGCCGAATACAATCCGATCGGCCACATCGCGGGAATCCAGGGTATCGACGAGGGCACGATCGCGCAGCTTGCGGGGGGAAATGCGATGCGCGTGTTGGGGCTGGATTGAAGCGCGGGGAGCGGCGAAGGTCACGCCCCGGAATGACGGCGAGTGAATTTCCGAGGTCTTCCCCGTCTCAATGGCGGCCACTGTCTGCAGAGGCTAATCTTCGTTCCGCCACGCGCCCAACAGGAAGCCCTTGTGCTTTCGACGGTTTGGACCGGCCTGCGACTGAATGTCGGTGAGGTCGGTATCGCGGCCGAGGCGGGTGAGCGCCAGCTTCGCGATCAGGCCGATGGCGATAAATGATCCGAAGTAGAGTGCTGCAATCAGGAGTGGTCTCATGACTGACCTCGCAATAGCTTGGTCTCTGGAGCCAGCATCGCGCCGATCGACGGTTGGGGCAAGCCAGGAAACGGGGCGAAGGCGATAAAGCACTCCGTCATTCCAGGACGCGCCACTTGGCGCGGGCCCGGAATCCATAACCATGATCGGGAGTTTGGATTCTCCGATGTGCAATCGCACATCGTAGCTCGTGCTTCGCCCGCCCCGGAATGACGAGGAGTGAATTTCCGACGCCTCTCCCGTCATTGTGAGGAGCGTAAGCGACGAAGCAATCCATTCTTGCTTGTTGCCCTATGGATTGCTTCGCTTCGCTCGCAATGACGGGGAGAGGTCGGGCGCAGCGCGCAAAAACATCCTGACGGGCAAATCACTCAAACCCTGTCAAGCCCACGCTGAGAAAATATTCCTCTTGCCGCGTCGGGCAAATCAACTTTAGAACTTCGCCCATCCTGCTCCTCCAGAGGGGCGCTCGCGATCGTCACGGACGTGGGGCGGGATGCGATGGACGTGGAGGTGCCTTTGACGAACGGCGCCAAAGCGGACGGCGAAGTCGTGTGGTTCCGACGCCTCGACGCTGGCGTCAAGTTGCGCGGTATCCGCGCGGCGACGGTGACAAGAAAGCCGATCACCGGGGAGAGCGCGCTATAAGCCGTAAAACCATTGCGCGGGGAATGTCGGATTGCCTCCGCTGAACCTGTATGCTCGTGTGCGCTTCTTTTGTGCATGTTTGCGCACGAGACCGCGGGTGCAGCGTGCACCCGGCGTTCCCCGCGCCCTCTGATTTCTCAGAAGGCGGAAGTGAAGAGAAAAACTCGGGCGGATTGAGCCGCGAGATCGCGAAGTCGTGTTTGACGACGTCTCTCTCCACGTCGTTCCGGCCTTGAGCCGGGACCTATACACCGCGGCCCTTCGATCAAGGACTGGTGTGCGACACCTTGTACAACAACAGACTACCGGGATTATGGGTCCCGGCGAAGGCCCTAGTCTTACTGCGTCATAAACGTTGATTGATCGACATTTTGTGCCCGGCGTCTGCAACACGGACATCGTTGCAAGGTTCTGATGATCGCGTCGGCCAGCCGCCTGCGCATGGTTGCGATCGAATTTGGAATGTGGCGTTCAGGCCGCAAGGGCGGATCCTCTGGGTCGATAACCGTCGGGAACGGCAAGTTGCGGGAAGAGAACGGTCGAGCGAGGTCCTGAGGGGGGAATCGTCTCCCGTTCGGAGATCAGGAATCCGTAGGCCGCGACGCAGAGCGTGGCGTGATGATGGAAGCCGCGCCAGCCGCGCCCTTCAAAGTGACCGAGCCCGACCTCCTGCTTCAGCTCCTGATAATCGCGCTCGATGCGCCAGCGCAATTTGGCGAGATCGACCAGACGGGCGAAGCCAATATTCTCCGGCAGAGTTGAAAGCCAATACTTTGTCGGCTCCTCTTCTCCCTTCGGCCATTCGATCAAAAGCCATTCTTCCGGCCAAGGTTCGCTGCGGTTGAAGTCGCGATGGGCGATGCGAATGCGCAGCCGCGCAAAACGCGATTTGAGGGGCACATTGGTTCCCTCGCGCCAAGTGATCGTCCGCCAGAGCTTGGCCGGAAGGCTGAAGGCAAGATCCTTGACTTTGACCGGTTGGTGCTCGGCATCGCGGCGCAGCTGTTTGGTCGGCCGGCCGCGGCCCGGGACGTAAGGCTTAGGCGGCAAGGGCCCCGTGCCAGGCGCCCAGACCGTTGTGTTCGAGAGAATGCCGGCAATATAAGGCAACCCAAGCGCCGTAACGGCCCTGCGCAGATCGATGTGAGTGCCATAGCCCGCATCCATCAGAACCACTCCGCGCGGCAAGCCCGCTGCGCAGGCCGCGCGGATCTGATCGAGCGCGATCTCAGGCTTGGTTTGAAAGCCGATCTCCTCAGGCACGCCTGCCTTCTTGCGGCGGGCAGGGTCAGAGGCCCAACTCTCCGGCAGATACAAGCGGTAGGCCACCGGAAGACTCGCATGTGCATTGGCCAGCGACAGCGACACCGCGACCTGGCAATTGTCCTGCTTGCCGAGTTGGCCGCAATACTGCCGAGCCACTCCAACCGAATGCGTGCCCTTCTTGGGAAAGCCCGTGTCGTCGATGATCCAGGCCTCGATCGGCCCATGCCGCTCGATCGCGGGCAGAACCATCTCGCGAACTTTGGCCAGGCCCCGCTCGTCCGACCAACGCCCCTCGCCGACAAAATGCAACAGAGACTGGTGCTGCGCCGCAGTTCGCTCGGGTGCCGTCACCGCAGCCATCGGTTCCACGCTCTTGCGCTCGCACGGCAGCATCAGGCCCTGGCAATAATCCCGCAGTGGCTTTGCCCGGTCGGCGTGACCAATCACCCCCACGAGTTCCTCGACATAGGCCGAAAACCGCACCTCACTGCTCTTCTCTTGAAGATCCATCTCAGCCCTCGCTTGCTGAAAACCGAATCCCCCAACGCTACAACGAGTCGCCGCGCCATTGCCCTGCGGCTTTCTGACTCAGTAAGACTAGGGCATGCACACATCTGGTGCGGCGGATTGACTCGGGGTCCAGAAATGGGATTCCAGAATCAGGAATTCATGTGATTTCTATTGCGACACTTCGGCTTTTGGCAGGGGTGTCGACATGCTGGCGCAAATTGACTGGTCATTGGGTCGGTTCGGGGATCGTCGTCTCGATAAAAGGGGGCGGCGCTCGTCGAACGCATGGTTGCGAGCAGGGATGTCTGCCTGCGGCGGCTGGCAAGAGGCATCCGCGCCCGGGAAGTGCAGTTCCACCGCTTCCTTGGCAATGCCAAGGTGACGACCGAGCGCGTGATCGAAAGCTGGAGCGAGGGCACGGTAGCCGCAGCTGAAGGCCGCCATGTACTAGCGATCCAGGACACCAGCGAAATCAATTTTGCCACGACTGCAAAACGCCGGCGCGGGCTCGGGGAGATCGGTCATGGCAACGGCCGCGGGGTGCTGCTGCACCCGATGCTGGCGGTGGACGCCGAGAGCGGTAGCTGTCTTGGTTTGTTGAGCGGTCAGGTGTGGACCCGCAAGGGCCGCCGTACCGTCTCGCACGACCTGCGCGATTTGTCGGACAAGGAATCGCAGCGCTGGATCGCCACGGCGCTGGCGACCAAACCGCTGCTGGCCAAGGCCGCCATGGTGACTGCGCTGGGCGACCGCGAGAGCGATATCTTCGCCCTTTATGCCAGCGCGGCCGAGCAGCACTTCCATGTGATCGCCCGCAGCATGCATGAGCGCAAGCTCGCGGACGGGACCGGCCTGTATGCGGCCAGCGAAGCCATGGCGGTCGTGGAGCAGCGCGCCATCGTGCTGCCGGCGCGCGCGCAGCGGCCCGAACGCGTCGTGCCTCTCGAACTTCGCTTCGGCGCGGTCAGCCTGGCCAGGCCGCAAAGCAAGTTCCTGCGCCATCTGCCTGAAAGCTTGCCGCTGACCCTGGTCGACGTGCGTGAGGTCGATCCGCATGTCGGCACCGAGCCGCTACACTGGCGGCTTCTCACCACGCACCCAGTAGCGAATGCAGAACAAGCCTGGCGCATCGTCGAATGGTACAAGCGGCGCTGGCTGATCGAGCAGTTCTTCCGCGTCCTCAAGACCCAAGGCTTCAGGCTCGAAGACAGCCAGATCGCTACCGCCGACCGCCTCCTCAAGCTCGTCGCGATTGCGGCAAAGGCGGCGGTCATCACCATCCAGCTCCTGCAGGCACGTGATGGCCGAAGCCATCTGCCGGTCCGCCTTGCCTTCGATTCCAACGAGGTCGCAACGCTCGCCGCCCTCAACCAAAATCTCGAGGCCCAAACCAAGCGGCTCAAGAACCCGCATCCACCCGACAACCTTGCCTGGGCGGCCTGGATCATCGGCCGTCTAGGCGGATGGGACGGCTATCCGTCATCCAAACCGCCCGGTCCGATCACCATGAAACACGGCCTCGAATACTTCTACGTCTTCGCTGCTGGATGGAGCCTCAGAGATGTGTGCATGCCCTAGGGCGTTCGCCGGGACGACAGCTATATTCACCTAGCCAGTCTGGCCCACCCTTCGCATACGCATCATGCATCGCCGTGGCTGTGGCCCGCCGCTGGTCCGTAGTACATGCCGCCGTGGGCGTGTATCGCCCCGCCCCAGAGAAACCCGACAGAATGTCCGCAGATACGACCGCAAAGCCGCCTGCCACGTCACTGATGGACGGCCTGCCGCCCAATCTGCGGCGCTGGGCGGTGGCGGCGATTTTCACGGCGCTGGCGATGGCCTCGCTGGATACGGCCATTGCCAACATCGCCCTGCCCGCGATCGCTGCCGACCTCCATGTCAGCCCGGCCGAAGTGGTGTGGGTGGTCAACGTCTATCAGATCGCGCTGGTCGCAACATTGCTGCCGCTCGGCGCGCTCGGCGAAATCGTCGGTCACCAGCGCATCTATCTCGGCGGGCTCTTGCTGTTCACGCTGGCCTCGCTCGGTTGCGCGCTGGCGTGGTCGCTGGAAAGCCTGCTGGTCGCGCGCACGCTGCAGGGGTTAGGCGCCAGCGGCCTGATGAGCGTGAACACGGCGCTGGTCCGCTTCGTTTACCCGACCCGCATGCTCGGTCGCGGATTTGGCCACAACGCGCTGGTGGTCGCGACCGCGTTCACGCTCGGACCGACGATCGCCTCCGGCATTCTGGCGTTCGGACCCTGGCCGTGGCTGTTCGCGGTCAATCTTCCGTTCGGCGTGATCGCGCTATTGATCGGCCTGAAGACGTTGCCGTCGACGCCGCGCGCCGGGCACGCCTTCGATTTCATCGGCGCCGCGCTGGCCGCCGCTTGCCTCGGGCTCTTCATCACCGGCATCGGCAGCGCCGCGCACCAGACATCGACCAGCCTGGTATCGGGCGAGCTCGCCGCCGCGATCCTGCTGGGCTGGCTTTTGATGCGCAGGCAAGCCGATCATCCGGCGCCGATGCTGCCGATCGACCTGTTCCGGCGGCCGATGTTCGCGCTGTCCGCGGCCACCGCGGTGTGCTCGTTCGCGGTGCAGGGCCTGGCGTTCGTGTCGTTGCCGTTCTACTTCGAGGACGTGCTGCTGCGGACCCAGGTCGAGACCGGATTCTTCATGACGCCGTGGCCGCTGGTGGTCGCCATCATGGCGCCGATCGGCGGCCGGCTGTCCGACCGCTATCCCGTCGGCATTTTAGGCGGTATCGGCCTTGCGCTGCTCGGCACCGGCATGGTGTTGCTGGCGACGCTGCCGACTTCGCCTGGCATCGCCAACATCGTCTGGCGCATGGTGATCTGCGGGATCGGATTCGGCTTTTTTCAAACGCCCAACATGAAAGCGCTGATGTCGAGCGCGCCGCCGCATCGCAGCGGCAGCGCCAGCGGCATCGTCGCGACCGCGCGCCTGACCGGGCAGACAGCCGGCGCCGCGCTCGCAGCACTGTGCTTCACCCTCGCCGGCCGCGATGGCGCGACGCTTGCATTGGCACTCGGCGCCGGGTTTGCCGCACTCGGGAGCGTGATGAGCTTTCTGCGTCTGGTGGTCGGCACACCGCGCAAGACATGACGGGATCGGAGAGACAGTGCGACTTCTGAAATTGCTGGCCGCAGCACTTCTACTGCTGCAACCGGTTGCCATCCGCGCCCAGACGGTCTGGGATATGCCGACCGAATATCCTGAAAATGCGATGCCGGGGCTTGGTCTGACGACATTTACAAAACATGTCGCCGAATTGAGCGTCGGAAAACTGCAGATCAGGCCGAGTTTCGATGCCACCGCCGGCATCAAATCGGCCGGCATGCTTACCGCGATCGCGGCAGGCCGGGTGCCCGCCGGCGATGCCTTTGCCGGCGCGCTGGAATCCGAAGACGCGATCTTCGCGCTGCCCTCGCTGCCATTTCTGGTGACGTCGACCGCCGACGCCAGGCGTCTTGCCGACATCGCGCGGCCATATCTGGCGGCGGCGCTGCAGAAGAAGGGCCTGCGGCTGCTTTATCTGACGCCCTGGCCGCCGTCCGGCATCTGGTCGAAGACGCCGCTGAAGACGACGGCCGATCTGGCGGGGCTTTCGATACGCACCTATGACAAAACTTCAACGGAGGTATTCACCAGCGCCGGTGCCAAGGCCGCCTCGATCAGTTTTGCGGACACGATGCCGAAGCTGGTCGACGGCAGCATCAACGCGGTATTGTCGTCCGGCGACGGCGGCGCCGGCCGCAAGCTTTGGCAGTATCTGCCCTATTTCAGCGAGATCACTTATTCGCTGCCGCTATCGGTCGCCAGCGTCAATCAGGCGGTCTATGACGGATTGAGCGGCGAGCTGCGCGCGGCCGTCGATGAAGCCTCGCGCCAGACCGAGCGTGAATTGTGGCTCGCGCTGTCGACTCGATTGGAGGAAAACTATCAGCGCATGCGCCAGAACGGCGTGACCATCGATACCAGTCCCGCGCCCTCCATTGCCGAGGCGCTGCAATCGGGCGCCGCCGAGGTGCAGCGTGCCTGGTGCGTCAAGTCGGGCGCTGCCTGCGCGCCCATTCTCGACGCCTTCAAGATGACCAAGCCGTAATGTACGCCATGTCGCTATGAGGCGAGGTAACACCAGAAAATCAAAAATCTTCCGCGCTGCAAACGCGTTTTCTTGATTTGAACTGTCAGGGGTTCCAGTCCACCATCGCCGCGAAGCTCTCTCGATGGATTGAGCTAATCAGGGGAAAAGCGATGGCAAACCTCACTATCAACGGCAAGACGATCAACGTCGATGTCGAAGACGATACACCGCTGCTTTGGGCGATCCGGGAGAACGTCGGACTGACCGGAACCAAATACGGATGCGGCATTGCACAATGCGGCGCCTGCACCGTTCACATCGATGGGGTCGCGATGCGCTCCTGCGGCGTCTCGGTCAGCGAGGCCGTCGGCAAGCAGATCACCACCATCGAGGGTCTCGCCGCCAATGGCGTCCTGCACAAGGTGCAGCAGGCCTGGATCGCCAACGACGTTCCGCAATGCGGCTATTGCCAGAGCGGCATGATCATGGCGGTGGCGGCGCTTCTGAAGGAGAAGCCGAAACCAACCGACGCCGATATCGACGAGGCCATCACCAATATCTGCCGGTGCGGCACGTTCCAGCAGGTGCGCGAGTCCATCCACGCCGCAGCGAACGCGTGAGGGGGCAATCATGAACCAGCACAGCATGCCCAAACTCAACCGCCGCGCCTTCGTCATCGGAACCGCTACGGCGGGTGCCGGCCTGGCACTCAGCCTCGATCTGCCGTTCGGCGGTCCGACCGTCGTGCGCGCGGCCGACGGCTCGCCCGAAGTCAACGCCTGGGTGGTGATCCGCCCCGATGACACTGTCGTGATCCGCATCGCCCGCTCCGAGATGGGCCAGGGTACCCTCACGGGTCTGGCGCAACTCGTCGCCGAAGAACTCGAATGCGACTGGTCGAAGGTGACGACCGAGTTCCCGAGCCCCGGCCAGAGCGTCGCCCGCAAGCGCGCCTGGGGTGATTTTTCCACCGGCGGCAGCCGCGGCATCCGCACCAGCCAGGAATATGTCCGCAAGGGCGGCGCCGCCGCCCGCATGATGCTGGTCCAGGCCGCCGCCAATGAATGGAAGGTCCCGGCCGCGGAATGCTCGGCAGCGAACAGCGTCATCACCCATACGCCGTCGGGAAAAACCACGACCTACGGCAAGGTGGTGGAAGTCGCAGCCAAGCTGGAACCACCGGCTGAAGTAAAGCTGAAGGATCCAAAAGACTGGAAGATCGCCGGCAAGGGGATGAAGCGGCTCGATACCGCCGACAAGACCACCGGCACGACGGTGTACGGCATCGACATCAAACTGCCGGGCATGCTCAACGCCGCAATCAAGGACTGCCCGGTATTCGGCGGCAAATTGAAAAGCTATGACGAAGCCAAGGTCGTGGGCATGAAGGGCGTCAAGAAGGTGGTGCGGGTCAACGACCACGCGGTCGCCGTCGTCGCCGACACCTGGTGGCACGCCAAGACCGCACTCGAAGCGCTTCCGATCGTCTGGGACGAAGGCGACAATGCCAAAGTCTCGAGTGCGACGATCGCAGCATGGCTCGCCGAAGGCCTCGACAACTCGCAACAGGCCTTCGTCGGCAACCAGAACGGTGACGTCAAAGCAGCCCTTGCAGGTGCTGCCAAGAAAGTCGAGGCGGTCTACAACTATCCCTACCAGAACCACGCGGCGATGGAGCCGCTGAACGCCACCGCGCTCTACACCGCGGACAAATGCGAGGTCTGGTGCGGCACCCAAAATGGCGAGGCGGCCTTCGCGGCTGTCCTGGAAGTCTCGGGGCTGCCGGCCGACAAATGCGACGTGCACAAGCAGATGCTCGGCGGCGGTTTTGGCCGCCGCGGCCAGACCGACTATGTCCGCCAGGCGGTTTCGATCGCCAAGCAGATGCCGGGCATACCGATCAAGCTGTTATGGTCGCGCGAGGAGGACATGCAGCACGGCGCGTATCACCCGATCACGCAATGCAAGATGACCGCCGGCTTCGACGCCGACAACAATCTGACCGCCCTGCATATGCGGATATCCGGCCAGTCGATCCTGTACGCGCTGCGTCAGGAAGCGCTGGTCAACGGCAAGGATCCGGCGACGTTTGCCGGCCTCAACGCAACCGGCGAAGCCGCGATCGGCTATTCGGTTCCGAACTTGCTGATCGATCATTCGATGCGCAATCCGCACGTCCCGCCCGGCTTCTGGCGCGGCGTCAACGTCAACCAGAACGCGGTCTATCTCGAATGTTTCATGGATGAATTGGCCCATGCCGCGGGTCAGGATCCGCTCGCGTTCCGGCGCAAGCTGATGACCAATCATCCAAAACATCTCGCAGCACTCAATGCCGTCGCCGAAAAAATCGGCTGGGACAAGCCTGCACCGCAAGGCGTCTTCCGCGGCATCGCCCAGCATATGGGCTATAACAGCTACGTCGCGGGGGCTGCGGAGATATCCGTCACCGACGGCACAAAGATAAAAGTACATCGCATCGTCGCCGCCACCGATCCCGGCTACGCCGTCAATCCGGCGCAGATCGAACGGCAGGTCGCGGGCTCCTTCGTCTACGGGCTGTCCGGGCTGTTCTACGGCGGCTGCACCGTCAAGGACGGTCGCATCGAGCAGAGCAATTTTGACAACTACAACTCGATGCGCATCAACGAGATGCCGAAGGTGGAATCGATCGTGATGCCGAGCGGCGGCTTCTGGGGCGGCGTCGGCGAGCCGACCATCTGCGTGGCCGGACCGGCAGTGCTCAACGCCTATTTCGCAGCCACCGGCAAACGCATCCGTTCGGTGCCGCTGCGGGATCAGAACATCACCTTCGCCTGACATTTGAGGCGGCGGCCTTGTGGCCGCCGCCTCGCACTGGATTTTACGGATGAACGCCCTGCGCCCGATGACGCGGAGAAACGTCGTTCGTGGCATCACGGCCGCGACGGCATCGTTGGCGTTGCCGTGGCCGTCGTTCGCCCAATCCGCCGCGCGCATCGTCGTGATCGGCGGCGGTTTTGGCGGCGCGAGCTGCGCGCGGGCATTGCGGAAACTCGATGCAAGGCTGCAGGTGACATTGATCGAGCCGAACCGCATTTTCACCGCCTGCCCGTTCAGCAATGAGGTGATCGCGGGCTTGCGGGAAATCGAAGCCCAGCAATTCGGCTATGACAGGATCGCCGCCGAAGGCGTGACCGTCATCCCGCAGGCAGCCGCAAAGATCGATCCACAAGCGCGCACGGTTGGTCTCGCCGACGGCAGTTCCATCAAATACGACCGCCTGGTGCTGGCGCCCGGCATCGACCTGCGCTTCGATGCGCTGCCCGGCTATGACGACGCCGCCTCCCTCAAGATGCCGCATGCCTGGAAGGCCGGCGAGCAGACGATGCTGTTGCGACGGCAACTCGAAGCCATGGAGGACGGCGGCATTGTCGTGCTTGCGGTTCCCGCCGCGCCCTTGCGCTGTCCGCCCGCGCCATACGAGCGCGCCAGCCTGATCGCGCATTATCTGAAGACCAGAAAGCCGCGCTCGAAGATCCTGATCCTCGACGCCAAGGACGGATTTTCGCAGCAGCGGCTGTTCGAGAAAGCCTGGAAGGAATTCTATCCCGGCATGATCGAACGGATCGCGCTGTCGCAGGGCGGACGGGTGACGTCGGTCGAGCCCGCGACCAACACCATCGTCACCGATTTCGGCAATTACACCGCCCAGGTCGCCAACGTGATCCCGCCGCAAAAAGCCGGCCACATCGCCGACGTCGCCGGCGCGGCCGACAACACCGGCTGGTGCCCGATCGACCCCGTCAGCTTCGCCTCAAAACTCGTGCCCAATGTTCACGTCATCGGCGACGCCTGTATCGCCGGACAGATTCCCAAATCCGCATCGGCCGCGAACGCGCAAGGCAAGGCCTGCGCCGCCGTCATCGTAAGCCTGATGGCCGGCAAATCGCCTGAAACGCCCCGGTTGAACGGCGCCTGCTACAACACGGTTGCGCCCGGTTACGCGTTCTCGCTGTCGGGCGACTATCAGCCCAAGGAGGACCAGTTCGCCGAAGTCGAAGGCGGCACAAGCCCGGTCGATGCGCCGCGCGAGATTCGCCAGCGCGAGGCTGAGCAGGCGCAAAACTGGTTCAAGACGATCACGGTGGAAACCTTTGGCTAAGTCGGCGATCCAGATTGCGGCGATAGGGCTCTCGGCGGCGCTGCTTGCGTTGCCCTGCCCGGCCGGCGCGCAGGAACTTGCGTCCCTATACCGTCGTCGGTGACGCCATTGCGGAATCGCTGACGACGGCGCAAGGCGACGCCACGCGCGGCGCGGGCTGGTCATGGATCGATCAACACATGCATTCTCTGCCATAGCGGCCCATTTCCGGAAGAGAAGTTCCAGGGCGATCTGGCGCCCAGCCTTGCAGGCTCCGGCAGCCGCTGGTCGGCGGCACAGCTTCGGCTGCGGCTGGTGGACGCTTCCCGCCTCAATCCCGCGACGATCATGCCGTCCTATTATCGCGTCAACGGCCTCAATCGGGTCGGCCCCGCCTGGCGCGGCAAGCCGATCCTGTCGGCCGAGCAGATCGAGGATATCGTGGCGTATCTGGTGACGCTGCGGGAATAGGAATGCGATGATGCCAATGCCGGATCAAACCACGCGCCGAACCTTTCTCAGCCTCGCGCGGCAGTGCGGCGGTGCTTGGCGTAACCTTGCGCCCCGCCGAGGCGACGCCCGAGATGATGTCGTGCGCGATCCGGAACGTCGTCGGCGAAGCGGCGGTCCAGACCGGCAAGGTCAAACTCGACATTCCGCCGCTGGTCGAGAACGGCAACACGCGTGCCGATGACGGTCAGCGTCACGAGCCCGATGACGGCGCAGGACTACGTCAAAAGCATCCACGTCTTCAACGAAAAGAACCCGCAGCCCAATATCGGCAATTTCTATCTCGGCCGCGCAGCCGGCCGCGCGCAGGTTTCGACCCGCATGCGCCTCGCCGACAGCCAGAAGATCATCGCCATCGCGAGGTTGTCGGACGACTCGTTCTGGTCGACCACCGTCGAGGTCGTGGTGACGCTGGCGGCCTGCACCGAGGAGGTGATCTGATGCCCTCCGCCCTGATCAACGTTCCACGCAAGGCAAAACGCGGCGACATCATCGAAATCAAGACGCTTGATGTCGCACATCATGGAAACCGGCTATCGCCACACCGCCTCCGGCGAGATCGTACCGCGCGATATCATCACGAGCTTCACCTGCCGCTTCAACGGCAACGAAATTTTCCGCGCCGACCTGTTCCCGGCGATCGCCGCCAACCCGTTCATTTCCTTTTTCACCGTGGCGACCGAAAGCGGAAAATTCGAATTCGAATGGATCGGCGACAACGGGCTTTTCCGAAACCGCCTCCGCCTCGATCATCGTCGAATGAGATTTGCAAGCATCATAACGATGGCGTCGCTGCTGATCGAGCTGGCGCCGTTCGTCGCCGACGGAAATCCCGCAAGCCGAGCGCCGCTCCGGCTACAGCTTCATGACGCCGGAAACCAAGGCGATGCAGGACGACGACACCGCCAATCCCGGCATGCTCTGGGTGCTCGACGGCGAAAAGCTGTGGAAGCGCAAGGAAGGCTGGCGCCGACAAGGCCTGCGCCGATTGCCATGGCGATGCGCGCGCCAGCATGAAGGGCGTCGCGGCGCGCTATCCCGCCTTCGACAAGGCGCTCGGCCGCCCCGTCAATCTGGAGCAGCGCATCAATCTCTGCCGCGTCAATCATCAGCAGGCCGACGCCGCTGCCTTACGAGAAGTCGCGATCTGCTGGCGCTCAGCGCCTTCGTTGCGCAGCAATCGCGTGGCGTTGCCGATCGAGACCGGCATCCGACCCCGAGCTCGAACCGTTCGTCGCCAAGGGCCGCGAACTCTTCATGCAGCGGCAGGGACAACTCAATCTCGGCTGCACCAATTGCCACGACGATAACTGGGACAAGCATCTGGCGGGCTCGGCGGTCACGCAAGCCATGCCGAACGGCTATCCGATGTACCGGCTGGAGTGGCAGACGCTGGGATCGCTGCAACGCCGCCTGCGCAACTGCATCACCGGCATGCGCGCGCAGACTTACGATTACGGCGCGCCGGAACTGGTCGAGCTCGAGCTTTACCTGATGTCGCGCGCCCGCGGCATGCCGGTCGAGACGCCGGCCGTGCGGCCGTAAGCTATTGCGGTACGGTCAGCGAAACCAGGCTTCGAAACGTCCGCGCTCCTTCGACCGCCCAGATCGCATCGATCAGCGGCCGCGGCGTCATAGCGCGGATTCCATCCGGCGCTGCGGCGCGCAGCTTGTCTTCGAGATCGCGCATCGGAAAGTCGGATTGGCGTCGCTGCCGCGCGCGGCCGTTTGCTCCAGCTTGATAAATCGTACCGTCCGCGGTCGTGATCTCGACCGCCGCCGCGACGGTGGAAAAGCTCTCGTCGCGCAAGACTTCGACCTTGCTCCGCAACGCCAGTACTTCGGGATCCTGCACGCAGGCATCGGTAAACTGGTCGAGACCCGGCCTTGCCCTTCACCAGCGCCGCGGCGACCGCATGCTGCACGCTGACCTGCGCTTCGCGGCCGGTCGAAACATCGGCCGGTCGGCGCGGACGCCGAGCAAGGGATTTCCGCGCACCACGACACGCGCGACTTCGGCTGGCCGGATGATCGCGACGCCAGTCCAGCACGCAATCGAGCACGGGATGAATCACAAAGCCGCACGGGTACGGCTTGTAGGACGTCGCCATGATCTCCCAGCGCTCGCCCCAGCCGTCGGTGATGAGGGACAGGTCCGGCTGTCTCGGCGAGCGCATGGTAAAAGCCCTGCACGCCGGCAAGCGGTTCGGCGGACCGTCGAATCCCTTCTCGGCCAGCAGGGCCGACCACAGACCGTTGCGGCGGCGTTGCCGACGCTGACGCTTTTGCCGGCGTACCCAGGCATTCGCACAGACCTGCCGATTGCGTGGCAGCAATGCCGAGCGCCCAGACCATCTGACGTTCGTCGAGCGGCGCGAGCTTGCCGATCGCCGGCAGCGGCGCCGAACACGCCGCAGGTCGAGGTGATGTGCCATCCCCTGTTGTAGTGGCTGGGCGAGATCGCGAGCCCGATGCGGGCCTGGACCTCGTTGCCGAGGATAAAAGCCAGCAGCAGGTCGGCACCGCTGAGCCGGCCGCAATCCCGCGTAGGCAAACAACGCAGGCTGCAACCGGAGCGGTCGGATGAATCACGGTCGCGGTATGGGTGTCGCAGAAATCATCGACATTGGCGCCGGCGGCATTGAGAAAGGCCGCGCTCAGACGCATCGATCACTCTCGCTGCGTCCGACCACGGTCGACCGGCCTGGCCGCCGGAGAATTCGAGGAGCGAGCGCAGCGTGATTTCGATCGGCCGGGAGCGGCAGCCCGCCAGCGTCACCGCAAAGAAATTCACCAAGGAGCGCTTGGCCTGATGCCGCACCTGCGGCGGGACATCCTCCCATCGCGTTGCAACAACGAAGCGCGCAAGGCTCTCGGTAACACCGGGCTTGTCGCAGCATGCGTCTTCCCTCTCATGACGGCGCGAAGAATCGACAGGGTGACAGAAAAGCGCAACCGCGCCTCCGGTAGACCGGATAGGAAATTTTGCCCTATGATCCTGCAGCGGACAAAAAGCCCGCCGCCCGCACCGGGCGTCAGAACACGACTTTCGGGAGGCCGACACCATGCGGTCCTATTCGAAGCTGCCTGCACTGGCCATAGCGCTGGCCGCCGCATTGACCGCGGGCGACCGCGCGCGCCGACGATTACCCCTCGCACCCGATCCATCTGATCGTACCCTACGCCGCCGGCGGCTGCTGCCGATTCGACCGCGCGCATCATCGCCAGGCAAGTCGGCAAGACCATCGGGCCAGACCCATCGTGGTCGAAAATCGCGGCGGCAGCGGCTCGATCATCGGCACCGAAGTCGTCAACAAGGCCGAGCCCGACGGCTACACGCTTCTGCTCGGGACAATCCGGGCCGATCTCGATCAATCCGGCGGTCTACAAGGACAGCTGCCCTACGATCCCGTCAAGGCTTTTGCGCCGATCTCGCTGACGACGGCCTATCCCTACATCATGGTGGTGAACCGCTCGCTGGGCGTCAAAACCCTGCAGGAGTTCGTGGCCCTCGCGAAGAGCAAGCCGGGCGAATTGAACTACGGCACGACCGGCGTCGGCGCCGCCAATCATCTCGTCACCGAGCTGTTCAACAGAAAGGCCGGCATCAAGATGACGCATATTCCCTATCGCGGCACCGCGCTTGCGGTCGCCGATCTGGTCGCGGGCCAGGTGCAGGTGGTGTTTTCCGATCCGATTTCGGCGTTGCAGCAAGTCAAGCCGGCATGCTGGTCGCGCTGGCGGTGACCAGCAAGGAGCGCTCGCCGGTCGCGCCGCGATACCGACGATTTCCGAAAGCGGCTATCCCGGCTTCGATGCCATCGGCTGGCACGGTATCCTGGCGCCCGCCAATACGCCGCCGGCGATCATCGACAAACTCAACACGGAGATCGTGGAAGCGTTGAAAGATCCGGAAACCAAAGCGCTGCTGGAGAAGCAGGCGATCCAGATCGTCGGCAATACGCCGGAGGAGTTCGCCAGCTACATCAAACAGGAAATCGCAGTCTGGAAGGAAGTCGCGGAGCAGGCGAAGATCGAAGTCAGATAGACCTGCCGCAGCCGCGAACGGCTCTGCGCGAGCGCCTGCTGCCGTAAGCACGCCATTTTACAGATGGCATCAACGATGTCGCAACCAGCGCAGCCAAACTTGGCACATACCGCTTGCGCAAAACATCAATCACCGAATACTGCGGTGAAGGTACGAATCAACAACAATCACGGCTTAACCTCGCGACGAGTTTGGACATGAAACGCTACCTGTCCCTGGCGGTTGCAATCTTGCTGTTCGGCAGCAGCGCGGTCGCGAACGCCCAGACCCTTCCAGCCTATATGGCGCCGATCGCAGGCAAGACCGCCGCGGCACCAGCCGATATCGCGACCAAGGACATGCTGGCGCTGAACACCGGCATGTTCGACCTCTACGGCGACGCCGCAAAGATCTTCCAGCAAAATGTTCTGAGCAAGCATCCTGTGATCCTGGCGCTGTTTTCCGGCGCCGGCGGCAGGATGATCCTCTACCGCCCGGGAATGGCGCCGACCGAAGCGCCGCAGGTGCCGATCGTCTATCAGTTGCTCAAATCGGTCGGTCACAGCACGATGGCGCTGGCCGAGGTCGTCGGCCCCTATGTCGACAACGCCGACGACAAATCCTGGCGCGGCGCGATGCTGGCTTACCGCAGTCGGATGCAGTCGGCGCTCGACGGGTTGGATCTCACGCCGATGGAAGCCGGCTGGCGCGACAACAACCGCATTATCCTGCAAAACAACATCGCCTTCATGGACGAGTGCGTCGCCAAGGGCGTGATCCCCTTTGCGGCGCTGGAGGCCTTCGGCAAGAAGCAGGCGCCGTTCCTCGCAAAGAACGTCGCATGGGCGGCGCAAACCCAGGTCGGACACTGGATGGATGTATTGACCGACTGGAAGGCCCAACTCGGCGCCGACTGGGACAAGGCCTATGGCGCCAGCAATACGATCTACGTCGCGCGCCAGAACAACGTCCTGTTCAGCGTGCTCGCCCAGTTTTTCGGTCCGGAAGCGATCAACGATCGCCTGCTCCTGATCGAAACCGTCTCCTTTACGACGACGCCGGCGGACATGCTGGAATCGCTGACACGGATCATCGCGGATCGCTCGGTCGGATCGCTGTTCTTCGGCAGCTATCACCTGATGGACTATGAGCTGATGGGCGGCGATGCCAGGGTTGCGATCGCGGCCGAGACCGGAAAGCGCGGCATGACCACGTTCCTGCCGCCCGTGGTGCCGTTCGGCTCAAAACAGTGGCCGACATTGATCACGCCGGGTCCCGGCCCCGCATCCATCGCCGACTTGCGATAGGTTCGCCGGATGCACGAGTGATTCGTGCATCGACGGCTTTCATGTCCGTTCGCCCCTAACGGCCCGGACCGAGAGGTAGTGCTATGCGGCCTTCGCGACGCGAGTTCGTGAAGTGGGTCACGGCGAGCGGCATTGCACTCAGCCTGTCGCGGTTGGGGGCGACCGAACCATCAGGCTTTCCGGCGCGCGCGACGCTGCCGGGACGCGGGAACTGGAATCCCGCCGCCAATGGCGCCGGTCGGATCGACGGCGTCGCCAAGGTCACCGGCGCAAAACTCTACGCCTCCGATTTTCGCGCCGCCGATCTGCCGGGATGGCCGGCCCAGACGTCGCACGCGATCCTGGTCCGCGCACCCGATGCCACGCATGTCTACCTCGGCATGGATCTCGCGCGCCTGAACGGCGCGTCAAAACCGTCGGTGGTGGTAACGGCGGAAGACTTAGCGAAAATCGGCACCCGCGTTCCCGAATTCTATGCCACCGATCTGTTCTGTCCGCCCGGCAAGACGCCGCTGTATATGGGCCAGCCGGTGGCGCTGTTGATCTTCGAACAGTTCGATGCGTTCGACCGGGCGCGGCTGGCGCTGCGCGATGGCACGTTCGTCAAATTTGGCGAAGAAACCGGCCCGGTCGACATTCCCAATTATGGCTCCTACCGTTTCACACGCGTGGCGGGTCCGACGCCCGAGTCTCCCGATGTTTACTCCCCGATCCAGGCCGGGTGGGTGACGCCGGGACGCATCCAGAACACCGCGCTTCCGGTCTGGTCATCCTACGCGAAGGAGACCGCGGCGCCCTATGGCAAGGCCGCGGTCCATGGCGAGCAGATCCGCGCCGAGATCGACCCGAAAAATCCGGCGTTGCTGGTGCTCGATCGCACGTTTGAGACCCAATCCGTCGACCCGATGTTCCTGGAGCCCGAAGCCGGGCTGGGCTGGTACAGCAGGAAGGACGAAAGACTCGAACTCGTGCTCGGCGTTCAGTCGCCCTACGAGGCCACCGAGTTGGTTGCTTTCCTGCTCGGCAAGGCCCGCGCGCCGTTCAAGCCTGCGCGCATCAATACACAGTTCACCTATCTCGGCGGCGGCTTTGGCGGGCGCGACCATACGACCTTTGTGTTCTACGTCGCGCTCGCCGCGATATTCCTTCCGGGCAAGCCAGTCCGCCTCGCGCATGATCGCTATCAGCAGTTTCAGGGAGGCATCAAACGCCACCCGATCAAGATGCGCTCGCAGATCAGCATCGATCGCGCCACCGGCAAGATCAGGGCCTTCGCCGCCGACCACGTGCTGGATGGCGGCGGCATGGCGAATTTTTCCGTCAACGTTGCCGTCGTTGCCGCCACCGCGGCAATCGGCATCTATGACATTCCAAAGGTCGACGTCACTACGGTGGCAGCGCATACCCGCGGCGTGACCGCAGGATCGATGCGCGGCTACGGAACGCTGCAGTCCTTGACGGCGCTCGAAGTATTGATCGATGAAGCGGCTTCCGCCTTGCCGCTTAATCCGATCGAGTTCCGGCGGCGCAATGCGCTTGAGCCGAACGGCCGAACCATGATGGGAAATCTGTACACCGTCTCGGTGCGCACGACCGAAATCCTGGACAAGCTCGAAATGCATCCGATCTGGCGGCAGCGTGCGGAGGAAAAGGCCCGCCTGCAGTCCAGCGGAGTCCTGGTCGGTACCGGCGTCGCCTGCGTCACCAAGGATTACGGCACCGGCGGGGACGCTTCGCTCGGGCGGGTCGAGATCGGCGCTGACGGCGAAATCTCGATCTATGGCGATCATGTCGAGATGGGCAACGGCATCGGAACGGCATTGGCCAACCGCGTCGCCATCCACCTCGGCGGCGTGGCCGACCAGGTCTCGGTGGCGCGGGTCGATACCTACGATGCGCTGGGGCTCGTCACGTCGGGTGATCCCTATACGATGGACCAGAAGACGCAGAATGCGGCGGAGAAGAATCCGCGCTGGGTGCCCGCGATCAGCACGGCGACCAGCGCCTCGATCGGCGCGCATGTCGGTACGCACGCGGCGGCTGAAGCGGCGCGCGTGATCTTCCGCTACGGCCTGTGGCCGGCGGCGCTCGAACTTTGGCGCATTCCGTCGACCGATCCCCGGACAAGAGATTTCGCGAAAGCGCGCTGGAAGGACGGGCAGCTCAGCCTGCCCGGCCTGGCGCCGCTGGAATTGCCGGCGCTCGCCGCAACTGCGCATGAACGCAACTTCGTGACCGGAGCCATCGCCCACAGCTTTTCCCGCTGGGGCTGGTCGCGCGCCCGCTTCCCGTTCGGCAGCGAGCAATACCGGGCCGACATCGATGCGTTGGCGGTGCGCAAGGGCGGCGGAAAATTCGCGGCCCTCAACCGCGTAAGCGTCCTGTTTCCACCGGCCCATAACAACCAGAGCGGCAACGTTTACACCTCGATGTGCGGCTCGCTGGTTCGCGTCGAGATCGAGCGCACAACCGGTGCGCTGCGGATCGCCAAGGCTTACGGCGTGCTCGAATGCGGCCAGGCGCTGGTGCCGGAGATCGTGCTCGGCCAGTCCCAGGGCGGTTTCGCCATGGGCGTCGGCTATGCCCTGTTGGAAAATTTGCCGCCTTACGAGGGCGGCCCCGGCAACGGGCAATGGAATCTCGGACAATATCTGGTGGCGCGAGGATCGGATTTGCCGCTGCACGACCTCGAGATCGAGATGTTGCCGCCACTGACGCCGGACGAGCCGCCAAAGGGCATGGCGGAAGTCGTGATGGTCCCGGTGGTGGCGGCGATCCTGAACGCCATCTTCGATGCCACCGGCCACCGATTCCAGACGCTGCCGGTCACTCAAGCCATGCTCAAGGGAGTGATCGCGTGACGAGGCTTGCCATCACCATCAACGGCCGCGCACTCGCACCGACCGAGGTGCGCGACGATCTGACGATGAACGATTTCCTGCGCGAACATCTCGGCATGACCGGCACCAAGTTCGGTTGTGGCGCCGCGCAGTGCCTGAGCTGCGCGATCATCGTCGATAACCCCGACGGCACCAGCTACACCAGTCCAACCTGCGTCGTGTCGGCGATCAGTTTTGACGGCAAGGCGATCCGGACCGTCGAGGGCCACGCCAAAAACGGCGAGCTGACCGCACTCCAGAAGGCATTCATCGATCACTTTGCATTCCAGTGCGGCTACTGCACCGCCGGCTTCCTCAATGAGGCCCAGGTCTTGCTGGAGCGTCTTGCGAAAAAGCCGGTGGCGCGTGACGAGCTCGAAAAAACCATCACCGAGGCGCTCGACGGGCATATCTGCCGCTGCACCGGTTATGTCAAATACCACGAGGCGGTGCGTGACGTCGTTCTCGCCGATCCCAAACGTTATCTGGGCTGACCATGAAATCAGAAACCCGGTTTCAGATTTTGGTTTCAGTCGCAGCGCTCGGTATGAGCATGCTCACCGGTTACGCGGCGTCGCAGACGCCTTCGAACACGCTGGCTTCGCCGGACAGTTTCGCCTCGATATCGGACACCAGCGCGCGATCGGCGGCGATATTCACCGAACTCGGCAAGGTACTGACGCATCCGCGTTGCACCAATTGCCATCCCGCCGGAGACCGCCCGCACCAGGCCGATGCGAGCCGGCTGCACCAGCCGCCGGTCGCGCGCGGCCCCGACGGACATGGCACCGAGACGATGCGGTGTTCGATCTGTCACGGCACTGCCAATTTCGATCCCGGCCGCATGCCGGGCCATCCGGAATGGCACCTGGCGCCGCGCGAGATGGCGTGGGAAGGCAAATCCATTGCCGAGATTTGCGCCCAGATCACGGACCCCGCCAGGAACGGCGGCCGCAAGGTCGAGGACCTGATCCATCACATCGGTGAGGACACCCTGGTCGGATGGGCCTGGCATCCCGGTTATGGCCGCTCGCCGGCGCCCGGCACGCAAGCTGAGGCCGGCGCACTGGTGGAAGCCTGGGTGAAAACCGGCGCGGCCTGTCCGGCGAAGTAACGACGCCTGTGCGGCCGCTCGGAATGAGGTCGCGCGTCAGCGTTCCGCGAAGGCTTTTTCGACCACGAACTGCGCGGCTTCGCCGTGATTGCCTTCGATAAAACCTTTGCCGGTCAGCAGCGCGCGGGTGTCGTGAACCAGCGCCGGGCTGCCGCAGATCATGACGCGATCATGCTCGGGTTCGAGCGAGGCCAGCCCGATATCGCCGAACAACTTGCCGGAAGTGATCAGGTCGGTGATGCGGCCGCGGTTGCGAAAGGGGTCGCGCGTCACGGTCGGATAATAGATCAGCTGATTGCGCACGAGGTCGCCGATCAGTTCGTCGTTCGGCAGCCTTTCGGTGATCATCTCGCCATAGGCGAGTTCGGCGACGCGGCGGCAGCCGTGCAGCAGCACCACTTTCTCGAAACGCTCATAGGTCTCGGGATCCTTGATCACGCTCAGAAACGGGGCCAGGCCCGTGCCGGTGCCGATCAGATACAGGTTCCGGCCGTCCTCGAGATTGTCGATCACGAGCGTCCCGGTGGCCTTGCGGCTGACGATGATCTCGTCGCCTTGCTTCAGATGCTGGAGGCGCGAGGTCAGCGGCCCGTCCGGGACCTTGATCGAGAAAAATTCGAGGGTGTCCTCATAATTGGCGCTGGCGACGCTGTAGGCGCGCAGCAGCGGCTTTTCGCCGACCTTCAGCCCGATCATGGTGAATTCGCCGTTCCGGAACCGGAACGAGGGATCGCGCGTGGTGGTGAAGCTGAACAGCGTGTCGGTCCAGTGATGGACGCTGAGGACGCTTTCCTGGTTGAAATTGCTCATCGCATCGTTTCCGTGATTGCCAGCGGTCAAATCATTCGTATACGATCGTTCGTATACAAATGAATAATCCAGCTTGATCCCGACGTCAAGCCGCGGGCAAGATGCGCGGCGAAGGCATTGAACAAAAAGGATAAACCATGGCCCACGACGCCCCCCAGGCCGCCGGCCCGAGCAAGCTGGTGATCCGCAATATCGGGCTAATGCTCTCCGGCGCCATGGAGAAGCCGATCCTCGACGCCGACACGATCGTGGCCGAGAATGGAAAAATCACCGCGATCGGGCGCTTCAAGGACGTCAACACCGATGACGCCACCACTGTCGTCAACGCCAACGGCACCACCGTTGCGCCTGGCCTGATCGACAGCCACGTCCACCCCGTCGCCGGCGACTGGACGCCGCGGCAGAACCAGATCGGATGGATCGACAGCTATCTGCACGGCGGTGTCACCACCATGATTTCCGCCGGCGAGGTTCACATGCCCGGCCGGCCGCGCGACGTCGTCGGCGTCAAGGCGATGGCGATCTTTGCGCAGCGCTCGTTCTGGACGCTCCGGCCCGGCGGCGTGAAGATTCACGCCGGCGCGCCCGTGATCGAAAACGAAATGGTCGAGGACGATTTCAAGGAGCTGGCCGCGGCCGGCGTCAAACTGCTCGGCGAAGTCGGCCTCGGCGGCGTCAAGGACGGCCCGACCGCGCGCAAGATGGTCGGCTGGGCGCGCAAATACGGCATCCAGAGCACCATCCATACCGGCGGGCCTTCGATTCCCGGCTCCGGCCTGATCGACAAGGACGTGGTGCTGGAGGCCGACACCGACGTGGTTGGCCACATCAATGGCGGGCATACCGCCCTGCCCGACGATCAGATCCGTTGTATCTGTGAAGGCTGCAAGCGCGGCCTCGAGCTGGTTCACAACGGCAACGAGCGCTCGGCGCTGTTCACGCTGCGCACCGCGCGCGAGATGGGCGATCTTGCCCGCGTCATTCTCGGCACCGACGCCCCCGCCGGCTCCGGCGTGCAACCGCTCGGCATCCTGCGCATGGTATCGCTATTGTCATCGCTCGGCGATCTCCCCGCCGAAATCGCCTTCTGCCTCGCCACCGGCAACACCGCGCGGATGCGCGCACTCGACTGCGGCGTCATCGAGGTCGGCCGTTCCGCCGACTTCGTGATCATGGACATGGCGCAGCATTCGCCCGGCAAGAACATTTTGCACAGCGTCCAGCTCGGCGATCTCCCCGGCATCGGCATGACCATCATCGACGGCATCGTCCGCACCCAGCGCAGCCGCAACACGCCGCCGGCGACCAGGGTGCCGGAGATTGTGGGGCATTAGCCGATCTCGTCATTCTCCGATGTGCAAGTGCACATCGGAGATGCGCCACTTGGCGCAGGCCCGGAATCCATACTCATTATCGTGGTTATAGATTCCGGGTTCGCGCTACGTGCGCCCCGGAATGACGTTGCGTCACCTGATCTTGTCCAGCAACCCCATCAGCGTCTCCCGCTCCTTGGCATCGAGCGGCGCCAGCGTCTCCCTGGTGATCGCCAGCGCGTTTGGCGCGGCCTTTTCGGCGAGCTGCTGGCCGGCGCGCGTCAGGCTTACCAGCAATCGGCGACCGTCCTCGGGATCGGGGCTGGTCTCAGTCAGGCCGCGCGCGCAGAGGCGGTCGATCACGCCCTTGATGGTGGCGACATCCATCGCCGTCAGCCGCCCGAGCAGGTTCTGCGAACAGGGACCGGTCTCGGTCAGTTTGGCCATCGCCGCCCATTGCGTCGGCGTCAGGTTGATGCCGATGTCGCGGGCGAAGATCGTGGCATGGCGCTGCCAGACCTGGCGCAGGATGAAGCCGATCTGCTCGTCCAGAATGTAGGACGGCTTTGACGGCTTGACACTTCGCTTGGGCGAACCATTTCTGGCCATGGCGTTTCCCATCCCTATTCGTGTCCTTCGGTCACAGCGACAGATGCGCGTCGCGGATATCCGGGCGCGCGTCGAGTTCGCTCATCGTACCGCCGAAACAGATCTTGCCGCGCTCGATGATGTAGGCGCGGTCGGAAATCAGGCGCGCAAAGTGCAGGTTCTGCTCGGAGACGACGATGCTGACGCCTTCCTTCTTCATCGCGAGGATGGCGTCGACCATTTGCTCGACGATTTTGGGCGACAGCCCCTCGGAAGGCTCGTCGAGCAGCACCAGCGACGGATTTCCCATCAGTGTCCGCGCAATCGTCAACATCTGCTGCTCGCCGCCGCTCATGCGTCCGCCCTGACGGCCGCGCATTTCGCCGAGGTTCGGAAACAGCGTGAACAGTTTTTCCTGCGTCCAATACGGCGCATTCGGCCGCTTCGGTTGCCGGCCGACTTCGAGATTTTCCTCGACCGTCAGATCCGTGAAGATGCGGCGCTCTTCCGGCACATAGCCGAGCCCGCCGCGCACGATGGCGTGCGTCGGTTCGGTCGAGACGTCCTTGCCTTCGAACACGATGCGCCCGGAACGGTTCGCGACCAGGCCGACGATGGAGCGGAAGGTCGTCGACTTGCCGGCGCCGTTGCGCCCAAGCAGGGCCACGACCTCCCCATCGCCGACTTCAAGTCCGATATCGAACAGGATATGCGCCGGGCCATAAAAACTGTTGAGGTCCTTGACTGAAAGCTTCATGCGCCCGCTCCCTCGCGGTGGCGGGCGTCATAGACCAGACCCTCGCCGAGATAGATGGCGCGAACCTGTGGATTGCCGCGAACTTCCTCGGGCGAGCCTTCCGCGATCAAGGTGCCGCGATTGAGCACCAGGATGCGGTCGGCGTGCTCGAACACCACGTCCATGTCGTGCTCGGTGAAGAGCACGCCGATCGACTGCTCACGAGCGATGCGCGCGGTCAGCCGCATCAATTCGATGCGCTCGCGCGGCGCCATGCCGGCGGTCGGCTCGTCCATCAGCAGGAGTTTTGGCTGGTTGGCCAGCGCGATCGCAAGTTCGAGCCGTTTCAGGTCGCCATAGGCGAGTTCGCCGCAAGGCCGCTCGGCGTAGGCGCCCATGCCGACGAGATCCAATAGCCGCCCGGCTTCGTCTCGCGCGTAAGTCGCGGTCGAAGCCCAGAGATTGAACAATTGCCGGCCATACGAGACCAGCGCGACCTGGACATTCTCGCGCACCGTCATGGTCGGGAAGGTCGCGGTGATCTGAAAGGTGCGGCCGACGCCGAGCCGCCAGATCGCGCGCGGCTTCTTGCCGGCGGTATTTTCACCGAGCAGGTTGATCCGGCCGCTGTCGGGAATGTTCTGGCCGTTGAGCATGTCAAAGCAGGTGCTCTTGCCCGCGCCATTGGGGCCGATCAGCGCCAGAATTTCGCCGGCGCGCAGTTCAAACGAGACACCGCGTACCGCATGCACGCCGCCATAGGATTTTGTCAGCCCCTCGACCGACAGCAATGTGGGGACCATGCTCATTCGGCGGTCTCGATCCGTGACGTGACAAGCGCGGGTTTTGGCGAAGACGATTGGCGGCGATTTTTGATCGTCTCCAACATGCCGACGATGCCCTTGGGGAAAGCCACTACGATCAGGACGATGAAGCCGCCAAGTACCAGTTTTGAGAGATCGGTCTGGCTCACCAGCCAGATGTTCAGCGCCTTGTAGACGATGGCGCCAACGACCGCGCCCGAGACGGTTTCAACGCCACCGAGCAGCACCATGACCAGGGCATCGACCGAAAGGGATATGCCGAGACTATCGGGGAAGACGCTGCCCTTGAGGTACGCAAACAGCGCGCCGGCGACGCCGGCGACCGTGCCGGCGATCACAAAGGCGGTCCATTGAATGCGCTTGCCGTTGATGCCGACGGCTTCACTGCGCAGCGGCGAATCCCGCGTCGCGCGCAATGCAAATCCGAACGGGGAGAACACGATGACGCGCAGCACAGCCACCGCAACTGCCGCGATCCCGAGCGAGAGCCAGTAAAAATGCGACGGGCTCGCGGCCCATTTCTCCGGCCAGACGCCCAAAATGCCGTTGTCGCCGCCGGTGACCTCGACCCACTGGAACGCGATCGACCAGACGATCTGCGCGAATGCCAAGGTCAACATCGCGAAATAGACGCCGGACAATTGCACGGCGAAGAAGCCGAACACCGCAGCACCGAGACAACCGAGCAGCGGGCCGAGCAGCAGCGAGACGATCATCGGCAATCCCGCCATCTTGGCAAGGAAGGCGACGCCATAGGCGCCGAGCCCGAAATACGCGGCATGGCCGAACGAGGCGAGCCCGCCGACCGACATCAGGAAATGCAGGCTGGCCGCGAAGATCACGAAGATCGCAATCTCGGAACCGACGGTCAGCGCATAATTACCGCTCACCAACGGCAGCGCCGCCGCTGCGATCAGCGCAGCCAACGCGGCCCATCGCTCGCCCGGGTTAAGCGGACGCCAGGGATTGACCGTGAGACCCGGCGTACGGCGCGCCGGCGCCTCTGGTTTGCCGAACAGCCCCCACGGCCGCACGATCAGCACCACGGCCATCACCAGGAACACCAGGATGATCGATATCTTCGGAAAAATCAGGATCCCGAAGGCGTTGAGTTCCGACACCAGCACGGCGGCCACGAAAGCACCGATGATGCTGCCGAGGCCGCCGATCACGACCACGACGAAGACATCGACGATGATACGGAGATCCAGCGCGTGATGCACCGCGTCGCGCGGAATTTGCAGCGCACCGCCGAGGGCGGCGAGAAAAACGCCGAGCGCAAACACGCTGGTGAACAGCCATTTCTGATTGACGCCGAGCGCCGCCACCATGTCGCGGTCCTGCGTCGCGGCCCGAACCAGCACGCCCCAGCGCGTACGCTGGAACATCAGCCACAATAATCCCAGCACCACCGGACTGAGCGCGATCAGGAACAGATCGTGGGACGGAATGTTCTGGCCGAAGAAATCGACCGCGCCCTTGAATCCCGGCGCGCGGCGGCCGAGCAGATCCTCCGGCCCCCAGATCATCACCACGAGATCTTCGACCATCAGGGTCAGGCCGAAGGTCGCGAGCAACTGAAACAGTTCAGGCGCGTGATAAATCCGCCGCAGCAGCACCATTTCGACCAGCACGCCGATCGCGGCCACCACCAGGGCTGCGACCACGATGCCGCCCCAGAATCCAAACGCGCCGGAAAGCCGCTCGGTCAGCGTGAACGCGACATAGGCGCCGAGCATATAAAATGCGCCATGGGCAAAATTGACAATCCGCGTTACGCCAAAGATGATCGACAGGCCCGAGGCGACCAGAAACAGCGACGCCGCGCTGGCCAGACCGGTCAGGAACTGAACGAAGTAAAAGGCCATGGGCGGTCCGTGTTGGGGGTATCCAATGAGATACCAACATGTGCGTTTACTTCACCTCTCCCGAAGGGAGAGGTCGGATCGCGCAAGCGATCCGGGTGAGGGGTTACGGTCGAACGATAGACCACAACCCCTCACCATAATTTTTCGCTGCGCTTCAAATTCGACCTCTCCCTTCGGGAGAGGTAAGTCTCACTCCTTCGGACGCATCTTTTCGACTTCGGCATCGCTGGGCAGATAGTCCGACCCCTTGCGGTAGACTGAATCCACCATCACGCCCTTGCCGTCCTTGACCGCGGTCTTGCCGACGTAAGCACCGAGCGTCGACTGGTGATCGATCTTGCGGAAGGTGATCTCGCCGAGCGGCGACGGCACTGACAATCCCTCGGTGGCTGCGATCAGCTTCTCCGGATCGGTCGAATTGGCTTTCGCGAGGATCGCCGCCGCCGATTTGATGGTCTGATAGCCGACGATCGATCCCAATCGCGGATAGTCGTTGTACTTGGCCTGATAGGCCTTCAGGAACGCGTCATGTTCCGGCGTCTTGATCGAGTACCAGGGATAGCCGGTGACGATCCAGCCGTCCGGCGTCTCCTCCTTCAGCGGATCGAGGTATTCCGGCTCGCCTGTGAGGAAGGAGACCACCGCACGGTCCTTGAACAGGCCGCGGGTATTGCCTTCACGCACGAATTTGACCAGGTCCGCGCCAAAGGTGACGTTGAGGATCGCCTCCGGATTGGCGGCGGCGAGCGCCTGTACCACCGGACCTGCATCGATCTTGCCGAACGGCGGCCACTGCTCGTCGACCCACTGGATATCCGGCCGCTTCTCCGACATCAGCTTCTTGAACACGGCGACCGCCGACTGGCCATATTCATAGTTCGGCGCGATCGTTGCCCAGCGCTTGGCCGGAAGCTTCGCGGCCGCTTCCGCCAGCATCGCCGCCTGCATGTAGTTGGAGGGACGGAGACGGAAGGTATAGCGGTTGCCCTTGGACCAGGTGATGGCATCGGTCAAAGGCTCCGCCGCGAGGAAGAATACCTTCTTCTGATTTGCAAAATCGCTGACGGCAAGGCCGATATTGGACAGGAACGTGCCCGTCAGCATCGCCACGTTTTCGCTCGATACCAGCTCGTTAGCAGCGGTCTGCGCGTCGGCCGGTTTGCCGCCGTCATCCTTGGAAACGACGACGAGTTTTTTGCCGTTGATGCCGCCTGCGGCATTGATCTCTTCGACCGCGAGCTGCCAGCCCTTGCGATAGGGCTCGGTGAAGGCCGGCAACAGCGAATAGCTGTTGATCTCGCCGATCTTGATTTCGCTCTGGGCGATGGCGGTATTCGCCATGCCGGCGACCACGATCGCCAATCCCGCTGCCAGCAAATAACTCCGTCGCATACCCAACCTCCAATGTTGCAGAATTATCTCAAACCGTCTTCGCCCTTGACTTCCGAAACCGTGAGCCCTCCGACCCGCGCCAGCGGCCGGCCGCTGTCGGTAACCGCAACCGCGACCATGATCTCGTTGGCGCGCGGCGCGTCGTTGATCTGCACCTCCATGCCATCGAAATGGCTGCGCACGAACGCCGCATCCTTGTGGCCGAGTGGAATATCCAGCGTGGTGCCGGGGCCGCTGCGCTTCTTCGACGACGGAATCAGCGCTGCACCCCTGCTCAGCACTTTCCGCACCGGCGCGCCCATCTTGGGATGCAAGATCGCGGCCGCATGCTCAAGTTCACCGTTTTCGCCGACCGCCGCTGCCTTACCGTAGCTTTGCGCCTTGGCGCCGTCGATCCCGAGCGCCGCCACCGCCCTTTTCGACAGCAATTCGCCGAGTTCTTCGCCAATCGCGATCAGCGGCGAGAGATCCTCGACATATTTTCCGGCAAACGGATTTTCGATCACGGCGATCGCCGCCGCGCGCCGCGTCGGCGGCGAAATCTTCTGTCCCATCTCCAGATGGGTTTCCTCAACCACCGTGACGATTTTGCGAATGATCGCGCTCATCGTGAAAAATCCTGTTCCCGGTCAAGCATGCATCATGCTTTCTATCGTGGTGGTGTGAAACGCTTGCGATCCCTCAGTCCCCGCCGCTCCCACCACGACGGTCCCGCCGAGTAGACGCAATGCCGCGCCCTCGATCAATCCCGCGACAAGCAATTGGCGCGCCCGGGCGGCACCCGATGCGAGCGCTGCCTCGATTTCGTGGCCGGATAAATGTCCGACGTCCCTGGTGACAAGCCGCGCACCGAGATCGCTGTCCGGTTGCAACTCGTTCGCCGGAACCCGGACAATCGCGGGATGCGAGGGCAAATCAACCGCATTGGCGGTGATGGTGGCAGCCGCATCCGCCTGAGACGCCGTTTGCGCCAGCACGGTGACGGCGTCGGCAATGCCGAGCGAAAAGCTGCGCCCGTGGCGTCCACTGGTCGCGACGCCACGGATCGGCTCATCGGCGTTGATGACCATCGTCCGCAACAATCCATGCCGGTCCGGACGGTCCACCAGGCCTACCGTGAACTGTTCGCCGTCAGCCAAATGCAGCGCGATATCGCCGCCATTATTGACGTAAGCGCGATCGAGACGCGCCGCGCCGCGCATCGCGCCGAGAATCTCTTCCGCTACGGAGCCAGCCACCGCCGCCATCGGCGTAATGAACTGATCGGCCGCAAACGGCACGACCGCGGCATGCATGCGGCGTGCGACGGCGCCTTTTAGGAAACATCGCGCCGAATCGGCCGCCTTGCGCAATTCCGAAAGCTCGGCGCAGAGTTCATCCAGCAAACCGGTGAAACGCCGCGCTGCCGCCACATAGGCCGCGCGAACATCCGCCTCTTTGCCTTTCGCGTCGACAATCAGATCGATCGGACCGTCCTGCAAATGCAACCGCTTGCCGTCAGGAAGGAGCGCGATTTGCGGGAGCCGTTTCATGCGCGCCGCCCGGGAATGTAAGGCATCGGGCGGGTTTCGGTGTTGTCTTTCAACGACGCCAGCGAGCGCACATGATCCATGTGGCCGCCAAGCGCTGCATAATCCGACAGCTTTAGCGTGAACTCGATCGGCGCCACCAGCGCCGGTGTCGGAACATAACCAAAAGCGCCGGCCGGCATCTGCGTGACGTCGACCATGAAGGTAATGCCGCCGCCGGGCCAGACATAGACCGGGGCGCCGCCGCTGGTGACCCGGGTCAGCGCGTCCTTCACCGATCGCGTCAGCCGCACCGGATTGTCGGTGACGCCGGCGCGAAGCGATCCGCCGGCTCCGCCCATGAACAGCACCGTGCAGAGCGCCGGCTCACAATTCTCCTGAATCCGCTCGACCGACATTCTCAGGTCGAGCGGCATTTGCTTTTCGACCGGCTTCAGCACCTCGTCGAGTTCGTAATATGCCGCGTGCTCGCCGGTGGTTGAGACCATCAGCATGGTCAGGCCCGGCCGCGCTTCCTTCGGATCGAACGGACCGAGCACCGACAACGGATCGGAAATTTTGGTGCCGCCCCAACCGGTACCGGGCTCGGCGACCTGAAAATAGCGGCCGGGCGTCGAGCGCCGGCCCTTCATCTTGATCCCGGTATCGGGAATATCCAATAGCTTGCCGGCCTGATGTTCCGAGAGAACGCCGGTGATGTGGTCATCCACCACGACCACCTCGTCGACTTTGCCCTGCCACTGCTTGGCGAACATGCCGATGGTGGCCGAGCCGCAGCCGACCCGCATCCGCTCTTCCGCGACGCCGTTGACGATAGGCGGATAGCCGGCCTGCACCACCACGGTGGCGCCGCCGTCGATCGTGAGCTCGACCGGTTTGCAATTAGAGAGGTCCATCAGCGCGTCGCAGGTGACGCGGCCTTCTTTCTTGGAACCGCCGGTCAGATGATGCACGCCGCCGAGCGACAGCATCTGTGAGCCGTATTCACCCGTGCTCACATGACCAACCGCCTCGCCCTGCACGCGAACGGTTGCGGTTTCCGGCCCGAGATGACGATCGGTGTCGATCTTCACCTTGACGCCGCAATAGCTGAAGATGCCCTCGGTCACGACGGTGACCATGTCGACGCCGTCGATCTGCGAGGAAACGATGAAGGGCGCCGGCTTGTAATCGGGATAGGTCGTACCGGCGCCGATGGCCGTGACAAAGACGTCCGGCTGGTGGACGATCTTGCCGTCCCAGTCGCCGGTGGCCTGAAACGGGACCAGCCGCCCGCCATGCTCAACCGTTCGTTCCAGCACGATATGCGGATCGACCCGCACCAATTCGCCATTGTGATTGGCATAGCGGTCGCAGGCACCCGCCGCGCCCGGCTTGATGTAGCACATCACCGGACAGGCATCGCAGCGGATCTTGTCGCCACCGGCGGCGGTCGTCATGTCAGTCATGAACAAGCCTGGTCTCGGGCGGCCTCGATCATACCCCGTTTTCAGCCGCCGGGTGTATTGTTCGTATACGAACGATCCTGCGCGCAGGCCGGAAACCTGTCAAGCGTCTCTGGAAGCGAAAACCCGCCATTGCCGAATAAAAACTCATTTGCCTCGCAGCGTTGTTTATAAAGCGGGCAACACGTTGCACTGCGGAACGGGCGGCTTGCACGTTTGTATACAAACGTTATCCTCGCACGCGGTTTGGGGCGACAAGTGCAGCGCAACCGGCCACGTTTTGGGAGCACGAACACGATGCGCCTGACCGTTAACGGCAGGATCCATGATGTCGACGCCGCTCCCGATACCGCATTGCTTTACGTGCTGCGCAACGATCTCGCATTGAACGGACCGAAATATGGCTGCGGGCTCGGCGAATGCGGAGCCTGCGCCGTGCTGATCGATGGCATCGCCGCGCGGGCTTGCGTGATTCCGATTGAAGGCTGCATCGGGCGCGACATCGTTACGCTCGAGGGCCTCGGATCGCGCGAACATCCCGATCCCGTACAGGCAGCCTTCATCGAGGAGCAGGCCGCGCAATGCGGCTATTGCCTTAACGGCATGATCATATCGACCAGGGCGCTTTTGATGCGTAACCCGCATCCTTCCGAAGCCGAGGTGCTGGAATCGCTCCGTTACAATCTGTGCCGGTGCGGCGCGCATATCGAGATCATGCGCGCGGCGATGCGGGCGGCAGGCCATCTCGTCGAGGCGCGCGACTGATGACGCCGCCCACCGCTCCAGAGCAACGCGAACAACGACCGGGCGCGCTGTCCGTGGTTCGTCCCGCCGGATCAGGCGAGAACGGCGCATTCGAAACCTTCATCAAGATCACATCTGACGGTTCGGTCACCGCCTATAACGGCCACGTCGATCTCGGAACCGGCATTCGCACCGCGCTCGGACAGATCGTCGCCGAGGAGCTCGACGTGTCCTTTGCCCGGGTCGTTGTCGTGCTCGGCGATACCTCGCGCGTGCCCAATCAGGGCGCGACGATAGCGAGCGAAACCATTCAGATCACAGCCGTGCCGCTGCGCAAGGCCGCGGCGCAGGCGCGGCAGTTTTTGATCGCGCGCGCGACGGAACGGCTGGAGCTGCCGGTCGAGGATCTCGCGATCGAGGACGGCCTGATCCGCGGCAAGGACAATCGCAGCGTCAGCTATGGCGAATTGATCGCCGGTGACAGCATTCGCCTCGAACTCGACGACGACATTCCGGTGAAGGACGTCAGCGCCTACACCATCGTCGGGCAATCGGTGCCCCGCGTCGATCTCCCGGCGAAAGCGACCGGCGAGCTGGTCTATGTTCATGACGTCCGCCTGCCCGGCATGCTACACGGCCGGGTGGTGCGTCCGCCATATGCCGGTGTCGATGCCGGCGCGTTCGTCGGCACCAGTCTGATCGCGGTCGACAAAACTTCGGTGCGCGAAATTCCGGGGCTGGTCGCGGTGGTCCAGATCGGCGATTTCGTCGGTGTCGTCGCCGAACGCGAGGAAAACGCGATCAAGGCGGCAGCACAGTTGAAGGTCAGCTGGAAGCCGGTACCGACGCTGCCCAACCTCGGCGATGTCGAGACCGCACTCCGCGCCAATCCGTCGACGCCGCGAACATTGATCGACAAGGGCGATGTCGATACCGCCATCGCGGCCGCCGCAAAACCGATGCCGCGGACCTATGTCTGGCCCTACCAGATGCACGGCTCGATCGGCCCGTCCTGTTCGGTTGCTGACTATCAGGACGGCGCGATCCGGGTGTGGTCCGGCACGCAGAATCCGCACATCCTGCGCGTCGACCTGGCGCTCTTGATCGAACGGCCGGAATCCGAGATCGACGTGATCCGGATGGAAGCCGCCGGTTGCTACGGCCGCAATTGCGCCGACGACGTTTCCGCCGACGCGCTGCTGCTGTCGCGCGCGGTAGGCCGCCCCGTCCGCGTCCAATTGACCCGAGAACAGGAGCACGCGTGGGAGCCCAAGGGCAGCGGGCAGCTGATGGACGTCAGGGGCGGGCTGAACGCCGACGGTGGCGTTGCGGCTTACGACTTTGCGACGCGCTATCCATCCAACGGCGCGCCGACCTTGGCGCTGCTGCTCACCGGGCGGATTACGCCGGAGCCTGATGTGTTCGAGATGGGCGATCGCACCGCGATCCCGCCTTACGATTACGACCATTTGCGCGTGGTGGCGCACGACATGCCGCCGATCGTACGCGCCTCCTGGTTTCGCGGCGTCTCGGCGCTGCCGAACACGTTTGCGCATGAATCCTATATCGACGAACTCGCGGCCGAGGCCGGCGTCGATCCGATCGAGTATCGCCTGCGCTATCTGAAGGACGCGCGCGCGGTCGATCTCGTCAATGCGGTGGCCGAACGCGCCGGCTGGGTTCCGCGACCCGTCCGGCAGGAACCGGAGGCCGAGGGCGATATCGTGCGCGGTCGCGGTTTTGCCTACGCGCTCTATGTGCACAGCAAGTTTCCCGGCTATGGCGCGGCGTGGTCGGCCTGGATCGCCGATGTCGCGGTCAACAAGATAACCGGCGACGTCAGCGTCACCCGTGTGGTCGCCGGCCAGGATTCCGGCCTCATGATCAATCCGGACGGCGTTCGCCACCAGATCCACGGCAACGTGATTCAATCCACCAGCCGCGCGCTGATGGAAGAGGTATCGTTCGAGCGCGGTGCGGTGACCGCCCGCGAATGGGGCGCGTACCCCATTATCAAATTCCCTGACGTTCCAAAAATCGACGTGCTGATGCTGCCACGGCAGGACCAACCGCCGCTCGGCGTCGGCGAGTCCGCGTCCGTCCCCAGCGCCGCCACCATTGCCAACGCGATCTTTGACGCGACCGGCGTGCGCTTTCGCGAACTGCCGTTCACGCCGGAGCGCATTTTGAAAGGTTTGCGCGGCGACGTACAGGCTGCGCCGGTCGCGTTGCCCCCGCTCGCGCCCGCTGTCGGATCCGACAAATGGCGAAACCCGTTTGCCGGACGACGCGGCGTGCTTGCGACAGCCGCAGCGCTTTGCGCGGCGGTGGTCGGCGTCGGCGCCGCCGTGCTGCCATGGCGATCGATCGCGCCGATCGCGCGGCCGGACGCATCGGTGTTTTCGGCTGCGACCATCGCCCGCGGCCAGCAACTCGCCGCGCTCGGCGACTGCGCGGTCTGCCACACCTCGACGAATGGCGTCCTCAATGCCGGCGGCCGCGCCATCGAAACGCCGTTCGGCACCATCACCTCGACCAACATCACGCCCGATGTCGAAACCGGCATCGGCGCCTGGTCCTATCCCGCCTTCGAGCGCGCGATGCGCGAGGGCATCCATCGCGACGGCCGGCATCTGTATCCGGTGTTTCCCTACACCCATTTTGCGAAAGCAACCGACGCCGATATGCAGGCGATCTATGCCTATCTGATGGCGCAGGCGCCGGTTCGCACCGAGACGCCGAAAAATTCGCTGGCATTTCCGTTCAACCTTCGCCCGCTGCTGGCGGGATGGAATGCGCTGTTCCATCAACCCAGTGCCTTCCAGTCTGACGCGACCAAGTCGGAGATCTGGAATCGCGGCGCCTATCTGGTCGAAAGTTTCGGCCATTGTAGTGCCTGTCATTCGCCGCGCAACGCGCTCGGCGCGGAACGGCAAACCGCCTACCTCGCCGGCGGCTTTGCCGAAGGTTGGGAGGCACCGGCGCTGACCTCGCTGTCGCAAGCGCCGATCCCGTGGAGCGAGGAGGAGCTTTATGCCTATCTGCGCACCGGCGAATCCCGTTTTCATGGCGTCGCGGCCGGCCCGATGGCGCCCGTAGTGAAGGAACTTGCCGCGCTGCCCGATCAGGACATCCGCGCCATGGCGATCTATCTCGGCTCGTTCAACGAGACCGCCATCGACACATCGACGCAGGACGCCCTCGCCGCCAAACTCGAAGCTTCGACCGGCACCCGCACCGTCGCGGCCTCGTCCTTCGGCGCCCGCCTCTATCAGGGCGCGTGCGCAGTTTGCCACGAGGTCGGCGGCGCGCCGCTGTTCGGCAGCCGGCCGTCGCTGGCGCTGAACAGCAACCTGCACAGCACGGTACCGGACAATCTGATCCAGGTGATCCTGCATGGTATCGCGTCCCCCGCTTCCAGTGATCTCGGCTACATGCCGGCCTTCAAGGACAGCCTCACCGACGCCCAAATTGCCGAACTGGCCTCCTACCTGCGGCGGCAATTTGCCCCGGATAAGCCGGCCTGGACCGATATTCATGCCGCCATCGGCCGTATCCGGTCGGAAATAGCGCGCTGAGCTGCCATGTCCGGCCCGAAAACCCACTGGTTGGGCGGCTTCCGGCACGATAGAGTTCCGCCATGGCAGTGACCGATATTGCATCCCGGACCTACAACCACGGCTGGCGGCTCGATCCCATCGTGCGCAGCCTGCTCGATACTGACTTCTACAAGCTGTTGATGCAGCAGATGATCCGGGAGTTTTACCCGGATCAGCGCGTGACCTTTTCGGTCATCAACCGCAGCAAGCATGTCAGGCTTGCCGAAATCATCGACGAGGACGAACTGCGTGCCCAGCTCGATCATGCGCGCTCGATCCGCTTCAGCAAGAAGGAGCTGATCTGGCTCGCCGGTAATACGTTCTACGGCAAGACCCAGATGTTCTCGCCCGAATTCATCAACTGGCTCGCCGCTTTCCGCCTGCCCGAATACGAGCTGCACAAGGTCGACGGCCAGTACGAATTGCATTTCCACGGACCGTGGACCCACACCACGATGTGGGAAATCCCGGCGCTCGCGATCCTCAACGAGCTGCGCTCGCGGCAGGCCTTGAAGGGCCAGGGGCGGTTTGCCCTCGATGTGCTCTATGCCCGCGCCAAGGCAAAACTCTGGTCCAAGGTCGAGCGCCTGCGCAAGCTGGACGGCTTGCGGCTGTCGGATTTCGGCACCCGCCGCCGTCATGGTTTTCTGTGGCAACGCTGGTGCGTCGAGGCGGTCAAGGAGGGGCTGGGGTCGTCCTTCACCGGCACCTCCAACGTGCTTCTGGCGATGGACAACGATCTCGAAGCGATCGGCACCAACGCGCATGAACTGCCGATGGTTGCGGCGGCGCTGGCGGACGACGATACCCAATTGCGCTGGGCGCCCTACCGCGTCCTCGATCAATGGCGCCATACTTACGGCGGCAATTTGCTGATCGCGCTGCCCGACGCCTTCGGCACCAAGCCGTTTTTGCGCGACGCGCCCGATTGGGTCGCGGACTGGACCGGCTTCCGCCCCGACAGCGCGCCGCCGATCACCGCCGGCGAAGACATCATCAAATGGTGGATGCAGAAGGGCCGCGACCCCAAGGAGAAACTGCTGGTGTTTTCCGACGGCATGGATGTCGGCTCGATCGAGGAGACGTACAAGCATTTCGCCGGCCGTGTCCGCGTCAGCTTTGGTTGGGGCACCAACCTCACCAATGATTTCGTCGGTTGCGCGCCGGACGGATCGGCTCTGCTCGACCCAATCTCGATCGTCTGCAAGGTGACCTCGGTCGACGGACGGCCGGCCGTCAAGCTCTCGGACAATCCCGAAAAGGCTACCGGTAGCGCATCCGAGGTCGAGCGTTATCTGCGGGTGTTCGGCAATGTCGGCCGCGTCCGCACCGCCGTGCACGTCTGAACCAACGCACCTTTCTCCCAGGCCACCCATCGATTTGACGAGACCCGCATGCCCGCACCCAAGCCGCCTGCTTTCGAAACCCTGAGCCTGCACGCCGGCCAGCGCCCCGATCCCGTCACCGGTGCGCGCGCGGTGCCGATCTATCAGACCACGTCCTACGTCTTTCAGGATTCCGATCACGCGGCTGCGTTGTTCAACCTTGAACGGGCCGGACATATCTACACCCGGATTTCCAATCCCACGACCGCGGTGCTCGAGGAACGGCTGGCGGCGCTGGAAGCTGGCGTCGGCGCGATCTGCACCGCGAGCGGCATGGCCGCGATGCATCTGGCGATCGCGACCTTGCTGAACGCCGGCGATCACATCGTCGCCTCCTCCTCGCTCTATGGCGGCACCATCAACCTGCTCGCGCACACCCTGCCGCGCTTCGGCATCACGACCACTTTCGTCAAACCGCGCGCACTCGATGAATTCCGCGCCGCGATCAAGCCGAACACGCGGCTGGTGATCGGCGAGACCATCGGCAATCCCGGCCTCGAGGTGCTGGACATTCCGGCCGTCGCGCAAATCGCGCATGATGCAAAAATTCCGCTGTTGATCGACAACACCTTTGCTACGCCGTTTCTCAGCCGCCCGATCGAGCTCGGCGCCGATATCGTCATGAACTCCGCGACCAAATGGATCGGCGGCCATGGCATTGCGATCGGCGGCGTCATTGTCGACGGCGGCCGGTTCGACTGGCACGCCTCCGGCAAATTCCCCGTGCTGACCGAGCCCTACGCCGGCTATCACGGCATCGTCTTCGACGAGCAATTCGGCCAGGCCGCCTTCATCATGCGCGCCCGCACCGAAGGCCTGCGCGATTTTGGCGCGTGTCTCTCGCCGACCAACGCGTTCCAGCTGCTGCAGGGCGTGGAAACCTTGGGCGTGCGCATGGAACGGCATATGACCAATACGCTGGCCGTGCTCGACTTCCTGAAATTCAACAAGGCCGTCGACTGGGTGCTGCATCCCGCGCTGGACGATCATCCGGATCATGAACTCGCCAAAAAACTGCTGCCGCGTGGCGCCGGATCGATCGTGAGTTTTGGCATCAAGGGGGGCCGGCCTGCCGGCAAAAAGTTCATCGAGACGCTGCGCATGGTCAGCCATCTCGCCAATGTCGGCGACGCCAAGACACTGGTGATCCATCCCGCCAGCACCACGCATCAGCAGATGGATGCCGCGCAGCTCAGGGCCGCCGGCATCGGTGAGGAACTGGTGCGGCTGTCGGTCGGCATCGAGGCCGCAGCCGATATCATCGACGATCTTGGCCAGGCGCTTCGCGCGTCGCAGAGGGTTTGAGCCATGCAATTGACCGTCAATGGGATCGATACGTTCGTGGCCACCGGCGGCCGGCCGTTCGATCCTTCGCTGCCCGCGGTCGTGATGCTGCATGGCGCGGGCTTCGATCATTCGACCTGGGCGCTGCACAGCCGCTGGTTCGCCCATCACGGCTATGCCGTACTGGCGCCGGATTTGCCGGGCCATGGCCGCTCGTCCGGCAAGGCGCTGCCGACCATCGCCGACATGGCCGACTGGACTGCGGCCCTGCTTGATGCGGCCGGCGCGCCCAACGCAAGGCTGGTTGGGCATTCCATGGGCTCGCTGATCGCGCTCGAAACTTCGGCGCGGCATCCCGCCAAGGTCTCCGGCCTGAGCCTGATCGGAACCGCCGCGACCATGACGGTGGGTCCCGATCTTCTGAAGGCCGCCGAAGCCAACGATGCCGATGCCTTCGATATGGTCTCGATCTGGGGCCTCGGTTTTAGGGCGGAACTCGGCGGTAGCCTCGCACCGGGACTTTGGATGCATCAGGGCGCGCAACGCGTGCTGCAGCAAACCCGCCCGGGCGTGCTGTTCAACGACCTCAACGCCTGCAACGCCTATCAGGGCGCGCTGGCGGCGGCGGCGCAGGTCAAGGTGCCCACGACCTTCATCCTCGGCGAACGCGACATGATGACCCCGGCCAAGGCCGGCAGGACGCTGGCCGCGGCGACCCCGAACGCCCGCACCGTGGTGCTGCCAGGCGCCGGCCATATGATGATGGTCGAAGCGCCCGACGAATTGCTGGCGGCGTTGCGGCAGTAAACTCCTCCTTACTGCCTTGCCGCCGGCTTGCGCTCGATCGGATGGATATCGATCGCCCGCAGGCGGCCCATTCGCAGCACGTCCATCGCAAGCTGCCGGTCGATCCGGTCGCGGTCGAGCGCGCGGATCAGATCGTCGACGCCGTTGATCTCGGCACCGTCGAGCTTGATCACGACGTCGCCGGGGAGCAGCCCAGCCTTCGCGGCCGGGCTGTCCGGCTCGATCTGCGCCAGCAGCGCACCCATCTTGTTGTCGACGCCGGCGACCACCGCATGCCGGCGCGGGATCGGCGCGGTCTGGCCGGATACCCCGATATAGGCGCGGCGGACATAGCCGTGGCGAATGATCTCCGACAGCACGAACTGCGCGGTGTTGCTGGCTACCGCAAAACAGATGCCCTGCGCGCCGCTGATGATCGCGGTATTGATGCCGATCACCTCCGCCGCCGACGACACCAGCGGCCCACCGGAATTGCCGGGATTGAGCGCGGCGTCGGTCTGGATCACGTCTTCGATGGTCCGGCCGCTGACCGAACGGATCGAGCGGCCGAGCGCCGACACCACGCCGGCGGTGACCGTCAATTCAAAGCCGAGCGGGTTGCCGATCGCGACCACCAGTTGGCCGCGGCGCAGGCTTTTTGAATTGCCGAGCGAGGCATAGGGAAGATCGCGGGCGCCATCGGCCCGCAGCAGCGCGAGGTCGGTGTCGGGATCGACACCGAGCACATGGGCGTCGGTGACAAAGCCTTCGGTGTCCCGAAGCCTGATCTCCTTCGACGATCCAACCACGTGGCTGTTGGTCAGCACGAGGCCATCGGGCGAGATCACGATGCCGGAACCAAGCCCGCCGCGCTCACGCGCGTTGCGGACTTTCGGTCCGGTTTCAACGCGCACCACCGCGGGCCCGACGCGTTCGGTCACGCCGATCACGGCATTGGAATAGGCGTCGAGCAGCGCTTGATCGTCGGCTAGAGCGGGTTCGGCCGCTTCCGGCGACCGGCCGTCACCGGGAATATCAGTGGTAATGTCCAGCATGGCGAAATTCCTTCGGCTTCATCAAATGGTGGCCGGATTTCGCTCGCGCAAGAGGCTACCCTGGGGGTGCAGGGCAGCCTTGCCCCTCTTGCCGGATCACACTCTACGGCGCCCGCCGCAAGCTCGAAGGCCGCGCCTTCACGGGATCGAGCAGCGACCAGTCGCCCTGCTCCAGCGTGTAGCCCTTTGGGAATGGCGGGCGAAGCTCGAGCCCCAATGAGCGCAGCACGCGATCGTCGCGGTAATAACATTGCAGCACGACACGGACGAGCGTCGCCGACGCGCCGCCGCCGGTGGCGCGAAACTCCTTTGCCACCGCATCGCGCTTGGCCTGGTCGAGTTCGGCGAGCGGCTTTCCGGCAAGCCGCGCCAGATGATCGAGAGCCGCTCTCACCATATCGGTGTCACGGCCGAGGGTCGCCAGGACATCGGCCTGGACTGCCGCATCGTCGGCGCCGGGTACCTTGTACTCGTCGCTCGCGGGAATGATCATGGCGGCGACAGTGCGCAGGTCATCGCGCTGGGCTTGGGTGAGAGCGTTGTCAGACATCACTTCCTCAATCGAACAAATTGGCGAGGCGCTGTTTCATCTGGTCGGCCACGTACAGCGCGATCGCCTGGATGGTGGAAGTCGGGTTGACGCCGCCCGAGGTGACGAACACGCTGCCGTCGACGATGAAGAGATTCTTCACGTCGTGCGAGCGGCCCCATTCGTTGACCACCGAACGATCGGGATCGGTGCCCATCCGCGCGGTGCCGAGCAGATGCCAGCCGCCCCACGGGATCGGATTGTTGGTGCAGATGTCGGTGGCGCCGGCGGCTTCGAGAACCTCTCGGCCACGCGCCAGTCCATGCTCCATCATCTTCCGGCTGTTCTCGCTGATCGTATAATCGATCCGCGGTGCGGGAATGCCATGGCTGTCCTTCAGCACAGGATCGAGCGTGACCCGGTTGTGCTCCTCCGGCAGGTCCTCGCAAATCGCTGACACGGCGATGCGATGGCCGTTGAGCTTGCGGAACACGCGGTGATGATCGGCGCCCCAGGGCAGAATGCCCTTTTGCTCGCTCGCGACAGCCTCGAACACAGGGCCAGCGCCGCGGCCGAACTGAATGCCATAGCCGCGGACAAAGCCGCGCGACAGGTCGGTGTCGTAAAACTCCTTGCTCCAGAGGCAGGTCGGCGGCGCGCGATTAGAGTCGGTCGGCTCTTTCACATAGCCGTAGGTCTGCGCATAGGGATGGAACATCAGGTTCTTGCCGACCAGGCCCGATGAATTGGCTAGTCCCTTCGGGAAGCGGCCGGACACCGAGTTCAGCAGCAGCCGCGGCGTACCGACGCCGTTGCAAGCGATGATGACGACTTCAGCCGGCTGGAACTGTTCGACGCCGTCCTTGTCGTAGTAGACGACGCCGGAGGCCGTGCCCTGCTCGTTGGTCAGGATCTCGCGCACCCGGCAATGGGTCTTGAGCTCGACACCGGCGCGGATCGCGTGCGGCCAATAGGTGATGTCGGTCGACGCCTTGGCGCCCTGCGCGCAGGCCGGCGTGCAATGGCCGAGATTGATGCAGCGGGCGCGGCCTTCATAGTCCATGGTCGCGACCGTCGTATCCGACGGCCACCAGTGCCAGCCGAGCTTGTTGATGGCCTGTCCCAGGATCGCGCCGGAGAGTCCAAGCGGCTGCGGCGGCATCGGCGGGTGGGTCAGCGGCGATAACGGATCGCCTGACAGGCCCGATACGCCCATCATCCGGTCGTTCTCTTCAAAAAACGGGGTGAGTGTGTCGTAGTCGATCGGCCAGTCGTCGGCGACACCGTCGAGCGTCTTCACCTTGAAATCAGAGGGATGCAGCCGCGGCCAGTGCGCGGTGTACATCACCGTCGAGCCGCCGACGCCGTTGAAATTCACCACCTTGATCGGCGAGTTGTCGTCGTTAACAGGATAGTCCTCCGGCCGCGCCCGGATGTTGGGGCTCGTCGAGTAGTCGCCGTAGAATCGCGCTTCCCAGTCGCGGCCTGAGCTCGGATATTGCGCGGGGTTCATCCAGCCGCCCTGATCGAGGCAGAGGATGTGCATCTTGGTATCGGCCAGGCTCCAGGCCACCGCCGCGCCGGACGCGCCGGCGCCGATGATCAGGACGTCAACGGGATCGTTCATTCGGGTTCCTTGAAGTTTTCTCTGCCGTCATTGCCAGCGAAGCGAAGCAATCCATTCTTTCTTCGCGCGGTGAGATGGATTGCTTCGTCGCTTCGCTCCTCGCAATGACGGTCTCAGTGCAATGACAGCTCAATCCACAATCCTCACCGGCAGCGAACGAATGCCGCGGATGAAGTTCGAATAGAGCCGCTGCGGCGGGCCGGTGACCTCGAAGCGCATATCCCGTTGCAATATTTCCTCCCAGAGTATCCGCAACTGCTGTTCGGCGAGCCGGTCGCCCACGCAGCGGTGGATGCCGGCGCCGAAGGCGAGATGCTGCCGCGGTTTGGCGCGATCGATGATGAATTCGTCCGCGCGATCGATCTTGTCCTCGTCGCGATTGCCGGAGATGTACCACATCACCACCTTGTCGCCCTTTGCAATCTTGCGGCCGGCGAGTTCGACGTCGTTACGCGCGGTGCGGCGCATATGAATGACCGGCGAGTAATAGCGGATCGTCTCCGAAACAAGAACTCGGGATCAGCTCGCGCCGGCTGCGCAACAGCCCGAACTGTGCGGGATTTTCGACCAGCGCCATCAGCCCGCCGGTCATGGAATTGCGCGTGGTGTCGTTGCCGCCGACGATCAGCAGCGCGATCGTCCCGATGAACTCACGCGCCTGCAGGTTACGCGTCGCCTCGGAATGCGCCAGCATCGAAATCAGGTCGAAGGCCGGCGGGGCGTCGGCGCGTACATCCCACAATTTGCGAAAATATTCCCCCATCTTGGTGAGTTCGGCGATGCGCTCGTCATGCGAATGCACGACGGCGTCGGGCGCATCGACATTGGCGATCGCGACGTCGGACCACCAGGTCAATTTCATGCGGTCTGCCCAGGGGAAATCGAACAGCGTCGCCAGCATCATGTTGGTGAGCTCGGTCGAAACCCGCCCGACCCAGTCGAAGGTTTCGTGGCGCGGCAGCGCATCCAGCACGTCGGCGGTGCGCTTGCGGATCAATGGCTCGAGATTGACGAGGTTCGACGGCGCCACGATCGGTGCGACGGTGCGGCGCTGCGCGGTGTGGCCGGGCGGGTCCATCCGGAGGAAATTCGTCAATTCCTGTCCCTTGGGCTGGTCGGCCAACTGGGTGCCGCCGAGCTCCGAACTCGACGAATAATTTTCATGATCGAGCTCGACCGCAAAGATGTCGTCGTAGCGGGTCACCGACCAGTAGGGCCCGAACGGCGAGGCCTCGCAATAATGCACGGGATCGTCGCGGCGTAGTTGCGCGAACAGCGGCCGCCAAACGTCGTCCTGGTAGAGACGGGGATCGCTGACGTCGATCGAAGTCAGCTTGCGTTGCGCCTGGGTCATCGCTTCGCTCCCGCCTTGCCGTCGCCGCCTGACGGGCGATCGTCGTCTTGAGCCCGGGCGCGGCAAGACGGCAGGCCCGGGCGACCGACGATAGAGTCAAACCGGATGCTTAGTAAAGCCGACCAGGCGTGGACCTGACGATCGCTCAGGGCTGCTTGACCGCGATGAACGAGGCCACCACGCCCGCAGGGTTGCCGTTGTGGGGCTTTGCACGGATCACGTTACCGACGATCGCCGGCACCTGGTTGACGCCGTTCGGCCACTGATAGGCCAACTGACCGTGATAATCATACTCCCAATTCGCGGTACCGGTGTTGGGGCGCCCGGTACCGACGATCTCCACGATCGGGCCGCCATCGCTCTCCCGGATTTTTCCCTTGAGATCGAGGCCACCACCGGTCCAGTCGATCGCGCCGGTCAGCGTCGTATCGTTCGGAATGGCGAATGTGAACACGGCCTCGGCGAACAGCAACGCGTACAGGTTCGCCGGCGCCGTATTCGGATCGTCGCCGATCAGCGTCGGATCATTGAGAAAGCTTCGATAGGTCCATTTGCCCGCAAGCGCCGCAGCCGGTGATACATATGCCATGGTCCGACCTCTCAAACATCAAAGGTTGATTATTATCCAATATTATACCTGTGCGAGCGGCGCGGCAAGCCGACGGAAGCGCGACGAATGCGCCCAAGCGCCTGCCAATTCGCGATACCAGCTACGCTTTCCGAGGTTTGTTCACGGGGGCGAGACCGGGTAGCCTCCAGCGAAATCATACGTCTTGAAATCAAGGATATCGGGAGTAACGCCGCGTGGCCAATGCGAGCCAGATCGAGAGTCCGCCCCAGGCTGCGGCCGTGCCGGAATATGACGCCATCATCATCGGCGCCGGCATGTCGGGCCTGTACCAGCTCTATCGCTTGCGCGAACTGGGGTTGCGGGTGCGTGTGCTTGAGGCCGGCACCGAGGTCGGCGGCACCTGGTACTGGAACCGCTATCCCGGCGCCCGCTTCGATTCCGAGAGCTATTCCTACGGCTACTCTTTCTCCAAGGAACTGCTGGAGGAATGGGACTGGTCCGAGCATTTCGCCGGCCAGCCGGAAACGCTGCGCTACCTCAAACACGTCGCCGACAAATTCGATCTGCGCCGCGATATCCAGTTCCGCAGCCGGGTCACCGCCGCGACCTACCGGGAGGACGCGCGGAGCTGGAACATTACGCTGGAGGACGGCGCCAGTTTTCGGGCCCGCTTCCTGATTACCGCGATTGGCCCGCTGTCGACGCCGACGCTGCCGCGCATCGAGGGACGCGACAGTTTTGAAGGGCAATCCTTCCACACCGCGCGATGGCCGCACGAGCCGGTCGATTTCGCCGGCAAACACGTCGCCGTGATCGGCACCGGCGCGACCGGCGTGCAGACCATCCAGACCATTGCGGGACAAGTCGGTCATCTCACCGTGTTCCAGCGCACGCCGAACTGGTGCGCGCCGCTGCACAACGGCAAGATCGACGCCGAGACGCAGGAACAGATCAAGGCCGGCTATCCCGAGATGTTCGCGCGCTGCCAGGAGACATTTGCGTGTTTTCTGCACACACCGGATCCGCGCGGCGCGTTCGAAGTGTCGGATGAGGAGCGCGAAGCCTTTTACGAAAAGCTGTACAGCGAGCGCGGCTTCGGTATCTGGCAAGGCAATTTCCGAGATATCCTGATCGACCGCAGCGCCAATGCGACCATCAGCGATTTCGTGGCGCGAAAGATCCGCGCGCGCGTCAAGGACCAGAAGGTGGCGGAAAAACTGATTCCCAGGAATCACGGCTTTGGTACCCGCCGACTGCCACTCGAGACGTTTTATTACGAGGTCTACAACCGCGATAATGTCGAGCTGGTCGACATCACGGAAACGCCGATCGAGCGGATCACCCCGGCGGGCATCAAGACCAGCACAAACGAATACGAATTCGACATCATCATTTTCGCCACTGGCTTCGACGCCATCACTGGCAGCTTTGACAAGATCGATTTCCGCGGCGCCGACGGCGCGCGGCTGAAGGACAAGTGGCAGCACGGGCCGCAAACCTATCTCGGCATCATGGTCGACGGCTTTCCCAACATGATGATGCTGATGGGCCCGCACACCGCGCTCGGCAATATTCCGCGCAGCATCGAATACAGCGTCGACTGGGTTACCGGGCTGATCCGCTTTGCGGGCGAAAACAACCTGACACGGCTGGAGGCGACAACAGCGGGCGTGGCGTCGTGGACCGATCACGTCAAGGCGCTCGGCGTGGGGTTGTTGTCCAACGAGGTCAATTCGTGGATGACCGGGATCAACTCCAACGTCGAAGGCAAGCAGACCCGCATCGTCGCCCGCTACAGCGGCAGCGCGCCGGCGTATCGTGCAAGATGTGACGAGGTCGCGGCGAAGGGCTATGAGGAGTTGAGGTTGGGGTAACTCATCATCGTCGCCCCGGCTAACGCCGGGACCCATACCGCGTGATTTATCATTGAGGCGATGTGGCAGACGCTGCTTTCAACAACTGAGATTGGTGGTTATGGGACCCGGCTCCTGATGCGCAATTGCGCATTTGGGCCAGGACGACGTGGAGATTGTTGACACGCCTTCGCAATCCCGCGACGCCGCTCGCCCGAGTCTTGCTTTCACGTCTCGCCCTCAAATACAGAGGGCGCAGGGAAGACCGGGTGCGCGCTGCACCCGCGGTCTCGTGTGCAAAGTGCACAACAGAAAGCGCACACGAGCATACAGGTTCAGCGGAGGCATCCGGCCTTCCCTGCGCAATGGTTTTACGGCTTATAGCGCGCTCTCCTCGGTGACCGGCTTGTTTGCCACCGTCACTCCGCGAATATCTCCGCAAAGCTTGACGCCAGCATCGGGGCGCCAGAACCACACGACTTCGCCGTCCGCATCAGCCGCGCTCGTCAGTCGCAGCTTCCGCGTCCACCGCATCCCACCGCGCGTTTCGTGACGATCGCGAGCCGCCCCTCTTGCCGGGTGAGACGGGCGGAGACAAGCCACTGATTTGCCCAACGGCACAAGCGGAATATTTTCTCATTCCGGACTTGACAGGCTTTTTGATTTGGTCGTCGGGCAATCTGTAGGATAGGTAGAGCGAAGCGAAACCCATCAACGGCTTGCGTGGAGCGATGGGTTTCGCTTCGCTCTACCCATCCTACACAGCCTCACCACGCATCGATGCAGGGCCGCTTGCGGCCGCTGCGCGGCTCCGGCTTTGGCACCGAGCGCAAGCCCGACATGATCCAGTGCCTGGTGTCGGCGGGATCGATCACCTCGTCGATCTCGAGCACCGAGGCGATCGAGACCGCCTTGCCGTTGGCATAGAGCTCGGCGACCTTGGCCTTGTAGTAGTTCTCGCGCTCGACCTGGTCCTCGATCGCTTCCATCTCCTTGCGAAAACCGAGCCGGACATAGCCTTCGAGACCCATGCCGCCGAACTCGCCGGTTGGCCAGGCCACCGTGAAGAACGAGGCGTGAAAGCCGCCGCCGATCATCGACTGCGCGCCGAGGCCGTAACCCTTGCGCAGCACGATGCCGAACAGCGGCACGGTGAGGCTGGCGCCGGTCACGAACATCCGCGCCACATGGCGCACGATCGCGGTCTTCTCGGCTTCGGGACCGACCATGAAGCCGGGCGTATCGCACAACGACACGATCGGAATATCGAAGGCATCGCACAGCTGCAGGAAGCGCGCGGCCTTGTCACCGGCCGGCGCGTCGATCGCGCCGCCGAGATGCTTTGGATTGTTGGCGATCAGCCCAAACGGCTTGCCCTCGATACGGATGAACGCCGTGATCATGCCGACGCCGAAATCGCGGCGGATTTCCAGCACCGAGCCCTCGTCGGCCAGCAGATCGATGACATTGCGAATGTCGTAGACGCGCAGGCGATTTTCCGGAATCGCCCGCCGCAGCAGGCGCTGGTCCGGCGCCTTCCAGTCCGCGACGGCGCCTTGAAAATACGACAAATATTTTTGCGCGGCAGTGGTGGCCTCCTCCTCATCCTCGACCAGGATGTCGATCACGCCGTTCGGCGACTGGAACGATACGGGTCCAACTTCGGCGGGATGATAGACGCCGAGGCCGCCGCCCTCGATCATCGCCGGGCCGCCCATCCCGATCGACGCATTTTTGGTGGCGATGATGACATCGCAGCAGCCGAGCATCGCGGCATTGCCCGCAAAACAATAGCCGGAGACGACACCGATCACCGGCACCAGGCCGGACAGTTTTGCAAATTGCACGAAGGACGGCCCGTCGAGGCCGGTCATGCCGAGCCGGTCGGTATCGCCCGGACGGCCGCCGCCACCTTCGGCGTAAAACACCAGCGGCAGGCGCCACTGCTCGGCAAGCCCGAGCATGCGGTCGATCTTCTTGTGGTTCATGTGGCCTTGCGTGCCGGCCAGCACAGTATAGTCGTAGGAGATCACCATGCAGCGGGCGGCTTCGGCACCGAATTTTTCCGCGTTGACGGTGGCAACCCCCGAGATCAGCCCGTCCGCCGGGGTGTTCCGGATCAGGTCGTCGACCTTGCGCCGCCGCCGTTGGGCCGCGATCGCCAGCGAACCGTATTCGACGAACGATCCCAGATCGACGAGCTGCGCGACGTTTTCGCGCGCGGTTCGCTGGTTGGTCTTGCGCCGGCGTTCGACCGAGGCCGGTCGGTTCTCGTCCAGCGTGATGGCGTGGCGCGCGATCAGTTCGGCCAGATCAGGGCGGATGTGATCGAGGTCGATGTCTTCTTCCTCGGCCTCATGATGGCCGTCGATCTCGGCCGGCTCAAGGAACAGAATGGCCTCGTCCTGCATCAGCGTGACGCCGACGCCGGCCGCGACCCTCGTCACCCTGCCGCCATGCGGCGCGGTCACGAGGTGCTCCATTTTCATGGATTCGAGCACGGCGATCTGCTGGCCGGGACGAACGAGGTCGCCCTCGCCGACTTCGATCGCAACAATCGTGCCCTGCAGCGGTGCAGGCACCGCGACGGAGCCTGCCGGTGCCGCTTCGCTGGCCAGGGATTTGGCGCCATCGCCGGCAGCACCGGTTGCTTCGAAAAACAGCGGCTCGGCAATCTCGTTCGCCGCACCCACCAATGCCGCGACATGGGTGTCGATGAAGCCGGTGGAGATGCGGTTGGCGATGAACTCCGGATGCGCCAGCACGGCGCCGAGGAACGGAATGTTGGTGGCGACGCCGCCGATGCGGAATTCGCGCAAGCTGCGCGCGGCCTTCTGCACCAAGTCGCCCCAGTTCGCGCCCGGCGAATGGACGATGACTTTTGCCAGCAGCGAGTCGAAGGCCGCACTGGTCTTGTAACCGGTGTAGCCAAAGGTATCGACGCGAACACCGGGACCGGACGGCAGGTCGAACACCGCGAGCGTGCCACCGGTCGGCCTGGTTACGCCGTTGGCGTCCATCACCTCCATGTTGACGCGAAGCTGCATCGCATAGCCGCGCGGCGCCGGGATTGCGCCTTGCGCAAGCCCGAGCGAGGCCAGCGTCGCGCCCGCTGCGACCGCGAGTTGCGATTTCACCAGATCGACGCCGAGCACTTCTTCAGTGACAGTATGCTCGACTTGAAGCCGCGGATTGGCCTCGATGAAGGCAAACGCGGTGTCGCCGCCTTTGGCGTCCATATCCACCAGGAATTCGAAGGTGCCGAGATTGTCGTAGCGCGCCGCCGCGGCAAGTTGTTTGGCCGCCTCGATGATCCGCGTACGCAGGACGTCATCCAGCGAGGGACTGGGCGCCACCTCGATCAGTTTCTGGTTACGGCGCTGGATGGTGCATTCGCGCTCCCACAGATGGCTGATCGCGCCGTGGCGATCGCCGATGATCTGCACCTCGATGTGGCGGGCGTTGCGGATCAGACGCTCGACATAGACGCCGTCGCTGCCGAAGGCAGCCTTGGCCTCGGACTTGCAGCGCGCATAGGCCTCTTCCAGTTTTGCCGCATCGTCGAGGATGCGCATGCCGCGCCCGCCGCCGCCGGCGATGGCCTTGATCATGATCGCGCCGCCGACGCCGAGCGACGTGAAAAACGCCCTCGCCTCATCTAGCGTTGTTGCCCCGCCGGTGCCTTCGATGACAGGGACACCGCATTTCCTTGCCAGCGCCTTGGCCTGCGCCTTGTCGCCGAACAGTTCCAGCGCCTCCGGCGACGGGCCGACGAAAACGATCCCCTCCTCCGCACAGCGCCGCGCCAGCGCAGAATTCTCGCTGAGAAAGCCATAGCCGGGATGCAGCGCGTCGCAGCCGCTCGCCCTGGCGGCCGCAACGACCGCCTCGATGTCGAGATAGGCCCGCGCGCCCCTTCCCGGGATTTCGCAAGCGTCGTCCGCGCTGCGGACATGCAGCGACAGCGCGTCATCGGCGGGATAGACCGCGATTGTGGCAAGGCCGGCCTCGTCGGCGGCCCGAGCGATGCGAATGGCGATCTCGCCACGATTGGCGATCAGCAGTTTTTTGAAAGGCATGAACGGTTCCGTTGAAGTCTGGTGAGCGCTTGTTTACCTCGCCCCGCTTGCGGGGAGAGGTCGAAATTTGCGCGAAGCGCGAATTTCGGGTGAGGGGGAATCTCCGCGAGTTCGTCTGTTGAGAGTCCCCCTCACCCGGCGCTGCGCGCCGACCTCTCCCCGCAAGCGGGGCGAGGTGAAGCGCGTGTCGCTTCCAAGAGACGTCATCATCCTCTAGCGATCCTTCATGGTCGGATCGAGTACGATGCGCAAGGATTCTCCGAGCGCGTTGAAGGCCAGTGAAACCACCAGAATCGCGAGCCCGGGCGCATACATCTGCTCCGGCGCGATTTCCATATATTGATAGGCGCGGGCCAGCATCGCGCCCCAGCTTGGATTGGGCGGTTGGATCCCGAGGCCAAGGAAGCTGAGACTGGCCTCGGCCAACAGCGCGGCAGCCAACAGCAACGTCACCTGCACGATGACAGGCTGTAGCGCGTTCGGCAGCACATGCTTCCACAGGATATGCCAGCTAGGCGCGCCAAAACCTCTGGAGGCGTCGACATACAGCTCCTGGCGCACGATCAGCGTACGCGCGCGGACGATGCGCGCCAGCGCCGGAAACATCACGATGCCCACCGCGATCATGCCGTTGGTCAACCCGATGCCGAGCGCGCCGGTGACCGCGATGGCCAGCACGATCGCCGGAAACGACAGAAACGTATCGATAACCCGGCTGATGATGTCGTCGGTCCAGCCGCCGAAGAATCCAGCGATCAGGCCGACCGGCAAGCCGATCGCGACGGCGACCGTGACGGCGAGCAGGCTCGCATACACCGTCGCCGGCGCGCCGTAGATCAGCCGGCTGAAAATGTCGCGGCCGAGATCGTCGGTGCCGAGCCAATGCGCCGCACCCGGGGGCGCCAGCATGTTGTTGACGTCCTGCGCGGTCGGCGCATAGGGCGCGATCCAGGGCGCGCCGATTGCGACGATCACGAGCACCGTCAGCACCAGGATCGCCAGCGCCGCGCGAAAATCGCCGGCGAGCCAGCGGAAGAACCGGCGAAGGCGCGTGGGGCTGGTTGGGCGGTTGGTGAGCGCGAGATCGGTCATGACTCGATCCTGGGATCGACGGCGGCACACAGCAGATCGGCGATCAGATTGACCGCGATGACGACGATCACCATCGCGAACACCACGCCCTGCACGATCGGGAAATCGCGCTGGATGGCGCCGCGCACGATCAGGCTGCCGAGACCGGGGATAGCGAACACCGCTTCGATGACGACGGTTGCCGCCAGCATGCGATTGACCAAAAGGCTGATGATGGTGAAGAGGTTGACGCTGACATTCTTCAGGCCGTGCTGCCAGAGGATGCGCGACATCGACAGGCCCCTGGCGTGCAGCGTCCGCACATATTGCGACGACAGCACTTCCAGAAGCGAGCCGCGCAACTGCCGCGCCACCTCGGCCATGCCATAGGCCGCAATCGCAATGCCGGGCAGCAGTGCGTGCCGGATCGCCTCCAGCGGCGATATGCTGAAGGACTTTGCGCCGGTCGCGGGCAGCCAGTTCAGCTTCAGCGAAATCTCGGCGACCAGGATCATCGCCAGCCAGAAGCCGGGAATCGCAACGCCGAGAGACGCGATCATCGAGACCAGCTTGTCGACCCAGCCATTCGGCTTGATCGCCGCGACCACGCCCATCGGGACTCCCGTCACCAGCGCCAGCACGAGCGCAATGACCACAATCAGCAGCGTATTGGGGAATGCGCGGCCGATCGAGGTCGCGACCTTCTCACCGGTCAGCAGCGATTGCGAGAGATCGCCCTGCGCGACCTTTCCGAGCCAGGCGCCGTATTGCACCAGGAATGGCCGGTCGAGGCCGTAGATCTTCTTGATCTCGGCGATGCGGGTATCGGTCGCGTTGTCACCGGCCAAGGTCACCGCAATGTCGCCGGGCACCAGCTTTAGCAGCGCAAACACCATGAAAGTCGCGAGCAGGATCACGGGCAGCGCCTGCAACAGGCGGCTGCCGATCACCCTTGCCGGACTTCGTCGCGCCATGGTTTCAGCTTTCCAGCCAGACGTCGTCGTATTTCGGCTTGCCGAGCAGGTTCGGCCGATAGCCCTGCACCTTCTTGTTCATCGCGACCAGTTCGAACTGGAAGGCGAGCGGCGCGACAAAGGCATTTTCCATGACAATCCGCTGCACGGTCGCGAACGCCTTGCGGCGGAAGTCGATATCTTCCGATGCGCGCGACTCCCTGATCGCGGCATCCAACTCGGGCGGCACCGGGGCGCGGCCGCCATTGTAATAGGCGTCCTTGGTGAACATCAGCGAATAGGTCAGGCTCGGATCCGGCCGCCCGGTCCAGGCCGCGAGCAGGCCGGAACCGCGCTTCTCCGGCCCGAAGAACGCGGCGGAGGCTTCCGCGATCGGCGCGTTGACGAATTTCACGACGATACCGGCCTTGCGAAACTGCTCGATCAGAATTTCCTGACGCTGCACCGAATCCTGATCGGTATAGCCGCCGATCTCGATCCCCGTTCCCTCCTTGAAGCCCGCCTCCGCCAGCAGCTTGCGGGCCTTGTCGGGATCGTAGGGATAGAGTTCCGCCACCGATTTGTCGTAGGCCCAATGCGCTTTCGGCAGATTCATGTAAGCGGGTTCGGCCAGGCCTGCGAGCGCCGCTTTGACAAACGACTCGCGGTCGATCGCGAAATTGAAGGCCTGCCGCACCTTGATATTGTCGAATGGCGGCTTGGCCCAGTTCAGGAAGATCTGGAACACGTACAGCGTCGGCCCATTATAGACCTTGATGCTGCTGGCGCGCTCGATGATCGCCTTCTGGCGCGGCGGCAGCTGATAGATCAGGTCGTTCTGGCCCGCGGTGACCGAGCGCGCGCCGGTGGTCAGTTCCGGAATGATCGAGAACTCGATGCCGTCGGGATAGGGACGGTTGGCCTTCCAGTATTTCTCGTTGCGCTTGACCACGATCTTTTCGCCATCCGCCCAGCTGACAAAGGCATACGCGCCCGCGCCGACTGGCGTGCGTGCGACGTTGCCGGCGGAGCTGGCCTTGAGCGCTGATGGCGACACCATCATGCCGGCGCGGTCGGAGAGAATGCCGGGCAAAGCCGCGTCCGGCGTATTGAGCTTCAGCGTCACCTGCATCGGACCGGTGATTTCGGCCGACGCCATCGACGCGAGGTCGGCCTTGATGTTGGATTTTGGATCGCTCTTGTTGCGCTCCAGATTGAATTTGACCGCCTCGGCATCGACGGGCGTGCCGTCGTGAAAAGTGATGCCGGCGCGGATGTTGAGCACTAAAGTGTTGGGGTCGCTAAAGCTCCAGCTTTCGGCGAGACCCGGCTTCGGCTTCAAGGTTTCAAAATCCCACTCCGTCAGCGTGTCGTACATCGTGAACAGGAAGGCGTGGTCGGAACCGGCGCCGCCGGTTGCGGGATCGAGGCTCGACGGATTGGCCGGCGCGGAGATCCGCAAAATGCCGCCGCGCTTCGGCGCCCCTTGCGCGAAAGCGCTGCCGCCAACGGCAAAACCTGCCAGCGCGGCCGTCATCAGCGCCATTGCCTCGCGTCGTGTTTGTGTCATGGCCTATCCTCCGGCAGTTTTGTTTTTAGTTCGGCGAAAAATTCGGGCGGTCGGCGAAATGGCAGGCAACCCAGTGTTCGGGCATCAGTTCGCGCCAGTCCGGCGTCCGGGCGGCGCAGACCGCCTGCGCATATTGGCAGCGGGTGCGGAAGCGGCATCCCGACGGCGGATCGATCGGGCTCGGGATTTCGCCCTGCAGCACGATGCGATGATCGTCGCGCATCGATGACGGCAGCGGGCGCGGCTCGGCCGACATCAACGCCTGGGTGTAGGGATGCAGCGGCCGTTCCGAGACTTTATCGGTCGGGCCGAGTTCGACGAAGCGGCCGAGATACATCACGGCCACGCGCTCGCTGATGTGGGACACCACGGCGAGATCGTGGGTGATGAACACGTAGGTCAGGCCGAGGTCGCGCTGCAACTCGGCAAACAAATTGAGCACGTCGCCGCGGATCGACATATCCAGCGCCGCTACCACCTCGTCGCAGACGATCAGCTTTGGCCGCAACGTCAGCGCGCGGGCAATCACCACGCGCTGCTTCTGGCCGCCGGACAATTGATGCGGATAGCGCTCGCCGATTTCCTGCGGCAGGCCGACGCGATCCATCGCTTCCCGCGCCCGGGTCAGCCGCTCTGCGCTAGTGCCGGCGCGCGCCAGTTCGAGCGGCTCCAGCACCGATGCCAGTATCGTCATGCGCGGGTTCAGCGCGGCGTTCGGGTCCTGAAAAATGATCTGGTAATCGCGGCGATGGTTTTGGAATTGTTTTCGCGGCAGCGCCAGCGGATCGACGCCGTCATGCAGGATGGCGCCCGCGCTGGGTTTGAGCAAGAACACCAGCGCGCGGCCGATCGTGGTCTTGCCCGAGCCGGATTCACCGATGATCCCAAAAGTCTCGCCGCGGCGGACGTCGAAGCTGACGCCATCGACGGCCTTGACCGTGGCGCGGCGATCGGTGGTCTGGAAGCGCACCTCGAGATCGCGCACCGAGACGATGGCATTGTCCTGCTCGGCGACGGCGGCTTGCGGCATCATGGCTGGCCGACCATTGCCGCGATCGGCGCGGAGCTCAAGTGCTGCAACGCGCCCGGCAGGTCGAGTTCGCGAAAACGCCAGCAGCGCACCTTGCGGCCGCCCCCAGCATCATGCAGTTCCTGTTCGGCCTCGCAGCCTTCCACCGCGTGCGGGCACCGCGCCGTGAAGCGGCAGCCATTGGGCATATCCAGAATTGACGGCACCCGGCCCGGGATCGACGGCAGTTTGCCGCCGCGCGGGCTCAGATGCGGCAGCGAGCGCAACAGCCCCGACGTATAGGGATGCAACGGCCGCACCAAGGCATCATCGACCGCGGCATCCTCGATCACCTCGCCGGCATACATCGTAATCATGCGGGTGCAGGTCTCGGCCACGACGCCGAGATCGTGCGTGATCAGCATCAGCGCCGTGTTCGAGGTTACGCTGAGGTCACGCAGCAATTGGAGGATCTGCGCCTGCACGGTGACGTCGAGTGCGGTGGTCGGCTCGTCTGCGATCAATAATTGCGGTCCGCAAATCAGGGCAGCGGCGATCATGACGCGCTGGCGCATGCCGCCGGAAAGCTGGTGCGGATAGTCGTCGATGCGCCGCTCCGGCGAGGCGATGCCGACCCGGCGCAGCATGTCGAGGGTTTTTGTTCGCGCCTCCTCCTTAGCTACGCCGGTGTGGACGCGCAGCGTCTCGGCGATCTGATGGCCGACGGTGAAGACCGGATCGAGCGCGCTCATCGGCTCCTGAAAGATCATCGCGATCCGCCGCCCGCGGATTGCGCGCATCTCGCGCGCGCTGCAGGTGGCCAGATCGATGCCGTCGAACAGGATCGATCCGTCGAGGCTGGAAAGATTGTTCGGCAGCAATCGTGGGATCGACAGGCCGGTGATGGTCTTGCCGCAGCCGCTTTCGCCGACAATGCCGACGCGCTCGCCGGGCTCGATATCGAAATCGATCTTGCGGGTCGCCTGCCAGATGCCGTGCGAGGTCTTGAAGCGGATGCCAAGGCCGCGCACCGACATCAGCGCCGGCGAGCCTGCGGCAGCCGCGTCCGATCTGCGCTGTGCCGGCTCCGCCATTTGCATCAGCCCGCCGCCCGCTTCTTCTCTTTCACCAGCTGTTCCTCCATCAGCATCTCGGTGCCGATGATGCCGTCGCGGGTCAGCTGCTCGATCTCGGCGTCGGAGAGCCCGAGCAGGCCCGCGAGAATTTCGCGATTATGCTCACCGAGCGTCGGCGGCGGTGTCCGGATCGGAAATGGGTCGGCGCCTTCGCGGAACGGCATCGACGGCTGCGGATGTTTTCCGATGAAGGCCCGATCAACCTCATGGATGAAGCCGCGCGCATGCAATTGCGGGTCGGCCAACAGCTCGATCGGCAGCCGTGCGACGCCGGACGCGATGCCAGCTGCCTGCAACGCTGTCATCGCCGCCTCCGGCTCGCGCGCTGCAGTCCAGGCGCCGATCGCTGCCTCGATCTCGCTTTCGATGTTGCGCCGGCCTGCGGCCGTCTTCAGTGCTTCATCGTCGGCCCAGTCGGCACGGCCCAGCAACCGCGCGAGCTTTGGCCACATCGCATCGCTGGACACCGCGACCACGATCCAGTTGTCCTGACCCGCACATGGAAAACAGCCATGCGGCACAAAATCCGGATGCCGGTTGCCGTATTTTGTCGGCGCCTTGCCATCGATCGAATGCGCCACGATCCAGGGCGCCGCAAACGGCATCATGCATTCGATCTGCGCGAGATCGATGAACTGCCCCTGGCCGGTCAACTTGGCGTGGATCAGCGCGGTGAGAACCGCCGCGCAGCCGTTCAAGCCGCCGACGGCGTCGCCGAATGCGGTGTGGCTCATGACCGGCGGTCCATCGGGGTCGCCGACCACGCTCGGCAGGCCCGAGCCCTGCTCCAGCGTCGAGCCATAGGCGCGGCAATCGCGATGGGCACTGCCGGCGCCGAAGGCCGACATCGACATCATCACGAGTTTTGGATTGAGCTGGCTCAGCACCTCATAGCCGAGGCCCAGCTTCGGCAGCACCTCGACCGAGTAATTATCGACGACGAGATCGGCATCGGCGAGCAATTGCTTTGCCAGATCGAGGCCCCGGGGCTGCGTCAGGTCGAGCGTGATGCCGCGTTTGTTGCGGTTCATGATGCAATAGCGCACCGATTTCTCGTACATCTGCTCGAGAATATAAGCCGGGCGGCGGTCGACGCCGCGCCACCAGTCCGGATATTGAATGGCCTCGATCTTGATCACATCGGCGCCGAGATCGGCGAGCGTGCGGGTGCAGATCGGGCCGGCCCAACCCATCGAGAAATCGATCACGCGGATGCCGTCGAGCGGCAGGCGATTGGCGCGGCCCGGCTGGGGCGAAGGCGCAGGTATCTCGGTCTGGCGCGCATGGGCGCGGCCGAGCATCTGCTCGCCGATATCGGGAACCGCGCCTCCTCGGCGCGGCGGCGTCCCGGTCAGGCGCTGCATCGAGCCCGCGGTGAAGCCGGCCTCGTCGCCGATCATGATTGGCACGATCGCGCCACGGGCCCGCTTCTCTTCGTCGGCGATCAGGTCGCCGATCGCGGGCACCGGCACGATCGGGATCTTGCGCCGCAGACCTTCCGAAAACCATTCCAGCGCGGTGCGCTGCTTCAATCCCGGAATGATCTTGCTCTCGATTTCACGGATATGCTGCAGCCGGTCAACGCCCATGAACAGCGCCGGATCGTCGCGCAGTTCGGGCAGTCCGAGCAGCTCGCAGAAAGCGCGCCATTGCGCCGGGGTCACGGTGGTGACACCGAGCCAGCCTTGTTTGGTTTGGTAGATGCCGACCGGAAAGGTCGGCCAGAACCGGTTGACGCCAATCCGGCGCATGATGTCGCCGCGCGAAAACGCCTCGAACATGATGTATTCGGTCACAGCGATGCTGGATTCGAAAATGCTCAGCCGACTGCTGCGCCCGCGCCCGTCCTGCATCCGGCCCAATACCGACGATGCCGCCGATATGAATCCCCACAGGCCGGCAAGGATGCCGGTCTGGAAATCCGGCGCATGCATCGGTGGTCCCTCGACCGGTCCGACCAGTTTTACCAGTCCCGTCAGCGCACGGATGGTCGAATCGGTCGCCTCGAACTGGGCGTAAGGCCCCTCGCCGCCAAACCAGCTCGCTTCGAGATGAATGAGGCCGGGTTGGCGTTGCTTGATCACGGCAAGGTCGATCGCCGGACAATTCGCCGCATCGACGCCGCGGCCGTCGATCAGGATGTCGCAGTGCTCGATCAAGTCCGCGAGGCGCGATGCAGCGCCAGAATCATTCGGATCGAGTGCGACGCTGGATTTGTTGAAATTGAGAAACGCAAACCAGGCGCTCTGCCCTTTCGGCGTCAACGGCGCGGCGCAGCGAAGCGGATCGCCCTCTGGTGGTTCGATCTTTTGAACGGTCGCGCCGAAATCGGCAAACAGCCGCGCGCAGTAGCTGGTCGCAGCCGCACTCCCGATCTCGACAATCCGCAGATGCGACAACGCGCCCATCGCTTCCCCACGACAAAATAACCGGCGCAAACGGCCGCCGGTTCGGTTTCTTGTTGAGGAGCATGAAACCTTGCTGAGGTGCCGATGCAAGCGGAATTTTGTCCCGCGTTACGGAATTCGCAAGCAAACGCTTGCGCTTATCGGCAATCCAGTAGCGCTTCGAACCAGTTTTGCAATGCGGCCGAAAGCGGCGGCCAGGCGCGTTGAAAATGCGAGAGCTGCCTTGTATTCGCGCGATAGATTGCGCGCAGTTCGTTCTCGATGGCGGGGAGATCAACACCCAGGCACCGGCCTTCGTTGACGATCGGCCGCCCGTCCACAACCACATCGCGCACCAGCGACGCTTTGCCTCGCGCGAATAGAAGATCCAGCGCATCGACGGGCAGGATCTGATCGCGATCGAGGCGATCGAGATCGACCGTCACGAAATCAGCCGCCGCACCGGCGGCAAGCTCGCCCGTTCCCGGCGCGCCGGTCGCGCGACGGCCGTTGCGGACCGCAAGCGCGAAAAATTCCTGACAGGTCCAATTCCGCTTGAAGCCGAGCCCGCCGTGCATCATCTGCACCAGCCGCATTTCCCTGAGCACGTCGTCGTCTTCGTCCAGCGCCAGGCCGTCGACGCCGACCGCAATCGCGCAGCCGCATTTGTGCGCGGCGGCGATCGGGGCCAGACCGGATCGCAAATGCATGTTGGAACTGAAATTGGTGACGATGCGCGCGCCGGACGCCGCGATGAGGTCGATTTCGTCCGGCCGGGCATGGATGCAATGCGCCAGCGTCAGCCGCTCGGAGAGGAAGCCGATATCGCTGAGATAGCGCACGATCCCTTGCGGGAAATGCTGGTCGGCCCAGGCGCGCTGATACAACGTTTCCAGCAAATGCATGTGGATACGGCGGCCGGTCCGCGCCGAATTCTCGGCCACGGCTTCGAGCAGCGGTTTGGAACACCACTGCACGCCGGCGGGACCGAGCTGCACATCGATCGTCGGGCTACCAATCGCGGCGGCGATCGCATCCGTCAGTTCGATATAGGCTTTTGGCGACATCGGCGCGCGGACGAACATTTCTTCGATGGTCTTGCGATGCTCGCCGGACAAACCGGAAAGAACCGGTTCGCTATCGCCGTACACCACCGGGTTCTGGTCGCGCACCGCCAGCGCAAAGGCGATGCGGATGCCGACGTCAGAGGCCGCGCGCGCGATCGCCTGGGCCTCGGCCAGCAGCGGCATGGTTCCGCTTGGCCGCGTATAGTGAACCATCATCGCCGCGCAGCCGGCGCGCGCCGAGCGCGCCAGCGCAGATGCCGCGGTCAGATAAGGATCGACGGGCGTGCCGAGCGCTGACCGCAGGATCCAGCTTTCCAGGGGCATGCCGAGCGCGCCGAACGACGACGCGGTCGGCCGGGCATGGTCGTGAGCATTGACGAAGGCCGGAAGAACCAGGGAGCGAGGCCCGGCCGCGGGCTTCGCCGCCTCCGAGATGGACGTGATGATCCCATTGTCGTGCCGCAGCACGACGTTCTCGAGCAGCCCCCGGTCAGGGCCACAGAACAGGCTGGTTGCCGTGACTTCCGTGGCCATGACCGCAGGACGTTGTCAGTTCGTGATGTAGGTCAGTTCACGCTCGCCGCGCGGCGGCAGGAATTCGCGCGTGAAGATTTCGGACGGCGTCGGCGTCCGCGCGAGCTGATAGCCTTCGACGATGATGCCGATGTTGCGGGTCATGCGGTCATCCTTGATGTCGCCGACGCCGATATCCTTCATCTCGGCCGAGACGATCAGCTTGTCGAAGGAATATTGCAGGCGGCGCTTCTCGACGTCGACATTGACCAGATTGTCGTAGTTCACCGTTGCCTTCATGCCGGCGTTCTGGTCCTTGGCGACCGCGATCAGGCCCTTGTTGATCGCGCGGACGAGGCCCGCGACGGCCTTCGGATTCGACGCCAGCAGCTTGCGCGAGACCATCACGCCGTTGGAATAGAGGTCCATGCCGTAATCGCCGAACGAGAACCATTTGTAATCCTTGTCCGGATCCTGGCGGTTCAGCACCAGATTGAAGTAGCTGGTGATGTTGAACACCAGGGCTGCGTCGATATCGCCCTTGATCAGCATCGGCTCCTGAAGGTTCGGCGCCATGTTCGACACCTTGATTTTCTCGCCCTCCAGCTTGTTCTTCTGGACGAACACCGGCAGCAGCCGGGTGGTCGGCGTGCCCTGCGCGCCGCCGAGTGTATGGCCTTCGAAATCCTTGATGCTGTTGATGCCGCTGCTGCTCTTGGTCACGATCGCGAACGGCGGCTGATTCCAGATCATGTAGACCATGACGGGCGCGTCCTGCGGCCGGGTCGCTGCGTTCTGGATCACGGCGTTGACGTCACCGAAGCCGGCGTCATAGGCGCCCGACATGATGCGCGTCACCGTGGCGCCCGAACCCTCGCCCTGGTCGATCACGACGTTGAGGCCCTCGTCCTTGAAGTAGCCATTGTCTTTGGCATAGAAGAACGCGGCGTCGGAGCCTTGCGTCTTCCAGCCGAGCGTGAATTTTATCGTGGTGTCTTCGGCGCTGGCTGCGCCCGCGAACAAAGCGACCCCTAACAGCGCGGCACTTACTCTGGCTAGCATGGTGACCTCCTCAACTGGGTTGGACGGCGGTTGGCGAAAACAAAATCATGTGGCGATCACGTCGTTCTTGCGGGTGGCCCAGCCGGTGACGCGCCCTTCGATCAGCGAAAAGATCACGTAGAGCGCGACGCCGAGACCGGCGAGCACGAACAGGCCGGCGAATACCAGCGGCACGTTGAAATTCGACGACGCGGTCATCATCACGTTGCCGATGCCGCGGTTCGACGCCACGGTCTCCGACAGCACCGCGCCGACGAAGGCGTAGGAGATCGCGACCTTCAGCGAGGCAAAGAAGAACGGCATCGTTCTGGGCAGGCCGACATTCCAGAGGATGTCGAATTTGCTGGCGCCGAGTGCCTTGAGCACGTCTTCGAGTTCGGGTTCGGTGGTGGCCAATCCCGTCGCGATGTTCACGACGATCGGAAAGAAACAGATCGACAGCGCGGTCAGCACTGCCGGCACCGTGCCGGAGCCGAACCACAGCACGAAGATCGGCACCACGGCGACTTTCGGGATCGACGAAAAGCCGACCAGCAGCGGATAGGCCGTATCGTAGGCCGTCTTGGAAACCCCGATGACGGCGCCGAGCACGACGCCCAGCGCCGACGCCGAGCACAAAGCCAGCCATGGTCGTGGCTAGCGTCTGAATGATGTGCGGCCACAGGATCGGGAATTTCTGGAACAAGGTGATAAAAACCTGCGACGGGCGCGGCAACACCAGGTCCGACATGCCTGTCATCAGGCAGAACAGCTCCCAACCGACGAAGAACAGCACGATCAGTCCGGCCGACCAGGCTTTCTGACGGTAATCGAGTCCGGGCATGGTCAGGCCACTCCCCCTGCTGATGCGGTTCGGGCATCGACGATGAATGCGCGGAGCTTTTGGTTGAGCGCCACGAAATCCGGCTCGAACGTGTTGGCCACCGTGCGCGGGCGGCTGAAGGTGACGCGGCTGTCGTCGAGAATGCGGCCCGGCCGCGCGCTCATCACGCAGATGCGGCTGGCGAGGAACGCGGCCTCGCGCAGATCGTGGGTCACCAGCAGCACGGTGGCGCTGTGGGCCATCCACAGATCCTGCAGGATCGACCACAGTTCTTCGCGGGTGAACTGGTCGAGCGCGCCGAAGGGCTCGTCGAGCAACAGCATGCGCGGCTCATGAATCAGCGCGCGGCACAGATTGGCGCGCTGAAGCATGCCGCCGGACAATTGCCAGGGAAAACGGTTGCCAAATCCCTTCAGCCCGACCTGCTCCAGCAGCGCGTTGGCCTTGTCGCGGAATTCGGTCTTGCGCAATTTTCGAAACTGCGAACGGAACGGCTCGACGATCTTGAGCGGCAGCATGATGTTCCGCTCGATCGTCATCCATGGCAGCATGGTCGGATTCTGGAACGCCATGCCGACGCGCAAGGCCCGCGCCGCGACCTCGCGGCCGCCGACGATGACGACACCGGTGGTCGGCTGCACCAGGCCGCTGACCAGCCGCAGGATGGTCGACTTTCCGCAGCCGGACGGACCGACCAGGGCAACGAACTCGCCGTCGGCAATACGAAGCGTGGTTTTGGCCAAGGCCGGCACCGCGCGCGCGCCGCGCCCGAAGGTGACTGAGGCGTCCGACAGTTCGATCGCGATCGGGGCTGTGGCGGCCGGAACCGGCATTCCCTCGAACTCCGAGATTGGTTGTATGCGCATCATGGCGATAAGTGCATGCAAGCCGGATGCCAGCAAAACTCGCGTTCTAAATCAACGACATCGCCAAAAGCCGCCGGATTCAGCAGGATTCAATTTGGGCAATCCGACCGCCAAACTGCATGCAATTCAGGCGCTCAATTGTCGGACGGTTGTGATATGAGGTCCCATTCGAAGCGCTTCGATCAAGGATTTGCCAATGGCGCCGCGCGCTGCCAGCAAAACCGCTGAATCTTCCGACAAGGTCAGCGTCATCTGCCGCGCGCTGCGCCGCGCCATCATCGAACAGGCGCTGGAACCCGGCGCGAAATTGCCGGAGGATTCGCTTGGCGAGCGTTTTGGCGTCAGCCGCACCATCGCGCGGCATGCGCTTGGACAATTAGCCGCCGAAGGCCTGGTCGAGCTTCGCCGCAACCGGATAGCGGTGGTGGCAACGCCGAGCTGGCAGGAAGCCCGCGATGCCTTCGACATCAGGATTGAACTCGAGCGGCTGGTGGTGCGTCAGCTCGCCGGCAAGCTGACCAAGTCCCAGGTCGCCACACTCAATGCCCATGTCGACGCCGAAGACGGCGCCCGCGACGGCACCGATGCGGTATCGATTCGGCTTGCGACCGAATTCCACATCCTTCTCGCGCAGATGACGAACAGCCCGATCCTGGTTCGTTACGTCAGCGAGGTCGCCTATCGCTGCTGCCTGACGCTATCGCTGTACAGCCGCCCGCACTCGACCGAATGCGCGATCAATGAACATCGCGCGATCATCGCTGCCCTGGTCAAGGGCGACGAAGCCAAGGTGATGAGCCTGATGCACAGTCACCTGGATTCCGTCGCCACCCGCGCGCTGGTGGCGCCCGCCCCGCAGCGCGGCCGTGATCTGCTGGATATTCTGGCGCCCTATGCCGAGGAAGGCGACGGCGATCGCGTGGTGAAGATGCCGAAGGTGGTGAGGGTGAGGTAGGGCTTACCTCGCCCCGCTTGCGGGGAGAGGTCGAAATTCGCGATAGCGAATTTCGGGTGAGGGGGACTCTCCGCGCACTGAACTCGTGGAGAGTCCCCTCACCCCAACCCTCTCCCCGCAAGCGGGGCGAGGGAGAAGAGACGCCCGCGCTTCGCCCCTACGCCTCGATCCCGCGCTGAACCAAAATCCGTTCCGCGCTGTCGTTCCAGACATCCATCTTCACGATCTGGCCGTCCCGCACCACGAAGCGGTCGACATAGCGGTTGCCCTCGAACGGCGTGCCGTCGATCCATTCGCCATAGAGCGTGCCGATGCTGTAGACCACGGTCTCATTATTGCCGGGGCAGACATCGAAGCGGTCCATCTGCTTCTTGACCCAGCGATAGCGCCCGGCATTGAAGCCGGTCGGCCCGCGCGGATGATCGAATTCGCGCCCGCCGGTGAAGGTGATCACCGTGCCCGGCTTCATATAGGCCGCGGCGGCATCGGGATCGGGGATCATCGACGCCGTCAGATAGGCTTCGACCACTTCGGCGTCCGACAGGGTTTTGGGCTCGGCTTTCGCGGCGGACATGGCGGATTCTCCGTAGGTGTCGAAATACTACAATCCGGCCGCCAAATTGCATGCACAATTTTTGAACACTTTGGCCTACAAACTGCACACAATCTGGTGCTGCCGGCGTCCTGTGCTTCCGCTAGGCTTCAGTTTCCTGCAGCCCGGCTCCTCCAACCCACCCTGCCCATGCACGCGCGAACGGCCTTCGACCTGATCTTCCGCAATGCCAGGACGCGGTCCGCGGCAGCAACGGTCGATATCGGGGTATCCAGCGGCCGGATCGCCGCCATCGAACCGCGTCTCGCCTCCGAAGCCATGGAGTTCGACGCCGGCGGCAGACTGGTTCTGCCCGGCTTCGTCGACACCCACATCCATCTCGACAAGGCCTGCCTGCTCGGCCGCTGCGGGCACGATCATCGCACCGTCAGCGAAGCCATCGCAGCGGTGGCGGCGATGAAGCGCGATTTCACCGTCGACGACATCCATACGCGCGGCGCTCGCGTGATCGAGCGCGCCATCGTGCACGGCACCACGCATATGCGCACCCATGTCGAAATCGATCCGCGCGTTGGCTTGCGCGGGTTCGAGGCGATCAGGGCGCTGAAGCGCGACTATGCCTGGGCGATCGAGCTGTCGATCTGCGTATTTCCGCAGGAAGGCCTCACCAACGATCCCGGCACCGAGGAGCTTCTGGTCGAGGCCCTCGGCAATGGCGGCAACTCCATCGGCGGCTGTCCCTATATGGATACCGACCCGAATGCGCAGATCGCAAAGATCTTCGACCTCGCGCAGCAATTCGACGTCGATATCGATCTCCATCTCGACTTCGATCTCGATCCGTCCTGGTGCCACATGGACGAAGTCTGCCGGCAGACCGAGCGGCGCAACTATCATGGCCGCGTCGCCATTGGACATGCCTCAAAACTGTCGGCAATGCCGCCGGATCAGCTCAAGGCAGCCACCGCACGGCTGGCAAAAGCCGGCGTCGCCGTCACCGTGCTGCCCGCCACCGACCTCTATCTGATGGGGCGGGACGCCACGCATAATTCGCCGCGCGGCCTCACACTGGCGCACCGGCTGGTCGAAAGCGGCGTGCTGTGTTCGGTCGCGACCAACAACATGCTCAATCCGTTCACGCCGTTCGGCGATGCCTCGCTGCTGCGGATGGCCAATTTTTACGCCAATGTCGCCCATGCCGGCATCAGCGAATTCGACGCCTGCCTCGATCTGGTGACCGACCTCCCGGCGCGGCTGATGAACCTGCGGGACTACGGCATCGCCGTCGGCAACCCCGCCGATCTGATCATCCTCGATACCGATACCGGCCCCAACGCGATCGCGGAATTTCCCGATGTACTGATGGGCTTCAAGCACGGGCGCCAGGTGTTCGAGCGGCGCCGGCCGACGCTGTTTCCGCCGCAGGGCTGATCCTTCGTTCAAGGCATGCCTGCCAGCCGATGGAATCGCGCGTCGCGCAATTGACGCGTCGGCCGATCCGTTGTTGTTATCGGCCAACTCAAAACAACACCGGGCAGGAAACCATGACCAAGGCCTCCAGCATCAGAAGTGTGGAAACCCTGTCCTGCGACGCCGGATGGCGCAACTACCACTTCGTCAAGGTCATGACCGAAGATGGCCTCATTGGCTGGAGCGAATTCGACGAGGGATTTGGCGCGCCCGGCGTCGGCACCGCGATCGAGCGGCTGTCGACGCGGATTATCGGCAAGAACGCCTTCCAGCACGAACGGATCTACGCTGAGCTGTTTTCGGCGACGCGCCCCGCCGCCGGCGGCGTGGTGGCGCTGGCGCTCGGCGCGATCGAGAACGCGCTGCTCGACGTCAAGGCAAAAGCGCTCGGCGTGCCCTGCTATGAGTTGCTCGGCGGCAAGATCCGTGACCGCGTCCGGGTCTACTGGTCGCATTGCGCGACCTGGCGCATCAATCATCCCGACTGGTACAAGCCGGCGATCACCGATCTCGACGGCGTCAAGGCGATCGGCCGCGAGGTCCGTGAACAGCGCTTCACCGCGATGAAGACCAACATCTTCGTCTACACCGACGGCAAGCCGCAGGGCTGGCGGCCCGGTTTCGGCTCGCCGTTCGAGCCCGAAATCAATGTCGACCGCAAGGTGCTGAACAATCTGTGCATGCATCTGGAGGCGATCCGCGACGGCGCCGGACCCGATGTCGATCTGCTGCTCGACCTCAACTTCAACGCCAAGACCGAAGGCTACCTGAAGATCCTGCGCGCGATCCGCGAGATGGACATGTTCTGGGTCGAGATCGATAGTTTCAATCCGCAGGCGCTCGGCTATATTCGCCGCCAGAGCCCGCACCCGATCTCCTCCTGCGAGACGCTATTGGGGCTGCGCGAATTCCTGCCCTATTTCACCGAACAGGCGATGGATGTCGCGATCATCGACACGCCGTGGAACGGGGTCTGGCAGTCGATGAAGATCGCCGCCGCCGCCGAGCATTTCGAGGTCAACGTCGCCCCGCATAATTTCTATGGGCATCTCTGCACCATGATGAACGCGCATTTCTGCGCGGCGGTACCTAATTTGCGGATCATGGAAACCGACATCGACCGCCTGGCGTGGGATCACGATCTGTTCACGCATGTCCCTGAATATATCGACGGCCATCTCGTCATTCCGGACCGTCCGGGCTGGGGCACCGAGCCGAATGAAGAAGGCCTGCGCGCGCATCCTGCGAAGAGCAAGGGCGGGTTATTGAATTACGGGCAGAAGAAGTAACGGCGAGGTTCACCTCGCCCCGCTTGCGGGGAGAGGTCGAAATTCGCGAAAGCGAATTTCGGGTGGGGGTACAGGTCTATCGGCTGAAACTGACTTCGCGGAGAGAGCCCCACCCCAACCCTCTCCCGCAAGGGCGGGGCGAGGGAGAAGAGACCCCAATCAATTATCCCCCGGCACACTCGTAAACGCGCTCTCGATCACATCGCCGATCGGCTGCCATGCACTGCCGTCGAATTGCACCAGCCGCATCTGCTCGATCGGGCGGAAGTCGGTCGGGCCGGTGTTGATCGCAATCCCCGGCAGCGTGATTGGGCTCTGATAATTTTTCAGGGACGCCGCCTGTCGCATGATGTTTTCGCGCGACAGGTCGTTGCCGCACTGGGTCAACACCTGGAACAGGGTATCGGCTGCGGCGTAGCCGAAGACAGCGTTGCTATCCTCCTTGTCGCCGTCGGGAAAATATTTGTCCATGAAGGCCGACCACGCCTTGATGGCAGGGTCTTCCTTCCATGTGGCGTCGTCGAAATCCTTCAGGAACGACGTCGAGACCACGCCGATGGAATTCTCGAGACCCGCCGGTCTCAACGCGTTGGCTATCGAAGCCGCCGCATTGACCAGCACCAACACCGGATGCCAGTCCAGTTCGGCCGCTCGACGGATCGCACGGGCCGAGATCGGCGGCGCGCAATTGAGCACGAGCACCTCGGCGCCGGAGTTCTTGAGGATGTCAACCTGTATATCGATCGACATATCCGCTTCAATGGCGATATCAGCCACAATCCTGTCGGCGGTCACTCCCAGGCCTTCCTGCAGTCCGCGAAACAGATCGCGACCGAACTGATCGTTCTGCCAAAGCACCGCGATCTTGCGGTCCGAATAGGAAGCCTGGATGTAGTTGGCGTAAATCCTTCCCTCGGACCGAAACGTCGGCTGCCAGCCCATGGTCCACGGAAATTTTTTGGGGTGCGCCCACTCCTCGTCACCGGAGGCGACGAACAGCTGCGGCACCTTCTTGTCGTTCAGGTATTTCCGGGTCGCCAGATTGTCGGGCGTACCGAACGACCCGAACATCAGGAGCACGTTCTCCTTCTCGACGAGATCCTGGGTCTGCTCGACGGCTTCCTTCACATTCGAACTATCATCGCGGGAGATGAACCTGATCTTGCGTCCGTTGATGCCGCCGCGCTCGTTGACCATGTCGAAATAGGCGGCCTCCGCCTTGCCGATGGTCGCAAACGCCGCCAGCGGCCCGGTGTAAGGCATGATATTGCCGATGCGGATCTCGCTGTCGGCCGCGCCGGCGTCAGGGGCCTGCTGCGCGCTCAGCGGCACAGGATTGAGCAGCGCCGTCAGGAGGAAAGATATTGAAAGCCCGGTTTGTTTTATTGTTTGCATCAACATCGCCTCAAACGCGAAGCCGGCCCGGAAGCCGCCTGCTGCGTTCCATCTAGCGATCACAACAATGCCGCTCAAGTGTGACCGTTGAAATTGTTGCGCCGGCCCGGTGGCCAGTCCGTCCGTCAGCGCAACATTATATCAAGCCAGCCGAGTGCGTTGACCGTCACCCGGTCGCCGGCATCGACCAGCACCGTCGTGGTCTCGGCCTCGATGATTGCCGGCCCTGCCAGGGTATGGCCCGGCCGGAGGTCATCGAGCGAATAGACGGGAACCTGGCGCCAGGCGCCGAAGAACGCCTGCCGCGTCGTGCGCGGCGAGCAAGGTCCCGACGACGTCGCGGATGCCGTATCCCGATCGATTGGCGCGACGCCGCCGACCGCCGCCACCCGCGCGTTGACGAACACGACCTCCTGGCCGCGCGAGGCGTAGGTGTACAATTCCTCATGCCGGCGATGAAAGCGGTCCTCGATCTGCTCGACGATGTCAGGCGCGCCGAGATCGAGATCGGTCAGCGATACGTCGATCTCAAACACCTGCTCGCCGTAGCGCATCTCGGCGGAGCGCTCGATCGCAATGGGCCCGTTGAACCAGGAGCGGAGCCGGCCGGCGGCCAGTTGTTCCAGTTCGGCAAACAGCTCACGCACTTCGCCGGCCGAAATGCGCAGATCCACGCCGTAATGGGTCCGACTCAGTTCGTAGCGCAAATCGCTGGTCAGCATGCCCCAGGCCGACAGCACCGAAGCCACTGTCGGCACGATGATGCGCTTGATTTCCAGCTCGCGCGCGACTTCGGCGGCGTGCAGCCCGGCTGCGCCGCCAAAACTCAGCAGCGCGAATTTTCTGGGATCGACGCCTCGGCGTAGCGTCATCAGCCGGATGCCATCGGCCATCGTCAGGTTAATCATCTTGTGAATGCCGGCGGCGGCTTCGAGCCGCGACAGCTCCAGCGATGCGGCGATCCGGTCAACCGCGGCCTCGGAGGCCGCGCGGTCGAGCGGCCGCGCGCCGCCCATGAAGGCGGCGGCATCGAGATAGCCGAGCACGACGTTGGCGTCGGTGACGGTGGCGGCGGTGCCGCCATTGCCGTAACAGGCCGGCCCCGGCACCGAGCCGGCGCTCTCCGGTCCGACCCGCAATGTACCGCTGCTATCGACGCTGGCGATCGAACCGCCGCCCGCCGCGATGCTGGCAATGTCGAGACTGCGCAGCGCGATGCGCTGGCCGGCCAGCATGCCGTCGGCGGACAGCGACACCTGCCCGTCCGAGATCAGCGAGATATCGGTGCTGGTTCCTCCCATGTCGAACGGCACCAGATCGGGAATTTTCAGCAGGTCGGCGCAGCGCCGGCTGCCCGAAATGCCGCCGGCGGGTCCCGACAGCACCGTGCCGGCCGCCAGACGCGAGGCTTCCTCCACCGGCGCCATGCCGCCATGCGACAGCACCACGAACAGGCTGCCGGTAAAGCCGGCCTCGGTCAGCCGCGTTTCGAGATTAGTCAGATAGCGCCGCACCACCGGTTCGACGTAAGCATTCACGATCGTGGTCGAGACGCGCTCATATTCCTTGATCTGCGGCAGCACATCGCTCGATCGCGACACGCTGATGCCGGGCATCTCGCGCGCGAGATGCTCGACCGCGGCGCGTTCATGGACGGGATTGAGGTAGGAATGCAGAAAGCAAACCGCGACCGAGGTCGCGCCGGATTGTTTGACGGCGGCAATCGCCTCGCCGAGCGATCCGGCGTCCAGCGGCGTCAGGACCTCGCCACTGGCCCTGAGCCGTTCCCGCACGCCGAAGCGGCGTTCGCGCGGCACCAGCGGCTCCGGCGGCGGCGAGCGCAGATCGTAACGGTCGGGCTTCAGGCCCTCGCGCATCTCGATGACGTCGCGATGGCCCTCAGTCGTCAACAGCGCGACTTTTGCCCCTTTGCGCTCCAAGAGCGCGTTGGTCGCGACCGTCGTGCCATGAACCAGCCGGTCGGTCGCGGCCAGCATCGCCGCGCGCGTCACGCCCAACCGTCGCGCCAGTTCTTCCAGGCCCGCCATGACGCCGAACGACTGGTCGGCCGGCGTCGACGGCGATTTCGCAAAGGTGGTCCGTCCGGCTTCATCCGTGGCAACCAGATCGGTGTAGGTCCCGCCGACATCAACGCCTATTCTGAACATGGTCAGCTACGCTGCTCCGCCGGGGTGCCCGTCAGTCCCTGCTCCGCGTCGCGCTGGCGCGCGTCCGCCGATCTCAGGGAAGGCGGTCCCCAGCCGCCGCCGCCGGAGGAGCGGACCTCGAGGCAATCGCCGGGGCGGAGTTCGATGCCGACTTCCTTGGTCCGCAACACGCGTGGCTCGAGGCCTTCCGACTTTAGCCGATAGCGATGCGGCTGGCCGTCCGCGCCGCCGAGCATGCCGCAGGGTCCGTAGCGCACGCCATCGCCGGCGGTGTTGCCCTTCGCCGGCTTCTCCGTCTCCAGCACGAGATCGAGCGCGACGCCGAGCCCGCCGCGAAACTGGCCGTCGCCGCCCGAGTTGGCGCGGAATTCATGCTGCCGGAAATACAGCGGGAAACGGACTTCGGCGACTTCCACACTGCCGAATTTGAGGCCGCCGACCGAATGCCACTCACCGATCGACGACCAGCCGTCACCGCCCGACGAGGCGCCGCCGCCCGGGCGGGCGTGAAACATGTGCCAGATGAAATCGCGCCCGGTGCGCGGGTCCTCGCCCTGGATCGCGATCCGGAACCTGCGGCCCCATCCCGCCATCGCGCGCTCCGGACAGGACGCCGACATCGCCTTGACGATCGCTTCGACGATTTCATTCGAGGGATGGCTGGTGCACAACGTCACCGGCCGGCCGGGATCGGCCCAGACGATGGTGCCCTGCTTTGCAATCACCTTCAGCGGCCGCAGCGCGCCGGTGTTTTTGGGGTTTTCGGCGTCGATCAGATAGGCAAAGGCCATCGCGACCGCGGCCTGCATGTTGGCATGCGAGGAGTTCACAAAACTGGTCGACTGCGGATCGGACTCCGACAGATCGACCTCGATGTCGCTGCCGTTCTTGGTGACTTTTGCGGCGATGCGGATGTCGCTGCGGCCATGGCCGTCATCGTCGAGAAACGCCTCGCCGTGGAATACGCCGTCCTTCCAGGCCGAGACCACGGCGCGGGTCTGCTGCTCGGTGGCATCGAGGATCGCCTCGATCGCGGCTTCGACGACCGGCGCGCCGAACTCTGTGAACAGTTTTGAGACCCGCCGTTCGCCGAGATGCGCCGCCCCCAGCATCGCCGCGAGGTCGCCGCGAAATTCGCGGGGGTTGCGGACGTTCAGCGCCAGCAGATCGAGCAGATCCTCGCGCGGCCGGCCGGCCTCGGAGAGTTTGATCGGCGGAATCCGCAAGCCTTCCTGAAAGATTTCGGTGGCGGCGGGATTATAGGCGCCATGGGTGGCGCCGCCGATATCGCTCTGATGGGCGCGGACGATGGTCCAGAGCAACCGCTTGTCGCCGGCGAACACCGGCACGAACACGGTCAGATCAGGCAGATGGCTGCCGCCGTGATAGGGATCGTTGAGCAGGATGACATCGCCGGGTGCTACGTCCTTGAACCGCTCTTCGACCGCGATCGTCGCCCAAGGCAGCGCGCCGACATGCACCGGCAAATGATCGGCCTGCGCGATCAGACGGGCGCCGGTGTCACAGATCGCCAGCGAAAAATCGCGGCTGGAATTGAGGATCTGCGAATAGGAAGTGCGAAGCATGGCTTCGCCCATTTCCGTCACGATCGAACTCAGACGATGCTGGACGACGGACCGGGTGATGGGATCGATCTTGGCGGACATTGATGCCTTATTATTAGCGCACGGTCAGTCCGGGAGAGCCTTCCACCAACAGCAGGGGGCAGCGCACGGTCGCCTATCTTACCGTTGTCGCAGGCGAGGTATAGATCAAAAACAGCGACGTCCCGACCATCAACACGGCGGCCATGAACAGCAGCACCGCCGGCAAGCCATAGAGCGCCGCAACCATGCCGGTCGTCGACTGCATCAGCGCCGCACCGAGGAAGAAGGCAAGGTTGATCGCCGAGAGTGCCTTGCCGGTATTTTGGGCGTCCACGAGCTGCCGGGTCATCCCATAGAGCAGCGGCTGCGCCGACAGCACAAAGCCGATCAGGACGAAGAGAATGGCGTCGTATTGCGAGGACATGACGGCCACGCCGAACAGCTCTGAAACCGGAAAATGCGGCGCACCCGCGGCCATGAAACAAAGAAAGACCGCCGCGAGAAAATGGCTGACCGCCAGGATGGCGCGACGATGGCCGAACTTGCGGTCGAAAATCCCGATGCACAACGGCCCGACGATCAGCGCGATCGTGAACACGCCGAGTTCGTTGCCGGCCTCGACGCGGCTGAGCCCCTTGACCTGCATCAGCCATGGACCAGCCCACAATCCCCGCAACACCAGCGTGGCCGCCAGTGAAACCAGCGCCAGCGCGATCAGTCCGCGAAGCGGACGCGACAGGCCAAGGCGCAGCACTTCGGCCATCTGCGATAGCGGCGAGGATGTATCCGCATGCGCTGCCGGCTGTTTCGGGACCAGAACGAAGACGGCAAGCGCTGCGGCAAAGCCGAGGCCGGCGGAGATCCAGAAGCCCGCGCGCCAGCCCATATGCTCGACGACCCAGGCCAACGGGCTCGACGACAGCAGCATGCCGATATTGCCGATCGACAGGATCACGCCGGACCACAGGCCGAACCGCGCCGCCGACATCTGCTTTGCGGCCAAGGTCATCGGACACATCAGCATCCCCGATGTGGCGACCCCGAGCAGAAATTGTCCGAACAGAAAACTCTCCGGCCCGGTGGCGAAACCCGACGCCATCGCGCCGACGATGGTGCCTAGCAGAAGGCTCAGCGAAACCGGCCGCACGCCAAATCGGTCCATCGCGGCGCCGACCGGAATCTGCGAGGCGGCAAAGGAAAAATGATAGATCGAGGTCAGGCTCGCCAGCGTCTGCGGCGGTGTGCCGAAATCGGCGGCCATCAGGTCGAGGCTGATGGCCGGGATGGTCCGCAGCAAGGTCGACAGCATATGGCCGCAGGCGAGCGCCAGCAGCGCAAAAATCAAGGCGCGGAAGTTGGTCCCGGCCTCGTCAAACTTCCCGGCGTCCATCAATCGTCCCGTCCGAAGGAATCCTTGGGACGGGACGTATCACCAATAAGCGGCAGACGCCAATCTCGCTAGCCCTCTCCCCGTTCTTCACGGGGAGAGGGTTGGGTGAGGGGCTGCTTCCGCGAATTCGAGAGACGAGAGTGTGCGGAGAGTCCCCCTCACCCGAATTGCTTCGCAATTCGACCTCTCCCCGCAAGCGGGGCGAGGTGGACATCACGATTTATGGAAGACCAGCGCCCGCAGTTCGATGCTCTCGCGCGGCAAAGCGTCGGCCGGCATGGTTGGATCGACGAAGGCGGTATGCGGCGCAAAGCGGGTGCGGCCGTCCGTCGCTGAATCGTAACACTTCAGCAGCAGCGCCTCGTCGGCGGTCATTTGCGGGACGTAGAACCAGCGGTGGTTGGGATTGTATTTGACCGAATAGGTTTCGCCGCTGCGGTTCGGATAGATCAGGTCGGAGGCAATGAGATCGTCCGGCTCAACCGTCTGCCCGTCGCACATTGCGAGCGGCGCATCGCGCAACGGCCCCCGGATCGGCCGCCACAAATTGATGACCTGCACCCGACCTTTCAGAAGCTCATCGGCCTCGTCGGGCAGATGCTCGCGAACGCGGTTGGCGCCGGACAGGTCGGTCTGGTCGACATGGACGCGGGTGGCCGGCTGCCGCGGACCGGCGCCGCGGATATCGGCCGCACCTTCCACCCGCTTGCGCACGGTATGATCGAAGATGACGACGCGATCGGCCTTCAGGGTCGCCCGCAGGAAGGCTTCGGCGGCGGGGTAGTAGACGCTCCTCACCTCCTTGTCGTCGTAGAAATTGCGCACGATGGTCGGGTGTTTGACCAGGACAAAACCTTCACGATCGAGCGAAAGGGTATCGGCGATCAACCGCGCATCGAACACCGGAACGTTGTGGGGTTCAGGCAGCGCGGTGGTTTTGGGTTCGCCCGGCGGCGGATCGAAGGTGTAGGTTCGCGGCTTTCCCGGCGTCGGCGCCAGATAGTTCAGTTCGGCGGTAACGAACAGAAGCAACTCGATGCCAGTTTGTTGAAGGCCCATGGTGGTCTCCCGGACTCGATTGTTTGTTGTTTTGATCTTGGCGGGGCCCGTGCTTCCCGCAAGGCCGTCCCGCAAATAGCAACGTTGCGATTTCGGAGGGTGCAAACCGGAGAAAATTCTTGTCGCCTGCATCGCCCGGGCCGCGTGGTTGTTCTGGGCAGGCAAGTCCGCCGACATTGACGGTTGGGCGATGCGTGGCAACAATGCATTCGCCAGGGAGAGAAACCAATGAACATCACCATGAAAGACCGCGTTGCCGTCGTCACCGGCGGCAGCAAGGGGATCGGGATCGCGGTCGCACGGCGATTTGCCGAATCCGGCGCCAGGGTCGCGATCCTCGCGCGCGGGGCGGCGGATCTGAAAGCGGCGCGGGAGCAGCTTGCCAAGGACGGCCTCGAGGTCCGCGACTACGCCTGCGACGTCGCCAGGGCCGCGGATATTTCGAAGACCTATGAGAAGATCACAGCCGATCTTGGCGGGATCGACGTTCTCGTCAACAATGCCGGAACGTCGCGCGCGATGGCGTTCGAGACCGTGACCGACGAAATGTGGCAGGAAGACCTCGACCTCAAACTGTTCGCCGCGATCCGCTTCAGCCGGCTGGTCTGGCCGGGCATGAAGGCGCGCAAATGGGGCCGCATCATCAATGTGCTGAACATCGGCGCCAAGGCGCCGGCCGCCGCATCGACGCCGACCTCGGTTTCGCGCGCGGCCGGCATGGCGCTTACCAAGGCGATGGCCAACGAAGGCGGCGCGCACAACATCCTGGTCAATGCGATGCTGGTCGGCCTGATCGTCAGCGATCAATGGGTCAAGCGGCACGCGCAACGGGCGCCGGATACGGATTTCGAGGCCTTCACCCGCGATCTGGCCAAAGGCGTCCCGCTCGGCCGGATGGGGACCGCGGAGGAATTCGCCAACCTCGCCTGCTTCCTCGCCTCGGAGCAGGGCTCCTATATCACCGGCACCGCCATCAATGTCGACGGCGGCCGCTCACCGGTGGTTTAGGCAAGGAGCCCAAAAGCAAAAGGCCTCCGTCACCGGAGGCCTTTCTCTTTTAAACCGCGTCCTTGGCGGCCTTGACCGGCCGTGCGCGGACGATCTTCCGGGCCGGCTTGGCCTTGAACATCATCTCTTCGCCCGTGAAGGGGTTGGTACCCTTGCGGGCCTTGGTCGCGGGCTTCTTGACCACAACGAACTTCGCGAAGCCGGGAACGAGGAACACCCCGTTCTTCTTCAGCTCCTTGTGACCGACGTCGACGAGCGCGTCCATCACGCCCTTGACCTCTTTCTTGGAAACTTCGGTGGTGGTCGCGATCTTTTCGATCAACTGCGACTTCGACATTTGGGTAGCCATGTTTGCTCCATTGATTCTGGAAGTCGCACGTTATGGCGTAAATTGCCTAAAAAAACAGGCTTTTCTACATTCTGCACAACTATATCGCCGCGAAATGCCTTATTTACTGCTGTTTTGGACATTTTACGCCCCGCACGACGCTGCGGAGCCTCAATTTCAAGTGGTTTGAAGCGCCCGTTCGAGGTTTTGGGGAACGAATTGCCGAATCACTTCGCGATTAGAAAATGACTCGGATTGCCCTTCCATCGTAGCATCGCGCCAAGCGGCCGCACGTTCAGGCGGGCCCAGCAATCACCGACCTCCGGAGACCCCGAATGGACTTGACCCGCCTGGAAATCAACCGCCGCACTGCACTGCTGACATCGGCCGCAATTGCGGCGAGTGTCATCAATCCGATGCGGGCGTTTGCACAGGAGACGCCGCGCAAGGGCGGCGTCTTCAACGTCCATTACGGCGCCGAGCAGCGCCAGCTCAACCCCAGCATTCAGGCGTCCACCGGGGTCTATATCATCGGCGGCAAGATCCAGGAGAACCTGGTCGACCTCGACGCCACCGGCCAGCCGGTCGGCGTGCTCGCGGAAAGCTGGGAGGCCACGCCCGACGGCAAGACCGTCACCTTCAAGCTGCGCAAGGGCGTCACCTGGCACGACGGCAAGCCGTTTACCTCGGCGGACGTCGAATTCACCGCCATGAACATGTGGAAGAAGATCCTCAATTACGGCTCGACGCTGCAGCTTTTCTTAAGCGCAGTCGATACGCCGGACCCGCAGACCGCGGTCTTCCACTACGAGCGCCCGATGCCGCTCAATTTGCTGCTGCGCGCGCTGCCCGACCTCGGCTATATCTCCGCCAAACACCTCTATGAAAGCCGCGATATCCGCCAGAACCCGACCAACCTGGCCCCGGTCGGCACCGGCCCGTTCAAATTCGTCAAATACGAGCGCGGGCAATACGTCATCGCCGACCGCAATCCGGATTACTGGCGCCCCAACGCGCCCTATCTCGACCGCATCGTCTGGCGCGTGATCACCGATCGCGCCGCGGCAGCCGCCCAGATGGAGGCCGGCGAACTGCATTTCAGCCCGTTCTCGGGACTGACGATCTCGGACATGGCGCGGCTCGGCAAGGACAAGCGCTTCATCGTCTCGACCAAGGGCAATGAAGGCAACGCGCGCACCAACACCATCGAGTTCAATTTCCGCCGCAAGGAGTTGTCGGACATCCGCGTCCGCCGCGCCATCGCGCACGCGATCAATGTGCCGTTCTTCATCGACAATTTTCTCGGCGATTTCGCCAAGCTCGGCACCGGGCCGATCCCCTCGACCTCGACCGATTTCTATCCCGGCGCCAACACGCCGCAATATCCCTACGACAAGGCCAAGGCCGCAGCGCTACTCGACGAGGCCGGCTTCAAGGCAGGCTCCGGCGGTACGCGCTTTTCGCTAAAGCTGCTGCCGGCGCCGTGGGGCGAGGATATCTCGCTGTGGTCGACCTTCATCCAGCAATCCCTAGGCGAAATCGACGTCACGGTCGATATCGTGCGCAATGACGGCGGCGGCTTTTTGAAGCAGGTCTATGACGAGCACGCCTTCGACCTCGCCACCGGCTGGCACCAATACCGCAACGACCCCGCGGTCTCGACCACAGTCTGGTACCGCTCGGGCCAGCCCAAGGGCGCACCGTGGACCAACCAATGGGACTGGCAAGACGCTGCCGTCGACAAGACCATCGATGATGCCGCCACCGAGATTGATCCGGCCAAGCGCAAGGCGCTCTATGCCGAGTTCGTCAAGGAGGTGAATACGGAACTGCCGGTCTGGATGCCGATCGAGCAGATTTTCGTCACCGTCATTACGGCCAAGGCGCGCAACCACTCCAACACCCCGCGCTGGGGCTCGGCGAGCTGGCACGATCTATGGCTTTCCGCCTGAGGCCATATCCGTCAAGATAGGCTTATGCGCATTCTTGGCCTTGCGGGGCGGCGTCTTGCCGCCTCGATTCCAACCCTGATTCTGATCCTGATCGGCGTGTTCCTGCTGTTGCAACTGGCGCCGGGCGACACCGTCGATGCGCTGATGGCGCAGATGGGCGGCGGCGATGCCGCAACCGCGCGCGAGCTGCGCAAGTTCTATGGACTCGATCTCTCTGTGCCGGTGCAGCTCGGCAATTATCTGTGGCGGCTGATCCGCCTCGATCTCGGCTTCTCCTCAATCTACGGTAAGCCGGTCGCGACCGTGATCCTGGAACGGCTGCCGCCAACCATTCTGTTGATGACCGCCTCGCTGTCGTTTGCGTTCTTCTTCGGCCTGTTGTTCGGCGTGATCGCCGCCCGCGGCGTCAACCGCTGGCCGGATACGCTGATCTCGACGCTCGGCCTGATCTTCTACGCCACACCGTCATTCTGGTTCGGCTTGATGGCGATCGTGGTGTTCTCGATCTATCTGCAGTGGCTGCCGGCCGGCGGGTTCCAGGATATCGGGACCGTGCAAACCGGCATCTGGGGCGTCCTCGACATCGCAAAACATCTGGTGCTGCCGACGCTGACGCTGGGGCTGATCTTCCTCGCCATTTATCTGCGCATCATGCGCGCCTCGATGCTGGAAGTCCTCAACCTCGATTATGTCAGGACCGCACGCGCCAAGGGCCTCGACGAGACCCGGGTGGTGACCCGCCATGTGCTGCGCAACGCGCTGTTGCCGATGGTGACGCTGATCGGGCTGCAGGCCGGCACCATGCTGGGCGGCTCCGTCGTGGTCGAAAGCGTGTTCTCGCTGCCCGGCCTCGGACGGCTGGCCTATGAATCCGTGGTGCAGCGCGACCTCAACACCCTGCTCGGGATCGTGTTCGTGTCCGCCTTGCTCGTCATATCAGTCAACTTCGTCGTCGACCTCCTCTATGCGCGGCTTGACCCGCGCATCGCGGCCGAGGGCTAACGGCATGGACGCGCTCAAACGCTATTTTCGCAGTCCCGCCGCGGTCGCAGGCCTGATCCTGTTGCTGGTGGTGATTGCGATCGCCGCCAGCGCCAGCTTGCTCTATCCGCGCGATCCGCTGGCGCTGGCGGGCCGTCCGCTGATCTGGCCGTTCTCCAATCCGCGCTTCCTGCTCGGCACCGACAATTCCGGCCGCGATATTGCCGCCCAGATTTTCTACGGCGCGCGGATCTCGCTGTTGATCGGCGGCGTCGCCACCGCGATCGCGATTGCGATCGGCATCCTGGTCGGGGCGTTCGCCGGCTATTATGGCGGCTGGGTCGACACTGTCCTGATGCGGATCACCGAGGCGTTCCAGACGCTACCGAATTTCGTGCTGCTGCTGGTGCTGGTCGCGGTGTTCGGCTCGACGCTGACCACCGTCACCATCGCGGTCGGCGTGGTGTCGTGGCCGGCGCCGGCACGGCTGACCCGCGCCGAGTTCCTGTCGCTGCGCAACCGTGAATTCGTCCAGGCCGGCCGCACCCTCGGCATGAAGGACCTTCAGTTGATCCTCGGCGAGATCCTGCCCAACGCGATGCCGCCTGTGATCGTCTACGCCAGCGTGGTGATGGCGGTCGCGATCCTGCTCGAAAGCGCGCTGGCGTTCCTGCGGCTGTCCGATCCCAACGTCGCCTCCTGGGGCAATCTGATCGGGCTTGGCCGCGACGTGCTGCGGGTGCAATGGTACGTCTCGGCGATCCCCGGCATCGCGATCCTGATCACCGTGCTCGCGGTGTCGCTGGTCGGCCAGGGCCTCAATGACGCGCTCAATCCAAGGCTGAAGAGCCGATGAGCGAGATCGCCGACGCCATCCTTTCGCTCGAGCATCTCGGCGTGAGCCTGCCCAGGGGAGCGGACCGGCCGCATGCGCTGTCGGATGTGTCGCTGGCGATCGCCTCCGACGAAATCCTGTGCGTGGTCGGCGAATCCGGCTCCGGCAAGTCGATGATGGCCAACGCCATCATGCGGCTATTGCCGAACGATGTCACCATCGACGGTGGCCGGGTGATGTTCGAAGGCCGCGATCTCGCCGCCGCCACCGTCGCCGAGATGCGCAAGGTGCGCGGCGCCGGCATCGCCATGATCTTTCAGGAACCGATGACCGCGCTCAATCCGTTGCGCACCATCGGCGACCAGATCGCCGAGATGTTTTCGATCCACACAAAACTGACGAAATCCGAGATATCGGCCAAAGTGCTGGCGCTGCTCGAGGACGTCCGCATCCCCGACCCAAAAGTTGCCGCAAAAGCCTATCCGCATGAACTATCCGGCGGCCAACGCCAGCGCGCCATGATCGCGATGGCGCTGGCGCTCGATCCAAAACTGCTGATCGCCGACGAGCCGACGACGGCGCTCGACGTCACGACCCAGGCGCAAATCCTGAAGCTGATCCGCGACCTGCAGCAGCGCAAGAAAACCGCGGTGCTGTTCATCACCCATGATTTCGGCGTGGTCGCCGAGATAGCCGACCGCGTGGTGGTGATGCAGCACGGCGTGATCGTCGAGCAAGGCTTGACAGCGCAGGTCTTGAACGAGCCGCGGCACCCTTACACCAAACAACTAATCGCCGCGGTGCCGCCCCTGAAGGCGCCGCCATCGCGCATCATTTCGGGCAAGAACGTCCTAACCATATCGGGCGTATCAAAGACCTATCGCACCGGCGGCTTTTTGGGACGCGGCGCGCGGGTGACGCCGGCGGTTCAGGACGTGTCGCTCAACCTGCCGAGGGGCGCGACACTCGGGATTGTCGGCGAATCCGGCTCCGGCAAATCGACGCTGGCGCGCTGCATCGTACGGCTGATCGATCCCGACACCGGATCGATCGTGCTCGGCGGCAAGGACTGGGCGAAACTGGATCGCGAGGAGGTTCGGCGCGAAACCCGTCATATCCAGATGGTGTTTCAGGACCCGTTCGCTTCGCTCAATCCGCGCCGCAAGGCCGCCGAACTGGTCGCGCAAGGACCGATCGTGCACGGCGCGCCTGCGGGAAGAGGCCATCGCCGCGGCCAAGGAGCTGTTCGCGCTGGTTGGCCTCGATCCCTCCTCGGCCGACCGGTTTCCGCATGAGTTTTCCGGCGGCCAGCGCCAGCGCATCGGGCTGGCGCGGGCGCTTGCGCTCAAGCCAGACGTGCTGGTCGCCGACGAGCCGGTCTCCGCGCTCGACGTTTCAGTGCAGGCGCAGGTGCTGAAACTGCTCGCCGAATTGCGGCAGCAGCTTGGCCTTTCCATCATCTTCATCACCCATGATCTCAGGGTCGCAGCCCAAATCTGCGACCTGGTCGCCGTGATGAAGGATGGCGCAGTGGTGGAGCATGGGCTCGCCGCCGAAGTGTTCGGCAATCCGAAGCACCCCTACACGCAGGCGCTGCTGGCCTCGATTCCCGGCGGCGACTTCACCCGCAAGCGGGATGCGGCGTTGCTGGCGCCTTAAGCGATTTCCCGCGCGTCGCGCCGCCGGTAGAGCAGCAGCATCAACGGCGCCAGTTTGCGCAACAGCCCATGGGCCACGATCGGCACCGGTTCGGTGAACGGCAGCGCCAATTCCTTCTCGGGCACGCCGCGAACCGCTTTCGACAATTCATTGCCGAGCGCTATCGTCAGCGCCACCGCGCGGCCGTTGCAGCCGGTCCAGCCAAAGGCATTCGGTCCAAGCCGGTGAATGCGCGGCAAAAAGTCCGTGGTCATGCCGACGTAGCCGTTCCAGACGTAATCGAAGGAGATCTCGCCGATCTGCGGCCACAATCGCTGCAATCGCTCCGCCACCCTCGCCTTCAAACGTTCGGCCTTGTTGCCCGGGCCGATCACGGCACCTCCGGTAACGAGGCGATTGCGCGCATCGTAACGCGCGAAGTAGAGCTCACCATGCGTATCCGACATCGCCTGCCGGCCGGGGATGATGGTCTTGCGCACATTTTCGGACAGCGGCTGCGTCGCCATCTGCCAGGACAGCACCGGCATCACTTCGGTCGCGATCTCCGGCACCAACGATTTCGCGAATTCACCGCTATAGGCATTGGTCGCGAAGACAAGCGCGCGGCCGCTGATCTCGCCCTTCGCCGTCTTCACGATCCATCGATCGTTGCGGTGCTCAAAACCTTCCGCCGGCGAGCGCGCGTAAATCCGCGCGCCGAGACCGAGCACGGCGCGCGCGAGGCCGCGCGCCAGCGCCAGCGGATTGATGTGACCGCCGGACTTGTTCCAGAAGCCGCCGTACCACGCATCCGAGCCCAGCATGTCCCGCGCCTGGTCGCGCGACAGCAATTCGACGGGCGCGCCGAATTTCGACCATTGCCGCACGCGCCGTTCAGCGATCCTGATGCGGCCGGGCGAATGCACCGGCTGGACCCAACCCGCCTGCTCCTGTTCGGCCTTGATCTTGTAGCGCCTGATAACATCGAACAGCGTCGAGGCGCTGTCGCGCAGCAGGCCGACAAAGCGCTCGCCGACCGCGCCATGTTTGGCGATGATGTCGTCGGGATCGGGCCGCGACAGCGTCGGAATCACTTGGCCATTATTGCGCCCCGAGGCGCCCCAGCCCGGTTCTGCGGCTTCAACGATCGCGACATCGACGCCAGCCTCGCGCAAATGCAATGCAGTAGAGAGCCCGGTGAAACCAGCGCCGATCACGATGACATCGGCCTGTTGGGTGCCGATCAATTCGGGAAGATCGGGCCCCGGCGGCGTCGCCGCGGCCCACAGCGATTCGGGCCAACGGACATCTGTCGTATTCATCGTGATCCTTTCTTGCGGGCGCCTGATCGATCTGGTTAGCTTAAACCTTCAATCCATGCCGGGGAAATAAAAGAGTGGCACTCAAGAATATCATCGGACTAGATCACGCCGTCGTCATGGTGAAGGATCTCGACAAGGCCGCCGAAAACTGGAAGCGGCTGGGGTTCACCATTTCGCCGCGCGGCACCCACAGCGCGCATATGGGATCGGGCAATTACACCATCATGCTCGACCCAGATTATATGGAATTACTCGGCGTGCTGACGCCGACGGAACATAATGCTCCGGCGCGGGCGTTTCTGGAAAAACGCGGCGAAGGCATCGAGCGTATCGCTTTCACCGCAGTGGATTCGGCGGCCGGCGCCGAAGAAATTCGCGCGCGCGGCTATGTGCCTGTTGGTCCGACCGATTTCGAGCGGCCGGTGACGATGCCCGATGGCACGCTGTCGGCGGCCAAATTCCGCACCTTTCAATGGCCGACCGCGGAAGCGCCGGGCGGCGTGCGCATCTTCGCCTGCCAGCACAAGACGCGCGAGACCGTGTGGATCCCCGAACTGATGAAGCACGCCAATGGCGCCAAGCGCCTGAAGCAGGCGTTGATCGTCACGCCGGATCCGGCCAAGGATGCCGCGCATCTGTCGCGCTTGATTGATCGCGATGGGCGCACCGAACCGGACGGCGCCATTGCAGTGCCATCCGGCGGCGACCGCGCCGACTTCGTGTTCCTGACCAGGGATCAGCTCGGCAAGCGATATCCCGGCGTTTCGCTGGCAGGCCTGCCCGAACGCGGCGGCGCCGGTCTCGTCATTGCCGCCGATGTCGCGGCTGCCGAGAAAGTGCTCGGCTCAGTCGGCGTCCACAGCAGCGGCGCCATCTGCGTGCCGCCCGCCGCGGGCAACGGCACATTGCTCGCATTCGTGAAGGCGTAGGCGGAAAATCCTGTGCGCGCGGTTGTCGCACCGCGATACCGCGCACATTAGGGCTATGCACAAGGCTCGCGCGCGCTACTATTCTCCCAAACAAACAAGCCGACCCCAGGGGAGAGAAACCATGAACGATCATCCGATCTCGCGCCGCGCGTTGCTGGCCGGCACGGCCGCTGCCGGCGCACTCAGCCTTACCGGATTGCCGGCGCGCGCCGAGGTGCAATGGAAGAAATACGCCGGCACCAAGCTGGAAGTGGTCCTCGCCAAGGGCCCGCGTGGCGACAATCTGCAAAAATACATCAAGGAATTCACCGATCTCACCGGCATCCAGGTCGAGTTGGAGCAAATTCCCGAACAGCAGCAGCGACAGAAGGCCGTGATCGAGCTCGCCTCGGGCAAGCCGAGCTTCGACGTCGTTCACGTCAGCTATCACGTGCAGAAGCGGCAGTTCGAAAAAGCCGGCTGGCTCGCCGACATCTCCGGCTACATGAAGGACCCGAACCTCACCGCGCCCGACCTGGTCGAGAGCGATTTTTCCGCCGCCGGGCTGGAATACGCCAAGAACGACAAGGGGCGAATGCTGTCGCTGCCGTGGTCGGTCGACTATTTCATCCTCTATTACAACAAGGAGCTGTTCCAGAAGAAGGGCGTCGCGGTGCCCAAGACCCTCGACGAGATGGTCGCGGCCGCCGAAAAGCTCACCGACGCCAAGGACGGCATCTACGGCTTCGTCGGGCGTGGCCTGCGCAACGCCAACATGACGCTGTGGACCAATTTCTTTCTCGACTATGGCGGCGAATTTTTGGACAGCAAGGGCAACATCCTGACCGATGGCCCGGAGGCGATCCAGGCGACCAAGCTGTATCAGACGCTGCTGACAAAAGTCGCGCCTCCCGGCGTTGCCGGCTTCAACTGGATGGAGTCGATGGCGTCCTTTACGCAAGGCCGCTCGGCAATGTGGATCGACGGCGTCGGCTGGGCGCCGCCGCTGGAAGACCCGGCCGCCTCGCGCATCGTCGGCAAGGTCGGCTACACCGTCGTGCCCGCCGGACCGAAGGGACAATATTCGGCGACCTATGGCGACGGCCTCGGCATTGCGGCTGCGAGCAAGAACAAGGAAGCCGCTTATTTGTTGTGCCAGTGGGCGGTATCGAAGACGCAGGGCGCGCGGCTGTTGCAGGCCGGCGGCGGCGTGCCGTTCCGTAATTCCATCCTCAATGACCCCGAGATCCAGAAGGGCGTGAAGATGCCGAAGGAGTGGCTGCAATCGGTGATCGATTCCGCCAAGATCAGCAAGCTCGGGCTGCCCGTGGTGATACCCGTCGCCGAATTCCGCGATCTCGTCGGTGCTGCGATTACCGCGACGCTGGCCGGCGCCGATCCCGCGACGGAATTGAAGAAAGCGCACGAACAATACCGGCCGATCCTGGAGCGTAGCGAGAAAGCGTGAGCGCGTTGACACAGGCTGCTCCGGCCGCGGCGAACAACGATGCCGCGCCGGAGCGTGAGTGGCGGCCGCCGTCGTACTGGCCGTTCGTGGTGCCGGCGCTGGTGGTCGTGCTTGCGATCATCATTTTTCCGTGGCTGTTCACGATCTGGATGAGCCTGAACGAATGGAAGGTCGGTTCGCCGACCACCTTTGTCGGGCTCGCCAATTATTGGCGGCTGCCGAACGATCCGCGCTTCGTCGAGGCGGTCGGCCACACCATTCTCTACACGATCCTGTCCGTGCTGCTGCCGCTGGTGTTCGGCACCTTTGCCGCCGTCGTCTTCCACCAGAAATTCGCCGGGCGCGGTTTTTTGCGCGGCGTCTTCATCATGCCGATGATGGCGACACCGGTCGCGATCGCGCTGGTCTGGACCATGATGTTTCATCCGCAGCTCGGCGTGCTCAACTACCTGCTTTCGCTGGTCGGCCTGCCGCCGCAGCTCTGGGTGTTTCACCCGGCCACCGTGATTCCCTCGCTGGTGCTGGTCGAGACCTGGCAATGGACGCCGCTGGTGATGCTGATCGTGCTCGGCGGCCTCGCTGCGATTCCGGTCGAGCCGTACGAGAGCGCCCAGATCGACGGCGCCGGCGTCTGGCAGATGTTCCGCTACATCACGCTGCCGCTGATCACGCCGTTCTTGTTCATCGCGGGCATGATCCGCATGATCGATGCCGTCAAGAGCTTCGACATCATCTTTGCGATCACCCAGGGCGGGCCCGGCTCGGCGTCCGAGACCATCAACCTCTATCTCTACAGCGTCGCCTTCATTTATTACGACCTCGGCTATGGTTCGGCGATCGCGGTGGTGTTCTTCCTGCTCATCATCGCGATGGCCGCCATGATGCTGCATCTGCGCCAGCGCACGCTGTGGACCGAGATCGGCGGTGGCGCATGAGCTTCCGTCAAATACTCGGCAAGATCGGGTTGTGGTTCGCGGTGTTCGTCATCGTGTCGCCGGCCATCCTGTTCTTCCTCTGGATGGCCTCGCTGTCGCTGAAATTCGAGGTCGACAACGCCGCCTACCCGCCGGTCTTCTTCCCCGAGCATTTTGCCTGGAAGAATTACACCGACGTGCTGGCGTCGAACCGGTTCCTGACCTATTTCGTCAACAGCCTGATCGTGACCGGCAGCGCGACCTTGCTGGCGATGCTGGTTGGCGTGCCCGCTGGTTACGGCATCGCGCGCATGGCCGCACACAAATCTGCGATCGTGATCCTGATCGCCCGCATCACGCCGGGGCTGTCCTATCTCATTCCGCTGTTCCTGCTGTTCCAGTGGCTCGGACTGCTCGGCACGCTGCTGCCACAGATCATCATCCATCTGGTGGTGACGGTGCCGATCGTGATCTGGATCATGATCGGCTATTTCGAGACCACCCCGCTGGAGCTGGAAGAAGCCGCCCTGATCGACGGCGCCACGCGCTGGCAGGTGTTCCGCCACGTCGCGCTGCCGATCGCGCGGCCGGGCCTGGCGGTTGCCTTCATCCTGGCGGTGATCTTTTCCTGGAACAATTTTGTATTCGGCATCGTGCTGGCGGGGCGCGAGACGCGCACGCTGCCTGTGGCGGTCTACAACATGATCTCGTTCGATCAGTTGAGCTGGGGACCACTGGCGGCGGCGGCGCTGATCGTGACGCTTCCGGTGCTGCTGCTCACGGTATTCGCCCAACGGCAGATCGTCGCCGGGCTGACCGCCGGCGCCGTCAAGGGCGGATAATAAAAGGCGTTGTTCGCCTCCCTTACCTCGCCCCGCTTGCCGGGAGAGGTCGAAATGCGCGCGAAGCGCGGATTTCGGGTGAGGGGGATTCTCCGCGAGCACGTCTCTCACTGTCCTCGCGGAGACGGCCCTTCACCCCAACCCTCTCCCCGCAAGCGCGGGGCGAGGGAGAAGTAGACCGCCCTACTCCGCAGGCGCCGCCGACATTTCCGGATGCGAGCTGTAGCTCTCGCTCGGGCTGGTCCTGCCCAGCGCGTACAGGCCAGCCGCCACCACCGCATAGGCGAACGCCACGCCGGGCGTCACGCCGAACCCACCGCCGATGCCGACGGCTTCGCCGTGCATGAAGCCGAAATAGGTCATCACGGCGCCGGCAAGCGCGAAGGCGGACGCCTTCATGAAGTCGCGCTCGATAATAAAGACACCGATCGCACCGAGGATGAGGCCGGCGAGAATCGAACCGCCGCCCATCACTTCCAGCCCGTGGTAGATCACGCCCTGCTGCGGAAGCGAGGCAATCGCCGCGGTCTTGACCGCGCCGACCTTGTCGGGAGCCAGCGCGCCGACCGTCTGGGCCGCACTCAAGGTAGCCCCCAGCATGGTGTCGATCTGCAGCTTGGCCCAGGCCGCAAGATGCGGCGTCAGCGCCAGCACGATCGCAGGCGCGTGCTTGACCGGCGTGGTCTGGAACGCCTGCGCGCCGATCAGCATGCCGATGTAGAGCAGGATCGGCGAGATTGCGACCACCGGCACCAGCGCCAGCAGCACCGAGATGATGCCGAACCAGGACAGCAGCACCACCATGATTCCGGTCGCGGCGGAATAGCCGATCCGCCCGCCCATCGCCTTCCAGCCGGGATGACCGATATAGACCGCGTTGATGAAGGGATTGCCCATCAGACAGCCGATCAGGCTGACGACGCCGTCGGCGGTCAAAACGCGTGTGGTCGGATATTCGTCGCCGGCGGCTTCCGCGCTCTCGACGTTGTCCATCGCCTCGACGAGATCGTAGATGCCGAACGGGATTGCTGTGACCAGGATGATTCCGAGGAATTCGAAGCCGGAGAATACCTGGCCCACGGCCGGGATCGGCACCGAGAAGCCGAAGCTGGCAAAGGCGTCGCCGACGCCCTTGACGCTGAGGCCGCCGAGCCCGAGCCCGAACAGATTGGAGCCCCACGCGATGATCATGCCGACCGCGATGGCGACCAGACCTGCGGGGATGCTCTTCGGATATTTCACGCCGCCGAACCAGCTCACCAGGATGATGGCGAAGCAGACCAGGCCGATCTGCGGCGTCATGTACATTTCCAGCGCCGGCCGCATCGAGATGAAGGTGATCGATACGCCGGCGAGCGTGCCGAGCAGCGCCGCGCGCGGGGTGATCTTTCGGATATACGGCGCGATGAACCCGCCGATCATGAGAATAAAACTCTGGAAGAACACCCAGACCAGGCCGGCGGACCAGCCCTTCATCGGATCGCCGGTCTTGATCGTGATCGGCAGCATGATCACGAAAGTGACGATGAACATGTGCGGCACGCTGACACCCGACGGCAGCGCGCAGACATCGCTGCGGCCGGTTTTCAGCGCCAGCCGATAGGCGAGGAACGCGTAATAGAAGGTGGACAGGCACATCATCAGGCCGAGCGCCGGCAGGATGCGGCCGAACACGAGTGAGTCAGGCATCTTCAGCACGAAGCGCAACAGGCCGGTCAAGACCAGCATGTTGACGAGGATGTTGGTGCCGAAGCCGAAAAAGGCGTTCCAGTCGCCTGGTGTCCACAGGACCGGCTTGAAATCGGACTTGCCGGCAGTCCCCGTCATGCTTGTGCTCATCGTGATCCCCCTGCTGCTACTGTCTTTGAAATCTCCGGTGAAAGTGCCTCCAGTACCGCGGCTGAATCGGTGACCCAGCCGAAGATTCCGCCCTGGGCCTTGATCATCTTCAGGCCCATCTCGTGGAATTCAGGGAAATAGGACGCGCAGCCGTCGGACAGCACGACGCAGCGATAGCCGCGATCGTTAGCCTCACGCACGGTGGTGTTGACGCACACTTCGGTGGTGACGCCGCACACCAGCAAATTCTCGATGCCGTATTTCTGCAGGACGTCGGAAAGCTCGGTGGCGTAGAACGCACCCTTGCCCGGCTTGTCGATCACGACCTCGCTGTCGAGCGGATAGAGTTCGGGAATGATGTCGTGGCCGGCTTCGCCGCGGATCAGGATCCGCCCCATCGGTCCGGGATCGCCGATGCGCAGGCTCGGCGCGCCGCGCTCGACTTTCGCCGGCGGCGCGTCGGAGAGATCGGGCAAATGCCCTTCGCGGGTGTGCACGACCAGCATGCCGGTGTCGCGCGCCGCACTCAGCACCGCCGCGATCGGTTTTACCGCGCGCGCCAGCTGCGAGACATCATTGCCCAGCGTTTCACCGAAGCCGCCGGGCTCCATGAAATCGCGCTGCATGTCGATGATGACCAGTGCGGTTTTGGTCCAGTCGAGCTCAATCGGCTCGGGTTCCGCCGCCACTTTGCCGAAGCTACCGCTTGAGTTCGTCATGACGTACGCGCCCCGAACGAGAGAACTCCTGAAGTGAGCTAAGCAAGGCGCGTGCCATTGTGTACAATACCGTTTGGCGGTTCGGCAAAACAAAATCCGCCATGTTTTCAATTTGTTGGACGGCGGTGGGACGGTTGCTTATTCTCTGTGCGTCGCTTTGATGACGTGCATTTGCTTATTGGATGGGCGGATTTTTAATTGCACTTGATTTGCGCAGGTCGCGTGCGGGCGTAAAAATCCATCGTTGAAGCGTGCCTGAAACAACCGGAGCGCCGCGGCAGGCCGACTTGCCGCGACGCTCCTGACGTGTGAACTTTTAGCGATCGTTCGAAGCCGCCTCAGACGGTGCCGACGATACCGTCCACGAGATAATCGGTGGCTTCCAGCGACGGATCGTAGAGAGGGGTGTCCTTGCTGGTGATGACTTTGCCGGTGTTGCTCTTGACCCCGCTGACAAAGATTGGCTTGCCGGCCTTGAGGTCCGAGATCGCAGCGGTGGCGGCATTGCGGCCGGCCTCGCTGACCCCGGCTCCGAACGGCGAACTCGCCACCATGTCCTTGTCGTAGCCGCCGATCACCATGTTCGGCAACTTCTCGCCCTTGCCGATCCTGCCGGCAAAATCCTTATAGATGGTGCCCCATTTCAGTTCCGCGCCGGTGATGAAGCCCTTCGGCGCCAGATCAGCCTGGTTGGCATTGTGGCCGCAGCTCTTGACGCCGCGCTTCTCGGCGGTTTCGATCACGACCTTCGGACTGTCGATATGGCAGGCGATGATATCGCAACCGGCGTCGACCAACGCATTGGCGGCTTCCGCTTCGCGCACCGGCAGCGCCCAATCGCCGGTGACGATCAACTGCACCGTGACATTGGGATTGACTTTGCGCGCGCCGAGCATGAACGAATTGATGTTGCGCAACACCAGCGGGATCGGCTTTGCGGCGATGTAGCCGATCTTGTTGGACTTGGTCGACAGCCCGGCGGCGATGCCGTTTACGTAATGGCCCTGATCAAGATAGCAGAAATAGCCGCCGGCGTTGTTCGGATCCTTGCCTTCTTTCCAGAGCGAGGTCGGATGGCGGAATTCGACCTTGGGATATTTCTTCGCCTCCTCGATCATGAAGGGATTGAAGTAGCCGAACGATGTCGGAAACAGCAGCGTGGCGCCGTCGATGTTGATCATCAACTCCATGGTCTTCGCCACCGCAACCGTCTCCGGCACGTTTTCTTCCTCAACGACCTTGACGCCCGGAATTTCCTTCAACGCCTTGGCGCCGACCGCATGGGCCTGGTTCCAGCCATAGTCCTGCCGGGAGCCGACATAGATGATACCGACCGTGATGCCGGCGGCCTCAGCCGGACCGCCGAGGCCGGAGAGGATGAACGGACTTGCGGCGGCGCCGCCAAGAAATGTTCGACGCGAAAGCGGATATTTGGTCATGGATCTCTCCTTGATGGCCGGTCCGGCTAAGGCACGGCGCACATGATGAAGCTACTTTGGTGAACGATCCCCGGTCATTTCGCTGCCCGTGTCTTTCGCCGCGGCAACCGCGCGACCTTGGTACTGCCGGCATCCTGGGCCTCGGCGTAGCGCGCCAGCACCGCGCCGAGATCGAATTGCGCGTCGCGGCCCTGGTCCAGCAGGGCGCGGTGCTCGACCGAGCCAAGGTGATGGTCCATCACGGCGACCGCAGCATCGGCATTGCGCCCGCGCAGGGCGGCGACGATTTCGCGATGTTCGTTGACCGCGCAATCCGCCGAATGCGGCCGGCCGTATAATGCGAGGATCAGCGAACAGCGCGACACCACCTCGCCGAGATAGCGGCGCAGCAGGCTGTTGCCCGCCATCTCGCAGAGCCTGATATGGAATTCGCCGGCCAGCCGGATTGAAACCCGCGCCTCGCCCTCTTTGCGCGCGGCCTCTTCCTCGCGGACATGCCCCTCGAGTTCGGCGCCGAATTCCGGACGCCAGCGTGCGATCACTAGCCGAACCACCTCGCGCTCGAGCGTGCGGCGAACCTCGAACACTTCCCTGGCTTCTTCCAGCGTCGGCTTTGCGGTGGTCGCCGTACGCCGCGGTGGCGCATCGACCAGGCCTTCGGATTGCAACTGGGCCAGCGCGGCGCGCACCAGGGTCCGGCTCATGCCGAAGCGAATCCCTAGTTCGTCTTCGGGCAATTTCGTACCCGGCGGCAACGCCTGCTCGATGATCGCCTGACGCAGCGCCTGGCAGGCAAACTCGGCACGGGTGGATTTCTTGCTCATCCAAATTCTCGTCGCAGCGCCCGGCAGCAAAATCCGGCGGGCATGTCGCATACGATAATTCGAGATTTGGTACACAGGATGAGGCAATTTTGGTCGATGCGCTCGAATAAATGGCAGCACACCGCCCAAACTTTGCGCTTCGAACCGTACTTAAAACAGGGAATACTCGGCCGCGTGTCGTCGCGCGCGATGTTTCCGAGATCATGCGGAATGCCCGGCATCGCTTCAGAGGCGCAGAAATCGCGATCGGGCCGCCAATTCTTGTATACGAGATTTGACCGGCCCGATTGCCCTTGAGAGGAATGGCCATGGCCGAAACGGTCGTCAAATTGCGACTGAACCAGCAGCAACTGGAACTGATGGACCGCACCATCGCACAGGGCGTGGCACCCGATCGCGTGGCGCTGGTGCGGCTGGCGTTGCGTGAATACGTTGCCGCGCACAAAGCCGATGCAGGCGCGGAGCGTACGCGATGACATCCCGCCAGATCATTTCCGAATTCGTGCTGGAGCCCGGCACCGGCAAGGCGATCGAACTGCTGAAGGGCCAGATCCTGCGCATCGAGCAGGTCGAAGGCGGCCAATGCGCCGATTTCAACGCATTCAATCTGCACGACTACAAGGAGTTCATGCATTGCGGCCGAACCCGCACCGTGCATGGTTTTCACCCCTCCAAAGGCACTTTCATGTGGTCGGCGCCGCCACGCGAGCGCGCGATGCTTTATATCCTGGAAGACACCGTCGGCCGCAACGACGTGCTGTTTCCCCGCTGCAGCGCCTATGTCTATGAGGCGTCCTACGGCTTTGCCGTGCACACCAACTGCCACGACATCCAGGCCGAGGCGCAGCGCGAGTACGGGCTGACGCCGGATGACGTCCACAACTCCTTCAATTTGTTCATGTGCACCGGCGTCGATGAGGACGGCCATGCCTTCATGACGCGGCAGACCACCAGGGCCGGCGATCACGTCGACCTGCTGGCGCTGATGGACGTGCTCGCCGTCCCCAATGTCTGCGGCGCCGACGTGATGAAGACCAGCAATTTCGCGCTCAAGCCGCTCAAGCTGACGGTGTTCGCGGCGACCGCGGCGGACTTGGCGCAGGTGCCGAAGACCCCGATCCTCGCCAGCCAACGCACCCCGAAGGATTTTCGGAACCCGACCATCAAGACCGACCGGCCGCTGCGCCGCGATCCCGCCTACAGACCGGAATTTCCGAATACGCCGATCGTCGTCACCGAATTGCCGATCGCACTCTCGCCGGACGAATTGTCCGATTTCAACGCCGTGAAGCGCGCCGATATCTACGGCGACGACGATGCCGCAGCGCTGCGCGATCTTTTGTTTTCGTGGTGGGAAGAGCAATTCCTGCTGGCCCATGCCGGCGCCCCCGCGATCGAGAGCCAGTGATGGACGCGGTTGCGCCTCCAGACGCCGTGACGTTCGACTTCCGCACCTTGTCGGCGCGCGACCGCTACAAATTGATGATCGGCACTGTGGTGCCGCGCCCGATTGCGCTGGTGACGACGGCCGATCCCGACGGGCGCATCAACGCCGCCCCCTTCAGCTTCTTCAATTGCCTGTCGGCCGATCCGCCGATCCTGGCGCTCGGGGTGGAAAACCACGCCGACATGTCGTTCAAGGACACCGCGCTCAACATCCGTCTGACCGAAGTCTTCACCGTCAACATCGTGTCGCACGCGATTGCCGAGGCCATGCATGTCTGCGCGGTGCCGTTTGCCGCGGCCGACGACGAACTCAAGGCCGCAGGCCTGACCGCCATGCCGGGAACCGTCGTCGCCTCGCCCTGGATCAAGGAGGCGCCCGCCTCCTTCGAATGCCGCCGTCATGTGACACTGGAACTCGGCAAATCGCGCCAGATCATTCTGGGCGAGATCGTGTTCGCGCATTATCATTCCGACGTGATCGACGTCGAGCGGATGCGGATCGACCCGGAAAGACTGGATGCGATCGCGCGCCTCGGTGGCAATACCTGTTCCACCATCCGCGACCGTTTCGAGATGCTGACACCGACGCTGGCGGAGTTTGAAGCGGCATCAGCGCCTGAAAAATAATCTTTTTCTATTCGAGGAAATCGAGTTTGTTTCCACTCGACCATTGCGCGCAGTCACCAATTCAGGGAGCGGAACATGAACGGACTTGGCGGCCTCAACAAATCGCCCGAAGGCGTCGTGATCGGGCTCGTTCAATTGCAATTGCCCGTGGTCGTGACCCGCGCCGACCTCGCGCGGCAGACCGAGCGGATCGTCATGATGGTGGGCAAGGCGCGGCGCAATCTCGGCACGATGGACCTCGTGGTGTTCCCCGAGTATTCGCTGCACGGCCTGTCGATGGACACCAACCCCGAAATCATGTGCCGGCTCGACGGACCCGAAGTCGCGTCCTTCAAGCGCGGCTGCATCGACAACAAGATCTGGGGCTGCTTTTCCATCATGGAATTCAACCCGGACGGCAATCCGTACAATTCAGGCCTGATCGTCGACGATCACGGCGAGATCAAGCTGTATTACCGGAAATTCCATCCCTGGATTCCGGTCGAGCCATGGGAGCCCGGCGATATCGGCATTCCCGTGATCGAGGGACCGCGGGGCGCCAAGATCGCGCTGATCATCTGCCATGACGGCATGTTCCCGGAGATGGCGCGAGAATGCGCCTACAAGGGCGCGGAGATCATGATCCGCACCGCCGGCTATACCGCGCCAATCCGCGACAGCTGGCGCTTTACCAACCAGGCCAATGCGTTCCAGAATCTGATGGTCACCGCCAATGTCTGCATGTGCGGCTCCGACGGTTCGTTCAATTCCATGGGCGAAGGCATGATCGTGAATTTCGACGGCACGATCATCGCCCACGGCACCACCGGACGCGCCGACGAGATCATCACCGCCGAAGTGCGCCCCGACCTGGTGCGCGAGGCGCGGATCAACTGGGGCGTCGAGAACAACATCTATCAGCTCTGGCACCGCGGCTATGTCGCGGTGAAGGGCGGCGCGATGGATTGCCCCTACACCTTCATGCAGGACATGGTCGCCGGCACTTACCGTTTGCCGTGGGAGGACCAGGTCAAGGTCACGGACGGCACCTCGTGCGGATTTGCAGCGCCGACGCGGATGTTCGGGAAAACGGCGAAGGCGGCGGAGTGAAGGCGCCGATATCCGGCCGTCATTGCGAGCGGAGCGAAGCAATCCATTGGGCCGCAAGGCAAGAATGGATTGCTTCGTCGCTTCGCTCCTCGCAATGACGGAAAACATGGCTTCGCGACCTCGCCGCGCATTTCGCGCGAGTTTTTCTGGAAACGTCGCGCCCTTTGAAAACAGAGGGCGCAGGGAAGACCGGGTGCGCGCTGCACCCGCGGTCTCGTGTGCAATATGTGCATAAGAATGCGCACACGAGCATACAGGTTCAGCGGAGAGCATCCGGCCTTCCCTGCGCAATGGTTCTACGGCTTATAGCGCGCTCTCCCCGGCGACCGGCTTTGTTGTCACCGTCATCGCGCGGACACTTCCACACGACTTGACGCCAGCATCGGGGCGTCAGAACCACACGACTTCGCCGTCCGCCAAAACCGCGCTCGTCAGTCGCAGCTTCCGCGTCCACCGCATCTCAACCCTCGTTTCGTGACGATCGCGAGCCGCCCCTCTTGTCGGGTGAGACGGGCGGAGAAAGACCACTGATTTGCCTGATGAGGCAAGAGGATTATGTTCTTAAAAACAGCTTGACAGAGTTTTGGATGATTTGCCCGTCGCGTTATTTTGTCGCGGCCGAGGTGCAAGATTGCGCTTGCGCGGGAGGCGAAGCAGTTGACGTTGCGACATTGAACCGTTGTGAGTCCACCATCAACGTAATTGCTTGGTCGCTTCCGCCTTCGCTCTTTGAGCTATGCCCGACAAGTCGCTCCTCGCACTGACGGCGCTCCAGGGCGTGAACCCATACATTCGGAGCGGTCGGCGGACGTCCGCTTTGGTGCGCATTTCCGGACTCAAGTCGGACATCGCGCGAGGGCCGAAAAGTGTCAGGAGCCGACGTCACGCATTAACGTTTCACGTTAGCTCGTACCACAGCATTCATCGCTATATCGCCCACTATAAAAATGGACATCGTCCCATCTCGACTTTTTATTCAGCTGGGAGCTACATCCGTAACGTGGAAGCGGCATTCCGAAATAACTCCGTAACCGAATTTCTCCATCGATCGTTCGAGGATGGCCGGGTCGCGGATCGGTCAAAGAAGAAGGGAAACGACAATCCGATGAATGGTCCCCACAAGTTCGGTACGGAGTTTGGATCTGATAATGCACCCGAACACAGTGCAGCTATTGTCAGTCACCATGACAGCATCAAATGGTTTGAGGCAATCCCCGGAGAACAATTGTGCATTCGGGTTCACGGAACACAGGTGAATGGCCGCTATGCAATTATGGAAAACATCGCGGCGCCAGGCACAGCAACACCTATGCGCTTCCATGCGGAAGATGAAATTTTTCACATCCTTGAAGGGACGGTGACCTTCAGCATCGACGGCGACGTTCTCAATGCCTCCGTCGGCTCAATTGTGGTTATTCCAGCAGGCGCACATCACGCGTGGAGGAATCGTTCGAACTCTCCCATCCGAATGTCGACCTTCTTTTCACCAGGTGGAGTAGAAGAGCTTTACCCCAAGCTTGTCGGCTTCTCTCTGGAAGAGCCATCTACTGTAGTCGAACCATTCGGATCAGGCATTGTTGGGCCGCCCATCGATGAGTAACGTCTCCGCAGCGGACGTTTATCTCGACGGCCCATTATCGATGAGTAGTTGAGCTTCAGTCGCCAATCCCTCGGTCAACGATCGGTCCACGGGGAGTATGTGGCAGTGATCATGCGGGACTCTTCGGACGCTAAGAACACCGCCGCGTAGGCGATGTTTCCTGGCTTTATCCCTGGCGAAGGCGTGGGCTGTTGCTCCGAGTCAAATTCATAACAGCCGCCTTCTACAAGGCATACGCGAAGTGCCCCAGTCAAATTTCCGATGCCTACCACCAATCCATTCCCAGATTTGACCCATCTTGCGGATCGCGAAGCGATCAGACGGAGCTGCCAAGAGACACAGTGAAGAGGGGATTCTGCGGGTCTTGCGGGAGGCCGAGTCACACAGTTGGTGTTGATGCGGCTGATATCGGATTTTACCGCCGCGATCCGCTTGAGGAGAAACACCATCGCAATGGCAGGACAACAATTGAGCACACCGAGAGCCTACAAGAGATCGCCTGCGTTAAGCAATTCGACCTGGTACAAGGGTATTCTTACTAGCCAGATGGCGGGGACCGCGGATAATGGCGGAGCGTTTGACCTCGTTATCTCTAAGATGAGACGGGGCACCGAACCACCGCCCCATGTCCACTCGCGAGAAGACGAGTTTTTTTACATTCTTTCGGGTGAGATGAGGGTGTATGCCGACGGTGAAGTCTTCCAAGTGACCGCCGGAGAATGCATGTCTCTTCCCCGCGGGAAATCCCACGCGTGGCTCATTACCTCCGATGAGGTCCACCTGATTGCCGTTATCACCCTGGCGGCTTCTTTGACGCGATCAACAAAATGAATGCTCCGGCAGAGCGGATGGAGGTGCCTGCTGATGCCGACATCGTGACCTATGCGAACGCGGACCTGACGGAGACGATCAAAGTGTTTGAGCAGTATGGAATTCGGCTGCTCTCTCCAGATGAGATACGCGCAGAGATGCCGCAATACCCACTCTAATCGTTTTCTATGATCCGGCGCATCATCGGCGAAGGCACCGGCTACGGCTTGGCGCTCTAGTATCCACTTTCCTTAGTATCTGTCCGGGAACATCTTGAATGATCGGAATCATTTGTGATTCAAGGGTGGCGGTCCGATTTGAAGGGGCGCGCCCGACCCAACAACTTGCGGTGCCCAGCGAACCTCCTCACAAGACCACCTGGAGATTTCCGCTATGGATTTGAGATTGCAAGGGAAGCGTGCGCTGGTCACGGGTAGCAGCATCGGCTTGGGAGAGGCGATCGCGCGGGCTCTTGCTGCAGAGGGTGTGGCAGTTGCGATCCACGGACGACAACCGAAACGTACATACGCCGTCGCGGCAGACATCGAGGCGCACGGCGGTAGGGTCGCTGTTGTCCTTGGTGACCTTACAGTCGAAGGTGAGGCACAGAACATCGCGGACAGCGCGATCGAGCAGCTAGGCGGCATTGATATTCTCGTTAACAACGCGGGTGGAACAGGCGAGAAACTGGTTTGGGAAGACACTCCAATCCGCGCTTGGACCGAGTCTTACGAGCGAAACGTTCTAGCTGCCGTAAGACTGATCAGTCGTCTTCTGTTGCCGATGCGGCAGTCTGGCTGGGGCAGGATTGTGAACGTCTCCAGCGTGGCTGGTGTAATGCCTCAGCCCACGGGCCCGGACTACTCAGCGAGCAAGGCTGCGATCAACAATCTCAGCCTGTCCTTGACTAAAGCGCTCGGTGCATCGGGAGTGACGGTCAATACGGTTTCCCCTGGCATGATCCTTACGCCGAAACTAGAAGAAGTATTCCGTCAGATGGCAACTACTAACGGCTGGGTTGCCAGCGATGCCTCATGGGAGGAGATCGAGCGAGCTTTCTTGAAGGTTTCCCAGGTTCCGCTTGGCAGAATCGGTCGTGTTGATGAGGTCGCGCACGCTGTCGTCTTCTTGTGCAGTCCGCTTGCCAGTTACATCACCGGGACGGACCTGCGAATCGATGGCGGCGTTGTACCAGCTCTGTAGAGAGGCCCCTTGATCACGGGCCAGCCGTCGAAACCCGAGAGCACGACAACCGGCTCGCTATACCAGCCTGACCAGAACACACGAAACGTGCTGAATGCCCAGATGAGACCATCCAAAACCTGGGGGTGGTCAGGCTGCTCACCGAAACGGCCGCCGAGCCCAGCGCTCGGCGCCGGCCCAGCTTTTCCAGGCTGTCGCAGAGTTCCGATCGGCGAACAAGGGGTGATCGGGCAGGCTCGGTACCGCGGCAGATAGATGAAACGGCAGGATGTCGCAGTGCAGAAATCCGGCTGGCACCTGTAAGATGGCGATGACTGTTATCGGGTTTCGGCCGGTCCGGCCTATTCGCAACACCGCCTCCTGGCAGCGTAGTTCTGGGCTTGTCCGCTTATGCTACAGATTCGGGCCGTTCGTTAGTTCCGGCCGATTCACTGTGGGATTCAACTTGGTTGCGTTGGGTCATTCGCGTCGATTTTGGCATGTCCGCGGCGTGTCAGGTTTAGGGGGTAATCTCGGAAATGCAGGTTGTCCGGTCTTGCCGGTTGAAGGCATCGGTTTGGACGTGATTCAGGCGTCTAGCGGATATGTCCGCTGGCGTAGTGCTTGACTTCGGCTGCGGTCATCGGCGGCCTGACGGCTATCGCCGAAGCAACTGCGACTGCGGCATGGCCGGATCGATCTTGCCGGAGCACTAGCACGTCGATGCCATCAGGGGTGATCTTCATCGCAAAATCGTAACCATCGAGGATGCGCGCAGCGACGCGCGGCAACGGCCCGTCGAACACGCCGGTCTTGCGCGCATCCAGCGCATCGTCCGAGCGAAATTGCAGATTGAACTTGTCGTGCAGCGCCGAAAGCACCTCCTGCAACGCCACGTCCTGGGCTTCGACATGGACCGCCTCCGGCTTGCCGTCCACCTGCACCTGTGCCAGCGCCGCGCTGCCGCCGGCCAGCAGCATCGCCGATGCGACCGTCAAGATCAGAGACTTGCGTTGCGCCATCATGCCAGCTCCGCTTCCGGTATTTCGCGCAACAGCCGGGCGCGCAGCGGCGCCAGCCGCTCCGCATGGCGCCGCCACTTGCCGACCGAGGAAGCGTAGACCGGCCGGCGCACCTGGACGGCGCTCGCCGTTGCCGACGGCGCCGGGCTTTCGTGAAAACGCATCACGTCGTCCTCCCACGGCAGCCCGATGAAACGAATGATATCCCGGCTCGCCGCCGCCTGGTCCTTGACGATGTCTTCGTAATTGATTTCCAGCAGCACGTCGGGCGGCAACACGTCCCGCCAATGCTGCGACAGGCGGCGAAAGGCCAGATAGTAATCCGCAAGCTCGATCTGATCGTAGGAGAACGGGAACTTGCCGCGAAAATGCGCCTTGTAGATCGCCCAGCACGAATCCATCGGATGCCGCTGCACCAGGATGATTTTGGCCGCCGGCAGGGCGGCGTGAATGAGCCCGCAATACAGATAGTTCTCCAGCGTCTTGTCGACGAAACGAGCGTCCGCCGCCACGCGCAGTGCGGCCGCCGCATCGACATATCGCTCGCCGATGCCGTTAAGGTCGCTCCCGCCCGCGCTTTCGGCCATGGCGCGGCGCATCTCGGCCGCGAACACGCCGGTCTCACCGACCGAACGCATGGCGGAGTGGCTGGCGATGATGCGCTCCACCAGCGTGGTGCCGGTGCGCGGCAGCCCGGTCACGAATACCGGCGCGGCGTCGGCGTAGCCCGCGGGCGCCGTGTCGAGCCAGCGTCGCGTATGCGCGCCGATGATCGCATCGATTTCCCCGATCCCGATGGCGGGATCGCGCGCGAGCAGGCGGTGCTGCAGCCTGCAGCCGGCCTCGACATGGCCGAAAGCGCGGTCGTCCTGCTCGAGGTCCTCGCATTCCTTGCCGAGCGCAAACCGCAGCAAGACCTCGCTGGGACCCGTCAGCCTGCCCTCGCGGACCAGCGCCTCCATCTCCTCGATATGGTTACGCTCGGCGGTCTGGATGCGCAGGTCGGCGCGCAAATAATGCGCGAGACCATAGTGCCGGTCGCGCGCGATCGCCGCATCGGAATGCGCTTCCGCGTCGGCCAGCGCGCCGGTCATGCGCTCGGTCGCTGCGAGATTGAACAGATATTGCGGCTCGTCGGGGCGAGCAGCAACGACGCGCAGGAACAGTTGCTTTGCCTTTTCGTGCAAGCCGAGCAAGCCGAAGATGGCGCCGAGCGCGTCCTGCGCTTCGGGGCTTGCGCCGACGATACGAGCGGCGGCTTCAGCGGCCTCGAACGCGCCGCGCACCTCGCCGGAAACGAACAGGCATTTTGCGCGCAGGATGAGCGCGATCGGATCCCCAGGCATCAGGGCGACCGCGCGATTGGCGCAGACGATGGCCGCATCGGGGCGCCCGCGCTGCAGCGCCGTTTCGGTCAGCAGCGCCCATGCGGCTCCCTCGTCCGGCGCGCGGGCGAGCACCTCGGCGCAAATCCGTTCGGTCGTCGTCAGGTCCCCGCCGGCAAATGCGCGGCGCGCCTTCTCTATTGCCGGTGTCGTCGGTGCGGGAGCCCGTTGCGGCGCGGTTGTTTTCAAGACGGTGGCTCCATTGCCGAAGGCCGGATCGTGATCCGGCCCTCGCTACGCGTGTGAATGGCGATAAGGCCGTTCCCCGACGGGAACGGCCTTTGTCGATCAATGATCGCCGTGGTCGTCGCCATGGTGGTCGTGGTTGTGATCCCCGCCATCATGATCCGCGAACGCGAAATTGGCGAAGAGATCGCCGATCGCCGGCCGGTTCTGCGGCACATAGGGATTGTCGTCCGAGGTCTGCGGGTTCGGCAGATTATCACGGCTGCGAGTCGAGAGCTTGGGCAGACGCCAATTGCGCTCGATGAACTTCACGACCGAGGCATGATCGGAATATTCATGCGACATGTGTCCGCCTTGCGAATATTTCGACACCACGATCATCGGGATACGCGTGCCGTCGCCGAAATAGTCGACCGGCTGAACGTAACCGGAGTCGTAGTAGCCACCGCCTTCGTCCACGGTGACCAGGATCGCGGTGGACTCCCACAGTTCCTCGTTGGACTTGACCTGATCGATGATCCGCTTGGTGAAGGATTCGAACAGATCGAGCCGGGACGAGGACGGATGGCCGTCATTGAAGGTACTCGGCTTCACGAGCGACACGGCCGGCAGATTGCCTTGGGCGATGGCGTCGTAGAGATCGAGCGTGTCCTTCATATGCGCGTTGCGTGCCGGCGCGTTGGTCATGATGGAAGCGGAATAGAGGAACGGATTGCAGATGTTGCAATAGAGATAGGCGATCGGATCGAGAGATCCGAAGTTCGCGCCTTCGCCGGGGGCGGTCTTGAAGTCGTTCCAGCGTTCGCCGAAATAGGCCCACGATACCTTCGCCTGGGTCAGCACATCGCCGATGTGCTGCTGCTTGATCACCGGCGGCAGCGTGAACGGACCGTTGTTGATCGGATCGGTGGCGCCGCTACCGATGTACGAGGGCACATAGTTGTTGAGGAGATAGTACGCGTGCGGCGCGCAGTTCGCCGGCACATGCATCGCCGTCAGGTAATTGACGATCGGGGCGACGCCCGGTTGGGTATGGTCGGAGCAGTTGGTGTAGCTGCCGCCGCCGTAACCCTCATTGGCGTACCAATTGTTGGTGCCCGGCGCCGGATTGGGGTTCTCGACCTCATCGACATAAACCGGCGGATTCGAACCCGGAACCAGAACGTGGTTAGGAGTGGCGGGATTGCCAGTGGCGTCGGCGTAATAAAGTGCGTCGGCATAGCCGAACATCATCGTGTTGGCGAAGGTGCCGCCCATCACCGGCTGATGATAATTGTCGTTGAGAGTGTACTTGCGGGCGAGTTCCATCAGATAGGGCGCGTCGCCCTTGGCGACGTTGTAGAAGCCCATCGCGATATTGCCTTCCGCAAGCGGCTTCGGCGTCGGGTTGCCGTTGCTGCCGGAGGAAACCGTTTCTTCCACCCAGGGGAAGAGGTCGGCCTGACATCCGCTCGGATTATGTCCGGTGGCCTTGCTCACATCGCAATCGAGTTCCTGCCACATCTGGTAGAAGCGATGCACCGGGCTGCCGCCGTAAGTCGCATAAAGGCTCTGGGTGGCTTCGCCCGGCACCACCGTCACCAAAGGATAGGGACCGTTCGGCAGGTTGCTGGAATTCAGGATGCGGGTATCGGGCGAATTGCCGGCGATGCCGGTCGCCCCCGTCGTCAGCAACGGCAGATCCTGCGGACGCAGGCCGTAATCGCCGCGGGCGGCTTCCGACAGCGTGGAGAGGCATCCCGGACCGTTGAGGGCAGCTTGTTCCACGGTGGTATAGCATTGTTGCGGCGCGTACGAGGTTCCCGGCGTCTGAAGCTTGTTGGTCGAGTTGTTGTACGGCGTCTTTTGGCCCGGGCTGTTCGAGTAGGTGTTGTTGACGACTGCCGAGAATTGCGTCGCCTTGGCGCAATTCGGACCGGGCGAGCCGTCCTTGTTGATGATTCCCTTGGACAGGAGATTGTCGACGCGTTCGCCATGCCGCGCCTCATAGGTCGCGAACACATGGTCGAAGGTGCGGTTTTCGCCAATAATGACAATGACGTGCTTGATCGGGCTTTCGGTCCTGCGGCCGTTGCTGTTGTCTCCGAAGGCGTTGTTTTCCATCGCATAGACGTCATGTCCCATCAGCGACAGGATCGCTGCGGTGACGACGGTACGATCGCGTAGACGTCTTGTCAGTTTAGGAAGCATGACGCGCCCTCTCTTGTTATGAATGCGGGGGAAAATGGTTCGGCAGGCAGCAAGTGCCCGGGCAAACGATAAGGGGCGCAGTTGTCAGATGTGCTGCAGCTACGTGTCAGTTGCGTTACTGCATGATGACAACGCGCGAACGTCCTCGGCCAAACCACCCCTGGCGATGCGCGGGACAACCCATGCTTATGGTTTTCGCTCAAGGGCTTGGCAGTCGACCCCGTGATTTCGGGCTGCTCGCTTCAGGCGAGATCGCGCGGCCGAAAATTCTCGGGAAATCGCAGCAGCACCCACGCGCCGGCACGGCGTCGGTCAGATCGCAGTTTCCTCGTCGGGTGAACGGCGGATTAGGCCGTCGCTAGTCCGCGTTCCAATTGAGCAACGGGGTTCCGAATGCCCTGCGCCAGACCGAAAGGAAACGAGGAAACCAGGAGTGCGCGAACCCGATAGGCCCATGTCCGGTATTTGAGACCTGTTTCGGACAGCAGTTCCTGATATCCACCATGCGTCTCGGTGGCGGTTCGAATGTCGTTCAATATCTCCCGGGCTTGAGACCGGTAGGTATCGGCGCCTGAGAAATCATCGTAGTCCAGCATTCGATCCGCGAATTCGACATTGAACGTCGGCCAGGAGGAACGCCCCTGGTAGGCGGGAGCCGCGATCTTGTGAATCATCTTGTTCTCAGGGTTATCCACCGATACCAGAAAGTGAGACGTACTCGGTATGCGAAACCGGGGTTCGGCCAGAACCAGATCGGTCGTGGCTGCGAACAAGGCGCGCTCGCCTGCGTCGCTCAAGTCCCAAAATCCCCGGTGCACATTGACGAAATCCAGCGCGATGGCGGACACCGGCGGTACGCTCGAGGACTGCAGCGCATGCCTGATATAGCCATCCTTGCCGAACAGAAGCAGAAGCTCCTGCTTGTACTGTGATAGCTCGCGCCCGAGCTGCCGCTCCAGTTCGGCCTTGTCAATCACCCCGAGCTGTATGCCGCGCGCGAAAGTCGTGTAGACACAGGCGTTGGTGACGAACCGCCGGCGTTCGGCGCGGGTGTCTGTTGCCGCGGATCGCGGCGTGGTGACGTCGCACAGCAGATATTTGACGCCGCGATCGTCGAACGGCTGCAGCGATTTTGCCAGTTGCAGTATCGCCTTTTTCAGATCCTCACGATATTCCGCCAGCAGCAAGCGGCCCGCATGCGCGCCCTGCGACATCACCAGATAGGACGACGGCCTATGGTCCGCGCCAACAATCTATTCCAGGCCTGCCAGGATTCCCAACAGCGTATCCGAAGGCCGCGAGAAATAATTGACGCCAAGATACCGATCGCGTCCGGCCGGGATGATGGTCGTCGTGACGACATCGGCGCGAACGGCCTCCAGCATCAGCCGGACGCTTTTTTCGAGCAAGCGAACCCGCCGGACGGCGTCCTCGGAATCCATGATGGTCTCGGGATCGAGAACATCGGGATAGAACCAGGCGAAGTCCCGCGGATAATAGGCGGTTGCGTGCGGCGCGCCGGTGACAAGAAAGGATTCCGTCGGCGAAAACGCAGAGTTCATCGAGTGCCGGTACAGGTCCTCGATCGCCGAGGACAAGCTATGTGTCTTTCTCAGGAATCGATCGCCGAGAAAATTGACCGCCTGAATCGCGTTGGCGACCCAGGTGGCAGCAAACCCCTGGTAAAATCGGTACTCGCGATGAGATGGAAAAGAAATATCGCTGTTCATTTGGCCCGATGGATGATGTTGGTGTGTCGAATGCGGTCAGTTGCTAGCCCAAACAGTCTTGATTCGTCTCTCCGCTTACTTACGGTGACATCCTTTAGACCGTAGGGTGGGTAGAGCGAAGCGAAACGCACCAGCCGCGAAACCAGCTATGAAGATGATGGGTTTCGCTGCGCTCTACCCATCCTACAACGGGATCAATCCCTCGCCCTGAAATTCTCGATCAATCGCAGCAGCACCCGCGCACCGGCGTCGGCGTCGGCCAGCTCGACATGCTCGGCGGGATGATGGCTGATGCCGCCGCGACAGCGCACGAAGATCATGGCGACGTCTGATATATCGATCATCGCCATGCCGTCATGCCCTGCCCCGCTCGGCAGTTCGAACACCGGATAGCCTTCCGTAGCGACGGCGTCGGCGACCTGCGCCTTCAGCCACGGCGCGCACGGCACGGTGCGGTTTTCGTGGGTGACGTCGACCTGCAGCGCGAGATTGCGGCGTTTTGCGATGGCTTCGATATGCCGGACGATATCGGCCACCGCGCGTTTGCGGTGCGCGTCGGTCGGCGCGCGGATATCGAGGGTGAAGTTGGCCCTTCCGGGGATCACGTTGGTGGCGCCGGGCATCGCGTCGATATAGCCGACGGTGCCGACCAAGCCGCCGCCGTCGGTCTGGCACAATTCCTCGATCTTGGTGATGCATTCGGCAGCGCCCGCCAGCGCGTCGCGCCGCAACGCCATCGGCACGGTGCCGGCGTGTCCGGCCATGCCGGTCAGGTGCGCCGCGAGCCGGGTCGCGCCCGCAATCGCCGTGACGACGCCGACCGACAAATTGTGCTGTTCCAGCACTGGTCCCTGCTCGATATGCAGTTCGACATAGGCGTGCAGTTCGCGGCGGGCGCGTGCGGCGGCGCCGATGTGATCGGGGTCGAGGCCGAACTGCGTCAGCGCATCGCGCATCGAGATGCCGGCATGGTCGCGGCCATTGAGCACGCTCTCGACGAACGTTCCGGCGACGGCACGGCTTCCGAGCAGCGTGGAGGCGAACCGCACCCCTTCCTCGTCAGCGAAGCCCACGACCTCGATCGCGAACGGCAACCGCCGCGCTCTCTTGTGCAGATCGGCGACACAGGAGATCGCCGTGATCACACCGAGCGGCCCGTCCCATTTACCTGCATCGCGCACGGTGTCGTAATGCGAACCCAGCATCAGGCAGGGCAGGCCCGGCCGCTCGCCTTCGTAGCGGCCGCAGACATTTCCGATCGCGTCGAGATGCGCGCTCATACCCGCCGCGCGCATCCAGGACAGGATGAGATCGGCGGCCGTGCGATGCTCGGGCGTCAAAAATATCCGCGCCAGATGTTCCGGCGTCTCGGAAATGGTCCCGAGCCGATTGATCCGCTCGACGATTTCATCGCCAAGCAATGATCGCCTCGTCCCGGCAACTGCCGCCTCTGTCTTGCTCATGCTTTTCCAGTGCAGCGCTGCGCCGATCCGCGCTTCCTTGATCGATACAAGTTCAATGCCAGCGGGGAGATGCAATCCATCGGCCGGACGGTTTCACTGGTAGCAGCCCCAATCCCTTTGAGCAGCCGACAATTGATCGAACCCCTTGTTCCTGCAGGGCTTGAGCAGCCGGGCGGATGTTAGGGATTGCTTAACGGTCTTGCATACAATCCAAAAATGACGCCTAAAATTTAGGCCTCCGTGCCGTTGCTCAAAACTTGAACGCCGATCTAATTTCATAAATACTATAACGTTTTCAGTAAGTTATTCAAAAATGCCCACCAAAGGTGCTCTGGCACGAAGCTTGCGACATACTCTGTGAGCTCCGCCGTGTTGGCGCGGCTGCGAAATTGGTGGCGGGTCATCCGCCGAGAGGGAGCAGGCACATGGATTTTGGCAAAATTTCACGACGGCATCTGTTGCAAGGAAGTGCGGCGCTGACGCTGGGCACGGCTTTCGGCGTGCGCAGCGCCGCGGCGGCCGATACCACGATCGGCTTCATCTATGTCGGGTCGCGCGACGACTACGGCTACAACCAGGCCCACGCACAGGGTGCGGCGGCGCTGAAGAAGATGCCCGGCCTCAAGGTGGTCGAGGAAGAAAAGGTGCCCGAGACCGACGCGGTCGAAAAGACCATCGAGTCGATGATCAACCTCGACGGCGCCTCGCTGATCTTCCCGACCTCGTTCGGATACTACAATCCGCACATGATCAAGATGGCCAACAAGTTCCCGAAGCTGCACTTCGAACATTGCGGCGGGTTGTGGAGCGACAAGGATCCCAAGAATGCCGGCAGCTATTTCGGTTATATCGACGAGGCCCAGTATATCTCCGGGATCGTTGCCGGCTACTCCACCAAGAGCGGCAAGCTCGGTTTCGTCGCGGCGAAACCGATCCCGCAGGTGCTGCGCAACATCAACGCCTTCACGCTCGGCGCGAAACTTGCAAACCCCAAGGCCACCACGCAGGTAATCTTCACGGGGGACTGGTCGATGCCGGTCAAGGAAGCCGAAGCCACCAACAGCCTGATCGACCAGGGCGTCGATGTCCTGACCTGTCACGTCGACGGTCCCAAGACCATGGTCGAGAACGCCGCACGCCGCGGCGCGATGGTCTGCGGCTATCACGTCAACCAGTCGCCGCTGGCGCCAAAGGCCTATCTCACCGGCGCCGAGTGGAACTGGGAAGCGCTGTATCCAAAGTTCGTCAAGATGATCGCCGCCGGCGAGGCGATTCCGAACTTCTATCGCGGCGGCCTGAAAGAAGAGATCGTCAAATGCTCGCCCTACGGCGAGGCGGTCTCGGCCGAAGCGCGCAAGCACGCCGATGACATCAAGGCCAAGCTCACCGCCGGCACCTACACCATCTTCAAGGGCCCGATCATGGACAACAAGGGCAACGCCGTGATCACCGCCGGCACCGACCGCGGCCAGAAGGATCCCGAACTCGAGAAGATGGATTATCTAGTGGAAGGCGTGATCGGAGCGACTTCGTGACAGCAGACGCGGCGGATTCAGTGGAGGCGGCCGGAATAGCTCCGGCCGCCGATTCCGGCTTCCTCCAGCGCTACGGCGGGACCATCGAATATATCCTCATTCCGGGCGCGGCGCTGATCGGCGCGCTCGGCGTGTTCGGAATATTCGTGGCCCTGTTCGGCAAGAGCCCGCTCGATCTCTATTTCTACATGTACCAGGGCGCGTTCGGGACCTGGTTCTCCTGGCAGAACACGCTGACCCGCGCTGCCCCCCTGATCCTGACCGCGCTGTGCACGGCACTGCCCGCGCAACTGGGCATGGTGATTATCGGCGGCGAGGGCGCGCTGCTGATCGGTGCGCTCGCTGCCACCAGCGCGGCATTGGCGATGCCATGGGCGCCGCCGCTGGTGGTGCAGATGGCGATGGTTTGCGCCGGGATGCTCGGCGGCGGCCTCTGGATCATGCTGGCGGGCGGCTTGCGGCAGTACCGCGGCGTCAATGAAACGATTTCCAGCCTGCTGCTGGTCTATATCGCGCTCGCGATCCTCAACCATCTGGTCGAGGGCATGATGCGCGACCCCGCCAGCCTCAACAAGCCGTCAACGCGCGAGATCGGCGCCGCCAACATGATCGGCAGCATTCCCGGCACCGACGTGCATTGGGGACTGGTGTTCGGCGTGATCGCCGCGGTCGCGTCCTACATCCTGATCTATCACACCGTGTTCGGCTTTGCCGCCCGTGTCGCCGGCGGCAACATCCGCGCCGCGAAAATCGTAGGGTTGGGCGTCAGCAAACTGATCCTGACGATCTGTTTTCTCGCCGGCTCCTGCGCCGGCCTTGCGGGCATGGTCGAAGTCGCCGCAGTCCAGGGCCGCACCAACGCCAACCTCGCCGCCGGCTATGGCTTTACCGGCATCCTCGTCGCCTTCCTGGCGCGGCAAATCCGCTCGCCGTGATTCCCGTCGCGATCCTGCTCGGCGGCATCAGCGCCAGCGGCGGCCTGTTGCAGCGAAGGCTCGGCCTGCCCGACGCCTCCGTGCAGGTGCTGCAGGGCATCATTTTCGTCTTCGTGCTCGCCAGTGACGCGCTGTACGGACGCATCGGCTTCCTGAAGGGAAAGTCCTGACATGGCGGATGGAACGATCGGACTCTGGACCGTCCCGCTCGCCGTGTTCGGTGGCGCGATCCGCGTCTCCACGCCGTTCCTGTTCGTCAGCCTCGGCGAGTGCATCACCGAGCGCTCGGGCCGCATCAATCTAGGCCTCGAAGGCACGCTGGTGATGGGCGCGATGAGCGCCTATGGCATCTCCTATCTCACGGGATCGCCGTGGCTCGGCGTGCTCGCCGCCGGCGTCACCGGTTCGCTGCTCGGCGCGCTCCATGCCGGGATTTGCTCATTGCCGCGGGTCAACGACATCGCCGTCGGCATCGCGCTGATGCTGTTCGGCACCGGGCTCGCATTTTATCTGGGCAAACCGCTGATCGAACCGACCGCGGCGCGGCTGCCGGCGATCGATTTCGGCTGGTGGAGCGACGTGTCGCAGGTCCGCGCGGCGCTACGGATCAACGTATTGTTCCTGATCGGCATTGCGCTGGCGCCCATTCTGTATTGGGCATTCCGCACCACGCGCTGGGGCTTGCTGATCCGCACTGCCGGCGAGAGTTCGGACGCCGCGCGCGCGATGGGTTATTCGGTTCTCGCGATCCGGTTGCGCGCGACCATGGTCGGCGGCTTCCTCGCCGGGATCGGCGGTTCGTTCCTGTCACTGTTTTATCCCGGCAGCTGGAACGAAGGCCTCTCCTCCGGACAGGGCATCACCGCCGTGGCGCTGGTGATCTTCGCGCGCTGGGATCCGATGCTGTGCATGTGGGCGTCGCTGGCCTTCGGCGGCGCGGCCGCGCTCGGACCGGCTCTGCAATCGGTCGGCGTCACCTCCGGCTATCACCTGTTCAACGCCGCGCCCTACATCCTGACTTTGGTGATCATGATCATCACCTGCTCGCCGAAGCGCACGCTGACCGGCGCGCCGGCCGAACTGTCGATCACCCGATGATACCGATGAGCGAGAACGAGCCATGCCCGAGCGCTATCTGAAATCCGAGCCCTATGCCTGGCCCTATAATGGCGACCTTCGTCCGCAAAACACCGCGCTGATCATCATCGACATGCAGACCGACTTCTGCGGCGTCGGCGGCTATGTCGACAAGATGGGCTACGACCTGTCGCTGACCCGCGCCCCGATCGAGCCGATCAAGAAGCTGCTGGCGGTGATGCGGGCGCAGGGTTTTCACATCATCCATACCCGCGAAGGCCACCGCCCCGACCTCACCGACCTGCCGGCCAACAAACAGTGGCGGTCGCGACAGATCGGGGCCGGCATCGGCGATCCCGGCCCCTGCGGCCGGGTGCTGGTGCGCGGCGAGGCCGGCTGGGAGATCATCCCGGATCTCGCGCCGCTACCCGGCGAACCCATCATCGACAAACCCGGCAAGGGCTCGTTCTGCGCCACCGACCTGGAACTGATGCTGCGGCTGCGCGGCATCGAGAACATCGTGCTGACCGGCATCACCACCGACGTCTGCGTCCACACCACGATGCGGGAGGCCAACGACCGCGGCTTTGAATGCGTACTGATAGAGGATTGCTGCGCGGCCACCGACAGGAGCAATCACGAGCACGCGCTGAAAATGATCAAGATGCAGGGCGGCGTGTTCGGCGCGGTCGCGACCTCCACCGCGCTGATCGGAGCGCTGTCATGATCATCGGCGAAACGCCGCTACCGGAGGGGCCGCTCGGCGTCGATGCCGTCGCCATGACCATGCGGTTCGGCGATTTTGTCGCGCTCGACAACGTCGAACTCAAGGTGCGGCCGGGCTCGTTCCACGCGCTGCTCGGCGAGAACGGCGCCGGAAAAAGCACGCTGGTGAAATGCATCATGGGCTATTACCACCCGACCGAAGGCGATGTCCTGGTCGGCGGCCGCGAACAGGCGATCGCCAACCCGAAGGACGCCCACGCGCTCGGGCTCGGCATGGTCTACCAGCACTTTACCCTGGTGCCGGCGATGACGGTGGCCGAAAACCTGGTGCTGGCGCGCGACGATGTGCCGGCAGTGGTCAACTGGTCGAAGGAAAGGAAGGAACTCGAGGCGTTTCTCGCGCGGATGCCGTTCAAGGTGCCGCTGAACGCAAAAGTGTCGGATATTTCCGCCGGCGAGCGCCAGAAGTGCGAAATCCTCAAACAGCTTTATCTCAAGCGGCGCTTTCTCATTCTGGACGAGCCGACCTCGGTGCTGACGCCGGGCGAAGGCGACGAAGTGCTGGGCATGTTGCGCGACATGGTCGTCAATGGCGGCCTGACCATCCTGATGATCACGCACAAATTCCGCGAGGTGATGGCGTTCGCGGACGAGGTGACGATCCTTCGCCGCGGCAAGCTCGCGGGCAGCGGCAAGGTTGCCGACCTCACGCCCGACAGCATGGCCCGGATGATGATCGGCGCCGAAGAACTGACGGTTCAGCCGGCGCGCGTTGGGCAAGTCGGCGTGGCGCGGCTCGAGCTCGACAAGCTCAACGCGCGCGACGACGCCGGCGCGGTGGCGGTTCACAACGTCTCGCTTGCGGTTCGCGGCGGCGAAATCGTCGGCATCGCCGGCGTCTCCGGCAATGGCCAGCGGCAACTCGTCGAGGTGCTCGCCGGCCAGCGTGAGGCCGAGAGCGGCGAGATCCGCGTGATCGGCGACGTCTATCACGCCAGCCGCGAGGAAATGCGCCGCCACAAGATGTCGCTATTGCCCGAGGAACCCCTGAAGAACGCCTGCGTCGGCGGCATGAGCGTCGCCGACAACATCGCGTTCCGCGAATTCGACCGCGCGCCGTTTGCCAGCGGCGGCTGGTGGCTCAACCGCACAGCGTTTCGCGAGGACGCCGAGCGCAAGATCGGGCTCTACAAGATCAAGACCCGCACGCCGGATACGCCGATCTCGGCGCTATCGGGCGGCAACGTGCAGCGCGCGGTGCTGGCGCGCGAACTCGGCGGCGAGGTCGAGGTGCTGATCGCCGCCAATCCCTGCTTTGGGCTCGATTTCGCCGCGGTCGCCCAGATTCACGCCGAGATCATGGCGGCACGCAACCGCGGCGCCGCGGTGCTGTTGGTCAGCGAAGACCTCGATGAATTGCTCGAACTCTCGGACCGGCTTGTGGTGATGTTCCACGGCGAGTTCGTCTACGAGGCGCGCGCCAGCGAAGCTAATCTCACGGACATCGGGCGGCACATGGCTGGACACTGAGTTGGCTTGCCTGCCGCATCCGCCATCTGCATGATGGACGGAGCGTAGGGAGCGGCGATGAACCGCACTTCGGAATTGGACCAGTCAAAACTCGACGAACTTTTCCTGCGGCGATCGTTCGACGTCGCCCGCCGCGCCATCAGCCACGGCAACCATCCCTTCGCCGCCATTCTCGTCGACCAGAACCGCAACGTGCTGATCGAAACCGAGAACGGCTACATGCCCTTCCGTGACGGCACCGCGCACGCCGAGCGCCTGCTGGCGACCCAGGCTTGCACGACGCTCAGTCCGGAAGTGCTCAAGGGCGCGACGCTGTATTCGTCCGCCGAGCCCTGCGCGATGTGCGCGGGCGCGATCTATTGGGCCGGCATCGGCCGCCTGGTCTACGGTTTGAGCGAACACCGGCTACGCGACCTCACCGGCAACCACCCGGAAAATCCGACGCTCGATCTGCCGTGCCGGGAAGTTTTCAGGAGCGGGCAACGGCCGACCGAAGTGGTCGGGCCGCTGCTCGAGGACGAAGCGGCAGCACCGCACGCCGGCGTCTGGAGCAAGTAGCGCTCTCCCGTCATCCTGAGGTGCGAGCGCAGCGAGCCTCGAAGGATGGGCCACGGGCCGTACTCATCCTTCGAGGCGCGCAAGAGCGCGCACCTCAGGATGACGGGGACATGCCCGTGCAGATCCCCAAAAGAGAAATGGCGCCGCGGGAACATCGCGGCGCCATCGTTTTTCACCTGGAGAAGGATCAGGCGGTTAGAACTTCACGGTCACGCCGCCATAGACGGTCAATTCGGTGCAGGAGTTGGTGCTTTGACCGGTTGCCGCGATCGTGCAGACGCCGGGCGTCGCGTTGTGGTCGAGGCCGAACTTGTTCTGCCAGTAGCGATAGGCGACCCAGAGGTCGACGAAGTGCGAGTACTTCGGTCCGATGAATGCCTTGCTGGCGTCGAAGGTCAGACGGATCGGCTCGCTGTTGAACTCGGTCTTGGTTGCGTTGCTGAAGCGGCCAACACCCGAAAGTGCCGGAAGGCCGTTCGCGTCGCCCTTCGGGCCATACCAGGCGGCACGGCCGCTGATCGACCAGAACTGCATGTTTTCAGGCATGAAGCCCAGGTCCATGTAGTAGTTGGTTTCGACCGCCCAAGTGGTCTTGAAGTCGGTATTGCCGTCGACGGAACAGGTGACTCCGGGGAGACCGCCCGCAAATACAGTGCCGCACTGATTGAAGGCGTTGTGGTTGATTTCCTTGTATGCCAGGGGCGCTACGTTGAAATAGCCCTTGTAGGGAAGGTCGAACGCGAACTGGAGACCGGCGACGGCATCACGCTTGGCCGGGGCCAGGTAGTTATTTTCCGCGTTGGCGTCCATACCGACTTCGAACGAAACGTTATGCAGCGGCCCCATGGTGAAGGCATGGGTATTGAAGATTTCGTTGAAGCCGAAGGTCGAGCGGAACAGGCCGTAGATTTCCGATGCGCCGGCGCAGTCTCCCGCACCGAAGCTGGAAGTCAGGCCAGGGGCGATACAGGGCGAGGCCGGATCGTTGTGGCCCGACTTGAACAGCGAGATGGTGAAGAAGTTGGTGCCGTAGGCCCAAAGGTCGAAGTGGGTGAACGAATAGACCTGCTTGGCAGTCGTGCCGTTGATCGAGCCGTTCGGGTTGACGGTGAACATGCCGGGATCGGTGCCCCTGGGCATCCACGAGAACGACACCCGGTCGTCGATGACGAGGAAGAACGGGAGGTCCGCCGGCTTCGCCTTGGCCTTGACCGGCAAGTCGGCGGCGCTGGCAAAACCTGCTGGAATGAGACTGGAAAGCGACAGCGCCGCGGCTGCCATTGTTCTGCGTAGGCTAGACATCGTAAAAACCCCCAAGTTGACGACCGAATGATCGAGGCCCTTGAAGGAACCCTTGCAACGTTCGCATGAACTGAGAAGCCTCAACTTTCTCCACGGCATGCCGCAAGTTTCATCAAGAACGTGCTGCGCCGCAGCGGTTTTCGCGAAAATTGGCGGGACCGGCCGAGCCGCAAAGCAACCCCAAGTGGCGATCCAAAATCCCACTTATGCCCATTTTCATTTGGTTTCTGCGCGCATCGGGCGCAGGTCAAGCGGCACGATCGGCCCAGAATTCGCGATCGTACACAGGGCCAGCAATCCTGCTCAATTTTGCGTCAACAGCGCCTCTGTGATTCCGATTTGTCTCGACCGTCACAATTCTGCAACAGTCTGTTCGGCGTTTTCGCGGGGTGCGGCACCGTACAAATACGGTAGACGGCCCAACGGTCACCAAGCCCGTCCAGAATCACGAAGAAATCATCGCCTGCCAAAGACTTGAGCAAGGGCTGGCGCTTTTTCCCTACTTACGCAGGCGTCCAAACTAGCACAGTATTGCGGCATTCACTCCTGATACGCGTGACACCGGATGTTAGATTCGACGCCTGCCGCGCTGCACACTGGTGCCACGCCGCTGCTCCAGACGATCGGCCTGACCAAGCGCTATGGCGATTTCCTCGCCAATGAAACCATCGACATCGATATCTGGCCGCAACAGATCCACGCCTTGCTCGGCGAGAACGGCGCCGGAAAATCGACGCTGGTCAAAACCGTCTACGGACTGATCCAGCCGAGCGACGGCGAGATGCGCTGGCAGGGCGAGAAGATGGTTCTCTCCGGGCCGTCGGAAGCTCGCGCCCGCGGCATCGGCATGGTGTTCCAGCACTTCTCGCTGTTCGACAATCTCACCGTCGCCGAAAACGTGGCCCTTGGACTCGACGGCAAGGAATCCTTCAAGGACATGTCGGCGCGCCTTGAGGAAGTATCCAATGTTTACGGGCTTCCGCTCGATCCGAAGCGCGAGGTCTGGCAGCTCTCGGTCGGCGAGCGGCAACGCATCGAGATCGTGCGCGCGCTGATGCAGAATCCAAAGTTCCTGATCCTCGACGAGCCGACCGCGGTGCTGACCCCGCAGGAGGCCGACCAGCTTTTTGTCGTGCTCGACCGCCTAAAAGCCGAGGGGCGCGCGATCCTCTATATCAGCCACAAACTCGAAGAGGTGAAGCGGCTGTGCGACACTGCCACCATCCTGCGCGGCGGCAGGAAGGTCTCGACCTGCAATCCCAAGGCGGAGACCGCGGCCTCATTGGCGCGGATGATGGTCGGCGCCGACATCAAGCAGGTGAAGGCGCCGGCCAACCGGCAAACCACGGTGCCGCGCCTCGTCGTCAATGACCTCAGCCTGGAGCCCGACGATCCGCATGGCGTAAGGCTCGAACACATCTCGTTCGAGCTCAAGGGTGGTGAAATCTTGGGCATCGCCGGCGTCGCCGGCAACGGCCAGGACGAGCTTTTCGCCGCCCTCTCCGGCGAACGGCTGGCGAAGGACCCGGGCACGGTGGTGATCGAGGGTATCGCTGCCGGGCACCTGTCGATCACCAGGCGCCGCAAACTCGGCGCCGCCTTCGTGCCCGAGGAGCGGCTCGGCCACGGTACCGCGCCGCGGATGAAGCTGTCGGAAAATGCGCTGCTGACCGGCCACGCCGCCAGCGGCATGGTGCAGCACGGCTTCGTCAATACTGCGGCCACCTTGAAGACGGTCGACCGCGCGACTGAAACGTTTGACGTCCGCAAGGCCAAGCGCGACCCGGAAGCCGCGAGTCTGTCCGGCGGCAATTTGCAGAAATTCATCGTCGGCCGCGAAATCCTCCGTAACCCGGCCGTACTCGTCGTCAGCCAGCCGACCTGGGGCGTCGACGCCGGCGCCGCCGCCGTGATTCGGCAGGCGCTGCTCGATCTCGCCGCCGCCGGCGCTGCCGTTCTGGTGACGAGCCAGGACCTCGACGAACTCGCCGAAATCACCGACCGGATCGCCGTCATGTTCCACGGCCATCTGTCCGAGCCGCTCAAGACGGCCGACGCCAGCCGCGAGAAACTCGGCCTGTTGATGGGCGGCAGCAGCCTCGAGCCAAAGGAGGCCGCGCATGCAGTTGGTGCTTGAGAAACGCGCCGAGCGCTCCAATACAATTGCGCTGATCTCACCATTGATCGCGATCGGCCTGACGATCGTGACCATGAGCATCCTGTTTGCGATCCTCGGCAAAAATCCGATTTCGGCGCTCGGCGTTTACTTCATCGATCCCCTGACCGACAGCTATTCGCTGCAGGAGATCGCCGTGAAGGCGACGCCGCTGGTGATGATCGCGATCGGCCTGTCGCTCTGCTATCTCGCCAACGCCTGGAACATCGGCGCTGAGGGCCAGTTCCTGATCGGCGCGGTGGCCGGAAGCTGGCTCGCGGTGAAGACGCAAGGCACCGGCGCCGGCCCCTGGGTGCTGCCGGCGATGCTGCTGCTGGGGGCTGCGGCCGGCGCGCTCTATGCCCTGATCCCGGCGCTGTGCAAGGTCAAATTCGGCGCCAGCGAAATCCTCACCAGCCTGATGCTGGTCTATGTCGCCGATCTCTTTCTGGATTATCTCGTCCGCGGTCCGTGGCGCGATCCGGCCGGCTTCAACTTCCCGACCACGGCCGAATTCGACCCGGTCGCGACCGTGCCCATCCTGATCGAGGGCGGCCGGCTGCATCTCGGCGCCATCATCGCGCTGCTCGTGGTCGCCGCCGCAACGGTGCTGCTCGGCAGGACCATCAAGGGCTTTGAAATCCGCGTGGTCGGGGCGGCCCCCCGCGCGGCGCGCTTCGGCGGTTTCAACTCCAACCAGCTGATCCTCCTGACCTTCGCGATCTCGGGCGCGCTGGCCGGGATGGCCGGGATCATCGAGGTCGCCGGCCCGATCGGGCATCTGCAGCCGGGCATCTCGCCGGGCTACGGCTTCACCGCCATCATCGTCGCCTTCCTCGGGCGGCTGAACCCGATTGGAATATTAATTGCAGGACTTTTCCTCGCACTTACCTTCATCGGCGGCGAGCAGGCCCAGATCGCAATGAAAATCCCGTTGGACGTCACCAAGGTGTTTCAGGGCCTCCTGCTGTTCTACGTGCTCGCCTGCGATTCCCTGATTCTGTACCGGTTCAAGTTCATTTTCGCGTCGCGACAGGTGGCCTGATGGAGCTCGTCGAAGCCATCATTCTGGCGGTGCTGGCGGCTTCCACGCCGCTGTTGCTGGCGGCCACCGGTGAACTCGTGACCGAGCGTGCCGGCGTGCTCAACCTCGGCGTCGAGGGCATGATGATCGTCGGCGCCGCCTGCGGCTTCGGCGGCGCCTGGCTCACCGGGTCGGTCATCATCGGCGCGCTTTGCGGGATTGTCGCGGGCACCTTGCTGTCGCTGGTCTTCGCCATGATGACGCTGGGCCTTGCCGTCAATCAGGTCGCGACCGGTCTTGCGCTCACTATCCTCGGCGTCGGGCTGTCCGGCCTGATCGGCGCCGGCTTCGTCGGCGAGAGGATCACCCCCGCGCCGCATCTTCACCTTCCGTTCCTGACCGATATCCCGCTGGTCGGCCGCATCCTGTTCGGCGAGGACGGCTTCGTCTATCTCTCGCTTGCGCTGGTCGTCGCGGTCTGGTTCTTCCTGTACCGGACCCGCGCCGGGCTGATCCTGCGGGCGGCCGGCGACAACCACGTCTCCGCGCATGCGCTCGGCTACCCCGTGCTGCGGATCCGGATGTTCGCGGTGATGTTCGGCGGCGCCTGCGCGGGTCTCGCCGGCGCCTATCTGCCGCTGGCCTATACGCCGTTCTTCATTCCGGGCATGACCGCCGGGCGCGGCTGGATCGCGCTGGCGCTCGTGGTGTTCGCGTCGTGGCGGCCGGGCCGCCTCGTGATCGGCGCCTATCTGTTCGGCGCCGTCACCATCCTGCAACTCCATGCGCAGGGCTGGGGCGTCGGCATCCCCTCGCAATTCATGTCGGCGTTGCCGTATCTTGCCACCGTGATCGTTCTTGTCCTGATTTCGCGCGCGCGGACCGGCGGCTCGACCGCCCCGGCCGCGCTGGGGACGGTGTTCGTGCCCGATCGATAAAACATACCGAAGCGCGCGCGATGGGGCGCGGGCGCATCGGGAGTGACAGTCCACCCCTTAAGTAACCGGAGATATCCATGAGAAAATTTTTCATTGCGGCGGCCGCAGTGATGCTCACCGCCGGAGCAAGCATGTTCGGCGCCAACGCTGCCGAAAAGCTCAAAGTCGGCTTCATCTATCTCGGCCCGGTCGGCGATTTCGGCTGGACCTACCAGCATGACCTGGCGCGGCAGGCCCTGGTCAAGGAATTCGGCGACAAGATCGAGACCACCTATCTCGAAAACGTCAGCGAGGGCCCCGATGCCGAGCGCTCGATCGAACAGCTGGTGCGCGCCGGCAACAAGCTGATCTTCACCACCTCGTTCGGCTACATGGATCCGACGCTGAAGGTCGCCAAGAAATATCCCAACGTGCATTTCGAGCACGCCACCGGATTCAAGCGCGACAAGAACATGTCGATCTATAACGGCCGGTTCTACGAGGGCCGTTACATCCAGGGCGTGATCGCCGGCAAGATGTCGAAATCCGGCGTGCTGGGCTACATCGCATCGTTCCCGATCCCGGAAGTCATCATGGGCATCAACGCCACTATCCTTGGCGCGCAGACCGTCAATCCCAATATCAAGGTCAAGATCATCTGGGCGAATACGTGGTTCGATCCCGGCAAGGAAGCTGACGCCGCCAAAGCGCTGCTCGACCAGGGCGCCGACGTGATCATGCAGCACACCGACAGTCCGGCAGCGATGCAAATTGCATCGGAGCGCGGCAAGCTCGCGTTCGGCCAGGATTCCGAAATGATCAAGTTCGGACCGAAGACGCAGTTGACCTCGATTATGGACAACTGGGCCCCCTACTACATCGACCGGGTCAAGGCCGAGCTTGATGGCAAGTGGGCCTCGGAAGACAGCTGGGGCGGCCTGAAGTCAAAGGTCGTCGTCATGGCGCCCTACACCAACATGCCCGACGACGTGAAGAAGCTGGCGATGGATACCGAAGCCGCCATCATCGACGGCAAGCTGTTCCCGTTCAAATGTCCGGTCGTCGGCCAGGACGGCAAGGAAGTCGAATGCAAGGGCGGCACCCGTCTCGACGACGGTCAGGTGCTCGGCATGAACTTCTACGTCAAGGGCATCGACGACAAGATTCCCGGCAAGTAAGGCCGGGGCCCTTCACCTCTCCCCGCTCTTGGCGGGGAGAGGTCGGATCGCGTAGCGATCCGGGTGAGGGGCGAGGCGCGATGCCACACCGTTGACGCTTGCGGAAGTCAGCGACTCTAAAAAATTGACATCTATGTTGGGGAGAGAGCCCCTCACCCCAACCCTCTCCCCGCAAGAGCGGGGCAAGGGAGCGCACCGGCCCTCACCCCACTTGCATCGCATGCGCGGCGGCGCTGTGGCGGCGGATCAGATCGGGCACATCGAGCCCGGGGATGGCGCCGTCCATCACCACCCAGTGGCCACCGACCATCACCCGGTCGGCCCGATGCGCGCCGCACAGCACCAGCGCGGCCAGCGGATCGCCATGGCCGGAGAAGCGCAATTCGTCGAGCTTGAACAGTGCGAGATCGGCAGCTTTCCCGACCGCGATCTCGCCAAGCTCGGGCCGGCCGACGCAGGCGGCCGAGCCCTTGGTGGCCCAACGCAGCGCGTCCCTGTGGCTGACGCGGCCGACGCCATAGCGCGCCCGCTGCAGCAGGAAAGCCGCGCGCACCTCCTGCATCAGATTGGATCCGTCATTCGAGGCCGAGCCGTCGACGCCGAGGCCAATTCCTACCCCGGCCTCTTCCATCTCGCAGACCGGACAACAGCCTGACGCCAGCAACTGGTTGCTGCAGGCGCAATGGCTGATGGTCGTCTTCGCCTTGCCGAGCCGTTTCATCTCGGCTGCGTTGAAATGAATGCCATGCGCGAGCCAGGTCCGCGCATTGAGCCAGCCGCATTGCTCGAGATAATCCAGCGGCCGGCAGCCATACATCTGTTCGCAGAACCTGTTCTCGTCCTCGGTCTCTGCCAGATGGGTGTGCAGGCGGACGTCGAGCTTTTCGGCCAAAGTGGCCGTCGCGCGCATCAGCGACGTCGTCACCGAGAACGGCGAGCAAGGCGCCAACGCGATCTGGACCATCGCGTCGTCGCCGCGCTGGTGATATTTGGCGACCACGCGCGCGCTGTCCGCCAGGATCGTGTCTTCGTCCTGCACCACGCTGTCGGGCGGCAGGCCGCCGTCGCGCTGCGACAGGTTCATCGAGCCGCGCGTCAGCAGCACGCGGATGCCGAGCCGCTTTGCGGCGGCCACCTCGATATCCACGGCGTCCTCGAGCCCGGCCGGAAAAACGTAATGGTGATCGGTCGTGGTGGTGCAGCCCGACAGCAGCAGTTCTGACATCGCCACGGTGAAACCAAGATCGAGCGATTGCGGCGTTAGCCGCGCCCAGACCGGATAAAGCGCCTGCAGCCACGGAAACAGCTCGCGATCCAGCGCCGCCGGCAGCGCCCGCGTCAGCGTCTGGTAGAAATGATGATGGGTGTTGATCAGCCCCGGCAGCACCACATGATCGCCGGCCTCGAAGAACACCGCCGGCGTGGTGGGTTGGCCGCCTTTCGGCACCAGTTCGACGATTTTGCCGTTCTGCACCACAATGCCGCGTTCCGCACCATCGGAGAGGATAGCCAGTGGATCCTTGATCCAGATTGCCCGCGTGGGGTCCATGCTCCAAACTTTCCTCAAGCTTTGCTCAAACGTTCCTTGGGATACCGAATTGCGGAACGATCAGCTTAACCGTCCCTGCAATTCAAAGACCAGCGCAAGTCCCGTGACAATTGGCGCTGGTCTTGCAAGACTTCTTAAGCTGAGATGCATCATGTTGAAAGCGTTGGCGTATCTATGGATTTGAATACCATCAAGGAAGTCGCGCATCCGGCCACACGGGCGCAATTGCCCGTTTGGACGGCAGGCGATGCTTGGCTCGCGGGCGGGACCTGGCTGTTCTCGGAGCCGCAGGTTCATCTGAACCGGCTGATCGATCTCACCGACCTCAAATGGCCGGCGCTGACCGTCGGCGAAACCGGGCTCTCGATCGCGGCGACCTGCACCGTGGCGCAGCTCGATGCGCTGGCCTGCCCGCCGGAATGGATCGCGTCGCCGCTGATCAACCAGTGCTGCCGGGCGTTTCTGGCCTCGTTCAAGATCTGGAAGACCGCGACCGTCGGCGGCAATATCTGCATGTCGTTGCCGGCAGGCCCGATGATCTCGCTGACATCGGCGCTCGACGGCATCTGCACGATCTGGCAGGCCGATGGCGGCGAGCGGACAATTCCCGTCGCCGACTTCGTCACAGGTGACCAACGCAATGTGCTCGCGTCGGGCGATCTGCTGCGGCAGATCGATATTCCGCTCGCAGCGCTGAAACGCCGCTCGGCATTTCGCCAGATATCGCTGACGCCGGTCGGCCGGTCGGCAGCTCTGCTGATCGGCAGCGTCACGAGCGAAGGCGCTTTTGCACTGACGATTACCGCGTCCACCGCGCGGCCGGTAAAGCTGTCCTTTGCCCGAATGCCTCAGACCGACGAGTTGCGCGAAACCATCCTGCAAAGAATCCCCGACGGCCTGTACCATACCGATGTCCACGGCAAACCGATGTGGCGCAAGGCGATGACGCTGCGGCTGGCGCAGGAAATCCGCAGCGAATTGCAGGCGCTGCCATGAGTTTTGAGATCAACGGCAAGGAATTTTCGGATAGCCCGCGGGCCGGCCAATGCCTGCGGACCTTCCTGCGCCAGCTCGGCCATTTCGGCGTCAAGAAGGGCTGCGACGCCGGCGACTGCGGCGCGTGCACGGTGCTGATCGACGGCGAGCCCGTCCATAGCTGCCTGATCCCGGCGTTCCGAGCCGACGGCCACGCCGTCACCACGATCGAAGGCCTGGCGACCGATGGCGGCGCGCATCCGATGCAGCAGGCGTTCCTCGACGCGCAGGGATTTCAATGCGGGTTCTGCACCGCGGGCATGATCCTGACCTGCGCCTCGCTGAACCAGGCCCAGCGGCAGGATCTCGGCGCCTCGCTGAAAGGCAATATCTGCCGCTGCACCGGTTATCGCTCGATCGAGGATGCGCTCAACGGCAAGACCAATGTCGAAGACGCTGCCGCAGGCACCGCGTTCGGCCGCAGCCTGCCGGCGCCCGCAGGACCGCAGGTGGTGCGGGGGGCGGCGCGCTATACGTTCGACACCGAGATCGAAGGCCTGCTGCACATCAAGATGCTGCGTTCGCCGCATCCGCACGCCAAAATCATCTCGATCGACAAGAGCGCTACGCTGAACGTCCCCGGCGTGCATACGGTGCTGACGTACGAAGACGTGCCGGATCGGCTGTTCTCCACCGCGCGGCACGAGAAGGACTGGATGGATCCGGACGATACCCGCGTGCTGGACAATGTCGTCCGCTTCATCGGGCAGAAGGTCGCCGCGGTAGTTGCCGAGACCGAAGCCGCTGCCGAAGAGGGCTGCCGCCGTCTCAAGGTCGAATACGAGATACTTGCCGCGGTGGTCGATCCCGCGCTGGCGATCGCGCCGGGGGCACCGATGATTCACGGCGACAAGACGCCGGAGCATCGCGTCACCAATTCGGGGCGCAACATCGTCGCCGAAAGGCACGGCGAATTCGGCGACGTCGCGAACGCGCTAAAACAATCCGCGGTGACCTATGAAGGAACCTTCACCACCCAGCGGGTGCAGCACGCCGCGCTGGAAACCCATGGCGGCCTCGCCTGGATCGACGCCAAAGGTATTTTAAATGTCCGCTCCAGCACCCAGGTACCGTTCCTGACGCGTCGCGCACTGGCGGATATTTTCGGTCTCGCACCCGACAAGGTGCGGGTGTTCTGCGAGCGGGTCGGCGGCGGTTTTGGCGGCAAGCAGGAAATGTTCGTCGAGGATGTTTTGGCGCTCGCGGCGCTCAAGACCGGGCGTCCAGTCAAATTCGAACTCACGCGTGAAGAACAATTTATTTCGACCTCGACGCGGCATCCGATGCGCGTCACCGTCAAGGCGGGCGCCGACAAGAACGGCAAATTGACGGCGCTGCAACTCGACGTGCTCTCCAACACCGGCGCCTACGGCAACCATGCCGGCCCGGTGTTGTTCCACGCGGTTGGCGAATGCATCGGCGTCTATCATTGTCCGAACAAGAAGGTCGACGCTGTCGCCGCCTATACCAACACCGTGCCGGCGGGCGCCTTCCGAGGCTACGGCCTGCCGCAAACCCTGATCGCGGTCGAAGCCGCCATCGACGAACTCGCCAGGCAGCTCGGTATCGATCCTTTCGACATGCGCCGCCGCAATGTCGTGAAAGCCGGCGATCCCATGTTGTCGCCACCGGAATCCCAATATCACGACGTGTTTTACGGCAGTTACGGGCTCGACCAATGTCTCGATCTCGTCGAGCGCGCGATGCAAGCGGAGACCACGAACACACTCTCGCCCGACTGGCTGATCGGCGAAGGTATCGCGCTGACCATGATCGACACCGTGCCGCCCGCCGGTCATTTCGCCGATTGCAAGATTTCCCTGCGTGACGATGGCGGGTTCGAATTGACGGTCGGCACCGCCGAATTCGGCAACGGCACCTCGACGGTGCATCGCCAGATCGCCGCGACCGCGCTCGCGACGAAAGTCGATCGTATCAACCTCAGGCAATCCGACACCGCCCATGGCGGCCATGACACCGGCGCGTATGGCAGCGCCGGCATTTTTGTGGCCGGGCGCGCGACGCAGGCGGCCGCGGAAAATCTGGCGCACGACCTCAAGGCGCTGGCTTCGCATATCACCGGGGTCGATCCCGCCTCCTGCACGCTCGAGAATGAGGCCGCAGTGTGCGGCCGGCAAAACCTTTCATTCGCCGAACTGGCAAAGTCGGCGCGCGGCGATGGCAGAACGCTGGCCGCGAGCGGCACCTCGGCCGGCTCGCCGCGCTCAGTCGCTTTCAACGTGCAGGGCTTTCGTGTCGCCGTGAACAAAGCCACCGGCGAGATCAGGATTTTGAAGAGCGTGCAGGCCGCCGACGCCGGCCGGGTCGCCAATCCCATGCAATGCCGCGGCCAGGTCGAAGGCGGCGTCGCACAATCGCTTGGCGCTGCGCTGTACGAGGAAATGGTGATCGACGAGAGCGGCCGTGTGGTCAATCCAAAGTTCCGCGATTATCATCTGCCGTCGTTCGCCGACATCCCACGTACCGAAGTATTGTTCGCCGACACGTCAGATACGATCGGGCCGATGGGCGCGAAATCGATGAGCGAGAGCCCGTACAACCCCGTCGCCGCCGCGCTCGGCAACGCCATCGCCAACGCCACCGGCATCCGCTTTACGGCGACGCCGTTCAAGCCGGACCGGTTGTGGCCGGTGTTGCATGAGAAGTTCGGTTCCGAGTGAAGTACTCGCGCGCCGGAGCATGGTATCGCTATTCGATCACCTCGTCCGCCGTCGCCAGGAAGGCTTCGGGGATGCTCAACTCCATGGCCTTCGCTGTCTTGAGGTTGAGGATCAGTTCGAACTTCGTCACCTGTTCCACCGGCAGATCGGCGGGTGACGTGCCTTTGAAAATCTTGTCCACGAAGTATGCGCCGCGATGATACATGTCTGAAAGGTTCTCCCCGTAGGACATCAGACCGCCGACCGCCACCCATTCCCGCGCAACGAACATGCCCGGCAGTCGCTTTTGAACCGTGAAGTCAATGATCTCTTTTCGGTGCTGAAGGGTCAGCGCGTCCTGCAAGACAATAAGTGCATTGGGGCTCTCTTGAGCCAAGACGGCAAAGGCAGCCCCGATATCTTTCGGGTCGCGCACCTCAAGGGATCGAAGTGTAATTCCGAGCTCACCGGCTGCACCTTGCGTCTGTTTCCACGGGTATGCGAGCGCCGGGTTGGCTGCATTCCAGAGAACGGCCACACGCGAAAGTCCTGGCAGCACTTCCTTGAGTATTTCCAGGCGTTTTGTGCTGAGTGCCGCCGTCTGCGCGGCACCTCCCGTGACATTGCCGCCTGGACGCGCGAGACTGGCTACCACCCCACTCTCGACAGGACTAATGGCATTCGGGAACACAACCGGGATGGTCGTGGTCGCTTTCTTCACGGCCAGAGCTGCCGGCGTTGTGGTCACGACGATGCCATCAACCTTCAAACGAACCATCTCGGCCGCAAATTCCGGAAACCGCTCCGAGTGGCCCTCGGCATACCGGCGTTCAACGATGAGATTGCGGCCCTCCGCGTAGCCGAGATCCCGCAGGCCGTCGAACAACGCGTCGTAAAATTTTTCGTATCCTTGTGCGATAAAGCCGATCCGCCAGGTTTTGCCGGACGTTTGCGCGACCGCATCGAGCGGCCAGGCAGCTACCCCGCCGCCCACGAGCGCAATGAAATCACGTCTCCTCATGCCCACTCCCCAAGCTTTGAGACAAGCCAGCGCTCGTCACAAACTAGCACATTGGAAGCCGATGGCCAAAAACTCGGGACGTCATCGCCAATGCCACCGGCATCCGCTTTGCCGCGACGCCGTTCAAGCCGGACCGGTTGTGGCCGGCGCTGCATGAGAAGTTCGGGAGCAAGGATTCGTAAACGTTACCACCACCGTCATTGCGAGCGAAGCGAAGCATGGGCGGCAAAGCAAGTGTGGATTGCTTCGTCGCTTCGCTCGCAATGACGTCGAGAGAGCGAACCTACCGCCCCACCGTGCATTCGATCTGGCCGTGCGGTTCGTCGGTCGGCAGGAACACGTCGTTGTGGTTATCGAGCCCGAACGCCGACAGGTTGATCGGGATGAAATGCATGTTCGGGCAGGCCATGCTGATCTCCAGGATTTCCGGCACAGCCGCCAGCGCCGCCTCGCCCATCCGGTACAGGCTGTCCTGAACGCTCATGCTGTAGGTGGTCGAGAACACTTCCAGCACCGTGTCGAGAATTTTGGCGTTGCTGGCGGGATAGTTTGGCGGCATGCCTGACCATTTCCAGGACGCCACCATGGAGGTTGCGCACATCCGGTCGGCGGTCGGCGGAATCGTGGTGTAGGGGTCCTTGACGTAATTCTCCCAGCCCGATTGGGTCGACTTCATGAAGGTGAAGCCGTCGATGCCCGATGTCAGCGCCGAGACGCCGTCGCGGGCAAGCGTCGTCTCGACAAACGGCTTGCCGTTGCCGTCGAGCACAAAACTGTGAGGATGCGGTTTGCCGCCGAAGCTCAGGCGGCTCCATTTGGTCTCATGCGCGGTGATCCCAACCGATGAAATCTGCGGATAGGTGTCGAGATATTTCTTCGCCAGCACCTGGCAGAATTCCTCCGTGCAGAGCCCGGTGTTTTCACGGGCGACGATATTGACCACGTTCTTGATGGTGTCGGTCGAAACCGAGGTGGAATTGTCGCCATCGGTATAGGCGCGGGCAAAATCGCCTTCGATCATCGCCTTGACGTTGAGCTGGCTGACCTCGTGCCGGTCGCCGTCGCGATGAATCCGCATCACGCGGACGCGGCCCTTCCCGTATCTGTTCTTGATCAGCGGCACGCGAGAGCCTCCAGTTCAGTCCATAAATCTTCGGGATTCCATCGCCCGTTACCGCCAATAATGAGCAACGTTCGTGCCATCGGGCGTTCTGGCACGACCCTTGTATTTATTCATCGGGCAAAGCAGGCTGAGCGAGCCGCGCCAGGGGGGAGCCAACATGAGCACCGACATCCATCCGGTCGACCAGATCCTGCCGACACCGCGCCTGCTCGCGCTTGGCCTGCAGCATGTACCGGTGATGTATGCCGGCGCGGTCGCGGTCCCGCTGATCATCGGCCGCGCCCTGAAATTGCCGCCCGAAGACGTGGCCTTCCTGATCAGCGCCGATCTGTTCGCCTGCGGACTGGCCACATTGGTGCAGTGCACCGGATTCCCCGGGGTCGGCATCCGGCTGCCGGTGATGATGGGCGTCACCTTTGCATCCGTCGGCCCGATGCTGTCGATGGCCGCCGCGCCCGATATCGGCCTGCTCGGCATCTACGGCTCGGTCATCGCTGCCGGAATCTTCGGCATCCTTGCCGCGCCTTTCATCAGCCGGCTGCTGCCGCTGTTTCCTCCTGTTGTGACCGGCACCATTATCCTGGTGATCGGGATTTCGTTGATGCGGGTAGGTATCAACTGGGCCGGCGGTGGCCTGCCGACCCTGACCAAGCTTGTCGACGGCGTACCCGGCGCATTCCCCAATCCCGGCTATGGCCAGTTGCAAGGACTGGGCATCGCACTGTTCGTGCTGCTGGTGGTACTCGGCCTGACCAAATGGGGCTCCGGCTTCATCGCCAATGTCTCGGTGCTGCTCGGCATCATCGCCGGCGCAATCCTCGCCAGCTTGCTTGGCGTCATGCATTTTGAAAAGGTCGCGGCGGCGCCGTGGGGGGATATCGTGATCCCGCTTCGCTTCGGCGTTCCGCAATTCCATCTCGTGCCCATCATCACCATGTGCATCGTGATGATCGTGATGATGATCGAATCGCTCGGCATGTTCCTGGCGCTCGGTGAAATCACCGGCAAGACAATCGACCGCGACGCGCTGACGAAGGGACTGCGCGCCGATGGCGTCGGCACCCTGCTCGGCGGCCTGTTCAACACCTTTCCCTACACGTCGTTCTCGCAGAATGTCGGCCTCGTCAGCGTCACCGGCGTGCGCTCGCGCTGGGTGACGGTCGCGGGCGGATGCATCATGCTGCTGCTCGGTTTGCTGCCGAAGATGGCGGCGCTGGTCGAAGCTGTCCCCGTGGTCGTGCTCGGCGGCGCCGGCCTCGTGATGTTCGGCATGGTGGCTGCGACCGGCGCGCGGATCCTCACTTCGGTCGATTTCAGGAACAACCGCTTCAATCTGTTCGTGGTCGCGATCTCCATCGGCTTCGGCCTGATTCCGCTCGCCGCACCGGGCTTCTTCCGCAACCTGCCGCGTGACCTGCAGCCGCTCCTGGAGTCCGGCATTCTGCTCTGCGCGCTGGTCGCTGTGATGCTGAACGCGTTCTTCAACGGCGTCGGCGGCAACGCCGAAGCGGAAGCGGAGTAGCCGCCGCGGCCGCGTCATCGGCGCAGCATGTCGTAGAGATTAGCTCCCCCGATAGGTCGCATAACTCCACGGTGTGACCAACAGCGGCACGTGGAGATGGCCTTCGGGATCGCTCACCGAAAAACGCAGCGGAATTTGATCGAGGAACGGCGGATCCGACATCGGCACCTGCCGCGCGGCAAAATATTTCCCGACGCTGAACATCAGCTCATAGCGCCCGATCGGCACCGGGCGGCCGCCTATCAAGGGCTGATTGGTGCGGCCGTCTGCGTTCGTAACCGTGCGCGTGACCACGCGGCTGACACCGAGGTCGGACAATTCGACGAGTTCGACGGTAATCCCCGCCGCAGGCTTGCCGCTATGGGTGTCCAGCACATGGGTCGACAGCCGCCCGTGCACCGCAAGCCGGTCCTCCGACATCACCAGTTGGTCGAGACGCAGCGCTGCGATCCGACAGATTTCGGCGATCGAGGTTTGCGTTTCCGTATTCACGTCGTTCGGCAGCCGGCGCTCGAAATCGCGCAGGATGGAATCCCTGGTATGACGCCGAACGCAGACGATATAGGGAAAGCCGAATTTGGCGCGATAGGCGTTGTTGACGCGCTCGAACGCCTCATATTCGGCGTCCGACAACCGGTCCAGGCCGACGCTGTTCTGTTCGTCGCTGGATTCCGCGGTCAGCCCCGCCGCGCGCTGGGTCTTGTTGGCGAGATCGGGGTGGGCCTTGATCAAAGCGAGGCGCAATTCGGCCGGCGCCCGATCGACCGCTTCCTTCATCGCGGCGAACAATTGGTTGATGCCCGTGAACGGCCGTTTCATCGCCACCCGTTCGGCGATCCATGGCGAATGCTCGAAGACATTGGCGAGTTCGGCGACGAAATCGTCGCGGCTGCAGCTGTTGAGATCGGCCAGCGTCTTCGTCATCTGCCTATCCGATGTTGAACGCGCTTTCGGCGAGGTGTTTCATATTGGCGTGCCAGTGCTGCGCGATCTGCAACCGCGTCGGCACCCAGACGCGCTCATGTTTCATGATGTAATCGAGAAACCGCGCCAGCGACGCCGCGCGGCCGGGACGGCCGACAACGCGGCAATGCAGCCCGATCGACATCATCTTCGGCGAGGTCTCGCCTTCGGCATAGAGGACGTCAAAGCTGTCCTTGAGATAGGTGAAAAACTGATCGCCACCACCAAAGCCCTGCGCGTTGACGAAACGCATATCGTTGGCGTCGAGGCGTGTAGGGAATGATCAGATGCGGTTCTAAGGATGGCGTCTTGATCCAGTACGGCAGATCGTCGGCATAGGAGTCGCAGAGATAAAGCAAACCGCCGGCTTCCATCAGGAGGCGCAGCGTATTGATCGAGGAACGTCCGGTGTACCAGCCCAACGGCCGTTGCCCGGTGGCCTCGATGTGGACGCGGATTGCCTCGGCAATCTCGATTCGTTCCTCGGCTTCCGACATTTCCTTGTGCTCGATCCATTTCAGGCTGTGGCTGGCGATGTCCCAGCCGGCCTCCTTCATGGCGGAAATCACCTCGGGATTGCGCTTCAAGCGCGGTGGCGACGCCGAACACCGTGGCCGGCAGTTTGCGTTCGCCGAACATCCGCCACAGCCGCCAGAATCCGGCGCGCGAACCATATTCGAATATCGACTCGATGTTGGCGTGGCGCTGGCCCTGCCAGGGCTGGGCGCCCAGCACGTCGGACAAAAATGCCTCCGAGGCGCGGTCGCCGTGCAAAATGTTGTTCTCGCCGCCCTCTTCGAAATTGACCACGAACTGCACGGCGACGCGCGCGTTGCCCGGCCATTTCGGATCGGGCGGGTTGCGGCCGTAGCCGCGGAGATCGCGCGGGTAGCCGACCTCTGCCACCTAGACTTCCTCGAAGCGGATTTTTTGCGCGCCCTTCCACAGCACGGTTTTGCCGAAGGCGGTCAGGTTCTCGAGCCCCGAGGTCAGGGTGATGAAATGATTGCCGGCGAGTTGGCCCATCTTGCTGGCGAAGTGCACGCCGCCATAGGCGAGCAGGATTTCGGTCTCGCTGATGCCGCCGGGATAGAGGATGATCTGGCCGGGCGCGGGATAGCTGGTGTGGTTTTCGTAAGACACGCCGAAATCGAGATCGCCGAGCGGCATCCAGACCCCCTCGCCGCTCCAGCGGACATGAATCGCCTGGCTCTCGAACGGCATCGCCTTGCGAAACGCCGCGACGGTTTTCGGCGCCAGTTCTTCCTCGAAACGGGCCTGGAAGGTGAACTCGCCGGCACGGACAATCAATTGGCTCATCGATATCTTCTTCTCACAGAGGGCGTGGGTTGCGAAAAAGGTCCGGCAATATCCATTGCAGCCGGAATTAGCGGAAGCAAGGACCATTCCAGCCCCAAAAGCGGGGTTTTCAGCGGCGGCCCGGCGCGGCCGCGTTATTGCCGGCGGTCATAGGACCAGCCGAAAATACCGCCCCGCTGCGCCTCGGGTTCCGGGGCCGCCGCAGGCACCTCCCTGACTTCGGCTTGCGGCGGCGGTGCGGGCGGTGCCGGCATATTGTCGCATTTCATCGAGTAGACCAGCTCGCCCTTCGCGGTGCGGCCGATCGGAGCGCAGTTGTCGACGACGCGCGACGCCGCGCCCTTGGGCGCAGCACTTTTGGGCGTCAATTGAGTCTGCGCCCAAGCCGGCGACGCCATCAGGACAATGAGCAGCAAAATCTTCTTCATCGATCTCACTCGCAACACACGTATTCTCCCACCGAACCGGATCGGTTGCAGCCAGTCTATTACAGACTGACGAAAGCCGCTGCTGAATATTTAGCCGAAATTATTTTTGACCAAGAAATTTGCTCGCCGCTTCGTGATGGGCGGGGTCGTAATAATCCGCGCCGGCCATCGTTATCTGGGAATCTGCGCCGATACGCGAGGCGCAATTGCCTCGCCAGCGAAAAGCGCGAAAGGGAGAACCAGAATGCGCAAGACCATGCTCACCATTGTCGCCTCGGCCTTGATTGTCGCGACATCGGTGCAATTCGCCGCGGCAGCCCAGCGCCATCACGGCAAGGTTGACCACGCGGTTGCGACCCAACAGCAGAGCCGCAACGCCGATGCCTACGCGGCCTGGCCGGCCCCGGCACAGTCCGATGCGTACCGCTATTCCGGCGGCTTCTCGGCGCCTGCCGGGCACTGAGCGCCAAACTGGCGACGATAAAAGCAAGCCGGTCGCATATCGCGGCCGGCTTTTTGTTTGCCGCGGAACTGAGGACGCCTAATATTGCCGGACCGAAAAGATGGTGATGCCGATGACGACTGAAACCTTACGTGGACGCGTGGCGCTGGTGACCGGGGGTTCGCGCGGTATTGGGGCTGCGATCGTGCGAAGGCTGGCGAACGCCGGCGTCGCCGTGGCCATCAATTATCGCGAGCGCACCGACGAGGCGAACGCATTGGTGAAAAGCATCGTTGGAACCGGCGGGAAAGCCGTCGCGATCGCCGCGGATGTTTCTCAAGCTGACGCCGTGGCAGAGATGATCCAGCGCGCCAATTCCGAACTGGGCCCGATCGACATCCTCGTCAACAATGCCGGCATCGCCATCACCCGCGGGGTTGACGATCTCAGGGAAGCCGACTTCGACCGCACGATCGCAGTCAACCTGAAGTCGGTTTTCCTGTGCATGCAGGCGGTGCTGCCTATGATGCGATCCGGAAAATGGGGCCGCATCATCAATATCTCGTCGGGCGCGGCGCGGGGCGCCGGCTCGATCGGACCGCACTACAACGCCTCGAAAGCAGCGGTCGAGGGGCTGACCCGCGGCTACGCTGCGCGGCTCGTCAAGGAAGGCATTACCGTCAATGCGGTGGCGCCCTCCCTGATCGAAACCGACATGATGAAGGGGCAGGAAGGCCTGGTCAGCCGGATCCCCATCGGCCGCTTCGGCATGGCGGATGAAGTCGCCCAGGCCGTCATGATGCTGCTCGACAATCCCTACATGACCGGCCAGACGGTCGCGATGAGCGGCGGCATGGCGTTCAATTGATCTGGCTGAACCTTGAGGGGGATTACACCGCGGCACCGCAACCAAGACCTTGCTTTCCGATGTCATTGCGCGTTTCATTCGAGATGACTGCATCCCAGCGGCCGGTGTTGGTTGTCAGCGGCCATTTCCGTGAGGGCACCATGAACCGACCTGCTTATTTGATCCCGGCGCTGTTGTTGGCTTTTGCAATTCCAGGCATTTCGGCAGCCCAGGCTGAAACGATCACCTTGAGCGCGGAACTTAAAGGAGCCAACGAGATCCCGCCCAATACCAGCCCGGCCTCTGGCAAAGCCGAGGCCACGCTTGACACCGGTACACGAAATCTGAGCTGGACCGTGACCTATGCCGATCTGACCGGACCAGCCCTCGGCGCTCATTTTCACGGACCCAGCGAGCCGGGCAAGAATGCCGGCATTGCCCTGCCGTTCAAGACCGTACAAAGTCCTATCCAGGGCACCGCAACAATTACCGAAGCCCAGGTAACCGACCTGCTGGCTGGCAAATGGGATGCGAACATTCACACGGCTGCCAATCCCGGCGGCGAGCTTCGTGGCCAAATGGTGAAGCGATAGATTGCGATTGCTATTCGAACGCGTTTCTTGACGCCAACCGGCATCCGCTTCGGTCAAAATGCTCTAGGCGACCAGCGCGGCTTCGCGAACGACGGACTCGGCGAAGGCTTTCACAAGGCGGCCGTGGAGCAGTTCGTCGAACTTCGCAAATGGCAGCGGCGGCGACACGATGTAGCCTTGCCCCTCCTCAACGCCGCAGGCGATCAGTGCCGCAACCTGCTCGGACGTTTCGATACCCTCGGCAAGCACCGTCATGTTCAGGCCGCGCGCCAGGCGCACCAGCATTTCCACGATCGTCGCCGCTGAGCCGTCCTGCGTGATGGTATCGACAAAGAACTTGTCGATCTTGATGGTGTTGGCGCCAAGGCGGTTCATCTGCGAAAGACCGCCGTGGCCCACGCCCACATCATCCATCGCGACCCTGAAACCGAGCTCACGCAATTCCCGCACCAACGCCGCGGCCTTGTCGAGGTCGGGAAATTCGTTGCGTTCCGTTATCTCGATCACGATCTGACGCGCGGAAACCCCTGCTGCCAACACGACGCGACGAAGTGTTTCGACGAAGCCGTCGCTGACCAGGTGGCGAGGCGCCACGTTGAACGACAGTTTGAAATTCCTGTCTTCGTGGAGGCGCGGGTACAATTCGTTAAGCGCGGTCGACAGGATGAGCCATGTCATCGGCCGGATTCGTCCGCTGGATTCGGCCAGCGGAATGAAATTCATCGGCGAAACGATGGTGCCATCGCTTCGTACCCAGCGGGCCAGCACCTCGCAACCGAGAATCGCGCCGGTGCGCAAGTCGAAGGTCGGTTGAAAAAACGGTTTGAACTCGTTCCGCGCCAAAGCGCGATCTATATCGGCGATCGGCCCTTCCAGTCTCGATTTCGTCCTGCTCAGAAGCAGACCAAAGGCTATCCCCAGCCCAAGGGCGATGCACATGGCCGGCCAGTACGCTTCGCCATCCCATCGCCGCAAGGCGCCGGCGTCAACCCGAACCGTCGCACTGAGCGGGTAGCGGAGCGAGGCGTTGCTGAAGCTGGCCGCGCGCGTCAGTTTGCTGCCCTGCTGCAGGGAAAAATTCGCAACTTCCGAACCATTCTTCAATTGCAGCACAACTTCGCTGTGCGCCCGCAATTCCGCGGGCATGATATCGAAGAGAGAGGAATTGATCCCGAGAATGGCAACGATGGAATTCTTTTCGTCGATATCGCGGAGGATACCGAGCGCCACCCCGCTGAACTGATCGACTCGAAAAAGCAGCAGGCGCTTGTCGTCCGAAGGCAACATGTCGGAGCGCTCGACCCATCCATTGTCGAATTCCAGCGTCTCCGAATAGGCCGAGCAAATAACCGAGCCGTCGCGATTGACCAACCTGATGTTTTTTACGGCAAAGCGCTGATAGACCTGAAGGCGAATGGCCTGGAGCGAAGCGGGGTCACAGTTGAGCACTTCCCGCCGGGTTAGCTCGTCAAGTGTCGCAGTCCCGAAATCGATAGCGACTTCAGCGCGCCGCAAGGCGACTTCCGTCAGCTCTCCAAGCTGCCTGTGTTGCTGGCCATGGATTACGGCGTTGGCAGCGAAATGCCCCGCGGCCAAAAATGCGGCCACGGTGAAGGTAACCATCGCTACCTGGGAGACGCTGGGCCGCCGCAGCTTCATGTGACACGCTTGACGTCGATAAATGAGCTTTATCCTACGGGGCAGCCGCTAACATTCGTTTAAGGAGCCCATGCCGGCGGAGCCTCGCGCCTTTTGGTTATCAGATCGTGAAACTCTTAAGCCCTTGCATTCCCGTATTGTTCCGGGTTTCATTCGAAGCAACCAGTCGCCTGAATTGGGAGGAACAACATGCCCGTAAAAATCATCGGTATGATCGGCACCCAGATGGAGGGGGTCGCGGTTCACCTGATCAAGGGCAAGATTTCACGCGAATGGGTGATCGACTTCACCCGGCTGCACGAGCAATGGGACTATGATTCCGTGCTGGTCGGATATTATGCGTCGGCCGCCGAAGGGTTCGGCATCGCGCTGTACGCCGCCGATCATACCGAACGGATAAAGTTCCTGATCGCGCATCGGCCGGGCTCCGTCGCCCCTGCCCTCGCGGCACGGCAGATTGCGACCTTCGACCAGCTCACGCAGGGCCGGATGTCGCTGCACGTCATCGCCGGCACCACTGACCAGGATCAGGCCAGCGAGGGCGACTTCCTGCCCAAAAACGACCGCTACCGGCGTGCCGGCGAATATCTCAAGGTCATGCGCCGGATTTGGAGCAGCGAGGCTCCGTTCGATCACCAAGGCGAATTCTACCGGCTTGCCGGCGCCTATTCGGACATCAAGCCCTATCAGCAACCCTATCCCACGCTGTTCTTTGGCGGGTCGTCGGACGGCGCGCTGCAAATGGGCGCCGAATATTGCGACGTATTCGCGATCTTCGGCGAGCCGCTCGCGGAGACGCGGGACCGGATCGACGATTTCCGCAGGCGCACCGCCAAATATGGGCGAACGGCCAGCTTCAACATGTCGCTGCGCACCATCATGGCGCCAACCGAGGGCGAGGCGTGGGACAAGGCGCAGCGGCTGTTGGCGGATGTCGAACGCAAGACCGGCGCGGCGCCGCAGCCCGGCAATCATTCCAGCGAACGCCTGCTCGACTTCGCCGCGCGCGGCGACGTGCATGACGAACGGCTGTGGATGGGAATTGCGCGCGCGACCGGCGCCCCCGGCAATACCTCGTGCCTGGTCGGGACGCCGCAACATGTCGCCGCCGCGGTGCTGCAATATTACCGGCTCGGCATCCATTCGTTCCTGCTGCGCGGCTTTGAAAATCCAGACGATACGGTTGCCATTGGACGCGACCTGATTCCGCTGATCCGGGCTGGTGCGGCCGAGATCGACCGCCAAGTCCAGGCCGCCGAGTAGATTTCGGCATCGCAGCCGCAGGCCCCAAGAAGAACAAGAGGAATTGGCATGAAAGCGGTGGTCGTCGAAAATTACGATTCGATCGACGGCATTTCCATCAGGGAGATCGACCAGCCGGGCGTCGCGGCCGGCGAAGTCCGCGTCAAAATCGGCGCCGCCGCCATCGGCTTCGTCGACGGCCTGAAGGTGCAGGGACTTTATCAGACCAAGGATCCGCTGCCGTTCGTGCCGGGCACGGAATTCGCAGGCATCGTCGATGCCGTCGCCGAGGATGTTGCTACGTTCAAGCCGGGCATCTCCGTGATCGGCATGGCCCGTTCCGGCGGGCTCGCCGAGTACATCTCGGTGCCTTCGACCGCGCTGAAAGTTTTGCCCGGGCCGGTTGCCGCGGAAACAGGCGCGTCGTTTCAGGCCAACTATCTGACCGGGCTCTACGCGCTGAGCGAACGCGCTTACCTGCGCGAGGGTGAAACCCTTCTGGTGTTGGGAGCCGCCGGCGGCGTCGGCATCGCGGCCGTCCAGCTCGGAAAACTTCTGGGCGCACGGGTGATCGCCGCGGCATCCACGCCGGAGAAGCGCGCATTCGCCGCGAGCTTCGGCGCCGACGATGTCGTGGACTACACCCAGGCGGATTGGCGCGAAACGCTCAAGACGCTGACCGGCGGGCACGGTCCGGACGTCATCTTCGATCCCGTCGGCGGCGAGGTCGCGCTGCAGGCGTTTCGTTCGATCGCCTGGCGCGGCCGGCATCTCGTGGTCGGGTTCGCGTCCGGCACCATTCCGGCGCTGGCGTTCAATCTTCCGCTGCTCAAGGGCGGCGCTCTGTTGGGCGTCGATCTGGCCCAGATACAACGGCGCGAGCCGGAAGTTCACGCGCGCCTGATCGATCGACTGTTCAGCTGGCTCGCGTCAGGTACGTTGAACCCGGTCGTCGGCAAGGTCGTGCCGTTCGAAGATTTTCGCGAAGCATTCAAGACCATGCAGTCGCGATCGGCGCTGGGCAAGATGATCGTCAAGGTGTCCTGACGCGGCGCGACTCGCCCCCTCTCCCGCTTGCGGGAGAGGTGAACCGCGATCCCTGCTGCGGCCTAAATCCGATAGAGCCGCGCCGCGGTGCCGTGCAGGATCGCAGCCTGTGCGGCTTCGTCGAGGTGCGCGATCGCATTTCGAAAAGTCCGGTAGAGCGTGGCATAATCCGTCCACAGTTTTTCGATCGGAAAATTGCTGCCGTAAAAGCAGCGAGCCGCGCCGAACAAGGCAACCGTCTCCCGGACGATGGGGCCGACCACATCGTCGCGGCAGGCATGAACGAAGGTGCCGAGCCCGGAGAGTTTTACGGCGACATTGGGCCAGGCGGCCAGCGCCGCCATGCCATCGCTCCAGAGCCGCCAACCGCCGGGCGACATATCCTCCAGCATGCCGGCATGCTCGAGTACGAAGGTGGTCGACGGGAACAACCGCGCAAGCTTTGCGCCATCCATCATCTGACTGGCAAAGATCTGCAATTCGAACAGCAAGCCGTGATCGGCAAGCCGTGCCAGTCCGCGACGCCAATCGGCGTCGTTCATGACGTCGGGCCGCGGCGCAAAGCGATATTGCGGATTTTCGTGCCAATGCAATTGCTGGCGGATGCCGCGCGTCGCCGGCAGTTCCGCCAGACGCTTCAGCAATGAACCGACGTCGGGATCGGCAAGGTCCGCATGCGCGACATTGGCATGCGGCCAACCGGTCGCGTCGGCGACCGACTGCACCCATCGCGCCTCGTCAAAACTCCGCCCCGCGGGCCAGTTGGTCTGGATGTAGATCGACTTGACGATATCGCAGCCGGTAATATCGCCTAGATATTCCGCGACCGGATAGTCGCGGCAGATCGGCCGATAGGGCCCGAAAATTCGCAGCGCCTGCGGCCCCGACAGCCAGGGAAGGTCGTTCAGCCGCCAGATGTGATGGTGGGCGTCGATGGCAGGGACAGATTTCATTGCAACATTCACTCAGGTCTTGCGCTCAAGTGTTGGCCGACGCGCCGGGCGTTTCGCCAAAAATCTCCGCCGCAATGCGGTTGGTCTCGATCGCAGCCGGCACGCCGCAATACATCGCCACCAGCAGCAGCACATCCTGCACCTGCTCCCTGGTGCATCCGTTCGCCAGCGCGCCCTTGGCATGGACCCGGAATTCGGCGGGCTTGTTGCTGGCAGCCGTAATCCCGAGCATGACAAGGCTGCGAATGTCATTGGGGAGGCCGGACCTTTCCCAGACATCACCGTAGACATAGGCGTTGATGATGTTCTGCAGCGGAGCGCCGAATTCGCCGGCTGCTGCCATCCGCCGCTCGACATCCGCCTCGCCGAACATTTTTTTGCGCCGTCGCAGGCCGCGCGCGTAGAGTTCGCTGGTGTCCACGTTCCCGCTCCCGGTCCGTTATGGTGGGGCCATTTATACGGTCGTTTGATCGTAAGTTCAATCAAACCGAGGCTTCAAAAGCAGGCGATCCTGTTGCCTAAGCCAACTTTGTCCGTATAATTACCTGAGGCATCCGCTGAGAGGCCTTGGAAATGTCAGGGAGCGAACGGATGGGACTGCGACCGGGTATTCTCGCCGCTGTTGTTCTGCTGGGGCTCATGGGGCTGCACGGCCATGCCGTCGCCGACGACTATCCGACGCGGCAGATCAAGATCATCGTGCCGTTTCCCGCCGGCGCCGGCCCCGATCAGGTCGCGCGATTGCTCGGCCAGCATCTGCAGGACGCGCTGGGGCAGACCGTCCTGATCGAGAACCGCAGCGGCGCGCTCGGCAGCCTCGGCGCCCAGGAGGTCGCGCGCAGCGCGCCCGATGGTTACACCCTGCTGATGGGAACGAATACCACCCAGGCCAGCAATGTCGCGATGCTGAAAAACCTGCCCTACGACCCCGCCAAGGATTTTACGCCGATCATCCGGACCATCACCACCGCGATGGTGTTGCTGGTAAAACCCGACTTCCCGGCCAAGGATCTTCCGCAGTTCATGGAATACGCCAAAAGCCATCAGAACATGACCGCCGGCTACGGCTCCGGTGCGTCACAGATATCGAACGCGCAATTGCAAAGCCGCGGCGGGATGTCGATCATTTCGGCGTCCTATCGCGGGGTGCCGCAGGCGGTCACCGACGTCATCGCCGGCGTCATCGATCTGGCCTTTGCGGATTTTTCGGTGGCGATCCCGCAAATGCAGGGCGGCACGCTGCGCGGCATCGGCGTGACGTCGCCAACGCGCAACGAACTGACGCCTACCCTGCCTGCGCTCGCCGACGCCATGCCGGGCTTCGAGGCCACGATCTGGTACGGCCTGCTGGCGCCCGCCAATACGCCGGAGCCGATCGTCAACAAACTCTACACCGAAAGCGCCAAGATCCTGTCGACGCCGGAGGTACGCGAGAAGCTTGCCAATGTCGGCATGATCGTCTCGCCAATGCCCCCGGCCGAGTTCGGCAGCTTTGTCCGCAGTGAAATCACGCGATGGACCGCGGAGGCCAAGGCCGCTGGTATCGAGGCGAAATAGCGCGCTGAACGGACGGAAAAGGCCTGTTGCCCATGCAAGCTGACGCGTCGGTCGGAATCCTCGGACTTGGCTTGATCGGAACCGCCTTTTCCGAACGCCTGATCGGTGCCAGCATTCCCGTGATCGGCTTCGACATCGATTCTGTCAGATGCGCGAAACTCGAGGAAAATGGAGGAATGGTCGCGGCTAGCGCACGCGAACTCTGCCATTGCCGCGCGATCGTCATCGCCGTCTACAGCGGCGCGCAGGCCGAGGCGTTGTTCTCCGATATCGAAAGCGGCCCTGCCCGCCCGGCGATCATCTGCACGACGACCTGCGCACCCGACGGGATCATCCGCCTTGCGGGCCGCGCGGCCAGCGCCGGCATTCCCTTCATCGAGGCGCCGATATCGGGCACCAGCGCCGAAGTCAGGGACGGCACCGCGACCGCGCTGGTCGCCGGCGAAGCCTGTGCCATCGATGCCGTCGACGGGCTCCTCGACATTCTCTGTTCGCAGCGTACGCGGATCGGAAAGATCGGCGACGCGAGCCGCACCAAGCTTGCGATCAACCTGATCCTGCAGAACAACCGCGCCGCGCTGGCCGAAGGGATCGTGCTGGCGGAGCGTATGGGGCTCGATGGACCGACTTTCCTCGCGACGGCGCGCCAATCCGCCGCCTATTCCCGCGTCATGGATACCAAGGGCGAGAAAATGCTCAGCCGGGACTTTCGGCCGCAATCGCACCTCTCGCAAACCCTCAAAGACGCAGAACTCATCCTGGCGGAGGCCGCGCGACACGGCCTTCGGCTGTCGGTTACCGAGGCCCAGGCCGATTTGCTGCGCACCGCGATTGCGATCGCGGGGCCGGACAGCGACAGCGCCGCCATTATTGAAGCGATCCGGCAACGGACCGATCCAGCAGAGGTTTCCCGATGATCCACGGCGCAATCGTCGGCCTCGGCCGCTGGGGCCGCAATCTCGTCGAGGCCTCGCGCGGCCACGAACGCCTGAAAATCGTTCGCGGCGTCGAGCCTGCCATGAGCGCGGCAAGAAATTTTTGCAGCGAACACGATCTGGCCCTCACCGACGATCTGGATGCCGTCCTGGCGGATCCCGCGATCGACGCCGTTCTGCTGGCGACGCCACACTCGCTGCATCCGGCGCAGGTGATCGCCTGCGCCGCCGCGTGCAAGCAGGTGTTTTGCGAAAAACCGCTGGCGCTGCACCGCGCCGACGCGGCGCGCATGTTCGGTGCCTGCCGCGAGGCGGGAGTGATCCTCGCCGTCGGACACAACCGGCGTTTCTGGCCGTCGATGCGCGCGCTGCGCGATATCGTGGCGAGCGGCGAGTTGGGCACGATCCTCCACATCGAAGGCCACAACAGCAACGAGAACTCGCAAAGCATCACCGCGGGCTGGCGATTGTCCGAACTGGAATCGCCCGGCGGCGGACTGACCGGCGCCGGGCTGCACGTGCTGGACGCCTTCGTCAGCCTGCTCGGGCCGGTGCGCCGTATCAATGCCCAGCTCAGTTCGCGCGAGCGAGGTCCGCCGCCGCTTGATACCGCCGTTCTGATGATGGATTTTGTCAGCGGCGTTACCGGCACACTCTCAACCATCCGGGCAACACCGTTCTATTGGCGCGTTCACGTGTTCGGATCCAGGGGCTCCGCGGAAGTGCTGGACGAAACCACACTGATCCAGCGCATGTCGGGCAGCAAACCGAAACAAACTAGCCTCCCGGCGATCGACGTTCTGCGCGCCGAGCTCGATGCCTTCGTCGACGCGGTCGAAAGCAGGCTGCCGTATCCGGTGGCGGAAGCCGAAGTGCTGGCGACGCTGTCGGCGTTCGAAGCCGCGCTGGCGTCGATGAAATCCCAAAACCCGGTTCGATGCGATGCCCCGTAAACAGCCGGCACCCAAGACCTCCCGCTATCGCGAAATCGCCGCCGAATTGCAGAAGGCGATCAGGCTCGGCGCCTATCCGGTCGGCGATTTGTTGCCGACCGAGACCGAGTTGATGGCGCGTCATGCGGCAAGCCGCCAGACCGTGCGCGAGGCGCTGCGGATCATCACCGAACAGGGATTGATCGTTCGCCGCGCCGGGCTCGGCTCGGTTGTGATCGCGGCCGAGCCGCCGGTGCTGTTCACCCATAGCGTCAAATCGCTGACGGAATGGCTGCGATATTCCAACGAAACCTATCGCGAGGTCGTGCGCAGCGGCGAGATCACGGCCGACCGCAAACTCGCAAGCTTGTTGAAATGCGAGCCCGGTAAGCACTGGTTCCTGATCGAAGCCGTCCGTCGCGCCGACGCCTTTGCCGCGCCGCTCGGCTGGACCGAGATCTATGTGCTGCGGAAATTCGCCGGCGTGGTCGACCGCCGCGATCACGGCCGAACCCCCGTGCATGAGCAGATCGCAAAGATGTACGGCGAGACCATCGAATATGCCCAGCTCGAGGTATTTGCGCGCGGCATGCCGGCAAAGCTCGCAAAGCCGCTTGGGGTGAAACCGGGATCACCGGCCCTGACCATGGTGCGCCGCTATTATGGCCCGCGCGAAGAGCTGTTCGAGGTGACGGTCACGACCCATCCGGAAGGCCGCTATACCTATACGATGGACATGCAGCGTTCGCTCCGGCCGCGCGTCTAGCAGAGTGCGACTAGCCTAGTATTTGAGATGCGGGCGAAGCGACTTCAATTTGCCGGCAATTTCGCGGGCATCGGCGCCGTCGGAGCTCGATAGATGCCGGGTGATCGAGGCATAATCCTCATCGGATTTGTGCTGGTTCAGCTTCCGCTGCCCCTCCACCCGCGTCACGTCCATCTCGAGCACGACAATCGACTGCAGCATGGTCTCGCGCTTGGTTTCCTCCATGGTCGACAGCGACCAGGGTTGCTTCGGCGTCAACCGTTGCTCGAATGTCGAAAGCAGCACGTCGCCGTGACCGCGATTGCCTTCGGTCGGAAGCCGCCGCACCGGACCGGAAAGATGCACCGCCTCATAGAGCCAGGTCGAGACGTGATCCGGCGTCGCGTACCAGTCGTTCGAGACGTAGGCATCCGGCCCCCACACGATCAGCAGAAACGGATTTGCGCCATCCGCGAGCTCGGCCAGCCTGTTCCGCGCGGTCAGGTGGAATTGCACGGTTACGGAATCGGATGTCCGCAAAATGTTGAACGGCACGTGCGAACTGATCGGACCGGCCTCCCCGCTGGCGACGACAGCGCCAAATCCGCGGGCCGCGGCAAAGTCCAGGGCATCGTCGCGATCCCAGGCAAACATCGGACGTAGAATGTGCACCGCCGTCTCCTCGTGAGCAGGCCGTCAGGCGGCACTGAAAATGATTCAGCGCTCAGTGCGGCGCCAGTGATTGACGCGATCGACAACGGCGAACGCCGCCGCCACCGCGCATCCCGATATGATGCCGAATGTGAGGTCCTCCACCAGCGTCAAACCAAAGGTGGCCATCAGCACGCTGCCTGTACGCCAGCGCCGAAGCAGAAAAAGAAAATCCTCCTTCTCCGCCATGTTCCAGCACACCACCACCAGCACACCGGCCAGCGTCGACAGTGGGATGAAGCTCGCCAGCGGTGCGGCGACAAGCATGAAGATCAGCACAAAGACCGCATGCGCCATGCCGGCGACCGGGCTGCACGCGCCCGCACGAATATTGGTCGCGGTGCGGGCGATCGTTCCGGTGACGCTGATGCCGCCGAACAGGGCAGAGGCGATGTTCGCCACACCTTGCGCGACGACTTCCATATTGTAGCGGTGCTTGCGCCCCGTCATGCCGTCGGCCACTTTGGCCGAAAGCAGGCTCTCGACGGCGCCCAGAAGGGTAAAGGACAGCGCCGTCGGCAGGATTTCGAGCAGCGACGAAAACGACATCGTCGGCCAACGCGGCGCCACAGGCCGTGCGGCAATTCGCCAAAGTGGCTTCCAATGGTCTCGACCGGCAAACGGAACAGCCAGGCGGCCGCCGAGGCCAGCACGACCGCGATCAGCATGCCGGGCCAGGTCGGCCGCAGGTGGCGCAGCAAGAAAATCAACGCCGCCGAGCCGGCGCCGATGGCGAATGCGGCCGGGCTGATGCTCGGCAGGGCGTGCGCGAGCATGGCGAGCTTCGGCAGCAGCGGTCCGGGTTCGGCGGCAGGCAGCGTTAGACCGCCGAGATCCCTGAGCTGGCTCGCAAAGATCGTGACCGCGATCCCGCAGGTGAAGCCAACCGTCACCGCATGCGGGATGTAACGAATGAGCGAACCAAGCCGCAGCAGGCCGATCAGCGTCAGCATGAAGCCGGAAACGAAAACCGTGAGCAAAAGCCCGTCGAGGCCGAATTTGGTAACGGTGGCCGCCACCAGGACGATGAACGCGCCGGCGGGGCCGCCGATCTGATACCGGCTGCCGCCCAATGCCGACACCAGGAAGCCGCCGATGACGGCGGCATATAATCCCCGTTCCGGCGAGACGCCCGAGGCCACAGCGATGGCCATCGACAGCGGCAGTGCCACGATCGCAACCGTCAATGCCGCCAGCATATCCCTGCGAAAGCAGCCGGGATTGTATCCCTCGGCCAGCACGGTGGCGAGCTTCGGACGATAAGATGGGCGCTGGCGGAGCCATCGGGCATTGCGGGTAAACCAATCCAGATTCGGCGATCATAGCGGAGGACCAAAGGCGGGACCATCGGATCAATATGCTATTCCTCCGCGAATTTCACCTGATCCAGATCAAATGCCGGGGATCCCTTACGCCAACGGCCCTGCCGTCAATCGCTGCGTCAGCGCGCGTGCGCCTGCTTGAGGCTTCGGTGGGCCGCGATCGCGGCCTCCAGCAGCTTTTTCTTTTGCCGTCGATAGCCTGGCGGCCAAAGACGGCCTTGCTTGCCGCCTTCCAGCGGCCGCGACCGGGCGCCAGACGGCCGAAACGCCGGAGATCGCGAAGGTCGCCCAGCGCGCGCTGCAGATCCTTCGCAGCCTTGTGCATGTGGCGGATTTCAGCGGGGTCGTATACCGGAACGATATTCGCCAGCGCTTCGAGCATGTAGCGCAATCGCTTCGCCTTGATCCGCAAACGGTGACGACGCGGCGCATCCATGGTCGCGAGATGGCGCCCTTGCCGGATCAGCCGCTTGTGCCAGCGATCAAGCCTGCGCGCGCTATAGGCCGCAAGCGGCGCGGCGGGCTCGCGGCGTGCAGCGTCCTCCCAGGCAAGAAACCAGGCTCCGCGCCCAATCCAGCCGGACAGGTCCTCGATCAGGCGCCGAAATCGCCGCGATCTCAGGCAACGAACCAGCCGGCGGTGATCCCGCTTTCGGCGCTCATCGAGATTTTGGCCGATCAGGCCCTGGGTCCATTGCCGGTACCGCTTGCGGCCGGCATAACCCATAACGACATCGGTATCGCGTGCCGCGCCGAGGGATACGTTCGGCCAGGCGATTTCCTTCTTGAGACGGAGCCATTCCGCGTCAACCGTGATCGGCGCGAAAAAGGCCACGGCCGACCGCAACCACGTGATGGCCACACGTATCTGGTGCACGGCCTCGACATCGCCACCGCATGCACTGCTGTGATGCGCCGCTATCCTGGCGGTGCAATCCCGTGCGATTCTCTGAAATGCCGTTGCGCAATCGAGGCCGGCCGCGGGCGAAGAGATCTTGCGCCGGCGAGGGGCTGCCTTCCGCCTCCCGGACGGTTTGGTCTGGCTGGTCCGCATCATCTACCATCGCCCGGCACCGGGCCTCCGCCAGAAAGACAGAACCGATCTGCACATGGACGCTCGAGGCAGACGCCGGCCTGCCATTCGACCAGGCTATGTGGTAGCATTCCCGCGCAAGTTACAGAAGGACCGGAGACCAAAATGAGCAGCTATCGCGTTTCGTTCGACCCGGAGCCTGCTCTCGAGACGAAATCGACGTGACCCGGATGAACTCCTGCGATTTGCGCCGGCTGATTATACGTGCCGCATTCGGATTGGCCTGTGGACTGATCGGCCTGGGGCCACTTGCCGTGGCTGGACAGGCCGTTGAAACCACGGCCGGAAATCGCGGCACCGCGTCCGCCGGATCGTCGTTCGACCCCCCGGCCATTTGCCGCACCGCAATCACAGCGATCACCGACCGTGATCCCAAACTCATGCAGGCGACGACCGCGCCAGACGGCGTCGTGATGCTGACTTATGCGCGCCCAATCGACAATTTCGTCTGGGCCTATCGATGCCGGCTGGAGGGCAATCGCGTGATATGGGCGAACGAGCCCGGACGCTGGCGCGACAGCGCCGAGGACGACAAGATCTTCTTTGAAGTTGTCGGCGCCGGCACCCAGCTTCGCATCATCGACAACCACACCAACGGAACCACCACACGGCAATTATTCGATCGCGCCAAAATCGAATGAGCTTTGCCCGGGCATGACCTCCCGCGCAATTCACGTCAGCTAGATCGGCCTCTCGTCATCCGTCACCGGCGAAGTGATCACCAGAAACACCAGATCCACCAGGCCTGAATTCGAGATGGCGTGCTCGACGCCGGGCGGCAGAAAAATGAAATCGTGCTTGCGCACGACGTGATTTGTGCCGGCGATTTCCATCAGGCCCTCGCCTTCGAGGACGTGGTAGATCTGTTCCTGAACCTGATGCTTGTGACGCGCGACATGCGCCATCGGCTGGTACATCGAAATACGATAATCGATGTGACGCGAGCCGGCCGTCTCCGGCATCACCAGCGGCTTCGACAGCGCGCCGCCAAAGTGATTGGGAAATTTGCGCCAGGGCACTTCGGCGACGTTGCGAATGAAAGCGCCGTGATGTTCCAAAGCCATGGTTCGCTCCTCGCTTCTGCGCGACCGTCAGGTGACCAGGGCGCCACCGTCGATATAGACGATCGATCCCGTCGCAAACCCGTTCGCCATGAAGGACAGGATCTGCCGCGCGATGTCCTCTCCAACCCCGACACGGCCGACCGGCAAGCTTGCCGCGGTTTTCGCCAGCATGTCGCGTCGCGCCTCCTCCGGCATCGCGGCGCGGATCGGCGTATCAATGATCCCGGGCGAGACCGCGTTGACCCGCACCGGCGCCAACTCAAGCGCCAGCGCACGCGCCAGCGATTCCAGCGCGCCATTGGCGGCGCTGACGATCGCCGAATTCGGCCGCGGCCGAATACTCAAATAGCCGGAGACCAGGCGTAAGCGACCCGCCCGGGCGGATATCCGCCGACCGCGCGACACGCCACGCGCCCCAGAATTTTCCTTCCATGGTCGAGCGCACGTCCTCCATCGCCACCGTCTTGAACGGCCCGGTGCGAAGCTGCGCCGCCGTGACCACGACATGGTCGACCGGGCCGCAGGCGCGGAACAGTTTGGCGACGCTTTCGTCGCTGGTGACATCAGCCGGGATCGCGATCGCGTTCAACTTGTCGGCGACCGCATCGAGACGCTCGACGTTCCGGGAGGCAATGATGACATCGGCGCCTTCGCGCTTGGCCATTTCGGCGGTCGACAGGCCGATGCCGGAGGAACCACCGACGACAACGACTTTCTTTCCTGCAAGCAACATACGTTTTCCTCTGGTGCGATTAGACCGGCTGATAGCGAGTGCCTATGCCCGCCTTGCTTTGCCCAAGCCCGGGCAATTCCCAAATGCCGGCGCCGACCGGATTGATGTCGGCGGCGATATCGACGTCGATCAGATAGGGCTTGTTGGCGGCGATCCCCTTGCGGATGGCCTCGCCGAGATCGCCGGCGCGGTCGACGCGGACGCCTTCGACGCCGCAGGAGCGCGCCATCGCGGCAAAATCCGGATTGTAGCGCTGGCCTGTCGTGGGATCGTGAAAGTCGGTCGCCAGTTCGCGGCCGCCGAGATAGCCGCGCTGCAGTCCACGAATCGAGGCGTAGGCGTAATTGTTCCAGACCACCCAGACCACGGGCAGATTATATTCGACCGCGGTGCCCAGCACGTTGGCGTGCATGAAAAACGCGCCGTCGCCGCACACGGATACGCAGGGCCGGTCGGGGGCCGCGAATTTCGCGCCCATCACGCCGGCGACGCCAAAACCCATCGGGCCAAAGCCCATCGAACCGATCAGCGAATCCGGCCGTTTCGGCTTGCAGAAGCTGAGCAGCCAATTGTGATGCACGCCGATGTCGCTGACCAGGATCGCATTTTCCGGCAGAGCCTTGTCGATCTCGAGCGCGGCGCGCTGCGGATTGATCGGCGTGGTGTCGTCGGAAAAGCCGGGGGCTACGAACTTGTCCCACTCCTGGCGATAGGTATCGATCTGCGCCAGCCATTTCTTGCGAGCGTCGGCCTTCTTGGTCAAATCGGCGCGACGATCGAGTTCGGCGTGAACCTGCCGCAGAAAAGTTCGCACATCGGCCATCAGCCCGAGCGCGACCGGATAATTGCGGCCGATTTCCTCGGGGTCGATGTCGACATGAATCAGTCGTGTCGGCGGAATGGTGAAGGAATAGCCAGGAATCCACGAGCTCGAAGTGCGATCGTCGAAGCGCATGCCCATCGCCAGCAGCACATCGGCCTGGCGCGTGGCGTGGTTGGCCTGATAGTGGCCGGCGCGCGCGACGAGACCAAGCGCCAGCGGATGGTTGCAGTCGATCGCGCCAAGCCCGCTGGCGGAAGCCGCCACCGGAATCTGCAGCCGCTCGGCGAGCTTGAGCAATTCCTCGGCCGCGCCGCCATAGCGCACGCCCTGGCCCACGATCATCACCGGCCGCTCGGCGCCGAGCAGCATGTCGACGGCCTTGACCACGCCGTCGGGATCGGCGCCGCAGCGGCTCGATATGTTGCCGTTCCAGGCTTGTGCGTTCGGCGCTTCCTCGGCGGCCAACTCCATGAACACGTCGAAGGGAACATCCAGCACCACCGGCCCCGGACGGCCCGACATCATGGTCTTCCAGGCCTGCCGGACCGCGAGCGGCACCATCTCGCCGCGCGTCGGCTGGAACACCTTCTTGCAGTAGGAGCGAACCGTCGAGGGAAAGTCGGCCTGATAGTGCCGGTACAATTCCTGGAACGCGCCGCGGTTGAACTGGCTGGTCGGCACATTGCCGGTCACCGCCATGAACGGCACCGAATCGAGAAACGCATTGCCGAGCGAGATCGGCAGATTGGCCGAGCCCGGCCCGCAGGACGTGAAGGTCGCCGTCGGCCGCCCCGATACGCGGTAATAAACGTCGGCCATGAAGCCGGCGACGCTCTCGTGGTGCACCGAGATGGTCTTGATATCGTCGGAGCGCTCGTACAGCGCATCGATGAACTGGATATTGCCATGGCCGCAAAGGCCGAACACCTGCGGCACCTTCTCCTGGATCAGGTAATCGACGATCACCTGGGCCCCGTTGAGCATATTACGCGACATCGACCACTCTCTCCCTGCGGCTCAACGATCTCACATCCCGCGTCTTGGCGCGCGCGGCCGGCAAGGTCGGGACCCTATTTCTCATAATACTGTACGTCAATTGCTATTGTGGTATGGTGAGAGATGACCCCTGCATCGAGGCGATGCTGTTCATTATGCGAGGACGGCCTGATAGAGTTCGGCCCTGTCCACGTGGAGACCTGATTCCGTGAAATCGCGAACCAAGCCGAAGACGAGCGACAAGCCGGCCACTCCACGCAGGACGACGATCGCCCGGCTGGTGCCATCGAGCGAGCCCAACATCGACGATGATGCCGAGGATCGCCAGCGCAGCGGCGTGCAGTCGCTCGGGCGCGCGTTTTCGATCCTCGAGGAGGTCGCGCGTCACCGCGAAGGCATCGGGCTTGCGGACCTCAGCAAGCTGGTGGGCCTGCACAACTCCACCACCTTCCATCTCGCCAAGACGATGGTGTCGCTCGGCTATATGCGGCAGGAGCGGGATTCCAAGCGCTACCGCGTCGGCCGGCCGCTGTTTGCGCTGGCCGCCAGCGCGCTCGACGAAATCGAAATGGTCAATCTGGCTACGCCGGTGCTGGAGGATCTGTCGCGGGAAACCGGCGAAAGCGGGCATTTTGCGGTGCGAATGGGCGATGCCGTGGTCGTCATCGCCCGCACCAGCGGAACCGGCGCGTTTCAGCTGACCGACCGGGTCGGCGTGGTACGGCCGGCGCATTGCACCGCGCTCGGCAAGATCATCCTGGCCTCGCTACGGCCCGACCAGCTCAAACGCTTCCTCGAACGGGTCGAACTGAAACCGTCGACCAAGAAGTCGATCACCGATCAATCGGTGTTATTGCGCGAAATCACCGAGATCCGGCGTACCGCGATCGCGTTCGACGACGGCGAATTCAATCCGGAAGTACGCTGCGTCGCCGTGCCCGTCTACAATTTCACCGGCGAAGTGATCGGGGCGCTCGGCATCTCCGGTCCGATCTGGCGGATGTCGGATCAGGTGCTGCAAAGCCGCGCCAAGCTGGTGCAAACCGCCGCGAACCGGCTGTCCGCCGAGTTCGGCGCCCGAGGTGCGGCGAAGTCCTCCTGACACCTGTCCAGGTAGTCCATTAGACGAATCTGCAACGCATTTGGCGTTGACAGGGACGACTGCGTCCGGAATTATCCTCCGATAATAGAGAAACGTCTCTCACATCCTCGCATACGGGGAATTTGGAGACAGGACGTCACGACACGCCCTTTGGGAGGAGACCGGTGATGATCCGCTACAACCGACGTACCCTGTTAAAAGCCAGCGCCGCCTTTGCCGGCGCATCCGCGATCGGATTTCCGTCCATCGTCAGCGGCCAGACCGAGAAGATAAAGATCGGTCATCTGACGCCGTTGACCGGTTTTCTCGGCGCGCTCGGCGCTTATGCCCAACTCGGCATTCGCATGGCCGAGGAGGAAATCAACGCGGCCGGCGGTGTGATGGGCCGGCAGCTCGACATCACCTCGGAAGATTCCGTCAATCCCGCGACCGCCGCCACCAAGGCGCAGCGCATGCTGGAACAGGATGGCGTCGCGGTGCTGATGGGCGAGATCAACTCGGCCTCAGCGCTGACCATCATGCAGGTCGCCGATCGCAACAAGAAACTGTTCATGCAGATCGGGGCCCGCTCCGACGCGCTGCGCGGCAAGAACTGCAACCGCTACACCTTCCATGTCGACATCCCCTCCACCGTGATGGTGAACGCGGTCGGCAAGGCGCTGGTGCGCGACAATATGATGAAGGACAAGAAGTTCTACACGCTGACAGCCGACTACATCTTCGGCCACGATCTCGCGCGCGCGGCCAAAGTCCTTCTTCGACGCCAATGGCGGCAAGCTGATCGGCGACGAGCTGGTCGCCACCGACGTCACCGACTTCAGCCCGTATCTGCTGAAGATCCGTCAGTCCAAGCCCGACGTGGTCTGCTCCAACCTCGCCGGCAACCAGGTCACCAATCTGATCAAGCAATATGCCGAATTCGGCCTGCCCTACCCGATCGTCGGCTTCAATCTCAACACCGCCGACGCCTGGGCCGCGGGCGACGGCAATCTCAGCGGCACCTGGCCGACGGTCTGGTATCACACCTCCGACGTTCCGGCGTCCAAGGCGTTCGTCGCCAACTTCATCAAGAAGAACGGCAAGCCGCCGGAGAACCACGCCTGGATCGAATATGTCTCGCTGAAGATGATGGCGCAGGCCATGAACGAGACCAAGTCGACCGATACCGACAAGCTGATCGGCTATTTCGAGAAGGAAACCGAGTTCGACATCCTGAAGGGACGCAAAGGACATTTCCGCTCGTGGGATCACCAGCTGATGCAGGAAGCCTATCCCTTCACGGTCAAGGCCAAGGGCCAGCCCAAGGACACGTGGGACATGCTCGACCTTGGCGCGGCCATTCCGGGACCGAATGAATCGCTTGAAATCGATCGCGTTGACCAAAGAGCAGAACCCCTGCTCGATGTAATCGCGTCGTTTGCCGCCTGATCGCCACCGAGAGCCGAGGCCCGCGCCTCCGGGACCTTAGAATGCAATTCGGATTCCTGCTGGAACAGGTGGTGAATGGCCTCGTGCTCGGAGGCTATTATCTCCTCATCGCGCTCGGCCTGTCGCTGATCTTCAGCGTCGGCGGCATCGTCAATCTGGCGCATGGCGCGTTCTACGCGCTCGGCGCCTACGCCTCGGTCGAAATCACGAAATATCTCGGCTTCGGTCCGGCCATCGTGATCTCGCCGATCGTGGTCGCCCTGCTCGGCATCCTGTTCGAGCAATTCATCCTGCGGCGCTTCTACACCGCGGATCCGATCCTCAGTCTGCTCGTCACCTTCGGCCTGGCGCTGGTCGCCGAACAGGCGATCCGCATCCTCTGGGGCGCGGCGCCGCTGTCGGCGTCGATCCCGCCGGTGTTTCGCGGTTCGGTCATCCTCGGCGACTTCCTGTTCTCGCGCTATCGCCTGCTGATCCTCGCCGTGGTCGCCGCAGTTCTGCTCGGGGTCTGGCTGCTGCTGCACAAGACCTCGTTCGGCCGCGTGGTGCGCGCCGGCATCCAGCGGCCGGACATGGTCGCGGCGTTGGGCATCCGGCTGCAGCCCTACATGACCGCCGTCGTGATGCTTGGCGTCGGCATGGCCGCACTGGCCGGCGCGTTCTTTGCGCCGATCACGATCGTGCATCCGGCGATGGGCGCCGAGATCATTACGGTGGCCTTTGTCGTCGTTGTGATCGGCGGCCTCGGCAGCTTTTGGGGCGTGGTGATCGCAGCACTGCTGGTCGGCGTCGTCAGAGGCATCACCATCCACTTCGCGCCGGCCGCCGGCGAGGCTTCGATCTACATTCTGATGTTTGTGGTGCTGCTGGTGCGGCCGCGCGGGCTACTGGGCGAGCGTATCGAGAAGTTCGAATGAAAACCGTCTCGCCCGTCGCCAAATACCGGCCGCTGCTGCTGGCGACGTTCGCCGTCATCGTGCTGCCGTTCGCCCTGCAACTGCTCGGCCTCTCCCTCAACACCGGCACCACGGTGGTGGCGCTCGCGATCGCGGCGATGGGGCTTAACCTCTGCATCGGCTACACCGGGCTGGTGTCGTTCGGCCACGGCACCTGGTTCGGCATCGGCGCCTATGCCGCTGGATTGATCGAGCTGCACTGGTTTCGCGGCGAGATCTGGCTGCCGCTGCTGCTGTCGATGGCCGTGGTCGCTATTGCATCGACATTCGTCGGCATCGTCATCCTGCGCCGCCGCGGCGTGTATTTCTCGCTGCTGACGCTGGCGGTCGCCGCCCTCACCTACACCACCGCCTTTCGCTGGAGCAATCTGACCGGCGGCGAAGACGGCCTTGGCGGCCTCAAGCGCGGCAGCATCGGGGCCCTCAATCTCGACAGCACGCTGAACTATTACATCGTCGTCTCCGTGCTCTGCCTCGGCGTGCTCTATCTGCTGCTGCGGCTGGTGCGCTCTCCGTTCGGCCATGTGCTGATGGCGATCCGCGAGAACCAGTTACGCGCCACCTTCCAGGGTTATCCGGTCGAGCGCTACAAGCTCGGCGTCTTCGTGATCTCGGCCGTGGTTACCGGTTTCGCCGGCGCGCTGATGGGCTTCCAGAATTATCTGGTCTCGGCCGAGGCCGTGTCGGTGCCGTTTTCCGGCGAGCTGCTCGCGATCGTCGTGATCGGCGGCACGCGCAGCATGCTGGGGCCGGCGCTCGGCGCGCTGTTCTTCATTCTGTTCCGCGAATTGTTTTCGATCTGGACGCCGAACTGGCTGCTCTGGTTCGGACTGATCTTTGTCGCCTTCGTGCTGTACTCGCCCGGCGGCCTGGTCGGCATCTGGGCTGCGCTCTCCAAACGTTTCTGGCCGGCGCCTGCGGAAGCCGCCGCGATGAGCAAGCGCAAGATTTACGAAGGCCTGCCGCTGCCGGGTTTCCTGATGCCTGAAGGGCTCAGGGGCGAGGTGCTGGAGGTTGAAGCCGTCTTCAAAACTTTTGGCGGCATCCGCGCCGTCACCAACGCCAGCCTGCAGATCGGCGCCGGTCAGATTCACGCCCTGATCGGGCCGAACGGCGCGGGAAAGACCACGCTGTTCAATCTGGTGTCGGGCCTGTTTCCAACCGATGCCGGTACCATTCGCCTCAACGGCCGCGAGATCCAGGGCGTGCCGTCCGACCTGATCTGCCATCAGGGTCTGGCGCGCTCGTTCCAGATCACCAATCTGTTCAAGGAATTATCGATCTACGAAAACCTGAGGCTGTCGCTGCAGGCGCGGCGCGACATGCGCTCCAACCTCTGGCGCGACATCGACAGCTATCCACAAGTCCACGCGGAGACTGCCGAACTGATCAAGTTCCTCGGCCTTGAAGGGATCGAGGACATCGAAGGCGGCGAACTCTCTTATGGCGGCCAGCGGTTGGTCGATCTCGGCATTGCGCTCGGCTCCAAGCCGCAGGTGCTGCTGCTGGACGAGCCGCTGGCCGGCCTCGCCGCCGCCGAGCGCGAACGGGTGTCGAGCCTGATCAAGAACGTTGCCGCCAATATTCCGGTGCTGATCGTTGAGCACGACATCGACCGCGTGCTCGGCTTCTCACACACCGTCACCGTGATGAACCAGGGCGAAGTCCTGATGACAGGCACGCCGGACGCCGTGCGCGCTGATCGCCGGGTCCAGGAGATCTACACCGGCACCGGCATACCTGAGGTAGTGCATCAGTGCAGCGACGAAGCCAGAGAAAGTGCGGCGCAGGTATTACGCTTCGAGCGCGTCAACACCTTTTACGGCAAGAGCCATATCCTGCACGACGCGACGCTGGATGTGCGCGAAGGCGAGATCGTGGCCCTGCTCGGCCGCAACGGCGCCGGCAAATCGACATTGCTGAAGACGCTGGCCGGGCTGGTGCCGCTGGCCTCCGGCACAATCGAATATGAGGGTCGCAATATCGCCGGCCTGCCGGCGCCGGACATCGCGCGATCGGGGATCGGCTATGTGCCGCAGGGCCGCGGCCTGTTCGCGGGCATGACGGTACGGGAAAATCTTGCGCTCGGCCGCCTCGCGCGCAAGACCGACGGCAGCCATGGCGTGGTCTGGAGCGAGCAACAGATCCTCGACTATTTTCCGCGACTGAAAGAGCGGATGGACGTCGCCGCCGATTACCTGTCCGGCGGCGAACAGCAGATGGTGGCGGTGGCGCGGGCGATGTCCGGCAATGTTAAACTGCTGCTGCTGGACGAGCCGTTCGAGGGATTGGCGCCGGCCGTGATCCTTGAACTGTTCAAGGTATTCGACCTGCTGCGCCGCCACGCCTCGATCGTGATCGTCGAGCACAATCTCGATCTGGTGCTGGCACTGGCCGACCGCGTGTTTGCGCTGGAGCGCGGCGCGGTGTTCCACGAGGGACCCGCCGGGCCGCTGCTGACCGATCTCGACTACCGCAAGAAGATATTGTGGCTTTGACCGACGGAGATGACAATGCGACGTTTGTTAATGGCAGTCATCACCGGAGCAACGACCTTGTTCTCCGCAGGCACAAATGCAGCTGACGGCAAGATGACCATCGCCGTATTCACCAAAAACCGCACCAATCCGGCCATGAAGCATTCCGTATTGCTTCCGACCAAATCGCGCGCTCCAGCGGCGCACGGGTCGTGCATTACGTACCGAAGCAACCGGATAGCGTCGACGAGCAGATTGCGATGGTGGATCAGGTTCTCAAGGACAGACCGGACGCGGTTATCTTCATTCCCGTCGATGACGTTGCGATGGTCGATTCCGTGAAGCGGCTCAACGACGCCAAAATCCCGGTGGTGCTGGTTTCCAATCCGCTGCCCGGCAGTTTAGTCACCTATGTCGGCGCCGACGATTTCGAGATCAGGTACCGCGAGGCGCGCTATCTCTTCGAAAACCTTGGCGGCAAAGCCAAGATCGTCGTCATCGAGGGCACCCCGGCCGCGCCGACCAATCGCGAGCGTCTGCGCGGTTACCAGCGCGCCTTTGCCGAATTCCCCGGTATTGAGGTTCTGGGCTCCGGAGCCGGCAACTACCAGCAGCCCGACGCGAAACGCGCGATGGCAAAGCTGCTGGCCGAGCACCCGCAGATCGATGCCGTGCTCTCGGCCAATGACAGCATGGCGCTCGGCGTATTGGAGGCGCTCAAAGCCGCCGACCGGACGGCGATCGTGATCGGCATCAACGGCATCTTGCCGGCCGTGAAGCAGATCGAAACCGGCGCGATCCTCGCATCGGTCGATTTCAACATGTTCAAGATCGGCTGCACCGCCACGCGGGCGGCGGTACGCTATCTCGAGCACGAACCGCTGCCGGAAAAAGTCATCCTGCCGGCCGAAGTGATCGACAAGACCAATTACAAAGCCTGGTTGGTTCCGGTCGATCAGCGCAATTGCCCGGAATGGAGCGACGTGGCGCGGTAGAAGCGATCAGGCCCAGGGCTACGCCGCTCCATCGGCTGGCGCTCCGACGACCGCGATATTGCCGAACCTGTCCCACATCCGCTGCAGCGAGGGCCCGTAGCGAGTGTCGAAACAGGCCGGACGCTTGTTCGCGTATTCGTGGCCGGCCACGACGAAAATCGTGGTCCAGCGCCCGGCCACCCTGATTGGGATGGACCACAGGGTTCGGCACCTCCTGTCCAGCGCGCCGTCGACGGGTGGCATCAGCACAACGGCATTGCCGTCTCGGCTGAGGATGCGGAGGATTTCGGACAGCGCCAGCCCAATATCTTCCCGGACAATTCCTTCCGGCTGCACCATCTGGCCCCAGGGCAAATTCGCCAGCACGCAGCCGGCTGAGCCGTCGCGATACGGCAATCGCCCGAGATCGGTCCTGGCGAGCATCAATGCACGACCGGCGTTGATCCCGTTGTTGCGCGCGGCCTGTAGCGAGACCTCGCTGAGATCGGAGCCGACCGTTGGGGCATCCGGCATCAGACGTATGGCCTCGATCAGCAACGTTCCGGTCCCGCAGCATGGATCGGTGATCAGGTGGCCCGGCTTCGCGCCGCCCAGCATCGCCATCGCAAACGCCACCGGCGGATGCAGTGCGCCCGGAATCGAGGCTGTGCGGTAATTTCTGCGATGCAGCGGACGGGAGGTGACACGGAGCCCGACAATGGCCTTGTTATCGCGGAGGTGAATTCGAAAGCTCACATCGACGGCGCCGGGTTCAATCACATCGTGATCGAGGAACGGCAGGCCGACAATCCCTGCCATCGCCTCACCCGCCGACGTCTCAATCTCCTTGCGATTATAGTTCCGGCGTCCGAGAAAGCTGCCGACAACTTCAAAGCCCGATGCGCGCCGCACGGGGCGAAATTTCTCGACCTTCGCCAGGAGCCGCGCGACCGGAAGTTTTCGCATACCCTCCGCCAATCGCGACAGACTTGCGCGCGTGCGGTCGACGGCGTCGATGGTCCCGCAGACGAAAAACAGATCGTCGACGCTGCCGAGTTGCGTCAGCTTCGAATCAAGGGGCGCGTTGAAAATGATTTCGCGATGCCCGACTTCGATGATCTCACCGCTCAGATCCGTCTCGATCTCGGCTGCCGCCAGCCATTCGAGGCCCCGGACGGAACGCGCCAGAAACGTCGTCATGTCAGGAACGGCACCATGCCTGGTGGCGCGCAAATTGATTCCCTCAGATCCCATGATATCCGGGCAACTCCCTACGGCGGTGTCTGGCCAGCTTGCTGCTGAAGCTGCAGCACGATGAATTCGGCCGGCCTCACCGGAGCGAAGGCGATGCGAACGTTTACCACGCCGCGATCGATGTCGTCTTGCGTGGTGGTGGTCCGGTCGCAGGTCACGTAGTGACCATAAAACGCGCCTTGCTGGAAGAGACTAGTCATGAACGCCCCGATGCTCTGCCGCAATGTCGACCAGAGGGTTTCGTTATTGGGCTCGAACACGGCGAATGTGGTGCCGCGATAGAGGCTCTCCTCGATATAGAGCGCGAGCCGCCGCACCGGAACGTATTTGTAATCGTCGGACAATATGTCCGCGCCGCGCAGCGTGCGCGCGCCCCACACCACCGGACCGATGACCGGAAAATTGCGCAGGCAATTGATGCCCAGGGGATTGAGCTGTCCGTTCTGGTCATCGCTGAGGTCGAACTCAGGCCCGGCGATGCCGGCAATGACCGCCGCGATCCCCGCCGGCGCCTTCCACACGCCACGCGCATTGTCCGTCGCAGCGTAAATGCCGGCGATCGCGCCGCACGGCGGAAACGTTTCGATCTGCCCGGTCTCGGGATTCGCTTTCCTGATCCGCGGGAAGTAGACCGCGCAATTGCGCGCCTGCAGGTCCGGTCCGCTGATTCCAAGGTCGGCCGGCTGGATCTGGTCGAACCGGCCCTGGCGGGCATGGTCGCTCCATGCCTTCGGAGGGTCGAGGATCAGCATCGCGCGGCGTCTCAGGCAATACAGCGCCGCGGCTTGATACAGCGTCTTTAGATCGCCGTAGTCGGCATCCGCCGGATCCGGCGGAATGCACAAGAGGTTGAACAGATCGACATTGTCGAGCGCGTAGATTCCGGTGTGCAGCGCCGGATCGCCGGTGAGGTCCGCGGCCGTGAGACCGGCGCTATCGGCGCCGCCGGCAAACGGGACATTGGTTACGGCGGTCGGCGTGACCATCGGCAGCTGGCCGCTCGAAACGCGGGCGAGCCGTGACTGCGTCTCCAGCACCTGGTCCGGCCGGCGCGGCCCGGCGTCGATTTTGATCGATACGTTTTGAAAACGTTCGACGGTCTCGCCGCCATTGGACGCCTTGTATGTCAGCACCAGATTGAACAAATCGACAGAGGCCGCGCTCGCTTCAATCGACATCGACAGATGGCCATTGGCCCATGCGCCGGGCGTGGCCGCCACCAGCGTCAAGCCGCCACCGTTGGCGCGCGCCAGTCCGTCCCCCGCTCCGGCCGGCGCCTTGAACACGCGCACGATGATCGCATGGCTGCCACCGTTGCCAAAGAAATCCGCGAGCGCATCGACAAGCGGATAGCCTGCGGCCGGTCCGCCAAAGGCCCGCGCGAAATCCGCGACGCTGTAGCAGTGCGCCGGCGCAAGCGGCCCCATCACCGTGCGGCCGACAAAAGCGGTAATCGAGGTTTCGACCCCGGTGATGGTGACGTTGCCGCCGGGGTTCTCCTGAACGAAGACGCCGGGATGCTTGACCGGGATCGGCATGGGCGCTCCAAAACGTGCGACGACGGTGGCGAACAACTCTGCTCAACCGCACAGCGCTGCTCTTTTCATAGGCAAACCTGCCGTCAAAATCAGCAGAGGGCAAAATCGTTCCGACCTTGCGAACTGGAATCGACGGCGGCTCAATAGGTTGCGCGGACAGTACCGATGGCATGAATCTTGATTGAAAAGATTAAAAATTGGATGCGGGAACGTCAACGGCATTGTCCGACCCTGGCTAAGCACCGGGGAAAGGCCGGTAAGCCATGGGGCCATTCGCTGCCAATCTGCCGTCGTTTAACGCTGGCGCGGCGCCGCGCACAGCATCGGCTTTTGCGCCCGTCGTCAGGACTGATCTGGTAGCCGCCCCCGAGCAGCGGAGCGGCGCGATCACCACGGCCATTCAATCTACCGCGAAAAGGGAACAGGCGGGCGAGGACAACATCCTTGCCTTGCCCGATCGAGCGCGCCGTTCGCGTTCGCAATTGGAGAGACTGGGGGAAGGCTGGGTAAATCTTAACCGACATCTCTTGTGACGAGGAGTGGAGACAATGGAATCCTGGAAATACGCGCGGCAAAGAATCGTACCTTTCGTGGCTGCTCTCTTGGGGATTGCGCTTCTCTATTTTCTGCTGAGTGACATCGCACTCGCCGACGACGCCGGCCCGCCGGCCTGCGGCGGCAAGATTCTCGAGAAGTGCACGCCCAATTCCGGCGACACCGCGTGGATGCTCGCTTCCGTGGCACTGGTCCTGATGATGACGATCCCGGGCCTTGGGCTGTTCTACGGCGGCATGGTGCGCAAGAAGAACGTCGGCGACACGGTGATGACCAGTTTCGCCGTCACCTGCCTCGTCACGATCCTGTTCGCGCTCGTCACCTACAGCCTGGCGTTTCGCGCCGGCACGCCGTTTATCGGCGGGCTGGACCGCATGTTCCTCAAGGACATCCTGAGCGACATCGGCAAGGGCGGTATCGGCAATCCCAATCCGCTCGCCGCGACCATCCCCGAGAGCGTGTACATCTGCTTCCAGATGACATTCGCCATCATCACGCCGGCGCTGATTGCCGGCGCGTTCGCCGAGCGCATGAAATTCTCGGCCATGCTCTGGTTCATCGGCCTGTGGGCGATTTTCGTCTACGCGCCGATCGCGCACTGGGTCTGGGGACCCGACGGTATCTTCAACTCCGGCAACGACGCCGCATGGGTGAAGGTGCTCGATTTCGCCGGCGGCACAGTCGTGCATATCAACGCCGGTGTCGCCGGATTGATGTGCGCCATCATGCTCGGCAAGCGCAAGGAGACCGGGCCGGCGCACAACATGGTGCTCACCTTCATCGGCGCATCGCTGCTGTGGGTTGGCTGGTTCGGCTTCAACGCGGGCTCTGCCGTGTCGGCAGGCATGCAGGCCGGCATGGCCATGCTGGTGACCCAGATTGCCACCGCCGTCGCCGGCTTCACCTGGATGCTGGTGGAGTGGGCGCTGAAGGGCAAGCCGACCGTCGTCGGCATCTGCTCCGGTGCGGTCGCGGGCCTCGTCGCCATCACGCCGGCTTCCGGCTTCGTCGGACCGGTCGGTGCCTTTGCGATCGGAATAGCCGCCGGCGCCGTCTGCTACTGGGGATGCACCGGCCTGAAGCGCCTGTTCAGCTACGACGACGCGCTGGATTGCTTCGGCGTGCACGCGGTCGGCGGCATCGTCGGCGCGCTGCTGACCGGGGTATTCGCGGTCGAGCAATATGGCGGAACCGCAGGCGTGCTGGAGGGCAACGTTGCCCAGTTCTTCAACCAGTGCATCGGCGTCGCCACGGTGTTCGTCTACGATGCGGTGGTCAGCCTGATCATCCTGTTCGTGGTCAAGATATTCGTCGGCCTGCGCGTGACGGAGGATATCGAGCGCGAGGGTCTCGACCTCGCGCTGCATGGAGAAGTCGTACAATAGGCAATTGACGTCGAGGCAGCGTCGCCTGGCGTTGGAGCATGATCCGACCAAATCCAGTCGGGTCATGATCCAACGCTCGCGGCGAACAAGCTGTCCGCAACAGGGTGGAAGCAATCCAGGCACCGGGCCAAGGGAAGGCCGCAATGGCGCCTGAGCACAAGCGAGGAACCACATGAACTGGTTCTATTGGGACACAGCATGGTCGCTGTTCTTCAGCCTCGTTTGGTTCATGACCATCACGCACAATCCGGATGCGCGGATCTCGGATGCGCATTTCCGCGATGAAGCGTTCGGCGGCTGAACGAAGTGTGACGTGACGGAGCGGATCGGGCCGGAGCCACCGATGCCCGACGCGCCTTTGCATGCCCGCAAATGCGTTAACTCCGGTAATAGCGCAACATCCTGATGAACGTCCGGTGGATCTCATCGGCCGGCTGGTCGAACGGTTCGACGTTGACCCGCACCACGCCGGTATGGTCCATGCGCCAGGGCAAGCGCATCAGCCGGCGATAGCTCGGCTGCTTGCGCCAATCGGCCACCAGCGCGCTGCTGAGCGGCGCGTTGAGCGTAATCTGCAACTCGTGCACAGTCATCGCGCGCTCGGCGATTTCAGCCAGACCGATATATTCGATCGCGCGCCAGCGGATCAGTCCGAAGGCCTGGATGAAGATGCCATACTGATTGGCGCCGATGGTCGGCCGCCCGGTCTCCAGCAACGGCATGTTGTAGTAGGTGAAGCCGGCCGCCGCCAAAGCGAATGCCAGCCAATAGGCTTCGCCGGTGATCCAGGCGGCCGTGACGAACACCGCGGCCAGGGCGGCCGTCATATAGACGGGAAAGTTGGTGTCATCGCGCCGGTAGGCGACCGAGTAGCCGCCAACATCGCGCTCTTCCAGGTTTGCGTTCATGTCTGGACCCTGCCCGGATGCGCCAATCTTACGCCTCCGCCCCTGTCTGATCCAATCCGTGTCTCGAAGAGAGTGGGTACGAAGCTTCGGATTTTCACCGGCTCCATGACGAATCCGGCTGAAGAATTTCGCTGATCGCGGCCGGAATAAATCGCAGCGATTCAGGACGCGGCTGATTCCGTTTGCCGAATGCATGGCTGGCGACGCAGTGCTGATCGCACCCGTCTCCACGGAAATTCCCTGCTAACAGGGAACTTTACACGGAATTTCGAGATTTCGGACCCCCATAGGCCACTATCGTAGCACGAAACCGCTGTGCTGCAGCCACTTCCGGGACAGCTCCCAGCGAAAGTTGGCAGGGAATTTACCCTTCCGAACAGGGAATTTCTAAGTCGTATCAGGGAACATTCCCCCTCAATAAATCCCAAGGCGGACAATGTAAGATATATTGGTCGTGGAGTCGGGGAGCGACAGCGTGAACCTTTGCGTCGTGGCTCGCGATGTCCGAATCGGGACAGGCAGCGTTGTCGATGGAGATTGCCCTCATGATAGGGGGCTCTTGTCGCACAGGCTTTTTGCGACCGCCCGAGCACGAGCCCGATGTGCGGTCATATGCAGCAATCCGTAAACTATTTTAGGAATTTTTGGGGGCAATTCTAACATCTGCGGTGAGCCGGCAGTTGTAGACGACACTCCGCAAGCATCTGACACCCACAATCCTCGGGGTATGACATTTCGTGGCTCAAACGTCGCGCAGGGATGAGGCGATTTCGCTTCCGGCCGGGCCATCGATCGGTCGGCGCACTTGAAAAAGCCTCAGGATTGCGAAGGCAGCGGCAGCCGCAGCGAGGTGCTTGAGCGTATGCCCGCTCAGAATCGAGCCAACCGAATAGATCGCGTGGTCGTAGAACTCCAGCAACTTGGCAAGCGCATAGAGCGCTGCAGCGATAATCCAGTAAAATGCGCCGGTAAATTTCGGCGGATAGAGTTGGAGGATCAGGACCAGCGCGAGAAAAGGAAAAAACTGTGCCCAGGCGTAGAGCCGCAAATCGTCGGTCCAGCGCCACAGCAGGAGACTGAAAATGCCTATTGCCAGCAGCGGCCGCAACAACATGGCACCCGCTCTCGCATCCACGCGCTCCTCGACAACGGCAGCAAGGATTGCGGCAAAGCAAAGGGTCATCGGGAGCCGATCCCAAAACAACGTTACGTCACTTGGATTCAAGTGGTAGTAGGAAGAGCCAAAGCCGGTCAGAAAGATACCCGTAAAGAGCACAATAGTTGTTGCATCGCCACGAAATCGCCGTAGGCCAACCGCCCCTACCGCGATGAAGGGCAGATTCGAAACAACGTTCCAGAAATTCGGTATTTCGAATAATTCCCGTTGATCAGCGAACTGGTGGTAGCTCTGATCTTGCAACAACGGCGGAAGCGCCAGCAATCCAGCGAGTGAAACTATTATCAAGCCATACAGGACCGCTACGGGCCGATCTCGGATTGCACTGCGAATTGTCATTTGTTGGCACGCCCCGGATAATTGCCTTGGACCGCCGGCAGAGTTGGCCCCAAAGTATCTACTGACGTCGCAACGTGACAGGTTGACCAAAATGATAAATCAAGGACCGCAAAAGTGCCACCCAACTGGCACTAAAACTTGAAACGAATTCGGACAATCATGTAGAGTTCCACAGTCTACCAGAACTTAACCAAGTCTGTCCGGTACATCTCCTGCGGCCCGCTTTCAATCCTTATGTGGCGCACTCGCGGCGCGAGCCACGATGCCAGTATGAATTTGGCAGTAGAAACAGCGGGAGGAGTTCATGAGTTTGCTTCGCGGATTCTTGTCCAGGTCTCTCGGCTGGATGGGCGCGGGAATCTGGATTCTTTGCCGGACGCTGCTCATCGCCTGGGCTACGCAGAACCAGCCGCCCAAAATCTGATTGCCTTTTGTTGCGGGGCGTAAGGAAGGCAATGCTCAAAATGCCCCAAATAGCTTTCCGAGCGCGATAACAACAGTCAGTGCGATCAACGGCCCGACGAGCCCCACCATCATGATCTCGCGATAGCTCCCTCGTTGGGTGGCACCACAGATCGCAAGCAGAGTAACGACCGCACCATTATGCGGCAGCATGGCCAGTGCACCGGAGCTGATCGCGGCCACGCGGTGCATCAATTCAGGTTGAATGCCCATGCTCGCGGCCAGTTGGGCATAGGTATCACCCAACGAGTTTAACGCGATTGCCAATCCGCCTGATGCCGAGCCAGTGATGCCCCCCATCACGTTGGCGGCGACGGCAATCGACACGAGCGGCCCGCCGGGTACCGCCAGGAATCCGTCGCGGACCACGGCGAACGCCGGCAACGCGGCGACGACGGCGCCGAAGCCCACCAAGCTGGCCGTATTGAGCACCGGAAGTACAGAGGCGTTGGCGCCGGCGTCGAGGGTTTTGCGCAACTCCGGTAGGCGCTTGCGATGGATCGCTGCCAGAATCAGCGAGGCGATCGCGAGCGCCGTCACGACAGACCAGGCTCCGCTCACTGCGGAGAGCGAGGTTTCACCGAACCGCGGCTCGGCGAGAAACCCGGTGTATACGCGTGGTAGCACGAACAAACTCATGAGGAGGTTGACCACGAGAACGATCAGTATAGGCGCCACTGACAGCGCAAAGGACGGTAACTCCTTGCTGCGATGGCCGTGCGGCAGTTCGGCGGGGTCGAAATTGTCGGCGTTCGCGGCCCGCTCACGCACGAACTGATCATCGGGTGTTGTCGGCGTTTCCGTGCTGTAACCCTCGCCGGCACGACGCGCACGCGTCTCGATCAGGCGCAGCCACCAGAGGCCAAAGCCCAGGATGATCGCAGATGCTATGATGCCGAGAACTGGCGCAGCGAACAGCGTGGTGCCGAAATATGCCATCGGGATGGCGTTCTGAATGGCGGGCGTGCCCGGCAGGGCCGTCATCGTGAAGGTAAAGGCACCAAGCGCGATCGCCGGCGGGATCAGCCGATGTGGAACCGCTGCCTGCCGAAACAACGCGGCTGCCACCGGGAACACGGCGAAAGCCACGACGAAGAGGCTGACGCCACCATAAGTGAGCAGGGCACAAGCCAAAACCACCGCCATGACGGCTCGCTTCTCACCAAGTCGCTCGGTCATGATGCGGGCAACGGAAAGCGCGGCGCCGCTATCATCCATAAGCTTGCCAAATACGCCTCCAAGCAGAAAGAGCGGAAAGAAGTTTGTGATGAAGCGCCCTGTGCCCTGCATAAAGGTCAGTGTCCATTTAGCGAGAAGGGGCTCCCCGGAGAATCCGGCGGCCACAATCGCCGCCGCTGGTGCCGCCAACAGCAGCGTGTAGCCCCGAAAGGCGAGGAAGATGAGCAAACCAAGAGCGATCAGGATGCCGAGCAACTCAACGATATAAGCACTCATAACGCACCTCTCAGGATGGTGGGATCCGACGAGTTGCAGCACACCGGACAGGCAGCGCCTTAGTCGCTGCACGCTCTGGTGATCGTCAGAGAAAGTTGGGTTCGTATTTTTGCGGTTGCCTATCCGGCCACGCGGGATAGCGCGAATAGGATCGCCATCAAGATCACTATTACTCCTGTGCCAACGACCAGTTTGTCAGCAAATACACGACGCATCGAAGCCTCCCTAGACGAAGCTATAGCGTTCAGAATGGTACTTCGCCATGGGCACGCCCATCTCGCCGAGGACTTTTTCAATCGCGTCCATCATTACGTTAGGCCCACAGATAAAGTACTCATGATCGGAGTAAGGTGGCGGCAGATGACGCTTGAACATCTCGGCGTTTATGAAACCCTGTTCACCGGTCCAACCAGCCGGGGGGGTCGCCAACACATGAACGACCGTCAAGTCGAGTCGCGCTTTCAGCTCCTCCAGCTCCTCGCGGAAGGTGATCGATTCCCAGTCTTTGCTGCCGTAGAGCAGAATCACAGGCCTCTTGTCGGCAAAGTCAGCGAGCGTCCGGATCATACTCATCATTGGTGTCACGCCGACACCACCGGCAATCAACACGTGCATGTCCGCCGGGTTGCCAATCGTAAAAGCTCCGTATGGTCCATCGAGGTAGACACGCTGGCCCACAGGTACTTTGGGTATCTCCCTGGTGAAGTCACCCAGATTTCTAATCGACATCTCGACGCAGCCCCCCTTCACTGCAGCGCTTGACGAGAATGAAAATGGATGCCCGGTGATCTTGAAGGCGCTTCCCCAGACCGTCAACCAGCCGAACTGACCTGGGCTAAATCGAAATCCCGGGTGACCGTCGGGTTGCATAACCAGCGTGGTCGTATCGCCCCGTTCTCGACGCACTTCCGAGACGCGATATGGACGGCGAAGCATGAATAGCGGCTTGACGACGCGGACGTAAAGCAGCAGTCCGATCCAGAATATCGTCAGGCCTATCCACAGAGACTGCTTCCAGGGATCAACGAGATAGAAACTCGATCCCACCATGTGCACGACTCCCGCGGTGATGGCGACAACCGCAAGCACGATATGGCTGATATGCCATGTCTCGTACTTGAGATTCAATGTTACGCGCCAGAGGGCTGTCACCACTAGCGCGATCACCGAGAAAATCGAAAGGACAGCGAGGTGTGCACTCAACGGCGCTTCAAGCATATTGGACGGCGCGAGCAATTTCGGCTGAACGACGACTAGAATGACCGGATGCGCCACGACCAAGCCGACCGCTACGAGCGAAATCTGACGGTGAAAATGGTAGATGACGTCTTCCCCCCACGGCTCGGTGACGTACCGGAAGCGCGCGGTGAGACCGAACTGCAGGCCCATCATCGCAAGGCCGGAATAGCCTAGCGCGACCGAGAACTCTGTCCAGAAATCGCGCGTCGGCGGATGCGAGCCTGCCAAGAGGGCGAACAAGGGCACCAGAACAGAAAACAGGTAGACAAGGATCCAAACGGCGCTGCGCAAACGATAAGGAAGCTGCATAAGCTGATCCTTCTACCGCGACAACGATCGGACCGCCGTCATCTCGATGTCGCATTGTCACGCAATGAAGCCTCGTAGAATGGCGAACCAGGAGCTCTTCTAAGAGATTCCGATCCTACATCCCGGTTCCAACTCCGCAAGCAAATACCATAGAGCAAGGGAATTGAGCGGCTTGAACAATCAGGCAGCACACCGCAATGCGGTACAGTTCTCCAACCTATCAATCCCTCGCTTTTTGATCTAATATACTGTCTCCCAATGAAGAGAGTCGGGCGTAGCGGTCGTACACCAGGGGAAACTACCGCGCCATGCAAGATTCCATAATCGCTTATTGTGGTCCCGCCGCCGTGCCGGACGACCTATGGACCCGCTGGAACGTCGATCCGGTGCTGATCGCAATACTCGCTGCCTTGGCGCTTGCGGTGGGTCGCAGCCGCCCCTCCAACGCGCGAGCATGCTGGGGCGCGATTATGGTGATGCTTGTTATTTTCGTCTCGCCGCTTTGTGCGTTGTCGTCAGCGCTGTTTTCGGTGCGGGTATTGCACCACGTGTTGTTGATCGCCGCAGTAGCGCCTCTTCTTGCGCTCGCTTTTCCGCAACGAACCGCGGGCTCACCGCTACTCGCTATCTTCGTCGCGGTACACGCAATCACCCTTTGGATCTGGCACACGCCGGGGCCATATGCTTGGGGCCTCGCCAGCGTGCCTGCCTATTGGCTGATGCAGACTTCGCTACTTGGGAGCGCCTGGATGCTGTGGCGGGGGATTCTCGCGCCGGCGCGATCCGGCCCGGCGCTAATTGCACTCGCAGCAACGATTGGCCAGATGGGCCTTCTCGGCGCGCTGATCTTGTTCGCGCCCAGGGCGCTGTATCCCGTGCATTTCGCAAGTACCATAGCTTGGGGACTCGCGCCGCTCACTGATCAACAACTTGCTGGTCTTCTGATGTGGGTGCCAGCGATGCTACCTTTCCTCGGTGCAGGAATCTGGATCGCATGGTCCGGCCTGCGATCTAGCGAACCAGCGCTATGACGACCTCTCTGAAGTTCATCCATTTGGCCGCGATCGCGCTCTGGTCAGGCGGGCTCGTCGTCTTGCCATTTCTGTTTTGGCAGCGCCGGAAGCTCGAGGCGGGGTTGGATCTCGACCGACTGCACCGCGTGGCACGGTTCGTCTACGTGGAGATGACTTCGCCAGCCGCCTTCGTCGCAATCGGCAGTGGAACGGCACTGATCTTCTTGCAGACCACCTTTGTGGAATGGTTCTCCCTGAAAATGCTGCTGGTCGGGGCCATGGTGATGCTGCATGTCGTCGCCGGCCTCATTCTCGCGCGCTTGTTCTCCCCTAAAGGCCGTTTCGGTCGATTTTCCTACGTGGCGCTAACGAGCGCCTATATCGTATTGATCACCGCGATTATCTGGGTGGTGCTGGCCAAGCCGCACATTGATTCGAACCAATTCGCTGCACATTTGTTCGAGCCCGGCGGACTCGGGCGTTGGCTGCATCAGTCCTTCGGCGAAACCAGAATGCCGACGCCATGATCGAACACAAGCTTGCCTCCGTGCCAGCCGGCGAAGCCAACCATGACAGACGCGAGTGCCGAGAGGGCGAGGCCATGTGGCAGGATCGCCCCGGTATCGATAAGGCGAAGGCCCCAGTTGGCTCCCCCGATCGCAACCAGCGTCATCGCCGCCACGGCATGAGACCAGCTTGCTTCAAGAAGCCGGATCCCGCGCACAAGCAACAGCTCACCAGTGCCGACGATGCTTGCGGCCACGCCGCTCCAGAAAGCCATGCCGGCCGACCAGAGTCCGACCCGCACCCAGAAGGTGTCTCCCGACCACCAGTAGAGTATATCGACGCCGAGGGTCGCGATTACGAATGCGACCGGGAAATGCACCATCATCACGTGAATCGGGTGGCCAACAAGCGCCACCGCCGAACCGACATCGAGTCGAAGCAATTCCAGCTGGACCTCACTGCGGGGCTCGGTCTTGAGATCGCGTTGCTTTGCCATCGTCCTGCTCCATCGCGTCGACTACGACATCTTTCAAGTAGACATCGTAGTCTCTTGTTCGCGGTGATCCAAGTCGGAATGCTCGCAGTACTTCCCGGCTGCAATGGGCCACTGTCGACACTCGATCCCTCGGGGCCGGCCGGGGCTTCGATCGCCACGCTGTGGTGGTTGATGCTGGCTGGTGCAGGATTTCTCTTCGCGCTGGTGATGGCGCTATTCGCGATGGTGATCCGGCGTCCGGGCTGGGGCTCGAACGTGTCGCCCGGGCGCTGGATCGTGCTCGGCGGCTTGGTTCTGCCCGCTGTCGTCCTGCTACCACTTGTCGCCTATGCGTTGATTGCCGGTGAGAGGCTCCTGCCGCTACCTGGACTCGCGCCGCCGCGGATCGAGGCAGTGGGTCGGCAATGGGTCTGGACCTTCCGCTACCCCGATCATGGCGGAGTGGAAACTCGAAACGTCTTGCATCTGCCGGCAGGCACTCCGGTCGACATCCTTGTCAGCAGCCAGGACGTCATCCACGCCTTCTGGATACCCCGCTTCGCCGGCAAGATCGATGCGCTGCCCGGGCATGTGAACCGCTTGCGCATTCAGGCCGATCAACCTGGACGCTACGCAGGCCAATGCAACGAATTTTGCGGTCTCGGTCACGCAGGGATGCGGTTCGATGTCATCGTCCATCGCCCGGAGGAATTCTCTACGGCGCTCGCGCGGGCGGCCGCATCGGAGGAGTCGGAGAAAAAATGAGTGAATCTGTCGAGCAGCCATCACAGGGCGCTGCGGCGTTGCGGTTGCACCGCGAACTCGCCGCGATCTGGGCCACCGGCCCCGGTTTACAGCGCCTGGCGGCGGTCAACCATTCCGTGATCGGCATGCGCATGATGGTCACGTCCTTCACGTTCTTCGCCATCGCCGGCGTGCTCGGCATGCTGACCCGCGTTCAGCTCGCGACGCCCAACGCAGCCTTCATGGATCCGGAAACCTACAACCAGGTCTTCACCATGCACGGGTCGATGATGTTGTTCCTGTTTGCCATCCCGATGGTGGAGAGCTTTGCAGTCTATCTGACCCCAAAAATTCTCGGCACGCGCGATTTCGCTTTTCCCCGGCTCACCGCGTATGGCTACTGGTGCTATCTGTTCGGCGGGACGATACTGACCGTGTCCTTGATCGCAGGGGTTGCGCCCAACGGTGGATGGTTCATGTACACGCCGCTGAGTTCTAATGTGTATACCCCGGGTATTAACGCGGACGTTTGGCTTCTCGGCGTGACCTTCGTCGAGATTTCGGCGCTGTCGCTGGCCGTGGAGATCGTCGTCTCGGTCCTGAAGATACGTGCGCCCGGCATGTCACTCGACCGGATGCCTATCTTCGGCTGGTACATCCTGGTCACCGCGCTGATGATGGTGGTGGCTTTTCCGCCGCTCATCCTCGGCTCAATCCTGCTTGAGATCGAGCGCGCCTTCGGCCTGCCCTTCTTCGACCCCACCCGAGGCGGCGACCCTTTGCTCTGGCAGCACTTGTTCTGGCTGTTTGGCCATCCGGACGTCTACATCATCTTCCTGCCCATGGCCGGCGCTCTGTCGACGATCATTCCAGTATTCGCCGGTCGGCCGCTTGTTGGCTACCGGGCGATCGTTGTGGCGATTGTAGCACTCGCATTCCTGAGTTTCGGCATCTGGGTGCACCACATGTTTACCGTGGGTATCCCGCATCTGGCGCTCGCTTTCTTCTCCGCAGGCTCGGCGATCGTCGCCGTGCCGACAGCAGTACAGATCTTCGCATGGCTTGCCACGCTGGCGCACGGCAAGCCACGCTGGAGCGTGCCGATGCTTTACGTTTTCGGCTTCTTCTTCATTTTCGTGATGGGCGGACTGACTGGCGTCATGCTCGCCATGGTGCCGTTCGATTGGCAGGCCCATGACACCTATTTCGTCGTTGCCCACATGCACTATGTGGTGGCTGGCGCCCTCGCCTTCCCTATGCTGTCGGCATTCTACTACTGGCTACCATTGTTGACAGGGCGCACCGCCGTGCACCGGCTGTCGGTACCGGCCTTCTGGCTGGTCTTCGTCGGCTTTAACCTGACTTTCTTCATGATGCACCTAACCGGCCTGCTCGGCATGCCTCGCCGCATCTACACCTATCAGGGCACCGAAGGCTGGAACTGGCTGAACATGCTGTCCTCGGTCGGCGGATTCGTCATGACGATCGGCTTCGCGCTGGTGGTGATCGATCTTTTCGCGCAACTCCGCTACGGGCGTCGTGTGCGGCGCAATCCTTGGGGCGCGGCGACACTGGAGTGGGCTATGTCGATCCCTCCTGCACCGTATACCTTCGCCTCGATCCCGAATCTAACACGGACCGACGCGATCGTTCCCGACGATCTCGCACTGTCCCTGGCGCGAGGTGAAGGGTATCTCGGTTTCACGCGGAACGGCTGGCAGGAAACGCTGGGCGTAAACATGACGACCGGCGAGCCCGAACAACTGATCATACTGCCACAACCGACCTACCTGCCGCTTATTACCGCGCTCGCGACCGCGGCGGCGGTCCTGATGCTTCTGTCTAAATTCTACCTGCTGGCCCTGGTCGCGGCCCTGGTGACCGCCGGCATGTTCGTGTTCTCCGGGCAGCGCGCCGGCCTTGCGCGCGACTTCGGTCCTATACCCGTCGGCCACGGCGTCAACGTGCCGCCTCATACCGAAGTGGCCGAAGCGCCGGCGTGGTTGGCGCTGATCTGCGCGCTGGCAGCCGACGGCACTCTGTTCACATCCTTGCTGTTCGGAACCTTGTATCTTTGGATCGCGGCGCCGAATTGGCCCGCGGCGATCACACCCGAACCGAACCGCATGCACGCCCTTCTCGCCGTCGCAACTCTTGCCGTAGCTGCCGCAGCGGCGCGCGGATCGCTGCGAGCTGTCGCCACCGATGGCGGGGCGCGCGGCTGGATTGGTCTCGCCATGCTGGCGCTTCTTGGGGCCATCGCCTCGGCCGTCGGGTTAATCGTCGATGTCACACCGCATCCGCGCGACCATGCGCTCGGCGCAACGGCTGCTGCACTGCTCGGCTATGTGGCTATCCACGCCGGTATCGGCCTTCTCTTCCTCGTCAGCAATTTCCTGCGTATCGGTGCCGGTTTCATAGCGCCCGGGCGGGTACTCGATCTACGCCTCACGCGATTATGGCTCGACTACACGCTGGTCACGGGACTCGTTGCAATTGGCCTTGTTCTCGCTCTGCCAGCACTCGTGACGATGCTGGGGGCCCGACCGTGAGCGCGCGTCCGATACCACCCAGACGCCTGTGGTGGCTCACGGCGGGCTTCGCTGTTTGGTGCAGCGCATTGGTTTTTCTCTACGCGCTTCACGGCATCGGCTGCGCTTTTGCCTGGCCGGCAGGCTCGCTGCAATTGGGGCTCGCCGTAGCACTCTTCGTGCATCTGGTCGTGATAGGATGGATGTTGCGCGATATCACCCGAACTGGCGCCAACTCCGATTTCGGCCCAACCGGTTCGTTTCTGCATGACGCAGTCACTTGGACGCTTATCGCCGCTCTCGTCTCCAGCGTGCTTACCCTCGGCCCACCACTTCTGCTAACCATGTGCATTTAACCGGCAAGTACCTGGCCGCCACGTGAGTGAGTGGGTGGCAGGAACTACTCGGGTGCAAAAACTCGTATCAGCGATCTCGGTTCCAGGTGGTTATTTTGATTTTACAGCTGCTATTTCGGACGGCTCGATCTGCGAAGCAGAGTTCGTGCAAGAAGCCACAGCCCTAAAACAATAGTCAGCGATCCAAAAGTGGTGACAACTCGATTAGGCCCCTCTTCGCCGGTCATGGGGACAATTGCCAAGCCCAGAAGCGCGAGTGCAGCGCATATGGCAAACGCCCATTTTAGTTTGTCCATGTCAGTCCTCCTTATTTTCCGCGTTCATACGGCGAGTAGCAAAGATTGAATTCTTATGCGGAAATCAGTCACAAGCAATCATCGACGCCGCTCGGTCAGACGGATCAAACCCTGTTTATCGACAAAGGAAAGTTCGAATAACCCTTTTTCCCACGAAAGCGCCTTTAAGTCGTTAACAATCAACGTAATCCGGGATCACGCGGCGCGGTTGCGCCGGCTTCGTGCCAGTGCTGGCGGTGACCTCGGCTGCGAGCATAATCATCGACCCGGCTACTCATTGTGTGCGTGGCGAACCTCGGTGGCCGCTACCGGTCCGCCGAAAAGGTCGGCAACGAACTGGCTGGCCGGGAAATAACTACAAAACGTCAGGATTGCGATGACGATCGGAACTCCGATGAAGGCTCCAAAGAATCCCCACATGAAGGTCCAGAAGAAGACGGCAAATAACACGACGAAAGGTGAAACGGAGAACACACCTCCTGAAACACGCGGCTCGATATAGCTACCCACAACGAACTGAATCAAATTAAGCCCGGCAAATATGCCGAACACTGCCTGCCAGGTTGAAAACTGCGCCATTTCGACAAGAGTCGGAAACAACGTCGCGATGAAGGGGCCGATAAAGGGAATATAATTGAGAACGAACGCAATGATACCCCACTCGGCCGCAAACTGGAGGCCGGTGCTCCATGCGAGGGCCCAGACGAGCAAACCCGTCACCACACTCATTTGCGTTCTGACCACCATGTATTTTCGAAACTTCACCGCGGTTGCGGCTGTCGCATCGATCAGACGGCGGGCAATCTCCTGGTTGCCAAGCGCCTGGATTTTTCGTCGAACATCGTCGACTTCAAGTAATCCAAGCATGATGTACACCAGCGTTATCAGCCAGAAGCCCAGGGTCGTGTTGACGCGTCCGGTTATCTGTTGGGCGGCGCGCAATAACCATCCAGTATTGAAATGTTCAGCCCATAAACCCGCGACCGAGACTCCTCGATCCTCAAGCCACACCACCATGATGTCATAGAGCGTCTGATAGCGAGCGGCGTCCGCGACCAGCGCACGTCCGACACGGCTAAAAGACCAGACGGCGAGCGATGCAAGAGCGAGGCACACCACGGCCGTAATTGTGAGCGTGAAGGCAAGAGCTAACAATGCCGGCAGGCGCGATTGCAGCCGCTGCTGCAACGGCCAGACGATAGCAATGATGAAAAACGCGAGCGTCAATGGTGCAAGCACATCACTCCCGCAATAAATTATCACCAGCAGAAGCACAGCAGCAATGATACCAGTCGGTACTCTCGGCGCGCCATCGACCGTCATTCGGATACCTCGAACGCAGACTTCTTGAATGGTTCATCAAGAAGAGAAATATGTCGCCGTTCCACCGGCCGCTGAGCTCTTCCTAGCAACTTCAAACCGGGTGTTGACCACCTTGCCTTCCTCGAAGCCCATCGCCGAACTTCGATTAATGGTATTCTTGTCGATCGTACTTTTGAAGTTCTTGGCTGGGTCGGCGGTCAAGTTGATCTTCTCCAGGGGATTTTGCCGTTGATCAGCAATAGATCGGAAAGTGCTCCTTGCTCCACGACGCCCCGGCTGCAGGCTTAACCACACGCCTCTCGGCGATCAGCTTGGCAGTTGTCTCGTCCATCAGGAAGCCATGTTTTATGCATTTCGTATCTGTCCGGACGCCAGTCGAGAGCTGTGGGCGGGAAGATCGCAACGAAAGAACGCTCTGACATGAATGTCATGCAGGTTCACAACTGGGAATTCCGGCAAATCCGTCGTCTCATGACGAGTGGTTCACACGAACGGAATGCCATTTGCGCTGAGGGGAAGCTTTCGAAATATCGGCCGCGCCATCACTGCGGCGACCGAAAGCCGTTTCTGACGAAGCCAGTCAACTTTCCTTTCTGCTCGACCAGAAGGCGATACCAATCCCGAGCACCAAGGCACCGGCGAGAATGACGAAGAGCACGGATTGTTTTACCCATGAGACGGCCGGAACGGCCAGAGCCAGAACCAGCCCAAGAAAACACAGTTCCAACGAAGCAAGATTGACCCCGGCCAGAAAAGAACCCAGCGCTAACAAGATCAAAAGGACGAGGCTTGTGGCCGGCGCAGGCAGCAGCTGTTGAACACCAGCCAGCAACATGATGTTCATGGCAACGAGCACCGCGATCCAGTGAAAAGCCTGAGTCCAGGCCAGTCGTATGCGCGCCCGCTTGTCGTCGATCTTCGCCCATTCGGTGAAAATGCACACGCCTCCAGTTATCAGGGCCAACAACTCCCAATAGCCCGCAAGGGGTTTTTGCGACATGTTCGAGTAAGCTACACCGGCGAGCGCCAGTGCCAAGACCAGTAGATAGGGTGCATGCCCGCGCCAGGAACTGGTCCTGCCGGAATTGCCTGAGGTATCGGCTCCGTTTCGATTTTCCGAAGGTCGATCGCTCATTGCCTGCTCAACCAAAATGACAGGTTTCCCGTTTCACTACGCGAGCTCGCTTCTTTATTCCGCCCGCGCGGGCGGAGGTCCGCCCTGCTTGCACCATAGACCATCGGGAATCACAATCCCGCGGTAATCGCCAACGCCACAAGAGCTTTGGTCGCAAACCTCGCATAGCTGTATGAAATTGCAATAGTAGGAGGCCACCATGCTTGCCAGCGGGCGGGTCACCCCGGAGCCAAAACGACGTCAAAATCAAGGATCGATCGCGAGCGAAATGGCATGGGTGGCAGCGTGGATGCCAAAGCTGGTCGCGGGAGTTTCTGACCAGAAGCAGACAGTGACGATCGACATCGTCGCGCTCGAGCGCGCCGTTCATGACACAATACGGCCAGCTGCTTTGCTGCCTGTCAAAGCGTTGGAACAGGATCCCTGCGAAACAGGAATGCGAGTCCGCTTCGCTATCGAGGCCAACATCTGCCGAAGAACGTCGGTGGAACGGCTTTCTGCGGCGGCCACTCGTAAAGAATGATGTCGAAGAACGGCCGCTCACTATCACACAATGTACCGGGCGCGCGCAAAACTCGAAGAGAGTTTTTCCGAACTTTGGTCGCAGCAGTTCGACCGCGGTTGTACTTTGAACGGCGGCTGCGCTGTGGTCGTTAAACAATTGAAGCCGCGTTCAACCCTTAGTTGTGACGGCGCAAAACTGCCAACTCGATTAAAAGTGAAATGCGCAAAATGCGTCAAGCAGGCTGACGTTATTCGGATATCGAAACATATCTTACTTGACGAGTGTTTTCCCTGGGGCATCTACTTAAACTGCGCCCAGAACGCGACGTCAACTCACATTGCCCGAGGAATTCGACCGGTCCGATCGGCCGCGCGATCGGGGAGATACCAGGGGCAGGACTGCGATGACTCCGGGACCAGCGTACCATAAGCTTCCACTGGATATATGCTCCAGAATACCTCTTCGGATTGCAGATTTCGGATGCCGGACAGTTCACGTACGAGAGCATGAATCGGACCTTCAGCTGCGCCAGCAACAACAGAAATCCCGTTGACCGGTAAATTCGGCTTATCAGCTTCCATGTAGAAGCGCCTCGACACGTTCGTCGGGATCAGGAAGGAGTAACACCATGTCGGATTACGATCGAAATGCAGTGGAGCGCGGTCTTCCCACTGACGGCGCCATCGCGATAGACGCTGGCCTGCGCGCCTATATGCTGCGCGTGTACAATTACATGGCCGCGGGTGTTGGCCTGACCGGCGTTGTCGCATTTTTGACCTATCAGTTCACTGGCCCTGAATTGCTTCAAAGTCCGCTGATGTGGGTGTTCATGCTGGCGCCGGTAGGGCTGGTGTTTTTTATCAGCGCGCGGATCAACACGTTGTCTGCGGAAGCTGCGCGGGGATTGTTTTTCCTCTATGCGGCCCTGGTCGGTATATCGCTGTCGACCATTTTCCACGTGTACACGCAGTCCTCGATCACGCGGGTGTTCTTTATCTCGGCGGCGGCCTTTGGCGCGCTCAGCATCTGGGGTTACACGACCCAGCGAAACCTGTCGGGATTCGGAACCTTTTTGCTTATGGGACTGATCGGCATAATTATCGCGAGCCTGGTCAATCTGTTCCTGAGATCGAGCGGGCTGGACTGGATGATTTCCATCATAGGCGTCGGCGTCTTTGCTGGCCTCACGGCCTACGATACTCAGCGAATAAAAGGGATGTACGACCGCGGTGATGACGCTACTTCGGCAGGCCGCAAAGCCGTGATGGGCGCGCTTTCACTCTACCTCAACTTCATCAACCTGTTCATGATGCTGCTCCGTCTGATGGGGGGGCGACGCTAAGCATCACCATTTCAGAAGTTCGGGGCGCATGGAGACGGCCTTGCGGCCGCCTTGCAGCCCTGATTTGCCAGGTTCCTTCAAACGCGTCCGCTGATGCTCAGCAAGAACGTCGTCATTTCCAATCGCGAACTGTCGCGTTGAAGCCTTGCATGGACTGATTGGTGACCGCTCAGAAACGCGTTCGTTGTCTGGAGGCGTTAGGATTCTTCCACCTTGATGACCAATATCTCATTTGGTACGATGTCCATCAACCGTGGGTAGCGAGTGTGCAATGCCGACTCTAATCAATATTGAGGGCGATTTACCATATTTGCTTCCGCACGTCGATCACATCTCAGCAATAGCCCACGGTGAAAACGTAGATTTGACGATGTATGTGGCGTTGCCCGGGCATGCCGACTTGGAACAGGTTTATGTACAGCTGAGCCTTCCCGCCGCAGACGATCTCTTAGCGGAGTTAACTCGGGCCGTAGCCGACACGGCGAAGGATCGTTCGTGATTCCATGTGCTGAGCGGCTCACCTATCAGTCGATAACGGGCGCCGAGCGCTTCAGCGTCAAAGAAGAACATCGACGATATCCGATACCCGTTCTTCGTCGAAACTCCGGGTCTTCGAAGCGGCTAGGGGGGCTAAGCAGATACTCAGAACCGTATTGGTCGAAATCCACTGCGTTGATCGGGCGGCAGTCGCGATCAAAACGGTCTCCATGGTCTCCGCAAAACGGGAATAATCGCGGACAAGGCCGGAGACTTTCGGCGATTTCCACCTGAAGACCGGCGAACCGAGAGTCCGGAGACCAAAGCGAATGCGCGAAAAGCCGGTATTTCCGGCCCATTCTCACGTCTCTTGGGAAGCCTGGCCGAACGCCGGAATGGTGGCGACGCAGTGGTGATCGCACCCGTCTCCACGGAAATTCCCTGCTAACAGGGAACTTTACACGGAATTTCGAGATTTCGGACCCCATAGGCCACTATCGTGGCACGAAACCGCTGTGCTGCAGCCACTTCCGGGACAACTCCCAGCGAAAGTTGGCAGGGAATCTATCCTTCCGAACAGGGAATTTCTAAGTCGTATCAGGGAACATTCCCTCTCAATAAATTTCAAGGCAGACAATGTAAGATATATTGGTCGTGGAGTCGGGGAGCGACAGCGTGAACCTTTGCGTCGTGGCTCGCGATGTCCGAATCAGGACACGCAGCGTTGTCGATGGAGATTGCCCTCATGATAGGGGGCTCTTGCCGCACAGACTTTTTGCGACCGCCCGAGCATCGGCGGCGCCTGACGTAAATCACCGAGCGGGCCCCTGCTTTTCCGGCAGCGCTTCGAGATGACACGCCGCCCACTGACCGCTTCCGGTCGAACGAAGCTCCGGCTCTTCTGTCCGACAGCGATCGAACACGAATGGAACACCCTGTGTGGAAACGGCATCCGCTGGGTGGATTGATTTCGGGCTCGGCACGTCGCCCTTCAGGAGCATCTTGGTGCGCGTGACCCCCGGCACTGGTGCCGGCACGGCCGAGAGCAGGGCGTTGGTGTAGGGATGCTACGGCGAGGCAAAGATTTGCTGCCTGGGCGCCATCTCGACGATCTTGCGGAGATACATCACGGCGACACGGTGCGTCATGTGCTCGACGATCGCCAGATCGTGGATAATGAATAGCAGCGCGAGGCGGAACTCCTGCCGCAACTCCCTTCGGTTGCTTGAAATCGAATTCCAACCTGGCCGAAGGCCGTGTTGACCATGAACTCTTCTACCTCGCGGCTTCCATCCACCAAGCCATCTTTCAAGCAGGCCAGTCGTCAGGCAGACTAACCCTGGCGCAGCCGTGGCCAGAGATCGGCACCACGGCACGCATTGAACCGAAAGGGAGTCAGTAAGCATCACCGGCAATAACGATGCGACACCCGATGAGATCTGCCGTTTGATGCACGAACCCAGCAGGCACCATGGCGCCAATAATAATGGCCGCGCCAATGCCGCCTGTGGCTTCCGACGACGGCACCGGTGGCAGCACCAATCGCTGTCCCGCGGCGACCGCCCACGGCGCCGCCGATGATTGCGCCACCTACCGCGCCTCGTCGTGCCGAACTCTGCGCCAAAGCGTCTGCCAGGGGCATTGCCGTCACCAGCGCGAGTAGAAAAAGAGAACTCAATATCCGACCCATCAATCACTCCCTTTTTTGCGTGGGCTTACTCTCTATGCGAGGGCAGCGACTGCTGACTTTCCTCATGAGGGATAATCCTCGCCGGCCGCGCCTGCGCTCTATTTTCCGCGTCTCGCTGGCGCATTAACAAGGTCAGGCCCTACTCCTGGAATGTGATCCGGGAGTTGTCCCGCCGGGAAAATCCCGAGCATTGCGATCCCCGCCATAACGAGAAGCCCGATCTTCAAGGCACGCAGACGCGCCTCGCTATTGACGCGAACCGCTTCGGTGGCCTGCGCAGGGGCCGCCGTCGTCCTCTCCAACGCGCTCTGCAGCCTGTCGTTGCTGACAAAGTTGATGCTGTCGAGATCGACTTGAGACTGCAGTTCAGGCGTCAGTTTGGGATTTGCCGCGATGCCAGCAAGGACGGCTGCGCTTAACAGGCCGACGAGGAGCGCGCCCGCGACCGCCGTTCCGACCGCGGCGGCAAGATTTTGGGTGGTGCCACGCAACGACCCGACGTCACCGGCCAGTTCTTTTGGCGAAGCCGTGACCAGCACATTGAACAGCAGCGTGACCAGCGAGCCCTGTCCGATGCCGAATACGACAAGACCGAGGAGAACCGGGACTTCGCTCCAGTCGTTATGCACGACAAAGGCGAGCCAAAGTAGCGCAAGGGTGCAAAGTATGAAGCCATAGCGCCCGATCTGCCGGGGAGTGAACTTGTCGTAGAACCGGACGATCAGCATCGCCGTGAAGAACACCGTGAGGTTAAACGGCATCATGGCGACCGCCGTGGCGATCGGAGACCGCCCCTGCACGATCTGGATATACAGCGGCACCGAGAAATTGAGCGCGGCCTCCAGCGCCACGACACAGAACAATGCGTAGACCGCTGACCTCTCCTGAGGCGAATCGATCACCTCGAGTGCGAGGAGTGGCGTTTTCCCCGTAGCCTGTCGCCGGCGCGTCCACACCAGGAATGCCTGACCCAGTACGATGCCCACCACGATAAAGACCGGTGCGGGAGAGAGGCCAAGGAGGTCAAAAGGAGCGTTGGGTCCCGCCAGTCCCAGGCCCCAACGGTTCAGGTTGTTGAAGCCGAAGCTGATGAGAATAATGGCGGTCGCCGCCAGTAGCACACCGACGATATCGATCTTTATTTCCGGACGTCCGGGGAAAGACTTCAGACGGAAGCTCAGCAAAAACACGATGGCTGAGACGGCGATCAGAATCCCGAAGGCCGGGCGCCATCCAATAAATGTGCCGAGCACGCCACCGATAATGAACGCCAACACGCCGGCTGCGGCTCGCGCCGAACCCAGCGCCCCCACCGCTGTCGCCTGCTGTCGGCCATTGTAATTTTCGGCGATCAGCGCCACCAGCGACGGCACAATCACGGCAGCAGCCGCTCCGCAGAGGGCCTGAGCCGCGATCATCGCGGTCGCGGTGGGACTAAACGTCATCAGCACCTGCGAAGCACAGAACATGACGACCGCAGTCCGGAACACCCGCGCCGCTCCGTAGCGCTGGGCGAGTTTCGCGCCGAGCATGACGAAGCCGGCAACCAGCATCGAGTACGAAACGATACCGGTGGCAATCGTCGTCGGCGGCACACCGAAGCTGTTCACCATCCCGCCGAGCGCTACAGGCAATGAGGCGACGTTGAAAGACATGATCATCTGGCCGAGCGCGATGGCGATCATCGGCACCCAAGATTCCTTGGCTTCCACCCGGAGATTTGCAGTTTCGGATATCGTTGTCATGGCGACGACCCCTGCCTGAAGACTTTTGCTGGCCCGGTTTCGATCGGTTCGGTGCGCCTGGCGGACAAACTCAAGCTTCGGGTTTCGACACGAACAGATCCATGCCTAACCGCTGCGATAGATATTTTGCTACAAGCTGTCCCTTGACGCTGTTGCCGCGGCATCGAGTGGTGGCGCAAAGGTGCCAAGACCGCCCTTGCCCGGCGAGACGGTGACGATCCCGCCGCCAATTCCACTCTTGCCGGGCAGCCCGATGTCGTAGAGCCAGTCGCCTGACGTTTCGTACAAGCCCGCGGTTGTCATGACAGCAAGCGCGTAGTGACAGACGGCCGGATCGACGACACGTGCCCTGGTGATGGGATTTACCCCTCCATCGGCCAGGGTCGCTCCCATCACCGCCAGGTCCCTGGCGCTCACGTTCAGCGAACATTGTCTGGTGTAGAGGTCGGTTGCCTCGGCGGGATCACAATAAATTCGACCGAAACTCTGGAGCAGACGGGCGATGCCCTGATTGCGGTAGTTGGTTTTCGTTGCGGACTCGTAAACCTCTTCGTTGAGAGGCAGTGGCCTTCCGGCAAATTGAGACAGACCGTCATGGATGAGCTTCCATTTCTCGTCGGCGGTCACGCCAGGCATGAGGCTGGTGGCTGCGATCGCGCCCGCGTTCACCATGGGGTTCGTTCTTCCGTCGCCGCTCCATTCGACCGCAGCAAGCGAGTTGAATGGAAGGCCGGTCGCATTCGCGCCGAGTTTCTGACGCGCCTGCTCCGCGCCTATGACCTGACAGACCAGGGCAAAAACGAACGGTTTCGATACACTCATGATCGAGAATTCATGCTCGGCGTCGCCCACGGAGTGAATTTCACCCTTGGTGCCCACCACGCAAATACCAAACAGTTCGCTCGGCACCCGAGCCAGGGCCGGGTAAACCTGCGAATTCGTGCCGTCAATGTTTGACTTGTACCGCGCATGCGCCTCATCCACCAACCTGACGATTTCCGCAGCAGGTGGCAGGTGACCGGTCGACACATAGGCATAGTCTGCAAGATCGCCAACGCGGTCTTGTTTATTCATGGCCCGCTCCCGGATTCTTTTGTCCTTGTTGCGATTGCTCGGATCGAGCGATATGGAATGCCAGACAGCGCGTGCGATCGGTAACGATCAACGGTAATCCGTCAAAGATCCCAACCAGCACAATCTCCCAGCGTCCACATTGGTCAAGTGTATCTTCGTCGGCGACCGTACCAGTGGTCCACATGCAATGTTAGGTGGAATGGCTTCGTGCAGCGCCAAGGCAACAGCGCAAGAAAATTCCAACACGCTGGCCAAAAGCAAACTTGTTCGGGCTGCAAGGCGAGGCTTAGATCACCTCACAGAGCGCAATGCGCCGGGAGGATACCTCAGATGCGATACATCAGCGGTTGGAGTGTTGTTGTCCTTGCAACAGCACTTGCTTGTCCGGCCCAGGCAGAGCCGCAGGCCGAGCAACCCACGATCGAGGCGTTGATGAAAAAAATCGATGCCTTGCAACGCCGGCTGGACGAAGTCGAAGGCCGTGAACGCGTGGCCAAGCCGTCCGCCAATGCAGCCCATCGCGCACCGCCGTCGGTGGCAACCGCAATTCCGACTTCAACACCCGTCCAGCCGTCGTCTGCGACGGCCGCGATTCCACCGCGACCCGCAGCGGCCATCCTGCTTCCGCCCGAACCGATGGGGAATCAGAACTACGACGGCGAAGGTGGGGATGCGTTGCGTTCCGATCTGCCCGGCCTCTCACTACGTATCCCCGGTAGCGAATCGGAGGTGCGTTTCTACGGCTTTGCGAACCTCAATGGTTACCGCGACTTTAACGGCCGTAACCAGACGGATGCACCGACAGTGCAAACGATTCCCCTGGCCAACAGCCCGGCCGACAGGCAAGGGGGCGATTTCGGATTGTCCGCGAGGTTTAGCCGCCTGGGCATCGATACGCGCACTGCGATCGCCTGGGGTACTCTTGAGACCCGCGTGGAAGGCGACTTCGGCGGCGGCTCGCCATCAGCCTCTACCAATGCGCTCTTTCGACTCCGCCAAGGTTGGGCCGAATTCGGCACCGAGCAATTCCGCGTGCTGGTCGGTTGGGCGAACAGCCTCTGGAACGAAGGCGTTTATGAAACTGTGAATTTTGCGACAAATCTCAACCAGTCTTTCACGCGCCAGCCGGAGATTCGCGCAACCGTAATGCTGGCGCCGGGGTTAACCGGCCAGGTCTCGCTCGAGATGCCGGACACGCAGTACACATCCTTGGAAAGCAGGCAGCGGTAAACACGACGAGGAGAAGCTCACATGCAAAGAATTTCGAGCTGTCTTTGGTTCAGTGGAGCGGGCATGTTGGCTATGCTGGCATGCGGAGGCAGAGCGGCGCTGGCCGCATTCGCCGAACCAGCGGTGTTCGCGAGCGAGCACGGCGTACTTGACATTCTCATGATCGCCAAGCCAAGACCGATTCCAAGCATTTCGTTTACGCCGCTGGGCGGCGGCACTGCGATCAATCCCATCGGCTGGGTGTATGAGATTTGTCGACGACCTGCGACCGGCGACCGCTGTCCGCCGGGAACTAGCACCGTCGCCGATTACGGCGGCGTGCGTCTTGGCGCTGCAGCAAGGCGACATGCTCAAGGTCCGGCTCGTCAATCAATTGCCGAAGGATCGACCCGGCAAAACTTACCCACGCGCCCGACCCGGGCGGGGCCAATCTATATTTGAACCCTACCAATCTGCATACCCATGGGCTCCTTGTTCCGGCGCGAGCGCCGACGTCCGCGGACCCGAGCTTCGGCGATTATATCTTCGTGTCGGTATTTAATTCCGCCAATGGGTCCCCGACGTCACTAATACATGAACACGGCTCCATTGCCATGGACGCGGTCGACTATCGCATCGATATTCCGAGGAACCATCCTTCCGGTCTGTACTGGTTCCATCCGCATGTTCACGGCATCTCGCTCAATCAGGTATCAAGTGGTTTGGCCGGGATCATCACGATCGGAACCGCGGGGGATTACGCACGCGGCGATGCCGTGCATGCGCCGTTTCCCGAGGCACAGGTTCGCCACTTGATCCTGAAGGACATCCAGGTTCTCGCGAATGGCACGATCCAGTTTCACAGCGGCTCTGCGCAAGTCGTCGATGGCGAGGTACTCCATCAGGAGGATCCGGATTTCTGCGCGCAATTCCCGGCTGGCGCATCAGACGTGCGCCGCGGCTCGTGCTCCGGCACCAACAACACCGGAAAGGCGGCAACGACTATACTGGCGGCCGGTGGTTCTTCACTCTCAACGGCGAGCCATATCCCACGATCCGGATGACGGACCCGGACGGCGAAATCTGGCGGCTAACCAATGCGTCCGGCAGCCTCAGCTACGATCTTCATCTGATCAACGACGCCGATAGGACGCCGATGATCATGCAACTCCTTGCCGTCGATGGGGTCAGCGTGCACCTGCCTCAGAACACGCCAATGGCGACGACGGTCGAGCTTACTGGCGCTAAGTTTAAAGTGGTCGATTGCCCTGTGCCCCCTTCTGTGGATGTTCGCTCGCTTCCGATCTGCGTCACCGAGCTCGTCATGATGCCGGGCGCTCGCGCCGAATTGTGGGTCACTTACCGGACGCCGCAGGGCCTCGTCGCCTCTCCCCCAAGCGGCGTCACTGCCAGCTTCAGGATGGTCGGCCTCACGATGGGGTCCGGGGACAAATGGCCGGCATTCGATCTCGCCAAGGTGGAATTCGCGCAGGCCTCAACGCGCCGTCTGGTGAACTCTGCCCTCGACATTCAGGGCGATGCGCTGGCTGCCATGCAGCCTGCCGGCATCTTCAGGGCACCGGTCCCCAAGGCCAGCGCGGCGCCGCTGCCGGCCGGATGCAAGGCCCTGCCAAATGGGCACCGACGCCGAATCTTTTTTGGATTGGAGGACGTCTCCGAGGACGATACGTTTGCTCTTGGTTACGAGGAAGTCGATGAACAGGGCGCGGTCGTCCCAGAGACCCAACGCCCAATGAGTCGCTTCGACCCGTCGCAGACCGCCATCTGCTTGCCACTCGGTCCGGGACAGGCCCCCGTGCGCGAGACGTGGGAACTGGTCCAGCTATCCACCGAGAACCACAATTTCCATATCCACCAGACGAGATTCCGGATCGTCGGCGGATCAGGTCCAGCTGTCATCCGGCGGCGGGATCATCCAGGACAACATCCCGCTCGGAGTGGCAGTCCCCACATATTCCGTGAGGTCATGGAAAAGCAGAACGGCGTCTGCACGCCCGACCAATGGCGCAACGGCCAATGTTCGTCGCCGCCCGTCGTGATAGATATTCCGTTCGCCCAGCTCGGTGAGTTCGTTTATCACTGCCATATTCTGGAACATGAGGATGGAGGCATGATGGCCAAAATCCGGGTGGTGCCGTCGCCGTAGACACCCGCTCGCCTAGCGCCGCTACAAAACTCAAGAATTTGGACAATTTTTTTTCGGTCTTGGTAACCATCCTCCCTCTAATTCTGACCGAGCAAGTCATGGGCTGCGCGGAGCTTTTCTGAGGATTGTTCCACATGACTTGCGCAGACGTGCCGATAGCTCTGGATTTCAATACCTTAGTTAACAGGCGGCATCGGGCCGAGTTGTCGTCGGAGCGAAAACGTGATCCCGACGAGAGCATCTCGTTGCATGCGAACTGAATTACAGGGCTTAAGCTACCGGCCAAATGAGGTATTTAACCCTGGCATGGCCTGCATAGCTAAGGCGTTGAACTTGCAGGCTTCGATACCGACCAGACAAGGCGAGAGCTTCTGGAAAAACGTCAGGACATAGCGACGTTTCAATTGCCAGCGAACAATTACCAGAGCCGCCAGCGTCAACGACGTGAACCTGAAAAACCGACTTGGCGATGTCTAAACCGATTGTCGTTATCGTCTGCATGGCTCACTCCTCTAAATCTTGGGAGCCTTAACAGCGCCCACATCCATGGCACCGATGTGCCGTGGTGGAGCCGTCCGCAGCATCAAACTGAGACCCGAGCCCACCGGCGTGACATGTCCGGTCTGCCGCCGGCAGAGGACATGTGCATGACCGGCCGCTTTCCGCCAAAATCGGCCGTTCCATAACGCGTCATTGCGCGAACGGCTACTGCAAGGCCCTGCCCTCTCCGGTAAGCACGTGAGGAGGAAACTGCTCGGTCATACTGGCTGGCGCTGCAAAATCACCCATTACCTCGTCTTCCCACACACCACGCTTCCAACTCATCAAACCAACACTTCCAGCACAGAACCGGTAGAAATCTGGATCGACCTGATCAGGCGTGTTGGTGACATGAGTCAGAAAGCACCTTTTTTATCAAGGCGGACTTCAGATGCCAGTATGCGCTCAGCAATAGGCGGCGACCGTCGATTGGACTGACCGATACCAACAGGTCTGGGGTCACATGAACTGAACACCCGGAGTACCCGTACACATCATGACCGCGATCGAATGCGATCCCTACCATTTTCGGCACAAGGCAACTCAACACGAATTGCCGGTCCCGAATCTGACTAATGCTGCGCACGCTCGTCTCCATCCCTTGCACGCTTTTTTGAAACCTGATACGAAGTTTTATATGGAAGGCTTCAAGAGAAATCAAGTTGAAGAGGCTATCGCTCGGCAGTTCGGCCGTCGTGGGCGCGACACGGAGCTGTGCACCCGCTTGAAACGCCTCCTCGACACAGACCGCAATCTGCCCCTTCCTCAACGATCAGCGATTAAGCATGCGTTCTACAGCGAAAAAGGCCCAGGCCGCGGGAACGAGGTGTTCTTTTCCGAATACGAGGCGTTTGCACTTTCCATAGGGTTGCGTTTGCTTAATCATAATTGGACGCAGCAGATTGTGGTCGGTCTCCTCCGAGACGCGAGGAAAGATCTGGCTTATTTTCATCGGCAAATCTTGCTTGAGGATCCGACAGACCTGTTTGATCCAAACAAGATCGCAATGCAAAGCGAACGCTTTCTCATATGGGCCGACAACTCGCGCCCCACGTTTCTCCTGATCGTGTCCGACAGCGGAGCGCCGCTAGGACGGGGCGATGCGGATGAGCTCCAGTCCTACGTCTTTAGAGCGACGGAGGCCGATGCATTTTCTCGTAAGAAACTTGGTCGATCGACCACCTTTCTTGAACTGGTTTCTGCTGCGCACAAACTCCACGACGCCCTTTTGACCACAGAGCCGGCCAAACGGGGCCGCACCTAAACGCAGAGGATCTCAGAATGCCAACACGGACAATTAGAGCTCCGCCACTCAATTGAAACCCATATTGAGGTTACAATATGACATTGCACGAACTTAAGCGCCACCCCGTTGTGGAAATCGTTCGTCTCGCCCGCCTCAAGGCAAATCCACGCAACGCGCGCACACATTCAAAGCGTCAGATCGCTCAGATTGCGCGCTCGATACTGCAGTGGGGCTGGACCGGGCCGATTCTGGTCGACGAGAATTACTGCATCATCGCCGGACATGGGCGCGCGCTTGCCGCTGAAAGCCTCGGGCTCAAGCAAGTTCCGGTTATCGTTATCAACGGCTTGAGCGAAACAGAAAAGCGCGCCCTTGCGATCGCGGATAACAAAATTGCCCTCAACGCCGGCTGGGACCGCGCGGTGCTCGGCGTTGAGCTCCCTGAGCTGGCAAAGCTTCTGGTTGAATGCAACCTGGACCTCGAAATCACCGGCTTCGAAGCAGCCGAAGTCGATACGTTGATGACCGAATTGGTCGATCCCGAGCATGATCCCGCGGACGACACGCCAGCCCCGACGAAGGCCGCGGTCAGCCAACGCGGCGATCTCTGGCTCCTTGGGCGGCAACATCGATTGCTTTGCGGCAACTCTTGCGAGCCCTCCGATGTCAAAACCCTCATGAATGGCGAACTGGCCGCAATGGTTTTTGCGGATCCGCCATACAATCTAAGGATCGCGAGCGTACAGGGCCGTGGAAAGATTCGTCACCGTGAGTTCGCTCGCGCATCGGGAGAGATGACTTCTACCGAGTTTATTGACTTTCTGAGCAAGTGGATGGCCCACGCCTGCCGCTTCTCCAAAGATGGAGCAATTCACTATGTCTGCATGGACTGGCGGCACCTTTTCGATGCGCTTAGCGCGAGCCGAAATACTTATGGCGAACTGAAGAACGTCGTAGTTTGGAACAAGACCAACGCTGGCCAGGGGAGCTTCTATCGGTCGCAGCACGAGCTCATTCTCGTGCTCAAGAATGGCTACCAACCTCATCAAAACAACGTCGAACTGGGCAAGCACGGTCGCTCTCGCTCTAACGTCTGGACGTACGCGGGCGTCAATACATTCCGTGCCGGCCGGATGGATGACCTTTCAGCTCATCCGACGGTAAAGCCGATCGCACTCGTCGCCGACGCCATGCGCGACTGTTCGAAACGCGGCGACATCATCCTGGATCCTTTCATTGGATCCGGCACAACGATCCTGGCCGCCGAGCGTGTGGGTCGCCGAGCGTTCGGCCTGGAGATCGATCCACTCTACGTTGATGTTGCGATCCGCCGCTGGCAACAGCTGACGGGCAAGGACGCCGTTCTGGGAGCTTCAGGCCAGACATTCGACGAAGTTGCAGCGGGTCACCAACGCGCACGGACGGCACGATGAGAGGCGGGAAGCAAGGAAAGGGGCGCCCTTCCCAACAGAGATCCGACAAATCGAGCCGAATCGGCGCGGAGATCGGCTATGGCAAGCCGCCGCGCTCACATCAGTTTAAGCCCGGACAAAGCGGCAATCCGAAGGGACGCCCCAAAGGCGCCAAGAGTACGGCAACGCTCGTCCGTCAGATCCTCGATAGCAAGATTTCGACGCGCACGTCAGACGGACGCGTCCGCAAGGTGATGGTGCGCGAAGCCATGATCACAAGGTTTGCTGACACCGCCTTGAAGGGCGACACCAAGGCGGCGTCCTTTCTCTTTGGCCTCTATGAACATGCACAGACCGAGGCGCCGCAGAATGTCCCGACGCAGGAGGACACCGAAATCCTCAAGGCCTTTCTGGAAAAGCACTCAGGAGGAACGCAATGAATGATCAGCACTTCGTCGACGCCATTCTGCGCATGGATTTCATCATGTTCTTGCGGCGGTGCCTGATGACCCTCAACCCCGGTCAGCCGTTTATTGACAACTGGCACATTGATGCAATCGCGCATCAGCTCAAGTTGGTCACTGACGGTAAGATCACGCGGCTCATCATCAACATGCCGCCCCGCAACCTCAAGTCGCTGACCGTATCAGTGGCGTTCACGGCCTTCCTGCTCGGTCACGCCCCGTCCAAGCGTATCTTTTGCGTCAGTTATTCCGACGAATTGGCGGCTAAACTCGCCGCCGATTTTAGGGCGATCGTCACGTCCGAATGGTACCGTCGTGCCTTCCCTCTGATGCGGATCAAGCGCAACGTTGACAACGAGGTACTGACCACCGCGCGGGGCTTTCGAAAATCGACATCAGTCTATGGCTCGTTGACGGGCCTCGGAGGCGACATGTTCATTATCGACGATCCGCAGAAGGCGCTCGATACGCTCTATGAAAGCAATCGCAACCGACTAAACCAATGGGTCACGAACACGCTCATGTCTCGGCTTGATAGCAAGGACAAGGGCGTCATCATCCTGGTCATGCAGCGAATCCATCTCAATGATCTTTCCGGACATTTGATGGAGAATTCTGCAGATTGGAAGGTACTCAGTTTGCCGGGGATCGCCGAAGAGGACGAGTCCATAGCGGTTGGCGACGGGGCTACTCACGTCCGCCGCGCGGGTGAAGCATTGCATCCAAAGTTCGAGTCGCTTGCAACGCTGCAAAAGCTGCGGCGTGATCTCGGTCCGGACGATTTTGGCGCTCAGTATCAGCAAGCCCCAGTCCCTTCCGGCGGCGGAATGATCCGCCGCGCTTGGCTCCGCTACTACGACGTAGTGCCGGAACGAACGTGGAAAACCAGGATCATCCTGAGTTGGGATACGGCGGCAAAAAACGGCGCGCAGAACGACTGGTCGGTGTGCACTGCCTGGATGCTCGCCGACAATCACTACTATCTGCTGGACATGGTGAGAGGTCGCTATGAATACCCGCAGCTCCGTGAAATGGCGATTTTGCTTGCCAACAAATGGAAGCCGTATCGGATCCTCATTGAAGATGCCTCGACGGGGATTGCACTTGCGCAAGAGCTCAAGCGCGCCGGCACTTACGCTACGAGGGCGGTGCCGGTTGAACGCGACAAGATTGGCCGCGTCTACGTGCAACAGCACAAGTTCGAAGCCGGGCTTGTTCTGTTTCCGAAGAACACACCGTTCATGGTCGACGTCGAGGCCGAGTTGCTGACCTTTCCGCAAGGCAAGACGGACGACATCGTAGACTCGATCACTCAGGCCTTGGCCCACAACACGTCAGGGTATGACTCCACGATGAGTTGGGTCGGGTAGAGGGTAGAGAAAGCCACGGGCAGGCTCAGGACGGCAAACCGACCCTTTTGATCTACTGGGGTTCGTCGCGGTTTCCGAAGAATACCATTCATGACCGATGTCGAGGCTGAAATCTTGAGCTTTCCGCAGGGTCGGCACGATTGACATCGTTGATTCGATTATGCAGGCCTTGGCCTTAAAGATGACGGGCTATGACGAGACGCTCAGCTGGGTAGGCGATTGACCTTGAATTCAACACGACGTTCACGCCGCGGAGGCGGGGCTCCGACAGTACAATAGGATTGCTCAGTAATCACTGGACTTTCATCACACACAAAACGTGTGTGTGTGAGTGGAACATCTGCTGCGATCGCGTGAACAAGTAACTGAAAAGTCCGAGGCGCGGTTCATCGCAAGACAGCGAAGCCTCGCAGCTCATCCAGGCAGTCGAAGGTGATCAATATGCATCGTGTGCGTAAGGGCGTGAGCTTCGCGGTGTCCCGCCGGGCCCCCAAAAGAGCCATAAGATTGCTCAGAATTCGCTCGACTTCAGCGGCCATCAGAGCGTCACTGTCCTGGCAATAGGAGCGTCAAACTGACGACGCTGTTGTTGCCTACCTATCACGACCACATTGAGCAGATGATCTACCAAACCGCCGTCTCCATAATGCCGCTTTGCTAAGCGGTCTTTCCAGGATTGAGGTTCATCTCGACCCCTCGCCCGCCTTCCTAAGGTCGGGCTCGTGTCAGTGGCAGCACATGATGCTGTCGTTGAAACGATGGAGAGCCGCGTGGCCACCCCCAATGCAAAATCGATATTAAAATCCTCCAGGTCCCAAGCAAGCCGGTCAGCCCCTAAGACAGGAAAGCCCACCAAGGCGTTTCGCTTAAACAAGAAGGCGACAGAGGATTCAGCCCGTTTTTCCAAACAGGAGACCGTGCTCGGCTTGCTCCGCCAATCCAAGGGCACGACGATCGATGCTATCATGAAGGCGACCGATTGGCAGCAGCACTCCGTGCGCGGCTTCTTTGCCGGTGTGATCAAAAAGAAGCTGAAGTTGAACCTCACCTCTCAGAAGGTGAACGGCAAGCGCATGTATCGGATAGGCAAATCGGGCGCGGCGTCGTGAAATTCAAGAACGAACCAACGCGGACCGATCCCGCGGTTGAGGCAGAGCTGCATCGGTTGCTGACAATGCCCATCATCGACTTGAGGAAACGCTACCGCGAGCTATTCCGGACCGAACCGCCCAAGGCGTTCGGTCCGGACCTCCTCCGTCGCAGCATTGCTCACACAATTCAGGAGAAGGCCTACGGCGGCCTTCCTCCGTCTATTCGACGGTTGCTTCACCAGATGGTGAAGGCCACATCGGCCAATCCCGCTGGTCGACTTGAGCTGCCGCGACGGATCAAGCCAGGGTCCGAACTGGTGCGAACCTGGAACGGCAAGAGGTATCGGGTCACTGTGACTACAGATGGATTTACTCATGCCGGCAAATCGTTCGCCAGCCTTTCCGAAATTGCCAACCTCATCACCGGTACGAAGTGGAACGGCCCGCGTTTCTTTGGGCTGCGGTCGGCAGCCCGACAGGAAGCCGCCGATGCCAACTGATGGCAAAGTTCTCCGTTGCGCGATCTACACCCGCAAATCCACTGAGCATGGGCTAGAGCAGGAATTCAACTCGCTGGATGCCCAAAGGGAGGCCTGCGAAGCGTATATCAAGAGCCAGGCGTTCCAAGGATGGAGGGCCCTCCCCCAAGCACTATAACGACCCGGCATATTCCGGGGGAAACCTCGACCGCCCCGCTCTGAAGAAGCTGCTAGGCGATATCGAATCCGGCAAGGTCGATGTGGTAGTGGTCTACAAGATCGACCGCCTTACCCGTTCGCTTGCCGACTTCGCAAAGCTGGTTGAGGCCTTTGACGCCAAATCGGTCTCGTTCGTAGCCGTTACCCAGCAGTTCAATACCACCACGTCCATGGGCCGGTTGACCCTGAACGTTCTTCTCTCTTTTGCCCAATTCGAGAGGGAGCTGTCAGCCGAGCGGGTCCGAGACAAGGTCGCCGCCAGCCGGCGCAAGGGCAAATGGACCGGCGGCACCGTGCCACTCGGCTACGATGCGAAGAACAAGAAGCTGGTCACCAACAAATCCGAGGACGAGACCGTTCGGACCATTTTTCGCCTTTATCTGGAACTGGGATCGTTCAGCAAGCTCGTCGCCGAACTCGACCGCCGGAAGATCGTCACCAAGCGCCGCAAAACCAAGGTTGCGAAATATCAAGGCGGCATTCCATTCACCTACGGTCCCCTCGCCTATCTCCTCAAAAACAGGATCTACATCGGCGAAACCCATTACGGCGGCAAATGGTTCAAGGGCGAGCATGAAGCAATCCTGGACCGCCCAACCTTCGATCGTGTGCAGGAACTGCTCAAATCGAACACCATTAAACGCAAGGTCAAGTTTTCCGAAAGCGGCGCCATGCTGCAAGGCAGGCTGTTTGACGATAAGGGCAACCGCATGGGACCGAGCTTTTCTAGCAAGAACGGTGTGCGCTATCGCTTCTATGTCAGCACCGCTTTGCGCGGGCGAAGTCATAAGGCGGGCTCCGTTACAAGAATTTCTGCCCCGGAGATCGAAGGCGTCGTCGAGGCCGCGCTGAAAGAAAAGCTCCAGGCGCCAAGGGATGAAATGCTTAAGCAGGTCGACACAGTCACCGTTTCCGATGGAAGGATTAGAGTGGCGCTAAAGCAATCAAAAGGAAAACGGGGCTTGATCGAAATTCCTTGGGCTCCAAAGCCAAAAGGCGCGTCGCAAGTGATTTCTCCGCCAGACGCCAAAGATCGATCAAAAACTCGTCAAGTCAATTGTCCGAGCTCATGCCTGGCTCGACGATTTGTCTAGCGGGCGCCGTTCATCCATCGAAGAGCTCGCCGCGGCGGCGGCCCTCCATCCGAAAGTGGTCCGGCAAGGACTGCGGCTGGCGTTTCTGCCACCGGACCTGACAAGGGCAGCTCTAGACGGCGAAGCGACTATTGAGCTGAAGCAGATCCCAAAACTCCTACCCCTGTCATGGCGAGAGCAGCACCGATCGATCGGCTGAATTCGTCCATCGAATGTTATGGAACGGCTCTAGCCAACTACTCGTCCAGCAACTCAAGGAAGTCGCTTATTCGTTCGAACGGCTTCGCATTGCGATTGCCGATATAGACCACGCGATCGCCTTCGCGCTCCAGCGACTTCGCTTTCGACTTGCGAAGCCGACCAGGGAGGAACGTCGCCGCAACAGCCTCGGGGCCGACGTCGAGCCTCATAATGCCGCGCCGCTTGCAATCGAGCCTGAGCCTTGCGGCCGCGAAAAACTCGCGCGCTTCCGGCGGCAGCCTGCCGAAACGACGTGCGGTTTCGTCCTCCAAATCCTCGAGATCATCCTCGGTGCGGCATCTGGCAATACGGCCATAGATTTCCAGGCGAACAGCGTCCGACTGTACGTAGCCCGTGGGCAGCATGTCGGCGATCGGCAGGTTCAGATCAGGCACCCACAGCTCGGCGCCACCGTCGGCGCCCTTCTCCGACGCCCGCTTGAGAAGATGGCTATAGAGCATCGGCCCGAATACCTGCAGATGGCCAGACTGCTGTTCGGAGAACAGGTCTCCGGCGCCCCGGAGATCCAGATCACGCTCGCTGATGGCAAAGCCGGCGCCGGGCTTGCTGAACTCTTCCAGCACGGCCAAACGCTTCTCGGATTGTTCGGAGTTCGACTCGTTCAACAAATACGCGAAAGCACGCGTGCCGCCCCGTCCGACGCGGCCCCTTAGCTGATGAAGCTGCGACAGACCAAACTTCTCCGGCCAGCAGATGACGATGGTGTTCGCCCGGGGAATGTCGAGGCCGCTCTCCACGATATTGGTCGCGAGGAGCACGTCCGCTTCACCTTCGACGAAGCTCATCATTCGATCGTCGATATCTTCGGCAGGCAACCGACCATGGAGACATACGATGCGAAGGTCCGGAGCCGTCGACTTCACCCTTGCCAGCATCGGCTCCAGATCCTGGATACGGGGGCAAATCAGGAAACTCTGCCCGTGGCGCCTCTGCTCACGCAGCAAAGCCGCGGCGATCGCGGCGTCCGATAGCGGAGCAACCTTGGTGACGATAGGCAGCCGATGAACCGGCGGCGTAGCAATAACGCTCAGGTCCCTGAACCCTGCAAGACCCGCCGCCAGCGTGCGCGGTATCGGCGTGGCGCTCATCCAAAGAGTATGAACGCCCTTCGCAAGGCCTGAAAGTTTCGCCTTCTCCGCCGCACCAAAATGCTGCTCCTCATCGATGATGACAAGGCCGAGGTCGGCAAACCTCACGTCAGTCGAGGCGAGAGCCTGTGTGCCGACAACGACTTTCAGTTTGCCGCGACGGAGTTTTTCTTTCGTATCTCTTATCTCCGCCGCCGACGCAGCCCGCGACAAATTTGCCACTTCGATTCCGAGCGGGCCGAACCGCTTGCGAAACGTCTCGACATGCTGTCTGGCCAGGACGGTGGTCGGAACCGCAACAGCGACCTGTTTTCCTGACAGCGCGACAGCCGCCGCCGCCCGCAAGGCGACCTCGGTCTTGCCGAAGCCGACATCACCACAGATCACCCGGTCCATCGGGTGACCAGCCGCCAGATCGTCCAGCACGTCCCGGATCGCCTTGGCCTGATCAACCGTCGTGAAATACGGAAAGCGCGCGACGAATCTTTCATAGGCCGCCCCCGGAGCGACCAGCTTGGGAGCACGCCGGCGCCGTCGTTGGGCGATATGTTTCGCAAGCTGCTTGGCCGCTGCTTCGATTTCCTGCTCGGCCTCGCCACGTCTGTTCCACCACGTGCTGCCATCGGCCTTGTCTAACGTGAGCTTACCGGGCTCTACAGCGTAGGGCCAGATCAAGGCGAGATCGGCAGGCGGAACAAGCGCAGCATCATCGCCGGCGAATTCGAGCCTGATCATCTCGCGGTTTGTACCGTTCCCCATGTCGAGGGTCTGCAAACGATCAAGTAAAGCCAAGCCACGCTGGAGATGAACGACGGCCGCGCCGCGCTCGGGAATATCCGGGTGATTGAAGGCGACTGTCCAGGCTTTGGCCATCGGTTGCGGATGATGGGCACGGCTACCGAGCACGTCAGACGCGGTCACAACCAAGGTCTGCTTTTTCCCGGGAGCGAAAAAGCCCGCGTCGAAGTCGGCCAACAGCGCGCCCTCGCGTCTTCTGGCCTCCGCCGCCTCGTCCCAGTTGGCGAAACGCTCCGCCCTGACCCCACTCATGCGCTCCATCGCGCGCAGATCGTCTTCGACCGCGGCGACGAAGAGCAAACGAGATCCGGCGCGTTCCGCACTGGCCACGAACGCGCGAAGCGCTTTCCTCGGCGCCGCAACCTTCGAGAAGTCGGGCGTGGCCACAAACGCCGTCTTAGCAGGAAGCACACTCATGCGCTTCTCCAGCTTCTTCCAGTCCCCTCGCCCCAGATACTCGCGTTCCGAATCCCTGCGGCCGGCCGCCTCCTCGATCGTACTCAGCCAGCTGTCAGCGTGGGCCGGAACTTTTGCATCCGCGATCCATCGTGCCCGATCGCAATAGTCCGGGAAGGTAGCCCGCTGCGCCCGGCTCGCCGCCCAGCGCAAGGCGCTCCGACATCGGATCGACAATCAGTTCCTTGAAATCGGATATGACGTCATGCTCATTCGGGTCGACGGCAACAATTCTGCGGATCGCACCGCCGGAATGCTCGATCCGGTACGGCCCGAGAGCGCCGGCCGGGAAGATCTCGAATGTCGCGCCGTGAAAGAGCGCGGTGCCCGGATATTCTGCCTCTTCGTCGAGATCGTAGCCCAATTCCTCCATGCGGGCCTCGAGGTCCTGCTCGGCATACGACGCTTGCACCTTCAGGCTTAGGCTGATGCGCGACCAACTCGCCGGCAAAGGCAGCCGCTCCATGATCGCCTCTGCCGTCGAGACGAGCAAAATCGGCTTTCTTCTTCTGGCAAGACGGCGCAAGACCGAACTCCGCCTGCCAGCGATCTCGCGCGACGGTTCCAGCCCATCGAAGGGCAACGTATTCAATCTAGGGAATACGAGAACATCGAGCGATGGATCGAGTGCATGGACGATGCCGCCGAGCCGCTCGGCCCTGTTCTCGTCTTCAGCGAGAAACACTAACCCGTCGCGACCGGACTTTTTCCACTGCTCGCGAAGATGGAGCGCCAACATGCCGAGGGGCGAGGACGTCGAGATCGCCGAACCCGAGAATTTTTTGCCTTTCTTGGTCGCGCTTTTCCTGGTCGCACCGCTGGCGCCGACCTTCTTGCTTTTCTTCACGAGACTTCCATCGTCATTCGAGAACCTAGGCTGCTGCAAATCGCCGGCAAAATACAAGTTATCCACTTTCTACGCTTCCTTAGAATACTGCCACTATAGATTGTCCTGCTCCCTCATTACCTTTAGGATCGCGGCTGTTTCAAATGAGAAGCATATCAGGAGGCCAGGATGCCTGTTCCCAAAATTGTTATTTTGTCGGATGGCACCGGTAACGCGGCATCAAGTGTTTGGCGGACCAATGTCTGGCGAATTTTCCAATCGCTTGATCTCCATAGCAATGAGCAAGCCGCAAAGTATGACGATGGCGTTGGGACTTCGTCGTTTTTGCCATTGGCGATTCTTGGAGGCGTTTTGGCTACGGATTGAAGCGCAATGTTTTAGATGCGTACAAATTCATATGCCGTAACTACGATCACGCCAATGGATCGAAGATTTACCTGCTTGGCTTCAGCCGCGGCGCCTTACGGTAGAAGGCCTTGCTGCTCTCTTTCTTGAGCACAACGCCCGAGGTCGGCTCGTCCATCAGCAGGAGCTTTGGCTTCAGCGCGAGCGCGAGCGCGATATCGACAAGCTTGCGTTGTCCCTCGGGCAGCTCTCGCGCTGTTCGTTCGGCGTACAACTTGACACCGACGAGATCCAGCAGCCGCTCCATTTCCGTCACTTCCGGCATGCGCGAAAGAGCCTGGAAGCCGGACGGGCGCCCTCGCAGGGAGGCGGCCGCGATCAGCATGTTTTCCATCACGGTCTGATCAAGGAACAGCTGTGGAATTTGGACGGCTCGGGCGATACCGAGCTTGGTGATCGTGCGCGGAAGCTGCGCTGTAATGTCGTGGCCGAGAAAGCTTACGGTGCCAGCTTGCGGCCGCAGATAACCCGTCGATATGTTCAGAAACGTGGTTTTACCGGCCCCGTTCGGCCCAATGATGGCGAGGTTTTCGCCTTCGAGGACGTCGAGATCGATCCCATCGGCAGCAATGACGCCACCGAACCGGATCTTGATGTTCTTTGCGGAAAGAGCAGGACGCTGGCCATCAATGCCCTCCCCGCCTGGATTGACCGTAGCGCTGCCGGAGGCCGATCAGGCCGTTCGGCGCGTAAAGGATGATGACGATCAGCACGACGCCGAGAATGAGCTGCCAGAGTCCGCCAGATGCGCCGCGGCGTAGAACCGCACGCATTCGAACATCGCAGCACCCGCAAACGCGCCGAAGGCATGGGCGCCGCCGCCGAGGATCGCGATGAACACGAACTCGCCCGACTTAGTCCAGAAGCCGAACTCGGGCGTAGCGATCTGCTGGATGATCGAAACCAACGTGCCGCCAATGCCGCCTAGAACGCGGAGATCACGTAGCCGATGAGCAGTACGCGCCGCGCCGACATCCCAAGATATTCGAGCCTAGTTTCGTTTGATTTCATTGCGCGCAACATGTGACCGAGCGGGCTGTCGAGATAGCGTTGTACGCCGTAGAACGCAGCAATCGCGACCAAAAGGCTCACGTAGAGAATAACGTATTGGAACGTCTCCGGCGTGAACGAAAATCCAAGCAAGCCAGGACGGGCGACCCGGATGCCGTCAGCGCCGTTGGTGTAGTGGAACATTTTCTCGAGCAGCGACCACAACACCATGGAGAATGCCAGGTTCAGCATTCCGAAGAAAATTTCCCGGTAGCGAACCACGAACAGGCCGACGATCAGGCCAAAAACCGTAGAGGTTATGCCTCCTAGCGCGAGAAAGATCAGTATATCGCCGCCGCCGATGTACTTGCCCCAGAACGCCGCGGTGTAGGCGCCGGTGGCGAAGAACATCGCGTGTCCGAACGATACTTGTCCCGCCTGCAGCAACAGGACGATGCCGAGCATCACGATGCCCTTGGCGAGAATGAGCGCGAATAACGTCGCCCAGCTCGCGACGAAGAGCGGCAGTACCGCGCTGGCCAGAAAGAAGATGATTGCGACTGCCGTGATCGGCTTGATACGGCCCGCCATTAGATTTTTCTCACCTGCACCGCACCGAACAGTCCGAACGGACGCACCAGAAGCACCAGCACCATCAGCAGATAGGGTACGAGAACTTCGAACTCCGGCTGCAGATAGATGACGAAGGCGCGCGTCAAACCGATCATGAGGGCCGTAAGGGCGGTGCCCTCGATCTGCCCCAGACCCGCAGTGGCTGCCACCGCGAAAGAGAGCACGATCATGTCGGCGCCCATGCCGGGCACCAGCGATGTGGTCGGCGAAGCAAGCGCGCCGCCGAGCGCCGCCAGGCTCGCCCCGATGATGAACGTAATAGAGTAGACGCGTTGGGCGTCGATGCCGATGGCGGTTGACGCCTCCCGATCCTCGGTGACCGCCAGAATAACGGCTCCCGCAAGGGTTTTCCGCAGGAAGTAACACAGTCCGAATAGCGTCGCGACTGCCACGCCCGGAAGCAGGATGACCTGTAGGACGTATAGTTCACGCCGAATACGCTGATGTTCGGCAACAGCTTCAAGGGCTCAGCAGCGAAGATTGGCTGCACGCCCCAGATCAGACGCTGCAGATTGTCCATGATCATGAAGGCCGCGAAGGTGATCAGGAGCTGCAGCACGTCGTCCCGTCCGTAGAGCGGCCGCAACAGGAAGCGCTCGATGAAACCGCCGCACACGACGCCGATTACGATGGAGGCAACCAGCAGTGCGGGATAGGTAAGCCACGGCGACACCTGCGCGATCACGAGGCTGAACGTCGCGGCGAGATAGGCGCCAAAGGCGTAGAGCGAGCCGTGCGCGACATTCACCACGCGCAGCACACCGAAAATCAGGCTGAGCCCCACGGAAACGAGAAACACCAGGGCGGCGTAACTGATCCCGTCGAGGATGGCCAGGATGGCGAGAGTCGAGTTCATGGGGACCTTCAGAAAAGCCCGTCCTCCGGGCGAAACCGGAGGACGGTGATCGGGGCTACTGCTTGAAGGTCGGCACATCCATCTTGACGAAGTCCGGCTTCAGGGTCTTGAGCCACTCAACCGATCGCATGCCCGCCGGGTTCGTGATCACTTTCGGGTCGAAGATCATCATGTTGTCGAGCAGCTTGAAGTCGTAACCCGGGAAGGATTTGGTCACGCCGACAAGCTGGGCTTCCAAGCCCTGGTTGTCCTCGGGCCTCAGGGTGATCGGCCTGCCGAAGCCGGTTGCGAATTCAGCGCCGGCTGTCGCATCCACCACTTGCTCTCGGGTCGGCCAGTTGCCGCCATTGGCTTTGATTGCCTTGTCATAGGCTGTCTGCAGCGCCGTGAAGGCCTGCGCCATGTGATAGACCGGGTAAATCGGCCAGGCGCCGGTCTTTGCCTTGTGACCTGTTAACTGGCCTCGGCAGAGTGGCATGGTCGGCGGCAGTCCTGATCAAATCAGTCTCCGCCGATAGTCTGCCCAAAACGGGAATTTTCGCGGACTAGGCCGGAGACTTTCGGCGATTTCTGCCTCGAGTTCGGCAAATCGGGAGTCCGGAGACTAAAACGAATGCGCGAAAAGCCGGGATTTCCGGCCCATTCGCGCGTCTCTTGGGAAGTCCCTCCGAGAGCCGGAATACGTGGCTGGGGCGGGAGGGATCGAACCTCCGAATGGCGGAATCAAAATCCGCTGCCTTACCGCTTGGCTACGCCCCAACGAACCGCCCAGGGAACGCGTGGGACGATGGTCGCCCAGCTTCTGATCCGGTAACGCCGGTCTATAGGGGGAGTTGAGCCATTTCAACAGCCCGGAGGGCGAAATCCGCTCAAATCGGCCGGGAGGGTTTCGCGCACCATAATGGCTGATTTTGGCGCCGGAATGCACCCAAAACGGCCGGCCCCGGACCATCGTCCCGCTCGATCCCGGATTCCGCCCTAGGGAGAGTTGAGGGCGCGCCGGTTTCATGGGAAGACGGCCACCAAATGTTCCGCCGGGAGTAACGCCATGACCTACCGTGCACCGATCAACGACATCCTGCTCGCCCTCAACCACGGCGCCGGCCTGCAGGCGGCGGTCGCGGCCGGCCATTACGGCGATTTCGACGGCGACATCACCGCAGCTGTGCTGGAGGAAGCCGGCAAATTCGCCGGCGAAGTACTGGCGCCGCTCAACAAGGTCGGCGACGAACACGGCATCAAGCTCGACGCCAACAAGGTGACGACCGCGCCCGGCTGGCCCGACGCTTATCAACGCTGGTCCGCGGCCGGCTGGAACGCGGTGTCGGGTCCGGAGGCGTTTGGCGGCCAGGGCCTTCCGCTCGCGATCAACGCCGCCTGCACCGAAATCTGGAGCGCGTCGAACATCGCCTTCGGCCTCTGTCCGCTGCTGACGCTCTCCGCGATCGAGGCGCTCGACGCCCATGGCAGCGAGGAGCTGAAGAAGATCTATCTCGAAAAGCTGGTCTCCGGCGAATGGACCGGCACCATGCAGCTCACCGAGCCGCAGGCGGGCTCGGACGTCGGCGCGCTGCGCACCCGCGCCGAGCGCGCGCCCGACGGCAGCTATCGCATCAAGGGCACCAAAATCTTCATCACCTATGGCGATCACGACATGACCGATAACATCGTGCATTTCGTGCTGGCCCGGTTGCCGGATGCGCCCGCGGGCACCAAGGGCATTTCGCTGTTCCTGATTCCAAAGTTCCTCGTCAACGCCGACGGCTCGCTCGGCGCGCAAAACGACATCTATCCGAGCGGCGTCGAGCACAAGCTCGGCATGCACGCGTCGCCGACCTGCACCATGACGATGGGCGATAAGGGCGGCGCGATCGGCTACCTGATCGGCGAGGAAAATCGCGGCATGCTCTGCATGTTCACGATGATGAACCAGGCCCGGCTCGGCGTCGGCCTCGAAGGCGTCGGCATCGCCGACCGCGCCTATCAGCAGGCGCTGGCCTACGCGCAGGAGCGCCGCCAGGGCCGCGCCATCGGCAGCAAGGGCGACGGCATGGACCCCATCATCGTGCATCCCGACGTCAAGCGGATGCTGATGCAGATGCGCGCCATGACCGCGGCCGCGCGCACGATCTGCTACGCCACCGCGGTGGCGCTCGATGTTTCCGTGCGCGCCAAGGACGCCAAGGTGCGGGCCGATGCCGCCGCCCGCGGCGCGCTGCTGACGCCGATCGCAAAGGCGTTCTCCACCGATATCGGCAATGAAGTGGCCTATCTCGGCGTGCAGGTCCACGGCGGCATGGGATTTATCGAGGAGACCGGCGCGGCGCAGCATTATCGCGATGCGCGCATCACCTCGATCTATGAAGGCACCAACGGCATCCAGTCGATCGATCTCGTGACGCGAAAGCTCGCCGCCAATGGCGGCGCATCGGTGTGGGCGCTGCTCGACGAACTCTCCGGCATCGTCAAACAGGTCGAGACCTCGAACGATCCGGCCTTCGGCACCACCGGCGCAAAATTGCGCGACGCGCTGGGCTCGCTCGACCGCGCCAGCAAATGGCTGCTGGAGCGCGTCGCTTCCGCGCCGAACGAAGCGCTGGCCGGTGCGACGCCCTATCTGCGGCTGTTCGGCTCGACGCTCGGCGGCTGCATGCTGGCCGGCGAAGCGCTCGCCGCGCGCAGCGACGGCGACGGCGGCGATCCGCAGCGCTACGTCACGCTGGCGCGGTTTTTTGCCGAGAACATCTCGGTTCAGTCCGGTTCGCTGGAGCGGACGGTGATCGACAGCGCCGAAGCGGTCAACGGCGCCGACGCGGTGCTGCTGGGGTGATTTCCTCGTCATTGCGAGGAGCGAAGCGACGGGGCTGAAGTATTTCGCCTGTGGCGGCGAACTGCAATGGGA